>NZ_CP059322.2:4263687-5482374 GCF_013694245.2 Micromonospora ferruginea
GCTGCGCCCCGCAGGTGGCCGGCGCGGCCCGGGACACGCTCGACTTCGTCGAGGTGGTGGCCGGCCGGGAGCTGCTGTCCGTGGTGGACAACCCGGTGGTGCTGCCGGACGGCCGGGTCGAGTCGACCGGCAACTTCCACGGGGCACCGCTCGGCTTCGCCGCCGACTACCTGGCCATCGCCGCCGCCGAGGTGGGCGCGATCGCCGAACGCCGGGTGGACCGGCTGCTCGACGTCACCCGCAACCGGGACCTGCCCGCGTTCCTCTCCCCCGACGCCGGGGTCAACTCCGGGCTGATGATCGCCCAGTACACCGCCGCCGGCATCGTCGCGGAGAACCGCCGGCTGGCCGCGCCCGCCTCGGTCGACTCGCTGCCCACCAGCGGCATGCAGGAGGACCACGTCTCGATGGGCTGGGCGGCGGCCAAGAAGCTGCGCACCGTGCTGGACAACCTGACCAGCCTGCTCGCGGTGGAGCTGCTGGCCGCCGTACGCGGGCTCCAGCTCCGCGCGCCGCTGGAGCCGTCGCCGGCGGGCCGGGCGGCGCTGGACGCGCTCGGCCCGACGATCGGCGAGCCGGGGCCGGACGTGTTCCTCGCCCCGCTGATGGAGGCGGCGCGCGCCGTCGTCGGCGGCCCCGAGCTGCGGGCCGCCGTCGAGCGGAAGATCGGCCCGCTGGGCTGACCTCAGGCGGCGGGCGGGAGCACCTTGGCGACCAGCTTGGCCAGCTCCCGCAGCGCCTTGCCGCGGTGGCTGATCGCGTCCTTCTCCTCGGGCGTCAACTCGGCGTTGGTCCGCTCCTGCCCGTCGCCCAGGAAGATCGGGTCGTAGCCGAAGCCGCCCTCGCCGCGCGGCGCGCGCAGCAGCCGGCCGGACTGCCGGCCGTCGACCAGGTGCTCCTTGCCGCCGGGCAGCACCAGTGCCACCGTGCAGACGAAGGCGGCGCCCCGGTGCTCGTCCGGCACGTCGGCCACCTGGTCCAGCACGAGTTGCAGGTTGGCCCGGTCGTCGCCGTGCCGGCCGGACCAGCGGGCGCTGAACACGCCGGGCATGCCGTTGAGCGCGTCCACCGCGATGCCGGAGTCGTCGGCGATGGTCGGCAGGCCGGTGCGCCGGCAGCCCTCCCGCGCCTTGATCAACGCGTTCTCGCCGAACGTCAGGCCGGTCTCCGGCAGCTCCGGATATTCCTCGACGTCGTCGAGGCCGAGCAGGGCGACCCGGTGGGCGCCGAGCGCGCCGTCCAGGATCCGCTGCAACTCGACGAGCTTCTTGCGGTTGCGGGTGGCCAGGAGCACCTTGTTGTCGGTCACAGGTTGAGCGCCTTCCGCTGCGCGTCGGCCAGTTCCAGGCAGCCCGCCACGCCCAGGTCGAGCAGCGCGTCGAGCTGGTCGCGGGCGAAGACGCCCGCCTCGCCCGTCCCCTGCACCTCGACGAAGTCGCCGGCGCCGGTGCAGACCACGTTCATGTCCACCTCGGCGGTCACGTCCTCGGCGTAGCAGAGGTCGAGCATCGGCTCGCCACCGATCACGCCGACGCTGACCGCGGCCACCGACCGGTGCATCACCTTCTCCACCTTGCCGGTGAGCGACTTGCGCTCGGCCAACCAGGTGACCGCGTCGTACAGGGCGACGTACGCGCCGGTGATGGCCGCCGTGCGGGTGCCGCCGTCGGCCTGCAGCACGTCGCAGTCGAGCACGATCGAGTTCTCGCCGAGCGCCTTGAGGTCGACGCAGGCGCGCAGGCTGCGACCGATCAGCCGGGAGATCTCGTGCGTCCGGCCGCCGACCTTCCCCCGCACGCTCTCCCGGTCCGAGCGGGTGTTGGTGGCCCGCGGCAGCATCGCGTACTCCGCGGTCACCCAGCCCAGCCCGGAGCCCTTGCGCCAGCGGGGCACGCCCTCGGTCACGCTGGCCGTGCAGAGCACCCGGGTCGCGCCGAACTCGACGAGCACCGAACCCTCCGGGTGGGTGCTCCAGCCCCGGGTCAGGGTCACCGGTCGGAGTTGGTCGGGCCGCCGCCCGTCAGGTCGCGCCATGCCTGCACCCTATGCGGTGCGTCGATCGCCTCGCGTGCCGGTGCCCGCCGGCCGGCGGCCGTGCCGTCAGACGTCGTAGCCGGCGCCCGCGCGAACCACCTCGATCGGCCCGGCGTACGCGCCGGCGGCCGACTCCACGGTGTGCGACTCGCTGCCCCAGGCCGCGACGAGGTGGGTCAGCAGCAGCCGGCCCACGCCCGCCTTGGTGGCCGCCTCGCCGGCCTCCCGCCCGGTCAGGTGCAGGTCGGGCGGATTGTCCACGCCGTCCAGGTAGCTGGCCTCGCAGAGGAACGCGTCGGCGCCCTGGGCCAGGCGCAGCAACGCCTCGCAGGGCGCGGTGTCCGACGAGTAGCAGAACACCCGGCCGCCGTGCTCCAGCCGCACCCCGTACGTCTCGATCGGGTGGTTCATCCGGTCGACGGTCGCGGTGAACGGGCCGATCGGGAACGTGCCCGGCTGCAGGCCGTAGAACTGGTAGACGTCCTCGACCGTGCTGTCCTCCTGCCCGTACGCGGCGGCCAGCCGGTCCGGCGCGCCGGAGGGCGCGTACATCGGCAGCGGCGGGTAGGGGCCGTCCGGGGCGTACCGGCGCACCACGACGTAGGAGACCGCGTCGAGCATGTGGTCGCAGTGCAGGTGGGTGAGGAGCACGGCGTCGGGCGAGTGCAGCCCGACGTAGCGCTGGAGCGTGGACAGCGACCCCGGACCGAAGTCGATCAGAAGGCGGAAGCCGTCCGCCTCGAGCAGGTAGGCGGAGCAGGGGGACTCAGGGCCCGGGAAGCTGCCCGCGCAGCCGAGGACGGTCAATCGCATCCGGTTGCCTCGATCTCACACTGGGTAGTCGGCGCGTCGGCAGCCGCCCCGCCGTTGATCTTCACCGACGCGCTCGCCACGCTGCGCAGCCTACGCGGCAGCCCGGTCGGGCAAGAATCATCTACCGGAAGTTGTCATCAACGTGACACCCATACACGTCCGGATGCGGGAGATCGCGGCGATCCGGCCGGCGGGGCGTCCCCACCGGCCGGACCACCGCGGACCGTCAGGCCCAGAGTTGACCGTCGAGCGCGTCCTCGGCGTCCGCGAGCGTGCCCCCGTACGCGCCGGTGGACAGGTATTTCCAGCCACCGTCGCAGACCACGAACGCCACGTCGGCGCGGCGACCGTCGCGGACCGCCTCGTGCGCCACCGCCAGCGCGGCGTGCAGGATCGCGCCCGTGGAGAAGCCGGCGAAGATGCCCTCCACCTCGACGAGCTGCCTCGTGCGCAGCACCGCGTCCCGGGTGCCCACCGAGAAGCGCCGGGACAGCACCCCGGCGTCGTACAGCTCGGGCACGTAGCCCTCGTCGATGTTGCGCAGGCCGTAGACCAGCTCGCCGTACCTCGGCTCGGCCGCCACGATCTGGATGCCGTCGACCTTCTCGCGCAGGTAGCGCCCGGTGCCCATCAGCGTGCCGGTGGTGCCCAGCCCGGCCACGAAGTGCGTGATGCCGGGCAGGTCGTGCAGCAGCTCCGGCCCGGTCGTCTCGTAGTGCGCCCGGGCGTTCGCCTCGTTGCCGTACTGGTAGAGCATCACCCAGTCCGGGTGCTCGGCGGCGATCTGCTTCGCGGTGGCCACGGCCTGGTTCGAGCCGCCGGCGGCCGGCGAGAAGATGATCTCGGCACCGTACATCCGGAGCAGTTGCACCCGCTCGGTGGAGACGTTCTCCGGCATCACGCAGACCAGCCGGTAGCCCCGCAGCTTCGCCACCATGGCCAGCGAGATGCCGGTGTTGCCGCTGGTCGGCTCCAGGATGGTGTCGCCCGGACGCAGCCGGCCGGCCTCCTCGGCCGCCCGGACCATGAACAGCGCCGCGCGGTCCTTGATGCTGCCGGTCGGGTTCCGGTCCTCCAGCTTCGCCCAGAGCCGCACCGGCGGCGCGCCCTCGGGCACCGTCGGGGAGAGCCGGGGCAGGCCGACCAGCGGCGTGCCGCCGCTGGCGTCGAGCAGGCTGTCGTACCGCGCCATGCCCCGCCCCCTAGCGGACGGCGGCGGTGCGCACGGAGACCGCGTGCGAGGCGATCGCCGCGGCGGCGGCGAAGCCGAACGCGCCGCCGGCCACCGCCGGCAGGATCGTCACGCTGTCGCCGTCGTTGAGCTTCGCGTCGAGCGCGCCCAGGAAGCGGACGTCCTCGTCGTTGACGTAGACGTTGACGAACCGGTGCAGCGCGCCGGCGTCGGTGACCAGCCGGCCCCGCAGCCCGGCGTGCCGGGAGTCCAGGTCGGTGAGCAGGTCGGCGAGCGTGTCGCCGCCGCCCTCGACGACCTTCGCGCCGCCGGTGTAGCTGCGCAGGATGGTGGGGATGCGAACCTCGATGGCCATGGTGTCTCGTGCTCCTCGTTCAGGGTCGTGCCGGGTGACGGGAAGGAAAAGGGTGTGCCGGTGCGCTGGGGGTCAGCGGCCGGAACACTCGTAGTCGACCGTCGCCGGGCTCTGCCCGAACATGTAGGACTGGACGGCGTTCGGATCCACGGCGGCGTCCACGATCTCGACCGGCTCCTCGGCCACCACGCCGTCGACGATCCGGAAGGACCGGATCTCCTCGGTGTCGGGCTCGCGGGTCGAGACGAGCAGGTAGTGCGCGCCCGGCTCACCGGCGAAGGAGACATCCGTGCGGGACGGGTAGGCCTCCGTCGCGGTGTGCGAGTGGTAGATGACGACCGGTTCCTCGTCGCGGTCGTCCATCTCACGCCACACCCGCAACTGCTCCATCGAGTCGAACTCGTAGAACGTCATCGAGCGGGCGGCGTTGTCCATCGGGATGTGCCGGGTCGGGGTGTCGCTGCCGGCGGGACCGGCGACCACGCCGCACGCCTCGTCGGGGTGGTCCCGACGCGCGTGGGCGACGATCGCGTCGACGATCGACCGGTCGATGCTCAGCACGCCGACCAGCCTAGCGCCTGGCGTCGGCGGGCGGCGAGGTGGCGACCGTCACCACTCAGTCGATCAGCGCGTTGAGCAGGGACTCCTGCAGATAACCGAGATAGGCGTAGACCGACAGTTGGAACACCCGGGACGAGGCCGGGTCGGTGGCGACCGCGTCGTCCAGCTCCTCGCCCAGGTCGGTGCCGTCCTTGATCTCCAGCCGGACGCCCATCGCCAGCCGGGCGTCGTTGAGCGCCCGCAGCCACGCCTCGGCCGCCTCCGCGTCCAGCCGCACCTCGCCGCCGGCGTCGCCGTCGGGCAGCGCGGCGAGGATCGCCCCGGCCTGGTCGATCTTGGCGGTCTTCAGGTCGCCCTCGGTGTAGCGGCGGAACTCGGCGGTGCCGGCGTCGTCGTCCGGGTAGACCTCGGGGAAGAGCCGGCCGACCACCGGGTCGCCGTGGTCGAAGCCGTCGGTCAGCAGGCCGACCACCTCGGAGGCGACCTTGCGCAGCACCCGCACCTCGTCGACGGCGAACGTGGCCACGTAGCGGTCGCCGCGGCGACGGAACATGCTCATGAGCGTTCCACGGTCGCCCACAGCCCGTACGCGTGCAACTGCGCCGCGTCGTGCTCCATCCGCTCCCGGGCGCCGCTGGAGACCACCGCCTTGCCCTTGTGGTGCACGTCCAGCATGAGCCGCTCCGCCTTCTCCCGGCTGTATCCGAACAGCTTCTGGAAAACCCAGGTCACGTACGTCATCAGGTTGACCGGATCGTCCCAGACGATGGTCACCCACGGCCGGTCGGAGACCGGCACCTCTTCAGTGTCCGGCGTCTCGACCGGCGCAACCTGTGGAGCCGCCATGCCCCCCATCGTGCCACCGGATCCGCCGAACCGATGAACCGGAACGGCGTGCCGGTCGGGTTCGCCCGCCCGGGCCGCGTACGCGGGCTCGGGACCCCGCGCGGCGGCCCCGGTCTCAGGCCAGCAGGATGCCGTGGTCGACAGCATCGGCGAGCACCACGCCCAGCGAGAGACGGATCACCTCGAAGCGGCGGGACACCTCGCGGGACAGTTCGAGTTCGACCTCGCGCAACGCGCGCTGGGCCCAGGACCGGGCCACGTTCGGGTCGTTGTTGCCGGGCGCCCGCCAGTGCTGCCAGCACCCGCCGTTGAGCGCCACGCCGACCGGCGGGAGCACCTCGTCCCGCTCCGCGCCGGGCAGCCCGGCGAGTGCGCCCAGGGCGCCGGCGCCGGTCAACCCGGCGACCCCGGCCGTGCTGGTGACCAGGAGCACCCGGTCCAGCTCGCGCCCGTCCGGGTGGTCGGCCAGGCCCCAGCGCACGGCGTGGGTGATCCGCCGGCGCACGCCCTCGGCGAGCGGCGCGCCGAAGACCCGCGCGGCGGCGTCGTCGACGATGCTACGGACCGCCTCGTCGCACTGCGCGGTGGCGAGCAGCGACAACGCCTCCAGCTCGCGGTCGAGCAGTTGCGGCAGGCCGGCGCAGCCGACCCCGAAGACGATCTCCTGCACCACCCGCAGGTGGATGTTGGCCAGTTCCAGCGCGAGGTGCTGGCGGATCCGCTGGGCGCATGTGCGGGCCTGGCGGTCGATCCGCTCGGCCAGGTCGGTCGGGTCGACCCCGGACAGCACCGGCACCCGACCGTGCGCGCCGGGCGGCTCGGGCGGCCGGGCGCTGGCCCGGACCAGCCCCTCGTCGGCGGCCCAACCGACCAGCGCGCGGCGCAGGTGGGGCAGCTCGGACCGCCGGGCCGGGAACCACCGGGCCGAGGCGAGCCCGGGCACCGCGGCGAGCAGCGCCGCGCGGTGGGCCGCGATGGAGACCGCCACCGGGTCGAGCCGGCCGGCGGGGCCGGGCGGGCCGGACCGGGCGGGCGACGGCACGGACGCCCCCGTGCCCTCCGCCGTCGCGCCGTCGGCCGGCGCCGCCCAGCCGGTCACGCCGGGGGTGACGGCGAAGAAGACGGTGACCCGGGCCCGGGACACCTCGGTCAACAGGTGCAGCTCGGCCGCGCTGAAGGCCTGGTCGGCGGAGATCACGAAGAGCAGCGCGCCGGCCCGGCCCACGGCGTCGCGCAGCGCCAGCCCGCCGGCCACCCCGAGGGTGGCGGTGTCCGGCGTGTCGAGCACCGCGAAGTGCCGCAGCAGCGGGTCGGGCAGGCTCAGCTCGACCCGGCGCGGCGGTCGGGCCAGCGCGGGGCCGGCGGCGAGCGGGTCGGCGCCGTAGGAGTGCGGCTGGCGGTAGCCGGGGACGTACGCCGCGCGGGTGGCGACCCTGGCGTGCTCGACCAGCAGGTAGCTGCCGGCGGGCACGACGAGCGTGCCGGGGTCCGACCCGATCAGGCCGGCGATCAGCTCGCGCCGGCCCGCGCCCGCCGGGCCGGCCACGACGACGGCGAGCGGCTCGCCCGGACCCGGTTCGGTCAGGCCGAGCCGGGTCGGCAGCGGCGCGCACCGCGGCGGCTCGGCGCGCCCGGCCGGATCGGGCACGTCGACCGAGGGGAGTGGACCTGGCTTCATCAGGCGGCCTCCCGGTCAGGCGACCGGCGCAACTGCCCGGTCGCGGCTGTATCCCCTGGTCAAGGGGATGCCGGAAGCCTACGGCTGTCGGGCATCCGACATCGAACACATCTGGTACTCACGAGTAATGGACAGATTACTCAACTTCACTGCGTGACGACTCGCACGCGGACGGCATCCCATCGATATGCTGCACCGATGACCAGGTGGGAGTTCGTCGGCCGAACGGATGAACTCAACCGTCTGTTGTCGGCGATCGGCGACCCGGACGGGCGCGGGTTGTTCTTCAGCGGCGACGCGGGCGTCGGCAAGAGCCGGCTGCTGCGGGAGGGGGTGGCCGCGCTCTCCCCGGAACGACACGCGATCTGGTCGGTCGCGGCCAGCGCCACCACCGCCGCCCTGCCGTTCGGCGGGCTGGTCCAGGTGCTCCCCGCCACCCAGCCGCAGGGCCTCTCCCCCGCCGGGATCCTCCGCTGGGCGGTCGACCTGCTCCAGGAGCAGGCCGCCGGCCGGCCCATCGTGCTGGCCGTCGACGACGCGCACCTGCTCGACCCGCCGTCGGCCGCGCTGGTGCACCTGATCGCCCGCTCGGAGAACGCCACCGTGATCGGGACGCTGCGCAACGGCGAGCAGATCCCGCTGCCGATCCGCGCCCTCTGGACCGACGACCTGGTCGACCTGGTCGAGCTGGGGCCGCTGGGCCGCAGCGAGACCACCGGGCTGCTCGCCGCGATCCTCGGCGGGCCGGTCGACGCCGGCTCCTCCGAGCGGCTGTTCCGGCTCTCCGCCGGCAACCCGCTGCTGCTGCGCGAGCTGGTGCTGGCCGCCGACGGCGAGCTGCGGCGCACGTACGGCATCTGGAAGTGGACCGGCCGGCTGGAGCTGGCGCCCACCCTGACCGACCTGATCGACACCCGGATCGGCCAGCTCACCCCCGGGGTCCGGGCGGTGGTGGAGCTGGTCGCCTTCGGCGAGCCGCTGGGCCTGCACCTGCTGCAACAGGCGGTCGAACGGACCGACGTGGAGGTCGCCGAGGAACGCGGGCTCATCGCGATGGTCCGCGACGACCGGCGGCTCAACGTCCGCCTGGCCCACCCGCTCTACGGCGAGGTGATGCGCCGGCAGTGCCCGGTCAGCCGCACCCGGCGGCTCCAGGCCACCCTCGCCGGGCTGCTCGAGCAGGTCGGCAAGCGCCGCCGCGACGACCTGCTGCGGGTCGCGGTGTGGCGGCTCGACTCGGGTACGGCGCAGAACGTGGCGCTGCTGCTCGACGCCGCCGTGCAGGCCTTCGGCCGGTACGACGTCCCGCTGGCCACCCGGCTGGCCCGGGCCGCGCTGGAGGCCGGCGGCGGCACGGACGCCGCGGAGCTGCTCGCCACCATCCTCATGTTCGGCGACCGGCCGGAGGAGGCGATCCGGGTGCTCGACCAGGTCGCCGGGGAGATCCGCGACGACCGGCGGCGCAGCCGCTGGCTGACCGTGCGGGGCATGGTCAGCTACTGGGGGCTCAACCGCGAGTCCACGGTGGAGGAGATCGCCGCCCGCGGCGAGGAGCTGACCGACCCCGCCGACCGCGCCCGGGTACGCGCCTTCGAGGCCATCATGCGGCTGCACCGGCTCGACGTCGACGTCGCGGTGCGGCTGGCCCAGGAGGTGCTGGACCGTCCGGCCGCGCCGATGGCCGCCCGGGAGCTGGCCCGGTGCACCCTGGCCCACCTCCAGGCCGCCCAGGGGCAATACCGGCGCAGCGCCACCGCGATCGCCCGGGTGCAGGCCGAGGCCGCCTGCTGGCGCGCCGACATGCCCTACCTCCAGCTCGCCATGGAACTGGCCCGGGGCACCCGGCTGGCGCTCTCCGGCGACCTCACCGGCATCGACGAGATCGTCGCCGACGAGTTCGCCGACCTGGCCGGCGCCGGCGACTTCCGGCTCGGCACCGGCTACCTGGCCATCCTCCAGGCGTACACGGCACGGCTGCGCGGGCGCGGCGACGAGGCGCTCAAGACCAGCCTGGGCGCCTGCGCGGTGCTCGCCACCAGCCGGGTCTACGCCGGCCTGGCCCACGCCGAGCGCGCCCAGGCCGCCGCGCTGCGCGGCGACGCGGTCCACGCGGCCGAGGCGATGGCCGAGGCGGACCGGACGCACGCGCCCGGGATGGCCGTGCTCTACCCGTGGCTGGAGCAGGCCCGGGGCGCGGCGCAGGCGGCGGCCGGCGACCTGGCGGGCGCCGCCAAGCATCTCTGCGCGCTCGCCGACCGGCTGCGGGAGGACGGGCTCGCCGGCCACGAGCTGCTCGTCCTGCTCGACCTGGTCCGGCTCGACCAGGCCGCCGCGCCGGTCGGACCGACCTGCACCGACGGCGGCCGG
Source organism: Micromonospora ferruginea (assembly GCF_013694245.2). Taxonomy (NCBI): domain Bacteria; kingdom Bacillati; phylum Actinomycetota; class Actinomycetes; order Micromonosporales; family Micromonosporaceae; genus Micromonospora; species Micromonospora robiginosa. Next base: position 4,273,534 of record NZ_CP059322.2, read on the forward strand.
CGCAACGTGGCGCAACGCCTGGCGGAACTCTCCGAGCAGGTCGACGGCGTGCTGCCGCCGCTGCTCGCCCGCTACGGCCGGGCCGCGCTGGACGGCTCCCCGGACGACCTGCTCGCGGTGGCCGACGGCTTCGCCGACCGGGAGCTGATCGTCTACGCCGCCGAGGCGACCGCGACGGCGCTGTGCCGGATGCGCGACGCCCGGGCCGGCGCGACCGGGCCGGCCCGGGAACGCCTCGCCGACCTGCTGCGCCGCTGCGACGACATCTCCACCCCGGCGCTGCGGCTGCTCCGCCCGGCGCTCAGCGAACGCGAGTGGGAGATCGCCCGCCTGGCCGCCGACGGGTTGACCAGCCGTGCCATCGCCGAACGGCTCTACCTGTCCACCCGCACCGTGGAGAACCACCTGCAACGCGTCTACAGCAAACTGGGCGTCACCCGGCGTAGCGAGTTGCCGACCGCGCTGCGCTCGATGCCGGGCCACGACGGCACGGATCCGGCCTGAACTCTAGGCTGGGGCGGTGAGCACCCTTCGCCTCGCGCTGCTGACCGACCAATACGAGCTGACCATGGTCAGCGCCGCGCTGCAGGACGGCACCGCGGACCGACGCTGCGTCTTCGAGGTGTTCAGCCGGCGACTGCCGGCCGGCCGCCGCTACGGGGTGGTCGCCGGCACCGGGCGGCTGGTCGAGATGATCCGGGACTTCCGCTTCGACCCGGCCGAGATCGACTTCCTCCGCCGCACCGGCGTGGCCGACGAGCGGGCCGCCCAGTGGCTCGCCGACTACCGCTTCACCGGCGACGTCGACGGTTACGCCGAGGGGGAGCTGTTCTTCCCCGGCTCGCCGATCCTCACCGTCTCGGGCACGTTCGCCGAGTGCGTGGTGCTGGAGACGCTGGTGCTGTCGGTGCTCAACCACGACTGCGCGATCGCCGCGGCCGCCGCCCGGATGGTCACCGCCGCCCGGGGCCGTGCGCTGATCGAGATGGGTTCCCGCCGGGCGCACGAGGAGGCCGCGGTCGCCGCGGCACGGTCGGCCTACCTGGCCGGGTTCCGGTTCACCTCCAACCTGGCCGCCGGGCAGCGCTACGGCATCCCGACCGCGGGCACCGCCGCGCACGCGTTCACGCTCCTGCACGACGACGAGCGGGCGGCGTTCGCGTCCCAGGTCGCCACGCTGGGCAAGGACACCACGCTGCTGGTCGACACGTACGACATCGCCCAGGGCATCCGCAACGCCATCGCGGTGGCCGGGCCGGAGCTGCGGGCGGTCCGGATCGACTCCGGCGACCTCGCGGTGATCGCCCAACAGTCGCGCGAGCTGCTCGACTCGCTCGGCGCCACCGAGACGAAGATCATCGTCTCCGGCGACCTCGACGAGTACGCGATCGCGTCGCTCGCCGCCGAACCGGTCGACATGTACGGCGCCGGCACCGCCGTGGTCACCGGCTCCGGCGCGCCCACCGCCGGCCTGGTCTACAAGCTGGTCGAGGTGGAGGGGCGGCCGGTGGTCAAGCGCTCCGAGCACAAGGCCACCATCGGCGGCCGGAAGGTGGCCGTCCGGCGGCACAAGCCGACCGGCACCGCCACCGAGGAGGTCATCGTGCCGCAGGGCGTGCCGGACCGGCAGGCCAACGACCGGCTGCTCCAGCAGTCGTACGTGGTGTCGGGCGAGCCGGTGGCGCTGCCCACGCTCGACCAGTCACGGGAGCACCTGCGCCAGTGCCTGATCTCCATCCCGTGGGAGGGACTCAAGCTCTCCGCCGGCGACCCGGCCGTTCCGGTGACCGTCGTACCCGCGACCTGAGGAGGACCGACCAGATGGCGAACGCCTTGATCATCGTGGACGTGCAGAACGACTTCTGCGAGGGCGGCTCCCTCGCGGTCGGCGGCGGGGCAGGGGTGGCCGGCGGCATCTCCCGGCTGCTCACCGACGAGCCGGACCGCTGGGACCACGTCGTCGCGACCAAGGACTACCACGTCGACCCGGGCGCGCACTTCGGCGACCCGCCGGACTACGTCGACTCCTGGCCCCGGCACTGCGTGGTCGGCACGACCGGCTCCGAGTTCCACCCCGAGCTGGAGACCGGCCGGGTCGAGGCGATCTTCCACAAGGGCGAGCACGCGGCCGCGTACTCCGGTTTCGAAGGGCACGCGCCCGACGGCGAGTGCCTGGCCGACTGGCTGCGCCGGCACGACGTCGACCGGGTCGACGTGGTCGGCATCGCCACCGACCACTGCGTGCGCGCCACCGCGCTGGACGCCGCGCGAGAGGGTTTCCGGACCACGGTGCTGCTGGAGCTGACCGCCGCCGTCGCGCCGGAGACGCTCGACGTGGCGCTGCGGGCGCTCGACGGCGCCGGGGTCGCGATGGTCGGCGAACCTGTGATCAGGACCGCTTGACCAGGTAATCGCTTGCTGTTGTCGTACCCGGCGCCCAGGATGGCGCGGGAGGTGCGGCCGTCGTGAACCTGAAGCCCTACCGGGAGGCGCTCGCCCTGCCCGGCCTGCGGTCCTTGCTGCTGGTGTCGGTGCTGGCCCGCGTGCCGCTGACCGCGACCGGGGTGACGCTCACCTTCTACGTGGTGCTCGACCTCGGGCGCGGCTACGGCGCCGCCGGCCTGGTCGGCGCCGCGTCCACCATCGGCGCCGCAATCGGCGCGCCACTGCTCGGCCGGCTGGTCGACCGCCGAGGGCTGCGGCCGGTGCTGCTGCTCTGCACCGTCGCCGAGGGCTTGTTCTGGGCCGCCGCGCCCACCCTGCCCTACCCGGTGCTGCTGCCCACCGCGTTCCTGGCCGGGCTGCTCGCGCTGCCGGTGTTCTCCGTGGTGCGCCAGTCGATCGCCGCGCTGGTGCCGGCCGAGCGACGCCGCCCGGCATACGCGCTGGACTCGATGTCGGTGGAGCTGTCGTTCATGGTCGGCCCCGCCCTCGCGGTGGCGCTGGCCACCGCCGTCACGCCGCGCCTGACGCTCTGGGCGGTCGGCGCCGGCATCGTCGCCTCCGGCATCTGCTTCTGGCTGCTGAACCCGCCCACCCGGGCCGCCGACGAGCCCACCGGGCCGCAGCGCCCGGTGCCCCGCCGGGAGTGGCTCACCCCCCGCCTGCTCGCCGTGCTGGCGGTCAGCCTGGCCGCCACCCTGGTGCTGGGCGGCACCGACGTGGCCGTGGTGGCGGTGCTGCGAGCCGGTGGCGAGGTCGGCTGGACCGGCGCGGTGCTGGCCGCCTGGGCGGTCGCCTCGCTGGTGGGCGGCTTCGCCTACGGCGCGGTACGCCGCTCGCTCCCACCGCTGGCGCTGGTGGCGGCGCTCAGCCTCACCACCATCCCGGTCGGCCTGGGCGGCGCGCACTGGTGGCTGCTCTGCCTCGCGTTGATCCCCGCCGGGGCACTCTGCGCGCCCACCCTCGCGGCCACCTCGGACGCGGTCAGCCGACTCGCCCCGCCCGGCGTACGCGGCATGGCGATGGGCCTGCACGGCTCCGCCGTCACCGTCGGCATCGCCCTGGGCGCGCCACTCGCCGGCGCGGTGATCGACGCGTCCGCACCGGCCTGGGGGTTCGCGGTCACCGGCGCGATCGGTTTCCTGGTCGCGCTGGCCGTGCTCCCGGTCGAGCTGCGCCGCCGCCGCACCCCACCCGCCATCCCCGCTCCCGCCTCCGCCTCCGCCGCTGCCGCTGCCGCTGCCGAACCCGATCTGACCCCCGCCGCCCCTGACACCCCGCCTTCACCGACCGCGACCCGGCGCGGCGCACCCGGCCCAGCGCGTCTCTCGCCCGACGCCAACCGGCCCAGACCTGCTCACCGCACCCCCGGCCCAGCACAGTGCCCGCCCAGCGCGTCCCCGCCCAGCACGGCCCTCACCCAGCACTGCGCCCTGCCCAGCACTGCGCCCGGCCCAGCGCGCGCCCGGCCCAGCGCGCCCTCGCTCAGCGCTCCCCGGCACGGGGCGTCCCCGGCTCAGAGCGTCCTGCCTGCCGAGCGCAGCGCTCGCCCAGCCCAGCCAGTCCAGCGCGACCTCGCTACCCCGCCCAGCCCCGCCGACCCAGCCTCGCCCCACCCCGCCCTCCCGGATCCGCCGCGTCGATCAAGGCGTTTCCGCTCCAGCCTCGCCGATCTTGGAGTTGTGGCGCCTCCAATGACACGAATGCCCCTTCTGTCCACGACCACAAGTCCAAGATCGACGAGCAAAGCGGGACGGGGCGAGGCGAGGCGAGGCAGGGCAGGGCGAGCCGGGGCGAGGCGAGACGAGGCGAGGCGAGGCGAAGCCGAGCGAGGCACCGCCAGCCTCGCCGATCTTGGAGTTGTGGCGCCTCCAATGTCACCAACACCCCTTATGTCAACAGCCACAAGTCCAAGATCGACGGGCGGGGCGGGGCGGGGCGAGCGGGGCGGGGCGGCGACGGCAGGGTGCGGGGTGACGGCGGTCGCGTCAGTGCCGTCGGCCAGGTTCGGGGCCGGCGCGCATGATCAGCACCCCCACCCTGACGGCGAACCCTCGATCACCGAAGCGCCCACCGAACCCCGACGAACACACCCCGGACCGCGTCGATCATGAAGTTGGCGGCGACAAATCAGGCACGAAACGCCGCCAACTTCATGATCGACGCCGCTGGGCGGCGGGGGCGGGCGGCGGAACCGGGAAGCAGGACGGGCGCCGCGCCCCGGGTGGGGTGCGGCGCCCGTCCTGTGGGGCTGGGCCGTCAGCGCTCGTCGAGGTTGCCGGCGGTGTCCTCCTGGTAGCTGGCGCCACCGTTGACCTCGCTGGTCAGCGGCTTGGCGCCGCCCTCGGGCGGGCCGGCGACGCTCTGCCCGGCGGCCAGCTCGGGGAACTTCACGTCGAAGGCGGGCCGCTCGGAGCGGATCCGGGGCATCCGGTCGAAGTTGCGCAGCGGCGGCGGGCAGGAGGTGGCCCACTCCAGCGAGTTGCCGTGACCCCACGGGTCGTCGACCTCGACCACCGGGCCGGTCTTGTACGACTTCCAGCAGTTCCAGATGAACGGCAGGGTCGAGATGCCGGTGATGAACGCGCCGATGGTGGAGACCGTGTTCAGCCAGGTGAAGCCGTCGTCGGCCTGGTAGTCGGCGTACCGGCGGGGCATGCCCTCGGCGCCGAGCCAGTGCTGCACCAGGAACGTGGTGTGGAAGCCGACCATGGTCAGCCAGAAGTGGACCTTGCCGAGCCGCTCGTCGAGCATCCGGCCGGTCATCTTCGGGAACCAGAAGTAGATGCCGGCGAAGACGGCGAACACGATGGTGCCGAAGAGCACGTAGTGGAAGTGCGCCACCACGAAGTACGAGTCGTGCAGGTGGAAGTCGATCGGCGGGCTGGCGAGCAGCACCCCGGTCAGGCCACCGAAGAGGAACGTCACCAGGAAGCCGATCGCCCACAGCATCGGCGTCTCGAAGGTGACCTGCCCCCGCCACATGGTGCCGATCCAGTTGAAGAACTTCATACCGGTGGGCACGGCGATCAGGTAGCTCAGGAAGCTGAAGAACGGCAGCAGCACCTGGCCGGTGGCGAACATGTGGTGCGCCCAGACGCTCATCGACAGCGCGGCGATGGCGACGGTGGCGGCGACCAGGCCCTTGTAGCCGAAGATCGGCTTGCGGGAGAAGACCGGGATGATCTCGGTGATGATGCCGAAGAACGGCAGCGCCACGATGTAGACCTCGGGGTGCCCGAAGAACCAGAACAGGTGCTGCCACAGCATCGGGCCGCCGGTGGCCGGGTCGTACACGTGGGCGCCGATGATGCGGTCCGCGGCGAGCGCGAACAGCGCGGCGGCCAGCAGCGGGAAGACCAGGATCGCCAGCAGGCTGGTGACCAGCATGTTCCAGGTGAAGATCGGCATCCGGAACATGGTCATGCCGGGGGCGCGCAGGGTCAGGATCGTGGTGATCAGGTTGACCGCGCCGAGGATGGTGCCCAGACCGGAGATGGCCAGGCCGACCACCCACATGTTGGCGCCGACGCCCGGCGAGTGCTCGACGGTGCTCAGCGGCGTGTAGGCCGTCCAGCCGAAGTCGGCCGCGCCACCGGGGGTGATGAAGCCGGCGACGGCGAGCGTGCCGCCGAAGAGGTAGAGCCAGTAGGCGAACGCGTTGAGTCGGGGGAACGACACGTCCGGCGCGCCGATCTGCAGCGGCACCACGTAGTTCGCGAAGGCGAACACGATCGGCGTCGCGAAGAACAGCAGCATGATCGTGCCGTGCATGGTGAAGAGCTGGTTGTACTGCTCGGGCGACAGGAACTGCAGCCCCGGTCGCGCCAGCTCGGCGCGCATGATCAGGGCCATCAGGCCACCGATCATGAAGAACGCGAACGCGGTGACCATGTACATGATCCCGATCTGCTTCGCGTCCGTGGTGCGCAGCAGCCGCGCGATGGCCGACCCCTTGACCGGCTCGCGGACCGGCCAGGGCCGGGTCACGACCGGCTTGGGTGCGACGGTGGTCACGAGTGGCCTCCGGTTCTGGGTTGTCCCGCTCGGCGCGCTGGTCATCGGCGCAGCCGTCATCCGCAAGGAGGATAGTCCCCGGTAGGTGGCCCCGCCGCGTGGGGTGGGCGGCTACGATCTTCCGCCGTCAGGGCGGACCGGTGAGGAGCCGGTAGTGCTCCCCGAAGATCCGTCCGCCGCGTCCGCGCAGCACCGGGTCGCGCAGCGCCGGCGGCACGTCGCGGGTGCGGTTGCGGTCCCGGGTCCGGTCCCGCACCCAGCGGGTACGCGGCCGGCGGCGACTCTCGTACGCGATCAGCGCGGCGTCGACGCTGCCGGCGGCGTGCAGCGACTCGGCGAGCACGACGGCGTCCTCCAGCGCCATGGCGGCACCCTGGGAGAGGGTCGGTGCGACGGCGTGAGCGGCGTCACCGACGAGCAGCACCCGGCCGTGGAACCAGCGGCCCAGCTCGACCTCCTCGGTGCGTTCCACGTGCACCGTCTCCAGCGCGGCCAGCACCTCGGGCACCGGCCCGCCGTAGTCGCCGAACAGCTCGCGGAGCCGGGCGAGCGGGTCGGCCGGCAGGACGCTCCCGGCCTCGTCGGCGTAACAGTAGAGCCGCCCGGCGCCGAGCGGCACGACCAGGAAGCCGGCCCGCTGGCCGAGCAGGGCGGTCCAGTCGGTGATCCGGGGGCCACCGCGCACGACGGCGCGGTAGACGACCTGCCCGGCCGGGCGGGGCGGCCCGCCGAGCGCGGCCAGGGCACGCACCGCCGAGCGGGGCCCGTCCGCGCCGACGACCAGGTCGTACTCGCCGCCGGTGCCGTCGGTGAAGCCGACCGCGACGCCGCCGGGCAGCGGCTCGACGGTGCTCACCTCGGCGCCGTGGCGGACCGCGCCGCCGGCGCCGGTGAGCAGCACCCGGTGCAGTTCGGCGCGGGGCAGCGCCCGGCACTCCCCCACGCCGGCCCAGAGCGCGTCGAGGTCGACCTCGCACAGTGGCGCCCCGGCGGCGTCGAGGAAGCGTTGCCGGTGGATCACCTGGCCGAGCGGTCGCAGCGGGCCGTCGAGGTCGAGTCGGCGCATCGCCCGGGCCGCGTTGCCGGGCAGGTAGAGACCGGTGTCGGTGCGTTCGGTGGGTGGCAGCCGGTCGGTGACGTCGGGCCGGAATCCCGCCAGCCGCAGCGCCCGGGCCACGGCCAGGCCGGCGATGCCCGCGCCGACGACGAGGATGCGCAGGGGAGAACCACCCATCGTGGGGTACGCCTCCGGAGGGGGGGTCGGAACGCGTTGGAGGCAAGACACTACTCGCCGCAACCAGGCGGCGGAAGTGCCGATCCGCCCCGGCGCAACATTCTTAACCGGTTCAGTTGCGCATCGGTTTCAAACATGTAAATGTGTTCGATGAGCCTGGGAGCGCTCCCGCACGTATCCCCCGTCAGATCCGGCGCCCCCGCGTCGAACCAAGGAGCATCATGAAGCGTTCACTCAGAGCCATCGCCGCGGCCGGCCTGCTGGCCGCCGGCAGCATCGTCGCCGTCGCGCTCGGCGGCACCGCTTCGGCCGACACCCAGATCTGCGACCAGTACGGCTCCACCACCATCGGCGGCAAGTACGTGGTGCAGAACAACCGCTGGGGCACGAGCGCCCAGCAGTGCATCAACGTCACCTCGACCGGCTTCTCGATCACCCGGGCGGACGGCTCCGCGCCGACCAACGGGGCGCCGGTCTCCTACCCGTCGATCTTCGTGGGCTGCCACTACACCAACTGCTCGCCCGGCACGAACCTGCCGGTCCAGGTGAAGAACATCAGCAGCGCGCCGGCCAGCATCAGCTACAACTACGTCAGCGGCGCGATCTACGACGCCGCGTACGACATCTGGCTCGACCCGTCGCCCAAGCGCGACGGCGTGAATCAGATGGAGATCATGATCTGGCTCAACCGGCAGGGCTCGATCCAGCCCATCGGCTCCCCGGTCGGCAACGCCAGCATCGCCGGCCGGACCTGGGAGGTCTGGCGGGGCAGCAACGGCTCCAACAACGTCATCTCGTACGTGGCGCCGTCCGCGATCCCCAGCTTCAGCTTCGACGCGATGGCGTTCATCAACGACACCCGCAACCGGGGCGCGATCACCAACGACTGGTACCTGACCAGCATCCAGGCCGGCTTCGAGCCGTGGCAGGGCGGGGTCGGGCTGGCGGTCAACTCGTTCTCGCAGAGCGTCAACACCGGCAGCAACCCGCCGCCCACCAGCACGCCGCCGACCACCACGCCGCCGCCCTCGGGCAGCGCCGCCTGCACCGTGACCTACCGCGCGACGAACGTGTGGAACAACGGCTTCACCGCCGAGGTGACGGTGAAGAACACCGGCAACAGCACGATCAACGGCTGGACGCTCAACTACAACCTGCCCTCCGGGCAGAACGTGACCAGCGCGTGGAACGCCACCGTGTCGCAGAGCGGCTCGGCGGTGACCGCCCGCAACGTCGACTACAACGGCACCCTCTCCCCGGGCGCCTCGACCAACTTCGGCTACCAGGCCACGTTGAACGGCAGCTTCTCCGCGCCGAGCAGCTTCACCCTCAACGGCACCGCCTGCGCCCGAGGCTGACCACCACGACACGAGGGGGCGCGGTCCGCACCGGACCGCGCCCCCTCCCGTGGTACGCGGGTCAGCCGCCGAGCGCGTCGATGTCCCGCATCTCCTCGGCGGTCAGCGAGAACCCGAACACGTCGGCGTTGGCCCGGATCCGCTCCGGCGTCACCGACTTCGGGATCACCACGATCTCGTGGTCGATGTGCCAGCGCAGCACCACCTGCGCGGGCGAGACGTCGTGCGCCTGGGCGATGCGGACCAGCACCGGGTCGGACAGGTCGCTGGTCTTGAACGGGCTGTACCCCTCCAGCGCCACCCCCCGGTCCCGGTGCGCGACATGCGTCTGCCGGTCGTACAGCGACGGGCTCCACCGGATCTGGTTGACCGCGGGCGTCTCCTCGGTGGCCTGGATCAGCTCGTCGAGCTGCGCGGTCGAGTAGTTGCTCACGCCGACCGCGCGGGCCAGGTTCTCGTCCCGGGCGGCGAGCATCTCCCGCCACACCGGGATGCTGTCCCCCGGGGCGGGCGGCGGCCAGTGCACCAGCCACAGGTCGACGTACTCGACGCCCAGCGCGTCGAGGCTGGCCTCGATGGTCTCCCGCTCCCGGCCCACCCGGTCCGCCGGCAGCTTGGTGGTGATGAAGACGTCCTCCCGGCGCAGCCCGCTCTCGGCGACCGCCCGACCGACCTCCTTCTCGTTGCCGTACATGGTGGCGGTGTCGAGGTGGCGGTAGCCGGCGTCCAGCGCGGCGAGCACGGCCTGGTAGCCGTCCTCGCCGGTGGCCTGCCACGTGCCGAAGCCGAGCAGCGGGATCCGGACGTCGCCGGTGAGTGGCAGGGTGGGCTGGTCGAGGTCCATGCCGACGGTTCTACCCCTGATCGTCGCCGCCATGCCGGCCCCCGGGAAGGGCATGGCGGAGAATACGGCTGTGGCGGACCGGCTGGAGGACTACCGGCGCAAGCGGGACCCGGCGCGTACCCCGGAACCGGTGCCCGAGCGGTCGCCGCGCCGCCGGCGGCCGACGGGGCCCGCGCCCCGCTTCGTCATCCAGCAGCACCACGCCCGGAGCCTGCACTGGGACCTGCGGCTGGAGCACGACGGCGTGCTGGCCTCCTGGGCGGTTCCGCGTGGCCTGCCCCGCGACCCGGGCCGCAACCACCTCGCCGTGCACACCGAGGACCACCCGATGGAATACCTGACGTTCGCCGGGGAGATCCCGGCCGGGGAGTACGGCGGCGGGCGGATGACCCTCCACGACACCGGCACCTACCGCGCGGAGAAGTGGCGCGACGACGAGGTGGTCGTGGTGCTGGACGGGGAGCGCACGAAGGGGCGGTACGTCCTGTTCGCCACCGGCGGCCGGGGCCGGGACTGGATGGTCCGCCGCACCGACCCGGCGCCGCCCGGCTGGACGCCGATGCCCGAACTGGTCCGCCCGATGCGCGCCGCCGAGGGCGGCCGGCTGCCGCGCGACGCCGACGCCTGGGGGTACGAGCCGCGCTGGTCTGGCGTGCGGGCGATGGCGTACGTCTCCGGCGGCCGGCTGCGGCTGCGCGACGGCGACGACGCGGACGTCACCGGCGCGTACCCCTGGTTGCGGGCGATGGCCGAGGAGCTGGCCCCCACCGAGGCGGTGCTGGACGGGGTGCTGGTGCGGATCGACCCGGCCGGGCGGCTGCATCCGCCGACCCGGCGCGACGGCCAGTTCCTCGCCGTCGACCTGCTCTGGCTGGAGGGCGTGTCGAGCCTCGACGTGCCGTACGCGCAACGCCGCGACCTGCTCGACGGTCTGGCGTTGGCCGGTCCGCACTGGCAGACTCCGCCGTGGTTCCCGGGAGTCGGCGCGGACGCCCTGCGGGCCGCCCGTGAGCAGGGGCTCCCGGGGGTGGTGGCGAAGCGCCTCGACTCCCGCTACGAACCGGGCCGGCGCAGCCGGCACTGGCTGAGCATCGACGCGAGCTGAGGACCACCGTGCACCTGACGCACCTGGAGTGCCCGCGCTGCGGCCTGGACCACCCGGCCGACAAGCTGCAGAACCTGTGCGGGTGCGGTTCCCCGCTGCTGGCCCGCTACGACCTGGCCATGGTGGCCGCCACGGTCACCCCGGAGCAGTTCGGGCTGCGCCCGGCCGACCTGTGGCGCTACCGGGAGCTGCTGCCGGTGGCCGATCCCCGGTTCGTGACCACGCTGGGCGAGGGCTGGACGCCGCTGTGGCACGCCCGGGCGTACGGCCACGAGATCGGGGTGGACGAGCTGATCGTCAAGGACGAGGGGCTGACGCCGACCGGGTCGTTCAAGGCGCGGGGCGCGGCGGTCGGCGTGAGCCGGGCCCGGGAGCTGGGCGTGGAGCGGATCGCCATGCCGACCAACGGCAACGCCGGCGCGGCCTGGGCGACGTACGCGGCCCGGGCTCAGATGGGCGCGACGATCGCCATGCCGTTGGCCGCGCCGACCATCTGCCGGCAGGAGTGCGTCGCCGCCGGGGCCGACCTGCGGCTGGTCGACGGCCTGATCGGGGACGCCGGCCGGGAGATCGCCGCGCTGGTGGCCGACTCGGGCGGGCGGGTCTTCGACGCCGGCACGCTGCGCGAGCCCTACCGGCTGGAGGGCAAGAAGACGATGGGCTACGAGATCGTCGAGCAGCTCGGCTGGCAGGTGCCCGACGTGATCATCTATCCGACGGGCGGCGGCGTCGGGCTGATCGGCATCCACAAGGCACTGCACGAGCTGCGCGAGCTGGGCTGGGTGGAGGACCGGCTGCCCCGGCTGGTGGCGGTGCAGTCGACCGGCTGCGCGCCGATCGTGCGCGCGTTCGCGGCCGGCGAGGCGCGGGCCACCCCGTGGGTGGACGCGCACACCGTCGCGTTCGGCATCACCGTGCCCGCCCCGCTCGGCGACGAGCTGATCCTGACCGCGCTGCGGGAGAGTTCCGGCACCGCGATCGCGGTGGACGACGCGGAGATCGTCGCCGACCTGCGCGACTTCGCCGCCCGGGAGGGGCTGCTGCTCTGCCCGGAGGGCGCGGCCTGCCTGACCGCGGCCCGGCACCTGCGCGCGGGTGGCTGGATCCGGCCCGGGGAGCGGGTCGTCGTGCTCAACACCGGCGCCGGCATCAAGTACCCCGGCCTGGTGTAAGGAAGGGCCCCCGCTTAACGCCTCCGGCATGGCAGGGGCCCCTTCTTAACAACGCGCGCTCAGGACGTGGGCGGCTCGTCCTCGCCGGCCTCCTCGGCGGCGTCCGCCTCCTCCTTCGTCTTGTGCACCGCGCCGTCGGCGTGCTCCGGCGGGCCGTAGACGGTGTAGAGCACCAGCGGGTTCGGCCCGGTGTTGACGAAGTTGTGCTTCGTGCCCGACGGCACGACCACCAGGTCGCCGGCGACGACGTCCTTCTTCTCGCCCGCCACCCGCGCCTCGCCGGTGCCGCTGACGAACGTGAGGATCTGGTCGATGCCCTCGTGCACCTCCTCGCCGATCTCGCCGCCCGGCGGGATGGTCATGATGACCAGCTGGGTGTGCTCCCCGGTCCAGAGCACGCGGCGGAAGTCGGGACTCTTCTCGGCGACGGTCGCGATCGTGAAATGCTCCATGGCCCGCTCATACCCCGATCGCGCGTCCGCCACGCCGGGAGTGGCAGATGGTGGAATTCCCCACCGCGAGGGGGTTTGACCGCGCCGGGAACGGGCATCTGCAGCCGACAAGACCGGTGCGGGACAGGCCGGTCGAGCCAGGTCCCCGCTGACGTACCGCCGTACGGCTGCGCCGGTGGGAGACGGCCAGAGCGCGGCGACGTGACGACCCCCGGGTCGTGCGGCGCCGTGCGCTCGTTGGCGGTCAGGCGAGCACGGCCAGGTGGAACGGGCGGTCCACGTGCCCGCCCGCGGCGTGCGTCTCGACGAAGACCGCGTTGGCGATCCCGGCGCGGGGCGCCACCGTGACGGTCCCCTGCTGCGCCAGCCCGCCGCCGCCGGCCGGGCCCACCGTCCCGACGTACGCGGCCCGAGCCACGTCCTGGTCGAAGGCGACCTGGTACATCCCGGCGGCGAGCCGGGTGGACGAGGTGGCGCCGAGGCCGCGGACCAGGGTGCCGTTCGCGTCGACCACGGCGAACAGCACGCGGGCGGTCGTCGGCAGCCCGGCCGGCGAGTACGAGTTGATCTCGGTGTCGACGCGCGCCGCCTCGTGCGCGCTCGGGGCGGGCTGACCGGTCGCTCCCCTCCTCGGTCTGGGGCTGGGCATGGTGATCCTCTCTCCCACCGGTACGCCGGCAGGAGGCGTTCGTGGTGCGTCCCGGCGATCAGCGGCGATCACTCTGCTGCTTCGACGCTATGTCGACACGCCGCCCGCCAACCAGCGACAGCACTGTCCGATCAAGGACAGTAGACGGCTCTGAGCTGGGAAAACGTCAATCCTTGACATCGTTGACCGGCACCGCGTCGCGGCAGCGCAGCCGAAGCTCGTACTCCTGGTCGTCGCCGACGAACCGCACCTCGACGTGGTCGTCGGGCCCGAGGTCCGCGTGCTTCGTCCGATATCCGGGCGTCGGCGACGACGTCACCACGCGGACGCCGCCGGGCCCGCACTCCGCGAGCACGCTGCCGCCGGGCGTCGTGAAACCACGTTGGGCGCCGGTCGGCGACGCCGCCCCGGTGCCGGCCGGCGTCCCGGTCGGGCTCGCGGCCGTGCCGCTCGGCCCCGCCTCGGGTACGGCGAGCGCCCGGGCCACGTCCTGCTCGGTGCGTACCCCGCCGGCCGTGCCGGTGATGTCCGCGCCCACCAGGTCGATGGCGGCCAGCCCGACGAGCGTCGCCGCGGCGGTCGTGGCCAGCCAGCCGGTCACGGCGAGGAGGGTACGGCGGTCCATGCCCCCGAGTCTGCCCCGCGACCGGGTTGGGCGGGGCGTAGGGCGACGCTAAGGTCCGGTTAAGGGGCCCGGCCGACCGCCCGGGCAGCGGCTATCGTGCCTTGCGTGGCGCGCCTGCTGCTCATCGAGGACGACCTGGCCATCCGCACCCCGCTGCTGCGGGCCCTCCGGGAGTACGGGCACGCGGTGGCGGCCGCGTCCACCGCCCTGGACGGGCTGCGCGACGCCCTGGACGACCGACCCGACCTGGTCGTGCTCGACCTGGGACTGCCCGATCTGGACGGTGGCGAGCTGCTGCGGATGCTGCGCGCGGTGAGCACGGTGCCGGTGGTGGTGGCGACCGCCCGCGACGACGAGGTCGAGATCGTCCGGCTGCTCGACGCGGGCGCCGACGACTACCTGGTGAAGCCGTTCACCGCCGCGCAACTGGACGCGCGGGTCCGGGCCGTGCTGCGCCGCTCGGCCACCGGCGGCGCGACGGAGACGGCGCTCGTGGTCGGCGGGCTGCGGATCGACCCGCGGGCGCGTCAGGTCACGCTCGACGGGGTGCCGGTGGAGCTGACCCCCCGCGAGTTCGACCTGCTGCACCACCTCGCCGGCCGGCCCGGCCAGGTGGTCACCAAGCGGGAGCTGCTGACCGAGGTGTGGCGGATCCCGTACGGCGGGGCCGACAAGACGGTCGACGTGCACCTGTCCTGGCTGCGCCGCAAGCTCGGCGAGAACGCCCAGGCGCCGCGCTACCTGCACACCGTGCGCGGGGTCGGGGTGCGGCTCGACGCGCCGGGGCTCCAGCGGTGAGGGGCCGGCTGACACTCCTGGTCGCGGCCGTCGGCGTGCTGGTCATGGTCGCGTTCCTGGTGCCGCTGGCCGTGCTGGTGCGTACCGTGGCCGCCGACCGCGCGACCGCCCGGGCCACCGCCGACGTGCAGCGCCTGGTGGCGGTGGTCGGCACCGCCGGCCCGGAGACGGTCCGGCTGACCGTGGACCAGTTCGCCACCGACACCGGCCGCGAGGTGAGCGTCTACCTGGCCGACGGGACGGTGCTCGGCGCGCCGGCCCCGCGTACCCCGGCGGTCACGCTGGCCGCCCGGGGGCAGAGCCTGACCGTCGAGTCCACCGCCGGTCGGGAGGTGGTGGTCGCGGTGCAGGGCCGGCCGGAGGGCACCGGCGTGATCCGTACCGTGGTCCGGCCGGCCGAGTTGAGCGCCGGCGTGACACGCGCCTGGTCGGTGCTGGCGCTGCTCGGCGCGCTGCTCGTGGTGGTGGGCCTCGTGGTCGCCGACCGGCTGGCCGGCACGCTGGTGCGGCCGATCTCGGCGCTCTCGGCCGTCTCCCACCGGTTGGCGAACGCCGAGCTGGACGCCCGCGTCGAGCCGGCCGGCCCGGCCGAGCTGCGGGAGGTGGCGGGCGCGTTGAACCATCTCGCCGCGCGGATCCAGGTCCTGTTGCGTGAGGAACGCGAGCAGGTGGCCGACCTGTCGCACCGGCTGCGTACCCCGTTGACCGTGCTCCGGCTGGAGGCCGAGTCGCTCCGCGACCCGGACGACGCCACCCGCCTGACCGCCGCCGTGGACGGCCTGGAACGGGCGGTCACCGGCGTGATCCGGCAGGCCCGGTGGCGCAGTACGGCCGCCGGGGGCAACTGCGACGCGGCCGAGGTGGTCGGCGAGCGGGTGACGTTCTGGTCGGTGCTCGCGGAGGACACCGGCCGGACCGTGACGCTCGACCTCGCGCCCGGCCCGCTCCCGGTCCGGTTGAACGGCGACGAGCTGGCCGCCGCGGTGGACGCGTTGCTGGGCAACGTGTTCGCCCACACGCCGGACGGCACCCCGTTCACGGTACGGCTGGCGGCGGAGGCGGACGAGGTGACGCTGACCGTGGCCGACGAGGGCCCGGGCCTGCCACCCGAACCACCGCGCCGGGGCGTCAGCCGGGCCGGGTCGACCGGGCTGGGCCTGGACATCGCCGAGCGGGCCGCCGGCGCGGGCGGCGGCCGGCTGGAGTTGTCGTCCGGGCCCGGCGGCGGGGCCCGGGTGGTGCTCCGGCTCGCCGCCGCACCTGCCTGACCCCAGCTCATCGGGCAACATCGACGTGGGACGGGGCCGGGCACGCGCGACCGTGTCCACTGCCTCCCTGACGCACCCACCGCGTTCCACCCACCAGCCGGCCGGCGACCGACGGGAACGCCACGGGTGTCAACAGCGCCCTGACACACCCGTGGCGTTCCACTGACGGTACGGGTGGCTCAGCCCGCCTTAACCCGGCGTTGTCCCTCGGCTAGCGCGGCGCTGACCGTCCGGCGCGCATCGTCGTGGACAGGAACCGAGGAGAGGTGACGATGATGCGACGTACTTCCCTGATGCTGGCGGCGGCCGGTGGCGTGGCCGTGTTGGCGGTGACCGGCGCGGCGCTCGGTGTGGCCGCGGCGGACCAGTCGAGCGGGCGGTCCGCCCCGGCCGCCGTGACGGTGGAGGACGACCCGGCCCGGGCCGGAGGCGACGACCCGGCCGGCACGACGTCCGGCGAGGACAACCCGGCCCGGTCGGCGAACGGGGGCGACGACAACCCGGCCCGGTCGGCGAACGGGCGCGACGACAACCCGGCCCGGTCGGCGAACGGGCGCGACGACAACCCGGCCCGGTCGGCGAACGGGCGCGAGGACAACCCGGCCCGGCACGGGGCGGCCGACGACGCCACGGCTCCGGCGAGCATGGGCGGCGAGGACAACCCGGCTCGACAGGGGCGCGACGACGACACCACCCCGGCGGCGGATCGGGCGGTGAGCCGGCAGCGGGCCGCCGAGGTGGCGCTGGCGCGGATCGGAGGCGGCCGGGTGAGCGAGATCGAGGCGGAGACCGAGCACGGCCGTCCGGCGTGGAGCGTCAAGGTGGTCCGCGACGGCTGGCGGCACGAGGTCAAGGTCGACCGGGGCACCGGCGCGGTGCTGGAGGTCGAGCGGCAGCGGGCCGGCACGGAGGACCGTGGCGGGCGCGACGACAGCGGCCGGGACGACCGCGCCGGCAGCGACGACCGGGGTGGGGACGACCACGGCCGGGACGACCGTGGCGACGACCACGGCGGCGACCGGCACGGCGACGACGACTGACGGGAAGCGCCCGGGCGACGCGGCGACCCGGCGGACGCCGCGAGGACCGAGCGGGTGCCGACCGGCGCCGCGAGGGCTGAGCGGAAGCCACCCGGCGCCGCTACGACCGAGCGGGAGCCGAGCGGCGCCACGCCCAGGAGGACCAGGCCGGGGCCCGGGTGCGGAACGTCTCCGCACCCGGGCCCCCGGTTCACCGCAGGGTGCAGCGCACCTCGGCGGGTGGCTGGTTGTCGCCCGAGACGACCAGGCCCCAACTGGTGACGCCGCCGGCCGCCAGCGCCCCGTTCCAGGCCGCGTTCGTGGCGGTCACCCGGGTGCCGGACTGGGCGGCGGTGGCGTTCCACGCGTTCACCAGCCGCTGCCCGCCGGCGAAGCCGACCTCGCTGCTCCAGCCGGCGGCGGCGGACGTACCGGTGTTGCGGACCGTCACCTCGGCCTGGAAGCCGCCGGCCCACGCGCCGGTGACCGTCCAGGTCGCCGCGCACCCCGCGCCGGACGGCGGGGTGCCGGTGGGGCTCGGCGAGGCGGTCGGGCTCGGCGAGGCGGTCGGGCTCGGCGAGGCGGTCGGGCTCGGCGAGGCGGTCGGGCTCGCCGAGGCGGTCGGGCTGGGCGAGCCGGTCGGGCCGTCCGAGGTGGTGTAGGCGACCGGCGTGTACGCGGCCGAGCAGGTGCCGCCGCACGCGGCCGGCAGCGCGAACCGGTACGTCCGGCCGCCGTTGACGAGCGCGCCGGTGACGTCCCGCACCCGGATCTGGAAGTCGGTCCCGCCCGCGGCGGTGGCGCCCAGGATGTACGACTGGCCCATGTCGCTGTTCATGGTGGCGGTCCGCCAGACCCCGTCGGCCAGGTACTCCACGCCGTGGATGCCGTTGGCCAGGTGGGAGACGGCGATGGCCGGCCAGTAGCGTTGCGCGCCCCGCAGGAACGCGATCCGGATGTCGCCGGAGTAGTCCGGCGCCGGCACGAACGACCAGGAGACCCGCCGGTTGTTCCAGTGGTTCGGGTAGAGGTCACCGACCGGGACGCCACCGCGCGCGAACCGGTTCAACGACGCGGTGGACAGGTCCAGGTGGTTGCGGTCGTCCCGGCACCAGGCGTTGCCGTCGCCGCAGGAGTCGGCGACCACCATGGTCAGCGTGGCGCCGTTGTAGCCGTCGGCGACCCAGGAGCCGTTGCGGCAGAACGGCTGCCCCGGCGCGCCGTCGTTCGTGCCGGTGCAGCGGTCGCCGATGGTGACCCGGACGAACCGGCCGCAGTTGAGACCGTTGTTCCACAGGCCGACCTTGTCCGCCTGGGCCGGCGGCAGCGGCCGGACCGGATAGGACGTGTAGTCGCCGGGCAGGTCGTAGACGTTGAGCGCGACGAAGTCCGCTGCGTCCAGTTCGGACTGTGGCAGGCCGCACCCGCCGTACGGGGAGCCGAGGCCGTCGAAGTGGGTGGCGTTGCCGGTGACCGGCGCGGGCGGGTCGTCGACCGCGAGCGCGGGCAACTGGCCGGCGACGAGCAGCGCGGCCGCCCCGGCGGCCAGGGCCGCGACGAGCCGGAGTCGGGAGTGCGGGGTCATGGTTCGGCCTTCCGGGCGGGCCGGCCCGGGGCACGGGTCGGCTCAGGGGGTGGTCATGGTTGCCCGTCCATGCCCGGCGGTGCCCGCGCAGACCATGCCACCACCGCGGCGCGCGGCCTGTCAATCGCGTCTCCGGTCATTCGGACCGACGCGATGGTGACGGAGAGCGATCGAGTCGCTACATTGAAGTATGGTGTCCGCACCCGGCGGCCGACCGCCGGAACCGGTCTACCGTCCCGTGCTGGCCGCGCGCCGGGGCGAACTGGAAGCCCTGACCCACCTCGACGACACCGCCGTCGGCCTGCTCGCGCCGATCCTCGACGTCACCTCGGACGATCCGGGCACGCCGGAGGCGCTGGGGCGGCTCCCCGCCGGCATCCTGCCCGCCGTCGACGCGTCGGCGCTGCCGGACGGGCCGGAACACGATCCGGTCCGCTGGGGCGTACCGCTGGTGCCGGTGATCGGGCTCGCGGAGAGTGACCGGCGGCTGGCGGCCCACGGCGCCGCCGCGCGGGCCTGGGCGGGCCGGGCGGTGGTCCGGCTGCGGACCGGCCCGGACCGCGCCGGGCCGGACGCCACCACCGCCGCGGCGGAGCGGGTGTGGCGGTCGACCGGGCTGGTGCCGGAGCAGTGCGACCTGCTGCTGGACGCGGGGGACGTGTGCTGCCCGGCGGACGTCCGGCTGGCCGAGCCGCGGGTGCGGCGCGCGGCCCAGTGGGCCCGCCGGCACGCCTGGCGGTCGGTGACCGTGGCGGCGGGCGGGATGCCGCCGACGCTGTCCCGGCTTCCCACCGACGAGCCGGTCCGCCTGGATCGCTACGACTGGTCGCTCTGGCAGCGCCTGGCCGACCTGCGGCTCGGCTACGGGGACTACGGGGTGGGTTGCGCGGTGCGCGGCGCGGACGCGCCGGGCGACCGGCTGCCGACGCTGCGCTGGGCGGCGGACGGCGCGTGGTGGGTCTACCGCTGGGCCCGGCGGGGCGGGCGGGGCGACGAGCGCCTCGCCGACCTGTGCCGCACGCTGGTGTCCGCCCCGCACTGGCCGGCGGCCGGGGCGGGTTTCTCCTGGGGCGACCACGAGGTGCTGCGCCGGGCCCGGCGCGGCGCGGGCGCCGGATCGGAGGCCTCCTGGATCGCCTGGAGCACCTCGCACCACCTGGCGCACGTGCTGGCCACGCTGGCCCGACCGGACCGCGAGCAGCGTGGCGGCTCGTGGTGGGCCGACCAGGACGCCCCGGCGTGGGGACGCGCCGGCCGGCCGCAGCGCGGCGGGGAGTCCCGCCGCGCCGGCTGAGTCACTCCTTCTCGGTGAACCCGAACTGGACGACGCCCTCGTCGTCGACGACCGCGTCGACCGCGGTGTCGTTGAGCAGCTCGGCGGCGTCGGAGTCCAGGAAGATCCGCGCCCCTTCGGTGTCCACCACCTGGTCGCCCTGCACGGGCTCGGGCACCAGCTCGATGGAGAGCGACCCGGCCTCGGTGTCGGCGGCGATCCGCAGGCCGCCCGCCTCGGCGAGATCCTCCTGGGCGGCGAGGTCACGGATCACCAGCACGGCGTTGTCGGTCATGGTCAGCATGGCGGAACTCCTCATGGCTGGGTGCGGAAGGTTCGCGGGCGGCTCGGCCCACGCGGTCGGCTCACGGCCGGCGGAAGCGGACGAAACAGTGTTCGCCGCGCGGAAGCGGGGCGGTCGGACGGCCCCTCCCCACCCACCGTGCCCGCTGCCGATGGATCCGTCAAATAGAGCCGGGTGATCGGCCAGCACCGGCGTGAACAGGGGTTTTTGCCTCCGGGGCGTCCGCCGGCTCCCTAAGCTCGGGGTATGGACGACCCGCGCAGGTACGTCGCCGAGTTCCTCGGCTCACTGCTGCTGATCTTCTTCGGTGTGGGCAGCGCCGTCTTCGCCCGCGTCCAGGGTGGCGTGGTGGTGGTCGCCCTGGCCTTCGGGTTCACCATGCTGGCGCTGGTCTACACGATGGGGCCGCTCTCCGGCAGCCACATCAACCCGGCGGTGACGTTGGGCGTGCTGCTCTCCGGGAAGATCTCCCCGCTGGGCGCGGTGGCGTACTGGATCGCGCAGTTCGCCGGCGCCACGGTCGCCGCGTTCGTGATCTGGGCGCTCACCCGGTGGGGTGACGTGGAAGACCAGACCGGTGCGCTCGGCACCAACGGGTACGGCGCGCACATCAACCTGGGTGGCGCCGCCGTGCTGGAGACGGTGCTGACGTTCCTCTTCGTCCTGGTGGTGCTGGTGGTGACCGGTCGCGGTGAGCACGCCGCGTTCGCCGGGGTGCCGATCGGCCTGGCCCTGGCCGCCGCGCACCTGGTCGGCCTCACCCTGGACGGGACCTCGGTGAATCCGGCGCGGTCGTTCGGCCCGGCGTTGTTCGAGGGCGGGGCCGCGCTGCGCCAGCTCTGGGTGTTCATCGTCTTCCCGCTGTTGGGGGGCGCGCTCGCCGCCCTGGTCGCGCCGCTGATCCTGCGGCCCGGCGCGGGCGGGCGGGGGCCGGCGGAACGGGTGGCCACCCCGCGACCGTGAGCCTGACGAAAACTTTCGCTCTGGGACCTATCCCGCAGGAAAGCTCCATGGCAGCATCGGCGCATGCATCGTCGTCTCTTTCCTCGGGCCCTCGCGGCGTTGGTGCTGGTCGCCACCGCGGCCACCGCCGGCGCCCCGAACGCCACGGCCGAAGCGCCCACCCCGGCGCAGACCCGGCTGCACGCGACCATCGACGCGGTCCTCGCCGACAGCCGGCTCGACGGTGCGCAGGCGGGCGTGGTGGTGGTGGACACCGCCACCGGCCGCACGCTCTACGACCGCAACGGCAACCGGCGGCTCGTCCCCGCCTCCAACACCAAGCTGCTCACCTCGACCGCGGCGATGGAACTGCTCGGTCCCGGCCACCGCTTCACCACCGACGTCAGCGCAGGCGGGCCGCGCCGCGCCGGGCTGCTCTCCGGCGACCTCTACCTGCGCGGCGGCGGTGACCCGACCATGCTCGCGGCGGACTACGACCGGCTCGCCGCGCAGGTCGCCGACGCCGGCGTACGGGTGGTGACCGGCAACCTGGTCGCCGACGACACCCGCTACGACCGCAGCCGGCTCGGTCCGGACTGGACCTGGGACGACGAGCCCTACTACTACGCGGCGCAGGTGTCCGCGCTGACCGTCGCGCCGGACACCGACTACGACGCCGGCACCGTGATCGTCAACGTGGCGCCGGGCACCCGGGCCGGCACCCGGCCGAAGATCTCGATGACGCCGGACAACGGTTGGCTGCGCGTCGACAACCGGGCCGAGACCGTCGCCGGTGGCGAGACCAGCATCTCGATCGAGCGGGAGCACGGCGGCAACACCGTCGTGGTGACCGGCCAGATCGCCGCCGGTCAGGCCATCGAGAGCGACTGGGTGACGGTCTGGGAACCGACCGGGTACGCCGCCGACGTCTTCCGCTCCGCCCTGCGCCGGCACGGCGTGCGCGTGCTGGGCCGGACCGTGCTCGGCACGGCCACCCCGGACACCGCCCGACCGTTGGCCCGGCACGACTCGATGCCGCTGGCCGACCTGATGGTGCCGTTCCTGAAGCTCTCCAACAACGGGCACGCCGAGGTGCTCACCAAGGAACTGGGTCGGGTGCTCTCCGGCTCCGGCACCTGGTCCGCCGGCCTGACCGCGATCGGCGAGTACGTCGGCGACACCGGGATGGACACCGGCACGCTGCGCCAGCGCGACGGGTCCGGGCTGTCCCGCCGCAACCTGATCCCGCCGGCCCAGTTCGTCACGCTGCTCTCGGCGGTCCGCGCCGAACCCTGGTTCGACACCTGGTACGCGGCCCTGCCGGTGGCCGGCAACGCCGACCGCTTCGTCGGCGGGACGCTGCGCAGCCGGATGGCCGGCACCGCCGCCGCGAACAACGTGCACGCCAAGACCGGCAGCCTGACCGGGGTCTCCGGCCTCTCCGGCTACGTCACCGACGCCGACGGCCGGCTGCTGGCCTTCTCGATCGTCCTCAACAACTACCTGACCTCGTCGGTCAAGGGGCTGGAGGACCAGATCGCGATCGCGCTGGCCTCGTACTCCGAGAAGGAGACCGCGACGGCCCGGCGGACGGTGCCGGTGGCGCCGGACTCGCCGCGCGTGCCGGAGGGTCGGGAGTGCTCCTGGGTCAAGCCGGTCCGCTGCTGACCGGTCCGTGCCGGCCCGGCGTTCAGGCGCCGGGCCGGTACGGGCGCGGGGTGGCCGTCGGGTCACCCCGCTCGACCAGCGCGTCGATCTCGGCCGCCGGCAGCCCACGCAGCGCGAGCACCCGCCGCCCCCAGCGGTGCAGCCGGCACGGGTGCGGGCTGGCGTCGTTGCGGCAGATGGTCCCGCCCGACCAGGTCCGTGGCGCGTGCACCACCACCGCCCGCACCGCGAACTGGACGTCCTCGACCGTCACGTACGGCGGCAGCGGGATGTCCCGCAGCACACCGCCGTCGGCGGGCTGACGGGCGAGGGTTACGGACGCGGGGCGGCTCATCGGGTCGAACCTCCACAGGGGATGGTCGGGCGGGACATCGGAAACGTACGACGCCCGGCCCGACCCGCGACGGACAAACTGTCCCGGCGGCTCAGCCGAGCGAGGCCCGCATCCGGGCGGCGGTGCGCGTGGCGTCGTAGTCCGGGCCCACCCCGTCCAGGATGATGGTGTCGCCCTCGATGTTGCGCGTCCGCAACGGCAGGATCTTCTGGTACGCGGCGGACGCGTACCAGGCGCGGGCCCGCTCGACGTCGGGGAACTCGACGATGACCACGGTCCCCGGCCACCGTCCCTCCAGGACCTCGGGCTCGGCCCCGTGCACCCGGAACCGCCCACCGAACGGCGCGAACGTCGACTGCACCTTCTCGATGTACTCCAGGATCTCCTCGTTGAGCTGCGCGGGACGCAGGCTGGCGAGCGCGAAAGCGGGCATGGTGTCCTCCCCGGTGAGCGGCGCCGGTGTGCCGGCGCGGCAGGTGCCACCGATTCTGCGCGGGCGGGCCGCACCGGGTCGATTACCCGGGAGGTAACGGCGTCAGCGCAACGCGACGGCCTGGAGGCTGACGTTGCCGCACTGCCCGAGCGACTCCTCCACGGTCCAGCTCAGCGTCAGCTTCGCGCCGCGTGGCGCCCGGAACCGCACGGTGAAGTCGGCGGTCAGCGCGGTGTGCGGGTCCTCCATCCGGACGGTGCTGGCCGGGCCGTCGGCCACCCGCACGTCGAGCCGACCGCGGGCCATCCAGAGCCCGGCGTAGAGGTGCACCGTGCGCGGCTGGCCGTTGCCGGCCACGGTCAGCCGGAAACCGCTGCCCCGGTCGCAGGTGTAGACCCCGGACGTGGTGCCGCTGGCCGAGGCCACCGGGGCGCCGTCACGCCAGGCGTACTCCTCCGGGTTGTTGCTGTAGCTCTCCCGCTTGCCCCGGCCACCCTCGTCCCGGATCTCGCCGGAACCGCCCCGCTTGCGGACCGTGCGGTCGGCGCCGAGCAGGCCCCACTGGACCCAGTCGACGGTGCCCACGGCGGTCAGGTCGACCGAGGCGGGCACCTCGGCGCGGCTGACCGCCACGGTCGGCGGCGCCACCGAGGTCGGCGCCACGGTGGACGGGGAGGGACTGGGCGACGGCGGGCGCTGGCGGGGGCGTAGCCCGGGGGTGGCGACCGCGCCGTCGCCCTCGCTCGGCAGCCCGACCCGGCCGGTCGGCGCCACCGGCAGGACCGCGCTCTCCTCGCGGGGCGTGTCGTGCCGCTCGGTGCCGAGATAGACCACCACCGCCGCCAGGCAGAGGACCGCGGCCAGGGCCTCCAGCAGCATCCGCCGCCGGCGCCGCAGCCGGCGCAGCCCGGACCTGGTGTGCGGGCGCCCCTCCCGGTGCGAGCCGGTGCCGGTCCGCGAACGGTCCTCCTCGCCCACCAAACCCTCCGCTTCGTGTCACGCCGCGCCACCGGGAGCGGCCGGAGCGCGACCGGCTCCACGGTGTCACCGGCCGGTCGTTTGCGCCATATGTGAGCCGACGGGCGTTTCCAGTTCGTTACCAAGCGGTAGTCGCGCGGCCGGTCAGCTTACCGTGATCGCCTCGAGCGACACCCCGTCGTTCTGCCCGCCGGTGACCGTGAGCGCCCGCCAACTGATCAGCAGCCGCTGGTCACGGGGCGTTCGGAAGTGGATGACGTACTGGTAGAAGCGGTCGCCCCGGGCGAGGGCCACCTCCCGGACGGCGGGGTCGCCGCCACCGGAGAGCGAGACGTCGAGCCGGGCCCCGGCCGAGAACGTGCCGACGAACAGCCGGACGGTCCGCAGGTCACCGCTGCCGGCCACGGCGAGCGAGAAGGACTTCCCGGCGCCGCGCTGGAAGACACCCGCACGGGTGCCCGCCTCCCGGGCCGTCGGGGTGCCGTCGGTCCAGGTCAGCCCGGACACCCCGGCGTTGTGTTCCAGCCGCGCGCCGCCCGGGTCCTGGATCTCCCCGGTGCCGCGCTGCTTGCGCTGGACGCTGTCCGCGCCCGTCCCGCCCCAGTGCCGCCAGTCCCGCGTACCGAGCAGGCTGAGCGACACCGCCGCCGGCACCGCCTGCTGGTCCACATTGAGCAGCGGCCCGCCGGGCAACGCCGGCGCGCCGCTCGCCGGCACGACCGTGGGCGGCGCCGCGGTCGGCGCCGGCGTCGGATCCGTCGGCGCGGCCGCCGGCACGCCGGCACGGCGCTGGGGTGACGCCGGCGGCCGCGCCGAGTACGCCAGCGCCGCCACCGACACGCTCAGCGCCACGACGGCCAGCACCACCCGCCGCCGGTGCCGCCGGGCCCGGGCCGCGCCCACCCGGGTGGCCGGGCTCTCCGCGCCGGACCCGGCCGTCGCCCCGGCTCCACCCGACACCCTGGTGTACGCCGTGCGCAGCCGGCTCGACCCCCCACGTACCCGGGTCGCGAGCGCGACGACCGGCCCGGCCACCCGCGCGCCGAGGCTCTCCGAGGCGGTGTGACGGCCGGGCGCGACCGGCGTCGCTCCCCCACCCACCGGCGGCCGGGCGCCGGTCGACCGCAGCGCGCCCGAGGGCCAGGAGGCGTCCCGGTCCGGTCCCGCCGGTGGCCAGGCGGACGCCGAGCCGGCCGTCCCGAGCCCGGTCGGAGCGGGTCCGGTCGGAGCGGGTCCGGTCGGAGCGGGTACGGCGGGTGCGGGCCCGACGGTCGCGGCGGGGTCCGGATCCCCGGGCAGGCGGCGCGGGCCGGCGGGCGGCGGCGCGGCGTCAGACCCGTCCCGCACGGCGGGCAGCCAGCCACCGACCCGGATCCCCGACTGCGTGATGTCGTCCTCAGCCAATGCCCCTCCCTCGGCCGCAGACGCGGGCGGCCATCACCGTGGCTCGCCGCAGGGCAGGATGACACATGCTTCGATCATCGAGAAGCCGTCGAAGCGCACCAATTTTTCGCCCGGCCGGTTCGGGCGCGTCCCGTCGGGGAGAAACGTTGCGTGTAAACCGTTATACCTGAGGGTCATAATGATGACTCCGAGGTATAACGCTCCCAGGTGGAGCCCTTCGCTGCTGGCGTGAGGCCGGGCCGAAGCGGCGTCCGACCAACGCGACGGCCGGGTCGGCGAGTGGGGCCGGCCGAAGCGGCGGAGGCGACCGCCGGGCAGGGCGGGTCAGCCGACCTGGAAACCCAGCGCCTGCGCCAGCGTGACGGCCTGCGCCACGTCGACCCGCGCCCCGGCGCGGGCGACCTCGGCCGGGTCGAGCGTGGACAGGTCACTGCCGCGCAGGTCGGCGCGGGTCAGTTTGGCGCCGCGCCACTGGGCGCCGGACAGGTCGACGCCGGTGAGCACCGCGCCGGTCAGATCGGCTCCGGTCAGGTCGGCCTCGCGCATCCGCGCGTCGGTGATCCGCGCCCCGCGCAGGTCGGCCCCGGGCAGGGCGACGAAGGACCAGTCGCCCCCGTCGATCCGCAGCGGGCGCAGGTCGCACCGGTCGAAGCTGCTGCCGACCAGCTTGCAGCCGGTGAACTCGGCCTCGAACAGGTTGCAGCGGGTGAACGTGCACCTGGTGAACGCCGAGTCGGTGTGCCGGGAGGCGTTGAACGCCACGTTGCCGAAGACGCACTCGGTGAAGATCGCGCCCCGGCTGACCGCCTCGGTGAGGTCGACCTGGAAGAACTCGCAGCGGACGAAGTGCCGGTCGACCAGTTCTTCGGCGTACCAGTCCTGGTGGCGGTAGGTGACGTCCTCGGCGAGCTCCGGCATGCCGCCGACACTAGTGTGGCCGGCGGACACTTCCGGCTCGCCGTACCGGCGGGTAGGTTCGCGGCGTGAGCGTCGTAGTGAGCACCGACCCCGGCCGCCTCGGCTTCGACCCCGCCCGGCTGGCGCGGATCGACGAGCACTTCGCCCGTTACGTCGATGACGGTCGGCTCGCCGGCTGGCAGATCGTCGTCACCCGGCGGGGCGAGATCGCCCACTCCGCCACCTACGGGCAGCGTGACCGGGAGGCCGGCACGCCGGTGGAGTCGGACACGCTCTGGCGCATCTACTCGATGACCAAGCCGATCACCTCGGTCGCCGCGATGATGCTCTGGGAGGAGGGCCGGTTCGAGCTGAACGACCCGGTCAGCCGTTGGCTGCCGGAGTTCGCCGACGTCCGGGTCTACGACCGGGGCTCGGTGCTCAAGCCGTACACCGTGCCGGCGACCGAGCCGATCCGCATCTGGCACCTGCTCACCCACACCGCCGGCCTCACGTACGGCTTCGCCCAGGTCTCGGTGGTCGACGGCCTCTACCGGGCGGCCGGCTTCGACCTGGGCGTGCCGCCGGGCACCGACCTGGCCGCGGCCTCGGCCGGCCTGGCCCGGCTGCCGCTGCTCTTCCAGCCCGGGACGAGCTGGAACTACGGCGTCTCCACCGACGTGCTGGGCCGACTGGTCGAGGTGATCTCCGGGCAGTCGCTGGCCGCGTTCTTCACCGAGCGGATCCTGCGTCCGCTCGGCATGACCGACACCCGCTGGTGGGCGGAACCGGCCGACGCCAAGCGGCTGGCCGCGCTCTACGCCCCGCACCCGGCGACCGGCCAGGCGGTACGCGCCGACAGGATCGGCCAGGCCGCGCTGGCGGAGCCGAGCTGGCACTCCGGCGGCGGGGGGCTGGTCTCCACCGCCGCCGACTACCACCGCTTCACCCAGTTCCTGCTGCGCGGCGGCGAGTTGGACGGGGTACGCCTGCTCGGCCCCCGCACGCTGCGCTTCATGACCCGCAACCACCTGCCCGGCGGTCGGGACCTCGCCTCGTTCTCCCCGGAGGGGTTCAGCGAGACCGTCCTCGACGGGATCGGCTTCGGGCTGGGCTTCGCCGTGGTGCTGGACCCGGTGCCGTCGCGGGTGCCCAGCAGCGTGGGCGAGTTCTACTGGGGCGGCATGGCCAGCACCGCGTTCTGGGTGGACCCGGTGGAGGAGATCACGGCGCTGCTCTTCACCCAGCTCATGCCGTCGAGCACCTACCCGCTGCGCAGCCAGTTGCGCCAGCTCGTCTACTCGGCGCTCGTCGACTGAGGGGCCGGTTCCGGCGGAACGGCACCCGCCCGGCGGCCCGCTGCCTAGCCTGTGAGGCATGAGCGACATCGTCGTGTTCGGCGCCGGCGGGACGGCCGGCTCCCGGATCGCCGCCGAGGCCGTCGAGCGGGGGCACCGGGTCACCGCGGCGGTACGCCGTCCGGAGGCGGTCGGCTACCTGCCGCCCGGCGTACGCACGGTGACCGGTGACGCGACCTCGGCGCGGAGCGTACGCGAGCTGGCCGAGGGTGCGGACGTGCTGGTGGTGGCGATCGGCGGTGGCGAGCGTGACCTGTGGCGCGACGCGGCGCGGACGCTCGTCGACGCGCTCCGGGAGCTGCCCGACCCGCCCCGGGTGATCCATGTCGGCGGCGGCGCGACGCTGCTCACGCCGAACGGCACCCGGTTCCTGGACGAGCCGGACTTCCCGGCCGAATACCGGGACTCGGCGCAGGGGCAGGCCGACGCCCTGGAGTTCTACCGCTCCTCGGCCGACGGGGTGACCTGGACGTACGTCTCCCCGCCGCCGCTGGAGTTCCACCCCGGCGAGCGGACCGGGCACTACCGCACCGGCACCGACCACCCGGTGACCGACGCGCAGGGCCGTTCGGTGCTCACCTACGAGGACCTGGCGGTGGCGATCGTCGACGAGATCGAGAACCCGAGGTTCGGCAACGCGCGGTTCACCGCCGCGTACTGATCAGTCGGCGAGCCGGGCCGGGAACCCGCCGGTGGCGATCGGGCCCCAGGATTCGATCGTCACCCGGATCAGTGACTTGCCCTGGGCGACCATCGCCGCGCGGTACTCGTCCCAGTCCGGGTGCTCGCCGGAGATGTTGCGGAAGTAGTCGACCAGCGGCTCCAGCGCCTCGGGCAGGTCGAGCACCTCGGCCACGCCGTCGACCTGCACCCACGGCCCGTTCCAGTCGTCGGAGAGCACGCACGCCGAGACCCGGGGGTCGCGGCGGATGTTGGTCACCTTGGCCCGCTCGGGATAGGTGGAGATGACCAGCCGGCCCTCGGCGTCGACCCCGCAGGAGACCGGGGAGGACTGCGGGCGACCGTCGGCCCGGGTGGTCATCAGCACGACTCGGTGCCGGGGGCGGAGGAACTCGGTCAGGGCGTCCCGGTCGACCCGGGTGTTGCGCGCGATGCTGCGTGGCATCCCTCGGTTCTACCAGGCCCGGGGGTGGATCTCAGCGCGGGCGGGCGGCGGCCCGGCGCGGGGAGACCTGCTCGGGCACGCGGGGGCGCGCGGTGGGCCGCCAGGCGCGGCCGTTGGCGTAGATGACCCGGAAACCGAGGTACGCGGCGAGCGGCGCCCAGTGCGCCGAGCCCACCCGCAGCTCGGCCGCGTTGTGCCGCTGCCCGTTGGCCAGCACGTCGAGCAGCACGGTCTCGAACGCGGCCGACTCGACCCAGTCGACGTCGCGGGTGAACCCGCAGATCAGCGCCGCGCCGGTCACGTCGAGGAACTCGCGGAGGGTGGCGTCGGAGGCGCGCAGCACGGAGCAACTGCCGAAGTAGAGGCGGCGTCCCTCGCAGCGGCCGGCCATCCGCTCGGCCACGTCGGCCAGCTCGACGGAGTCCCAGTCGGTGAGGCAGAGCCGGCTCGGCTCGCCGTGCATGGCGAAGAAGCCGACCCGGTGGTCCGCGTACTGCTTGAGCAGCCAGCGGTCGAGGAAGTAGAACAGCTCGTCGCGGGTGGCGGCGTCCTTGTGGATGTAGCGGATCCGGCCCAGCCGTTCGAGCAGGTCGAGCGTGGGCAGGACGGACCCACGCTCGTTGAGGTCGCGGTGCCACTGCCCCTCGACGCAGAACACGCCGCCACGTGCCAACGCCCACCTCCCCCGCGCCAACCGGGCCCGGAGCAGACGTTACCGCGCCCCTCCGACCATGACCGAATGTGAGAACAATTTCCGCTAATCACCACGAAGACCCCCGTGGGCTGTCACGGTGAGAAGGACGGGACGTACCGGTCGTTCCACCCGTCCCGACCCCATCCGCTCTCTCATCGGGAGGACTCCTGTGCGCGTCAACACCCTGAAGCGGGCGGCCGTCGCGTTCGCGCTGGCCCTGCCCGGGGCAGCCGTCGCGACCGCCGTCGCCGCGCCACCGGCCCACGCCGACGGCTGCTACACCTGGGCCCGGACGCTCGCCACGGGCAGCTCGGGCGCCGACGTCCGACAGCTCCAGATCCGGGTGGCCGGCTGGGCCGGGTACGGCGGCATCGTGCGGGTCGACGGGCGGTACGGACCGGAGACGGCCGCCGCGGTACGGCGCTTCCAGGCCGCGTACGGGCTGCGCGCCGACGGTGTCGCCGGCCCGCAGACGTTCGCCAAGATCTACGCCCTGCAGGACGACGACTGCACGCCGAAGCACTTCAGCTACGCCGAGCTGGACAACGGTTGCGGCAAGGGCGGGTGGAGCGGGGGCCCGCTCTCGTCGTCCGCCACCCGGGAGAACGCGCTGCGCGCCATGTGGAAGCTGGAGGCGCTGCGGCGCAGCCTGGGCGACAAGCCGCTCTACGTCACCAGCGGCTTCCGCAGCATCGCCTGCAACCGGCAGGTCGGCGGCGCCTCGGACAGCCAGCACCTCTACGGCGACGCGGCCGACCTGATCTCCCGCAGCCGAACCCTCTGCGAGGTCGCCCGGTCGGCACGCGACCAGGGCTTCAGCGGCATCTACGGCCCCGGCTACCCGGACCACGGCGACCACGTGCACGTGGACTCGCGCCGGGAGAACACCAAGGACAAGTCGGCCGCCGCCACCGACTGGTCCGCCCCGAACTGCGGGATCAACTGAGGTAGCCGGCGGACGGCGGCCCGACGCGGGGGTGGGGGCTCCCCGCGTCGGGCCGTCGTCGTCTGCCCGGCCCGAGCACCAGGACCGGGGTCAGCTCGCCCGGGGCCAGCGCGGCCGGGCGACGGGGGCCGGCGGTGTGCTCGACCCGGAACCGCGTGTCGGTCGACCGACGCCGGGCCGGACCGGCGGCGCGGCGACCCGCGGGGACGGGCCGCGCGGCGCCTGGCCGGGTGCGAGCCGGGCGGCCGGGGCCGAGGCGCCCGGCCGGGCCGCCTGACCCGCGCCCGGCCGGGCAGTCTGGGCCGCCCCCGGCCGGGCCGACGAGGGCCCGGTCAGCACAAACGGGAACGGTACGTGCACGAACGGGTTGCCGTGCCGGACCAGCGCGTCGATCTGGCGCTCGTTCAGCCCGTGTGCCTCCAGCACCTTGCGTCCCCAGCGGTGCAGCCGGCAGGGGAACGCCGCCCCGTCGTTGCGGCACTTCGGCCCCGCGGGCCACTCCTCGGCGGCGTGCACCACCACCGCCCGGACCGCGAGGCGGACGTCCTCGGGGGTCAACGTCGCCGGCACCGGCACGTCGCCCAGGATCTGGTCGATGGGATCCCTCGACTGCTCACCAACTCGCACGGCAGGCCTCCCGCAGCTCGGCAGCGGTGCGGCGGACCGGCCGCACCACATCCTCGCCCACTGGTACGGCCGGACACCGGCAGCAGTTCAATCCCACCCCACCCCGAGCGTTTCCTCCCCACACCCCCACCCCCACCCACACCGCCAAGTCGACCATGAAGTTGGCGGCGACAAAACAGACAACCGCGCCGGTCAACTTCATGATCGACAGGGCGGGGGGTGGGGGGTCAGGCCAGGTCGGCGTCCTGTACCAGAAGGGCCACCTGCACCCGGTTGTTCAGGTCCAGCTTGGTGAGCAACCGGGACACGTACGCCTTCACGGTCGCCACGCTCATGAACAGCTCGGCGGAGATCTCCGCGTTGGTCCGCCCCCGGCCCAGCAGCAGCGCGACCTCCCGCTCCCGCTCGGACAGCCCACCGAGCAGCCGCACCGCCC
The DNA here is from genome assembly GCF_013694245.2 of Micromonospora ferruginea. NCBI lineage: Bacteria > Bacillati > Actinomycetota > Actinomycetes > Micromonosporales > Micromonosporaceae > Micromonospora > Micromonospora robiginosa. The sequence continues at coordinate 4,305,522 of NZ_CP059322.2, forward strand.
GCTCCCGCTTCGGGTCCGGCCCGGGCGCCGGCGCGGCGGCGGTCACGTGTGCGATCAGCTTGCGGGTCACCGCCGGGGACAGCATCGCCTCCCCGGCCGCGACCCGGCGTACCGCCGCCACGATGTCGGCCGGCGGGGTGTCCTTGAGCAGGAAGCCGCTCGCCCCGGCGCGCAGCGCGCGCAACACCTGCTCGTCGGCGTCGAAGGTGGTCAGCACCAGCACCTCGGGCGGGTCCGCCGCCGCCCGCAGCGCCTCGGTGGCGGCCAGCCCGTCCACCCGGGGCATCCGGATGTCCATCAGCACCACGTCCGGGGCGTGCTCGGCGACCGCGGCGGGCACCTCGGCGCCGTCGGTGGCCTCACCCACCACGGTCAGGTCGGGCACCCCGCCGAGGATCATCGACAGCGCGCCCCGCACCAGCGGGTCGTCGTCCACGATCAGCACCCGCACCGTGCCGCTCATGCCGTGCTGGCCGGGCATGCGCTCACGGCCCTCGCTCCGCTCGGTGCGTTCGCTCATGCCGTGCTGGCCGGGCATGCGCTCACGGCCCTCGCTCCGCTCGGTGCGTTCGCTCATGCGGACACCGCCCAGGGGAGCCAGGCGGTCAACCGGAAGTCGCCGGCGGCGTCGCGCCCGTGGTCCAGGCGCCCGCCGGCCAGCGAGACCCGTTCGGCGACGCCGACCAGCCCGGTGCCGGCCCCCGGGATGACGGTCGCCGGACCGCCGACCGGCCACGGGTTGCTGATCTCGACCGCCAACCCGTCGCCGGGGCCCCCGGCCAGCCGGACCGTCACCACCGTGCCGGGCGCGTGCTTGCGCGCGTTGGTGAGCCCCTCCTGCACGATCCGGTAGGCGCTGCGCCCGATCGCCACCGGCACCTCGGCCGGCCCGGTCACCTCGTCGACCACGCTGACGCGTACCCCTGCTTCCCGGCTCTCGACGACCAGCGCGGGCACGTCGCCGAGCGTCGGCTGCGGCCGTTCCGGGGTGGCCTCGGAACCGGACTCGGCCCGCAGCACACCGATCACCTCGCGCAGGTCCTGCAACGCAGCGTGCGCGCTGGCCCGGATCACGCCGGCGGCCCGGGCGACCTCCTCCGCCGGCGCGTCCGGGCGGAACTCCAGCGCCCCGGCGTGCAGGCTGAGCAGGGAGATCCGGTGGGCGAGCACGTCGTGCATCTCCCGGGCGATCCGGCTGCGTTCCAGGTGCCGGGCCTGGTCGAGCCGGAGCTGCTGCTCGGCCTCGACCCGCTCGGCGCGGTCGCGCAGCGACAGCACCAGTTGCCGGCGGGCCCGGACGAACAGCGCCCACGCCATCACGATGCCGAGGAACAGCACGGTCCAGGCCACGGCGGCCCAGAGCGGCAGGGCCGGGTCGGGGCGGAGCACGATGTACGGCAGGGTGGCGGCCACGTTCCAACAGACGAGCGTCAGCCCCACCCGCAGCGGCCGGTGCACCAGCACGGTGAACAGCACGATCAGCAGCGCCGCGCCGGCGGTGACCGAGAAGAGCGTCAGCGGCGCGGTGGCCACCGCCAGCCCGATCGGCCAGCGGCGGCGCAGCCAGAGCGCGGCGCTGGCCAGCAGACCGACGAACAGGTCCGCCCCGATGAGCCAGTCCGGCCCGATGTTGAGCGCGAAGTCCGGGCTGCGGCTCATCGCGTCGTCGTGGGCGACGAGCACCCAGCCCAGCGCGATCAGGAACAGCAGGGCGTCGACGAACCAGTCCCGAGGGGTCCGCCGGGGGGCCCGCGCGGGCACCAGGTGGCCCGGCAGGAGCCAGGGGTGATCGGGTACGACGGCGCTGCTCACCCGCCCAATGGTAGGGAGCCGTCCGGACCGGCTACCAGCTACCAAAGTCGACGCCGGCGATGAACCGAGGTCGGTGCCGGCAGCGACCGCCGGCCGCAGCGGATGACCGGGTGGCCCCGGCAGGCTTCTCGGCATGATCCAAGTCGACCATCTGACCAAGCGGTACGGCCCGCACGTCGCCGTCGAAGACGTCACCTTCCGGTGCGAACCCGGCACGGTGACCGGATTCCTCGGCCCGAACGGCGCCGGCAAGTCCACCACGATGCGCATGATCTGCGGGATGACCCCGCCCAGCTCGGGCGCGGCCACCGTGGCCGGCCGGCCCTACCGGCAACTGCCCAACCCGGGGCGGGAGATCGGTGTCCTGCTCGACGCCTCGGCGCAGCACGCCGGTCGCACCGGGCGGGAGACGCTCACCCTGGCCGCCCGCACCATGGGCGTGGACCGGGGGCAGGTGGCCGCGAAGCTGGACCTGGTCGGGCTGAACGACACCGCCGCCCGGCGACGGGTCGGCGCGTACTCCCTGGGGATGCGGCAGCGGCTCGGCCTGGCGCTGGCGCTGCTGGGCGACCCCCGGGTGCTGATCCTGGACGAGCCGGCCAACGGCCTCGACCCGGAGGGCATCTACTGGATGCGCGGCCTGCTGCGCGACTACGCCGACCGGGGTGGCACCGTGCTGCTCTCCTCGCACCTGCTGCGCGAGGTGGAGGCGGTGGCCGACCGGCTGGTGGTGATCGGCGGCGGTCGGGTGGTCGCCCAGGGTGGCAAGGACGAGCTGCTGGCCGGCGCCGGCACCCTGGTCCGCGCCCGGGACCAGCACGCCCTGCGCCTCACCCTGGACCGCGCCGCGCTTCCGGCCACCGCCGGCACCGACGGCGGCTTCGTCGTCCGGGCCGAGCCGGAGGCCGTCGGCCAGGCCGCGGCCGACGCCGGGCTGGTCCTCACCGAGCTGCGTCCGGCCGGCACCGGCGGCCTGGAACAGCTCTTCCTCACCCTCACCGCCGGCGCGTCGACCAAGGAGGCCGTCCGATGACCACCGCCACCGCTGAAGTTCCCACCGCCACGCCGACGCGGCACCAGCCGGTCGCCGGCCCGTCGCTGGGCCGGCTGACCGGCGTGGAGCTGCGCAAGCTCGCCGACACCCGGGCCGGACGCTGGCTGCTCATCAGCATCGGGCTGATCGCGGTCGCGATCGTGGTGGTGCAGCTCTTCGTCACCGACGGGCCGGAGCAGACGTTCACCGCGTTCTTCACCCCGTCGCTGCTGCCGGTGGGGCTGCTGCTGCCGGTGCTGGGCATCCTCTCCATCACCGGGGAGTGGTCCCAGCGCACCGCGTTGACCACGTTCGCGCTGGTGCCGCGCCGGCACCGGGTGATCGTCGCCAAGCTCGCCGCGGTGGTGCTGGCCGCGCTCGCCTCGGTGCTGGTCACCCTCGCGGTCGCCGCCGCCGGCACGCTCGCCGCCAAGGCCACCGGCGGGGCCGGCGCCTGGACGTTCGACTGGCAGCTCCTGCCGTACGCGGCGGTGTTCCAGGTGGCGAACGTGCTGATGGGCGCCGGGTTCGGCCTGCTGCTGCTGAACACGCCGCTGGCGATCGTCACCTACCTGCTGCTGCCGACCGTGTGGAGCGTGCTGTCGGCGATGATCAAGGCGTTGCGCGAGCCGGCCGGCTGGCTGGACACCACGCGCACCATGGAGCCGCTGCTCAGCCCGGACGTGACGGCCGGGCAGTGGGGTCGGCTCGGCGTCTCGCTGGCCGTCTGGATGGTCGTGCCGCTGGTCGCCGGCCTGGTCCGCACGATGCGGCGGGAGGTGTCCTGACCGTGTCGGTCCGGGAACCCGGCGACATCGTGGTCGACGGCGGGGTCGGCGAGCTGGTGGTGATGTGGGCCGGGTTCCCGCTGCTCGGGGCGGGACTGGGCGCCGGGCTGACCGCGCTGTCGGGGTGGATCGCCGGGCTGGCCTGGTTCCCGTTCCAGGACGTGTTCGAGCTGCTCGACAGGTGGCCGGACGAGCGGTCGTACCCGCTCGGCGCGGGGGTGGTGGCGTTGGCCGGCGTGGCGCTGGCCGTGGTGGGCACGCGGGAGCGGCTGCGGGTCACGGTCGGGCGCCGGTCGGTGCGGCTGCACCGGGACAGGCACGGCCGGGACGTCGCGCGGGCCGAGGTGGCCGGCGTGTTCGTCGACGGCAAGGCGCTGGTGCTGCTGGACACCGCCGGCGGCGAGCTGGCCCGGGAGCGGTCCGACCTGGGCGCCGGCCGGCTGCGGGAGGCGTTCACCGGGCAGGGCTGGCCGTGGGTCGACCAGGACCCGCACCGGGACGCGTACCGGCGGTGGGTGCCCGGCCTGCCCGGGTTGCCGGCCGGCGCGGACGCGCTGCTGCGGGCCCGGGAGCGGGCGCTGAAGGACAGCCGCGACGCCGAGGTCAGGGAGCTGCACGGGGAGCTGGCCCGGCTCGGCGTCGTGGTGCGCGACGAGGGGAAGCGGCAGTACTGGCGGCTGGTGGACCGGTGACCCAGGGCCGGCACGATCGGCGGGGGCCGTCCTAGACTCGGGGCCCCCGCCGCCCGATGGGAGTTCCCGTTGCGTCCTCGGCTCGCACCCCCGGCCCTGGTCCTGGTCCTGCTGCTCGCCGGTTGCGGCGGTGAGACCGAACAGGTCGCCCTCCCGCCGCCGGCGAGCCCCACGCCGAGCACGGTGGCGCCGCTGACGGTCAAGGAGGCGAAGGGGCGCTACCTGTCCGTGGTGGCGGCGTACGACATCGCCCGGGACGAGCTGGCGGAGGCCGAGAAGGCGGGCCGGCCCTGGCGGTCGGTGCGGGAGCGGGCCGCCGCGGTCGCCGCCGCCGACGCGGCCTGCGCCGAGGAGTTGCGCGCCGTCCGCTGGCCGGCCGCCGTGCAGGCGCCGATCGCGGCGCTGCTCGCCGAGCACGAGGTGGCGCTGCGGCACTGGAAGCTCGCCGCCGGGGCGGACGGCGCCGCCGAGCTGCGCCGGGAGATCCGGGCCGCCGCCGCGCACGACGGCGTCCGGCAGGCGGCGAAGGTACGCGCCGCGCTGGGCCTGCCACCGCGCCGCGCCGCCTGACCCGACCGGAACACCGGTCCCGCGAACGCGTGATGTGCCCGCCGGCCACCCGGCCGACGCTTGGCACATGACCTCGAACGACTTCCCGCAGCCGGTACGCGGCGCGGCCGGCGGGCGTGACGTCGGGCCGCGCGACGTGACCCGGGACCGGGAGAACCCGGACCTGCTCGCCCCGCCGGCCACCGACGCCGGCACCGTGCCCAACCTGAAGTTCTCCTTCTCCGACGCGCACACGCGGGTGGAGCGCGGCGGCTGGACCCGCGAGATCACCCGGCGGGAGCTGCCGATCGCCACCGAGCTGGCCGGCGTGGACATGTCCCTGGAACCCGGCGCCTACCGGGAGCTGCACTGGCACAAGCAGGCCGAGTGGGCGTACGTGATCTCCGGGAGCTGCCGGATCGGCGCGGTCGACCAGGAGGGCCGCAACTTCCTCGACGACGTGCGCCAGGGCGACCTGTGGTTCTTCCCGCACGGCATCCCGCACCACATCCAGGCCCTCGACGAGGGCGTGGAGTTCCTGCTGGTCTTCGACGACGGCTCGTTCTCGGAGAACAGCACGTTCCTGATCAGCGACTTCTTCGCGCACACGCCGCGAAGCGTGCTGGCCAAGAACTTCGGCTGGACCGAGGCGCAGATGGCGACGCTGCCGGAGCGGGAGAAATACATCTTCGCCGGCGAGGTGCCACCGCCGCTGGACCGGGACCGGGTGGTCAGCCCGACCGGCGACGTGCCGCGCTCGTTCAAGCACCGCCTGCTCGCCCAGGCCCCGGAGCGCTTTCCCGGCGGCACGGTCCGGATCGCCGACGCGGCCAACTTCGCCGCGTCCACCGCGATCTGCGCGGCGCTGGTGGAGATCGAGCCGGGCGGGCTGCGGGAGCTGCACTGGCACCCGACCGACGACGAGTGGCAGTACTGGCTCTCCGGGCACGGCCGGATGGGCGTCTTCGCCAGCGGCGGAGTGGCCCGCACGTTCGACTTCCGGGCCGGCGACGTCGGCTACGTGCCGTTCGCCTACGGGCACTACATCGAGAACCTCGGCGACGAGCCGCTGGTGTTCCTGGAGATGTTCCGCAAGCCCCGGTTCGCCGACATCTCGCTGGCCCAGTGGATGGCGAACCTGCCGCCGGAGATCAGCGCCGCCACGCTCAACCTGCCCCGCGAGATGATCGAGGCGTTGCCGAGGGAGAAGCGGCCGGTGGTGCGCTGACCGGGCGGGCGTCCCAGAGCCGGGCCAGTTGCAGCCGGCTGCGCACGCCGAGCTTGGCGTAGACCGCGCGCACGTGCGTGTCGACGGTGTGGAACGACAGGTGCAGCCGGCCGGCCACCTGCTGCTTGGTCGCCCCGGCGGCGAGCAGCTCGGCGACGCCCGCCTCGCGGGCGGTCAGCGCGGCCAGGCCGTGCCCCGGCGGCCGGGGCGCCGGGCGGCGGCGGGTCGCGTCGAGCCGCGCGTCCCACGACTGCGCGCTCTCCTGGTCGCCTGTCGCGCCGGCCCGCCCGTGCAGCGCCGCCGCCTCCCGCGCGGCGGTCCGGGCCTCGGGCAGCCGCACCCGCGGCGAGCGGGCCAGGTCGAGCAGGGCGTCGGCGAGCGCCGGTCGGGCGGCCGTGCCGCGCAGCGAGCCCACCGCCGCCCGCAGCGCCGCCGGGTCGCGCCGGACCAGGCCATCGGCGTGCCCGGCCAGCCCGGCCCAGAGGGGTACGCGGGTGCGGGCGGCCACCTCGGCGAGGCGACCGGCGACCGCGGTGGCCCGCCGTGCGTCGCCGAGCAGCAGCAACGCGCGGACCAGCCGGGGACCGTACTGGGCGACCAGCAGCACCGGCCGGACCGTGCGGGTGAGGTCGTCGGCGACGGCGCGCAGCCGGTCCCGGTGCCGCGCCGGTTCCGGGTCGCCGGCCGCGGCACAGCCCAGCGCCGCGTGCGGCACCCGGTCGGGCCAGTCCGGCTCGGGCCCGGCGGCGGCCAGCAGCGTCCGCGCCCGGTCCGGCCGGCCACGTCGGTACGCCACCTCGACGCGGGCCGCCACCAGGGCGGAGCGCGCCTCGGCACCGAGTGCGCCGGCCGGCTCGTCCAGCGCCAGCGTGGCCCGGGCGTCCGCCTCGGGCAGCGCGCCGACCGAGAGCAGCCGCCGGCAGGACAGCGCGGTCAACGCCGGCCCGGCCCCGGCCGGCAGGTCGGCGTACGCGGCGTCCAGCGCGACCGCCGCGTCGTCGTACCCGCCGAGCGCGAGTTGCGCCTCGATCCGGTCGGTGCGGACCGCCACCGCCTCGCCGCGTACCGCCGGGTGGTCGGGGTCGACGGCGGCGAGCAGGTCCCGGGCGGTGGGCACCGCCCCGGCGGAGAACGCACGCGCGGCGCGGGCCAGCGCGAGCCGCACGGCGGCCCCCGGCGTCGGGTGTGCCGCCCGGGCCCGGCCGGCGGACCGCAGCAGGCCGTCGGTGTCCGGGTGCCCGACCCGGGCGGCGACCGACGCCTCGGTGGCGAGCAGCCAGCCCCGGTCCTCCGGCTCGGCGCCGGCGCGGGCCTGCCGCACCTGCGCCAACGCGGTCGACGGCCGGTCGTGGCCGTGCCCCGCGCCGAGCCGCCCGAGCAGGCGGGCGCGGTCGGCCGCGCCGGTGCGGTCCGCGGCGACCTCGGCGGCGAGCAGGTCGCGCGCCTCGTCCGGCGCTCCGGCGAGGTCGAGCAGTTCGGCGACGGCCAGCACCTTGCGGGCGCGGTCAGCGGGTCGGGACACGGCATCGAATGAATCACGACGGGCGCATCCGGTGCGGGCCTTCGGTGCGAAGCCACTCGTGATCGTGAGTTTTCCGCATCAGAGCGAACCGTTCGGGCATGTACTGCGTACAGACCGGTGGGTCGTGGCGCGCAATTCGGAGGCACAGTGACAGCGGTTCGGACTGATCCATTCGCGGGGACGATCCTTCAGGTCGGGGTGCTGGCGGGTCTCGCCGGCACGGTCGGCCTGGGTCTGGCCGGCTGGCTGGCCGGCCTCGTCTACGGGGTGGTGACGCTCGCCGTGCTCGGGCGCGGCCTGCGCCGTTCGGGCGCGGAGCGGCTCGGGCCGGCCGACTGGGTGACGCTGGGCCGGGCCACCCTGGCCGGTGGCGTGACCGCGCTGGTCGCGGACTCGTTCAGCCGCCCGGTCGCGGTCCCGGTGCTGGTCGTGCTCACCGCGGTCGCGCTCTCCCTGGACTGGGTCGACGGGCAGGTGGCCCGGCGCACCGGCACGGTCAGCGCGCTCGGGGCCCGATTCGACATGGAGGTCGACTCCTTCCTGGTCCTGGTGCTCTGCGTGTACGTGAGCGGCCAGGTGGGTCCCTGGGTGCTGGTGATCGGCGCGATGCGGTACCTCTTCGTCGCGGCCGGCTGGGTGCTGCCCTGGCTGAACGGCTCGCTGCCGCCGCGCTACTGGCGCAAGACGGTCGCCGCCGTGCAGGGCATCGCGCTGGCGGCGGTGGCGGCCGACGTGCTGCCCGTCGCGTTCGCCGTGGTGGTGCTGGTGGGCGCGCTCGCCCTGCTGGTCGAGTCGTTCGGCCGTGACGTGCTCTGGTTGTGGCGGCACCGCGCCGGCGCCGACCGCCCGGCGGTCGCCGTACCGGCCGCCGTCACGCCGGCGGTCGCCGCGCCGCCGGCCGCCGTCACGCCGCCGGTCGCCGCGCCGCCGGTCGCCGTCACGCCGGCGACGGTCCGCCCCGAAGTCGCCCGGCCGGCGGGCCGTGCGCCCGCGCCGGCGGCCCGCCGCAACGGCTGGAAGGCCGGCGCGCCGGTGCTGGTCGGCCGCGCCGAGGTCGGCGGCCGGCGCCCGTGACCGACCACCCGACCCGACGCCGGGTGCTCGGCGCGATCGCCACCGTGCTGGCCGCCGCGCTCGTGCTGGTCGCCCTGGTCGCGCCGGCCGACGTCAACGACCTCACCCCGGCCGCGTTCCTGCGGATCCCGGTGGAGGGGCTGATCGCGGTCGCCCTGCTCCTGGTGCTGCCGCCGAGGCCGCGCCGGATCGTGGCCACGGTGCTCGGCGCGCTGCTCGGCGTGGTCCTCGTCCTGAAGCTCGCCGACCTCGGCTTCTCCACGGTCCTCGACCGGCCCTTCGACCTGATCGCGGACTGGGCCTTCCTCGGCGCCGGCGCGGAGTTCCTGTCCGAGTCCTACGGGCGGCCCGCCCAGGTGGGCGCCGTGACGCTGGCCGTGGTCGCGGTCGTCGCCGTACCGGTGCTGGTGACGTTGTCGACGCGGCGGCTGGCCCGGCTGCTGGGCGACCACCGGCTGGTCGGCGCCCGCACCACCGCCGCGTTCGCCGCCGCCTGGGTCGCCTGCGCCGTGCTCGGCGCGCAGATCGTGCCCGGCCTGCCGGTGGCCGCCGACACCGTGGCGGCCGGCGTCTGGGACCGCAGCCGGCAGGTCAACGCGGGCCTGCACGACCAGGAGCGGCTCGACGACCAGCTCGCCGGCGACCCGTTCGCCGACACCCCCGGCGACCAGTTGCTGACCGGGCTGCGCGGCAAGGACGTCCTGGTCGCGTTCGTGGAGAGCTACGGCCGGGTGGCGGTGGAGGATCCGGAGCTGGCCGGCGAGGTGGACGCCGCGCTGGACGAGGGGACGCGGCAGTTGACCGCGGCCGGCTACGGCAGCCGCAGCGCGTTCCTCACCTCGTCCACCACCGGCGGGGGCAGTTGGCTGGCGCACGCCACGCTGATGAGCGGCATCCGGGCGGACAACCAGTTGCGCTACACCAACCTGGTGCGCAGCGACCGGCTGACCCTCAACGGCGCGTTCAGGCGCGCCGGGTGGCGCACCTCGCTGGTCATGCCGGCGCTCACCCGGGCCTGGCCGGAGGCGGACTTCTTCGCCCCCGACCGGGTCTACGGCGCCGAGGACCTCGGCTACCGGGGGCCGACGTTCAGCTTCTCCTCGCCGCCGGACCAGTTCACCCTGGAGGCGTTCCAGCGCGCGGAGCGCAAGCCCGGGCACGCCCCGGTGATGGCCGAGATCCCGCTGCTGTCCAGCCACATCCCCTGGTCGCCGGTGCCGAGCCTGGTCGACTGGGACGACCTCGGCGACGGGTCGGTCTTCACCGGCACCAACCGGGCGGACCGGGCGGACGAGGGCACCCGGAGGGCCTACCGGAAGTCGATCGTCTACTCGCTGCGGACGCTCGTCTCCTACGTCCAGCGCTACGGTGACGAGAACCTCGTGCTGGTCTTCCTCGGCGACCACCAGCCGGCCCGGGCGATCACCGGCGAGGGTGCCGGCAGGGACGTGCCGATCACGGTCGTGGCCAAGGACCCGGCCGTGCTCGACCAGATCTCCGGCTGGGGCTGGCAGGACGGCCTCAACCCCGACCCGGACGCCGCGGTGTGGCCGATGGAGTCGTTCCGCGACCGGTTCCTGCGGGCCTTCGGACCGCAGTCCAGGACTCACAGTTAGGAACGTCGTGACGATGCTCGCACGGGCCTGGGGGATCACCCGGTCCCTGGCCATCTACCACGGTCAGCCGGCCAAGCACCGGCGCGCCCGGGAGCTGTACGGCCAGTTCCTCTCCCCCGGCGACCTCGGCTTCGACATCGGCGCCCACGTCGGCGGCCGGGTCCGCACCTGGCGGCGGCTGGGCGCGCGGGTGGTCGCGGTCGAGCCGCAGCCGGACTGCCTGCGGGTGCTGCGGCTGGCCTTCGGGCGCGACGACGGCGTGACGATCGAGCCCACCGCGGTCGGCGCCCGGGCCGGGCAGGCACGGTTGGAGTTGTCCTCGGCGACGCCGACGGTGTCCACCATGTCGTCGTCCTGGATCGACTCGGTCACCGCCGACCCGAGCTTCGCCGGGGTGCGGTGGGACCGTTCGGTCGAGGTGCCGGTGGTGACGCTTGACGACCTGGTCGCCCGGCACGGCGTACCGGCGTTCTGCAAGGTCGACGTCGAGGGCTTCGAGGTCGACGTGCTGGCCGGGCTGAGCCGGCCGGTGCGCGCGCTCTCCTTCGAATACCTCCCACCGGCGCACGACGCGGCGCTCGCCGCGCTCGACCTGGTGGAACGGCTGGGCGCGGGGGCGGGCGGCTACCGCTACAACTACTCGCCGGTGGAGACCATGCGGTTCGCCGCCGACGAGTGGCTGGACGCGGCGGGGCTGGTGCGGCTGCTGGAGACGTACCGGCCGGCCGGCCGCTCCGGCGACGTCTACGCCCGGCTGGCGTCCGCCTGACCTAGGCTGGCGGCCATGACCCGGTACGCCGCCCTGCTGCGAGGCGTCAACGTCGGCACCACCCGGCTGGCGATGGCGGACCTGCGCCGCATCGTGACCGACCTCGGGCACGACGACGTGAAGACCTACCTGCAGAGCGGCAACGTGGTGTTCAGCAGCCCACCCACCCGCGACGAGGTGCTGGCCGAGGGCATCGCGAAGCGCCTCGCCGACGAGCTGGGCCTGCGCGTGCCGGTCCTGGTCCGGGACGCGGGCGAGCTGGCCGCGGTGGTCGACGCCGGCCCGTACGCCGGTCGCCAGGACGATCCGACCCGGGTGCTGGTGGCGTTCCTGTCCGCCGCGCCCACGGCGGCGCGGGTCCGCGAGCTGGCCGTGCCGTCCGGCGAGGAGATGGAGTACGCCGTGGCCGGCCGGGAGCTGCACCTGCACTACCCGGCCGGCAACTACGGTCGGACGAAGTTCACCACCGCGTACCTGGAGAAGACGTTGGGGGTGGTGGCGACGGTGCGCAACTGGAAGTCGGTGCTGGCGCTGCGCGACCTGACCGCCGGCTGACCGACGGGGTCAGAAGCGGTACGCGGTGTGGTATTCGGGCACCAGCACCCGGCTGCGCGGTGACACCCGGCGCACCTCGGCGATCAGGGCGTCCAGGCGGGCGCGGTCGGTCTCGGCGACGGTCGGCGGGTTGACCAGCTCGGTCTCGAAGTTGTCCCAGTGCACCGGCACCACGATCTTCGGATACTCCAGCGCGGCCATCAGCCTTGGCACGTAGTCGGCGACGGACGTGGTGGCCGCGGAGGCGACCATCGCGACGTCCGGCGCGAGCCCGGTCAGCCGGCGCTCGTCGAGGTCGCTGGCGCCCATGAAGAACACCGCCGGCCCGCCGTCGACCCGGATCTGGTAGGCGAGGGTGTCCCCCTCGGGCAGGTCCGCGATCGTCGCCGGCTGCGGCGGCTTGCTGACCCGCACCCCGGGGAAGGCCATCGACCAGGACGGGTTGCGGCTGTGCAGCGAGCCGACCACCTCGACCGTGTAGCCGTCGAAGTCGAGCACCTCGCCGCCCTTGACCGGGGCGAGCTGCCCGGTCGGCAGCCCGTACGCCAGCCCGAGGTGGTAGGCGGTGAGCGTGCCGAGGACCCGCGCGCCGGTCCGAGCGGCGATGTGCGGCACGTCGTTGAAGTGGTCCCAGTGGGTGTGGGTGACCAGGATGTTCTCGGCCCGGTCGGCGAACCGGTCGACCACGTCGGCGGCCACGGTCAGCTTGGTGTCCGGGCGAAACGCGTTGCGGAACAGACCGGTGTCGTAGCGGCTCAGGTACGGGTCGACCAGCACGGTCCGGTTGCCGATGTCGATCCGCCAGCCGGCCGTCCCCCACCAGCGGAAGCTCACCGCGCCGGGGCGGGGTCGGCCGGCGGACCGGGCGGCCGGGGCGGCCGTGGTGGTGGCGGCCCGGGCCGGGGCGCCGGCGACGAGCCCGGCGGTGGTGACGGCGGCGGCGCCGACGGCGGTGTCGCGCAGGAGTCGGCGGCGGTCGTAGCCGGTCGGGCGGTTCTCGGGCATGGGTCGTCCTCCCCGTTCGGGATCGGTGCGTCTGCGGGCCCACTCCACCACCGGCCCGGCGACCCTGTCCAAGATCGAAAGATGGCAGGTTCGATATCCGAACCGATATGACCGCAGGATGCTCCTATGGAAGTCAAGCTGTGTTGAGTGCGGCGAAGTCGGCCATTAGTGCGGCGTGGACTTCGCGGACGATGTAGCGCTTGAGGCAGCGCATGATTTCGATCTTGGCGAGACCTTGTTTGGTGCGTCGTTGCACGTAGTCACGGGTGCGCGGGTCGTAACGCATGCGGGTTAACGCGATCGTGTAGAGAGCGTTGTTGGCTGCTCGGTCGCCGCCGCGGTTGAGGCGGTGGCGGTCGGTGCGTCCCGAGCTGGCGGGAATCGGCGCGGCGCCGCACAGGTGAGCGAGGGCGGCTTCGGAGCGCAGCCGGTCGGGGTTGTCGCCGGCGGTGGCTAGGAGTTGCCCTGCGACCTCAGGTCCGACGCCGTAGAGCGCGCTCAGGCGTGGGGCAGTCTTTGCCACTGCCGGGCGCAGCCGCCGGTCGGCCAGGGCAATCTCGGTGTCGAGGGCCTGCACTCGGGTGGCGACCGCGCGTAGCGCGGCTCTGGTCGCGTGGACAGGGTCGGTCAGGGCGGTGTCGTCGATCGTCAGGCTCGCGCAGGTGGTGATCAGCGCGGGTCTGGGCAGCCCTGCCAGGCTGCTGCGCACGGCATCGGGCGCTGACGTGATCAGGCCGTGGAGCTGGTTGAGGGCAGCGGTGCGGGCCTTGACCGCGCCCCGGCGGGCCACGCGCAGCGCTCGGATGGCCTCGACCGGTCCAGTGCGGGTCTTGGGTGTGCCGGCGGCCTGCCCGGACAGGGCCGCGCGGGCGGCGGCGACCGCGTCGATCGGGTCGGACTTACCTTTGCTGCGGCGGGTCTTGCGATCGGGCCGGTCGACCTCGACCAGGCAAACACCTTCGCCGGCCAGATATCGGGCCAGTCCTGCGCCGTAGGTGCCGGTGCCTTCCACTCCCACCTTGATCAGCCGGCCGAACGACCGCAGCCAGGCCAGCAGCACCCGATAGCCGGCCGGCGTCGCGGTGAACTGCTGATCTCCCAGTACGCGGCCGGCCTGATCGACGACAGCGGCGTGATGAGTCTTGCCGTGGGTGTCTATCCCACCCGTGACCGGGCGCTTCTTGGCTGCCATGCTGAACTCGTCGTCCCTCTCGCTCGCACCGAACAGGGTCGGCACGCACCCGCCGGGCAGGCGGACAAGACAGTGACGGGGCCTCTCGCACAGGCTCCTATGAAGTCACGAACGCCCAGCCAGTGACGTGCAGGAGCGGTCACCCGGACAGTCGACAGATCCAGCGAAGGACAGCAACCGTCGGTCAGCGCAAGGGTCAGACAGCCGGGTGACCGCTCCTACATCCTCACTGTCAGCGCAGCGATTCGACCGCCGCCCGGGCGGCCTCGCCGATCGCCAGGTCCACGTCGATCCGGCGGGTGTCGAGCCGGTCGGTGCGCGCCAGGACCGCGACGGCGTACCGGCCGCCGTCGGGATACTCCGCGACACCGGCCTCCAGGTGCAGGCCGGGCAGGGTGCCCGTCTTGCCGGCGACCCGGACGCCGGGCGGAAAGCCGGCCGCGAGCCGGGTCCAGAAGAGCTGCCGGGCCATCAGCTCACGGACCGTCGCGCAGGCCTCCGCCGGGCCGGCCTCGTCGCGCCACACCAGGCACAGCAACCGGGTCAGCTCCCGGGCGGTGCTGGAGGAGGTGTGCTCCGGGTCGAAGACCCGCATGGCCCGGACCCGCTCCGGCGGCAGGGTGGGGAATATCTGCGCGAAGTCCGCCTCGGTCCGCGCGCCGACGTCGGCCAGCATCGTCTCGACCAGGTGCCGGGGGCCGCCGACGATCCGGGTACGCGGCAGCCCCAGCTCCGCCGCAAGCATCGACGGCACGTCCGGGCCGACCCGGCGCAGCAGCAGGTCGGCGGCCGTGTTGTCACTGACCGACATGGCGAAGTAGGCGAGGTCGCGCAGCGACATCTCGACGTCGTCGGCGCAGCCGGCCACACCCCAGCCGCCGAGCCGGTCGGCGGGGCCGACCAGCACCCGCTCGGTCGGGTCGAGCTGCCCGGCGGCGACCTGCCGGGCGAACTCCAGCACCAGCAGGATCTTGAAGACGGACGCGATGACGATCCGCTCGTCGGCCCGCAGCGCCACCTGGCGCGCCGGGTCGGCCACGTCGGCCACGTGCAGGCAACCGCTCAGCCCGGCCCGCCCGAAGATCTCCCCACCCGCTCCGCCGCATCCACGCCGACACGGTAGCCAGCGCGCGGGTTAGGGTGCGCGGGTGGACCTGCTGCGACACCTGCGGCACTTCGTGGTGGTCGCCCGCGAGCTGCACTTCGGCCACGCCGCCGAGACGCTGGGCATGGCGCAGCCACCACTGAGCCAGTCGATCCGGCGGCTGGAGCAGGAGTTGGACACCACCCTGTTCGACCGGTCGCAACGGCGGGTCCGCCTCACCACCGCCGGCCAGTTGCTGCTGGACGAGGCCGACGACCTGCTCGCCGGGGAACGCCGCCTGCGCCACCTCGCCGACCGGGTACGCCGGGGTGCGCTCGGCGTGCTGCGCGCCGGCGTACCCCCGGAGACGCCGGCCGTGACGCTGCGCGCGTTGCTCGACGGCCTGGCCGCCCGCGCGCCCGGGCTCGACCTGGATCTGCACGAGCTGACCAGCGCCGAGCAGCGGCGGATGCTGGCGGAGGGCCGGCTGGACGTCGGCCTGCTGCACCACCCGGTCGAGGAGGCCGGGCTGCGGTTCGGCGAGCCGGTGGACGTGGCGGTCGGCGCGTTGCTGCCCCGGGTCTCGCCGCTGGCCCGGGCCCGCGAGGTGGCGCTGGCCGACCTGGCCGGGCTGGATCTGGTCACCGCGCCGCCGGCCACCGCGCCCGGCTGGCACGAACACCTGCTGACCGTCTGCCGGCAGCACGGCTTCGTGCCGCGCCGGGTCCGTCCGGCGCGCAACCCGGAGTTCCTGTTCGGCCTGCTCCTCGCCGGCGGGGCGGTGGCCGTCGAACCGGCCACGCTGGCCCGTCGGGAGCCGCGCATCGCCTGGCGGCCGCTCGCCGGCGCGCCACTGGTGCGGCGGATCTCCGCGGCCTGGCCGAGCCGGGCGGCGCACCCGGCGGCGCCGATGTTCGGCCGGCTCGCCGCCGAGATGCTGGCCGCGCCGGAGACGCCGGCCGGGCCGGCGCTCCGCACCCCGGCGGAGCGCCCCTGGCCGGTGCTGTTCGAGGCCGGTCGGGGCGGAAAGTTGTCGCCGTGATCTCCCGGAGTTCACCCGGCACCGACTAGCATCGCCGTTCATGAATATGAGGAGCGTCACCCGCTCGCGACCCGGGCGGCTGATCGCGGCGGTCGTGCTGACCGTCACCGTCGCCACCCCGCTGGTGGTGACCAACGCGGCGTCGGCGGCGGCCACCCTGACTGTGACGCAGGCGCTGGCCGCACAGGACGGCCGCACGGCCACCGTCACCGGCTGGATCATCGGCCAACCCACCGCCACGAACACGGTGCTCACGTCCGGCTACACCGCGGACACCGCGATCGCGATCGCCGACCAGGCCGGCGAGACCAGCACCGCCCGGATGCTGTACGTGCAGGTCACCGCCGCCTGGCGGAGCGGTTTCGGACTGCTGTCCAACCCGTCCCTGCGCGGCCGGCAGGTCACCGCCACCGGCACCCTGACCGCCTACTTCAGCCACGGCGGCCTGAAGGACCCGACCGCGATGAGCCTCGGCGGCGGCACCACGCCGAGCCCGAGTCCGAGCCCGACGCCGAGCGGCACCACCTCGCCGAGCGCTTACTACGCCGCCGCGACCGGCAAGACCGGTCCCGCGCTGCGCAGCGCCCTGCACACCATCATCAAGGTGCAGACCAAGCTCAGCTACGACCAGGTGTGGGAGGCGCTCAAGGACACCGACCAGGACCCGGCTAACCCGGCCAACGTCGTCCTGCTCTACAGCGGGCGCTCGCAGAGCAAGACCACCAACGGCGGCGGCGTCGACGACTGGAACCGGGAACACGTCTGGGCCAAGTCGCACGGCGACTTCGGCACCGCCACCGGACCCGGCACCGACGTGCACCACCTGCGGCCGGAGGACGTCTCGGTCAACTCGGCACGCGGCAACAAGGACTTCGACACCGGCGGCAGCGCGGTCGCCCAGGCTCCCGGCTGCTACACCGACGCCGACTCGTTCGAGCCGCGCGACGCGGTGAAGGGCGACGTCGCCCGGATGATCCTCTACATGGCGATCCGGTACGAGGGCGACGACGGCTGGCCGGACCTGGAGCCGAACGACTCGGTGGCCAACGGCGGCGCACCCCGGCTCGGGCGGCTCACGAAGCTGCTGGCCTGGCACGAGCAGGACCCGCCGGACGCCTTCGAGCAGCGCCGCAACCAGCGCATCTACGAGCGCTGGCAGGGCAACCGCAACCCGTTCGTGGACCACCCGGAGTGGGCGCGGGCGATCTGGGGCTGACCTTGTCCCAGACGTGAGGATGCCCGTCGAGCGGGTAGGAACACCTGGTGGCACGGCCCGGGAGCCGCCGCGTGGAAGCGCTTCCGGGCGCCCCCCGAACGATCGGAGATGAGACACGACATGGCCGCCAACCGCGTTCCGGACATCTCGCTCAACGACGGCAACTCCATCCCGCAGCTCGGCTTCGGGGTGTTCCAGATCGAACCGAGGGACACCGCGCAGGCGGTCGGCGCGGCACTGGAGACCGGCTACCGGCACATCGACACCGCCCAGATGTACGGCAACGAGGCGGAGGTGGGCCAGGCCGTCCGCACCTCCGGGCTGGACCGGGGCGACATCTTCGTCACCAGCAAGCTGAACAACGGCTTCCACCGCCCGGACGACGCCCGCAAGGCGTTCGAGCAGTCGCTGCGGGAGCTGAAGTTCGACTACCTCGACCTGTTCCTGATCCACTGGCCGCTGCCCACGCTCTACGACGGCGACTTCGTCTCCACCTGGAAGGTGCTGGAGGAACTCCGCCGCGACGGCAAGGTGAAGTCGATCGGCGTGTCCAACTTCCAAGTGGCGTACCTGGAGCGGCTGGCCGCCGAGGCGGACGTGGTGCCGGCGGTCAACCAGATCGAGGCGCACCCCTACTTCGGCAACGAGGAGGTCCGCGCGTACGACCGGTCGCACAACATCCTCACCGAGGCGTGGTCGCCGATCGCCCAGGGCAAGGTGCTGGACGATCCGACCGTGGTCGACCTCGCCGAGCAGGTCGGGCGGACCCCGGCCCAGGTGGTGCTGCGCTGGCACGTGCAGCGCGGCGACATCGTCTTCCCGAAGTCGACCACCCCGAAGCGGATCGAGGAGAACTTCGGCATCTTCGACTTCACGCTCGACGACGCCGCGATGGAGCGGATCACCGCGCTGGACAAGGGCGAGAACGGTCGGCAGGGCCCGAACCCGGACACGTTCGACTACATCCCGAGCTGAGCCGGCGCGCGCCGGAGGGGGTCCCGGGGCACCGGGGCCCCCTCCGCCGTTGACTTCGCGCACACTCGAAGGGGCAGGGTGGCGGGAACGCTCCGACGGGGAGGAACTCCATGCGCTACCGCACCATCGGCACCGACCCGGCCACCCGCCGCGAGGTCAGCGTGCTCAGCCTCGGCGCGATGCTGTTCGGCACCGCCACCGACGAGGCCACCTCGTACGCCATCCTCGACCGCTACGTGGAGGCCGGCGGCACGTTCGTCGACACCTCGGACAACTACGCGTTCTGGCAGAACGGCGGGCAGGGCGGGGAGAGCGAGGAGCTGCTCGGCCGCTGGCGGCGCAGTCGCGGGGTCGGCGACGAGATCGTGTTCGCCACCAAGCTCGGCGCCCGCCCGCTCGCGCCCGGCACCAGCTACCTGGACAACCCGGAGGGCCTGTCGGCGAAGGTGATCCGCGAGTCCGCCGAGCGCAGCCGGGAACGGCTCGGCGTCGACCGGATCGACCTGCTCTACGCGCACATCGAGGACCGGACCGTTGCGCTGCGGGAGACCGTCGAGGGCTTCGCCGAGCTGGTCGCCGAGGGCACGGTCGGGCTGCTCGGCGCGAGCAACCACCGCGCCTGGCGGGTCGAGCGGGCCCGGGCGATCGCGGCGGCGGCCGGCCTGCCCGGGTACGAGGTGCTGCAATATCACCGCAGCTACCTGCCCCCTCGGGTGGACCTGCCCGGCGAGCTGGACCCGGACGGCGACGTCGGCTGGGCCGGCCCCGACCTGGTCAGCTATCTGCGGGCCGAGCCGCAGCTCACCCTGGTTGCGTACTCACCGCTGTTGAAGGGCGCGTACGCGAAGCCGGAACGACTCGACGAGGCGTACGCCCTGCCGGGCACCCCGGCCCGGTTGGCGGCGCTGCGGGCGGTGGCCGCCGAGACCGGCGCCACGGTCAACCAGGTGGTGCTGGCCTGGCTGATGGGCGGCGACGTGCCGGCGGTCCCGCTTGTCGGCTTTTCCTCGGTGGCGCAGGTGGAGGAGGCCCTGGCCGCGGTGGACCTGGAGCTGACCGCGGCGCAGCGGGCCCGGCTGGACGCGGCGCACTGACCGGTCAGCGGGTCAGGTCGGTCCGCCAGTCGTTCGAACGCATCAGGTGGCCCGGCGGGTATTCGAACTCCGTCTCGCCGAGCAGCGTGAAGCCGGCCTTGCGGCAGACCGCGTTGGACGCCGGGTTGTCCACCGACGGGTAGGCGTGCGCGTGGCGCCGGTCGCCCACCGCCGAGGCGGCCGCGACCACCGCGCGCACCGCCGCCGTCGCCAGCCCCCGACCCTGGTGCGCGGGGAGCACCGCCCAGCCCATCTCGTAGACCGGCTCGCCGCGCCAGTCGCGCGGCCAGAAACCGACGCTGCCCACCCTCGTGCCGTCCGGCGTGAGCACCGCGAACATGGTGCCGCTGCGAGGGCCCGGGCCGCGCACGTAACGCTCGTGCCGGTCGCGGACCTGCTCGTCGGTCTCCGGGCCGCCGGTGTGCGCCCGCACCTCGGGACTGTTCAGCGCCCGCAGCAGGGCCAGGTCGCCGGCGCTCCACCGGACGATGCGTACCTCGGTCATGCCCCCGATTCGACCAGAGCCCCCCGACAGACGGCCCGCCAGATCTCTTCTGGCGGGCCGTCTGGCGCCTGTCGGGTGAGCCCGGCAGCGAGGGAGGGTGGCATGACGCCGTTACGGCTCGCCGTGATCATCGGCAGCACCCGCGAGGGGCGGGTCGGCGACCGGATCGGTCGCTGGTTCGCCGCCCAGGCCCGCCGCCGGGCCGGGCTGGTCGTGCACGAGCTGGACCTGGCCGGGTACGCCTTCCCGGCCGCGCTGCCCGCCGAGCCCACGCCGGCGATGCTCCGGTTCGTCCGGCAGGTGGCGGACGCGGAGGCGTTCGTCGTGGTCACCCCGGAGTACAACCACAGCTTCCCGGCCTCGTTGAAACAGGCGATCGACTTCGCGTACGACGAGTGGCAGGCCAAGCCGGTCGGCTTCGTCTCGTACGGCTGCCGGTCGGTCGGCCTGCACGCGGTCGACCAGCTCCGGACGGTCTTCACCGCGTTGCACGCGATGACCGTGCGGGACACCGTCGGCGTCGACCTGCTCGACGGCGAGCCCACCGGGCGCGACGAGGAACGGCTCGGGCAGGACGTCCGGGTGCTCCTCGACGAGTTGTGCTGGTGGGGCCTGGCGTTGCGCGAGGGTCGTGCGGCCCGGCCGTACGCCTGCTGAGAACCACCCACTGCAGAGAGGTAACGATCATGAGTAACCGGAACACCGGCCTGGCCGTCGAGGCCGACGGCCTGGTCCGGTCGTTCGGCTCCACGCGGGCGCTCGACGGACTGGACCTGCGGGTCCCCGCCGGCACCGTGTACGGGATGCTCGGGCCCAACGGCGCCGGCAAGACCACCGCCGTCCGCGTGCTGGCGACGCTGCTGCGTCCCGATGGCGGCACGGCCCGGGTCTTCGGCCACGACGTGGTGACCGAGGCCGACGCGGTCCGCGCCCGAATGAGCCTGACGGGCCAGTACGCCTCGCTGGACGAGGACCTGACCGGGGCGGAGAACCTGGTCCTGCTGGGCCGCCTGCTCGGGCTGGGCCGCCCGGCGGCGCGGGCACGGGCCGAGGCGTTGCTGGCGGCGTTCGGGCTGACCGAGGCGGCCGGCCGGCAGGTGAAGAAGTACTCCGGCGGGATGCGGCGGCGCATCGACATCGCGGCGAGCATCCTGAACACCCCGGACCTGCTGTTCCTGGACGAGCCCACCACCGGGCTGGACCCGCGCAGCCGCAACCAGGTGTGGGAGATCGTCCGGGCGGTGGTGGCGCACGGCACCACCGTGCTGCTGACCACGCAGTACCTGGACGAGGCCGATCAGCTCGCCGGGCGGATCGCGGTGGTCGACCACGGCCGGGTGATCGCGGAGGGCACCCCGGGCGAGCTGAAGTCGTCGGTCGGGTCCGGCACCGTCCACGTACGACTGCGCGACGCCGGCCAGCGACCGCGCGCCGAGGAGGTGCTGCGGACCGCGTTGAACGTGCCGGTGCAGCTCGCGGCGGACCCGGTGGCGCTGACCGCCCGGGTCGGCGAGGACGGCACCGCCCTGGAGGCCGGCGAGCAGGCCGCCCGCGCGCTCGGCGAACTGGCCCGCGCCGGCATCGTGGTGGACGACTTCTCCCTCGGCCAGCCCAGCCTGGACGAGGTGTTCCTGGCCCTGACCGACCGCCCGGCCGTCGCGGCCGACGAGCGGGACGACGAACTGGAGGCGGCCCGATGAGCGACACCGCGACCACCACGACCGGGCGGGCGCCGTCGGTCTACGTGCCGTCCAGCGAGGCGCTGGCCACCGTGCTCGCGCCCGGGGAGCGCCCGGCCCGGCCGAACGCGCTGTCCGCGTCGTTGACGTTCGGCTGGCGTGCCCTGCTGAAGATCAAGCACGTGCCGGAGCAACTGTTCGACGTGACCGCGTTCCCGATCATCATGGTGCTGATGTTCACCTACCTGTTCGGCGGCGCGCTCGCCGACAGCCCGCGGGCGTACCTGCAGTTCTTCCTGCCCGGCATCATGGTCACCAGCGTCGTGATGATCACCATGTACACCGGGGTCGGGTTGAACAACGACATCGAGAAGGGTGTCTTCGACAGGTTCCGTACCCTGCCGGTGTGGCGTCCGGCGGCGCTGGTCGGGATGATCTTCGGTGACGTGCTGCGCTACATCCTGGCCGCGGTGGTCATCCTCGGCGTGGGCCTGGCGCTCGGCTTCCGGCCCGAGGGCGGGTTGGCCGGGGTGGTCGCCGGGATCGCGCTGCTGGTGGTCTTCTCGTTCGCGTTCTCCTGGGTGTGGACGTTCTTCGGCCTGGTGCTGCGCAGCGAGAAGTCGGTGATGGGGGTCAGCATGATGGTGCTGTTCCCGCTGACGTTCCTGAGCAACGTGTTCGTCGAGCCGGCCACCATGCCCGGCTGGTTGCAGGCGTTCGTGAAGGTCAACCCGGTCACCCACCTGGTCGCCTCGGTGCGGGCCGCGATGGCCGGCTCCACCGACGCCACCAACACGATGTGGCTGCTGCTGTGGAGCGCCGGCTTCGTGGTGGTGTTCGGCACCCTGACCATGCGCCGCTATAACCGCCGCTGACCCTCGCTCCCGCTCGCCCGCTTTCGCTCCCGTTCTCGCCCCGCTTTCGTCGATCTTGGACTTGTGGCGCCCACAATGCCGGAATTGCACCGGTACAGGAGGTGCCACAAGTCCAAGATCGACGGGGCGGGGCGGGGCGAGGCGGGGCGGGGCGGGGCGGGGCGGGCGGGCGGGGCGCGCGGGGCGCGCGGGGTGGGTCAGAGGTGCCAGGGGACCGGGGTGGGTGGGAGGTAGCGGCAGGTGCCGCCGGTGGTGACCGAGTCACGCAGGTGGGCGGCGAGCGCCGGGTGCCGCTGCTCGATCCGCCGGAGCGTGTCCCGGATCCGGCCGGTCACCGCCTTGCGGGCCCGCTCGGCGGAGTCGCCGAGGCGGCGGGTGCGCCCGGCCAGCCCGGCGGCGGCCCGCAACTGGTCGAGCAGGGCGGCGCGTTCGGCGTCCAGGGCGGCCAGCCGCCGCTCGTCTCCGCGTACCGCCGCCCGGTCGATCTCGTCGTCGAGCCGCCGCAGGTGCTGGCGGTAGCGGGTCTTCGCCTCGTCGTCGAGCACCGGGTCGGCGCCGAGCCGTCGGGCGGCGACCAGCTCCGCACCGGCCGCCGGGTCCAGCAGCTCCACCGCGGGCACGTCGACCCCGGGTCGGCTCAGCAGCAGCCGCAGGTCGTGCAGGCCCTTCGCGTCGGGCAGGTGCACCACCGTGCCCGCCCAGGCGAGCCGCCACACCGACCCGTCGAAGCAGAACTCGGGCCGACCCTCGGCGGCGCGACCGGCCGCGCCCGCGCCGATCGCCACGCCGGACCAGCCGCTGACGCCGGGGCCACCGTCCACGCCGGCACGGCCCGGAACAGCCGCCCCGACGGCAGCGACGGCGCCGACCGGCGGAGCCGGCGCGGAGACGTCGACCACCGCCGTGCCGGGCGCGTCCCCGCCGGAGGCGGGCGACACCCCGCCCGCACTCAGCCGCGCCACCACGTGCGTCATGCCCAGCTCCCGCGCCTCGGCCTCCGCCCCGGCCCGCAGCCGGGCCGCCTCGGCCGCGTCGCCCGGCCCGCCGCGCCCGACCAGCGCGGTCACCAGCCCGGCCCGGGCGAGCACCGACCAGGGCCGGGCGTCGAGCCGGTCGGCGGCGTCCCGGGCCGCGGCATAGCCGGCGACTGCGTCGTCCCACCTCCGCTCGGCGGCGTCCAGCCCGGCCAGCCAGAGGTCGACCGGACCACCGATGTCGCAGCCGAACAGCGCGACCAGCCACCGCCCGCGGTGCGGCGCCAGGGCCGCCCGCGCCTCGGCGCAACGACGGGGATCGCCGGCCGCGGCCGCCGCCTGGGCCCGCAGCCGCAGCCACAGCGTCGACACCGGTCGGGGGTACGTCGTCCCGGCCGCCTCGATCCCACCGACGAGCCGCAGCAGCGTCGCGGTGTCGCCGCGCTCGGCGGCGGTGATCCCGCGCAGCAGCTCCACGTGCGGATGGTGGGCCGCGCCGGTCTGGTCGAGCAGGGCTTCGGCCTCGGTCAGTCGACCGCGCAGCAGCAGCACGGACCAGCGCAGGTGGTGCCCCATGAAGGCGTGGTCGGAGTGCTCCCACTCGCCGTAGCGGTCCATCTCGGCGAAGTTCGCCTCGGCGGCGGCGAAGTCGCCCCGGAGCGCGTCGATGATGCCGCTGTCGATGGACGCCGCCATCCGCTGCCGGGCCACGTCGCCGGCCCGGCAGCCGTCGACGAACGCGGCCAGCTCGTGCCGGTAGCCCGGATCGCCCAGCTCCAGCAGCGCCACCCACCGCAGCGAGGTGGCCCACAGCTCGGTGTCCCGGTCACCGCCGCGGCGGGCCACCTCGCGGATCTCCGCGGTGACCACGGCCCGCTCCTGCGCGGTGCCCAGCCCCCAGGTGGTGTCGTGGCGGGCCCACAGGCTGAAGGTGAGCGCCTCGTCGTCGCGGCCGTGCCGGGCCAGCGTCTCGGTGGCGGTGATCAGGTCGGTGACCAGGGCACGCGTCGACCGCTCCGGGTCGGCCGGGCCGATCAGCCGGGCGTACGCCTCGCGGACCAGCGCGTCGGCGTCGAGGCGGCGGCGGGTGGCCGAGTGCTGGCTGCGGGCGGTGAGCGCCACCCGGGCCAGCACGGCCGGCTCGGCCAGCTCGCGGGCGAGCGCGGCGGCCTGGACGAGCAACTCCTCGGCGTCGCCAGGCGTGCCGGCGTGGTGCAGCAGCCCGGCGAACTCCATCAGGATCCGGACCCGCCGGGCCGGCTCGTCGGTGCGGCTCAGCGCACGCCGGAAGTGCCGCACCGACTCCTCCACCGCCAGCCGCCCGCCGGCGTCGCGCGCGGCGGCCACCAGCAGGTCGCCGGCGCGTACCGGATCCAGGTCGGCGCCGGCGAGCCAGGCGTGCCGGGCCAGCTCGGCCGGGATGAGCCGGCCGGCGAGCGTGTCGGAGCGGTCGACGGCCCGCACCACGGCGGCGTGCCGGGCGCGGCGGTCGTCCTCCGGCAGCCCGTCGTAGAGCGTCTCGCGGACCAGGTCGTGCACGAAGGCGAACCGGCCACCGCCGCGGGCCAGCACCAGCCGGGCGGCGGCGGCCCGGTCGAGCAGCCGGTCCACCTGCGCGGCCGGACCGGGTACGCAGGCGGCCAGCGTCTGCCGGTGGAACTCGCGACCCAGCACGGCGGCCACGGTCAGCGCCTCCACCACCGGGGCGGGCAGTTGGTCGAGCCGGCGGCGCACCGCCTCCCGTACGCCGGGGGCGATGGTGTCGGCCAGGCCGTCGGTGTGCCAGAGCCGGGCGGTCTGCTCGACGAAGAACGGGTTGCCGCCGGTGCGGCGGTGCACCTCGTCGACGAGGCCCGCGCCGGGCTCCCGGCCGGTGGTGCGGCTGATCAGGGCGGCCACCTCGTCGCGGTCCAGGCCGGTCAGCGTCACCGTGGTGGCCTTGGCGGTCAGCGGCAGCAGCAGCGGCCCCAGCCGGTGGTCGCCGGCCTCGACCTCGGCGTCGCGGTAGGTGCCGATCAGCAGCAGCCGCTCGAACCAGGTGTGCTGGGTGGCGAACTGGAGCAGCCGCAGCGACGCCGGGTCGGCCCAGTGCAGGTCGTCGAGGACCACCACGACCGGCCGGTGCTGGGCGACCGCGACCAGCGCGCTGGTCACCGCGTCGTGCCGGTCGAACTCGGCCCGCCCGCCGTCGTCGCCCGGCTCGACCGGATCGCCGTCCTCGGCCGGGCCGCCCTCCGTGACCCGGCTGGCGGCGGCTCGCGGACCGTCCACGGCCCGCTCGCCGATCGGGGCGCCGTCCACGGCCCGCTCGCCGATCGGGGCGCCGTCGGCGATGTGCTCGCCGATCGGGGCGCCGTCCACGGCCCGCTCGCCGATCGGGGCGCCGTCGGCGGTGTGCTCGCCGAGCAGGGCCGCCAGCCCGGCGTCGGCCGCCTCGCGGGCGGGCGCGGGGTCGCCGGTGGCCCGGGCCAGCCGGCGCAGCACCTGCACCCAGGGCCAGTAGTCGGGGGCGGTGTCGGAGTCCCAGCAGGCGGCGCCGAGCACCAGCGCCCCGCGCCGGCGGGCCTCGTCGGCGGCGGCCGAGACCAGGGTGGTCTTGCCAATGCCCGGCTCGCCGGTCACCAGGACCAAGCCGCCGTGGCTGTCGACCACGCGGGTCACCTCGGCACGCAGCAACCCGGCCGGGTGCTCCCGACCGATGATCCCCTCGCCGAACCGCGGCTCCATGACCTCCCGACGCTAGTCGACACCTCCGACAGGCGGGAACGCCATATTCGCGCCGCCGGCCCCGCTCAGCGGGCGTCGGTGACGACGTGCGCGCAGGCCGGGCAGGCGGCCGGGCCCTGCTCGGCGAACCACCGGCAGGTACGCCGGATCGCGCACTTCGGCAGCGTCTCCTCGGCCGGCGGGGCGGTCTCGGCGTACGAGGCGGCCATCCGGGCGCCCAGCCCGCAGTGCGAGCCGGTCCAGAAGCCGCACGACGAGGTGACGCAGGGACCGGCGAGGCGGACCTGCGACTCGACCGGCCCGCCGGAGCGGTCGACCGTGGCGAGACCCACCTCGGCCGGTACGGCCGGCGTCACATAGGCCACCCGGCCCGCCGGAGTGATCATGCCGAGGAACACCGTGGCGTTGGACGCCGGCGTGCTCGGGCACATCCGCTCCGGCGGGCCGGCGGATCGGGCGGCGTCGGTCACCGCTGGATCCAGAACCCGATGTCGTTGATCTTCTGGCCGAGGTCCTGCGCGAGCTGGCCGTCGAGCACCCAGAGCCCGTACCACTCGGGGCGCAGCTTGATGTTTCCGTGGCCGAGGGTGAGCGGGTTGGCGAGCTTGGCGTCGGCGGTACGCAGGGCCGCCAGGCCGGCCTTCTGGATCTCGCCGGCGATCAGGGTCTGCTGGTCGGGGGTCAGGTCGACTCCGTCGACCACGAAGCGGAACTCGTTGCGGGCCATGTGCTACCTCCGGTCACTCGTACGATTCGGTGCCCAGCCCGCGACGCAGGCTGATCCGGGTGAAGGCCGCCCAGCCGGCGTGCGAGGCGGCGTCGGCGGGCTGTCCGGCGCGGGCGAGGGCCCGGCCGGCGTGCGCGGTCCAGCGCCCGGCGGCGGCCGGCTCCGCCCACAGTTCGCGGCAGGCGGCGACCGCGAACGCGACCTGCTCGGGCGTGCCGGTGAAGCCGGCGGGCCCGTCACCGACCCGGACCGTGCCGTCCGGGCGGGACCGCACGCTCGGGAAGTGGTGGTGCAGGCTGGCCAACGTGGCCAGGTGCGTGGCGTCGCGGCGGGCGGCGGCGAAGCCGGCGTACAGCTCGTCGTCGCGGCGGTAGCGGATCGCGTGCAGCACCAGCGCGTCGCCGGCCGGCTCGATCCGGGCGACCAGGTGCGCCGGCGTGCTCCACGCGCGCGGCGAGTTCGCCGACCAGAACGCCAGCCAGGCGGTGAGCCGGGCGTGGAAGTCGGCCTGGATCCGGACGGCCGTGGCGGCGCCGTCGGGTGCGCGCAGCGCGGCGGCGCCGACCCGGTCGCGGGCGACCAGCGGTGATCCGGTACGGGTCGGGGCCGCCGCCGCGGCGCCGGTGGTGGTCGCGACGGCCAGGCCGGTCAGGGTGACCGCCGAGGCCGCCGCCGCGCCGGCGAGGAGTCGCCGACGGTCGAGCGCTTGTCCGTTGTCGTTCATCGTCGGCCCTTCGTCGACGGCAGTGCATCGACGCTATCGACCGGAAGGGATCAGCAGAACACCCTGCGTGACGGGAGGTTGACAGCAAAGCCGGGGATTCCCGGCGGCGTGAATGACCGTTCCTGTGCCCGGTTCACGCGCGGGACGGTCAGGCGGGGAAGCGCTCGTGTCCGAGCACGGCGAGCAGCCGCAGCTTCTCCGCGCCCTCGCTGCGCGGCGGCGCGGTGAGCACGAGCAACGCCTGCGACTGGTCCTCGGTGAACAGCACCTGGCAGTCCAGCTCGATCGGGCCGAGTTCCGGGTGGATCAGCGTCTTGTGGTCGGCGAAGCGCTGCGCCACCTCGTGCCGGTCCCACAGCTCGGCGAACTCGGCGCTGGCCGCGCGCAACGCCCGCACCAGCTCGCCGGCGCGCGACCGGGGGCCCATCGATCCGTACGCGGCGCGCAGGTTGGCGACCTGGGCGCGGCTCTGCCGGTCGTGGTCCTCGGCCGGGTAGCGCCACCGCTCGTCGGGCCGGGTGAACCACCGGTAGACCTCGCTGCGGGCCAGCCCGGTGTGCCCGGAACGGTCACCGAGCAGCGCGGCGGACATCCGGTTCTGCACCAGCGTCTCCCCCAGGTTCGACAGGATCAACGCCGGCGTGTCCGCCAGCCGGTCCAGCACCCGCAGCAGCGCCGGCGCGACGTGGGTGGCGGTGCCGACCGCCTCGGGCGGGCTGTGCCCGGCCACCCGGAACAGGTAGTCACGCTCGTCGCCGGTCAACCGCAGCGCCCGGGCCAGCCCGGCGAGCAGGTTCGGGCTCGGTTGCGGGCCACGCCGCTGCTCCAGCCGGGTGTAGTAGTCGGTGGCATGGCGGCGAGCGCGGCGACCTCCTCCCGCCGCAGGCCGGGTGCCCGGCGGCGGGCGCCCTCCGGCAACCCCACGTCGCCGGGGCGCAGCGCCTCGCGGCGGCGGCGGAGGAAGTCGGCGAGGGCGGCGCGGTCCATGATCCGAGTATCCGCCGTGCGGGGGCGCGAACCAGGGATCCGCGATCCCCCGATCACGGATCTCTGCACCGTTCTCCGCCGTCGGGCCATGCTGGCGACATGGACATCTCCGGAAACACGATCTTCATTCCGGGCGCCACCAGCGGCATCGGCCTGGCGCTGGCGCTCGCCCTGCGGGACCGGGGCAACACGGTGATCGTCGGCGGGCGGCGTACCGAACTGCTCGACGAGATCGCGGCGGCCCACCCGGACCTGGACACCGTACCCATCGACACGACCGATCCGGCGAGCGTCACGGCGGCGGCCGGGACGGTGCTGGCTCGGCACCCGGACCTCAACGTCCTGGTCGCGATGGCCGGCGTCATGCGGATCGAGGACTGGCGGTCGCCGGAGACGTTCCTCGCCTCGGCCGAGGAGGTGGTGACCACGAACGTGCTCGGGCCGATCCGGCTGATCGGCGCGTTCGTCGAGCACCTGACGAAGCGGCCGGACGCCACCATCGTCACCGTCTCGTCCGGCCTGGGTTTCGTGCCGCTGCGGGTCACCCCGAGCTACAACGCCTCGAAGGCGGCGATCCACATGCTCAGCGAGTCGATCCGGCTCCAGCTCGCCGAGACCGGCGTACGGGTGGTGGAGCTGGTGCCGCCTGCGGTGCGGACCGGGCTGCTGCCCGGGCAGGAGACCAGCGAGTTCGCCATGCCGCTGGACGAGTTCGTGGCCGAGGTGGTGACGCTGCTGGAGACGCGGCCGGACGCCACCGAGATCCAGGTGGAGCGGGTGAAGCTCCTCCGGCACGCCGAGGCGCGCGGCGACTACGCCGAGGTGGTCGCCACGCTGAACGCCGCCGACCCGCACGCGGCCACCTGAGCGCGCGCCGGGCGGCGACGTGTTAACCGGGGCCCCCGCCTCTACCGGAAGCGTTAAGCGGGGGCCCCTCCTTCTCTCCGGGGCTTGATATCGATAGAAGGCTATCTATAGGCTGGCGGCGTTCCCCCTACCCCCAAGGAGCGTGAACCATGCGTACGCCGAAGCTGTCCCGGATCCTCGCCACCCTCGCGGCCGTGACGCTGACGGCGCTGGGCGCGGTCGCCGTCAACCCGGCACCGGCCTCCGCCGCGGTCCGCAACGTCTGCTACAACACCAGCCAGGCCGGCCCGTTCGCCAGCTACGCGGTGCAGGCGGCGTCCATCTGGAACAACTACACCAACAACATCAACATGGCCCAGTGCGGGTCGAACCTGATGATCTACTACACCTACGGCGGCGGGTCGTACGCCCAGCGCACCAGCCTCGGCAACGGCCGCGTGGTCATCGACTACTACCAGGCCCAGCAGTACTCGCCGCTGCGCATCATGACGCACGAGATCGGCCACATCCTCGGCCTGCCGGACAACTACAACGGCAACTGCGCCATCCTGATGTCCGGCGGCAGCGCCGGCACGAGCTGCACCAACCCGTACCCCAGCTCGGCCGAGGCCTCCCGGGTCGACTCGCTGTTCGGCTTCGCCGCCCGCAGCGCGACGCCCGCCCAGGTCTTCAGCGGTAGCTGGCCGGCCGCCACGGTGGTCGGCGCCGGTCGCTGACGGCGCACAGGTGACGGGGTCGGCGGTTCACCGCCGGCCCCGTCCGCGCGTCTCGGCGGCCAGGTCCGCCGCCCGCCGGCTCAGCTCCTCGACCCGCTCGCGCAGCCGGCCCGTCGAGTCGCCGTCGTCCACGCCGGACACCTCGTCGAGCAGTCCGACGTAGTCGCCGGCCAACCGCCGGTGGCCCGCACCGCCGGCGGAGTCCAGGTCGATGATCTGCTGGGCCAGCACGGCGGTGGCGGCGCCCAGCGCGGCCCGCTCGTCGGCGCGCGCGTCCCGCCCGGCCCGCCGCGCGTCGGCCAGCCGACCGGCCCGCCGCCCGCCCAGCCAGAGCACCGCCGCGCCGGCCACCACGCCACCGACCGCGCCGACGGCCAGCAGGTAGCGGGGCAGCGACGGGCTGATGGTCCGCGCGCCGTCGGGCACCAGGCCGGTCCGGACCAGCCGGTCGTAGTTGAGCACGATCACCTTCAGCGCCTCGACCGGCCGGTCCACGAACGCGTCCGCGCCCTGGGAGATGACGCTCTCCACGACCACCGACCGGCCGATGTCGCGGGGGCTGTCGCCGCCGAGGCGGGAGCAGCCGTACGTGTCCCAGTCGTCGCCGTCGCGGCTCATCGCCAGCACCAGCGTGCCCTGGGTGGCGCGCTCGGTGTCGTCGCAGGTCCCGGCCAGATCGGTGCCCGGTGCCATGATCAGCACCACCAGCCGCCGGTTGCCGATCACCCGTTCGGCGGCGGCCCGGTCCAGGTCGACGCCGGGCGCCGCGTAGACCGACGAGGCGCGCACCTGCCGCGCCGCCGGCCCGTCGAACAGCCCACCGGACCACAGCGCCCAGCCGGCCAGCGCCAGGCAGGCCAGCACTGCCCGGCCGAACGCGGTGCCGACCAGCCGGCGCAGCCACCGCCGCGCGTCGACGCTCACGACAACCTCCCGCGCAGGTAGACGTCCGGCCGGTAACCGGGCATCCGCACGTCCCGGGCGACGCCGTCCAGCTCCGCCTCCGCGTCGGCCAGCAGCCCGCGTACGTGCTTGTCGGGCAGCCGGTCGTCGAGCGCGTACCGGGCCGACCGCAGCCGGCCGATGCCCCGCACCAGCGCCGGGTCGCTGCGCGCGTCGGTCAGCAGGGACAGCTCCACGGCCAGCGCGGAGAGCCCGGCCAGCCGGGCCGGCGTACCACCCGGCCCGAGGTCGCCCGGCCGCCTCCGGCGTCCGCCCCGCGCGGTCCGGATCGACAGCGCCACGAACCCGGCCACGCAGCCGGCGAAGAGCCACGGCAGCGCCGGCAACGCCACCCGCAGCGGGTCGAACGGCCGGTACGGCAACGGCCGGTCGAACAGCCCCGCGTAGCGCACGTCGGTGACCCGGGCCAGGTACGCCCCGAGCACGGTGTCCTGCGGATACGCGTAGCGGCTGAGCCGGCTGCCGTACTGCGCGTAGAAGCTGGCGCCGGCCACCTCGGCGAAGTCCGCCGCGCCGGGACCGTGGTACTCGATCCAGCCGCCGTACATCACCACCACCGGCCGGTCCGGGGCGAGCCGGTGCAGCGCCGGCCCGTACGCCGGCAGCGGCGTCCCGTACGGCTGGGCCGGGAGGACCACGAACCAGGCCCCGCCCGGGAACGCCTCCCGTGCGGACCGCTCCGGCAGCCGGGGCAGCGTGGCGCCGGGAGCGACCCAGCGGCCGGTGGCGCGCAGCGCGGCGGTCACCGGGGCCAGCTCGGCGTCGGTCGGGTCCCGCCACCGCAGGTCGTCCCGGTCCGCCGGGAGCGGCTGCTTGCGCAGCGCGGCGAGCAGCGTGAGCACCTGGTCGGTGACGTCGTCGGTGGCGAACTGGGCCCGCCAGCCCGGCAGGTCGTCCGGGGTGGCCGCCAGGACGCCGCCGCTGACCTCGGTGCCGACGATCCGGATCTCGGCGTTCTCCACGTCCTTCACCCGCCGGCGTTCCGCCTCGTCCAACCCGGGCGGGGCGACCAGGATCCGGGTGCCGCCCGGACCGGCGGCGGCCCGTACCCGCGCGGTGTCCCACCGCGCGACCGCGCCGGGCAGGCGCACCACCGGCTCGGCGGCCACCAGCGCGGTCATCTCCTCGACCGAGGGCACGCCCGCGTCGCTCAGCTCCCCGGCGGAGCCCTCCCCGGGCAGCGACGCCGACGACGGCGACCGCCCGTAGCTGACCTCGGTGCTCTGCCGCTGCGCGACGAGGAACACCGCCAGCACCGCCACCGCCACGGCCAGCAGCGACCAGCGCAGCAGCTCCCGGCGTACCCTCATCCGCCGGCCCGCCACAGCTCGTCGGCGCGGCGGGCCTGCGCGGCGGCCTCCCGGGCCGCGTCCGCGCCGCCGCCGGGCACGGCGGCGAGCAGCTCGGCGCGGGCCAGCAGCCGCTCCGCCTCGGGCACCGGCGTGGTCGACGCGTCCCGGCTGACGGTGGCGTCCTGGATCGCCGCCCACGCCGACGACCAGGCGACCTTCCGGCGGTCGGCGCGGGCGCGTCGCCGGGGCAGCAGGGTGGCCAGGAAGCCGGCCGCCACCGCCACCACGGCCCCACCCAGCCAGAGCAGCACGCTCATGGTCATGATCCCTGTCTAACGCACCGCCGCCAGCCGCGCCCGTCGAGGGTTGGCCCGGCTACGACGACGAGTACCCCTCCTGGAAACCGTCCATGAACCCCCCGGCGAACCCGGAGAACACGCACCCGGCACAGCACAGGATCACCAGCAGTGCCGGTACCGCGACCCAGAGAACCGTCCACCAGTTGATCCCCTCCGGCTCCGGCGGCGGGTACTGCGGCGGATAGTACGGCTGGTACGGATCCGGCTGATAAGGGTCGTGAGGATGCACCCGGCCATCCTGCCCACCACCCGCGGCCGTCGGAAGATCCGAACGGACCGCCCGGTCCGGCCCGCCGTCGCTTCCGCCCGGTACGCGTACCCGGGTGCGCGTACTCAGGCCCGGTGCGCGTCGAGGTGGGTGAGCACGGTCTGGTTGGCCTCCCACCCGTCCGGGAACTTCACCGGCACGTCCAGGTGCACCCGCTCGGTCGACGGGTAGGCGTCGAGCAGCTCGCCGATGCCGGCCCGGGCCACCACCACGCACGCGTGCCGGTGCCGGGACGCCAGCACGCAGAGCCGCCCCGACTCCAGGTGGAACGCGGTCGCGTCGCGCCGGCCGGAGAGCGGGTGCAGCACGATCGTCACGTCGTACTCCCGGCCCTGGAGCCGGTTGGCGGTGTCCACGGTGATGCCCGCGCCGGCCGCGCCCAGCCGGGACCGGATGGCCGCGACCTGGTCGCGGTGGGCGGCGCCGACGGCGATCCGGTCCGCGGTGACCGGCGCGCCGCCGGGCGCGGCCTCGCTGACCGCGACCGCGCCGCGCGCCAGCACCCGCAACGCCAGCTCCGCGCAGGCCGCGGCGGCCTCGCCGTCGGTACGCAGGGTGTGCCGGGCGGGCAGCTCGTGCAGCGCCCAGCCGGTGGCGGCAGCCAGCTCGACCGAGGCGTCGTAGCCGTCGCCGGGGCCCGGCTCGGTGAACGTGAGCGCCCGGTCGGCCGGCCCGGTGCCGGCGCGGAACCCGGTGAACGGGTAGAACGCGGCGGACACCACGGGCGCGGCGGAGGCGGGCAGCCGCCACGACACCGGCAGCCGGTGCACCGGCAGCTCCGGGTTGTGCCGCAGCAGCGTGGCCACCGCCGACTGCATCGGGTCCCAGGTCAGGCCGGTCCAGCGAGCGGTCTCGACGGTGGAGAACGGGTCGAGCTGACCGGGGTCGCCGACGAACAGCGCCCGCTCGAAGCGCCCGGCCACGCGCAGCAGCGCGTCCGCGCGCATCTGGTACGCCTCGTCCACGATCGCCCACGGCCAGGTGCCCTCGGTGACGGTGGCCCACTTGGCCGCCGTACCGATGGTGACGGCCGGGCCGCCCAGGTCGGCGACCTTCGCGGCGACCCGGACCGTCGCGTGGTCCCGGACCCGTCCGGTGGGCCGGTAGTCGGCCGCGGAGAGCCGGCCGATGCGCAGCTCGGGTGCCCTGCGGGCGAGCCGGTCGACGAGGTCGTCGACCTGCTCGTTGGTCTGCGCCACGATCATCAGCGGGTCCCCGGTGACGGCCAGCTCGGCGGCGGCGCGCACGACGAGCGTGCTCTTGCCGGCGCCGGGCGGCGAGTCGACCACCACCCCCCGGTGCGCGCCCTCACGCACATCGCTCAGCACACTCTCGACTACCTGCAAGGCGGGGGCCCTTCTTAACGCATTCGGTAGAGGCGGGGCCCCTTCTTAACACGTTCAACTGGTTGCCAAGGGCAACGATGTGGCGTACGAACGACGGTGAATATCTCTCCGGTGGATACGACGGTGACCCCGTCGGCCGGATCCGCACACCCGACAAGGGGGGCCAATGGCACGCAGCCGGATCGCCGGTACCGCAGCCATCGCACTCGTCCTACCGTTCCTCGGCGTCCTGCCCGCCACGGCCGCGTCGGCCGCACCGGCCAAGGCGAAGGCCAAGCCGGTCACCGACGACACCCGCGAGCTGACCCGCAAGGACTTCACGCTCGACGGCAAGCCGGTGAAGACCCCGGCCCGCTACCAGAAGCGCGCCCAGTCGCGGTCGAAGGCCGCCGCGGCCACCACCCCGCCGGTCGGTACGGTCCGGCAGTGGCTCGGCATGGACGACGTCCAGGGCAGCTACTACCGCAAGAACTACACGCTGCGCGGCGTCGGCGACAACGTCGAGGTGTGGGTCGCCGACGACATCGCGTTCCCGGCCGACGACTGCCGCAACCAGATCCCCACGTCGACGCAGATCACCGACGCCCAGGTGCAGAGCTTCGTGCACGAGTTCGACACGAACATGTACCCGAAGGAGACGGTCGCGTTCAGCCGGCCGCCGGACCGCGACGGCACCAACGCCCAGATCCCGCCGGACGCGCAGGGCAACGGCGGCGACTACTCCGGCGGCGGCAACAAGACGGTCACCCTGATCGACAACGTCCGGGACGACAACTTCTACGACTTCCCGGCCGCGCCGACCTACATCGCCGGCTTCTTCTCGGCGCAGCTCAACGAGCTGTTCGACCGCAACGTGATGACCGTCGACGCGTTCGACTGGCTGCACCGCACCGGCGCGAACCCGCCGGACGAGCCGACCTCCGACCTGTGCACCAGCCGCCCGGCCCGCCCGTTCAGCTACGAGGGCACGTTCGCCCACGAGTGGCAGCACCTGGCGCACTACTACTCGGATCCCTTCGAGACCACCTGGATGAACGAGGGCCTGTCGGACTTCGCGCAGACCCTCACCGGGTACGTGGACACCAAGGCCACCGTCTTCGACCGGGGCGCGGACAGCCACCTCTACTGCCAGCAGGGCTTCGGCACGGTGCAGACGCCGTACAACGCGAACCCGCGTGACTGCGGCGGGCCGGAGAACTCGCTGAACCTGTGGGGTGAGAGCCCGAACCCGAACGCGGTGCTCGCCGACTACGGCAACGCGTACGCGTTCATCCAGTTCCTCTACGACCGCTACGGCAACGACATCGTGCACCGGCTGCACAACGACGCCGACCTGCAGGGGCTGGCCAGCCTCGACGCGGCGCTCAAGGCCGAGGGCGCGAAGAACATGTACCAGGTCATCCACGACTACCAGTCCATGACGCTGGTCGACAAGATCGTCGGGGAGTCGCGCCGGGGCATCATGCTGGGCGTACCGAAGAGCCGGGTGACCACGCCGAGCCTGCGCTCCACCGTCAACCTGGCCAACCCGGCCGCGTACGCCACGCCCGGCGCGGCGCCCAACGGCGCCGACTACGTCCCGCTGTCGAAGGCCGACGGGACCGTGCTGCGCGGCCGTGACCTGCGGTCGCTGTCGTTCCAGGGCGCGAAGACGCTGCCGGCGCTGCCGCTGGCCTGGACCGTGGTGACCGACGACCCGGACCGGCCCGGCAACCCGGTGCTGTTCTCCGGCAACGCCAACAACACCGACGCCGCCGCGATCACCCCGGTGACCGTGCCGACCACCGACCCGACGCTGCGCTTCGTCGCCAAGTACGGCGCGGAGCTCGGCTTCGACTACGGCTACGTGGTGGTCTCCACCGACGGCGGCGCCACCTACACGGCGGTCGCCGGCGACAAGACCATCGACGGCCCGCTCGGCCCGGCGCTGAACGGCACCACCGACGGCTTCGAGCCGCACAGCTTCGACCTGTCCGCGTACGCCGGGAAGAACATCCTGCTCGGCTTCCGCTACGTCAGTGACGGCGGCGTCAACGAGGGCGGCCTGCGCGTCGACGACGTCACCGTCGGCGGCACCACGGTCAGCGACGGCAGCAGCCTCGCCGCGTTCGACTCGCCCACCGAGATCAAGCCGATCGCCGTCGCCAACTGGAACGTGCGGCTCGTCGGCCTGGACGAGAAGCACTCGCTGGCCTGGCAGTTCGAGTTCGACGGCAAGTCGAGCCTGACGCTCAACCGGGCGCAGCTCGCGCTGCTCTCGCTGTTCCCGAAGGTGGTCGCCGTGGTCGCCTACGACGAGCCCACCGAGCAGGTCCAGCAGTACGCCCCGTACACCCTCACGGTCAACGGCATCGTGCAGAAAGGCGGGGCCCCCGCTTAACGCATTCGGCATAGGCGGGGCCCCCGCCTAACACCCCACCCGCCCGAGCACCCGGACACGGTGCTCGGGCGGGGCCGTTTGCGGTAAGACTGGGCGGCATGAGTGAAGCGCCGGTGCTGCACCTGATCGTCTGCGCCGCTCCCCCGGCCCAGCGGGTCGGCGAACTCGCCGAACTGCTCGCCGCCGACGGCTGGCGGGTCTGCCTGATCGCCACCCCGATCGCCGCGAGCTGGCTCGACGTCGACGCGCTCGCCGCCCAGACCGGCCATCAGGTACGCGCCGACTGGCGCCGCCCCGGCGACCCCGAACCCCATCCACCGGCCGACGCCGCGGCGGTCGTGCCGGCCACCTTCAACACGCTGAACAAGTGGGCGGCCGGGGCGAGCGACACGCTGGCCCTGGGCATCCTCAACGAGTTGCTCGGCACGGGCCTGCCGATCCACGTCTTTCCCCGGGTGAACGCCGCGCTGGCCGCGCATCCGGTCTACCAGCCCAACCTGCGGCGGTTGCGCGACGCCGGCGTGGTGGTGCACGACGGCGACGTGCTGCGCGCGCCGGACGAGATGACGCCGAGCCGCTGGGCGGTGGTGGTCGACGCGTTGCGCGCGGCGCGGCCCGACCGTCAGCGGGCGCGGGGCACCTGACGGTTGAAGCGGGGACGCAGCGCCAGGACCAGCGCTTCCTTCGTACCCTCGGGGTTGTCGGTCTCCTGCCAGCGGACCTCGCACCGCCCCAGCCACCCGGCGATGTCGTCGCGGGTCGCGGCCCGGCCCGGCGCGTCGAG
This sequence comes from Micromonospora ferruginea, assembly GCF_013694245.2. Lineage (NCBI taxonomy): Bacteria > Bacillati > Actinomycetota > Actinomycetes > Micromonosporales > Micromonosporaceae > Micromonospora > Micromonospora robiginosa. The sequence goes on from NZ_CP059322.2 coordinate 4,342,941, forward strand.
GAGCTGGCCGACCTGGTCGTGCAGCACCGACGAGTCGCGGTTGCCGGTGAGGTGCTGGCGCAGTCGGGCGCGCAGGTCGCCGGTGTAGCCGACGTAGGCGACCACGCCGCCGTCGAGCACCAGGTGCACGCCGGGCGCGGCGGGCGCGCCGGCGACGACGTCCCTGGTGTACGGCCGGGGCGGCGTGAACCCGACCAGCAGGTCTTCGGTGTGCGACACGCGACGGACGGTACCGACGTCCGGATCATCGCGTGGCCCCGCACGACTCGACGTGGCGGATCGGTCACCCCGGGTGCAGCAGGTGGTCGAGGCCGGCCATGGTGGACTGGAAGTCGATCCGGTCGGCGGCGTGGAACCGGCGGAAGAACCAGTTCGGCACGCGGGGTTGGGTGCAGCGGGTGCGGAACAGCAGGTCCTGCACCTGTCGGGCCACGGCGGGCAGGGCGGCGGCGGCCGTCGGGTCGCGGACGGCCGCGGTGAGGTGGTCGTGGACGGCGGCGGTGGCCCGGTCGCGTTCGGTCGCGACGTCGCGCTGGCCTCGGTAGATCTCGACGCCGAGCAGCAGCGCGCCGAGTGACGGCACGAACCAGGCGAGCAGCAGGTGGGCGACGGTGAGGCCGGCGAGTACGCCGTAGACGACGCCGACCGCCGCCCAGGTGGCCACGGCGGCGAGCACGGTGTGGGCGTAGCGGCGGCGCAGCCGGGCGCCCCAGCCGAGGCTCTGCTGTTGGCAGGCGAGCACGTCGTAGGGGGCGGGCAGGTCCGGGATCTCGTAGTAGTCACGCAGGTAGCGTTCGTCGCCCCGGTACGCGCGGTCGAGGCGGCTGATCTCCGGCGCGGTGACCCGGTCGCCGGCGGCCACCTCGTTCCAGGGCAGGCGGAACAGGTCGACGTCGAACATCTCCTGGATGGTGGCGGCGCGGCGGAGCTGCCCGCGTGACCAGGTGGCGAGCCCGAGCGCGTTGACCACGGCCCAGAGCGCGCCGAGCGCGGTGACGGCGGTGGCCGACACGCCGGTGAACGCGACGACCGCGCCGGCGGCGGCGACCGTCACGGAGGTCGTGGTGCGTAGCGCGTCGAGGCGTTGGGCGCGGGTGTGGCAGACGGACATGGCCCGCAGCAGCGCCATCATCGCGGGTTCGGTCTGGTGCCTGAGCAGGGAATCAGTCGGTTCCGTCACGCCGCCCTCCCGATTCGACATTCATCTTGCTAGATGTTACTTCTCGTGATCCAGGACAACCTCTAAGTGATCTTTGAACTACCGATAAGTAGGGCTTCATCCTGAGGCGCGAATTAGTAACTGCTTCGCCGGGAGTTGGGGTAGCTTGAGCCGTCGCACCCCCCTCAGCACCTCCGACATCCCTCTTCGCCGAAGGTTCGACGACCACCATGGACGATGGTCCGGGCGCCACACCAGAGTGGCTCAGGCAGGACGACCGCGTGCGCGACGCGCTGCGGCGATGGGCAGCCGACCGAGGCACCGTCCGGGTGCTGTCGCGCAAGGGCCCGATGCGCGGCTACACCGACGCGTACCTCTTCGTCGTCAAGCTGGACAGTCCGGCGGGCCCGGGGCGGATCGGCAGCCGCAAGCTGCTGGTGAAGGTGCACCCGGCGGGCGGCGACGGCCCGTCCGGCGCCCGCCGGCACGAGCAGGCGCAGCGGGACGCGCCCGGCTTCGCCGAGCGGCACATGGTCAAGCCGCACTTCGGCGGCTACCCGGTGGACGACGACCGGCACCTGTCCTTCCAGGACCTCGCCAACGGCGGTGACGCGGTCCGCACCCTGGACCAGGTCGAGGACGACGACCACCTCGTCGTGGCCTACCGCACGGTGGCCGGCATCCTGCTGCACGACTGGAACGGCGTGACCGAGCCCGCCGGGCCGCCGACCGCCACCACCACCGTGCGGGAGTACGTCCGGCGCGAGTTGACGGCGACCGGGGCGCTGCGGGAGGTCGCCGCCAAGGCCGGCCGGCTCGGGCGGGACGACCTGGACCGGGACTGGCTGGACGTCGACGGTCGCCGGCGGCCCAACCCGCTGCGCCTGGCCGAGGCCGGCGGGCCGGTCGGTGACGTCGAGATCGAGTACGTCCACGGCTTCAGCCACGGCGACCTGCACGGCGGCAACCTGCTCTTCGCCGCCCGGCGCGACGGCACCGTCCGCCCGGAGACGTTCACCATGGTCGACCTGGACCGCTACGAGAGCGCCGCGCCGCTGACCCGCGACCTGGTGACGCTGCTGGTCTCCACGGTCCTCCGGTGGGTGGCGCCCCGCCCCGGCCCGGACGGGGACCGGCCGGACGGCCTGCCGCGCAAGCAGGCCGTCGCCCTGCTCGACTACCTGGTCGACCCGGACCGGCCGGCGCCGAGCAGCCTGCCGCCCGCGCTCGCCGAGCTGGTGCGGCTCACCCACGAGGAGGGGGCGCGGTACGCCGCGTCCGGAAACTGGCGCGAGGACTGGGGTACGCAGTACCGGCTGTCGCTGCTCGCCCAGGCGCTCACCGCGGTCACCTACGACAACCTCGACCGCGAGGGCCGCTGGTGGTGCTTCCGGCTGGCCGCGTACGCGGCGGAGGCGATCCACGCGGAGCTGGCGGTCGACGCCGACACGCGGTTCGACCAGACGCCGGTCCTCGACCTGACGGCGCACGTCGACCGGGCCACGGACCGGTGGCACGGGACCGCCGGGCCGGGCCGGCACCGGGCCGGCACCGGCCTTCCGCGCAACGCGACCCCGGCCGGCGTCGACCCCGACGGGTCCGGCGGGCCGGTGGCGCACCGGAACCGCGGCCGGTACGCCGCCGTGTCCCGGCCCGGCGCGGTGTTGCGCCGCTGGGTGGGACGGCCGGCGGGCGGCACCGGCCGACGCCGGCTGACCATGGCGGTTCTCGCCGCGCTGGGCGGCAGCCTGGTGGCGCAGCTCGTGCCCGGCAGCGCGTCGGACCGGGACGTCCGGCCGCCGGTGGCGGTGCCGCCGTCCAGCCGCACCGAGACGCCGCCGTCGAGCCGCAGCGGCGACCGTGGCCCGGTGCCGTCGGAACCGCTGGATCCGGGCGCGAAGCTCGTCCAGATCGCCGAGCGGGTCCAGCGGATGGCGGAGCCGCCGAGCCGGGGCCGGTACGCGTTCACCTGCCTGCGCGTGTGGTCGCCGGAGGATCTCGCGCTCGGCTCGGACGACCTGATGCGCTACCAGGAGGAGCGGCTGTGGTGGACCCGGGAGCGCTCGGGCCGCCGTACCGTGCACGACGTGGACGACGGCCGGCGCTCCCGGGCGCAGGAGGCCCGCTACGACCGGGGTGAGTTGCGGGCGGTGCCCCCGGACCCGTCGGCGGACCTGACCGAGCTGCGCCGGCAGATGGACGTGCTGCTGCGCGCGAAGCCGCCGGCGCTGCGCAACGCGGCCGGCATGCTGGAGACGGTCGCCTGGATGTACCAGTTCCGGCCGCTGACGGCCGGGCAGCGCGCGGCGCTGCTGCGGTGGCTCGCGGAGGCGGACGGCATCGTGGACGGGGGCCGCTACGGCGACCGCGCCGAGCGCTACGGCTACGCGGTCAGCGCGCGCAACGCCGCCGGGCAGTGGGAGACGCTCCTCTTCGACGAGGACACCGGCCGCCTGCTCAGCCACGTGAAGACCAGCGCCGACGACACCCTGCTCGCCTACTACCTGTTCCTGGACAGCGCCCGCACCGACACGATCGAGGAGGCGCCGTGCGGGGACCCGGCGACGGTCAGCAGCGACGGGTGACGTAGTTGGCCCAGTCCCGCCAGGGCGCGGCGTCGGTGCGGACCGGGCTGGCGACCCCGACGGTGAACAGCGCGGTGTCGTTGTAGGAGAACGTGGCCTTCCCGCTGGACATGTTGTAGTGGGCGGACCCGATCCGGAACTGCCACTGCCAGGTGGCGAGGTTCTGCCGGCCGCAGTCGGAGAGCTTGCCCCGGGGATAGCCGAAGTCGGGCCGGTCGTAGAAGCAGAACCAGCCGCGCGGGCAGTCGGCCACCGCGTGGACGCCGGCCGGGGCGCGCAGCGTGACCAGGAACGCGCCGTCGCCGTAGCTGATCTCGTTGGCGGTGACCGGCACCCCGCCAGGGTGGGCCGCCAGGTAGTCGGTCAGCTCGCGGTGCGCGGCGGCCACCGCCTGCGCGGGCGCGGCGACGGCGATCAGGGCACCGCCGAGGACGGCGGCCACCACCATTCGGTACGCGCGGGAAAAAGTCATTCCACACCCCCGTCGGACATTGATGACTTCCTCTGTCCAAGCAGAATAGGAAAGCGTCTTCCCTGATCACCACCCCCCGCGTGGGACGCAGCCTGTCGCCATACCGATATTCTCGCCGCCGCTCAATCGGTGGAATTTCCAACGTTGACCCGCTCCGACTGCCAATTGCGCAACGCAGTTTTGATCCGGCGGTTCTCGGCGCTCACCATGCCGAGCCGGCGCGACCGCTCGGCCAGCTCGTACGCGAGGCGGTGCAGGAGAGCGTCCACGTCCTCGGTGCGGTAGCCGCGCCGCAGCCGCGACGTCAACGGCAACTCGACCGCCTCGACCCGGCCCGGCGTGAGCGGCCCGACCAGGGCGTGCGAGCTGCGGTAGACGGCCATCACCGGTCCCCGATCACCGGCAGGTGCCGGCGCTGGGCGGGCACCCCGGCGATGCTCAGCCAGCGGCGCGCGGCGGCGAGCATCGCGGGCGGCCCGCACACGTGCACGTGCTGACCGGCCCGGTGGTGGTAGGTCGCCAGGGCGACCGCCGTGCCCCGCTCGGCCGGCGCGGCCTCCGGGTCGTCGGAGAACGCCGGCACCACGCTCAGCCAGTCGTGCGCCTGCTGGAGATCGTCCAGCGCGATCGCGTCATACAGGTCGGCGAACGTGCGGGAGCCGACGATCAAGGTGACCCGCCGGGCGACCGGCGCGGCGGCGACCTGCTCCACCAGGGCGCGCAACGGCGCCAGCCCGGTCCCGCCGGCCACCAGCAGCAGATCGTCACCGCCGTCGACCAATTCCACCCCGGAGTCCAGCGGCGCGCCGAGGTGCAACAGCTCGCCGGGGCGTACCTCGTGGACCAGGCTCCGGGAGACGGCCCCGACGGCCCGGACGTGGAACTCGATCGTCCCGTCCGCCCGCGGCACGTTCGCCGGCGACAGCCACCGCCACCGCCCCGGCCGGCGCGACGTACACACCGGCACCGCCTGGCCGGCGCGGTGCGGCAGCCGCCGCCACGGCCGTACCGTCACCGTGGCGATCGTGTCGGCGGCGCGGTCGTGGTCGACCACCTCGACCGGCCACCAGGCCGGCCCGTCACCCACCCGGGCGGCGGCCCGCTCCACCAGCCGCCACGCCCGCCACCAGCCCAGACCCGGCGCGGGCAGCAGCGCGTCGCCGACCGCCGCCGCGTGCCAGGGCCGCAGACCGAAACTCCGGTACGCGCACCCGAGCGCCCGCAGCAACGCCAGCCGCCCGGCCCGGTCGTCACCGCCCTCCAGCAACCGCGACAGCGACGCGTGCAACAGCGGCGCGTCCCGCTCCGGCAGCAACCCCGGACAGCGGTCCTCGACCGCCGCCCAGAACCGGGCCGCCTCCTCGGTCACGGCGCCGCGTCCGCGCCGAAACCGGCCGCGCGCAACGTGCCGTGCCCCCAGCGGGCCAGGCGACACGGGTACGGGACGCGCTCGCTGCGGCACAGCGGGCCCTGCGGCCAGCGCTCCGGCACGTGCACGCGCACGGCCAGCGCGGCGAGGACCAGGTCCTCGTCGGTGACCGGGGTGAGGACGGGGAAGTCGGTGAGTACGGCGGACATCGGTGGGCGCCTCCGGGTGCGGGTGTCGTGGGGTGGCGCCGGGGCGGGCGGGGTCGGCGGGTCGCCGCGATCGGGGACGCGACACCGGCCGGAGCCCGGCACCCGCCCCGGGCCATGCGACAAGCCTCGGCAACCTGTTGGGGCCACAACATGACTACGCTCTGCACTTTGCCGGTACCTACGCTGCACCGTCGAGCGCTACGCTGCCTCGGTACTGACTCAGGCCTGATCGAGGACGGCACGATGACGACGACCGTGCAGAGGTGGACGGGACGGGAAACCCGGGCGTTGCGTCAGGCCTTGCGGATGAGCATTCGCGACTTCTCCGCGCACCTCGGCGTCGCCGAACGCACCGTCTCGAAGTGGGAGGCTGGGCAGGAGACCACTTGTCCGCGTCCTGAGATGCAGGCGGCACTCGATACGGCACTCAGCAAAGCGACAGAAGATGTGCGCAATCGCTTCACGTCGACGCAGCGGAGCAGCATGGGACACCCAGTCGCGACGGAAACCTTCTCCGACCTTGCAACGATAGCCCGACAGCGCCTAGCCGATACTCGGCGATCCGCCGGCCTCTCGCCGGACGCATTCGCCAGCGTCCTCGGCGGTGTCCTCGGCTGGACCCCTCGCGCCGAGGCGGTCGCCGGCTGGGAGACGACGGACACGCCGCCTGGCGATGTCCTCTTAGCACTCGATGTGTTGCGCGGTTCGGATATCCGATCGCCCGACAGGTTTGGCGGCCTGACCGCGGTTTACCCGAGCCGATCTCAGCTCACTGCCCGGCTACCGGCAGATCGGTTGCTCGATGGTGCTCGTAGCGTTCGAGCGATGGGCTTGTCCCTCAACGTGCTCTGTCAGGATTACGCGGACCGCCACTGGCAGACTCTGGTGACAGCTGGCGCTCGCGTTCGTTGCCTGTTTCTCGACCCCGCCGGCTCGGCCATCCAAGCACGCGAGACAGAAGAAGCGTTTCCACCTGGGCAGCTCACAGCGCTGACCAAGCTCAACATGGACACGTTGCTGCGAGTTCGCGATCGCCTGCCATCAGAGCTTCAGAGTCAGATGCAGCTAGCGACCTACGATCAGACCCTTCGCTTCAACATCCTTATCGTGGATGATCAGTGCGTGACCCAGCCGTACCTCAGCGATAGCCGGGGCGTAGACTCACCCGCCTTCGTTATCGGGAAAGATGTCCGCCAGGCTGGCCTGTATGAGGTATTTGAGCAGGTCTTCGAGTCGGATTGGCAGCAAGGACGTACGCTATGAGTAGCTACAATGACCTATTGCCCATCGCTACTGAAGCGGTCCGACGCGCAACCGACGCGATGCGGCATGGGTCACCCGGATCCCTCACCTTCAAGGGCGACCGTGATGTAGCATCCGAACTCGACTTTGCTATCGAGCACGACGCTCGCGTTTTCCTAGCTACTGAGACACCGGAGATCGGTTTCCTCGGCGAGGAATACGGCATGTCAGGACCGACCGAGCTCCAGTGGATTCTCGATCCCATCGATGGCACCGCAAATTTTGTCCGCGCCTTACCGCTATGCGGCGTTTCGCTCGCCCTCGCATATAAGCGGCATCCCGTACTTGGAATTATCCACCTGCCATTCCTGCACTCTCTGTACGCCGCCGTGGAGGGGGGCGGCGCCTACGCGAATGGGAAGCACCTTAAAGTCAGCAGCACGAATGCCATAAGGGACGCTATTGTTGCAATCGGCGACTACGCGACTGAACCTGACGCTGATGCCAAAAACAGATTACGGCTTGCACTAACCGCCCAGCTAGCATCTAAGGCTTACCGCATCCGCATGACGGGCAGCGCTGCGCTCGATTTGGCTTGGCTTGCGCAAGGTCGGTTGGATGCTGCCCTGACACTTTCGAACCACCCATGGGATGTCGCGGCCGGCACTTTAATCGCCCGAGAAGCAGGGGCCGAAGTGGTTGATGGGGACGGCACATCCCATGGTTGGCACTCTAAATTTACGCTCGCCGTCTCCCCAGCGCTCACCGGGGACATCCTCGCCCTTTACCTCAAGGCAAACGAGACGGTCAACCCTCCAAAGCGCGGAAGCCAAGTCGGGTGCAGTTAACCCTTCCGCGCACTTTCGCTAATCGCCCCAGCAGCGCTGGTAGACGTTGCCGGTCAGGCGAGGAAGGCGGCCCAACCACGTCCACTATCACGATTGATCGAGATTGCCGAAATCGAACCCTTAAAGCTGACCGCCCCATGGGAGCCACAGCACCCTTACATGTTCTCGGTTTACTTGGTGACCGATCTAGCGGCGGCACAGCTCGATGTACGACAATGGGTGAATGCCACGATCGCTGCCATCGAAACTCAACCCAATAGCGCGCCGCCGGGTAGATATGGACCAAATTCGTGCCAAATTGCTAGCTCCCCAAGATGCCACGAAACGCCCAGACAGTGTTAGTCAAGCCATCCTTGAGCAGTACAAGCTGTATGTCGAAATGGCTGACCGACTCTCTAGTCGCCGAGGTCTAACGAATACTTTTTTCCTTACCCTAAACACAGCCATCGCATCGCTCGGAACCATTTTAAGTGAATCACTAAAAGAACGACCAAAAGCCGCACTCTACTTGCTTCTCATTGTCTTATTGACACAGACGGGTGCATGGTTTGCCATCTTGCGGTCGTACCAACAGCTAAATTCGGCCAAGTATAGAGTGATCGGTGCATTGGAAGAACACCTGCCTGCCTCCCCATACTGGAAAGCGGAATGGGCGGCGCTAGGAAGCGGCCGTGACAAGCGAGTTTATTGGCCGATAAGCCAAGTTGAACAGATCGTACCAGTTTTATTCGCGCTCACCTATGTAGGCTTAATGGCTATCGTATGGTAGGGTGCAGCCTGCTTACTCTTCAATCTCCAAGTATGGACGGTAAGCCGGGTGGATCTGGAATCTCTTGCTTTTTCTAGAGGCTTTCGCAAGCTTCCTTGCCAGTACATCCGCTCTCCTCATCTCACCCTCCGTACCTCCGTAATCAAATGTTGAATCGCTGGTTTCGATCCCTAGAAATCCCAACCTTCGCAAGACGCGTACTACATCCCCTTTTTCCCTTGGCAGACTTGCTGATTTCAAGATCCGATTCAGCTGCGGCTCCGTGATGATAGAACCTTCTCCAGCAAACTCGATCAGAATTGGCTCTAAATCCATCTCAGCCGCCACACCTTCCACCAATAACGCCTCGAAGGCGAAGGTGCTGTAGGTCGCTTCCGCCTCCAGAATATCCGACTCCTGGACTTTTGGATGTTTTGCATTCGTTGCCCGAAGGACTGCCGCGTTTGCGAAGAAAACGAGATCTCTTGGACGCGGCTGCACCCTAGAAAGTAGATAATTTCGCGCCGACATGCCTTTTACAGACTCTACAAACGCGCTCTCCCATAGCTCGCTTGCGCTACGCGCATTCGGCCGCGAAGCGAGAAACCGATCCTCCAAGACTCGCGCCAGCAGCTCGGTGTCCCGCCACTCGATCTCAGTCGTACTGATCTTGTCTGGCTCCCTAGCGTTATCTCTCACATGGGCGTAGATGTCGCTTCTCAGGAAGACCGTAAGCGTTACATTGACACTAAGCTTCCGCGAAGTCTCTTTCTTGAACTCATCAACCACACGGCCCACTACGGTCAGCAAACCTAGGAGCAATCGCGAAAGCATCTCTAAATCGGCGCCCCTATGCCACGCCTTGTCAAGATTATCAACTAATACTGCGATCCGGTTTCGATCGGCAAGAGCCTTCCCAATAAGAGTCCGCAATGTACGCAGCGTATCGCCATAAAGCGCCGCGTTAACTATTTTCCGTGATGCCTCAACATCCCTTTCGTCAACTCCACCCGAGAGGGTGCTTTCCAGCGATTTAACTAGACGTTCGAGGCGAATAGAAAAACTCGCGTCAACCCCGCGATGGCTCTGCGTGAGACAATCCCTCAGCTGATCCATCGCCGAGCCAGTCGGCACCCCAGCCGGACGCTTCTCCGCTTCGTCAACGGCTCGTGCCGCGATTTCTGTGTAAAGCAGATATTTCCACAGACCTTCGATAAGGTAGTCGCCAAGATGTCGAGATTCAACCTTTGCAAGAACCTCGAGCAGCGCTTCAAGTTCGTAGCTAGCCGGCTTAATAACGCAAACTAAATTTCTTGCATCGTCCCGTAGAGCCTCTGCCGCTTGCAGCATGTTCGCCGTTTTACCGGTTCCCTTCTTGCCGGTGAAGATCGTAGCGGCAGCCTCGACAACATCTCTAAAATCACGCGTTTCTACGAAATACTGATCTAGACCATCTTGGTCGCTCTCGGCAACGTGATTGCCGAATCGGAGCGCAGCCAACTCAACACTTAAGTGTTGGCGTACGCGTGTAGGCGCTTTATGGGCGGGCGATCTGAGGCCCTCTATCCACTGAATGGCACGCTTTTCTAGGTCTGCAGCGTTGCGATAATGCAACGCCAGGTCGCGGTAATCAAGTGGCATATCCGCACCGTCTTCGAAAACAATCAGAATCTCGCGCCCTAGCCCGCGAGCTATACCTGCAAGCAGCGAAACGCGTGCATTCGCCGTGGTCGAAAGGAACGCACGCTCAGGCGTCATATGGAACACTGCAAATTGTGAGGTAAAGAGCTCCTCCGCAAACCAGGCTAAAGGAGCACTGCCATACTCCTCGAAATCAACAGTCTGCACATCGAACTTATCATATGCATCGAGGACTCGAGAAAGGCGCCTGCTCGGCTCATCCTCTTTGAAGCTTGGCATGTAGAATAACTTGGTACCGTCCGGCGGGGGTATTTCCGCCCCTCCGGTCAGGTCATACCAGAGAGGCAGAGAAGGTTCCGCCACCAAGCGCTGCACGGTTTTGGTTAGATCGCTGGCGTTGCGATAAGACGTTGCGCCAGTCGTGGTAAGTAGCGCAAAAGCTCGAAGCTCCTTCACTGCGTGCGCATCTTGCCCATCGATTAGAATCGCAACTCGCTTACGCTTTCCGATCGCCAACCCTAGCTCAAACAGCACGTTGGCACTTAGGGTTGTGAGATCGAAAAGACCAAAGGTGCAGCTGTCAATAGCTTTCTCGACTTCATGGACGATTAATCGTCCATCCACCATCAGATCTTCCCACGTAACGGAATGCGTCTTGCTGCTTCCCAATCCTAGATTAAAGGCGACCTCTCGAATCGTTTCGCTTAAGACAGGGGGGCGAGCGCTATAGCCAAAAAACAACAGATGCATACGTTCTTTACCGCCATTCAGATCTATTTGGAGGGCCCGTCATAGTTTCTCGTTCTGCGAATCGATAGACTCGGACACGCTGGGAATGGTGGCTATCGATGTTCAGTAAGCCCGCCGCTGGCCCCGTTCGGTTCCCACGAAGCGACGTCTAACAGCGACAGCCCTCACCTTGCATCCACTGACTGCCAACGGTGCCTTACACATGCAACCTCGGCCCCCTCTCAGTAGTGTGTTCGGCAGGCTACAGGGAGACACGGCAGACAGGGAGGCGCACACGTCTCATCCTGAGACCCCGCGATGCGGTATCACATCCTGATCAATCGATCAACGTGGATGCATAACTTATCGACGAAGTGCGTTTCGGCTGCTTAGATGGCTGCTCGACGGCAAGGAGGCGGGCTGCCGGGTGGGGCTAGAGGTCCAGCAGATCCACTTGATCAACACGCAGCCAGCCGCAACTGTCAAGCACCCGACAAAAATCGGAGGGTCCCGCGACCTGCGTGAAGGAGCGAAGTGAGTACGTTGCAGGGAGTGAAGGATCTTGGCTACGGCATCTATGAACACCTGATAACTGCTGACATCGCTGCATGCCTTGACCTCCTGGAGGTGGGGCCTGCCGTCATTCAGCGGTCTACCTTGAATTCCGCCGATGCGCACGACGTGCTTGCACGCCACCTTGCTGCTCTCGCGCGGCGGGCGCTGCTCGCGGTCGGCGGCGGTGAGCACAAGCTCGCCCGCCAGGTCGACCTGGCGAATCGCATCGCCGCGCACATCGCCCAGGCCGAGCCACGCGCCGTCACCGCTGACGACCAGGTGACAGATGCTCTACGCCTGCTGCACGCCATCGCAGCCCCGCCCATCCCACCGGCCGCACCGGTCTTTCCGATCCGTCCCTCCACGCCGCTCTCCACCGGCGCGCTCCTGGTCAACGGTCGGCACCAACCGCGGATCGGGCACGAGGTCAGCCACGAGATGGCCTCGGCGGACGCTGTCGACCTGCTCTGCGCGTTCATCAAGTGGCACGGGCTGCGCATCATCGAGCCGGCGCTTACCGAACTCATCGCCCGAGGTGGTCGGGTCCGTGTCATTACGACGACCTACCTCGGTGCCACCGACCAGCGGGCGCTCGACCGGCTCGCCGAGCTGGGCGCCGAGGTCAAGGTCTCCTACGAGACCCGGACCACCCGCCTGCACGCGAAGGCGTGGCTGTTCCGCCGCAACAACGGCACCACCACCGCGTACGTCGGCTCGTCCAATCTGTCGAAGGCCGCGCTTGTCGACGGCGTGGAGTGGAACGTCCGCATCTCGAACCTGGAGCAGCCGCACGTCATCGACACGTTCGAGGCGACGTTCGCCGACTACTGGAACGACTCGGCGTTCGAGACGTACGACCCGGCGCAGGACGCCGAGCGGCTGCGCGTCGCGCTGCGCGGGGAACGCACCGACGAGGCACCTACCGAGATCGCGAACCTGGACGTGCGGCCGTTCCCGTACCAGCAGGAGGTCTTGAACGACCTCGACGCCGAGCGGCTGGTGCACGGGCGTTGGCGGAATCTCGTGGTGATGGCGACCGGCACCGGCAAGACGGTGGTGGCGGCGCTCGACTACCGCCGGCTCCAGCGGGCCGGGCACGTTGACTCGCTGCTGTTCGTCGCGCACCAGGAACAGATTCTGAGGCAGAGCCGGTCGGTGTTCCGCCAGGTGATGGGTGACGGCACCTTCGGGGAGACGCTGGTCAGCGGTGACCGGCCGCAGGGCTGGAAGCATGTGTTCGCGTCGATCCAGTCGCTGCACCGACAGGAGATCGACCCTGAGGCGTACGACATGGTGATCGTGGACGAGTTCCACCACGCCGAAGCGCCGACGTACACGCGGTTGTTGGAGCGGCTTCGGCCGCGCGTACTCCTGGGGCTGACCGCGACGCCCGACCGCAGCGACGGCGGCGACGTGCGGCGGTGGTTCGACGGCCGCGCGTCGGTGGAGTTGCACCTGTGGGAGGCGTTGGAGCGGCAGTTACTCGCGCCGTTCCAATACTTCGGGCTGCACGACGAGGTGGACCTGACGCGGGTGCGCTGGAAGCGCGGACAGGGCTACGACAAGAACGACCTGGACGGCGTCTACACCGGCAACCACGCGCGAGCGCGGTTGATCCTGCACGCGGTCAACCGGATCGCTGACGTCGGGCGGATGCGGGCGCTGGGCTTCTGCGTCAGCATCGGGCACGCCGAGTTCATGGCCGACTGGTTCACCCGGCACGGCGTACCGGCGGCGGCGGTGACGTCGACGCTCGATCGCGGCGAGCGGCACACGCTGATCGACCGGTTCCGCAGGCGGGAGCTGCGGGTGCTGTTCACGGTCGACCTGTTCAACGAGGGCGTCGACCTGCCGATGGTTGACACGATCCTCATGCTGCGGCCGACCGAGAGCGCGACGATCTTCCTGCAACAGCTCGGGCGAGGGCTGCGGTTGGACGACGACAAGCCGTGCCTGACCGTCCTCGACTTCATCGGCGGGCAGCACGCCAACTTCCGCTTCGACCTGCGGTGGCGGGCGTTGGCCGGGGTGAGCCGGCGGGCCGTCGAGTCGGCCGTCCGGGAGGACTTCCCGTCGTTGCCGAGCGGATGCCACATCGAGCTGGACCGGGTGGCGAAGGACATCGTGCTCGCCAACCTGAAATCGGCGCTCCCCACGTCGAAGAACGCGCTGGTGGGTGAGCTGCGGCAGCTTGGCGACGTGAGCCTTGCCGAGTTCCTTCGGGAGACCGGCCTGGAGATCGAGGACGTGTACCGCTCCGCGGGCGTCGGCGGTTGGGCGGGGCTGCGGCGCCTTGCCGGTCTCGACGCTGCTCCGGGTGGCCCGGACGATCGCGATCTCGGTCGGGCGATTGGTCGAATGCTGCACGTGGACGACGTCGATCGGCTGGATCTCATCGGCCGGGTGGCGGCGGGTGAATCGCCTGCTGGTGGGCGGCTGCTCGACATGCTGCACTTCAGCCTGTGGGGGCCATCGACCCCGTTAACCGAGCGCGACGCGCGGCTCAAGCGGCTCTGGGCGGAGCCGGCACGGTGCGCGGAACTGCGACAGGTTGTCGAGGTGCTGCGCGATCGGATTCACCGGGTCACCGAGCGACCCGCTTCGGAGCGGGTGCCGCTGCGGGTGCACGCTCGCTACAGCCGGAACGAGGCATGCGCGGCTTTCGGGATGGCGAACCCGGGGTCGTTGCGTGAAGGCGTGAAGTGGCTGCCGGACGAGAAGGCGGACCTGTTCTTCGTCACGCTGGTCAAGTCGGCGGAGCACTACTCCCCGACCACGATGTATGCGGACCGGGCCATCACGGATCGGCTGTTCCAGTGGGAGTCGCAGAGCACGACGTCGGCGGCGTCGGCGACCGGGCAGCGGTATGTCGGCCACGTTGCGCAGGGGTCGACGGTGCATCTGTTCGTGCGGGAGTCCCGGGTTGCCGACCGGGACCTGGGTGCGCCGCCGTACCTGTATGCCGGGCCGATGACGTACCGGGAGCACAGCGGGGACCGCCCGATGCGGATCCTCTGGGAGTTGGGGCATGCGCTGCCCGCCGACATGTACGCCGCTGCTCGGACGATCGCCGCCTGATATCACCAACGACTCAGCTCGAAAGGCACGCCAGACACCACGCCCCTGTCCGCTGAGCCGGTGTTGCGGGGCCTGCCGCTGCCAAGGACGAAACGGAGCAGCGCGCGTCAGACCTGCACCTCGCTCGCCGACTCCGGCGCCGCGTGCCGCCCCCCACCATCACGCCGCTCGTCCCCGTGCCCCGGCCACCACGCCTTGTGCCCGATCAACCCGGTCAGCGCCGGCACGAAGAACATCGACATCACGAACGCCGACAGCACGATCCCGATCGCCACCGCGAACCCCATCTGCTGGAGGAACGAGATCGGCGCGAGCATCAGCACCCCGAACGTGCCGGCCAGGATCAGCCCGGCCGCGGCCACCGTCGGCCCGGCGTGCTCCACGCCGATCGCGGCGGCCTGGTGTGGTTCGTGGCCCTCGCGGGCCTCCTCGCGTAGCCGGGCGATCATCAGGATGTTGTAGTCGGTGCCGATCGCCACCACGAACAGGTAGAGGATGATCGGGAGTTGGAACGTGACGCCCGGCTTGCCCTCCAGCCCCTGGAACAGGTAGACGGTCGCGCCCAGCGTGGCGGCGAAGTTGAGCAGCACCGCGATCACCAGGTAGATCGGCGCGACGAGGCTGCGCAGCAGCAGCGCGAGGATGAGCGCGATCAGGCCGGCGGCGACCGGCAGGATCACCGACAGGTCGCGGTTGTTGGCCGAGTTGATGTCGGCGAAGATCGCGGTGGGGCCGCCGACCAGTGCCTTCGTACCCGATGGGGCCTTGGCGTGGAGCGCGTCGCGCAGGTCGTCGCGGACCAGGGTGATCGCCTCGTTGGAGACCGGGTTCTCGTCGAGCAGCAGGTTGATCCGGGCGACGCTCGGGTCGGTGGTGCTGCGTTCGGCCGGCTGCACCCGGGCCACGCCCGGCGCGTCGGCGGAGGCGGCGGCGAAGTCGGTGACCTGCTGGTCGGTGAGCGGGGTGCCGTTGCCGGTGGTCAGGTAGACCTCGGTGGGCGCGAGCGCCCCGGCGGCGAAGCCGCGCTGGAGGTCCTTGGCGGCGCGCGCCGATTCGGTGTCCTGCGGGAAGCCGGCGCTGAAGTCGTAGTCGGCCTGGTAGCTGAGCACCCCGGCGGCGAGCGCGACGAGCAGCGCGCCGGAGGCCGCGGCCACCAGGGCGGGCTTACGGCCGACGGCGCCGCCGAGCCGGCGGGACAGGCTCGCCTTCGGGGTACGCTGCCACGCCTTCGACGGCCAGAACACCCACCGGCCGAGCAGCGACACGATCGCCGGGATCAGGGTGAGCGAGGTGACCAGCATGACGCCGACGGCGATGGCGAGCGCCGGGCCGAGCGAGCCGAAGAAGCCGAGCGAGGCGAGCAGCAGCACCAGGAACGCGACGATGACCGCGCCGGCGGCGGACGTGATGACCTCGCCGACCCGCTGCACGGTGACGATCATGGCGGTGCGCTTGTCGTCGCCGGCGCGCAGCCGTTCCCGGTAGCGGAACAGCAGGAACAGGATGTAGTCGGTGCCGATGCCGAACAGCACGATCAGCAGGATGGTCTGCAGGTCCTGGCTGACGTTGAGGTCGAACGCCTTGCCGGCGGCGGCGACCAGGCCGGTGGTGACGGACATGACCACGCTGATCACCACGACCGGCAGCAGCGCGGCGATCGGGCTGCGGAAGATGATCAGGATCAGTCCGATGATGAGGATGATGGTGGCGACGCCGACCACCGCGAACGCCGAGTTGAACGTGTCCTCGTTGTCGACGAAGCTGGCCACGTCGCCGGCCACCCCGGCGGTCAGGCCGCTGCCGGCGAGGTCCGGCCCGAGGCCGGCGCGCAGGTCGCGGACGGCGTCCAGCAGCTTCGGGTCATCCGGGGTGTCGGCGTCCAGGCCGACGGAGATGATCTGCACCGACTTGTCCGGCGCGACGGCCTGCGGGCCGGTCAGGTAGCCGGCGGTCTGCGGGATGTTCCGCCCCTTGAGCGCCTGGGCGAGCTGCCCGACGCGCGCCTCGTCGGCCGGCGTGAGCGGTTTGCCGTCGCCGCGCTTGACGACGATGGTGGCGGTGGCGGTCGCGGCCTGCGGGAACGCCTTGGTGGCCAGCTCGGTGGCCTGCACCGACTCGTAGGAGCGCGGCAGGAAGCTCTCCTGGTCGGCAGAGGTGATGTCGCTCAGCGACGGGCTGGTGACCACGATCGCGATCGCGGCGAGCACCCAACCCCCGATCACCCACCACGCCTTGCCGACGACGAACCTGCCCAGTCGCTCGAACATCGTTTCCCCCGTGTGTTCGACTGTGTCACCGCGTATCCTACCGTCGGTGACCAATCCTTTTCGGACGGCACGCGCGGAGGTGCTGGCGGCGTGGCTGCTGGCGACCGTGCCGGCTCCGCTGCTGTTCTTCGCGTGGACGCACCGCTGGGAGGAGGACCCGACGGTCGCCCCCGCGCTGTGGTGGCCGGTGCTCGCCTCGCCGGTGCTCGCCGCCGTGGTCGCGGCCGGTCAGCCCCGGGGTCGCGGTCCGGTCGGCGTGGCGCTCGCAGTCGCCGTGTCCACGCTGGTCACCGCCGTGCTGCTGAGCGGAACGCTGGCCTTCTTCCGATGGGTCGCCCCGCTGACCGGGGAGGCCCGCTGGGGGTGGGCGCTGCTCGGTGGCCTGGCGCTCGCGGTGGTCGGCGCCCTGATCGGGTACGCCGCCGGCGGTCGCCTCGCCCACCGGGCCCACCCGGCGTCGCGGCGCGGCTACCTGGTCGGCGGGCTCGCCGTCGTGTTCGGGGCACTGCTGGCGCAGTCCGCGGTCCGGCTCGGCGCCGAGGGCAGCACGATCGGCGACAACCCCCGGGAGTACGGCGGGACGGGCCCCTACGCCACGTCGGCCGGGCGGGTCACGGTGCCGACGCCCGGGGCGTACGCGATCTTCGGGGTGGGTGACGCACCGGCGGGCGCGGACTGCCGGCTGACCGGCGGCGGCGCGACGGTCCGGGCGGACGATCCGGTCTCCGTGCCGCCCGGCGGCTACGGCGGTGACGCCGCCACGTTCGCCTGGATCGCCTCGGTGCGGGTGCCGGCGGCCGGCGCGTGGACGATGGAGTGCCGGTCGTCGGACCCGGAGGCGTCCTACATGGTGGGTGACGAGCCGCGCGTGCGGGGCGCGGTCGGCCGGCTGATCCACTGGCCGGTGGGCGTGATCTGGCTGCTCGGCGCGCTCCCCGGCCTGCTGGTCGCGGTGCAGACGGCCACCCGGCGGCGCTCCGCCCGGCGCGCGGCCGACCACGCCGGGGAGAGCGTGGTCGCGGAACGGCCGGGAAGTGTCGTAGCCGGCTCGTAGCCTGACCCGGTCATCGACGATCGACAGGGGGCGACGTGCTCGACCACTTCTCCGTAGCGGTGCGCGACCTGGCGGCCAGCGCCGCGTTCTACGACGCCGTGCTCGCCCCGCTGGGCGGGCGGCGGATCATGGAGCCCGGCCCGATCGGCTACGGCGTCAACGCGCCCGACTTCTGGGTCGAGCCCGCGCCGGCCGACTCCGCCCCGGCGCCGGTGCACATCGCGTTCACCGCGCCCGACCGGGCGGCCGTGCGGGCGTTCCACGACGCGGCGGTGGCGGCCGGCGCCGAGGTGCTGCACGCGCCGAAGGTCTGGCCGGAATACCACGCCGGCTACTACGGCGCGTTCGTCCGCGACCCCGACGGCAACAACGTCGAGGCGGTCTGCCACCGGCCGGAGTGACCCGCCGTCCCGGCGGGAGGCAGGATGGACCGGTGGAGATCGAGCCGGTCGAGCACGCACCCGTCCGCGCCATCCGGCGGGCCTGGCTGGCGCAGCGCTGGCACGACCTGACGTTCCTGCACTGGGCGGTCCCGCCGGAGCGGGTCGCGCCGCTGCTGCCGGCCGGCACCCGGCCCGACACGATCGACGGGCTCACCTACGTCGGGTTGATCGGGTTCCGGATGGTCGGGCTGGGGCTCGGCCGGGGGCCGGGCATCCCCTACTTCGGCACGTTCTGGGAGACCAACGTGCGGCTCTACTCGGTCGACGGCGCCGGCCGCCGGGCGGTGGTGTTCCGTTCGCTGGACGCGTCGCGGCTGGTGCCGGTGCTGGTCGCCCAACTGAGCCTCCGCCTGCCCTACAAGTGGTCCGCGATGACGGTGGACCGCGCCGGCGACACGCTCACCTACCGCTGCCGGCGGCGCTGGCCCGGCCCGGCCGGCGCGTCCAGCCGGATGACCGTCCGCGTCGGCGCGCCGATCGCCGAGCCGACGCCGCTGGAGCACTTCCTCACCGCGCGGTGGGGCCTGCACACCCGCGCGTACGGGCACACCCGGCACCTGCCCAACTGGCATCCGCAATGGCCGCTGCACCGCGCCGAGCTGCTGCACCTGGACGACGAGCTGGTCACCGTCGCCGGCCTGCCCGCGCCGGACGGCCCGCCGGTCAGCGTGCTGCACTCCCCCGGCGTCCCGGTCGTCTTCGGCGGCCCCACCGCGGTCCCCTGACCGGCCGCCGTGACACGGTCAGGGCAGCGGGTCGTGGGTGCCGCGCGGCACGCCGGGGCGGCAGCGGCGGACCCGCTCGGCGGCCATCCGCCCGCCCACCGCCAGCCCGTGCCGTTCCACCGCGGCCAGCCCGTACGCGCTGCACGTCGGCGTGTAGCGGCAGGTCCCCGGCCAGCGGTGGGACAGCCAACGCCGGTAGCCGAGGATCGCGGCCCGGCCGGCCCGGTCCACGACCGGCGTCCGCGCGATGCCGGCGGTCACCGCACCGAGGGTGAGCAGCGTCGAGAAGAGCCCGAGGTCGCAGCAGCCGGGGCCGTCGCAGTCGACCAGGTCGCAGTCGCAGTCGCACCAGTCCCGGTGCCGCTTCTTCTTGTGGTGTCGCTTCCGCATGATCACGACGCCATGATGCGACACCCACGCCACCTCCGGATCAGCCGACCGGAACGGACCCGGTGCGATCGGGTAGACGGGTGGACGGCACCCTGGCGTCATAGGCGTGACCAGGAAGGAGCATCGGTGCTGGATCGACTCAACCAGGCCATGGACCACCTCGAACAGCGGCTCGACCAGCCGCTCGACGTGGCCGCGCTGGCCCGGGTCGCCTGCGTGTCGGAGCACCACTTCCGGCGGCTGTTCTCGGCGCTGGCCGGAATGCCGCTGTCGGAGTACGTGCGCCGCCGCCGGCTGACCCTGGCCGCCGCCGACGTGCTCGCCGACCGGGAGTCGCTGCTCCACGTGGCGGTCCGCTGGGGGTACGGCTCGAACGAGGCGTTCGCCCGCGCGTTCCGGGCCGTGCACGGGGTGGGACCGGCGGAGGCCCGGCGCGCCGGGTCGGTGCTGCGGTCCCAGCCCCGGATGTCCTTCCGGCTCGTCGTCGAAGGGAGCAGCAGCATGGACTACCGGATCGTGGCCAAGGAGGCCTTCCGGCTCGTCGGGGTGAAGGCGCGGGTGCCGCTGGTGCACGAGGGGATGAACCCGCACATCGTGGCGTTCCTCAAGGGCCTGGAGCCGGAGACGGTACGCCGGATCGGGGCCCTGTCGGACCAGGAGCCGCGCGGCGTCGTCAACGTCAGCGACGACCTGGCCGGTTCCCGCGCGGAGGGCACCGAGCTGGACTACTGGCACGGGGTGGTGACCGGCGCGGAGGTGCCGGAAGGGCTGGACGGCCTGCCGGTGGAGGCCGGTGACTGGGCGGTGTTCCGCAGCTCCGGCGCGTTCCCGGAGGCGTTGCAGCATCTGTGGCGGGACGTGTTCACCCAGTGGTTCCCGTCGAACCCGTACGAGATTCGACCGGGGCCGGAGATCTCCCGGGTGCGGGTCGCCGAGGGCGGCGCCACCGCCGACGCGGAGCTGTGGATCCCGGTGCGCCAGGTCTAGGACGCCTCGGCGGCGGCCTGCGCCAGCGCGGCCGGCACGTCGTGTGCGTGGTAGGGGTGTTCGCTCGGCTCGATGCCGGCGAGGAACATCGCGTACACGGCGGCCAGCCGCAGCGGCGCGACCGGCCGGAGCAGGTCGACCGCCCGGTGCGGGTCGCTGCCGGGCGCGTCGGCCCGCCACCGGTCGGCCCACGCGTCGACCAGCCGGCCGGCGGTCGCCGGGTCGAGCGTCTCGGTGAGGCGCAGGATGTCGAACGCGGGGTGGCCGGCGAACGCGTCCGCCCAGTCGATGACCACCGGCCGGGTGCCGTCGCCGCGGACGTTGCCGGGGTGCAGGTCGCCGTGCACGAGCGTGTCGGGCAGCCCGCAGTCGCGGAGCCGCCGGAGCCGCCGGTCGAGCCCGTCGAGCAGCCCCGCTGCGACCGACACGTCGTGCCCGGTCAGCCGCGCCCGGATCCACTCGGCCAGCCGATGCCCGCGCAGATCGGGCACCCCGTCCGCCACCAGCCGATCCACCGCTCCCACGGCGTGCCGCTGCCGCGCATGGTGGGCGGCCATGATCGCCGCTCGTTCCGCCTCCCCGGCCCCGTACCGGTCCTCCCCGCCACGTGCTCCAGCAGCATCCGCCCCTCCCCGTCCGCCGCCAGCACCACCGGCCCACCCCCGGCCCCCGCTCCCGCTTTCGCCTCCGTGGGGACGGTCGGACCGGTGGGGTGGGCCAGCCAGGCCAGGACCGTGGGTTCGTGGGACGCAAACGGGGGGAGCTGCTTCAGCCAGGCGGGGCCCTGCGGAGTGTCCAGGCGCCAGATCGCCGACAGGTTCCAGGTGCGCTGCTGCGCCACGGCGGTCACCGGGCGGCCGAGGCGGCGCAGCTCGTCAGTGGCCCAGGCGACGCTGCGGGCCGGGCCGCCCGGCTCCGCCCACGGCTGGCGTCGCGGATGCGGCGCGAGGTCCACGGCCGCCGGTTCCCGGGGTACGCCGCCGGCGGCGGCACCGCGCGCGGGCGCGTCGAGGAGCTGGGCCAGGTAGCGGACGTGGCCGCCGGGCGGGTGGGGGCGGTCGGCGTCGAGCAGGCGCAGCACGGCCACGTCCACGCCGTACCGGCGGCGGGCGCCGTCGACGATCGACGCGACCTGCTGCCACCACGGGTCGGGCACCTCGAACGGGGGCAGCGCGCCGAGCGGCCGGCCGTCGGCGTCGACCAGGACCACGGTCACGGTGCGGGACACGGCCGGACGTTAACCGGGCACCCCTACGGGAGGCGAGCGCATTCCTCCGGGAGCGGTGCGGGGCGGCACCCCGATGTCCCGGCGACGGGTGACGGCCAGGCTGAGGCGATGAGCCTCCTCGATTCCCCGCCGCGTGCCGCGTACCGCTGGTTGCGGCCGGTCGGCGTGACCTCCGCGTCGCTGCTGCTCGGCTACGGGTTGCTGCGCCTGTTCGACCGCCTGGACGGGCACAGCGACAAGGGCGCCTGGGCGTGGAACACCGGCCACACGCTGTTCCTGCTCGGCGTGCTCGGGTTCGCCGCGCTGATCGTCGGGCTGCACGGCCTGCTGCGTACCCGCTCGACCCGGCTGCGGACGCTCGACGACGTGGCCGCGCTGGCCGGCCTGGTCGGCGCCGCCGCGTTCGTCTGGGTGATCCTCGGCGACCTGTTCCCGCGCTTCGCCGACGCGGTCGACACGCCGGGCGTGGTGCTGCTCGGCGGGCCGGCGCTGTTCGAACTGGGCCTGCTGGTGCTGCTCTACCGGGCGGCGGCGACGCGACTGCTGCCGGTGTGGGCGCCGGTGCTGGTGCTGGTCGGGTTCCTGGCGATCGCGGTGAACCTGGACCTGCTGCCGGTCGGCGCCGCGCTGGTCCTGTCCGGCCTGCTGCCGCTGCGCAGCGGTGGTGTTAGGCGGGGCCCCCGCCTATACCAAAAGCGTTAAGCGGGGGCCCCGCCTTAACTCCAGACGGAGCGGCGCAGCCCCCGGTGGCCGGCGCACACGTCGCGCTGGCCGCCGGTGCGGCTGACCGCGCCGTCGCGGCACTGCACCAGCCAGCCCCGGCCGGACCAGAACCCGGGTACGCACTCGAACCAGTCGCAGATCCCGGCGGCCGGCTTGCGGATCCGGTTGCCGCCACAGAAGTCGTACCCGAAGGGGTTCGGCGGGGCACCGCAGCGCCGCTCGGCCGCCGGCTGCGGGTCGGTGCCGCGCGGCGCGGACCGGCTGCGGTGCGGCTGCGGGCTGGTGCTGGGCCGGACCTGGACGGCGGGGGCGACCGCCGGCGGTGCGGGCGTGCCGGTGGCCGCCGGGGTGGCGGCGGCGGCGCGTTCCGACCCGGCGCGGGTGGGCGGGTTGGACTCGACGAGCATCGCCGGCACGGCCAGCGCGAGCGCCGCGCCCACCGCCACCGTCCGCCGGCCGCCCGGCAGCCGCGCGGAGAACCGGGCCTGGGCGGGGGTGAGCACGGCCGGGCGTTGCGGGCGCAGCTCCGCGTGTTCGGCGAGCAGCTCGTCCAGTTCGGCGACGACCGCGGCGCGCTGCTCGATCGCGTCGGCGAAGGCCAGCGTGAGCGTGAACCGGAAGTCGGCCACCGCGCCGGTGGGCAGCAGCAACCCGGAGGTACGCCGCCGGTCCAGCACCTGGATCAGGGTGACCGGCGCGGCCGGGTCGTGGGACAGGCCGGTCATCCGGCCGTACGTCCAGTCCCGCCGGCCGCGCCCGCCGAGCAGCACGAGGCGCCGGTTGGTGAGCACGGCCAGCCCGGCGTCGACGACGCGGACCCCCTCCGGGCGGCGCGGGCGCAGCACCGGCGGGTCCGGGTCCACGGTCAGGTCGGGGGCCGGCAGCACGGCGGTGTGCCGCACCTCGACCAGTTGCGCCGCCGGCAACGTCCAGAAGACCACCTCGCCGGGGGCCAGCTCCATGGGCAGGCCGACGCCGGCCCGCTCCGACCCGTGGAAGGACACCGCGAGGGTACGCCGGCGACGCAGCTCGTCGTCGCGGCGTCGCCACGCCTCGTCGGCCGCGCGGAACGCGCGCTGCCGCCGTTCGTTCTGCCGGTGCGCCCACCGGTAACGCCAGGTTGAACCCGTCGAATCAGTCATCGCCACGCCGACTCCTCCGCCGCGCGAGCCCACCAACCGGGGTGTCACCGGGAACAACGGCCGGGTAGGGGTACGAAGACACGCGAAAGTCGCTAATTAGTCCGATTGGTTGATTGACGGGCGCTCCGCTTCGCCATGCGGGCCGCGGGGCTCGTCGGTAACGTCAGCCGCAGGGCGGGGCGTACGCGGCCCCCGGCGGCGAGCGGAGGTGCACCGGTGGGCGACCCGGCCGTCGTGGTGGGCGTGGACATCGGCACCACCAGCAGCAAGGCGGTCGCGTTCGACACCGACGGCCGGCAGTTGGCCAGCCACTCGATCGGCTACCCGCTGGAGGAGCCGCACCCGGGCTGGGCCGAGCAGGACCCGGACCTGATCCATCAGGCCGTGCTCGGCGTGATCCGCGCGGTCGTCGACGAGCTGGGCCGGCCGGTCGCCGGCCTGTCCTTCAGCACCGCCATGCACAGCCTGATCGGGTTGGACGCCGACGGCAACCCGCTCACCCCGTCGATCACCTGGGCCGACTCCCGGGCCAGCGCGCAGGCCGAACGGCTGCGCGCCGCGCCGTCCGGGCTGGCCCTGCACCGGCGCACCGGCACCCCGGTGCACCCGATGGCCCCGCTGCCCAAGCTGGTCTGGTTCGCCGAGCAGGAACCGAAGCTGCACGAGCGGGTCGCGCACTGGGTCGGCATCAAGGACCTCGTCCTGCGGCGGCTGGCCGAGGCGCTGGTCACCGACCACTCGGTCGCCTCGGCCACCGGCCTGATGGACATCCACCGGCTGGCCTGGGACACCGAGGCGCTGCGCGTCGCCGGCATCACCGAGGAACAGCTCCCCCAGCTCGTCCCCACCACGCACGTGCTGCCCGGGTTGACCGCCGACGCGGCCCGGGCCACCGGCCTGCCGGCGGACACCCCGCTGGTGGTGGGCGCCGGCGACGGGCCGCTGGCCAACCTCGGCCTCGGCGCGGTACGCCCCGGCGTGGTCGCCTGCTCGATCGGCACCAGCGGCGCGATGCGGGTGATGGTGGAACGCCCCGGCGTCGACCCGCTGGGCGGCGTCTTCTGCTATGCGCTGACCGAGGACCGCTGGGTGGTCGGCGGCGCGATCAACAACGGCGGGATCGTGCTCCAGTGGGCGCACGACGCGCTCGCCCCGGAGCTGGGCGAGGACGCCGAGGAGGAGCTGCTCGGCCTGGCCGCCCGGGCGCCGGTCGGCTCCGGTGGGCTGATCATGCTGCCGTACCTGCTCAGCGAGCGGGCCCCGCACTGGAGCGCGCTGCCGCGCGGCGCGTACATCGGGTTGACCCACGGCCACGGCCGCCCGCACCTGGTGCGGGCCGCGCTGGAGGGGGTCTGCCAGCAGCTCGCGCTGGTCCTGGCGTCGGTCCGCGCGGCCGGCAACGAGGTACGCGAGGTCCGTGCCAGCGGCGGTTTCGCCCGCAGCCCGCTGTGGCGGCAGATCCTCGCCGACGCGCTGGGCATGCCGGTGCGCTTCCCGGCCGGGCACGAGGGTTCCGGTTTCGGCGCCGCACTGCTCGGCATGCAGGCGCTGGGCCTGATCGAGTCGGTGGAGGTCGCCGCCGACCTGGTCCGGATCGAGGAGACGGTCCACCCCGATCCGGCCGCCGCCGCCACCTACGCGGCGCTGCTCCCACTCTTCTCCGAGCTGTACGACGCGCTCGTGCCCACGTTCGCGTCGCTGCGACGGCTGGCCCCGAGCCTGCCGCCGGAGCCACCACCGACCGCACCGCCCAAGTGACCAACCAGAGGTCGTGATTGCCGTGGTAACACTGCTCGCCGCACCGGCGGAACCGCTCACGAACGCCGGCAACACCCAACTCGTCGTCGCCGCCCTGCTGGGCATCGCCGCGGTGGTGCTGCTCATCGCCTGGGGCAAGGTCCACCCGTTCCTGTCGCTGATCCTCGGCGCCGCGGTGCTGGGCGTGGTGGCCGGCGTCCCCGCCGACAAGATCGTCACCTCGTTCAGCGGCGGGGTCGGCTCCACGGTCGGCGGCGTCGGCCTGCTGATCGCGCTCGGCGCGATGATCGGCGGCATGCTCGCCGAGTCGGGCGGCGCGGACAGCATCGTCGAGCGGGTGGTCGGCCGGGTCTCCGGCGGCGCGCTGCCCTGGGCGATGGCCGGGGTGGCCGCGCTCATCGGCCTGCCGCTCTTCTTCGAGGTCGGCGTGGTGCTGCTGGTGCCGATCGTGCTGCTGGTCTCGCTCCGGGTGAACGTGCCGCTGATGAAGATCGGCATCCCGGCGCTGGCCGGCCTGTCGGTGCTGCACGGCCTGGTGCCGCCGCACCCGGGCCCGCTGGTGGCGATCGACGCGCTCGGCGCCAACCTCGGCCAGACGCTCGCCTTCGGCCTGCTGGTGGCGATCCCCACGGTGATCATCGCCGGTCCGGTCTTCGGCAACTTCATCGCCCGCTACGTGCCGGCCACCGCGCCCGAGTCGCTGCTGCCCACCCGCCGTGACGTGGCGGTCGCCGGGGACCGCAGCCCCACCCGCCCCGGGGACGGCCGCGCCGACGCCGACGGCGACCTGGTCACCGAGGACGACCTGGTCAACCCGGGCGCCGGGCGGCCGGGCGCGTCGATCGAGGAGCCGGTCGGCCGGCGGTCACGCCGCGCGCCCGCGCTCTGGGCGGCCGTGGTCACCGTGCTGCTGCCGGTGGTGCTGATGCTGCTGCGGGCGATCGGCGAGCTGACCCTCGGCGAGGACACCGCCGGCCGCAAGGCGCTGGACATCGTCGGCACCCCGATCGTCGCGCTGCTCGCCGGCGTCATCTTCGCGATGATCTTCCTCGGCTACCGCAACGGCTTCAGCCGCAGCCAGGTCTCCGGCTTCCTGGGCGGCTCGCTGCCGGCGATCGCCGGCATCCTGCTGATCGTCGCCGCCGGCGGCGGTTTCAAGCAGGTGCTGGTGGACGCCGGCGTGGGCAACCTGGTCGCGGACGCGGCCGAGGGCGCCAACCTGTCGCCGCTGCTGCTGGGCTGGCTGGTCGCGGTCGGCATCCGGGTGGCCACCGGCTCGGCCACCGTCGCCACCATCACCGCCGCCGGCATCGTCGCACCGCTGGCCGCCACGCTACAGGGCCCCGAGGTGGCGCTGCTGGCCCTCGCCATCGGCTGCGGGTCGCTGTTCTTCTCGCACGTCAACGACGCCGGCTTCTGGCTGGTCAAGGAATACTTCGGGCTGACCGTGGGGCAGACCATCAAGAGCTGGTCGGTGATGGAGACCATCATCTCGGTGGTCGGTTTCCTCGGCGTCCTCCTGCTCGACGTCTTCGTCTAGCCGCCCCGGCGCGCCGGGCGGATGTTCCCCGCGAGTGCCTTTGGAGCTGAGAGCACCGACGACTCGGACCGGTCACGCCGACCGACGCCGCTGTCGGGGACAGCGGGTCCGGCGGGCGCGAGGGCACTGCCAACGCGGGAGCACTGCCGGACGCGGCGGCACTGCCGGACGCGGCGGCACTGCCGGACGCGGCGGCACTCCCGGACGCGGCGGCACTGCCGGACGCGGCGGCACTGCCGGCGCGTGGCGCGATCGCGGCGGGACGGCGGTGCTGGCCAGGGACCGGGGCCGGAGGCACCTTGGGCGCGGACTCCGCCGGCCGTTGACATCACCAACGACTCAGCTCTAAAGGCAGGCCGAAGCGCACTCTGCCGGAGACGCGGAGACGCAGACGAGCCGGCGGGACCGGCCCGGAGAGCGCGACCCGGCGGAGTCAGCCGGGGGCGCAGCGGTCAGGGGGCCTCGACGCCGGAGATGCGGAACTTGTGCACCTCGGCGCCGAGGATCTCCGCGACCTGCTCGGCGTTCGGGCCGAAACCCCGGAACGCCAACAGTTGCTCGTCGGACTCCCACCGCTCGTACACGTTGATCCGGCCCGGTTCGACCAGGTCGGCGCTGACCGCGAAGTCGACGCAGCCGGGCGCGGCCCGGGCCGCGCGGACGGCCTCCGCGCAGGACGCCAGGTAGGCGTCCCGCCGGGCCGGATCGACGTAGAGGGTGCCGGCGACGATGAGCATCCGGCCATCGTGCCAGGAGTGCCGGCGGCGCGGGTCAGGCCCGGCTGATCGCGTTGGCGTGGATCGCCTCGTTCAGGTAGGCGGCCATGCCGGGCCGGATGGTCTCGAAGTACGCGGTGAACCGCGGGTCCGCCACGTACATGTCGGCCAGCCCGGTGTGCATCTCCAGCGGGCAGTCGTACCACCACTGGGTGATGAGCTGCCGGTGCTCCTCGGCCAGCGCCATCGCCTCCGGGCCGTCGGCCGGCGCGCCGGAGTCCATCAGCGAGGCGAACCGCCGGCCCCAGTCCTCGTTCACCTCCTTGTTGCGCAGCCAGTCCTCCTTCGAGTAGCGGGCGGCCCGCTCCTGCGACTGCCGGTACGCCTCGGTGTCGCCCCAGCGCCGCTCGACCTCGTCGGCGTGCTCGTCCGGGTCGAAGTCCCCGAACACCTCGAACCGCTCCTCCGGCGTCAACTGGATCCCCAACTTCCTCGCCTCCATCGCGTGTTCGATCGCCGCCACCATCTCCTGGAGCTTGCCGATCCGCCCGGACAGCAGCTCGTGCTGCCGGTTCAGGTGCGCCGCCGGGTCGGCGGCCGGGTCGTCCAGGATCTCGGCGATCTCGTCCAGCGGGAACCCCAGCTCGCGGTAGTAGCGGATGAGCTGCAGGCGGTCCAGGTCGGCGTCGTCGTAGCGGCGGTAGCCCGCCGACGTGCGCCCGCTCGGCCGCAACAGCCCGATCTCGTCGTAGTGGTGGAGCGTGCGGACCGTCACCCGGGCCGCACGCGCCACCTGCCCCACCGTGTACGCCATCGGTTCCCTCCCTTCCGCGACCAAGGCTCCCGCCTCCCGCAGCGTGAGGGTCAAGTCAGTTGGTGATTCTCTCCTGCTCCGGTGCGGCGAAGGCCGCGTTCGCCGGGGTCCGCACAGCGTGCACCAGGCCGGCCGCCGACAGCAGCAGGAGCAGCGCCGCGCCGAGGTACATGGCCAGTGCGCCCTGCTCGGCCTTGCGGCCGAACTCGCTGAAGCCGTACGAGGTGAGCAGCAGGCCGCGCAGCGTCTCGCCCTTGAACACGGTGTCCCGCTGGGCGCTGACGTCGGCAAGCTGCTTCTGCAGGTCGGCCAGGTTGGCGGCCTTGGCCTGCTCGGCCTGGGCCACCTGCTCGCGCAGCGCGGCCTGCGGCTCACCCAGGTCGGCGTACGTCTTGCCGCCGGCGATCGACGTCAGGTGCAGGCCGATGAACTCGTTGGCGTAGCACTCGGCCTGCTTGCCGCTGGTGAGCTGCTGGCCGGCGTACTCGCGCAGGCAGTCCGACTTCTTCTCCTCGTCGGTAAGCTGGGCGGCCGGCTTGAAGCTGATGTGCTGGGCGGCGAGCTGGTCGTGCACGTAGGTGTTGGCGAAGGTGGCGTTCGTCGTCAGGACCACGCCGACGACGAGCAGCAGGACCGCGAGGCCCAGTCCGCCGATGCTGAACAACAGGTCGAGCGTGCGTCGCTTCATCTCTGGCTCCCGGGTGGAGGGCGGATCGACGAGAACCATCGTGGCGGCGGTCGGGCGGCCGGGAGCAGGGTCGAAGCCCCCGTACCGGCCGGGACCTTCGACCCGCGTCGGGACGGGACGGTCAGCGGGCGACGTCGGCGGGCGCGAGCGTGGGCAGCAGCTCGGACAGGGCGGCCGGGCGGCCGTACCGCCAGCCCTGACCCTGCCGGCAGCCGATCGCGGTGACCGCCGCGTGCTGCTCGCCGGTCTCCACGCCCTCGGCCACCACCGCCAGGTCGAACGCGCCGGCCAACCGGTTGACCATCTCCACGGTGGCGTACGCGCGGGCGTCGCCGGCGTCCAGGCGGGACACGAACGAGCGGTCGATCTTCAGCTCGGTGGCCGGGATGCGGTGCAGGTAGCTCAGCGACGAGTAGCCGGTGCCGAAGTCGTCGATGGCGATGCGGATGCCGAGGTCACGTAGCTGCGCCAACCGGTCGAGCACCGCCTCGCTGCCCTCGATCAGCGCCGACTCGGTGAGTTCGAGCGTGAGCGCGCGGGGCGGCAACCCGGCCGCGCCCATCGCGCCGGTGACGGTGGCGATCAGGTCGGGCCGGCAGAGGTGGGCGGCGGCGATGTTGACCGCCACGGTCACCTCCGGCGCCCGCTCGCGCCACGTCGCCGCCGACCGGCACGCCTCGTGGATCACCCACCGGTCGATGGCCAGGATCAGCCCGGTCTCCTCGGCCAGCGGCAGGAACCTCGCCGGGGGCAGCACGCCAAGGCGGGGATGCCGCCAGCGGACCAGCGCCTCGGCGCTGCGTACCGTGCCGGTGGCCAGGTCGACGATGGGCTGGAACTCCATCAGGAGCTGGCCCTCGTCGACGGCGCGGCGCAGGTCGGCGATCAGCTCGGCCCGGCTGACCGCCGACTCGCGCAGCTCCGGCGTGCAGGTGCGCCACGCGGACTTGCCGGCCGCCTTGGCCGCGTACATGGCGATGTCGGCGTCGCGGAGCAGGTCGGTGTGGGAGCTGTGCTGCGGGCCGTACTCGGCGATGCCGATGCTGGCCGACGGGTGGACGCCGAGTTCCTCCTCGCCGGGCAGCGGTTCGAGCGCGGCGAGCAGCCGGACCGCGAGCCGCTCGGGGGCGACCGGGCGGTCGCCGGCGACCAGCACGGCGAACTCGTCGCCGCCGAGCCGGGCGATCATCCCGTCCGGGCCGATCGCGTCCCGCATGCGCTCCGCGATGGTGGTGAGCAGCCGGTCCCCGGCGGCGTGCCCGAACCGGTCGTTGACCTGCTTGAAGCCGTCCAGGTCGAGCAGCACCACGGCGACCGGGCCGCCCTCGCGCAGCGCCCGGCGCAGCCGCCGGATGAAGGTCAGCCGGTTGGGCAGGCCGGTGAGCTGGTCGGAGTAGGCGAGCCGGCGCAGCCGGGCGACCAGGCGCAGGTTCTCGTTGGCGGCCAGCCCCTGGCGCAGCGCGAGCACCCCGAGCAGCGCCATCATGCCGACGAAGACCAGGTGCGGGGTCTGCCCGGTGGGCTGCCGCGACAGCATCACCGCGACGATCGCGCCGCCCACCGGCAGGTAGGGCAGGGCCACCCGCCACCACGGCGGCAGCGGCGACTCACCGGCGTCGTCGTCGGCGTCCCCGGCGCCCGGCGGCGGGTAGCGGGTGGCGAGGCCGACCAGCAGGTAGCTCAACGGCCAGCAGACGTCGACCGGGTGCCCGGCGGCGTAGTTGCCGTGCGCGACGAGGGAGACGTAGACCGCGTCGGCGCCGGCCCGGATCGCCAGGCCGGCGCCGATCACGGTGAGCGCCCGCCACATCTGCCGGCCCGGCCCGGCGACCGCCACCAGGATGGTGAGCTGCATCAGGTCGAACATCGGGTAGAGCAGGCCGAACGTGCGCAGCGGGTCGGACAGGTCGGCGTCGGCGAGGTCGCGGAACACCACCACCCAGCCGACCGGGATGAGCGCCAGCGCGACGATCACGCCGTCGAGCAGCGTGCGGGCCTGCCCGACCAGGCTGCGCCCGCCGGCCCGGGAGCAGAGCAGCGCGGCGGTGCCGGTGACGATGCCGGCGGCGAAGAGCGCGCCGACCAGCGGGGTGTGCGGCAGGTCGATCCCGCCGAGCCGTTCGACGGTCCACACCGTACGACCGAGCGCGGCCAGCAGCATGGTGATGGCGAGCAGGCCCCAGAACCGCCGCAGCGCGAGCGGGTGCCGGCGGGCCGCGCGGACGCAGAGCACCGCCGCCCAGCTCGACACCGCCATCGCACCGAGGTCGCTGACCAGCGCCGCACCCGGCAGGCCGACGACGAGCCAGACCATCTCCCCGAGGACGACGACGGCGGCCGCGACGAGTCCGACACGGCCGGCGAGCGGGTGACGGGCCGGCGCGGCGACGGCGAGGCTCACGTCGTGCTGGGGGACAACGATGCGCTCCGGCTCTCTTCCAGACGTGCGCCCTCGGCGACGAGGACCGGACGGCGGACGACGAACGGCGCAAGCCTAGTCAGCGCCGGAGGTCGCCGCCAGAGTCGTTCGCTGTCGGTCACCTGACCTGGGCGGGGTGCCGGTAGAGCGAGACCAGGACGCCGTAGCGTGGCTCGCCCGGCGGCGCCTCCTCGGCCTCGCCGACGAGCGCGTCCAGGGTGGACCGCAGCCGTTGCGCCTGAGCCGGGGTGAGGCGAAGCTGGCGCAGGTGCACCAGCGGGTCCGGGTCGCCGGCCAACTCCTCGGCGAACGCGCCGAGGAGCACGGCGGTGGCGCCGGCGTCGGTGGCGTGGCCGACCAGCCGGCGGAACGCGCGTTCGTGGTAGCGCTCGGTTCCACCGCGGACCTGCCGGCGGTGCGCCTCGCGGACCATGCCGGGCTCGGTCAGCACCCGCAGGTGGTGGGCGACCGTGCCCTTCGCCGCGCCGAGGCGGGCGGCGAGCTGGCTGAGGGTGGCCGGGCCGGCATGCTTCACTGCCCCCCATGCGTCCGAACGAGATCACCGACATCGTCCAGCGGGCCGCCGAGCTGGTGGCCGCCGAATACGTCCTGCCCGACGTGGCCGAGCAGATCGGCACGCATCTCGGCGAGCGCCTGCGCTCCGGCGCGTACGCCGGGGCGGCCGGCCCGGCGGCGCTCGGCGCGCTGGTCACCACCGACCTCCAGTCGGTCAACCACGACCTCCACCTGCGACTCAAGCACCACGACGAACCGCTGCCCGAGGCCGCCGACGACCCGACCGACGAGCACTTCGCCCGGCTCGCCGCGCGCACCATGGGCGGCATCGTCCGGGTGCAACGACTGCCCGGCAACGTCGGACTGCTGGAGATCGCCCCGTACGTGTTCCCGCCGGACCTGGCCGGCCACGCGCTGACCGCCGCGCTGCGGCTGCTCGCCGACACCGACGCGCTCCTGCTCGACCTGCGCGGCACCGAGGGCGGCAGCCCGGACGGCGTGGCCCTGCTCTGTGGCTGGTTCTTCGCCGAGCCGGTGCACCTGCACACCATGCACGAGCGGTCCGGTGCCACCCGCCAGTTCTGGAGCGCCGCCTGGCTGCCCGTCCCCCGCTACGCCCCGGAGAAGCCGGTGCACGTGCTCACCGGTCCGGTGACGTTCTCCGGCGGCGAGGAGCTGGCGTACGACCTGCAACAGTTCGGCCGCGCCACGGTGGTCGGCGAGCGGACCCGGGGCGGGGCCCACCCCCGGATCGGGCACCGGTTGCACCGCCACCTGGAGCTGACCGTGCCGGTGGCCCGGCCGGTGCACGCGGTCAGCGGCACCAACTGGGAGGGCTGCGGGGTGGCGCCGGACGTCGAGGTTCCGGCCGGGCGGGCGCGCGACCTCGCGTACACCCGGAGTCTGGAGGCGCTGCTGGCCGCGGACCCGGACCGGCCCGCGGCGGACGAGGTGCGGGCGGCCCTCGCCGTTCGGGGTTGAGGTCCGGCCCGGCGCGGCGGCCGGGCCGGACCTCGGTCGTCACTGGACGGTGACGTTGTCCACGTAGATCGCGGACGTGCCGCTCGCGCCGCCGGCCGGCACGAACTGCACGCCGATCTCCCGCACGTCGCCGAGGTTGGCCACGCCGGACAGCGACAGCGACAGGTTCACCCCGGCCGAGGTCACGGCGACCGAGCCGCCGTCGAACCACTGCCAGCCGGCGCCGGTCTTGACGTACAGCTTCGCCTGGCTGCCGGCGCCGAAGCTGCCCCACGGCGCGACCCGCGCGGTGGCCCGCAGCGTGCCGCGCCCGCTCAGGTTCGTGGTGGCGGTCTTCTTCAGGTACGCGGCCCCGGCGGCCAGGTTGACGTCGGACTTGAGCGAGCGGGTGCCCTGCGAAGCCCACTCGGTGACCTGCCAAGGTCCGCCGGTGACTCCCGCGCCGGTCCAGCCCTCGGTGCCGGTCTCGAACCCGTTGAGCAGCGTCCCGCCGGACGGGGGCGGGGTGGTGGTGCCGCCGCCACCCGGCTCGGTCACGTTGCCCAGGTCGACCTCGCCCCGGTTGGCGATCCAGGAGTTGTTGAACAGCGTGCTGCCGCCGGAGTTACGAGCCGGGCCCCAGCCGTCGTTCCAGGCCAGGAAGTAGGACGTCTTCGGGTAGCTCTGCTGGAAGGCGGTGACCCAGCGCCCGTAGTCGAAGGAGCCCTGGCTGTCCGGCCCGATCTCGGCGAACGCGAACGGCTTGCCCAGCCCGACCAGCTCGCTGTACGCGGACTGGATGCCGGCGACCTGCGGGTTGTCGTCGTAGGCGTCCATGCCGACCACGTCCACGTAGGAACCGCCCGGGTAGTACGCGGTCCGGTTGCCCCGGCTGAAGTCGGCGGAGTAGACCCAGAGCAGGTTGTCCAGCCCCTTGGTGCCGGTGAGGTAGGTGTACATCTGCTGCCAGACCTGCTTGAACGTGTTCGGGTCCCGGTTGCCCCACCAGAACCAGTCGCCGTTGACCTCGTGGAACGGCCGGAACAGCACCGGCACCCCGGCGTTCTCCAGGTCCTGCAGGCCGGCGGCCATCTTGTCCTGGAGCTGCCGCCAGCGGGCGCCGGCCGCGGTGGACGGGTTGAGCAGGTCGGCGAAGTTGCCCATCGGCGTGTTCAGGCCGCCGCCGTTGGCGTTGGCCGGGCTGGGCAGGTGCACGCTGATGGTGACCAGCCCACCGGCGGCGGACCACGACTTCAGCGACGAGTTGCAGGAGTGGTCGACGAGCGCGGTGATGTCGTTGTTGGTCGCCCAGCCGGAGCCGTAGTCGCAGCTCAGGATCGCCGGGTACTGGCCGGTGGCGGAGCGCAGCTCCTCGGTCTGGGTCAGCGAGAAGCCGCTGTTGCTGTAGCCGCCGAAGAAGCCGGAGGCGATCCGGTTGCTGCTGCGGTTGGGCAGGTGGGCCAGCCAGTTCAGCACGGCGCGGGTGGCGGTGGACGCGTTGGCGTTGACCGGTGAGACGGTGTGCGCCTCGGCGGGGGTGATGACGGAGAGCGCGGTGGCGGCGGCCAGGACGGTGGCGGCGGCGGTCGACGCGAGGCGGAACCTGCTTCGTCGCATGGGTCACCTTTTCGGGTCGGGACGGTGATGCCCCCAGTGCACTACTGAACCGATTAAGTTTCAAGCATGTAAATGAGTTGATACAACTACTCCTCGTGGCGCCCCGGCGGGCCACCGTGGGTCCACGGCGTCTCCTCCGGCGCCGGGAACGCGCCGCCCGGCAGGAACCCGTCCGACAGGCCAGTCAGGCAGATCCGCTCCCCCACCTCCGGCACGCTGCCCGCCGGCGCGGTCAACCCCCGCCCCATCCCGCCGGACAACTCCAGCACCACCTCGGTCTTGCCGTCCGCGCCCGGCGTCACGAACACCACAGTCGCCTTCTGCCCCGGCCGGGCCGGCGAGTACAGCGTCGCGCCCACCGGCATCGGCACCGGCTCGGTGGTCACCACCTGGATCCGGGGCCGCAACACCGGCCGCCTCCCCGAGTCGTCCACCCGCTTCGGGTCGGCCAGCGTCACCTCACCCACGAACGCCTCCCCGGCCAGCCGGTGCTCCGCCATCACCAGCGGATCGTCGTACGCCCGCTGCACCGCCCACGCGGTCGACGCCCGCTCCAACCGTTGCAGCCGCACCGCCGCCGCCACCGCCCCGTCCCGACGCGGCTGCGGCCCGCCGCCGGCGTCCACGTGCTCGGCGAACCCGGTGAACGCGTCCCGGTCACCGGCCCACCGACCGGCCACCCGCGCGCCGGCCGGCAACGCCCGCAACAACCCGACACCGCGCCACATCAGCTCCCACGTCGGCGTGAGCTGGTCACGCAGCAGCCCGCACAGCACGTCGTACGCCTCGGCGCGGGCGACCGGGTCGTCCTCGGCCGCCGCGTACGCCTCGATCGCCGGGGCGAGCCGGTGGTTGTCGAAGTCCGGGTCGGTGGCCGGCCCGGCCGGCGGGCACACCGCCGGGTCCTCGGCCCGCGCCGCCGCCTCGGCCCCGGTCGACCCCGGCGGCGGATCCAGCCAGCCCAGCACCGCCGGCAGGTGCAGATCCTCCACCGCGCTCTGCCCGGTCGCCCAGTGCACCGTCAACGCGTCGGTCAACGCCAGCAACGCCGACGAGCCGGGCTGCTCGGCCCGCTCCGCGAAGAACGTCAACCAGCGGCCCAGCACCGGCACCGACGGGTGCACCGGATGCTCGCCGTCCGGGCGGCGGAACCGGGTGGACCGGCCGAACAACCGCAGGAACGTGATCCCCGCCGGGTTCGGCACCAGCAGTTGCGGCGCGTCCACGTACCGGTGGCGGACGTCGCGGCCCCGGTCCACCGCCACCGCCTCGGTCACCTGACGGAACGAGTCCAGCCAGGGCAGCAGCACACCGGCCAGCTCGGCGGCGAACGCGAACCGCTGGTCCCGGTTGCGCGGCTGCGGCACCACCAGCAGCCGGGCGTCCTCCGGCGCGGACCCGACCAGCGCCGCCAGCGGGGCGTTCGCCTCACCGGCGAGCGCCAGCGGCACCAGCACCAGCGGCCGGTCCGACAGGTGCAGGTGCCGGACCGTGGCCACCGGCTGGGCCCGGCCGGCGGCGACCGCCTGCGCCCGCGCCAGCGCCCGCAACGTGCTCACCGCGGCCCACCGGCCCGGCGTCGACGCTTCGCCACCGTCCCGCCGGGCGCCGGACGCTCACACTCCACCCGACCCACGCACGCGGCACGACCACCCGACGCCGGCCCGGCGGGCGCCGGGCGGTCACGCGGCGCGATCCGGCGCGCGCTTCGGCGCGTACTCATGCCGGGTTTCCGGTGAGGGCGTCGGCGCGCAGGCGCGCGGCGGCCCGCAGCAGCGCGGCGGCCTCCGCCTGCTCCGGCTCCGGGGCGCGCCCGCCCTCGGCGAGCGCCAGCACGTCCGCCACCTCGACCACGCCGCCGAGCGCCTCCCGGACCGGCCGGCCCAGCGCCCCGGTGTGGCCGCGCGCCTCGTGCCGGCAGAAGTGGGCCAGCTCGCAGACGGCCAGGCAGTCCGGCGCGTAGCGGGCCGGCACCTGGTGCAGGGCGGCGGCCAGCACCCCGGGGTCGGCGGCCGGGTCGGCGGTGAAACCGGCCGGCACGGTCGCCAGCAGCTCGTCGACGCGGGCCATCCGGGCCAGTTGGCGGCGCAGCACCAGCAACTGCCTGCGCACGTCAAGCAGGCTCGCCACCGGCCGATTGCCGAAGTTGCGCGGGCAGATCAGCACCACCTCGTGCGAGACCAGCTCCGGGTCGCGGCCCTCGGCGGCGAGCAGCTCACGCAACGCCAGCACGTAGACCGCGGACTGGATCGCGGCGGCGGCCACCTTGGCCGGGTCGGCCTGCCCGTCGATCACCGGGAACGACTTGATCTCCACGACGTGGAACCGGCCGGCCAGCCGGGCGGCGACCAGATCCGGCTCCAGGTGCACCCGCCGGCCGGCCACGTCCAGCCCGAGCAGCGGATGGTCGAACAGGGCCGGACCGTCGCCGGGCGCGGTCAACGCCGCGCGGGACCGCCCCGGGCGGTCGTCGTCGCCGCCCAGGTCCGTCCAGGTCGCGCCGGGCGGCACCGGTACGCCGAGCCGCTCCGCCACCAGGCGCAGCAGCTCCACCCCGCCGTCCGCCTTGAGCTGCGCCTCGAACGCGTTGCCCCGGGTGATGGCGAACCGGGACTGGCCGAAGCGGGCCGGGAAGCCCAGTCGCTCGGCGAGCGCCGGCTTGTCCGCGCCGGCGCTGTCCAGCACGGCACGACGGGTGCAACCGGGGTTGCCGGTCAGCGCCGCGATGGTGCGGGCGTTGTGCCGCCGCGGCGGCCCCCCACCCCGAATCTCCCCCAGCCGATCTTCCACCCGATGAAGTGTAAGGAGGGGGCCCCGGTTAACGCCTCCGGTAGAGGAGGGGGCCCCGCTTAACACCTGGGCCGGCGACTCAACGGCCGGCGGAACGGTTCCACGGGGAGCGGGGGGACAGCGCGCCCGCCGTCGGCCGGCTGCGGCGACGGTGCCGGCGGCCGGGCGTGCACGGCGGGCGGGCGGCGGTGTGCACCGGTACGACGGGCGGGGTCACCGGCTGCCGCCCGATCAGCCAGCAGAGGAAGCGGGTCACGGTCAGCCGACCGGGAGGCGCTCGGCCTCGGCGCGGGAGATGTCGTACTGGGCGCCGCAGAACGTGCACTGCTGCGTGTAGCGGGTGCGGATCGGGATCAGGGGGATGAAGAAGAGGCTGAACTTCGTGACCCGCCGGCTGATCACCTGCGCGGCCTGGTTGCCGCAGTGGCGGCAGACCTGGGTGACGACGCCGGACCGGTCGACCTTGGTCCGCAGCCCGAAGATGAAGAACATCTCGGTGCTGTACCCGATGGCGACCTCCCTGACACCCGGGACGTCATTCGGGCCCGGGTGCGGCGAGCAGCTCGACCAGGTCGTCCCGGCCGATCAGTGCGAGCGCCGGGGGCAGCGCCGGCAGGAGGTGCCGCACCTGGAGCCACTCCCACAGCTCACGCCCTTCGGAGCCGGCGGCGAATCGGCTCCGCTCGTACGGCGGCACGTCGAGCGAGTCAGCCAGCTCGGCCCAGCTCGTGCCGAGCCTGCGGCAGAACTGCACCTTGACCCAGCCCGGGTAGCCGGCCGGCGCCGGACGTGCCGGGGTGTCCAGCCGCGCCGACGTCCCCGGGCTCGGCCGCCGGGCCGCCAGCGGCTCGGCGGGCACCGCGACCGCCCGGGTGGGCGGGGTCACCGGGTGCGCCGTTTCCGGCCCGAAGGACTCGCCGTAGGCGCGGGTCGCCAGCGCCGCCACCTGCAGGAACCACCACCGGTCGTCCAGTGGAAGCGCCTCGTCCGCGACGGTACGCAACGCGGATCCGACCAGCAGGAGCAGGTGTTGGCGCGTCCACTCCGGCTCCAGCCCGCGGCGGCGGCTCCAGCCCGCAGCCGCCTCGTGGATCTGCCGAGCGACGGTCAGGTAGCCGGCCATCGGTGGCGCCGCCGGGTGGCGCTGTGGCGTGACGACGAGCTCGGCGAGCGTGGACCGCAACGACGAGCCGGGTACCAGCGCCGGCAGCCAGGCGGCAGCCACGGAGAGCAGGAGCTTGACCGGGTCGCGTGACACCGGCGTGACCGGCGAGAAGCGGCCCAGGTCGATCAAACGGAAGTCGGCGGCGTACACCTGGTCGCGGACCGGCACGAACACGTTGCCCGGGTGGAGGTCGCCGTGGCCGTTGCCGACGAACACCTCGACCTCCTCGTGGGCCACCGGCAGCGTGCCGGCCAGGAGGCCGAACGGGTCGGGCAGCGGGTCCGGGCGTCCGGGCAACGTCATCTCGTCCGACGGCCGGTCGAGGGAGAGCCCGTGTCGGGCCGCGAAGTCCGCGAGCCGGTCCCGGTGACCGGCGAGGAAGTCACCCAGGTGGCCCACGGCCGTACCCGTCACCGGTGCCGGGTCGTGACCGTCGCTCCACTCGTCGCCGACCGCATGGACGATCGTCGCGCAGAACCCGCCGAAGTGGACGTCGTCGAGCAGCGCCGACAACGGACGGAGCTCGCCGACGTCCGCCTGGGCGATCTCTTGCAGATGCAGCCACCAGTGGGTGCCCGGGATGGCGCACTTCGTGGTGGTCGGCACCATGTGCCGCCGCCAGAACGACTCGGGCGTGTGTTGCTGGGCCAGGCCGACCTGGCGGGTCTCCTGTTCCGCCGCGTCCGGCGGCAGGAGTTTCATGATCATCTGACTGATGGTTCCCCGGTCCGGGGTCCGGCGGACGAGGGCGACGAGGGCCCCGCTGCGCCCGTCGGTCAGCCACCGGCGGTGGGTCCACCGGTACGGCTGTGCCCGAGACCACGACACCAGGCCCTGGTAGACCTCGTTGGGGAGCGCGGCGCGCCACACGTCCGGGTCGGTCAGGCGATCGCCGGGGGTTTGACTCAAGGCTCTACCCTTCCGTGAGCGTCCACAGGGCACTGGCAGCCGAGGCTACCGCGCCGCTTCATCAGGGAGGCTGTCCATGGCGAGGGGGAAGATCCAACGCCGCGAGGAGGCACCGGGCGACGACGCCGACGACAGGGCGCTGACCCTGCTGAGATGGCACATCGAACGGTACGACCGGTTGCGGGTCTCCACCGCGGGTCGCGCCTCGGCGGTGCTCAGCGCGGGCGCGATCCTCTCCGCCGGCAACGCGTTGCTGCTCGGTCAGCTCCTCGGCGGCGACGACGGCATGCCCGCCTGGTGGATGCTGGCGTGCACCGCGGTGGCCCTGCTGGGCGCGACGCTCGTGGTCGGGTCCCTGGTCAAGGCGGCTAACGTCCTGGTCACGGTGCGTAGCAGTCGGGAGATTCTGCCCGACGGCGCGTCGTTGCCCCGCAGTCTGCTTTTCAATGGCACCGACACCGTGGCACACGTCAAGAACTTCGACGAGTTCCGGACAGCGGTGCGCGGCCAGCATTCGCGCGACATCCGGCAGGCCGCCGAAGTCGAACTGTGGGTGGGGATCCAGCAGCACCGCCAGCGCTACCACAAACTGCGCGAATCGGTACGACTGCTCCGGCTCGCCGCCCTCCTCTTCGTCACCCTCCTGGCTCTCGTCCTGGTGGTCAACGCCGTCCTCGCCATCTGACCCGCTTGCCTGGGTCGTCGCGCTGTGGTGTGCTCGCGTCACACTGTGCTGGAGCCCTTCATCCCGTCCGCAGCCCTGGCAGCCCGGGCGGGCCCGCGACGAGCGACGAGGCGCCGACCGACCGGAGCCTCGCGGCAGGAGGCAGGCCACGATGCTGGATCAGCGAGCGGTCCCGCGCCGCCGTGGCGGCAATCCGTTCCCCGGCTGGGCCAAGGTGGACTTCTGCCGCAGGATGCAGCGGGAAAACGTTCGGGAGCTGGCCGACCTCTACGGGATCAGCCCGGTCGAGCGGGAACGCTTCCCTCCCGGCGATCAGGTGGCGGCGCTGTGGGAACTGGTCGAGAGCCGCGACCGGCTCGGCGAGCTGCCCGATCATCTCGACGCTCTCGGGCACACCCACCTGGCCGAGGCGCTGCGGCGATCCACCGGCGACACACCGACGCCGCCGAACGCCAGGCCGCGTGCTGTCGGCGGCCGGCCCGCGCCCATCCCCGGGGCTCGCCGCCGGCTACTCATCGTCGAGGACAACGACGTGCTGGGGCGCACCCTGATGATCCGGCTGCGTCCGGAGTTCGACTGCACCCTGGTGCGCAGCCTCGAAGAGTGGGATCGGCTCACCGCCGACGGCCCACTCGACTTCGATGGCGCACTGGTGGACCGGCACCTCGAACAGAACATGAACGACGGGCTCGGTCTGCACGTCCTGGAATACCTGAGGGACCACACCGACACCCGCAGTGTGCTGATGACCGCCGACACCCCGGCCGGATTCGAGTCCGAAAGCGTGGAGCGCTACGGGGTGGTCGGCGTCTACCGGAAGGGTGAGGGCAATGCGGGGATCAACGTCCGGATCATGATCGATCGCCTGTTCAGCCCGGGCGGCTGAGCTCCGGCGACGACGACGCCAGCGGCAGCCGGATCAGGAATAGGGCGCCGCCCAGGTCGCTGCGACCCGGATCCAGCGTCAGGCTGCCACCGCAGTAGTCGATCTGCGAACGGGCGTAACGCAGGCCGGTGCCCTCGCCACCGGTGCGGCTGCTGAACCTCTCCCCCGCCTCGAACCGCTCCCGCTGCTCGGCCGTCAGGCCGGGCCCGGAGTCGTGCACCTCGATGACCGCCCAGTCTCCCTCGGCGGGGGCGACGCCGGCCAGGTTGCGCAGCCGGACCTGGATCCGACCGCCGCCCCGCGTCCGGAACTGCTGCACCGCGTTGGTGAGCAGGTTCCGCACTGCCTGGTCGAGCAGGAAGTAGCTCGCCTCCACCACGACCGGACCGTCCTCGGCGTCCAGGTCGAGCGCGGCGTCACGCTGGTAGCGGCGCTCCATGGCGACCAACTCCTCCAGCAGCTTCACGAGATCCACCCGTTCGGCCCGCAACCGCTCCCGGATGCCGTCGCCGGCTGCCTGCCGCGCCTTCTGCAGCCGGTTGAGGGTCTCCGCGAGCAGCTTCCACATCTCTCGCGGTTCCTCCGGCAGTACGTCGGCGTACTGCCGGATGCTGTCGATCTGGAGGTCGAGTGCCTCAAGGTCATTCTTGATCCAGTGCAGGACCGCCTGTCTGGACAGCTCGGTCTGCACGCTCTCCAGCACCTCGTCGAACCGCTCGGCGAGGCGGTCGAGGATCTCGCCGGCCACCGCCGCCCAGTCGGCGCCGGTGGTCAGCAGCGACAGCAGACCGGCGCTGCGCAGTCGGTGACCGCCGTCCTCGGGACGGACCACAACCAACCCGGCGTCGACCAGCCGCTCCAGGGCTCGATCGACGTCGACGAGGTCGGTCGCCGGCCGCCGAGGCCCGTCCGCCTCCGCCTCGACCTGCACCTCCAGCAGCCGGGCGGCGAGATCGTCAGCGGTGAACGGCTCTGCGCCGAAGTCCATGCCGGTCAGGACGGCCGCGGCAAGCACCGCCTCCGAGCGCCGGTCGAGACCCCGCCGAAGGCGGGCGCAGAGGCGCTCGACGCCGGCGCGGTCGGCACGCCACCGTGCGAGGTCCTGCGTAGTGATCCGGTCCGGTCGGGAGGCCCGCGGCCCGAGCAGATGGTCGAGGGCGGCACGGAGAAGCACCGGATGCCGGGCGGTGTCGTAGATCAACGTATCGAGGGTCACTCCGTCGACGCGGACACCGAGCAGTTCGAGCAACCAGCCCACCCCGGTGCGGAACGTCGCCGGCTCGAACAGCAGCTCGGTGTCCGGACCGATCAGGTCGTCGAGGTCGAGCTGCCGGCAGAGCTCGCGCAGCAGGTGGATACGCCGGGCGGCGTACGACCGGGCCCGGCCGTGGTCCGGCGCGACCAGCTCGAAGACGGTCTGGGGGGTGAGCACAGCGGGTCCGCCGGACCCGGCGGACGGGGGTGCGTCGAGCCGGAACCAGACAGCCGGCGAACGCTCCGTGGGCGGGGTCCAGTCCGCCGGGCCGAACCACAGCGTCATCCGGTCGGGAAGCAGCTCACGGGGCAGCCGCGCGTCGGTGAGCCCGCACAGCTCCGCCCGAAAGCCCTCCGCCTCGTCCGCCACCACGTGCGGGACACCTGGCACGTCGAGGAGGATGTGGAAGGCCCGCACGAACTCGGTGACCGTGCCGCGGTCGACGGTCTCCCGCAGCGCCCGCAACGCGTCGATCACACCCGCCGCGGCGTCGTCCTCCGCCGGCGGTCGCCAGCGCACGTTGAAGCCCGCCGGGGCCAGGCCCGGGTCGGCGTACCACTGCAACAACTGCACCAGCTTCCACTCCCCCCACGGCCAGGCGGCCCGGGGCCTCGCCGCGAAGGGCGAGGCGTCCGGAAACGGAGTCGGGCCGGCCTCCAGGATGTCCGTCGCCGCGGTCAGCTCACCCGCCTTGATGCAGTCCTCG
Source organism: Micromonospora ferruginea (assembly GCF_013694245.2). Lineage (NCBI taxonomy): Bacteria > Bacillati > Actinomycetota > Actinomycetes > Micromonosporales > Micromonosporaceae > Micromonospora > Micromonospora robiginosa. The sequence goes on from NZ_CP059322.2 coordinate 4,385,959, forward strand.
ACCGCCTCCCTCCACTCGGGGGCGTCGTCCGTCCGGGCGGCGAGCCGCTGGCGGATGTCCCGGGCTCGGGCCTTCTCGGCCTTCTCGATCCGGCCGCGCCACTCGTCGAACAACGCGTTCAGCTCGGCCGGGCGACCGACGGCCGCCCGGAGGCCCTCCGGCTCCGACGTCGAGAACGCGACCCGGCCCTCACGCTGGACAAGCTCGTTGCGACGCCGCTCCACGTCGGCCAGGGCCGCCTGCTCGCCGTCGAGGATCACGGCGGAAAGTGCGGCCCGGTCGGTGGCGGTCAGCGACCCCATCAGCGCGTCGTCCCGCCACAGGCCGGCGGCGACCCGGAACTCGCCCAGCCCGACCAGCCGGCGGACCGCGTCGGCGGGGGCGGTCACCGGTTGGGCGAGGCCGTCCAGGAGGGCGTCGAGGACATCCGTGTCATCCGGGTCGGCGGACCGTTCCCGCACCGCGACCAGCTCTGGGAACCGCCACCGCTGCGACCACGTGGGCAATACGTCCATCAGGTTCTCGTTCACGTCGAGCCCCACCTCTGCACCAGGGCGAGATCGTCCAACGCCGTCTCGATCACGATCGACTCCGGACCGTCGACCGACGCCTGGCGCAGCCGGGGCCAGAGGTGGTGGAGCTGGCGGGCGAAGACCCGGGCCACGTCGGCTCGGAGGTCCTGCGCCTCGCCCACCTCCTCGTCGTGGCAACGCAGCAGCGCGCCCGCCGCGTCCTGGATCCGCCGCATCCTGTCCACGTACGGCTGGGTGCGCGCGACCGGAGTCGGCTTGCGCAGGCCCGCAGCCTCTCGTTCGGCGGCGCTGAACTGCTCCTGCGCGTCCACCCCACCTGCCCCGCCGACCCATTCCCGCACCGCGTCGACGTTCCGGTCCGCCACCGCGTCCACGATCGCGTGGTAGACGCCATGGGTGCCGAACAGATGCCGGCTGGCCAGCTTGAACCCGAGACGGGCATTGCGACACTGGTCGACCGCGGTGCCCAGGGACTGCCAGGCACTGTCGAGGACCTGTCGCCGGTCGGTGCCGGCATTGTCCGCGTTGATGACCCGGAGCGGCAACGGCCCGCTGGTGGACTTCCAGTACCTGGTGGTCAGCGTGACGAGATCCGCCCACGGTTCGACCAGCTCGAACAGCGGCAGCAGGTCGGGCACGTCGTTGTCGACCAGGTTGGACAGCACGGCCGGCTGCCCGTCGGCCAGGAGCAGGTCCACGGCGGCCAGCACGGCGAGAGCCTGATGTTCCGCCGACGCCAGGTCGTCGCTCCAGGCGTCGATGAGGGCGCTGCCGACCCGGGGCCCTCGACGCGCGGCGGCCACGGCGGTGACCTTGGTACGTGGACGCAGCACCGGGTCGACGACCGCCGACCGCAGCAGTGCCGCCTCGACGAACGCGCCCCGGTGCCACGCCTCCCCGGCCAACCAGTGCATCCAGCGCTGAGCCGTCGGCGTGTTCCGCCGCTGGTCCCGACGCAGCATCGCGGCGGCGGCGACGCGCAGGATCTCGTCCGGCGCGTCGACGTGGTGCAGGTCCTCCAGGAGCTGCCAGTCCTCGGCGTTCCCGGTCAGGTGGGCGACGACCACCCCGGCCCGGTCGTCGGCCGGCAGGTTCGCCACGGCCCCGAGCAGCCGCCCCGCCGCCGACAGCTCGACGGCCGGAGCCTGCTCACTGGCGACGGGTGCCTCGGATTCCACCACCTCGATGCCGAGCAGCCGGGCGATGTCGTCGACGACCTGCCTCCCGACCACCTCCAGGCCGAGTTCGGCCTTCTCCCGGTAGCGCGCGCCGGTCCGGCCGCTGCTGCCGACGAAGTCGAAGCTGCCCACGACCGCCCGGTCGTCGGTCACCAGCACCCGGGCGTTGGTCGGCCGGCGCTCGGCCGTCACCGGCGTGGCGCCGCCGAGCCCCTGGAGGGAGCCGTGGGCGTCGCGGCCGGTCCCGGAGGCGGTCGACCGGTGGTAGACGAGCGAGATCCGACGGCCGGCCGATGCCCGCTCGTCGATGGCCGTGAGCAACCGCGGGTCCAGCGCGTCGGGGTGCGCCAGGAAGCCGCCGAGCACGAGTCGCCGCCCGGGCCGGCGCAGCGCGTCCCAGAGCAGCTCCCGGTGGGCCGCGTCCTCGACCAGGCGCACGCGCGGGAGCGTACGACCGGCCACCAGTTGGGCCAGCCGGGCCGCGGCGTTCTGCCACTGCTCCGCCCACAGCTTGACCTGGCTGGCGGTCAGCTCGTCCGTCTCACCCTCCGGCGGCGGCCCGGGTGCCGGGGCCTCCGATTCCGGCCAGCGGGGCGCAGCGTCGGTGACCCGCGCCGGGGCTCCCACCGGGACGGGGTCGAACTCGTCGTGCCGGACCAGCATGAGTTGCCCGTACTGGTGCTGGAGGGTGCGTCGGGCCCACAGCAGCAACGATTCGATCGGCAGGCAGGGCCCGGCGTGCGGAGCGCGGACATGCAGGCCGACCTGCTGGAGGCCGATTTCGTCCCGGCGCAGGAAGTGGTAGCCGGTCACCAGCGCCTCCCGGTCGTCGGCGACGACGAGCGCCGCGTTGAGCCGGCTCGGCATGGTCGACGACAGCAACCGCGACAGGTCACTGCCGTCGTTGCGCCACTGAAGGCTGGACAGGGCTGTGCGGACCTTCGAGGGGAGTTCCGCCTCGCGGCCGTCACCCCAGATCAGGACCACCTGGACACCCCGCCCGAGCGCCGCCTCCAGCAGCGGGAAGTAGCGCATGAGCACGTCGTAGTGCAGCGTCGGGCACACCAGCACGATCTGCTGATGCGCGTCGGCGACGAGTTGGGCGACCAGTTCGTCGTGCCGTTCCCGCCCGCCGACGGCGGTGGCCTCGATCTCGGCGTCACGCAGGGCACGCAGCTCGTTGGCGATGCTCTCGTAGTCGGCCCGTAGGTCCTGGTGGCGTTGGATCCGGGTGCCCGCCTTGGCGTGTCCGGCGGCCGCCGTCTGCCGATTGAACCGGCTCAGCAGCTCCGGCAGCGTCGGTGGCTCCGTGAACGTACGGTCCACGCAACCGCGGAGCGCCTGGGCGAAGCGGCTGTCGGACTGGTCCGCCACGAGTTGCCCGAGGCGGGACTCCGCGAGCGCCCGTTGGGCTACGGTCAGCCGGCGATCGGTCACCGCGAACCGGAGCAGATTGGTCGCCTCGTCCTCGCGGACCGTGACATCCACCGGCAACCAGCGCAGCTCCCCGGTGCTGCCGAGGTGGTCCGGCGCGAGGTGGGCGGCGATGACCCGGGGCGTCCGGCCGGGAAGGCGCTTCTCCTTGCGCCGGAGCTGGTCCCGCTCGAAGGCGCGGTCCAGCACGGCCAGCAACTGCGCCTCGGTGATCCGGTCCTCGTGGGCGTTGAGTGGCGCGGGCACCTCGAAGCGGTAGTCACCCGAACGGCGCCGGCCCTCCTCGACCGGGAACACCGCGCCGACCAGGCGGTCGACCATCAGGTCGACGGTCGCCTTGGATCGTTCCGCACCTCGCAGGGCGCCCAGCTGCATCGGACCGATCCCCGGCGCGGGGCGCACCATCGCGGTGCCGAAGTCCACCACCACGTAGCCGCGTCGCAGCAGATCGCCGAGCAGGTCCAGGGTGACCCGCTCGCCGAGCCGGAACAGGGTCAGCAGTTCCTCGACGGCGACACCGTCCGGTCGCTGGCAGACCGCGCCGAGCATCACCAACTCGATCGGGCTGAGCCCCTCCCCGTACCCATACGTGACCCGAACCCGGATCACCTCGCAGGGCACGTAGAGCGTGGTGGCGCTCATTCCGCCATCACCTCGGCCGCGTCGAGGCGTACCCCGAACTGCTCGACGCCGGCGCACACCCGGGCCCAGAAGTCGCCGACGCCGACGAAGTGGTCGAAGTTGCCGACGATGACCAGCAGCTTGCGGGCGCGCGACATCATCACGTTGGCCAGCTCGGGCTGGATCAGGTAGCCGATGTTGCTGATCGGGGAGTCGCCTCGGAGCCGGTCGCGCACCAGGGACAGGACGACCACGTCCGACTCCCGGCCCTGGAAGGCCGGCACGGTGGAGAGCTGCTCCATCGGCAGGCCCAGCCGGTGGAGCAGGTCCTTCTGCTCGCGGTACGGGGTGAGGACGGTGAGCCCGTCCGGAGCCGGCGCGGGGCGGAGCCGGCGCACGAAGTCGGCCACGATCCGCGCCTCACCCTCGTTGCTCCACGCCTCGACGTCCTGGCAGGCCGCAACCTTGGCGGTGTCGAGCCAGACCAGGTCCCGGCCCCTGATCGCCTCGGGGCTCACGAAACGGTGCGGATCGCCGTCGACCGGTGAGGACACCTTTCCCGGCGGGAGGTGCCCGCCGGTCCACTCCGGCCCGCCGGCGGCGGGGTAGAACACCCGGCTCACCAACTCGCCGATCGCCGGACGCATCCGGAACTGGCTGTCCAGCGTGCGCAACGGGCGGTTGAGCGGCCCTCGCGCCGCCGGCATCTCGTCGTCGAAGAGCGCGCCGAACAGGGAGAACACCCGCTCGTACTCAGCCTGCCGGCGCCCGTGCACGTTGAGGTCCGGGTTCGGGTCGAGCGCGCACTCCCCGAGGAAGCCGAGGACGTCGTCGCGCCGGTGGGCCGGAAGCTGCTTGTGGTCGCCCAGCAGGGTCCAGCGCAGTCCCTGGGAGAGCGGGATGGCCAGCTCCCCGGGCCAGGCCTTCGCGGCCTCCTCGACGACCACCCAGTCGAACAGCGAGCTGTCGGTGGTGGCCAGCGCTCCGCGGGTCGCCGCGAGGCAGGTCGCGAAGACGAGGTTCGCGCCGCGGAGGAACCGGTCGTCGAGTTCGGGCAGCGCGGCCGGCAGGGCGGCCAGGTACCGCTCGCGGACCGCTGTCCAGCCGTCGTCCCGGGAAAGATCCTGCTTGACCGCGTCGGCGATCATCTTCCGCCGCTGCGGCGTCAGTTGCGAGAGCTTGAACTGCCCCATCGGCGTCGCGTCCACGGTGTCCGTCGAAGGCGAGACTATACGCACCGGCAGCAGGTCCTGCTTGACCACCATCCGGCCGTGCTCGTCCAGCGCGCCCAGGTAACGCAGGAGCCGCTCGGCGAGGTTGTCCAGGGCGAAGTTGGCCTGGGCCGAGATCAGCACCCGGGAGCCGTGGTCCGCGGTGAGGTACGCGGCCACCGCCCGACTGGCGATCTCGGTCTTACCGGTGCCGGGCGGTCCCTGCACGGCGTAGAAAGGCTGGGAGACCAGCATCTCCAGCACCGTCTCCGCGCTGCTGCCGCCCAGCGGCCGCGGCTTGGGGTCGCCGTTGTCGAACGCGTGGATCGCCTGCTGCCACCGCGTCGGCACGCCCCGGATGGTCACCGGGTTGCGCAACTGGTCCAGCAGCGTGCGGTTGTCCAGCAGTTCCCATCGGGCGGCGAGCTGGCGTTGCAGCGCGATTCGCGTCCCGAAGTCGTCCGCGGGACGCAACCAGCCGCGCTCGGGCAGCCGGCCGGTCCCAGCGACGGCCTGGACGACAAGCGTGGTGTCATTGTCGAACCGAACAAACCGGACGTTGCCGGAGAAGACCCGGTCGGCCGGCACGCCCCGGTCGTCCGCGACCGCTTCGATCAGCGCGTTACCGTCCTGGAGCGACAGGCTCTCGAAGAACCGCGCGAACGGTGGGCGGCGCCGGACGGATGAGGCGAACTTCGCCAGCATCGGTTGGCCATGCTGTCGTGCCAGGTCCCGCAGGTCGTCGAAGACCAGCTTGATCTGGCCTCCCCCGGACGTCTCGACGCGGCTGTATGCGTACTCCCGGGCCCGGAGCTCGACCCCCTGGTATTCGAGCAGCCACTCGATCGCCTGCTCGTAGAGCATCTCGTCCGAGGTCCGTTCGACGGGCGAACGAACCGACTCGATGAGCGGGCGCCAGGACGGCCGGCCCGACCGCTGCGACTCCAGTTCCCTGGGGTGGATGTCGTAGGCGATCGCCTGGATCGGCGTCGGTCGCTGCCGGAAGCGGCTGCGGTCGAGCTGGGCCTGGATCCGGCGGGCGCGGTGGCTCTCCAACGGCACCACGTACTTGATGAGGAGTACCTCGTCGATCGGGGTGGCGCTGGCGATGCCCAACGCGTTGGTGGGGCGGAACGGCTGGCAGAACCAGGCCGCCCGCTCGCCCACCAGCAGTTGTTGCGCCTCGCGCTTGCCGACGTGGGTGCCGGCGTCGATGTATGGGTCGGAGCCGTGCGGCGCGTGGACGAGGATCGCGGCGCGCAGGTCGTGCTCCAGGAAGGCGGCCAGCTCCGCCCGCCCCTCGGGCGTCATCGGACTGGACCGGATCCAGCCCCACTCGTAGATCGTCGGGATCGATTCCTTGGGCATGTAGGCCACCAGGAACGGCCGGTCGCTCACCCGGGCGGTGAAGTGGTTGGCCAGGACCGCATAGTGCTCGGCGAGCCGGGTGACGACCATGGACGACTCCGGGCGGTCACCCGGCTGTTCCCCGAGCATCCACAGCAGCAGGTCACACAGGGCGCGCGGGATGCTCCGCTCCTCCCGAAGGCGGGTCCGCATCCGCTCCCGGGCCGCACGTGCCCACACCTGCACCTCGTCCGTGTCGCCGAGGTGCGCCGGGACCTCGACGGACAGCGGCCCGAAGAACCACTCCCACACCACCACGCCGAGGCTGTAGACGTCGGACCGCTGGTCGTCCAGGAAGCCGCCCCGGTCAGCGGGCGGGAACAGGAAGTCGATGCGCTCCGGTGAGGCGTAGAGAAGCGCCCGGGAGCCGTCGCGCTGGTCGAGCAGCAGCTCACGTACCTGATCGTTGGTGGACGACGCGTCAAGTGTGGCCGCACGCAGCAGGTTCGCCACGAGCGTGCTCATCTCGAACCGCGACAGCCGCAGGACGAGCTCGTCGGTCTCCTCGCTGACGGGTTCAACGGTGATCGAGCCGGTCCACAGGTTGCGGTGGATCAGGCCGTGGTCGTGCAGGATCGCGAGGGCGCTGGCGAGCATGGAGAAGTGCCGCAGCGCCTCGGCCGGACGCTCGTGCAGGAAGCCCGTGCTGCCCGCCACGCTGGCGAGCGTGTTCAACCCGCCGCGCGTGACCACGAAGGCGAACCCGTTGCGCGAGGCATCCCCGTCGTCCTCGTAGCCGCCGTCGACGATCTCCGGTAGCGCCGGGTGACGCAGGCCGTTCGCGCGCAGGAGGACGCGGATCTCCTGCTCCCACATCAACCCGCCGAGCGCCGCGATGTTGAGGTAGATCTGCAGGATCAGCGCACGGCTGTCGCCGTCGACCAGTTCGTAGCGATAGAGGGTGCTGGGGATGATCTCGGTCCGTACGGTCGACAGCGACGCACCACCGGGGGCCGTGTAGGGCCCATGCAACCGGCCGGTCCGCCCGAAGTATCGGTCGACGATCTGGTCGACGAGTTCACCGGTCACGGACGTCCTCTAGCCGCGGTGGAGAGCACAGTGGACGCGGTCGCGTCATGCATGGGGCAACGCAGACCAGTCTAGGTCCGCACCGGCCTGATCGGAGTGACGCCTTTCCGACTGCCCGGGGGTCCCGCAGCTTGTCCGGCGCGCTGCGCGGGACCCCCTCGCGGCCGTCAGGCGCCGGTCGGGGCCTCGTCGGCCAGCCAGATGGGCTGCCACGCGGGGAGTTCGTGGAAGCGGCGCAGCTCGGCCAGGCCGGCCACCGCGCCGGTCCAGGCCGCGTACGGCGGGTTGCCCTCGTCGAAGCCGGACTGCACGAACGTCAGCCTGGTCCGGCCGCCGGACTCGGCCAGCTCCCAGGTGCTCACGCCGGTGGGCCCCCAGTCGACCGAGAGGACCCGCCCCGGCGTCACGTCCAGCACCTTGGCCGCGTAGCCGGTCTCGAAGCCGCCCATCGCGTAGCGGCCGCCCGCCCACGGCTCGATCCCGATCGGGTAGCCGAACCAGGCGCTGGCCTGCTCGGAGTCGGTCAGCGACGTCCACACCTTGTCCATCGGGGCGTCGATCAGCAGCTCGCCGCGCAGGTCGGCGGAGGTGAAGTCGGTGCGCGGCAGCAGCGGCCGGCCCTCCAGGTGGGCGTTGAGGTTGGCGACGCTCAGCGCCCAGTAGGTCTGGAGCACGCCCCGGATGGTGCTGCCGTTCATCGCCTCCTCGATGAGGAAGTGGCTCTGCCGCAGGGTGAGGATGGTGGCGTCGCCGTCGGGCGCCAGCTCGAACTCGGTGGTGGTCTCCACCCCGTCGAGCGTCCACGCGAAGCGCAGCGACTTGTCGTCGGCGTGCAGCAGCCGTTGGTGCGGCGCGTCGCCCTCGGGCGTGTAGCGGCCCCAGAACTCGTAGCGTCGGGGCAGGTCGACCTCGGCGTGTTCGGCCAGCCACACGCGCAGCTCGGCCGGGTCGGTCAGGGCGCGGCGGACGGTCGCCAGGTCGGCGGCGAGGCGGGCGCGGACGGTCAGCGGCTCAGTCATGGGTGTCGCCTTTCGGGTAGCAGGCCACGGCGAGTTTGAAGGCGTCTCCGTCGGCGCCGCCGTAGCGGGTGAACAGGTCCCGCAGCGTCGACTGCAGGTCGTGCAGGAATTCCTGGCGCCGCTCGGCGGGCACCCGGATCTCTCCGGACACGCCGATCGAGGGCAGTTCGGGGGCGGCCCGGTCCAGCGCGGCGATGTCGGCCTGGACCTCCTCCATCAGGTCGAGCAGGTAGCCGAGGCTCAGCTCGTCGCGCACCCGGCGCCCGTCGCCGATGCGGCCGACCAGCCGGGGGGACAGCCAGTAGGACCGGGCGACGGCCTGGTAGATGCCTTCGGTGATGCCGCGCACCCGCCGGTCGGCGACCTGCTCGGCCAGGCCGGCCGCGACCAGTTGCTTGACGTGGTAGTAGACGCGCTGCGGTGTCTGCTCCAGCCGGGCCGCGACCTCGGTGCAGGTGCGGGGCTCGGCGAGTTGCCGCAGCACCTCGATGCGTTGCGGCTTGAGCAGGGCTTCGGCCTGCTCGCGTTCTTCCAGGTACAGGACGTCTCTCATGGCAAAATCAGTTTGTACGTACAAAACTTCTTTGTCAATAGGAACGACGAGAGGCCGCGCGGGCGGCGCGGCCTCTCGTCGGTACGGGTCAGGGCGTCCAGTCGGGACGCAACGGATAGCCGTTGACCCCCTGCGGGCCGTTGTGCGTGGCGAGCACCTGGTGCAACTGGATGCCGTTGCGCTCGAACGCCATCCGGGAGCCGGCCATGTAGAGGCCCCACACCCGGGCGGTGCCCGCGCCGACCTCGTTCACGCAGAAGTCCCAGTTGTCGACCAGGTTGCGGCACCAGCCGGCCAGCGTCAGCGCGTAGTGCTGGCGCAGGTTCTCCTCGTGGTGCACCTCGAACCCGGCGTCGTGGATCTCGCTGACCAGCCGCCCCGGGCCGGCCAGCTCGCCGTCCGGGAAGACGTACCTGTCGATGAACGCGCCGGAGCGGTGCGGCGCCCGGTTGTCGGCGCGGGTGATGCAGTGGTTGAGCAGCCGCCCGCCCGGCTTCAGCCGGGACCGCAGCGCGCCGAAGTAGGCCGGGTAGTTGCGCACCCCGATGTGCTCGGTCAGCCCGATCGAGGAGATCACGTCGAACTGCTCGCGCGGCGCGTCCCGGTAGTCGAGGTGGCGCACCTCGGCCAGGTCGCCCAGCCCCTCCCGCTCGATCGCGGCCCGCGCCCACTCGGCCTGCGCGCGGGACAGCGTCACGCCCAGCGCCTTCACGCCGTACTCCCGGGCCGCGTGCCGGACCATGCCGCCCCAGCCGCAGCCGACGTCCAGCAGCCGCATCCCCGGCCTGAGCGCCAGCTTGCCGGCGACCAGGTCGTACTTGGCACGCTGCGCCTCCTCCAGCGTGTCGCCCGGGCTGTGGAAGACCGCGCAGGTGTACGTCATGGACGGCCCGAGCACCTTCTCGTAGAAGGCGTTCGACACGTCGTAGTGGTGCGAGATCGCGCTGCTGTCCCGCACCTTCGAGTGGCGCAGCCCGCTCATCACCCGCCGCCAGCGCGGCGCGGCCTCCTGCGGCGGGGGCGGCGGCGGGCGCAGCCGCTCCCAGCCCAGCGCCTTGACCAGCGCCAGCGCGTCGGCCACCGGCGGCATGCGCAGCGGCATCTCGTCCTTGAGCACCCGCAACGCCTCGTACGGGTCGCCCGGGTGCACCCCGTCCAGCCCCAGGTCACCGCTGACGTAGGCCCGGGCCATGCCCAGGTCGCCGGGCGCGGTGAGCAGGTAGGACAGCCCTCGCTCGGTGCGGATCGACAGGGTGATCCCGGCGTCCGCCGGGCCCACCGCGCTGCCGTCGTATCCGGTGACGCGGACGGGCAGGTCGCCGGTGGTGACCGCGCGGATCACGTCCGCCACGGTGGGTCCGGTGCGCCGGCCGTCCGCCGGTGGTCCGGCGGAGGCGCTCGCCGCCCCCGGTGTTCGGTCGGTCAGACTCATGCTCGGGATACCGCCTTCTCGTACAGTCCGGTGAGTCGGTGATCCGGGTCGTAGCGGTCCTTCACGGCGCGCCAGGTCTCCCCGCCGTAGAGCCGGTCGAACGCGTCCCGGTCGTAGTACGCGTCGGAGTAGAGCGACTTGTGCCCGCCCGACTCCGACACCATGTGCTCGATCTGCCGGTTGACGTCGCCGTCGGCGGCGCCCGCCGTGATCGGCACGCTCCCCCAGAAGCCGATGTTCACATATGTCTCGCCCGGCTGGAGCGGATATAGCGGCCAGGCCCGGGCGGATCCCGGGCCGGCCGGCTCCCGCAGCCGCAGCGGGCAGAGCCACACCGGATCCATCTTCACGTTCCCCGCGAACCAGCGGAGGAACTCGGGCGTCCGGTCCAGCGGGATCTCCACGTCCTGCACCACGCGCTCGCGCGCCGGGCGGCCCCGCCACCGGTCGACCCGGGCGGCCACCTGGTGCCGGTGCTCCAGCCGCACGATCTTGTGATAGACGTCGCTGCGCCGGTAGCGCTGCGGCCAGAGCCGCCGGACCAGCGGGTGCTGCACGCCGAACGCGGCCGAGCACCAGAACCAGTCGGTGTCCCACCGCCACAGGTAGTCGTACGCGGTCAGCACGTCACGGGTGCGGCGGCGCAGCGAGCGGTAGTAGATCTCCTGGCCGGTGTAGTCGGACGGGCGGCCCTCGGCCTCGTCGGTGAACGTGCCGAGCACCAGGTAGGACTCGCCGGGGCTGAACATCACCCCGTCCATGGCGTCGACCGGCTCGCCGGCGAAGGCGCCCTTGTCGACCACCTCGCCGATCGCGTCGACCAGCTCCTCCAGCCGGGTGAACCGGATGTTGCGCAACGCCACGTGCCGGCCCACCGGTTGCAGCTCGATGCGCAGCCGGGTGGCGTAGCCGAGGCTGCCCAGCGAGTTGGGGAACGCCCGGTGCAGGTCGGCGTGCTCGCCCTGGGGCCGGGTGGTGACCAGCTTCCCCGCCCCGGTCAGCACGTCCATCTCCAGCACCGACTCGTGCGGCAGGCCGTTGCGGAACGAGGTGGACTCGATGCCCAGCCCGGTCACCGCGCCACCGAGCGTGATGGTGCGCAACTGCGGCACGACCAGCGGCATCAGCCCGTGCGGCAGGGTCGCGTCGACCAGGTCCTCGTAGGTGCACATGCCCTGCACGTCAGCGGTGCGGGCCGCCTCGTCCACGGCCAGCACCCCGGTCAGCCCGCTCACGTCCAGCCCCGGGGCGCGCGGCGCGGAACGGGGCCGGAAGAGGTTCGAGGTCTGCTTGGCCAGCCGCACCGTCTCGCCGGCGGGCACCGCGGCGTAGGACCGCCGGAGCGCGTCCACCGCCCGTTCATGATCACGGACAGCTCGCATGAGATCACTTTACGCCCGGGTACGACAATTCGTGGGATGTCCACGGTGGCCTTCCGCCGACCCGCCGGCGACGCGCGGGTTACCGTGACGACCATGGTCAACCCCGCTCTCGACGCCCTCGACGCCGCCGGACTGCCGTACCGCGTCATCCGGCACGGGCCGGTCGCGAGCCTGGCCGAGGCGGCGGCGGCCCGCGGCGTCGAGGTGCCGGACGTGGTGAAGACGATCGTGGTCCGTCGCGGCGCGGGCGACCACCTGTTCGTGCTCACCCCCGGCGGGCGGGTCGTCTCCTGGCCCAAGCTGCGCGCCCTGCTCGGGGTGAGCCGGATGTCCCTGCCGGACGCCGCCGCCGCGAAGGAGGCCACCGGCTACGCGCGCGGCACCATCACGCCGTTCGGGGCCACCACGGCCTGGCCGGTGATCGCGGACGAGCGGCTGCGTGGCCGGGAGATCACCCTCGGCGCGGGCGAGCACGGCCTCGCCGTCGCGCTCGCGGCGGACGCCGCGCTGGCCGCGCTCGGCGCCACCGTCGCCGACGTCACCGACCCGGAACCCGTGCGCTGACCGGTGGCCGGCGCGCGGCCACCGGCATAGCGTGGAGGGCATGCCGAAAGCCGTCTGGAACGACCTGGTCGTCGCGGAGAGCGACGACACCGTGCTGGTCGAGGGGAACCACTACTTTCCCCGGTCCGCCCTGCGCGACGACCTGATCCGCCCCTCCGACACGCACACGGTCTGCCCGTGGAAGGGCACCGCCTCCTACTACACGCTCGAACACGACGGCGCCACCAGCGCGGACGCGGTCTGGTACTACCCGGAGCCGAAGCCGGACGCGGAGATGGTCCGCGACCGGGTGGCGTTCTGGAAGGACGTCCGGGTCGTCGACTGAGTCACCCGGCCGCCGGGTCGACTGGCCCTCGGACGCCCCGGTGGGTCAGGATGCCCCCATGGCCGAGCAGCACACCGACCCGTCCGGCACCGTCTACGGCGCCCGCCGCGCCCGTGGCGTCCGGCTGCCCGGGGACCCGCTGATGCGGATCGCGCTGGGCGTCGCCCTGGTCGGCGTACTCCTGGGGGCCTTCTTCGCCACCGGCGTGCTCGGTGGCGGGGCCGACCGGCAGATCGTGCCGGCGGCGGCCGCGCCGACCCCGGCGGCGAGCGAGTCGAGTTCGGCGCCGCCGCCGACGACGGAGGCCGCGCCGTCGCCCACCCCGAGCGCCGCGACGACCACGCCCGCCGCGCCGGTGGCCACGCCGAAGGTGGTCCGGGGCGTGCCGTCCGGGCGCTGCGTCGGCGTGGTCGGCGACAACCCGGAGGGCGCGCAGGCCGCGCTGGCCGACTGCACCGGCGGGCCGGAGCAGCAGTGGGTCGTCACGCCGGTCTCCGCCGACACCTACCTGCTGGTCAACGCCGCCAGCGGCAAGTGCCTGGACGTCAACGCGGCAAGCGGCGACGACGGCGCCGACGTGTTGCAGTGGACCTGCACCGGGCAGGCCAACCAGCAGTGGAAGCTCAACCCGACCGGCGCCGGCCCGGTGCTCCTGGTCGCCGTGCACAGCGGCAAGTGCGCGCAGGTCGACGACGCCGGCACCGAGGCCGGCCGGGAGCTCGAACAGGCGCCGTGCACCGGCGCCGCCGAGCAGCAGTGGGCGCTCGGCTGACCGCTCAGCCCCGATAGCTCCAGGCCCGCCGGCCGGCCGGCACCGGCAGGGCGAACGCCGGCTCCCCACCCCGGCGGCGCAGCAGCAGCGAGAGCCCGGCCGCGCCGACGGACAGCGCGCCGGCCACGTACCAGGCCGCCGCGTAGTCGCCGAGCCGGTCGCGGACCAGGCCGGCGCCGGTCGCGGCGACCGCCGCGCCGGCCTGGTGCGCGGCGAACACCCAGCCGAAGACCACCGCGCCGGACGCGCCGAACCACTCCCGGCACAACGCCACGGTCGGCGGCACGGTCGCCACCCAGTCCAGCCCGTAGAAGACGATGAAGACCAGCATGCTCGGCCGGGCCGAGCCGGCGAACAGGCTCGGCAGCACCAGCAGCGACGCCCCGCGCAACGCGTAGTAGGCGCCGAGCAGCAGCCGCGGGTCGACCCGGTCGGTGAGCCAGCCGGAGGCGATCGAACCGGCGATGTCGAAGAGCCCGACCACGGCGAGCAGGCCGGCCGCGGTCGTCTCCGGCATCCCGTGGTCGTGCGCGGCCGGCACGAAGTGCGTACCGACCAGGCCGTTCGTGGTCGCGCCGCAGATCGCGAAGCCGCCGGCGAGCAGCCAGAACGGCCGGGTCCGGGCGGCGGCGGTCAACGCGCCGACCGCGCGGGCCGCCGCGCCGCCCTCCGGCCGGGCCGGCGGGACGACCTCGGTCGCGCCGTAGGCCGGCCGGCCCAGGTCCGCCGGGTGCTCGCGCAACAACCACACCACCAGCGGTACGACCGCCAGCGCGGCCCCGGCGACGACGAGTGCCGCCGTGCGCCAGCCGTGGTCGCGCACCAGCACCGCGAGCAGCGGCAGGAACACGAGCTGACCGGCCGCGCCGCCGGCGGTGAGCACGCCGGTGACCAGGCCCCGACGCCGCACGAACCAGCGCCCGGTGACCGTCGCCACGAAGGCCAGCGCCATCGAGCCGGTGCCCAGCCCGACCAGCACGCCCCAGCAGAGGATGAGCTGCCAGCTCTCGGTCATCGCCACGGTGAGGCCGCTGCCGGCCGCCACCAGCGCCAGCGCGCACGCCACCACCCGGCGGATCCCGAACCGGTCCATCAGCGCCGCCGCGAACGGCGCGGTGACGCCGTAGAGCAGCAGGTTGACCGAGACGGCGGCGGAGATGGTGGCGAGCGGCCAGCCGAACTCGGCGTGCAGCGGGTGCAGCAGCACGCCGGGGGTGGCCCGGAAGCCGGCGGCGCCGACCAGGGCCACGAAGGCGACCGCCGCGACGAGCCAGGCGGGATGCAGTCTTCTCACCCGCCGAGTCTCGGGCCGCTGGTGGGGACGGGACGAGTGGCCGGAAAGCCATCGTGCGCAATAATCGGGCCATGTCCGTCGTACCGCACCGCGTCGCCGTCCTCGCCCTCGACGGCGTGGTCGCCCTCGACCTCGGCACCCCGGCCCAGGTCCTCGGCGCCGCCCGCACCGAGGACCAGACCCCGCTGTACGCGGTGAGCACCTGCACCGCCGGCGGCCGGCCGGTCCGCAGCACCGCCGGCTTCCAGGTGCTCCCCGACCACGGGCTCGACCTGCTGGAGAGCGCCGACACGGTGATCGTCCCCGGCATCCACGCCGGCCCGCCGCTCACCGACGGCACGGTGCCCGCCGAGGTGGCGTCCGCGCTGCGCGCCGCCCACGACCGGGGCGCCCGGATCATGTCCATCTGCACCGGCGCGTTCGTGCTCGCCGCCGCCGGCCTGCTCGACGGCCGGCCCGCCACCACCCACTGGGCGTACGCGTCCCGCTTCCGCCGGCTGCACCCCGGCGTACGCCTCGACCCGGAGGTGCTGTTCGTCGACGACGGCCGGGTGCTCACCTCGGCCGGCGTGGCCGCCGGCGTCGACCTCTGCCTGCACGTGATCCGCACCGACCACGGCAGCGCGGTGGCCAACCGGGCGGCCCGGCGCTGCGTCGTGCCGCCGTGGCGCGACGGCGGTCAGGCGCAGTACATCGAACGGCCGGTGCCCCGGGTCGCGGAGGCCGGCACCACGGCCACCCGGGAGTGGGCCCGGCAGCGGCTGCACGAGCCGGTCACGCTGCGCGAGCTGGCCGCACACGCGCGGATGAGCGTACGCACGTTCACCCGGCGGTTCCGCTCCGAGACCGGGCTCAGCCCGGCTCAGTGGCTGCTCCAGCAGCGCACCGAACACGCCCGGGTGCTCCTGGAGACCACCGACCTGAGCGTCGACCGGGTCGCCCGCGACGCCGGCTTCGGCACCGCCGCCGCCCTGCGCCAGCACTTCCACGCCCGGGTGGGCGTGTCCCCGACGGCCTACCGCCGCACCTTCCGCGCGCCCTCAGGCGAGGTGGGGCTGGCGGCGCAGGGCGCGTAGCTGGGTCAGGTGCAGCGGAAGGTGCACCCGCATGTGCAGGTCCAGCGCCCGGCCCCAGGGAAGCGACTCGTCCACGTCCAGGTCGAACCCCTCCCGCAGCACGGTCTCCACCGGCGTCTCGGCGGCCGGCCCGAGCCGCTCGGCCAGCGAGCAGAGCTTCTGGCTGGTGGCCCGCAGCAGCGTGGCCAGGCCGTCCAGCCCGCCGCACTCCGAGACCAGCGCGTCGAGCTGCGGCCGGTGGATGGTGTCCACGTCGTAGTAGGCGAACGGCGAACCGGCCAGCACCGCCTCCGTCGCCTCGCTCATCAACTCGTCGTTGGCGGCGAGGTGCGCGACGATCTGCTCGGCGCTCAGCTCACCCTCCGGCGGCGGCCCGAACCCGCCCGCGTCCACCTCCGCGAACAGCTCGTCGTACGCCCGTCGCAGGTCGGCGGCGTCCACCTCGTCCATGCCCGCATCCAACCCCGGTCTCCGCCGGCCGCACCGCGGCTACCCGGCCCGGTTCACCCGTTCCGGGTACGCGGAAGGGCCGGCACCCGTCGTTCGGGGTGCCGGCCCTCGCGGTGCTGCTTACTTGGTCCAGTGCTGGGCGACGAGGTCGGTGGCCTGCTTCTCCCACTGCGCGTACGCGTCCGGGTAGGCGGACACCTGGACGGTCTGCGCGGCGTCGGTCAGCGGCATGTCCTGCCAGCCGTCGACCTGCTTCAGCCCCTTCAGGAACGCCAGGGTGGAGTATTCGGGGTCGGTGATCTGCTCCGGCGTGCCCCAACCGGAGGAGGGGCGCTGCTGGAACAGGCCCAGCGAGTCGTGGTCGTTGCGGTCGCCGAGGTGGCCGAGGTTCTCCAGCTTCGACTCCTGCAGGGAGGTGGCGATCGAGATGACCGCGGCCCGCTCGGGCAGGCCGGCCTTCTTCGTCGCGGCGATGATCGCCTTGACGTTGGCCGTCTGCTCGTCGTTCAGGCTGATGCTCGACTGCTCACCCTGCACGGTCGCGGCCGTGACCGGCTTGGCGGCGTGGGCGGGGGTGTCGGCGTGGGCGGCGATCGGACCGGCGAACACACCACCGGTGAAGGCCAGACCAGCAATACCGAGAATGCTCTTACGCAGGATCGTGTTCATGGTGGGGGCTCCATTCGGGGGTCGACACACCCCGCGGGGGCGGGGTGTGGGCACCGTCAGGCGCTCGAAAAGATCAAGGGGTCCGGCTGCTCGCGGTGCGGCGCCGGGAGTGTGTGTAACGACCGGGCGGCCACCGTCATTCCCTCGGCGGGGGTGGGGCCGTGGGGCGTGCCTTCCTCGGTCGTTCACCGGGTTACAACGCCCCGCACCCCGCCCCGATTCCACCGCCAGCGTGCCACCCACCACCACCGAACCGGACACCCCGCCCACCCGAGCAGATACCACCGCACAACGCCGGCCGGCCCGGCTCGCCGAGTGGAACGCCACGGGTGCATCCCGTCCCCGGAGCCCCATGGCGGTCCACCCACCAGCGCATCGAGGCGTCACTGGAGCACCATGGGTGTCTCACGCCCTCCCAGACACCCGCGGCGTTCCACCGACCGGCCCACCGAGGCGTCACTGGAACACCACGGGTGCCTCACGCCCGCCCAGACACCCATGACGTTCCACCCACCGGCCGACGGAGGCGTGGCTGGAACACCATGGGTGCCTCACGCCCTCCCAGCCACCCGGGACGCGACCAGCCCGCCCGCGCGTTGACGGCACACCGTGAGTGCGTCAGGGCACCGGGGAGGACGGGTGGGTGGCGCGAGCCGGCGTATCGGCGGGCCCGGCGAGCGCTGCGGTGTTAGGAGGGGGCCCCTCCTATGCCGAATGCGTTAACCGGGGGCCCCTCCTTACACCTCAGCGGCGGCCGTGGCGGGCGCGGAGGTAGTCGGAGACGACGTACTCGCCCAGGTCGCCCAGGTCGGGGGTGAACATCCGGCCCTTCGACCGGCGGGCCACCGCGTCCACGAACCGGCGCAGCCCCGGGTCGTCGCCGAGCATGAACAGGTTGAGCGTCGCGCCGTAGCGGGTCAGCCGGTCCACCTCCCGGATCGTCGCCTCGATCGTCTCCGGCAGCGGCGGCCAGTGGAAGTACGCCTCGCCGTCCTCCGGGTCGAGGTGGGCGGTGGGTTCGCCGTCGGTGACCACCAGCACCACCGGCTCGGCGCCGGGGTGGCGGCGCAGGTGCCGGCCGGCCAGCCGCAGCGCGTGCTGGAGGTTGGTGCCCTGCTGCATGTCCGGCTCCGCCGCCGCCAGCTCCTGCTGGGTCAACGGCATCGCCTCCCGGCCGAAGCCGACGATCTGCAGCGCGTCCTGCGGGAACCGGGTGGCCATCAGGTGCGACAGGGCCAGCGCGGTCTGCTTCATCGGGCCCCAGCGTCCCTGCGAGATCATCGAGTACGACAGGTCGACGCAGAGCACCACCGCCGCCGACGCCCGGCGCTCGGTCTCCACCACCTCGAAGTCCTCGACCGCGAGCGGCACCGGCACGCCGGGGCCGGCCCGGCGGACCGCCCGGGTCAGCGTGCGCACCACGTCCAGGGGCTGCTCGTCGCCGTACTCCCAGGGGCGGGAGCTGCCGCTGACCTCGCCGGCCGCGCCGGCCGTACGCAGGTCGTGCTGGCCGCGCGGGCCGGCGGTCAGGTCGGCGAAGACCCGCCGCAGCGCGGTGCCGGCGAGCCGGCGCAGCGCCTTCGGGCTGAGCGTCAGCCCGTCCGCGTCCCGGTCGACCCAGCCCTGGCGGCGCAGCTCGCGTTCCAGGTCGCGCAGGCGGCGTACGTCGTCGGCGGCGTCGCGGCCCAGCGTCCGGGCCACCGCGTCGACGTCGACGTCGTCCAGGGTGGCGCCGGCCTGATCCTGGTCGAGGGAGTCCAGCAGCTCGTCGAGTTCGGCGATCTCGTCGAGCGCGCCGGCGGCCTCGCCGTAGCCGAGCGGCTGGTCGCCGCGGACCCGCTCGCCGCGCTGCCAGTTCAGGTCGGGGCGCAGCGACCGCAGGTGGTCGTCGAGCTGGGACAGCTCCCCGGCCAGCCGGTCACCGAGCGACTGGCGCATCAGCCCGCCCAGTTCCTCGCGTTGCCGGTCGGACAGCGACCGCATCAGCCGCTCGCCAGCCGCCGCCCGGCGGGCCAGCACGTCGACCAGCTCCTCGACGTCCCGGGGGTGCTCCGGGAAGAACCGGCCGTGCCGGCGCATGAACTCGGCGAACGCGTCGGTGGTGTCCTCCGAGCGGGCGTGCCGGGCGAGCAGGTCGTTGAGGTCCCGCATCATCTCGGCGAGCTGCCGCTGGGCCTCCGGGTCGGCGGCGGCGCGCGCCGCGTCCCGCAGCCCGGCGAAGCGCTGCTCCAGCACCTCGCCCCGCAGCCCGTCGAGGATCCGCTGGTAGGTCTGCCGCGCCTCGGCGCTGGCCCAGTCGTATCCCGCCAGCTCGGACACCGCGCGGGCGGTGGACCGGGGCAGGTTGTCCAGGACCGCCTCGGCGAACCGGGCGTCGTCGCCGTCGCGTCCCCGCAGCTCGTCGCGTTCGGCGGCGAGCGCCTGGTCGAGGAGCGCGCGGGCGCGGGTCACCGTGCCGTCGAGGTCGCCCCGGCGCAGCGCCTCCCGGCGCATCCGCCGGGCCCGGGCGGCCAGATCCTCCAGGCCGCCACGCCCGTCGGGGCCGCGCCGCAGCAGGTCGCGCAGCGCCTCCCGCAGGCTGCCGCCGTTGAGCACCTCCGCGCCGACCGCGTCCACGGCGGCGCGCACGTCGTACGGCGGGGCGAGCGGGTCGGGTCCGCCGCGCCACTGCCCGTACCGGAACCGGTTGCCGGCCACGGTCAGCCCCGGCCGCCGTAGACGGTGCGCCCGGCGTCGGTGACGTCCTTGCCCAGCCGGCGGGTCAGGTGCAGCCCTTCGAGGACGAACTCGATGCCGGCGGCGGCCTCCTCCGGGCTGGGCGCGTCACCGAGGCCGAGCCGGTCGAGCACCTTGGCCAGCCCCGGCACGGTGCCGACCTGGCGCAGCAACTCGGCCGAGGAGACCAGCTCGCCGGTCTCGATCACGGCGCCCTCGGCGACCAGCGCGGTGAAGCCGGAGAGGTCCAGCCCGGCGAGCCGGGACCGGAACGTCTCGGCGGTGGCGGTCCGCAGCAGGTGCCCGAGGACCTCGATCTCGCGTCCCTCCTCGCCGCTCTCGAACTCCACCTTGCCGCGCAGCGTGGAGGTCACCGACGCGGCGTCGCCGACGCGCGCGACGGCCGCCTCGGCCGAGCCGCCGGCGGCGAGCAGGCCGGAGCGGCGCAGCGCGGCGGCGGCCACGGTTTCCGCGGCGGCGATGGGGAACCGGGCGGACACCCCGGAGCGGGGGTCCACCGAGGGTGACTCGCGCACCTCGCGGGCGAACCGGGCGAGCACCTCCAGCACGTGTTCCGGCACGCCGGCGGCCAGGTCGGCCTCCTGCCGGATCAGCGCCAGCTCCAGCTCCAGGTCGAGCGGGTAGTGGGTGCGGATCTCGGCGCCGAAGCGGTCCTTGAGCGGGGTGATGATCCGGCCCCGGTTGGTGTAGTCCTCCGGGTTGGCGCTGGCCACCAGCAGCAGGTCCAGCGGCAGCCGCAACTGGTAGCCGCGGACCTGGATGTCGCGCTCCTCCAGCACGTTGAGCAACGCCACCTGGATGCGTTCGGCCAGGTCGGGCAGCTCGTTGACGGCGAAGACGCCCCGGTTGGTGCGGGGCACCAGCCCGAAGTGGATGGTCTCCGGGTCGCCGAGGGTGCGGCCCTGGGCGAGCCGCACCGGGTCGACGTCGCCGATCAGGTCGCCGACGCTGGTGTCCGGGGTGGCGAGCTTCTCGCCGTAGCGCATCGACCGGTGCAGCCAGCCGATCGGCAGGTCGTCGCCGGCCGACTCGACGAGCGCGCGCGAGGCCGGGGTGAGCGGGTGCATCGGGTGCTCGTTGAGCACCGAGCCGGGGATCACCGGCATCCACTCGTCGAGCAGCCCGCCGAGCGAGCGGATGAGCCGGGTCTTGCCCTGCCCGCGCTCGCCGAGCAGCACCATGTCGTGGCCGGCGAGCAACGCCCGCTCGACCTCGGGCAGCACCGTGTCCTGGTAGCCGACGATGCCGGGAAAGCGCTCCTCGCCGGCGCGCATCCGGGCGAGGAGGTTGTCGCGAAGCTCCTGCTTGACCGTGCGGTAGTGGTGACCGGCCGCGCGCAGTGCGCCGAGCGTGCCGGGCAGCTCGGCGGGCGGGACCGGGGAGACCTGGGTGTGAGCGCTCACCCGCCCACGCTAGCTCAGATTTCCGGTGCCGCCCGGTGGTCGGTCCCGCCCCGTGACCGGGACCGACCACCGGGGGCGGTCAGTGCCCGCAGTGTCGGCAGACGCCGCGGCGGCGCAGCAGGTAGGCGTACGCGGCGGCGCCGAGCGCCACACCCCACAACGGCCAGAGCAGCATCGGCAGCGTGGTCAGGCTGAACCCGCCGGTCAGCTCCCAGAACCGGGGGGCGGTGACCAGCCCGAGGGAGCCGGCGGTGACCGCGAGCGCGACGAGCGTGGCCGGCGCGACCGCGAGCCACACCGGCACCCGGCGGCCGGCCAGCCCGAGCATCCACCGGGGGAACCGCTCGCCCCAGGGGCGGACCAGCCCGAGCGTGAGCACCGCCCCGGCCACCGCGAAGGCGCCCAGCCCGGCACCGGCCCAGACGATGCCGCTGTCGTGCATCTCGTCGAGGAAGTCGCGGGAGATGCCGAGCGGGATGCCGGCCGCCCAGGCGAGCCGGGTGAGCGCGTACAACGTGGGGATGACCGCGGCGGTCCAGGCCGCCCAGCGCCCCCAGCGGGCCGCGGCGGCCGGGGTGGTCCAGCCCCGGTCGGCGTCGCCGCGACCGCAGGCGGCACAGGCCCCGGCGGTACGGCGCTGCCAGCCGAGCACCGCCAGGGCGAGCAGCACCCCGCCCGCCATCGCGGCGGTCTTGCACAGCAGCGTCCAGGTGAACACGTCGGCGTAGTCGACCGGCGGCCAGCCGAACGGCGCGCCGACGAGCAGGATCGGCGCGTAGCCCAGCGTGATCAGCACCCGGGTGTCCGGCACCACCACGGCCAGCACGAACGCGACCGCCCAGCCGTAGCCGAGCAGCAGCGCGCGCAGCGGCCGGGACGGGTGGGCGACCGGACCGGCCATGGCCAGCGCGACGATCGCGGCGGTGAGCAGCAGCGCCGCGAACAGCGCCGGCCCGACCGCCTCCGGCACCAGCCGGAGCAGGTTGACCGGGCGGTCCCGGTCGTGGTCGCCGAACGGGTAGCCGACGCCGGTCACGGCGGAGATCAGGGCGAGCACGCCCCAGAGCGCGAGCCAGCCGGCGGCGAGCGGCGCGGTCCGGGACCGGTGACGGGTCGGTGCGAGCAGCGTGGCGGTCATGCTTCGAGCCTCGGCTCACGGCGGCTCGGAACCCTCCCGTGGCGGGGTGAGCCGCCTCCCCCGGCCGGGGGACTCAGCCGGCCGGGACCACGAACCCCGACTCGTACGCGGCGATCACCGCCTGGGTGCGGTCGCGCACCCCGAGCTTGGCCAGCACGTTCCCGACGTGCGTCTTGACCGTCTCCACGCCGAGCACCAGCCGGGCGGCGATCTCCGGGTTGGACAGTCCGGCCGCCATCAACCGCAGCACCTCCCCCTCCCGCTCGGTGAGCCGGGCGGCGTCCAGCCGGTCGCCGCCGCGCCGCCCGTAGGCGCCGACGAGCTGCCGGATGGCGGCCGGGAAGAGCAGCGACTCGCCGGCCGCCACCACCCGGATCGCCTCCACCACCTCGGCCGGGCGGGCCCGTTTGAGCAGGAACCCGCTCGCGCCGGCGCGCAGCGCCTCGTAGACGTACTCGTCGTTGGCGAACGTGGTGACCACCAGCACGCGCGGCGGGTCGGCGGAGGCGGCGAGCAGCCGGCGGGTGGCCTGGATGCCGTCGATGGCCGGCATCCGCACGTCCATCAGCACCACCCGCGGTCGCAGCTTGGCCACCAGCGGCGGCACCTCGGCGCCGTCCGCCCCCTCGCCGACGACGCGCAGGTCCGGCTGGGCGTCGACGATGGCGCGCAGGCCGACCCGGATCAGCTCGTCGTCGTCGACGACCAGCACGTCGATGGTCACCCGCTCTCCTCCCTCGGCGCCGGCAGGGTGGCCCGGACCCGCCACCGCTCCCCCTGCGGGCCGGCGTCGAGCCGCCCGCCGAGCAGCAGCACCCGTTCCCGCATGCCGTCCAGCCCACGCCCGCCGCCGGTCGCCCGCGCGGCGCCACGCACGGCGTTGACCAGCTCGATCTCCAGCCCTTCCGGGGGTACGGCGACCCGCAGCGTCACCGGTCCCCGGCCGTGTCGGGCCGCGTTGGTCAGCCCTTCCTGCACGATCCGGTAGCCCTCCCGGGACACCACCGCGGGCAGCGCGTCCAGCGGCCCGCCGACCCGGGACTCGACCACCAGCCCGGCGGCCCGGGCGGCGGTGACCAGCCCGTCCAGCCCGGCGAGGGTGGGTTGCGGCGCGGTGGGCGCCGGCCGCTGCCCGGAGTCGGTCTCGCGGAGCAGCCCGAGCACCTGGTCGAGGTCGTCCATGGCCCGCCGGCTGGTCTCCTCGATGGCACGCAGCGCCCGCCGGCTGAACTCGGGGTCGGTGTCGAGCAGTTCCCGCGCGGCGCCGGCCTGGAGCGTCGCCACGGTCAGCGCGTGCCCGACCGAGTCGTGCAGCTCCCGGGCCAGCCGGTTGCGTTCGGCCAGCCGCACGGCGCGGGCCTCCAGCGCGGCGATCCGCTCGGCCTGGGCCGGGCCGAGCAGCACCGGCGCCATCGAGGCGGCGAGCGCGCCCAGCCCGGCCATCGCGTAGCCGAGCGCGACCAGCACGGCCACCCCGGCCAGGCCGGCCGGCACCGGGCGGGCCGGATCGAACGGGCCGAACCGCTCGTCGGACACCGCGCCGACGTCCAACCCGGCGAGGCCGGCGACGAAGACCAGCGCCATCGGGAACGCGCTGATCGCGGCGAACAGCACGGCCGCGCCGGTGCCCAGGTGCATGGCGATCCACAGCGCGGACCGCAGCCGGGTCTCCCGGTCGACGCGGTGGCCCGGCAGCGGCTCGGGCAGGTCGACCGCGAGCAGCGCCCGGGCGGCGGCGATCTCCAACGCCCGGCTGCCGGCCAGGAACACCGGCACCACGGCCAGCCCGGCGCCGACCAGCAGCAGCCCGAACCCGAGCGGACGCGGCACCTCCGAGCTGGTCACCAGTTGCGTGAACGCCACCGCCAGTAGCACGTACGGCAGCGCGAGCACGCCGCCGAGGAGCAGGAACACGGCACGTCGCCAGGTGCTGCCGCGCACCAGCGGCGCGAACACCGCCCGGACCGTCATCCGGTCATTGTCCCGCCGTTCCCCGCCGCGCGACTCCCCCGCGCCGGGGAGATCGGGCCGTCAGCGGTGGTCGCGCACGTAGCCCTGCGGGTCCTTGTCGCGGAACGGCAGGTTCCGGCCGTTCTTGTGCTCGCCGTAGAAGGTGAGCCAGCGGGCGCCCAGCTCGGCGCGCAGCTCCACGCCCGCGTGCCGGCGGAAGTCGGGCAGCGCCTCGTCCTCCTCCTCGGCCAGGTGCTCGCTGTTCTCCCGGCGGGCCGTGCCCACCGCCGCCCACCAGGCGTCCGAGCCGACCTCGTGCAGCTTCGACTCGGCGATCGCGTCGCGGATCTTGTTGTGGTCGCCGATGGCGTCGGCGGTCTCGTCCTCGCCGTCGTCGCCGTGCTTGACCAGGTGCGGGTAGAGGATGGCCTCCTCCGCCTCGGCGTGCACGTCCAGGTGCAGGGCGAGCGCCTCCCAGATCGCCAGCATCTCGGCCGGGTCGCGGGCGTCGTCGAGCCGGGCGAAGCCGCGTCGGAAGGCGGCGTGGTCGTCCAGGATCAGTGCGGTGATGTCGTCCATGCGGTCGTCACTTCCCCAGTCGGGCGCGGATCATCCGGGGCACCGCGGCCAGGCCGGTGACCGGCCGGAACGCGTGTGCGGCGGCGACCAGCGCGGCGTACTCGTCGTCGGTCAGGTCGATCTCGGCGGCGGCCGCGTTGCGTTCCATCTGCTCCACCCCGGACGCGCCGGGGATGGCCACCACGTTCGGGTGCCGCAGCACGTAGGCGAGCGCGATCTGACTCGGCGTGGCGTCGTGCGCGTCGGCCACCTCGCGCAGCGTGGCGATCAGCCCGGCGCCGCGGGCCAGGTTCTCCGGCAGGAAGTACGGGTTGGCCCGGCGCACCGCGCCGGCCGGCGGGTTCGTGGCGTCGTAGCGGCCGGAGAGGAACCCCTGCGCCAGCGGGCTGTACGCGATGACGATCCGGCCGGCCTGTTCCGCGTACGGGATCAGGTCTTCCTCCGGGCCGCGGTCGATCATGCTGTAGCGGACCTGGTTGCTCAGCACCCGGCGGCCCAGCGCGGCCTCGGCGAACCGCCACCGGCGCAGGTCGTAGTTGCTGACCCCGACCTCGCCGACCAGCCCGACGTCCTGCAACGAGCGCATGCCGCGCATGGTGGTGGTGTCGGCGACCACCGGGTTGGGCTGGTGCACCTGGTAGAGGTCGATGCCGTCGACGCCGAGCCGGCTCGCGGAGGCGACCGCCCGCTGCTGCACCACCGGGGCGACCGGGAGCAGCGGGAAGATCTTGCTGGCCACCACCACCTTCGCCCGCTCGTCTCCGAGCGCCGCGCCGAGGATCCGTTCGCTGCGGCCGAAGCCGTACAGCTCGGCGGTGTCGAAGAGGGTGACCCCGAGGTCGAGCGCCCGCCGCACGATCTCGGCGGCCCGGCGCTCGTAGTCGGGGCCGTAGCCCCACTCCCGGGAGCCGAACTGCCACGTGCCGAGGCCGATCTTCGAGATGGGCTTGGGGGTGTCGAGCCGCACGAAACGCATGCCGCCGACGCTACCCGCGCCGGTGGCGACGCACGCCTGTTCGCGGCGGGCGGCACAATGATCCGGTGACCTACCTCGCCAGCGACGACCGTTACGACACGATGCTCTACCGGCGCAGTGGCCGCAGCGGGCTCAAGCTGCCGGTGATCTCCCTCGGCCTGTGGCACAACTTCGGGCCGGACCGGCCCTTCGAACGGCAGCGCGACATCGTCCGCCGCGCGTTCGACCTCGGCATCACCCACTTCGACCTGGCCAACAACTACGGGCCGCCGCCGGGCGCGGCGGAGGAGGCGTTCGGTCGGCTGCTCGCCACCGACCTGAAGCCCTACCGGGACGAGCTGGTGGTGTCCACCAAGGCCGGCTACCTGATGTGGCCCGGCCCGTACGGCGAGTGGGGCTCCCGGAAGTACCTGATCTCGTCGCTGGATCAGTCGCTGCGTCGGATGGGCCTCGACCACGTCGACGTCTTCTACTCGCACCGCTTCGACCCGGACACCCCGCTGGAGGAGACGATGGGCGCGCTGGACGCGATCGTCCGCTCGGGCCGGGCGCTCTACGTCGGCATCTCCAACTACGACTCGGAGCAGACGCTGCGGGCCGCCGAGATCCTCCGCGACCTGGGCACGCCGCTGCTGATCAACCAGCCGTCGTACTCGATGCTCAACCGCTGGACCGAGTCCGACGGCCTGCTGGACACGCTCGAGCAGGTCGGCGCCGGCTGCATCGCCTTCAGCCCGCTGGCCCAGGGCCTGCTGACCGACCGCTACCTGGGCGGCATCCCGGCCGACTCGCGGGTGCGGACAAGCGTCTTCCTCAACGAGAGCGACCTGGACGAGGCGAAGATGGCGACCGTCCGCGCGCTCGCCGAGGTGGCCCGGCGGCGGGGGCAGACCCTGGCCCAGCTCGCCCTGGTGTGGGCGCTGCGCGACCCGCGGATGACCAGTCTGATCATCGGTGCGAGCAGCGTCGGCCAGTTGGACGGCAACGTCGCCGCGCTGGACGGCCTGGACCTGGCCGGCGAGGACCTGGCCGAGATCGACCAGATCCTCGCCGGGGCGCGGTGACGTCCCCGGGGATCAGCGGAAGATGGTCCCGGTGCCGGCGTCCCGGATCGCGCTCACCCGGTTCGGGGTGAACGTGTCGCCGGGCCCGACGACGGTCGCGTTGCAGCCCTCGGTGATGTAGAGGCCGTAGCGTTGGGTCTTGACGGTCTGGTCGTCGATGGCCACGTCACCGCTGACCACGGTGTCGGTACAGGTGATGCCGGTCGCCGTGGTGACCCGGATGCCGTCCCGGTTCGGCGTGACGTTCGCGCTGTTGGTGATGTGGTTGTCGACGACCTGGTTGCCGGTGCCGCTGTTGACGTTGATGCCGTCCTGCCCGGCATTGTCGATCATGTTGTCGCTGACGACGTTGTGGTCGGCCGTCTTGTTCGGCTGGTCGGCGGTGGACGAGGCGCGGTTGACCTGGATGCCGTGCCCGCCCACGTTGGTGATCGTGCAGCCGGTGACCGTGTCCCCGCTCGTCGCCAGCAGTTCGACGCCGTCGCTCTGTGCCCCGCTGATGACGCAGTCCCGCACGGTGTTGCCCATCGACGTCCAGCTCTGGTTCTTGCCGTCGAACACGATGCCCCGGCCCCGCGAGGCGGTCACCCGCACCCGCTCCACGACCATGTTGTTGCCGTCGTCGAAGTCGAGCGCGTCGCTGGTGGACCGGAACGCCCCGCCGGCCGAGACCGCCAGGTCGCGGACGATCACACTGTCCCAACCCTTGGTGTTGAACGGCTCGGTGTCCCCGGCGCTGGAGTTGTCGTTGCGGATGAGCGTGTCGTACATGCCGGCGCCGACGAAGGTCACCTTGCGGACGCCCTCCAGCTTCATGTATTCGGCGCCGAAGTCGAAGGTGCCGGCGCCGAAGCGGACCGTGCCGCCGCCGAGCCGGTTCAACTCGACCACGGCGCTCTCCAGCACCGTCTTGAGGCTGCCGGTGTAGGTCTCACCGGTGACGTTCGAGGCCGCCTGGTAGGTCACCGCCCCGAGCCGGCTGACCACGTACGGCGACGGGTTGGGCGGGGACGGCGTGATCAGTTGCGGCTTGTTGGCACCCTCCCGGCTGGTCACCCGCAGGCCGGTGTCGTTGGTGGTGGTGAGCGCCACGGTCACCGGCCCGTTGCCGGTGACCAGCGACGAGATGCTCACCGACACCCAGGTGTCCGCGCCGACCGGTTCGCTGCGGACGGTGGTGGCGCCGATCACCGGGGCGTTGTCGTAGGTGATGGTGTTCTCGTCCCAGGTGTTGTCGGCCACGGGGTGGATGTCCACGCCGGTGCTGCTGGCCGTCTCGACGTAGAGCCGCAGCACCGCGGTGGGGTCGGAGTCGACGCCGGTGACGTCGAAGCGCAGGTAGGCGACCTGCCGGGGCACGGCGTCGACCCGGAGCGAGGCGGTCCGCCCCGAGTTGACCGCCGGGCGGGAGGCGTCCACCCACGCGTCGGCGACCGGGGTGAGCGTCACGGCGTCGGTCGCCCTGGCGACCGCCGCCGCGGTGGTGGCGTGCGGCTTCGGCCGGGCGGCGTGCGCCGGGGTGCCCGGTGGGGTGACGGCGGCGCCGGCCAGGACGAGCATCGGCGCCACGAGACGGAGCAGGGATCGGGATCGAGTGGTCATGGCTCCTCCAGAACGGTGTGGAGGGTGGCCCGGGTCGGCCGCGAGGTCGCCCGGTCAGTGGTGGAGTGGCGCCTCCTCGGACCGCGCGGCGCCACGTTGGGCCGGCGGCGTGGCGGCGGCTCGCCGACGCCGTCGACGGCGGTACGTCCAGAGCGGCACCAGGACCACCGCGCCGATCCCGAGGATGAGCGCGGCCCAGGCCGGCAGGCCCCAGTCGTCGCCCTCGGCGCTGCTGTCCAGTTGCGCGTCGGGGTGCGGAGCGACGCCGAGGAGGTCGGCCAGCACCTCCAGGTACCTGCTGCCCCACTCCTCGCTCGGTTCCACGTAGGTGTTCTCGGTGAACTCGTTCCAGCTGATGATGCCGAGGGCATTGGGCTGGGAGAGCCGGGCGGCCGCGAACGACGCCCGCAGCGTCTCGCCGTCCCGGCGGGGCACCTCCCTTCTCCCGCCGATCTGGCGGGCGTCGAAGCCGGGCGAGACCGGGGCGATCCACAGTCCGCCTCGGAGCCGGACCGCCCGGGACATGGCGGCGAGCTTGTCCCGGCTGCGGTCGACGAGCGGGTCGGCCGACGACCAGTAGTAGGCCTGCCCGTCGAGGGTCGACTGGCTGTTCACCACCGAGACGCTCTTGGCGGTGCCGAGGACCTGCAGTTTCTGCTGCGCCTGGCGGACGGTGTCCGCGACCTCGGTGGCGGAGTAGCGGTCGCTGCCGTTCCAGATCACCACCGGCTGGTCGAAGATGCCGAAGACGGGATCGGCGGCCCAGCGGTCGGCGAACAGGGCCAGGTCGGCCCGGACGGTGGCCAGCGGCAGCGGCTTACGGCTGAAGTCGATGCCCTGGTAGACGATGCCGAGCCGGAAACTCTCGGCGCGGGCGACCTCGACCAGGGCGGCGAGTCGTTCGTCGAGCTGCTCGGTGTGTTTCCAGGAGACCAGGAAGCCGGTGATCCCGGCCGCCTTCGCCATCCGCACGTGCCGCCGCATGATCTCCTGGTCGTCGCTCGAATAGCGGCCGAGCACCGGGTAGTCGCTCTTCGCCCTGTTCCAGGAGGTGGGGTTGAACCAGATGTAGTAGTAGGCCAGCACGGGCACCGACGCCGGGGCCGCCGCGGTCGGCGAGGCGGCGGCGTCGGGTGCGGCCCGCGCCGGAATCGCCGGCAGGCTCGCCACGGCGGCGGTGGCCAGCACCAGCACCAGCCCGGCGGCGGCGCGGGGTCGCCACCGGCGCCGGCCGGGCCGCCGGGCGCGGAGGCGGAGCATCCGGAACGGGCGGCGCAGGTGCGGGCGGCCCAGCAGGACCAGCCCGACGGCCACCCCGAGCACCCCCACCGCGACCAGGGTCAGGTCGACGACGCTGATCACGGTGAGCATCACCTCCTGGTCCCGGCTGATGCTCACCGGCCGGCCGAAGGACAGCCCGCCGCCCCGCACGGTCAACGTGTAGGTGCCCCGGGGCAGGTCGGGGACCAGGACGGTGCCGTCCGGGCCGAACGGCAGCCGCTGCACCCGCCCGTCGGCCCGGGTGAGTTGGATCCCGTCGCCCGCCCTCCGGGGGAAGAACATGTCCGACGCGGTGAACGACACCTTGAAGAAGAGCAGTTGCACCACCCAGCTCTGGCGGTCCCAGGGCACGAACTTCTGGCCGGCCCGGTTGACCACCGAGGTGCCGTCCACCATCACCGCGTCCACCACGTAGTAGAGGTGCTTCGAGGTGAGACCGCGCGGACCCTGCTGGGTGCGGCTCTCGGCGAGCCAGAGCGGCTTCGCCAACTGGTCGCCGGCCACCTCGACGATCTCCCCGGTGTTGCTGCGCAACCGCATCGAGGTCACCCGCCGCACCGGCACCGGCGACTCGAAACGGTCGATGTAGCGCCAGCTCACCCGGCGGACGGTGCGCAGGCCCACCTCGACTATCCGGTCCCGGACGCCGTGGTCGACGCTGCCCCGGAACCGGTCGAGCACCACCCTGCGGTCGGGGGTCACCATGGCCGAGCCGACCTTGAGCCGCTGGTCGAGGCCCAGGAAGTTGCGGACCTTGATGTTCACCCGGCCGTGGGCGTCCGAGCGGGCGGTGTTTCCGTCGACGGCTACCGGGACACCGCGGATCGGCGGCACCATCTGCAGGTGCAGCGTGCCGGGCAGCGCGGAGCGGGGTGCGGCAGTGCCGGCGGCCGGGGCGAGCAGCACGCCCACGAGCACCAGGAGCAGCGGCAGCAGCAGCCGGCGGGCGGCCCTCACCGGGTCCGCCGCCGTCCGCGTACGGCCGCCGCGCCGACCAGCGCGACGACGAGGATCAGCACGGTGGCGTACGAGCCGTAGACCGGGCGCGGGTCGGTGCGCTTCATCGAGACCGGGGTCCGTTCGGCGCTGAGCAGGACGCCGGGGCGCGGCGGCGCGGCGAAGTCGAACGCGTCCAGGAACGTGTTCGCCTTGGCGTCCCGGCTGGCCAGGGGTTTCAGCCGCCAGTTGACCTCGATGAACTTGAGCACCGAGGTGAAGTCGAGCGTGGTGGAGTCGACCCGGCCCCGGCGGGCGTACGGGCTGACCAGCAGCGCCGGCACCCGGAAGCCGTAGCCGTACCGGTCGACCTGTGGCGGCTTCACGTGGTCGTACCAGCCGCCCCAGTCGTCGTACGACCAGATGAAGGCCGACGTGGACCACTCCGGCGACCGCATGAGCTGGGTCAGCAGCGCCCGGACCAGGTTCTGCCCGGCGCCGATGTTGCCGGGCGGGTGCTCGCTGTTGCCGGCCGGCGCGATGAACGAGACCGCCGGCAGGTCGCCCTTGGCCGCGTCCGCGTAGTACTCGTCCAGGTCGACGATCTTGGAGAACAGGCGCGGGTCGTCGACGTAGCGGGCGTATCCGAGCAGCGGGACCCAGATGACCTGGGCGCCCCGGTCGATGTCCTCCTCCTCGACCCGGGAGCGGAACGTGATGGTCGGGTCGTAGTTCTGCACGTAGAACTTCCAACTGATGCCGGCCGCCTCCAGCCGGTCGAAGATGGTCGGGATGTCCCCCCAGCCGGTCGGCGGGATGGTCTCCGACTTGCCGGCCGCGCCCGGACCACCGGTGACCCGGTACATGTGGTTGCGGATGCTGCCGGAGTGCGACGAGCTGAAGAAACGGTCGAAGAGCACGTACTCGTCGGCCAGGTTCCAGTAGTAGGGCAGGTCCCGGTCGTCGTAGTAGGCCATCGCCATCCGGCCGTCCTTGCCCGCCTTGCTCACCCCCTCCACGAAGCCGTTCATCCGGCCGCCGTTGTACTGCTGGGCGAACGCGTCGGCGGAGTGGTCGAGGTCGATCGCGCCCAGCTTGCCGATGTGGAACGGCTTGACGCAGGGCTCGGGCAGGTCCGAGCGGATCGGCATGCAGACGTCCTTCGGGAACCCGTCCACGCCGGGCCGGGTGCCGAAGTAGTTGTCGAACGTGTGGTTCTCCTGCATGAGGAAGACCAGGTTCTCGATCGGCGTGGTGGGCGCGGCCGGGGCCTTTCCCGGGGGCGCGGCCGAGGCGGCGTCCGGCACTGCCGCCCCCACCACCAGGGCCAGCAGTACGACGGCGGCCGACGACCACCCCATCCGGGTCCGGCGGGTCATGGGCGCACCTCGTAGATGATGATGACGGGAACGGGGACGGTACGGCCCGAGGCGTCGGCCCCGCCGACGTACTCGGTGTGCACGACGCGGCCGTGGTAGCGCCGGACGAGGGTGTTCAACCGGTCGGCGAAGAACGTGGAGCGCCGTGCGGAGAACGAGTCCCAGACGATGTAGTGCAGGTTGTTGTTGCGCAGCCAGCCGTCCGGGTTGCTCAACGCCACGTAGGACGGATTGCGGTGCAGCGGGTTCGGGCTGACCGACAGTCCGTAGCTCTGCCGCTGCCCGTAGTAGCGGATGATGTTCGACATGGACGGGCCGAGCGTCAGGATCACCGACCCGTCGGGGGTGTGGTCGGTCAGCCACCGGCCCGCCTCCCGCCCGCCGGGCACGCCGCCGGAGCCGGCCAGGAAGTGCGCTCCGCCCTGCTGACTGACCGCCCGCCAGCACGGCACCAGCAGGCTCAGCGCGACGGTGGCGACGGCCGCCAGCCGGACCGTCCGGATGACGCGCCGGCGCGGCGCGGACCGGAGCCGGCGGAGCCGGGCCAGCCGAGCCGGCACCGGCAGCAGGACCAGCGCCCGGGCGGCGAGCAACGCCAGCGGCACCACCACCGGCAGCAGGTACTGGAACCCCTTCACCGGCCAGAGCTGGAAGAAGACCACCGGGACCGCGATCCAGGACAGCAGCAGCGTCTCGCGCCAGCTCCGCCGCCGCCGGGCCCACCACAGGCCGCCGAACGCGGCGAGCAGCACCAGCAGCCCGACCGCCGAGGGCACGGTCTCCAGGTAGAACGACATCGGGTGGTTGGGCCGCCGGAAGAGCTGCCAGACGAGGTAGTTGCGCCCGGTCTCGGTGCGGCCGGCGAGCGCCTGCGAGACCGGATGGGTGGCGAAGACCAGCGCCAGCATCGGCAGCGCGACGAGCGTGGCCCGCACCGGCCGGCGGACGTCCGGGGTGAGCGCCAGGAACGCGTAGATGCTGCCGGCCAGCACGACGCTCGTCTCCTTGGCCAGCATGGTCACCCCGAGCATCGCGGCGGTGGCCACGTACCAGAGCGTGTCCCGCTGCTGGACGAACCGGACCATGCAGTAGAGCGTCAGGGTGGCCAGCAGCACCATCGGCCCGTCGAGCAGCACCTGGCGGGTCACCACCACGTGGTACGGCATCACGGCCGTCAGCAGCGCCGCGATGAGCCCGACCCGCCGGTTGTAGAGCCGCGCGCCGAGCGGATACACCGCGAGCACGGTCAGCACGCCGAGGACGACGATGACCAGCCGCCCGGCCACGTCCACCTCACCGACCCGGAAGAACGGCGAGAGCAGCGTCTGGACGAGCATCGGATGGGCCCGGAACACCGGGAAGTAGTCGGTGTACAGGGGGTTGCCGGCGAGCGAGGCGGCCTGCCCGGCGTACACCGCCTCGTCGCTGTTGAAGCCGAACGCGTCGATCTCCCAGGTGCGGACGAACAGCGCCAGCACCGCCACGCCGGTCAGCACGCCGGCCACCCGCCACCGTGGTCGCCGCAACACCGGCAGCCAGGACGGCGGCGCGACCCCGGGCCACCGCCTGCGCCAGTCTCGTGGCGCGTCGCCGCGGCGCTGCTCCGGCAGCGTGTCGGTGACCGGTTGGAGCACGCTCACGCCGGCCCTCCCGCCGTCGTCAGGTCACCGCTCCAGCGCGGCCAGGGCTGCGCGGGCACCACCGGGGCGCGCCGGCCGGTCCGTTCCTCCCGCAGCATCCGGGGAATGTCGTCGGCCCAGCCGAACGTGTCCGAGACGACGACCCGGCTGCGCACGTGGGACAGGAAACCGGCGAGGATCTCCCGTTCCCGCGCCCGGAGCTGGGCGTACCCCTGGCCGTCGATGGTGATGGACGGCGCGAGGTACCGGAACGGCGGGAAGCCGTACGCGTCGTCGGTGTTCTCGATCATGCGGTCGAGCGTCTCGGCCGCGTCCAGCTCGGTGATGTCGGGTTTGCCGCGCTCGATGACGAACAACTCCTCCACCCGGGTGGTGGTGCCGATCCGGCAGGGCACCAGGCGGTCCACGCTGTACTTGGGCGGCGGGATCAGCAGTTGGGTGATGGCGTTGATCCCCATGATCGGCACGTTGAACCGGCTGAGCGTCAGCGCCAGCGATCGACCGCCCTTGGAGTGCAGGCGGCTCTGCAGTTGCAGCCGCCGCCACTCGGCGGGGGTGAGGTCCTGGGCCTGCACCGCCCGCAGCGTGTGCGCGCTGATGGTGAGCGGCTTGGGGAAGCAGGTGGCCACCCCGTCCGGCCGGACGATCGTCATGTCGTCGGAGAGGAAGAGGCCGCCGTGGTCGCGCAGCAGGCGCAGCACGGTGGCGGTCTTGCCGGTGTCGGTCAGCGCGGAGAGCATCACGCCGACGCCGTCGAGCGTGACGCACGCGGAGTGCAGCAGCATGTGGCCCCGGGCCACCATGACGAACCGGAGCAGCGCCTCGACGATGTTCGTGTAGACCACGTGCGGGGAGCGGGCCAGCAGCGGACCGACCTGGATCTCGATCGGTGGCCCGAGCTGGATGCGGAAGTTGGCGCCCAGCCGGCCGAGCTGCTCCTCGTAGCGCAGCACCGACTGGTCGGCGTACTGGGTCATGGCCGCCCGGCGCTGCGGTCCGCGGCCGCCGACGTCGCTGACCCGCACCGCGATGTCCACGTCCGAGTCGGCCACCCACTGCGCCCGGAAGAACTCCAGCTCCGGCAGCATGATCTGGGAGCCGATGGTCACCACGCCGGCGACGTCGTAGCGGTACTTCAGGTACTGGTAGCGCCGGCGCGACGGGGTGCTGGGCGCCTCCGAGGCGCCGGCGACCAGCAGTCGCACCGGGTCGCGCCGGGCCTTGTCGACGGCGGTGTAGATGACCCGGTCGTTGACCAGGAACCGCACCAGGAAGAGCGCCGACAGGGTGACCGCGTTGGCGACCAGCACCCCGACGCCGGCCCACACCAACGCCTGGAGCACGGGCAGCCGCAGCAGCAGCAGGGCGTTGTTGAGCAGGAAGAACCGGGCCGCGCGGGCGGCGAACGAGCCGTGCCGGTTCCGCCGGTAGATCAGGCTGTCGACCAGCAGGAAGTTCCATGAGGTGGACACCTGGGTGGCCAGCGCCGCGCCGACCAGGTGGTGCATCCGCGCCGGTTCGTAGCAGAGCCAGAGCGCGGCGGTGTTCACCACCATGCCGGAGAGGCCGATCATGCCGAACGCGATCATCCGGCCGAACTCCCGCAGGCGCTCCACCCGGGTGCGCGGGCTCCGGCGGATCTGTCCGACGAGGCGGCGGCCCCGCAGCCGGGCCAGGTGCCGCAGGAAGGTCACCCCCTCCCGCAGCGAGGCCTTCGACCGGCCGCCGTGCCGGGGCGCCATGTCGTACGCCACCTCGGCGACCCGGGCGCCGGGGTGCCGCACCAGCAACTCCAGCAGCACCTTGAAGCCGAGCGGGTTCATCCGGTCCAGGCGCACCGCCGACCGGCGGAAGGCGAACAGCCCGCTCATCGGGTCGCTCACCGTCGCCAGCCGACGCGGGAACATGCCCTTCACCAGTCGGGTCGTCCAGGACGAGGTGACCACCCGGAACGCGCCGTCGAGCCCGCCCGAGGAGCCGCTGCCGGCGTACCGGGTGCCGATGACCACGTCGACGTCGTGCCGCATGGCGATCCGGGCGAGCGTCGCCGCCGCCTCCGGCGGGTGCTGGAGGTCGGCGTCCATCACCAGCACCCATTCGCCCCGGGCGTGGGCCGCGCCGAGCAGGACCGCGCCGCCGAGGCCACCGGAGCGGGCGTGCGGCGGCCGGTGCAGCAGCCGTACGGTGATCGGCGCCTCCGCGGCCATCCGGGTGAGCACGCCCGTGGTGCCGTCGTCGCTGTCGTCCACCACGAGGAGTTCGGCGTCGAGCGGCGCGAGCAGCGGGCCGAGTCGGGCCAGCAGAAGCGGAATGTTCGCTGCCTCGTTGCGGGTCGGCACGATGACGGTCAGTCGGGGCGGGCGGTCCTCGCCCGCCGTGCGCAGTTCCTTCAGTCGCACGTCCGGCTCGTCCCACCGGTCGCGAACTGCTGGTCCGACTCTGTCCATGACAACCCCCACGGCCGGCATCGGCGGCGTACGCCACCTCATCGACGTTCACTGATTGGAAACCGTCCGCCGGAAATGGACCCACGGCCCGGAGCGCAGGCAGGAGCAGAGAGCCCCAGCATGGGGTGGCGACTCGGATACGCAGAGGGTACGCAGGGTTAACAGTGGGCTTCCAGAGCCTGAAAAGTCAGGACGCCGACATAGCCAATAAGCGCAGTTGATCGCCACGCTTCACACATAGATGAGTTGACGATGCAGGTCAGAGCCGGTATGGCGAAGATCGCTCGGGTTGCCGCGCGAAATCGGAAAAGCAAGTACGCCACCGCCGCGACAAATCTCGTCACGACCGTGGCGTACTTGTGAAGAACGATTCCCCGCCGCCCGGCGGCATTGCGTTAATTGCACACCCGGAGGCGCGATTACCCGGGGGGCGTCAGCCGGACGAACCCGGCGGCGGGGCGGCGTGCAGGGCGGTGAGGAAGTCGGACCTGCCGGCGTCGCTCCAGTCGCAGAGCGTCCCGGCCGGCGCCGCGCCCCGGCATCCCACGGAACTCTCCACCGAGGTGCCCTCGCCCCACTCGTTGTAGGTCGTGACGAGCTGCCAGAACGCCCCGGAGGCGTTCATCCGGGTCACCCCGGACCGCCAGCGGTCCAGGTTGCGGGAGAGGAACGGCGCCCGACCGTACGTCACCCCGGCCTTCCAGAAGCCCGGCGAGACGGTGTACGCGCCACCGGGCGCCTGGCTGAAGTCGGACTCGGCGCGCGCCGGGGCGTACTGGTGCCAACCGTCCACGGTGACGCTGCCGGCGCAGTCGCGGTACCCGGAGAACACCTTCAGGTCGAGGTAGATGGACTCGCCCCAGAGCTGCTGGAGCAACGTCCGGGCCCGGATCCAGCGGTTGATGGTCTCGCACCCGTCGGCCATGGTCAGGTCGTGGGCGTTGTAGACGAAGACCACCATCCCCCGGCCGGGCAGCACAGCCAGGGACGAGCGGTCCCCACCGTAGGTGCGCCGCAGGTAGTGCAGGTCGGCGGCGATCTGGTCGGGGGTCGGCCGACCGTTGCCCTCCGGCTCGTAGTAGGGCGCCCAGGCGAAGCCGGTGTCCCGCGCGCCGCGCACGATCGCCGGCCAGTGCCGGTCGGTGGTGGTGCCCTGACCGAACCAGGACGCGATGCCGACAGTGATCCCGCCGTACCGCATGTCCGCCACCTGGGCCCGGACCACCGTCTCGTCCACGGTGTAGCTGCCCCGGCTCGGCAGGTAGTTGGTGTAGGGGTTCAGGCCGCGCTGGTTCCACGCCTCCGGGAACCAGGGGTAGTAGAACGCGGCCCGGACCGAGGTCGGCGTCCGCACCGACAGCCGTGCCGACGCCTGGCGCCGCAGCGCCGCGCCGACGCCCTCGACCACCAGCGTGAACGTGCCGGCCCGGGCGGAGACGGAGGTCTGCACGGTCACCACGGCGGAGGCGCCGCTGGTCACCGTGGCCGGCGTGACGCTCGCGAAGACCCCGGCGGGCAGGCCGGTCACCCGCAGCGCCACCGGCTGCGGCGCGCCGCTGACGGTCGTCGTCCCGACCGTCAGTCGGGCCGGATACCCGGCCACCGCGGTGACCGTGGCCGGCGCGACGGCGAGCGAGAAGTCGTCGACGACGGCGCGCGGCACCGCCGACGCCGCCGAGGCGGTCGACAGGGCGGACACCAGCACGGTGGCCACCACGGCAAGACGTCTGAACATGGACACTCCTCGGCATCGCCCTGCGGATTCGACATCAGGGCAACGCGGGAGCGGCGGATCAGGTGACTCGGCGAGCGCCGCTCGGATGCGGGCCGCGCCTCACCAGATGCGGCGCCGTCCGGCACGGTGGTTGCGGACCCCGCACGGCCGCCCGGGCGGCGGGCCCCCGGCCCGCCGCAGGCGCAGCCCGACCACGGTCGCGAGCAGCGCGGTGACCGCCACCGCCGCCGCGCCGACGACCATCGGCCGGGAGAACGGGCCGGTCTCGGTCACCGCCGCCACCGGCACCCCGGGTGCGTCGCCGGTCGTCGCCGCCGAGCGGGTACGCGGCGCCGCGCTCGCCGCCGGTGTCGCCGCCCGGGTGGTACGCGCCCCGGCGCCACCCGAGGCCGCCCGGAAGTCGACGTCGGAGCAGGAGTAGTAGGTGTCCTGGGTGTTCGAGTTCTGCCAGATGACGTAGATGATGTGCCGGCCGGTGCGCCCGGTCGGCAGCCGCCCCGGCATCTCGTAGGCGCCGTCGCGGATCGGCGGGTCGGTGACCGCCAGGAACGGCTTGGCCTCCACGTCCGCCCAGGTCAACCGCCGCTGCGGGGTGTACGAGTCGGTGGTCACGTAGAACCGGAACGTGCCCCGGTGCGGGATGGTGGTGCGGTAGCGGAAGGTGTGCCGGGCGCCGGCGGTGAGCGTGGTGGCCGGCCAGTCCGCCCGGGGCAGGTCCAGCCCCCGGTAGGCGGAGAGTCCGCCGCTGCACAACTCCCCGTCCGGGATGCGTTCCCGGTCCCGCCCGTCGATCCGCGCCACCCGGATGTTGTCCCACTCGCGGACCGCGGCCCCGGCGGCGATCGCGGCCCGGCAGGCGGGCGTCCCGGCCCGACCGCCCTCCGGCCCGCACGCCGCGCCCCGGCTCATTGGGCTGGTCGGCGCCCCGTGGGCGCTCGCCGGCACGGCGGGAAGCAACAGCGTCGCGGCGACGGCGGCGAACGCGACAAGCGCGCGACGTGTGCCCATGTGATCGACCTCCCGGGCACTGGTACGTGCGGGAGACGACAAAGGTTCGATGCCCGTCGGTGCCACGACCGGTCAGGCTCGGCTGGCCGAACGGACATCCGGGGCGGCGAGGCGGCCGGGAGGGGCCATACAGTGTCGGCACCCCGTGACCAAGGAGCGCGTCTTGCCTGAGCCGGCACAGCCTTCCGAGCCGCCCACCGCCGCCCCGGCGACGGGCCCCCCGGCGGGTGCCGTCCCGCCCGGCGCACAGCCGTAC
Source organism: Micromonospora ferruginea (assembly GCF_013694245.2). Classification (NCBI taxonomy): domain Bacteria; kingdom Bacillati; phylum Actinomycetota; class Actinomycetes; order Micromonosporales; family Micromonosporaceae; genus Micromonospora; species Micromonospora robiginosa. The sequence continues at coordinate 4,425,038 of NZ_CP059322.2, forward strand.
CTGCTGGTGCTGCCCACCGTGGAGGGCGCGCCGTCGCCGATGCCGTGGCCCGGCGCGGAGGGCGCGCCCGCCTGGGCCATCCCGGTCACCGTGCCGCCCGGCACCCAGGGCTACGCGCTGTTCGTGCCGCTGGTCCCGTCGGCGCCCCCGGCCGGCGTGCCCGCCCAGGCGGCGGCGCCCGCCGTCGAGACCGCGCCCGCCGGTCCTCCGCAGCCGGCGCCCGCCGCCGGCACGCCGACCGGACCGGCGGACACCTCACCGACGCCCCCGGCCGTCCCGGACCTCGTGCCGGGCCCGCCCGACGCCGCCCCGGCCGCCGGTGCGACACCGGCCGCGACCACGCCGCCCGCCCCGGGTGCCACGTCCACGGGCCCGGTCGCGCCGCCCGCCCCGGGTGCCACGTCCACGGGCACGGTCGCGGCGTCGGCTCCGGCCGGACCGGGACCGCAGGCCGCTGCCGGCCCGCCCGGTCCGCACGCGGCCCCGGCCGGTCCTGGTGGCACGGCGCCACCGCCCTACCAGGACATGCGGCCCTGGGCCGCCTACCCGCCGCCGCCCGGCTGGGCCCCCCGGCCGCCGAAGCCCCGCACCTCGTTCCTGGGCGCCCGGTGGCCCGGGCCGAAGCCGGCCACCGGACGGGCGGCGCCGCTCGCGGTGCTGGCCGGCGCGCTCGGCAGCGCGGTCTTCGTGCCACTGAGCCGGGTCGGCATCGGCTGGTTCCTCGGCTGGCTCACGCTCACCCTCGGGGTGCTGCTGGCGGTCCGGACCCGGACCACCGAGCTGCCCCGCGCCGACCGGCTGATCCGCGCCGGTTGGGCCGCGGCGGCGCTGGCCCTGCTCGCCGTGCCGGCGTTCCGCAACGCCTGGTGGCTGGTGACGTTCTGCGTGCTCGGCGCGCTGGGCTGCGCCACCCTGGCGATCATCGGCGGCCGGCTGGTCCGGTCCATCCTGTTCGGCCTGGTCGCCACGCCGTTCGCCGCGCTGCGCGGCCTGCCCTGGGTGCGCCGGCACGTCGCCGCCTCGCCGGAGGCCACCACGGTCCGGAAGATCACCGTGTCGGTGGTGGCCACGCTGGTGCTGCTCGTCGTCTTCGGCAGCCTGCTCGCCTCGGCCGACGCGGCGTTCTCCGAGGCGCTGAGTGCCCTCGTGCCCGACGTCGACCTCGGTGTGGTGTTCCGGGGCCTGTTCCTGGCCGCGGTGGGTGGGCTGATCGTGGTCGCCGCGCTCTACACCCTCGCCGCCCCGCCCGACCTGTCCACCGTGGACCGGCCGAGCGCGCGTCGGCTCGGCCTGGTGGAGTGGGCGCCCGCCATCGGGGCGTTGACCGTGCTCTTCGCCGGCTTCGTGGTGGTGCAGTTCACCACCCTCTTCGGCGGGCAGCGGCACGTGCAGCGGGTCGCCGGGCTCAGCTACGCCGAGTACGCGCGCAGCGGCTTCTGGCAACTGCTCTTCGTCACGCTGCTGACCGTGGCGGTGCTCGGCGGCGTGACCCGGTGGGCCCGCCGGGAGCGGCCGGTCGAGCGCACGGTGCTGCGCGTACTGCTCGGGCTGCTCAGCGCGTTGAGCGTGGTGATCGTGGTGTCGGCGCTGTCGCGGATGTGGACCTACCAGAAGGTCTACAGCTTCACCGGTGAGCGGATCTTCGTGATGGCGTTCGAGATGCTGCTCGGCGCGGTCTTCCTGATGATCCTGGCCGCGGGCGTGAAGTGGCAGGGCCGGTGGATCCCGGGCACCACGGTGGCGCTGACCGTGGCGATGCTGCTCGGCCTGGCGGTGCTCAACCCGGAGGACTACGCGGCCCGGCGCAACACCCTGCGGTACGAGCAGACCGGCAAGATCGACGCCTGGTACCTGCGGGCGCTCTCCGCCGACGCCACGCCCGCCCTCACCAAGCTCCCCGACCCGGTGCGCCGCTGCACGTTGAGCTGGATCGCCGACGACCTCGCCCAGCCCGACCCCTGGTACGCCTGGAACCTGGGCCGGCACCGCGCCCGCCAGGCCCTCGACCGGGTCGGTCCGGGCGCGGTCGGCGGCCCGAAGGACTGCCGTCGCGCGGACCAGTTCGACCTGCCGAAGACCCGGCGCCCCCGCTGACGTCACCGCCCCCGGGCCGCGCACACCGCGGCCCGGGGCGCCGCGGTGGCCCGACCTCAGTCGCCGACGCGCAGGGCGAGGATCGCGATGTCGTCGGCGACCGGGCCGAGCTGGTAGGCGGCCACCCCGTCGCGGACCAGCTCGACCAGCCGCCGCGCGTCGCCGTCGGGCGCGCCACGCAGCAGCTCCACCAGTCGCTCCTCGCCGAAGAGGCCGCCCGGGCCGCGCGCCTCGATCACCCCGTCGGTGTAGAACAGCACGGTGTCGCCGCGTCCCAGGGCGACCGACCGGCGCCCGAGCCGGACCTCGGGAAAGGCGCCCAGCAGCACGCCCGGCACCACGATCACCTCGACCCGGCCGTCGGCCCGGCGTACCAGCGCGGGCGGGTGTCCGGCGGAGGCCACGTCCAGGTCGGCCCCGCCGTCGCGCACCCGCAGCCGGGCGCACACCACGCTGAGGAACCGGTCGACGTCGGGGTCGTCCCGCAGCCGGGTGTGCAACTGGCGCAGGGCGGTGGCGGGTTCGGCGAGCGCCGCGGTGATCCGCAGCGTGTGCCGGGCCAGCCCGGTCACCGAGGCGGCGTCCACGCCCCGGCCGGCGACGTCGCCGACCACGAGGACCCACTCCCGGTCGGTGGCCCCGCCGACCGGGAACACGTCGTAGAAGTCGCCGCCGACGCCGACCGAGTCACCGGCCAGGTAGACGGCGGCCAGCTCCGCGCCGGGCACCCGCGGCAGCCGCGAGGGCAGCAGGCTGCGTTGCAGGCGTACCGCGGTGGTGTGCTCCCGCTCGTAGAGCTGCGCCCGGGCGAGCGCCTGACCGGCCAGCCCGGCCAGGGTGACCAGGAAGGTGCGGTGCGCGGGCTCGAACTCCTGCACGTCGGCGTACCCGAAGATGAGCACCCCGGCGGCGGTCCCCCGGCCCTGCAACGGCACCATCGCCCACGACCGGTTGGTGCTGCGCCGCACCGCCTCGGCAACCTCGGGATACAGGTCGACCAGCGGCCGGATGTCCGGGAAGAAGTGGGGTTCCCCGTCCCGGAAGGTCGCCGCGATCGGATGGGCGGCGGCCCGGCCGACGGACTTCCACCGGGTCGGTGGCTCCTGGCCGGTGGGCGCGAACCGGATCCGCCGGCCGCTGTCGTCCAGCAGCGCGACGGCCGCGAGGGCCGCCTCGGCGGCCGGACCGGCGCCGTCCCGGACCGCGTCGACCACGTCGGCCACGGAGACCGCCTGGGAGAGCGCGGCGGTGAACTCCTGCACCCGGCGGGCCCGCAGTTCCTCACGCCGGCGGCGGGTCACGTCGGTGACCAGGACGGCCACCGCGCCGGCCCGGCCACCGGAGCCGGGCACGGCGAGGAAACTGCAGAGGTACGTCCGGCCGGCCCGGACGAACTCCACGTCGCGGACCTCACCGGCGTCGGCGACCTCCCGCATCAGCGGTTCGAGGATCGGCCCGAGATCGGGGAAGAGGTCGGGCACCCTCCGGCCGAGGTGGTCCGCCACCGGGTGCCCGTTCCACTCCGCCAGGACGGCGTTGATCCGGAGGTAGCGCAGGTCGGTGTCGAGCAGGGCGACCCCGACCGGCGCGTTCTCGACGAGCGTGTCGAGCGCGGTGAGCATGGTGGCCCGGTCGGCGGTGACCTGCTCGACACCGAGCGTCGCCTCGTCGGGCACCTCGTCGAAGACGGCCGCGACGCCGACCGGCCCGACCGGGGTCGCCCCGTGCACCGGGTAGTAGCTGCCCCGCCACCGTCGTCGGCCGGGCCGGCCCGGGGTGGCGCCGACGACGTCCAGGTTGACCAGCGCCCGCCCGGTGTCGAGCACCTGCCGGAGCTGGTCGGCGAACGACTCGGGCAGGTCCGGCAGCACCTCGCGCAGGTGCCGTCCGACGTGGTCGGCGGCGGGCCGCCCGTTGATCTCGGCGGCCCGCTGGTTGGCCGTGACGAAGCGCAGGTCCCGGTCCAGCACGCTCACCCCGACCGGCAGGTGGAGCAGGATCGTCTCCAGCAGCGCCTGGTCGATGGCGGCGACCGTGGGCGTCCGACCCAGGGCGGCCACCGGTGACGGGCCGGGCGGCCCGGGCTCGTCGGCGACCGGCCGGCGCGCGCCGTGCGGCAGCCCGGCGGCGCGGACCCGTCGGGCCGCGGTCGAGGCGAGCCCGATCGCCGCCGCCACGGCGCCGGGCGGCACCGCGCCACGGAAGCCGAGGCTGATCGCGCCGATGACCGTCCCGTCGCCGCCGGGATGCCAGAGCGGCGCGGCCACCAGGCCCTCGACGTCGGCGGTGGGCAGGCTGGCGGTCGCCGGGAAGCGGATCAGCCGCTCCCGGAAGGAATCCGCCTCGATCACCTCGCCGGTGCGGGCGGCCCGGGAGATCCCGACCGGCGCGGCCAGCGGGAAGTGAGCCCACGTCTCGGCCAGCTCGGGCACCATGCCGACGTGGTGTGCCAGGTCGAGCCGCGTGCCGTGCGGGTCGAGCAGGACGAGGACCGCCACCTCCGCCCCGGTGCGCGACAGGACGTCGGCCGGGAGCAGATCGTCGTCACCGACCGTGAGCGCGGCCCGATCCGTCATGCTGCTCTCCCCCACCCGACCGCGGGCCGAACGGTCGGACCCGGGCTGACGCTACCGCCGCCGGCCCGTCCGGGCCATCCATCGTCCGCCGGACCGCTCCGGAGCTGTCGGTCAGCTCACATCCGCCGGGAGCCGGTCAGGCCGGGCCGCCGCCGAAGCCGATCTCGTTGCCGTCCGGGTCCCGGAAGATCACCTTGCGGACGCCGTTGTCGTAGGTCTCCCGCTCGGCCGGCTCCAGGCCGCGCGCGGCCAGCCCGGCGAGGCGGGCGTCGAGGTCGTCGACGAAGAGGGTGTGCATGGCGTGGCCGGCGTGCTCCGGCCGCACCTCGATGTAGAGGTAGCGGTGCTCGGCGAGCTGCCACACCACCTCGACGTCGTTCGGCAGGAAGGCCGGGTCGCCGAGGAGCCGCTCGTACCAGGCGAGGGCCGTCGCGCGGTCGCGGACCGGCACGCCGGCGAAGAGGTCCACCGTCATCCGGTCATGCTAGGCCCGTCCACGTGCCGACGGGGGCTCACGCCGTAGCGGCGTTTGAACGCGGCGCTCAGGGCGAACGAACTGCCGTAGCCCACCCGGCGGGCCACCGCGCCGACCGTGGCGCCGGGCTCGCGCAGCAGGTCCGCCGCGAGCGCCAGCCGCCACCCGGTGAGATACGACATCGGCGGCTCGCCGACCAGTCCGGTGAAGCGCCGCGCCAGCGCCGCCCGGGAGAGCCCGACCTCGCCCGCCAGCGACGCCACGGTCCACGACCGGGCGGGTTCGTGGTGCAGCATCCGCAGCGCCCGGCCGACCACCGGGTCGGCGTGTGCCCGGTACCAGGCCGGCGCCGCCGCGCCCGGTCGGGCGAACCACTCCCGCAGCGCGGCGATGAGCAGCAGGTCCAGCAGCCGGTCCAGCACCGCCTCCTGGCCGAGGTCGTCCTTGCCGATCTCGGCGGCCAGCAGCGGGACCAGCGGGGAGTCCCAGGACGCACGCGGCACGACCGCCAGCGCGGGCAACGCGTCCAGCAGCCGACCGCCGACCGCGCCCCGGACCGGGTACGTGCCGGTGAGCAGCACGGTCCGACCGTCCGGGCCGTTGCCCCAGGTGCGTACGCCCAGCCCGGTCATCTCGAACAGCTCGCGCCCGTCCGGCGTGGTGCAACGCTGGCCCGGGTGGATCACCACCTGCGGTGACGTGGCCGGATCGTCCGCGACCGTGTACGGGTCGGGGCCCCGCACGATCGCCACGTCCCCGGCGCCGAGCGGCACCGGGGTGCCGTGCGCGGGCACCAGCCAGGCGTCCCCGCGTACCACCGCGACCAGGGTGAGCGGCGCCTCGTCCCGGATCAGCATCGACCAGGGTGGGGTGAGGATCGAGCGGAGCAGGAAGGCGCCCCGGGCGCGGGGCCCGTCGAGCAGGCCGGCGACGACGTCCACGGAGACGATTACACACAGGATCGCGCGTTCTGGCCATGGTCCGTCTCACCGGACGGCGGTGGGATGAACGCATGCGACTCGTGCAGCACCTGTCGTTGCTCGCGGCCACGGTCGGAGCCGGGCTGATGGCCGGGCTCTTCGCCGCCTTCGCCTACGCCGTCATGCCGGCGTTGCGGGGCGCCGACGACCGCACCTTCGTGGACGCCATGCAGCGCATCAACGTGACCATTGTCAACGGCCTCTTCCTGCTGATCTTCCTGGGCACGCCGGTGCTCGCCGCGCTGGCGGCGATCCTGGCCTGGCGCGGCGCGGGCCGCCCGGCGCTGCCGTGGATCGTCGCCGGGCTCGTCCTCTACCTGGTGGCGGTCGTCGTCACCGCCGCGGTCAACGTGCCGCTGAACGACGCGCTCGCCGCGGCCGGCACGGCCGACCTGGACGCCGCGCGACAACGCTTCGAGGCCACCTGGGTGGCCTGGAACGTGGTCCGGGCGCTGGCGAGCACGGCCGGCTTCGGCGCGCTGTGCGGGGCGCTGCTGGTCACCGGCCGCCCGATCGGGTGACGTGGTCGCGCCGACCCACCGCCGCCCGGGGTTCCGGAGGGCGGTGGGCGACGGAGCCCGCCGGCTAGAACCCGCTCCACGGACGGGCCGAGCACTTCCAGGTCTTCCCGTCGTCGTGCGAGACGCAGACCGCGAGGACCTTCCCGATGACGGGAAGGCTGAACGTGAAGATGTGCGCTCTCGTCTTCGCGTACGGGACACCGGACTTGCCGGCGACGTCGACCAGCGCCCATCCCGGATCCGGTCCGTCCAGCGTCGCCACCCGGCGCAGCGATTCGACGTCGCCGCCGTCGAGGAGCGTCCTGATCTCCGCCGCCGAGGGCTCCCGGTCACCGACCAGGGTCGCCACGGTGGACGGGCCGGTGACGGCGACGCCGTTGGCCTTCTCGAAGGCGCCCTTCGTCCCGCCCACGGTGGTGTCGCCGGGGAGGTCGAGGGTGAGGATCTGGTCGGTTCCCCGGCGCGACAGGAGGCACTCCCAGATGGACTTGCCGTTGGCGACGCACATGGTCAGGCACCAGTCCCGGCCGCCCGGCACCGACGAGGCGAAGATCAACGACGTGGTCCCCGTCCCCCCGTCGCCCCGGCCGTCGTAGGTGCCGTCGGCGAGGTCGGCCATGGTGGTGCCGAGGATGTCCCGGCCGCCCGGCATCGTGCCCACGACCTCGACGCCCTCGACCTTCTCGCCGGCGACGAGCGCGGCGAGCTGCTCGCCGGTCAGGGTACGGCCGCCGGCGTCCACGGCCAGCACCTTGTCCAGGTCGCCGACGGGCCGGCCGGTCAGATCCTCGAACTGCCGGAGCATCGTCCCAGGGCCGCCGGGGTGGTCGGTGATCGTCGTCCGCGCCTCACCGTCGGCCGCGTGCGACGGGGTGTACGCGGCCGTCAGCGCGACGACCAGGGCCGCGGCGACGACGCCGGCGCGCCTGATGATGGTGCCTGGAGCTGTCATCCTGTCCTCGCTTCTTGTCTCGATGCGGTCGCCACCGACCGCGAACGGGCTACCAGCGGCACTCGAACACCGCGCCCACGCCGTTGGACGACGGCCACCAGCGGCAGTGCCTGTCGATCCAGTCACCGACGTCGGAGATCGTGTCCACGATCCACGCGAAGACCGCCTTGATCGCACCCCAGAGGCTGAAGTAGACGACGGTCGTCTCGGGCGTGCCGCCGGCCCCGTCGACGACGTCCTTCACCGACATGGCGGCATCGGGCTTGTCGACCGTGCCCAGCACCCGCACCCCGCTGTCGTCCTTGCCGGCCAGCAACGCCTCGATCTGCTCGGGGGTGCGCTGCTTGCCGTCGTCGACCGCGACGATCGCGCGGTCGACCGTCACCCGGCCACTGCCGGTGACCGCCTGTTCGATGGCGGCGATCTCACCCAGCGTGAGGTCACCGCCGAGCGCCGGGCCGGTGAACCGCCGGACCGAGACGCCACCGGACGGGCCGACCCGGATCTCGTCCGCGGCGATCATGTCGTCGGGGCCGAACGGGTCCCAGGCGAACGTCCACTGCCCGTCGAGACAGCGGAACTGGCCGTACACCCGGCCCTCGGGCTCGGTCACGGTACGGACGACCGCGTCCCGGTCGTCGGTGTACCGCGCCACGCAGCCGGTGCCCCCGTCCGGCGTCTTGTCGGTCTGGGCGACCGCCGCGGAGGACATGGCCAGCACCGTCGCGCCGACCACCCCGATCACCGCGAGGCGGCGTGTCGAGCGACTCATCGAACACCTCATTCCTGGCTGGGAAACTGGTGTCCGCAGAGTGCCGGGCCGTCCGGAAACGGCCCGGAAAGGACCCGGAAAGCGGGCGTCAGCGACGCGGCGCGGCGTCGAGCTGTTCGAGGTCGGCGCGGATCGCGTCGGCGCCGGCGTCGCCGAGTTCGTCGAGGATGCGCAGGGCGCGGCGCCACGCGGTCCGGGCGGCGCCGAGGTCGGCGAGCGCCCGGTGGCTGCCGCCGAGTTTGACGTACGTGCCGGCCTCGGCGTACCGGTCGTGGACCTGCGCGAAGAGTTCCAGGGCGTGCTCGTAGCAGGCGATCGCCCGCCGGTCGTCCCCGAGCTGCTGGTGGGCGTGGCCGAGGCTGTCCCAGGTGTCGGCCTCGCCCTGCACGTCGTCCACCTCCCGCAGGATCCGCAGCGCCTCGCCGCACGATTCGAGGGCCCGGTGGTGGTCGCCGAGCAACGTCTCCTGCCAACCGATCGCGTTCAGGGTGTAGCCCCGCCCCGCGCGGTTCCCCGCCGCCCCGAACAGGGTCAGCGCCCGCCGGGAGTGGTCGAGCGCCTGCGGGTACCGCTCCTGTCGCTCGGCGAGCTGACCGAGGTTCAGGCAGGTGTGCGCCCGCCCGGCGTCGTCGCCGATGTCGGTGAACAGGTCCAGCGCACGTCCCAGGTGGTCGTCGGCCTCGTCGTACCGGCGGAGCCGGGAGCAGGCGAGACCGAGACTGCGGTGGGCGTGGCCCTGCCCGGCCCGGTCCCCGATCCGGGACGCGGCGGCGAGCGCGATCTGCTGCGTGCCCAGCCAGTCCTGCCAGTGCCCCTGCCGGTGCAGGAAGCCGGCCATGGCCCAGGCGAGCCGCCAGGCGTGCCCCTCGAAACCGGACCGCGCCGCGAGCGGCACGGCGGCGAGCAGCGCGGGGAGTTCGGCGGTGAGCCACGCCGTGGCGGCCGCCTTGCCGGTGGGGCGTTCCGGCGTCACGCCCGCCCCCGGCGGGGCGAGGCCGATCTCGCTGAAGTGCGGATGCAGCGCCAGGTCGGCGGCGTGCGTGGCGTGCAGGTAGTGGTCCAGCAGCCGGCGGACGGCGTCCCGGCGGTCGGCCGCCGGCTCGGTGGTGTCGGCGAGATCGGTGGCGTACGCGCGCAGCAGGTCGTGGAACGCGAAGCGCCCGTGGGTGTGCTCGGTGAAGAGGTTCGCCCGGGTCAACTCGGCGAGCAGGAGGCCACTCGTCCTCCGGCCCACGCCGGCCAGGCTGGCCACGGCCGGGGCGGAGACGTCCGGGCCGGGATGCAGGCTCAGCAGGCGGAACAGCCGGGCCGCGGGTTGGCTGAGCGTCCGGCAGGACCAGGAGAGGACGGCCCGGACGTCGGTGAGCTCGTCGCCGCCGTGGAAGGCGTCCAGGTCGCCCAGCTCGCCGGCGATCGCGGCCAACGAGAAGTGCCTGTTGGTCACGGCTCGGGACGCGACGACGGCCAGGGCGAGCGGCAGCCGCGCGCAGCGGACGGCGATGTCGTCGGCCGCGGCGGGTTCGGCGGCGACCTGGCTGGCCCCGAGCCGACGGACCAGCATCTCGCGGGCTTCGCCGGGGCTCAGGAGATCGAGGTTCACCGGCTGGGCGCTCTCGGTGACGACCAGCGGGACGAGCTGGTCGCGACTGGTGACGACCGCGAGGCAACCGGGCGAGCCGGGCAGCAGCGGGCGGACCTGTTCGGCGTCGCGCGCGTTGTCCAGCACCACCAGCAGTCGCTTGCCCGCCACCGCCGTGCGGTACAGGCTCACCATGAGATCCGGTTCGCCGGGCATCCGGGCCGGCGGGACCCCGAGCGCCTCCAGGAACCCGTGCAGCACTCTCGCCGGTGCGGTCGGGGTGGCCGCCGGGTCGAAGCCGCGCAGGTTGGCGTAGAGCTGCCCGTCGGGGAAACGCCCGGCCGCGCGGTGCGCCCAGTGCACGACGAGCGCGGTCTTGCCGACGCCCGCGGTGCCGGACACCACCACGGCGCCGCCGCGCCCGGCGAGCGCGTCGAGGGCGGCGATCTCCGCGTCGCGCCCGGTGAACGTCGGCAGCGCGGGCGGGAGCTGCGCCGCCACCGGCGCCGCCGGCGCCACCGCCGGGGTGGGTGCCGGCGCGGGTGCGGCGATCGCCGGGTCCTGCCGCAGGACGGCGCACTCCAGGTCCCGCAGCCGCGGGCTCGGGTCCATGCCGAGGTTCTCGCGGAGGGTGTCGCGCAGCCGGCGGTAGGTGGCGACCGCCTCGCCCTGCCGGCCGTCCCGGTACAGGGCGAGCATGAGCTGCGCGTGCAGGTGCTCGTCGAAGGGATGCTGCCGGACCAGCCGTTCCAGCCCAGGGACGAGCCGGGCGTGCTCGCCGACGGACAGCCGGGCCTCGACGAGCGCCCGCTCGGCCTCCAACCGCAGGCGGCCCAGGTATTCCGCCTGCTCCTCGAGCCACCCGACGCCGGAGACGTCGGCCAGCGGCGGCCCACGCCACAGGGTCACCGCGGCGGTCAGGTGGGCCACCCGCTCGGTCCGGTCCGCCGACCGCCGGGCCAGGTCGAGCAGGTGCTCGGCGACCTGGACGTCCGTCGACCCCGGCCCGGTGTCGAGCAGGTAGCCCGGCCGGCGCGCCACGATCGACCCGGGATCGCCGAGCACCGCGCGCAGGTAGGACACGTGGCGTTGCAGCGTGGTCGCGGCGGTGGCCGGTGGCTGCCCGCCCCACGCCACCTCGACGAGCCGGTCCACGCTCACCACCCGGCCCGCGCGCAACGCCAGGGTGGCCAGCACCGCCCTGCGGCGTACGCCGTTGACCGCCTGCGGGCGGTCGGCGACGACCACCTCCACCGGCCCGAGCAGCCGGATGCGGACGCCCGCGCCATCCATCGATCCCACCGAATCACGCTAATTCCCGGACCGGGCGGGCCCGATCCGTTCGTCGCGCACTGGACACCACCCGCGCGGGAAGGTGTGGTCCACGCCGGGTTCGTTCACGGCAGGGCCTTGACCCCGGCGCGAGCGGCACCCTAACTTCCTGAACATCAGGAAAGTTTGTTCACTGTTTCGCATCGCCAACCGCCCGGGAGGGCACATGCGCGGAACGTTCCCCCGCCGGCTCGCCACCGTCGTCACCGCTCTGACCGTCCTCGCCGCCGGCACCCCGGTCGCCGCCGCCCAGGCCGCGCCGTCCGGGGCGGCCCAGCGGGACGGCTTCCACCGGGTCGGCTACTTCACCCAGTGGGGCATCTACGGCCGGGCCTTTCCGGTGAAGAAGCTCGACACCTCCGGGGCCGCCGCGAGGCTGACCCACATCAACTACGCGTTCGGCGACGTCACCGCCGACGGGCTCTGCGCCTCGGGCGACGTCTGGGCGGACTACCAGCGCCCGGTGTCGGCCGAGGAGAGCGTCGACGGGGTCGCCGACGCGGCCGGCGAATCGCTGAACGGCAACTTCGACCAACTGCGCAAGCTCAAGGCGAAGCACCCCGGCCTGCGGGTGCTCCTCTCGCTCGGCGGCTGGAGCTGGTCGACGTACTTCTCCGACGCGGCCCGCACGCCGGAGTCCCGGCGGGCCTTCGTCACCTCCTGTGTGGACCGGTTCGTCAAGGGCGACCTGCCGGTGGTCGGTGAGGTCGGCGGGGCCGGCTCGGCCGCCGGTGTCTTCGACGGCATCGATCTGGACTGGGAGTGGCCCGGCTCGGCGGGTGAGCCCGGCAACGTCGTCCGCCCGGAGGACAAGCAGAACTTCACCGCGCTGGTCGCCGAGTTCCGCCGCCAGCTCGACGGCTACGGCCGGGTCACCCGCAAGCACTACGAGCTGACCGCGTTCCTCCCGGCCAACCCGGCCGCGATGGACGCCGGCTTCGAAACCAGGAAGATCTTCAAGGACCTCGACTTCGCCACCGTCCAGGGCTACGACTTCCACGGCACCTGGGAGCCGGTGACCAACCAGCAGTCGGCGCTGCGCCGGCCGGCCGCCGCTCCGGACAACCCGGACTTCACCGTCGATCGGGCCATCGGCGGCTGGCTCGACCGGGGCGCGCCGCGCGGCAAGCTGGTGCTCGGCATCCCGTACTACGGCCAGGGCTGGACCGGCGTGACCGGCGGCGGCAACGGCCTGTTCCAGCCGGCCACCGGCCCGGCGACGGGCACCTGGGCGCCCGGCAACGAGGACTACAAGGTGCTCAAGAACCTGCCCGCGCAGGGCTACCGGGTGCACCGCGACCTGCGTTCCGGGCACGCCTGGCTCTTCGACGGCACCACCTTCTGGACCTACGACGACCCGGTCACCGTGCTGCAGAAGACGCTCTACATCCGCAAGGAGCGCCTCGGCGGGGCGATGGTCTGGTCGCTCGACGGTGACGACGACCGGGCCACCCTGACCCGGACGATCGCCGCCGGCCTCCGGACCCGCTGACCCACCCGCACCGACGCGCCGCCGCGCTTCCCCGATCCGGGACGCGGCGGCGCGGCCGTCCGGGGGCGCGGGCAGGCCGCAGTCAGGTCAAGCAAAAACGGCACCTCTCGACGAGAGATGCCGTTTGACCTGCACAAACACAAGGTGGAGCCGAGGGGACTCGAACCCCTGACCCCCACACTGCCAGTGTGGTGCGCTACCAGCTGCGCCACGGCCCCTTGCGGTCGTCCCGGTCGCCCGGGCACGGGAAGAACTATACACACGCCGCCAGGCATGGTCATCTCGCGGGGGGTCCCCCCGAACAGGGTCAGTTCAGCGCCACGTCCGGCGGGAAGTGGGCCACCGCCGCCATCATGCCGCCCTGGCGGCGCAGCACCATCGGCCAGAGATCGTCGGGCCGGTCGACGAAGGCGTCACCGGGCAGCGCGTCCAGCACGAACCAGGACCCCTCCTCGATCTCCCGCTCCAACTGGCCGGCGCCCCAACCTGAGTAGCCGGCGAACACGCGGATCCCGCCGACCGCGTCACGCAGCTTCTCCGGGTCGACCGAGAGGTCGATGGTGCCGACCGCGCCGGAGACCCGGTGGAAGCCCTTCACCGGCGTGACCGGGTGACGCATCCGGGCCAGGCAGATGGCCGAGTCGGGCTGGACCGGGCCGCCCTCGAAGAGCACCGCGGGCTCGCGCGCCAGGTCGCTCCAGTCGCCGAGGACGTCGGCCACCGGGACCTCGGTGGCCCGGTTCAGCACCACGCCGAGGGCGCCGCCGGGCTCGTGGGCGACCAGCAGCACGACCGTACGGTCGAAGTTCGGGTCCTTGAGCACAGGCGTCGCGACCAGCAGTCGTCCGGTCATCGACTCCATGGCTCGGCCACCGATCGCCTGCCCCTCACCCTGCATGTCCGACACCCGTCAGTCGTGTGCCCGCGCGGGCCCGACGTCGTCGACCGTCCACCCTGTCAACGCCATGTCACGCACCATAGCCTGCGTCCCGCCCGCTGGCTAAGGTCTGACCGGCGGGTGATCGCAACGGATCGAGGGAGGGTCGGATGGCGGCGGAGGCCGAACTGGCGGTGATCGGCGGGTCGGGTCTGTACGCCCTGCTCGACGGGGTGGAGCACGTGGTGGACACCCCGTACGGCGCACCGTCGGATCCGGTCACGATCGCCGAGGTGGGCGGGCGGCGGGTGGCCTTCCTGCCCCGGCACGGACGCGACCACCGGCACCCGCCGCACCGGATCCCCTACCGGGCCAACCTGTGGGCGTTGCGCTCGCTGGGCGTACGCCAGGTGCTGGCGCCCTGCGCGGTCGGCGGCCTGCGACCGGAGCTGGGTCCGGGCACGTTCGTGGTGCCGGACCAGTTGATCGACCGCACCAGCGGGCGGGCGCAGACCTACTACGACCGGGGCGCGGTGCACGTCTCGTTCGCCGATCCGTACTGCCCGGCGGGGCGACGGACGCTGCTGGACGCGGCGGGAGGCCGGGGCGTGCCGGCGGTGGACGGCGGGACGGTGGTGGTCGTGGAGGGCCCGCGCTTCTCCACCCGGGCGGAGTCGCGCTGGTTCACCTCGATCGGCGGCTCGGTGGTCAACATGACCGGGCACCCGGAGGCGGTGCTCGCCCGCGAGTTGGCCCTCTGCTACACGTCGATCGCGCTGGTCACCGACCTGGACGCGGGCGTCGAGGCGGGCGAGTCGGTCACCCAGGAGGAGGTGTTCCGGGTGTTCGCGGAGAACACCGACCGGCTGCGCGGGCTGCTGCTGGACGCGGTCGCCGCGCTTCCCACCGAGCGGGACTGCCCGTGCGGGGACGCGCTGGACGGCATCACGCTCCCGTTCCCGCTGCCCTGAGACCACCCGAAGGCCCGAAAAGTCGGCTTCCGCCGGTTAGATTCAGGCGATGGCGACGGTACGTGAGGCGACCTACGACCTGCTCCGCGCGCTCGGGCTCACCACCGTCTTCGGCAACCCCGGTTCCACCGAGGAGCCGTTCCTCGCCGACTTCCCGGCCGACTTCCACTACGTGCACGCCCTCCAGGAGGCGTCCGCGGTCGCCATGGCCGACGGCTACGCGCAGGGCACCGGCCGACCCGCGCACGTCAACCTGCACACCGCGCCGGGCACCGGCAACGGCATGGGCAACCTGGTCACCGCCTGGCACAACCGGACCCCGCTGATCGTCAGCGCCGGCCAGCAGACCCGCGAGATGCTGCTCATCGAACCCCGGCTGGCCAGCCCCCGGGCGGTCGAGCTGGCCCAGCCGTACGTCAAGTGGGCCCACGAGCCGGCCCGCGCGCAGGACATCCCGGCGGCCTTCATGCGGGCGTACGCGTCGGCGGTGCAGCCACCCACCGGACCGGTCTTCCTCTCCCTGCCGATGGACGACTGGGGCCGGGCCGCCGACCCGCCGCCCCAGGTGCGTACCGTCGCCACCCGGATCGGGCCGGACCCGGACCGGCTGCGCGGCTTCGCCACCGCGCTGGCCGCCGCCCGCGCGCCGGTGCTGGTGCTCGGCGCGGCGGTGGACCGGGCCGGCGCCTGGCCGGCCGCCGTCGCGCTGGCCGAGCGGCTGGCCGCCCCGGTCTGGGCGGCCCCGGCCCCGGAGCGCGGTGTCTTCCCGGAACGCCACCCACAGTTCCGGGGCGTGCTGCCGTACGCGATCGGGCCGCTGTCGGACGCGCTGCGCGGGCACGATCTCGTGCTGGTGGTCGGCGCCCCGGTGTTCCGCTACTACCCGCACGTGCCGGGCGACTACCTGCCCGGCGACGCCCGGCTGCTGCACGTCACCGACGACCCGGACGAGGCGGGCCGGGCCCCGGTCGGCGAGAGCCTGCTCGGCGACCCCGGGCTGACCATGGACGCGCTGCGGGAGCTGCTGCCGCCGGCCGGCCGGCCGCCGCCGCCCCCGCGCGAGCCGCCGGCGCCACCGGACGAGGCCGACCCGCCCAGTGCGGACGCGCTCTTCGCCGCGCTGGCGGACGCCTGGCCGGCGGACGGCGTGCTGGTGCAGGAGTCACCGTCCAACCTGGCGGCGCTGCGCCGCCGGCTCTGGATCGACCGGCCGCGCTCCTACTTCACCATGGCCAGCGGCGGCCTGGGCTTCGGGCTGCCGGCGGCGGTGGGCCTGGCGCTCGCCGAGCGAGACACCGGACGCGGCCGACCGGTGGTCGTGGTGATCGGCGACGGCTCGTTCCACTACTCGGTGCAGGCGTTGTGGACCGCGGCGCGGCTGCGCCTGCCGCTCGCCGTCGTGGTCCCGGTGAATCACCAGTACGCGATCCTCAAGGCGTTCGCCGAGCTGAAGCACACGCCGGGCGTGCCGGGGCTGGACCTGCCCGGGTTGGACGTGGCCGCGGTGGCCCGCGGCTACGGCTGCGCCGCCGTGCCCGTGGTGTCGCCGGACGGGTTGGGCCCGGCGCTGGCCGAGGCGCTCGCCGCGGACCGGCCCACCGTGCTGCCGGCGCCGATCAGCACCGAGGTGCCCCGGCTGCTGTGACTCAGCCGGCCCGGACGACGAGCGGCGCCCCGGTGCCGACGTCCAGCACGGTCCGGGCGCCGAGCGGGGCGGCGAGCGTGACGCTCACCGGTTTCAAGGCGAGCTGCGCGGTGCAGATCCCGGTGGACCGGACCACCGACGCGCCGACGACCACCACATCCGGCCGTTCCAGCAGCAGCGGGGTGGGCGCGCCGTCGCAGGCCCCCACGCCGACCACGTAGTCGAGCCGGTCGCCCGCCACCGCCCGCAACTCCTGCGCGGCGACCAGACCGTCCGGCAACGGCCCGCCGTCCGCCGCGCCACCGGGCGCCTCACCGACCGCGCGCGGCGCGACCGCGAGCCGGGCCACCGGCGCGGTCAGCTCGTCCACGGTGAACAGCCAGGCCGGCACGTCGACCCGGCCCCGGCTGGTCCACACCGGCGCGCTGCCCAGCCGCGCCGCGGTCACGGTGAGCGGGACGCACGGCGTCGGCGCGGTCGTCGACACCGGGGCGTCCGGGCCGGGCTCGACGGTGGGACCGGCAGACCGCGGCCGTCCCGGCGCACCCGGACGGCCGTCGCAGGGCGGCGGGTCCCCCTGGTCCAGTTGGGCGTAGGCGTCGGCGGCGCTTACCAGCGGCACCCGCAGCACGCCGTCGGGGAAGCGGATTGTGCCGTCCGGCGGCACCGCGGCCGGCATGCGGATCTGATCCCGGTACCAGCCGGCGACGAAGGCCGCCTTCGTCTCGTCGGTGAAGCCCGCGTCGCCGGTGAGCACGGTGGCGTCCTGGAGCGGGACGTATCCGTCGCGCCACTGCGGTCCGGGCCGCCAGCGCCCGGCCACCTCCTCGGCCCGCTGGGTGAACACGGGCCGCTGGTCGGGGCCGGCGGGCGACGCCGAGCCGGATCCGGCGCCGGGCGCGGCGCAACCGGAGAGGACCAGCAGCGGCAGCCCGAGCAGGGCGAGAGATCGGCGCATACGGATCGGACGGCGCGCGGGCCCGATCGGTTCCCCGCGGTCCCGTCACGGCCGGGCCGGGAACGCCCGGCGGCCGTCACGCAACGCGATGCCCTGGCGGAACAACCCACTTCTCAGCGGCATACCTCAAGACCCATAAATATGACTCCCAGGTATACCGCTCGCAACCGGTGCATCCCGTCCGCCGCGACACGCCCGACGTCACGCCCGCCACCCGGCGAAGGCGCCTCAGTCCTCGCCGCCCAGGTCGGCCTGGTACGCCTCCCAGAGCAGGTCGGCACCGCGCCGCCGGTGCCGGTCGAGCGCACGCAGCAGGTTGCCGGTCTGCTCCCGAAGCTCCTCGGCGGAGACCGACGCGAGCCCCGCCGCGTGCTGGAGCGCGGCCAGCGCCCCGACGATCGCGGTGTGCTCACCCACCAGCAGGTGGACGCCCCGGTGCAGCCGGGGTGCGGTGCGCAGCACGGCGGCGTACCGGCCGGACGGGCCCTCGGTGACCCGGACGTGCTCGGTGAAGCCGCGCCGGACCGGCCCGAGCTGGACGATGAGCTGCTCCCGCCATCCCGGCCCGGGTGCGGCCAGGGCCCGGCGGAGCACGGTGGTCGGCTGCTGGATCGGATGGGTGACCATCGGACACCTCCCGCGCTGCGCGGAATCGCGTACCGGAATGGTGAGCCTGCCCGGGCGTCGTGTCCAGCCACCGGGGCCACCTCATCTGGCTCATCCGTCCCGGCGGCACCACCGGCCCCGCCGGCCCCACCGGCACCTGTCGCCGGCCGGCAGAAACGACTGTGCGCCCCGGTCCGGTGGACCGGGGCGCACAGGTCAAGGTGGTGGAGGTGCCGGGAATCGAACCCGGGTCCTTCGCCGGTTTGTCAGGGCTTCTCCGAGCGCAGCTCGCTGTGCCTCTACTCGGCCCCACCGCTCACGCGAGCAAGTTGGTGTGACGGGCCCAGTCGCTGATTGATCTCGCCGCACGGACCCCGCGACCGGGTCCGATTGGCCAGCCTCCTAGCTGATGCCGGCTAACTGGGTCGAAGGCACTCCCAGGCCGACAGACTTGCTACTCGCCTCAGGCGGCGAGAGCGAAGTCAGCGCGATTGTTCTTGGCGCTTATTGGTTTCCGACGACCGATTCTCGAGACGACGTCGGCTTCCTCGGCTCGCTTCCCCTGTCGCTGCGTACGAAGTCGAAACCAGTCACCCCCTCGACAGGCCACCGGTTGTGGTGGCACCGACAAGCGTAACGCCTGCCGCAACCGGATTCATCCCGAGGCCGGCCGGCGAGCCGACCACCGGACGAACCGGACATATCATTCGTTCATTCCCTTGCCGCGTCGGCCCGCCGCCCGCTGGATCTCCCGGTCGGCGTCCCGCTTGGCCAGGTCCTGCCGCTTGTCGTAGGACTTCTTACCCCGGGCCAGGCCGATCTCCACCTTCGCCCAGCCGTCGGAGAAGTAGACCTGCAACGGCACCAACGTCAGGCCGCTCTCCTTCAGCTTGCCCAGCAGCCGGTTGATCTCCAGCCGGTTGAGCAGCAGCTTGCGGGTCCGCCGGGGCTCGTGGTTGGTCCAGGTGCCCTGGGCGTACTCCGGGATGTGCATCCCGTGCAGGTAGAGCTCGCCGTCCCGCTCCTGGGCGAACGCGTCGACCAGCGAGGCCCGCCCCGCGCGCAGCGACTTGACCTCGGTGCCGGTCAACGCCATCCCCGCCTCGTAGGTGTCGAGGACCGCGTAGTCGTGGCGTGCCTTCTTGTTGGAGGCGACCACCTTGCGCCCCTTCTCCCGTGGCACCGGCGCCACCCCCCTTCTCGTCCGGCTCCCGGCCGGGGCCGCGAGCGAAGATCATGCTACCGGAACCACAAGAGCCCTCCCGCGCCGTTTATTCCGGGGCGGGAGGGCTCTGCGGAGAGCCGTACGGAAACTAGACCCGCAGGTAGAAGCGGAGCGTCACCCAGGCGGTGATCGCGCTGACCAGACCACCGACGGCGGCCATCAACGGGAAGGTCAGGAAGATCTCGGACCAGGAGATCGGGGTGATCAGCCCCTCCAGGGCCGCCATCGAGCTGCCGGCGGCGAGCGTCTTCACACCGATCAGCGCGACCAGGCCGAGGATCGAGCCGATCAGACCGGCCACCACCGCCTCCAGCACGAACGGCGCCTGGATGAACCAGTTGGAGGCGCCGACCAGCTTCATGACCGCGACCTCACGCCGCTTGCTGTACGCGGCCACCTGGATGGTGTTCGCCACCAGCAGCAGGGCGGCGGCGGCCATCACGATCGCCAGCGCCAGCGCGCCGTTCTGGATGCCGGTGAGCACGCCGAAGACCTTGTCCAGCAACTTGGACTGGTCGACGATCGTGTCGATGCCCTCGGCGGTCTTGTACTGGTCGTAGATCTGCTTGTACCGCTGCGGGTCGTTCAGCGTGATCCGGAACGACTCCGGCAACTGGTCAGCCTTGACCGCGTTGACCAGGTCGGGCGCGTCGGCGTACATCTGCTGGAAGCGCTTGTACGCCTGGTCCTTGTCGACGAACTCGACGTCCTTGACCAACGGGTCGGCCTTGAGCTTGGCGTCGAGCGCGTCGCGCTGGTCCTGCGGCGCGTCGGTCTTCAGGAAGATCGAGACCTGGACGTTCTCGTAGTAGAGATCCTTCATGTCGCCGACCTTCTGGTACAGAAGGCCGCTGCCGCCCAGCATGAACAGCGACACCGCCATGGTGATGATCATGGCGATCGTCATGGTGACGTTGCGCCACAGTCCGACCAGTACCTCGGACAGGACGTACTTCATCCGCATCGGGATATTCCTCCGGCTCTCCGGCGTGAGGTGTTCGTCGTCAAGGTCTACGCGCCGTCGTCAGGCTCAGCCGTAGACGCCGCGTGCCTGGTCGCGCACGATGCGGCCGCTCTCGATCTCGATGACCCGGCGGCGCATCTGGTTCACGATGTTGGAGTCGTGCGTGACCATCACGACGGTCGTGCCGGTGCGGTTGATCCGGTCCAGCAGACGCATGATCTCGATCGAGGTGTCCGGGTCCAGGTTTCCGGTCGGCTCGTCGGCCAGCAGGATCAGCGGCCGGTTCACGAACGCCCGGGCCACCGCGACACGCTGCTGCTCACCACCGGAGAGCTCGTGCGGGTAGCGGTGCTCCTTGCCACCGAGACCCACCAGCTCCAGCACCTCCGGCACGACCCGGCGGGCGACCGCCTTCGTCTTGCCGATCACCTCCAGCGCGAACGCCACGTTCTCGTACGCGGTGCGGTTCGGCAGCAGCCGGAAGTCCTGGAAGACGCAGCCGATGGAACGCCGGAAGTGGGGTCGCTTCCAGGAACGCATCGACGTGACGTCCTTGCCGTTGACCACGACGCGGCCCTTGTTGGGGGTCACCTCGTGCAGCAGCAACTTGATGATCGTGGACTTGCCGGAGCCGGATGGACCGATGAAGAAGACGAACTCGCCCTTCTCGATCGAGACGGACACGTTGTCGAGCGAAGGCCGGGACGCCTTCGGGTACGTCTTCGTCACTTGCTCAAGCTGAATCACGGGTCGAGAGTCTACGCGGTGTAACCGCAGAGCCAAGCCCCACGCCCCACAACTGCGGTGCGCGTCATCGATTCACCGGGTCAGCACGAGATCGATGACGCGCTCCGTCCAACCGCGATCACGCACCGTCAGCGGTAAGCTGCTGCTGCTTCCGCCAGCGGATTCCCGCCTCGATGAAGCTGTCCAGCTCGCCGTCGAAGACCGCGGACGGATTGCCCGTCTCCTGCTCGGTACGCAGATCCTTCACCATCTGATAAGGGTGCAGGACGTACGAGCGCATCTGGTCGCCCCACGAGCCGGCGGCGTCGGTCTTCAGGCCGGCCATCTTGGCCTGCTCCTCCTGCCGCTTGCGCTCCAGCAGCCGGGCCTGGAGCACCCGCAACGCGGAGGCCTTGTTCTGCAACTGGGACTTCTCGTTCTGGCAGGTGACCACGATGCCGGTCGGGATGTGGGTGATCCGGACCGCCGAGTCGGTGGTGTTGACGCTCTGCCCGCCCGGACCGGAGGAGCGGTAGACGTCGATCCGCATCTCGTTCTCGGGGATGTCGATGTGATCGGTCTGCTCCACCACCGGCAGCACCTCGACGCCGGCGAAGCTGGTCTGCCGGCGCCCCTGGTTGTCGAACGGGCTGATCCGCACCAGCCGGTGCGTGCCGGACTCCACACTGAGCGTGCCGAACGCGTAGGGCACCTTCACCGTGAAGGTGGCCGACTTCAGGCCCGCCTCCTCGGCGTAGGACGTCTCGTAGACCTCGGTCGGGTAGCCGTGCCGCTCCGCCCAGCGCAGGTACATCCGCAGCAACATCTCGGCGAAGTCCGCCGCGTCCACGCCGCCGGCGCCGGCCCGGATGGCCACCAGCGCCTCCCGGGAGTCGTACTCGCCGGAGAGCAGCGTGCGGACCTCCATCTCCTGGATGGCCTTGGTCAACCCGGTGATCTCCGACTCGACCTCGGTCAGCGCGCCCGGGTCGGACTCCGCCTGCGCCAGCTCCAGCAGCACCCCGGCGTCGTCGAGCCGGGAGCGCAGGTCGCCCAGCCGGCCGATCTCGCCGTTGACGTATGACAGCTGCGACGTCACCGCCTGGGCCTTGGCCTGGTCGTCCCACAGGTCGGGCGCGGACGCCTCCTGCTCCAGGCGGGCCTTCTGCTCGCGCAGCTTGTCGAGGTCGAGCACGGCCTCGATGTTGCGCAGCGTGGCGTCGAGTTCCTTGAGCTGTTCGGCGTAATCGGCAGCGGTCACGACAGACAACAGTACCGCCTGGGCCGGCGCGTTCGTCGCAGGTGGTCAGCCGACCGGCGCGGTCTTCAGCCAGGACAGCGCCGCCTTGTGGTAGGCGACCGCGAACTCCAGCGCGCTGGCGTCGTAGCTGTCGCCTTCCTTCTTCGCGTTCTTGACCTGCTCCCGCACCGCGGCCAGCGCCTCGGTGTGGTACTCGTTCGCCGAGGCGTACAGGTTCTTGAGCTGGCTCGACGAGTGCAGGCCGCCGAACGCCATCCGTAGCGCTATCGGGTTACGGATGGTGTCCTTGCCGGGATTCTCCGCCAACCAGCGGGAGAATGTCCGTTTCCCGGCCGCCGTCAGCGCGTACGGCTGGCTCATCCGCGGCCCGGGCCGGCCGAGCCGCACCAGACCCTTCTCGGCCAGGACCGGGAGTTCCCGGTAGACCTGACTGCGGGTCATCGACCAGTACGGCGCCAGCCGGCGCTCGGCGGCGGCCATCAACTGACCGCCAGTCATCGGGCCGTCGTGCAGCAGGCCCAGCAGGGCCGCCGCCGTCGGGTTGACTCCGGATTCCGCCATGCCCTCTAAGCTGCCACTTTGTCGGCTCTGGCGTCCAGGATTTGCCGTTTTCGCCACTCCTAGGCGGTCCGAAGTGCACTGTCGGGTGAGGAAGAGGCCCGCCTCGCGGTCGAGACGGGCCCCTCTCGGGCGGGTCAGCCCATGTGCGGGTAGGTGTGGTCGGTCGGCGGGACGAACGTCTCCTTGATCGTCCGGGGCGACGTCCAGCGGACCAGGTTGTGCCAGGAGCCGGCCTTGTCGTTGGTGCCGCTGGCCCGGGCGCCGCCGAACGGCTGCTGCCCGACCACCGCACCGGTCGGCTTGTCGTTGACGTAGAAGTTGCCGGCCGCGTACCGCATCGTCTCCGCCACCCGGTCGACCACCCGGCGGTCGTTCGCGAAGATCGACCCGGTCAGCGCGTACGGCGCGATCGACTCGGCCTGGGCGACCACCTCGTCGAAGCGGGCGTCGTCGAAGACGTGCACGCCGAGGATCGGGCCGAAGTATTCGGTGGTGAACGTCTCGTGCGCGGCGTCCGAGCACTCGAAGAGCGTCGGCCGGACGAAGTATCCGACCGAGTCGTCGGCGGTGCCGCCGGCCAGCACGCGGCAACTGTCGTCACCCTTGACCAGCTCCAGCGCGGCGGTGTGCCGGCCGAACGCCCGGTCGTCGATCACCGCGCCGCCGAAGTTGCTGAAGTCGGTCACGTCGCCGTAGGTCAACGCGTCCGCCGACGCGGCGAGCCGGTCGCGCAGGCCACCCTCCCAGATCGACCGCGGCACGTACGCCCGCGAGGCGGCCGAGCACTTCTGCCCCTGGTACTCGTAGGCGCCGCGCAGCAGCGCGGTGTGCAACGCGTCCACGTCGGCGCTCATGTGCGCCACCACGAAGTCCTTGCCGCCGGTCTCGCCGACCAGGCGCGGGTAGCCCCGGTAGCGGGCGATGTTGTCGCCGACGGTCCGCCAGAGCTGCTGGAAGACCTTGGTGGAGCCGGTGAAGTGGATACCCGCCAGGTCCGGGTCGGCGAGCACCACGTCGGAAACCTCCTCGCCGCGCCCGGTGACCATGTTGATCACGCCGGGCGGCAGGCCGGCCGCCTCGAACAGCCGCATGGTGAAGTGCGCGGCGAACTGCTGGGTCGGGCCCGGCTTCCAGACCACCGTGTTGCCGAGCATGGCCGGCGCGGACGGCAGGTTGCCGGCGATGGCGGTGAAGTTGAACGGGGTGACCGCGTAGACGAAGCCCTCCAGCGGCCGGTGGTCGAAGCGGTTCCACACGCCGGCCGAGGACATCGGCTGCTCGGCCAGGAGCCGGCGGGCGAAGTGCACGTTGAACCGGAGGAAGTCGATCAGCTCGCAGGCGGCGTCGATCTCGGCCTGCACCGCGGTCTTCGACTGGCCGAGCATGGTGGCCGCGTTGAGCGTGTCCCGCCAGGGGCCGGCGAGCAGGTCGGCGGCGCGCAGGAAGATCGCGGCGCGCTCCTCGAACGGCAGCGCCCGCCACATCGGCGCGGCCTCCTTGGCCGCCCGGACCGCCGCGCGCGCGTCGTCGTGGGTGGCGTGCCCGGTGACGCCGAGCACGTGCGCGTGCTTGTGCGGCTGGACCACGTCGATCGACTCGCCGCCGGCCATCCGCTGCTCGCCGTCGATGGTCATCGGCAGCTCGATCCGCTCGGCGGCCAACTCGGCCAACCGCCGCTGGAGCCGCTCCCGGTCGGCGCTGCCGGGCTCGTAGGTGTGGACCGGCTCGTTGCGCGGCTCGGGGACGGAGAAGACGGCGTCCATCACAGGCTCCTGTGCGATCTCGACGGCGATGGCGAAACCGGACCCGCGGGCGCCGGCCGGGCGGCCGGACGCCGGACACCGCGCGGCGGACCGGTCGCGGCGGCGGGACCTGCGCCGATTCTGTCACGCGACCCGGCCCGCCACCCGGGCTCCCCGGCGCGGGCCGCGAACACCGGACACAGCGCCGCACTCCGGACCTTCGGCCGATCATGGTTCGGGACCGACGAAACATCGGCGACAGGCGGGCAGCGACGACGAATCGTCGGCACCCCACCCGCCCGCGCCGCCGGGACCGGCCCGCCGGGCCGGACCGGCCGCGACGCGTACGCTGGTGGGTCGGTGACCTGGCGTGCGTCGAAAGGGAGACGATGAGCAACCAGCCCGGCAGCTCCACGGCCGCGGAGCCGGACCGGCCCGAGGCCGACGAGCCGCCCGCCACCGACCAGGCCGTCGACGAGGTCGCGCCGGCAGCCGGACGACCGGGGTACGCCCCCGGCGCGCTGCCGCTGGCCGTGCTGTCGCTCGCCTGGCTGGCGGCCATGCTCTGGTCCACCCGGGAGGCGATCACCTCGACCGCGGCCGGGGTCACCGCGATCAGCCTCTCCGCGTACGCGCTCCCCGGCGTGATCACCGCGGCGCTGGTCACCGGCGCGGCGGTCGCGCTGGCCGCCACCAACCGGCTCGGCCGCGTCTCCCTGCGCTTCCTGGCCACCGTCGGCACCGGGCTGCTGGTCGGGCTCGCCGCCGCGGTCGCGATCAACCTGACGTACGCCGACAACGCCACCACCAACACCATCGCCGGCACCACGGCCGCGGCCGCCATCATCGGCGGGGCGACGGCCGGCGCCCGCCAGGCGCGGGTGGTGGCCGCGATCGCCGCCGCCACGCTCGCCGCGCAACTCTTCGTGGTGCTGTTCAGCCGGGCCCGGGACCCGCTCTCCGACCTGTTCGGCGCCGGGGACACGCAACAGTCGGTGCTCGACGCCGCCAAGTGGGTGTCCCGCACCGAGTCGCTGCTCGCCGGCCTGATCGCCGGCCTGATCGCCTACCTCTACCTGGCCTGGTCGCGCCGCCGGGCCGAGCGCCGCGACGGGGCGGCGACGCCGCTGCGCTGGCCGGCGTACCTGGTGGCCGGCGCCGGGGCCGGGCTGCTCCTGCTGCTCACCGAGGTGATCATCCGGATCGGCGGGCGCGGGCTGCTCGACCTGGCCGCCGCGCTCAGCGAGGCCGACCAGGTGGCGCAGACGGCGTTGGGCACCTCGCGGGTGGACAACGGGATCTGGGTGCTCTTCGTGGGCGCGCTCACCACGCTCATCGCCTTCGGGCGCACGCTCGGCCCGCGCGTCGACGCCGACGACGACGAGCCGGCGGCCTGAGGCCGGTCGCCTCAGCCGACCTCGCGCAGCAGCAGGTCCAGCTCGGTCACGTCGTACCACTCCAGCTCGTGGTCCTCGACGCCGTCCACGGTGAACTGGGCGTCCGGGTCGCCGGCCTGCGCCTCCACCACCACGTCGACGGCGGCGCCCACCTCCTCGACCGCCTCCGCGCCGTCCACGTGGATCGCCGCGATCGACTTCACCGGCACCGGCCCGGCCGGCCGGATCACGCTGGAGCCCAGCTCGCCGTCGCCCCGGCCCACCGCACGGGCGGGCAGGTCGGCCGAGACCACCACCCGCCGTCGCGGGGCGGCCGGATCGGCCCGCAACAGGAGCAGCGCGTCCTGGGCGGCGCGGGTGAAGGCCACGTACTCCAGCTCCTCCTCGTCGCCCTCGGCGTACCACTCGCGCAGCTCCGGGGTGACCGCATGCGCCGCCTCGACGGTCAGGCCCTCCTCGCGCAGCCGGGCGAGCATCGGTACGGTCCCCGGCAGGTACACCCGGACAAGCTCGTCGGTCACCGGTCTCTCCCCGCACTCTCCGCCGCCGGCCGGCGGGTGCCGGCTCCGGGCGCCGATCATGCCGTACGCCGTGACCGTCATACACCCGGCATCCGCCCAGGAGAAGCTTCCCCGGCGGCGTGTCCACCGAAGCGGGCTGGGTGGTGTCGCCGGGTGATGGCAAACTGAGGCAAACGAAGTCAACCCCGGGAGTCACCGTGGAGTCGAGGTTCCTGCTGCTGTCCGACGTCGCCGCCGAGCTGAACGTCTCGGACTCGCAGGTCTACCACATGGTGCGCAGCGGCGAGCTGCCCGCGATCAAGATCGGTGGCCGGGGCCAGTGGCGGGTCGAGCGCGCCCGGCTGGAGGAATACATCGAGCGCAAGTACGCCGAGACTGCCGAGTGGGTGCGCGGCAACCCCCTGGGCGAGCGCGACGCGGAGTGAGCCCGCGCTGACCGTCGGCCATTGACGCACCCCACTCCGCTACCGGAAGATGAGGACTGGTCACAGGCAAACGAAGGCAAACGCAAGGATTCGAGGGCTGACATGGTCGACACCCGCCGTCCCCGGTCACCGCGTCCACCGGTCCGACTCCGGCCCGCCCCACCACTCGACCCACCCTGCACGGACGAGGACCCGATCTGGAGCCACGGTCAGCTCGCCCTCGACCTGATCGACCCGCGCCGCCGCGACCCCGGACGGCCACCGGGCCGGGCCGCCGACCACCCTCTCGGCCGGCCGCGCCCGCCGGCTTCCGGCCCGTCCGGCGACCGCATCGCGGACCTCGGCCCGACGAACGGCGACCCGGCGAGGCGTGGCCCGGCCGGCGGCGGCACGACGGTCGACGGCGGCGGCACGACGGTCGACGGCGGCGGGTTCCGAGGTGGCGGGGGCGAGCGCGGCGGCCTCGGCAGTAGTGCGACCGGACGTGTCGGCGCAACCGAGGGCGGTGGGCTCGGCAGCGGCAGGTTCGGCGGCGCCGCGCCGGACGGCGGCCTGGGCGGTCGGGTGCCCGTCGGGCCGCCGGTGTCCGCCCTCGCCACCGCCTCGCCCGAGGCTGCCCGGGCAGCCCACCGGTTCGTGCGCACGTTCCTGGAGATCGTCAACGGCTTCCGGCCGCCCGGGCAGCTCCGGCCGCTCTGCCTACCCGAGACAGCCGCCCAGGTGTCGGCCGAGCTGACCCGGGCGGCCCGCCGGGTGACCCCGGTCCGCCGCCGCGCCGCCCGGCCGGCCCTGCACCTGCGCCGCCTGCGGGTCTGTGAACCCCGGGCCGGCGCGGTCGAGGCCACCGCAGTGTTCACCGGCACCGGCGGCACGAGCTGGGCGATCGCCGTGCGCCTGGAACACCGCCGAGGCACCTGGCTCTGCCTGGTACTCAACGTCCTCTAGCCCCACCCCGGCCCCTGCCCCGCCGCACCCACACCCCGCCCTTGCCCTGGCCTCTCGCCCTAGCCCTCCCCGCGTCCGCGCCCGCACCCGCGCCCGCGCCCGCACCCGCGCCTGCGCCTGCGCCTGCGCCTGCGCCTGCGTCGATCTTGGACTTGTGGCGCCTCGAACGTCGGAAATGACCCTTCTGTCAACGACCACAACTCCATGATCGGCGGCAGGCGCGGCACCGGTCGCGCGCGGCACGAGGCACCGGCACACGCGGCACACTTCGCAGGGCACACGGCACACGGCACACGGCGCACGGCGCACACGGCACACGTCGCAGGGCACAGGGCACACGGCATACGGCGCACACGGCACACGTCGCAGGGCACAGGGCATGGGGCACGCGCGGTACGGGGCTCACGGGGCACGAGCGGCGCGAGGCACGAGCGGCACGGGGCACGAGCGGCACGGGGCACGAACGGCACGGGGCACGAACGGCACGGGGCACGAACGGCACGGGGCACGAACGGCACGAGGCACGAACGGCACGAGGCACGAACGGCACGAGGCACGAACGGCACGAGGCACGAACGGCACGAGGCACGAGGCACAGGGCCACACGCGGCACGGAGCACACGCGGCACACGGGCGCAGGGTGAGACGGGCGACGGGCCCCGGCCGGTGGCCGGGGCCCGTCGGGCGATACGTGGAGGTCAGCCGCCGGTGGGCGAGCCGTGGCAGCGCTTGTACTTCCGGCCGGAGCCGCACGGGCAGGGCGCGTTCCGGGACGGGCCCTCACCGCCGTCGACCTGGGGCGCCGCGGCACGCCGGGCGGTGCTGGCGGCGACCGCCTGACCGCTCGCCCCGGCCGGGGCACGGCGCGGCGTCGAGCCGGCGGGACGCTCCGAGGAGGGCTGGCCGATGCCCAGCGCCGGCGCCTGCTGCTCGGCCCGCTCGATCACCGGCGCGCCGCGACCGGCCTCACCGTCGACGGCCGGCGCGGAGTATTGCAGGCCCTGCTGCTGCGGAGTGCGGTTGAGGCCCTTGGCCCGGATCTCCACCGGCTTCTCCAGCAGCTGCACCTCCTCCTCGGCCTCCGCCTCGGCCTCCTCGACCTGCACCTCCAGGTTGTAGAGGAAGCCGACCGTCTCCTCCTTGATGCCGTCCATCATGGTGGCGAACATGTCGAAGCCCTCGCGCTGGTACTCGATGACCGGGTCGCGCTGGGCGTACGCCCGCAGGCTGATGCCCTCCTGGAGGTAGTCCATCTCGTAGAGGTGCTCGCGCCACTTGCGGTCGATCACCTGGAGCAGGACCATCCGCTCGAGCTGGCGGACCGCCTCCTCGCCGAGCTGCTCCTCCCGCCGGTCGTACGCGGCGTTCGCGTCCTCCTTGAGGCGGGCGAGCAGGAAGTCCTGGTCGAGGCCGGCGCGGGAGCCGACCTCCTCCTCCAACTCCTCGACCGTGACGCCGACCGGGTAGAGCTGCTTCAGGCTGGACCAGAGCTGGTCGAGATCCCAGTCCTCGGCGTAGCCGTCGCTGGTCGCGCCGACCACGTACGCGGCGACCGTGTCGTCGATCATGTTGCGGACCTGGTCGGACAGGTCCTCGCCGTTGAGCACCCGGAGGCGCTCGGCGTAGACCACCTGGCGCTGCTTGTTCAGCACCTCGTCGTACTTCAGGACGTTCTTCCGGATCTCGGCGTTCTGGCCCTCGATCTGGGCCTGCGCGCTCTTGATCTGGCGGGTGACCATCTTCGACTCGATGGGCACGTCCTCCGGGATGTTGAAGCGGTCCATCACGGCCTCGACCGCGCCGGCCCGGAACCGCTTCATCAGCTCGTCCTGCAGGGACAGGTAGAAGCGGGACTCGCCCGGGTCACCCTGCCGGCCGGCGCGACCGCGGAGCTGGTTGTCGATCCGGCGGGACTCGTGCCGCTCGGTGCCGAGCACGTAGAGGCCACCGGCGGCGGCGACCTCCTCCGCCTCGGTGTCGCAGGCCTGCTTCCAGGTCGGGAGGATCTCCTCCATCGCCTTGGCGTACTCCTCCGGCTGCTCGACCGGGTCGAGACCGCGCTGGCGGAGTTCGTTGGCGGCGAGGAACTCGGCGTTGCCGCCGAGCAGGATGTCGGTGCCCCGGCCGGCCATGTTGGTGGCGACCGTGACCGCGCCCTTGCGCCCGGCCTGGGCGACGATCTCCGCCTCCTTGGCGTGGAACTTGGCGTTCAACACCGAGTGCGGGATGCCGCGGCGGCGCAGCATGTGCGACAGGATCTCGGAGTTCTCCACCGAGACGGTGCCGACCAGCACCGGCTGGCCCTGCTCGTGCCGCTCGGCGATGTCCTCGACGACGGCGTTGAACTTGGCCTTCTCGGTCTTGTAGATCACGTCGGGCCGGTCCATCCGGACCATCGGCCGGTGCGTCGGGATGGTCACGACGCCGACCTTGTAGACCTTGTTGAACTCGCCCGCCTCGGTCTGGGCGGTGCCGGTCATGCCGGAGAGCTTCTCGTAGAGGCGGAAGTAGTTCTGGAGGGTGATGGTGGCCAGGGTCTGGTTCTCCTGCTTGATCTCCACCCCCTCCTTGGCCTCGATCGCCTGGTGCATGCCCTCGTTGTAGCGGCGGCCGTGCAGGATGCGGCCGGTGAACTCGTCGACGATCAGGACCTCGCCGTCGCTGACGATGTAGTCCTTGTCGCGCTTGTAGAGCTCCTTGGCCTTGATCGCGTTGTTGAGGTAGCCGACCAGCGGGGTGTTGACCGACTCGTAGAGGTTGTCGATGCCGAGGCGGTCCTCGACCCGGGCCACGCCGCGCTCGGTCACCGCGATCGTGCGCTTGGCGTAGTCGACCTCGTAGTCGCCCTCGCCGTCGGTGCCCGGCTGGAGGCGGGCCACCACGGCGGCGAACTCCTGGTACCACCGGGCGGAGTGCTCGGCCGGACCGGAGATGATCAACGGGGTCCGGGCCTCGTCGATGAGGATCGAGTCGACCTCGTCGACCACCGCGAAGAAGTGGCCGCGCTGGACCAGCTCCTCCTTCGACCAGGCCATGTTGTCGCGCAGGTAGTCGAAGCCGAACTCGTTGTTGGTGCCGTAGGTGATGTCGCACTCGTAGGCCGCGCGGTGCTCGCTCGCGGGCCGGTTGGGCAGCACCACGCCGACGTCGAGCCCGAGGAACTCGTGCACCCGGCCCATCCAGGCGGCGTCGCGCTCGGCCAGGTAGTCGTTCACCGTGATCACGTGCACGCCCTTGCCGGCGAGCGCGTTCAGGTAGACCGGCATGACCGAGGTGAGCGTCTTGCCCTCACCGGTCTTCATCTCGGCGATGTTGCCGAAGTGCAGCGCCGCGCCGCCCATCACCTGGACGTCGTAGGGCCGCTGGCCGAGCACCCGGGAGGCGGCCTCGCGGCACACCGCGAACGCCTCCGGCAGCAGGTCGTCGAGGGTCTCGCCGTCGGCGAGCCGCTCCCTGAACTGGTCGGTCATGCCGCGCAGCTCGTCGTCGCTGAGGTTGACGTAGTCGTCCTCGATCGAGTTGACGGCGGCCGCGATGGCCTTCAGCCGACGCACCATGCGGCCCTCGCCGGCGCGAAGGACCTTTTCCAGAATCGACACGGATCAACGCTCCCCTAGACGGTCTCGAACCATCGTAGGCGTTCCGGCGCGGCGATGGTCACTGGTGGCGGCGGTCCGGACCCGCGAACCCGACATAACACCGCGACCGGGTGCCCTCGGTCGCCAATCGGGTTACGCCGTCCGCGAACGATCCGGCACCATGGCTCGGATGGAGCCTGTGGAGATCATCGAGGACGGGCTGTTGCTGCGCCCCTGGCGGGCGGCGGACGCCGACGAGGTGCACCGCGCCTGCCAGGACCCGGACATTCAGCGCTGGACCACCGTACCTCGCCCGTACCTGCCCGAACACGCGCTCGCGTTCGTCACCACGATCAGCGCGACCGCCTGGGCGCGGGACACCGGGGCGCCGTTCGCGGTCTGCGACGCCACGACCGGTGAGCTGCTCGCCTCGTGCGGTCTGGTCTCCGTCGACCGCGCGCTCGACTCGGCCGAGGTGGGCTACTGGACCGCACCGTGGGCCCGGGGGCGGGGAGTCGCGGTACGCGCCACCCGGGCCGTCGCCCGCTGGGCGTTCGACGCGCTGAAGCTGCGCCGGCTGACCTGGCAGGCCGAGATCGGCAACCACGCCTCCCGCCTGGTCGCGCTGCGCGCCGGCTTCCGGGTCGACGGCGAGCTGCGGCTGGCCCACCCCGCCGACGGCGGCCGGCCGGAGGGGTGGATCGGTTCCCTCGTGCCGTCCGAGCTGGCCGCGCCGGGCGAGCCGGCGCCGTACGGCCCGGGCACGCTCCAGGCCCGCCGGGCGGCGGTCTTCGGCCGGCCGCAACCCGTCCTGTTCGCCACCGCCGGCGACACCGAGCTGCGGCTGCGCGCGCTGGAGGAGAAGGACCTGGCCGAGGTCACCCGCACCTGCCAGGACGAGGACACGGTGCGCTGGACCACCGTGCCGCACCCCTACCGGCCGGAACACGCCGAGGGCTACCTGCGGGACCTGGTGCGGCCGTCCTGGGCCCGGGGCACCGCCGCGATGTTCGCGGTGGCCGACCAGGAGGACCGCTACGTCGCCTCGCTCGACCTGCGGATCCTCCCCGGCGACCCGCTGGTGGCCGACGTCGGCTTCATGACCGCCCCGCACGCGCGGGGCCGCGGCTACCTGCCGGCCGCGCTCACCGCGCTCTGCGCCTGGGGCTTCACCACGCTCGGCCTGGCCCGCGTCGAGTGGCGCGCCAACGTCGGCAACACCGCGTCCCGCCGGGCCGCCGAGAAGGCCGGCTTCACCGTCGAGGGCACGCTGCGCGGCGGCATCCAGCACCGCGGCGAGCGGCAGGACGTGTGGATCGGCGGCCTGCTGCCGCAGGACCTGCGGTGATCCCGGAGACGATCGAGGGGTACGGGGTCCGGCTGCGACCGACCCGGCCGGCCGACGTGCCGGAGCTGGTGGCCGGCTGCACCGACCCGGAGACCCGGCGGTTCCTGCCCGCCCTGCCCGAGGGGTACGACGCGGACAGCGCCCGGCGGTGGATCGCCGAGGGCGAGCCGGCCGTGTGGGCCGCCGGCGGCTGCGCGTACGCGATCGCCGACCCGGACACCGACCGGCTGCTCGGCGGCATCGGGCTGACCCGGCTCGCCCCGGCGCGCGGGGACTTCGAGATCGGTTACTGGGTGGCGCCGTGGGCGCGGGGGCGGGGCGTGGCGACCGCCGCCACCCGGGCGCTCGGCGAGCGCGCCTTCGCCGCCGGCGCGGCCCGGCTGGAACTGCTCACCCACCGGCAGAACGAGCCGAGCCAGCGGGCCGCGCTGGCCTGCGGCTACCGGTACGAGGGGGTGCGCCGGGCGGCGAGCGCGGGACGCGACGGCGTACGCCACGACCTGGTGGCCTGGGTGCGGCTGGCCGACGACCCGCCCGGGCCGACCACCCGGCTGCTGCCGGACCTGCCCGGCGGCCGGCTCACCGACGGCGTGGCGACGCTGCGCCGGTTGGGGCCGGCGGACGCCGCCGCGCTGTACCGGCTGCACACGCTGCCGGAGGTGGTGGCGAACCGGGTGCCGGCGGTGCCGCCGGACCGGGAGTCGATCGCGCGCCGCTGCCGGCTCGCGGCCGGTTACTGGCTGGCTGGGGACGCCGCCGACCTGGCCGTCCTGGACGCGGCCACCGGCGCGCTGGTCGGCGGCTGCGCCCTCGGGTACGACGAGCCGGCCACCGGCCAGGCCACGCTGGGCTACAGCCTGCTGCCCGAGGCCCGCGGCCGGGGGCTGGCCACCCGTGCGGTCCGGCTCCTCGCCGGTTGGGCGTTCGACGTCGGCGTGGCCCGGGTCTGGGCCGGCACCCGGGCGGAGAACGTCGCCTCGCAGCGGGTGCTGGAACGGGCCGGGTTCCGGCGGGAGGGGCTGTCGCGCGGGCGGATGCCCGGGGTGGCGGGCGCCCGCGTCGACTCGGTGGTCTTCGGCCGGCTGGCGTCGGACCGGGACTGAGCCGGGGCCCCCGCGAACGCGCGGAGGCCCCGGTCCGTGGTCAACGGGTCACGTGTCGAGCGAGATGATCCCGTAGTCGTACGCGCGGCGGCGGTAGACCACGCTCGGGCGGCCGGATTCCTTGTCCAGGAACAGGTAGAAGTCGTGGCCGACCAGTTCCATCTGGAACAGCGCGTCGTCGACGGTCATCGGTTCGGCGGGGTGGACCTTCTCCCGGGCGATGTGCCACGGCTGGTCGTCGGGCTCGTCGTAGCCGCTCTGGTTCGGGCGTTCGGCCACCGCGGTGGCCGTGCCGTGCCCGTTGAGCGACGCCAGGCCGGGCCCGTCCAGGTCGGCCACCGGCAGGCCGGCGGTCGCGGCGGCCACCGAGAGCGGCGCGTGCCGCCCGCGGTGCACCCGGCGGCGGTCGGCCGCCCGGCGGAACCGGGTGTCCAGCTTGGCGATGGCGGCGTCGAGCGCGCTGTAGAAGTCGTTCGTGCAGGCCTCGGCGCGGATCACCGGACCGCGCGTGACGCAGGTGATCTCCACCCGCTGGCAGTGGTCGGCCTGGCGCGGATTGCGCTCGTGGAACAACTCGACATCCACGCGAATCAGCTTGTGGTCGTAGCGTTCGATCTTTGCGAGCTTTTCGGCTACGTGCACCCGGTAATGGTCCGGCACTTCGACGTTACGGCCCTTGACCACGATGTCCACGTGACCTCCCTTGTTCGGACGGTCGTTTCGGTCCAGATCTTCCGGACGACGCGCCTGGGAGAGCTCCGCTCGGCGTCGACCGGTGGTGTTCGGCTACGCCTCCTTCCAGTGCCGGGGGAAGGTTGGCATCCTCACTACCCCCGACACCGAAACGCTAACTCCTGTTCGGCCCGCAGTCACCCCCGGTTGCCAAGAGCGGCCGCGAAATTTAACACCTCATACACCATGGGGTGAAAGGGATGCACGAAGCGTCACCACCGCTGCCGCTTTTGCGTTGCGGCGAGCACGGCCGCGACCTTTGGCGTCATTCCCGCGCCGCGCAATTTCCGGCTCACCGCCGCCAGCGTCGCGCCGGTGGTGACGATGTCGTCGAGCAGCACCAAGGTTCCCGCTGGCCCGGCCGGCGCCGGCCGGCGTACCCGGAACGCGGTCTCCGCCGCGGCGGCCCGGCCGGCGCTGTCCAACGCCACCGAGTCCGGCCGGGGCGACGCCCGCAACGGTCGCAGCACGCGAACCGGCCAGCCGGCCGCCCGCAGCCGGGCCGCGGCCGGACGCACCAGCCGGTCCAGGTGGTCGCCGTACCGTGCCCGCGCCGCCCGGGCGGTGTCCGGCACCGCCACCAGGGTCACCGGCCCGGGCTGCCCCACCGCCACGGCCACCACCTCGGCCAGCAGCGCGCCCAACGGTCGGGCCAGCCCGTGCCGGCCCCGCTCCTTGTAACCGAGCAGGCCCTCGCGCAACGCCCCGGCGTACGCGCCGAGGGCGACGCAGGGCGGCAGGCCGGGTGGGGCCGGCACCGGCCGGGTCGGCCCGGGACGCAACGACTCCAACTCGGCCACGCAGCGCGGGCAGAAGCCCTGCCGCAGGCCCGGGGCGCGGGCCGCGCAGCCGGCGCACCCGGCCGGCAGCACCAGATCGGTCAGATCCGACCAGAGCCCGCCCAGGTCCGGCACCGCGACCTCAGTAGACGAAGAACGGCGCGGTCGGGTTGACCACCCGGCTGCCCGCCGGCAGGTCCAGCACCTGCTGGCGCTTGATGAACTCGAACGGGTTGTTCTGGTAGGCCGCGCCGTTCGCCTCGTACATGAAGGAGAGCGCGGGCAGCCCGCGGTCCCCGCTGCCCGGATATCCCACGAGCTGGGTCACCACCGCCGAACCGATGTCGTTCTTCAGCGGAGAGTCGAAGCCGCCGTCGACGCTCACCTGGTGGATGACCGAACGCCGCTCCGGGTCTCGGCCGGCGAAGACGAGTTGGTCCTCCGAGATCCAGTCGGCGGCGGTGACGCCGGTGAGCATCGTCGGCAGCCGGCGCGGTTGGCCCAGGCTGACCACGCCGCCGTCGACGTTCACCGGGGCGACGTAGAGCGCTCCGCCGGCCACCAGCGCGATCCGGTGGCCGTCGAGGGACCCGGCCACCGCCGCCACCGTCCCGGCCACGTTGAGCGGGACCGGGCTGAGCCCGGCCGTCCCGTTGAACCGGTAGAGCCTGCCGTCGGCCGCCACCAGGCCCGCCGGGTGGCCCTTGTCCAGCGAGCGCAGCCAGGTGGGCTGGCTCATCGTGTGGAACGTCGCCGGGCTGCCGTTGAACACCGCCACCGGATCGAGGCCGGTGCCCACCTTGAGCCGGAGTCGCCGGTCCGGCGCGGTCACCACCAACGCGGCGAGCACCTGGTCGTCGGCGCGGGCGATCGACGCGGAGACCACGTTGCGGTTCTCGGCGGCCGGGAGCGGCACCGCGCCCCGCCGTTCACCGGCGAGCGCGAGGGGATGGATCACCCCGTCGTAGACGCTGAACCGCGTGGGATCCGCGCCACGCGGGTAGGCGTCGTGGTCGGCGCGCTCCCGCTGCAGGTCGATGCTCAACCGCTTCTGGTTCTGGATCTTCAGGTCGAGCTGGCCGGTCAACTCCGGAAGCGACCACGCCAACTGGGTGCCGAGCCGGGCCAACCGCTCCTCGTTGGCACCGGGCATGTCCAGGTTGACCTCCCACTGGGAGTTGCCCCCGGTGGCGTTGTTGATCGGACGGGTGCGGTCGGGCAGGCCGGTCACCCCGGACTCCAGCCAGACGGACGGACCGCCGGCCAGCCACTTCACCACCTCGGTGACGAGACGCTCGGCCGGCACCCCCGGCAGGTAACGCAGGTCGGGCACCAGGCGGGTTTGGTCCGAGTTCCAGAAGTAGACGTTGTGCTGGCGGTAGTACTCACGCAGCGCCGAGTCGCTGATCAACAGCACGTTCGGCAGTTGTGTGATCAACAACCCGCTGCCGGGGGGCTCGGCCCGGCGCAGCTCGAAGACGTACTCGGTCTCGGTGGCCGCCGGCGGGCCGAGCGTGCCGTCGGCGCGCAGCACGCCGACCTGCTGCACCTTGAGCCGGACCGTGCTGGTGCCCTGGTTGTTCGGCGGGGTGCTCTCCTTCGCCCGCAGCCGGACCACGGTCAGCTCGATCTCGCTGGTCTGCGGCTTGCCCGGGAGCTGGTCCCGCGCCTCGGTGGCGAGGAACGTGCGGGCCCGGGCGTACGCCTGGTCGCGCTCCCCGGCGGCGGCCGCCCGGAGGTAGTTCTCGATGAACGGCACCGGCTCGTCGCTGTCGCTCGGTGCCGGCGGCGAAGCCGGGGGGCCGTTGAGCGAGCCGGGCTCGGCGACCGGCACCGAGCCGTCGACCTGGACGTCGGTCTCGGCCGGGATGCCGCACCCGGCGGGAAGCAGCAGCACACCGGCCAGCAGCCCCACCACCAGCCGCCGGACGCGTGACCCCGGCGCGTTCACGGGACCACCTCGGCGTGCGCGGGATCGGCCGGGCCGATGGCGAGCGCCCCGGCGCCGCTGCCCGGGCCGATGGCGAGCAGGCCGCCGTCGCGCGGGCCGCCGAACGGCAGGGTGGCGTCGGCCGGCACCAGCCGCAGCGGGGAGGTGGTGAGCCGGTCGCCGGCCCGGGCCGGCAGGGTCAGCCGGAACTGGGCGCCCTGCCCCGGCGCGCCCCACGCCTCCAGCCAGCCGCCGTGCAGCCGGGCGTCCTCCAGGCTGATCGACAGGCCCAGGCCGGTGCCACCGGTCTGCCGGGCCCGGGACGGGTCGGCGCGCCAGAACCGGTTGAAGACCAGCTTCTCCTCGCCCGGCTTGAGACCGACACCGTGGTCCCGCACGGTGACCGCCACCGCGCTCTGGTCCATCCCCAGGGTGATCCGCACCGGCTTGGCCTCGCCGTGCTCGACCGCGTTGCCGACCAGGTTGCGCAGCACCCGCTCGACGCGGCGCGGATCGACCT
Organism: Micromonospora ferruginea; assembly: GCF_013694245.2. Lineage (NCBI taxonomy): Bacteria > Bacillati > Actinomycetota > Actinomycetes > Micromonosporales > Micromonosporaceae > Micromonospora > Micromonospora robiginosa. The sequence continues at coordinate 4,462,625 of NZ_CP059322.2, forward strand.
CGGCGATCACCGGCGTGCCCGGCAGGTCCAGCTCGATGGCGACCCCGACCCGCTCGGCGAGCCCGGCCAGCCGCTCGGTCACCCGGTGCACCACCGGCACGAGATCGGTCGGCTCGCTGTCCAGCACCGCGAAGCCGGCGTCGAACCGGCTGATCTCCAGCAGGTCGGTCAGCAGCTCCTCGAACCGGTCCAGCTCGGCCTGGAGCAGCTCGGCGCTGCGGGCCACCGCCGGGTCGAAGCCGTCCCGCTCGGTGAAGATCAGGTCGGCCGCCATCCGTACCGTGGTCAGCGGGGTGCGCAGCTCGTGCGAGACGTCCGAGGTGAACCGGCGTTGCAGCCGGGACATCTCCTCCAGCCGGAGGATCTGCCGTTGCAGGTTCGTCGCCATCTGGTTGAACGAGGCGGCGAGCAGGGCCAGGTCGTCCTCGCCGGAAACCACCATGCGCTGGTCGAGCAGCCCGGCGGAGAGCCGCTGGGCGGTGCGCGCGGCGACCCGGACCGGGGTGACCACCAGGCGGGTGACCAGGGCGGCCAACAGGCCGAGCAGGAGCACCAGCGCGACGCCGGTGGCGACCACCGTGGCACGGGCGTCGGCGGCCGTGGTGTCCTGCCGGGCCAGGGGTACGAGGTAGTAGAGCTCGACCTGCCCGAACCTGGTCGGCACCGGGGAGCCGTAGACCAGGTATTTCGTGCGTTCACCGCCGAGCGTGCCGGTGCGGATCTGGTGGGCCACCTTGCCGGACGCCACGGTCCGGCGCAGCTCGTCGCCGATCACCGGACGGACCGGCACGTCCGGCGACACCCGCGGCTCGATGAACTCGGCGAAGTTGTCGGCGGTGATCGCCACCACCACGCCGCTGGTCTGCGTCGGGTCCCCGCCGGCCAGGTAGTTGACCGTGCCGTCGATGGTGTCCTGGAGCTGGGCCTCCTGCGGCTGGCTGTAGAGGTTGAACTGCTTCGCGGCGTACTCGCTGCCGTTGCTCAGCCGCAGCCGGACGTCGGTCTCGGCGTTCTCCAGCAGGATGTTGGTGATCTTGTCGGCGATCAGGTAGGCGAAACCGCCCACCAGCAGACTCGACGCCACCAGTGTGATGGTCACCACGCGGACCTGGAGCGACCGCCGCCAGGCCTGGCGCACGCCGGTGGCGAACCGGGCCGACCGGCCGGCGAGGTCGCGCCAGAGCGCCCGCGCGGCGTGCAGCCGGCGGGACGCGTGAGTCGGCGGGTCGGGCAGCGAGGCGGTCACCACAGTGCTGCCCAGGTTATCCGGTGCCCGCCTTGTAGCCCACGCCCCGAACGGTGAGGATGATTTCGGGTCGTTCCGGATCCGGCTCGATCTTGGCGCGCAACCGCTGCACGTGCACGTTGACCAGCCGGGTGTCGGCGGCGTGCCGATAGCCCCAGACCTGCTCCAGCAGCACCTCGCGGGTGAACACCTGGCGCGGCTTGCGGGCGAGCGCGACCAGCAGGTCGAACTCGAGCGGCGTCAGCTTCACCTCCTCGGCGTCCCGGCTGACGGTGTGCGCCGGCACGTCGATGGTGATCTGGTTGCCGGGCGGGCCGATGGTGAGCAGCTCCGGCGCGACGTCCTCGCCGCGACGCAGCCGGGCCCGCATCCGGGCCACCAGCTCCTTGGGCTTGAACGGCTTGACCACGTAGTCGTCGGCGCCGGACTCCAGCCCCAGCACCACGTCGACGGTGTCGCTCTTGGCGGTCAGCATCACGATGGGCACGCCGGACTCGGCCCGGATCGCCCGGGCCACGTCGATGCCGCTCATGCCGGGCAGCATCAGGTCGAGCAGGACGATGTCGGGTCGGCTGTCGCGGAACGCGGCCAGGGCCCGTTCCCCGTCGGCGACGAAGGACGGCACGAAGCCCTCACTGCGCAGCACGATGCCGAGCATCTCGGCAAGGGCGGGGTCGTCGTCGACCACGAGTACGCGGGCTCTCATGGGGTTTATCGTTCCATCCCCGTTCGGTCGGAGGTCGGAGTCTTCCCGGCACGGTAGCGCCGAGCGCGCCCGCGCACCACAGCCGACGGCGTGCCCACCAGCGTGGCGCGCCACGGCGGACGGGTCCACCCGATGCGGACCCGCCGTGCAACCATGATCCCCCGGGTGACGCCCCGCCCGCCACCGCTGCCCCGCCGACCAGGAGTTCGCGTGTCCGACGCCGGTCCGATCGCGGTGCTCCCGCCCCGCCCGCTGACCGTCGGCGAGCTGCTGGACTCCGCCGTGCTGCTGCTGCGTGACCAGGCCCGGGTGCTCCTCCCGCTCGCCGTCCCGCTGGTCGTCGCCGAGCAGATCCTGCTCCATCCGATGCGGGTGTTCGCCGGAGCCGGTCCGCCCGGCTGGTGGCCGGCCGGCGAGCCGGGGCTCGACCGGTACTGGCTGCTGCTCGCGGTCGGCGCGGCCACCGAAGCCATGATCATCGCGCTGCTGGGCAACCCGGCCGCGCGTGGCGGCGCGGCGGCGCTGCTCGGCCGCCGGCTCGCGCCGTCGGAGCTGCGGCACGAGGCCCGTCCGGGCGCGACGCTGCTCGTCGCGGTCCTGGTCGGCCTGGCCGTCGGCGTCGCCGGGCTGGCCGGGCCCGCCTGGTTCGTGGCGTACGGGCTGCTCGGCCTGGTGGTGCCGGTGCTGGTGCTCGACGGGGTGCCGGCACACCGGGTCCCGGTGCGGGCGGTCCGGCTGGCCGGCCGGGTCGGCGGACGCGCCGCCGCCGTCCGGCTGCTCGGTTACCTGGGGTGGTGGCTGGTCCGGCTCGGCATCGGGTTGGGCGTCCCCTGGGGCCTCGGGCTGCTGGGCCTGTTCGACGTGTCGGCCTGGGCGCTGCCGGTGGCCGTCGCCGCCCAGGCGGCCGTGAACACGCTCGCCTACCCGGCGCTGGCCTGCCTGGACGCGGTGCTGCACCTGGAGACCCGGATCCGCACCGAGGGGTTGGACATCCGGCTCTCCCGCGCGCCGGCCGGCGTACCGGAGCCCGTGCTGCTGGCGGCCCGCCGGTGAGCCGGTGGTGGACCGAGCGGGTCGCCGCGCTCGGCGACGTGGTGCCCCTGCCGCTGGTGGTGCTGCTCCTGCTGGCCGCAGTGCTGCTCACCGCACTGGCCTGGTATTCGTTCCCGGCCTGGGTGCCCCGCCGGCTGCCCCGGTTCGCGCGGCTGCGGCTGCCCCGGTTCCGCCGCCCCCGGCTGCCCCGGTTCCGGCTGCCCCGGTTCCGGCGACCGCGCCTGCGCCGGCCCGCCCGCCGGCGTCGGCCGGACCTGCCGGCGGCGCGTGTCCCGGCCCCCGGCAGGCGCCGCCCCCGCCGGCCGACGACCCCGCCGCGGCCGACCGGCTGGCCGCCGAGGGCCGGTACGCCGAGGCGGTCCGGGAACGGCTGCGCGACATGATTCGGCTCCTGGTAACGCGGCAGTTGGTGGAACCGCGGGCCGGGCTGACCGTCACCGAGGTGACCGAGGCGGCGGGCCGGAACCGGCCGGCGCTGCGGCCCACCCTGCACGCCGCCGGCACGATCTTCTCCGACCTCTGGTACGCGCAACGCCCCGCCACCGCCGGCCACGACCGGCGGATGCGCGCCCTCGCCGCCGACCTGCGGCGTGAGCTGACCGGCGAGGAGGCACCGTCGTGACCGCCACCGCCACCGCCACCGGCACCGCCACCGCGACGCCGGCACGCCGCCGGTGGCACCGGATCGTGGTCCCGGTCGCGCTGGGCGTGCTGCTCATCGTGACCACCCTGATCCTGCACGAGGTGGACCAGCCCGACCCGGGCGAACGTGGCTTCCTCTCCCCCGTCGCCACCGACGACGACGGCGGCAGCCGGCTCGCCGAGGAACTGGCGGCGCGGGGCGTGCCACTGCGCCGGGCGACCGACACCGCCGCCGCGCTGCGTGCCGCCGGCGCGGGGCCGAGCACGCTGTTCGTGCCCGCACCCGAGCTGGTCCGCCCGGCCACCCTGACCGCCCTGGCCGCGTTGCCGCCCGGCAGCCGGCTGGTGCTCGTCGAGCCGTCCCGCCGCGCGCTGGTGGAGCTGGGCACACCCGTCGAACCGGCCGCCCGCCGCTGGGCCGCGAGGGCTGTGCCGCCGGACGCCGACGGCACGCCGTGTCGTCTGCCCGAGGCGGTCCGCGCCGGCACCGCCGCCGTCGACCACCAGCGGTACGCCGGGCCGGAGCCCGTCGACCGCTGCTACGGCGGCGCCCTGCTGCGGATCCCCGGCGACGCCGAGATCGTGGTGGTGGGCGCCGGCGACCCGTTCCGCAACGACCGGATCGACGAGTGGGGCAACCGGGACCTCGCCACCGGCCTGCTCGGCGGCGGCGGTCGCCCGGTGGTGTGGCTGGACCTGCCCGCGCCCGAGCCCGCGCCGACCAGCGCCAGCCCGTCGCCCACCCGCGAGGTCGACGGCGCGCCCGCGCCCAGCGGAACCCCCCGGGAACGCCCCGACCGGGCGAACCCGCCGCCGCGCCCCGACAACCCGCTGTGGGACGCGTTCCCGACCTGGTTCTGGGCGATCCTGGCGCAGCTCGCGCTGGCCGGGCTGCTGGTGGTCCTGTGGCGGGCCCGCCGGCTCGGTCCGCCGGTGACGGAGCCGCTGCCGGTGACCGTCCGGTCCGCCGAGACCGTACGCGGCCGGGCCCGGCTCTACCGCCGGGCCGGCGCCCGGGACACCGTCGCCGGATCGCTGCGGGACGCGGCGCTGGGCCGCCTCCTGCCCCGGCTCAACCTGCCCGCCGACACGCCCGACGACGAGGTGGCGGCCCGGGTCGCCGCCGCGTCCGGCGGCGACCCGGAGCGGGTGGCCGAGCTGCTGCACGGCCCCGTCCCGGAGAACGACCGGGAGCTGCTGGAGCTGGCCCGTGAGCTGGACACGCTGACCCGTACCCTGGCCCCGCATCCGACCGAAGGAGAACCCCGGTGACCGGACCCGTCATCGCCGCCGCGTCGCCCACCGCCGGGTCGGACGCCCGCGCCGCCCTGCACCGCCTGCGCACCGAGGTGGGCAAGGCCGTCGTCGGGCAGGACGCCGTGGTCACCGGCCTGGTGATCGCGCTGCTCTGCCGCGGGCACGTGCTGCTGGAGGGCGTGCCGGGCGTGGCCAAGACGCTGCTGGTGCGCACCCTGGCCACCGCGCTCGACCTCGACTCCAAGCGGGTGCAGTTCACCCCCGACCTGATGCCCGGCGACGTCACCGGCTCGCTGATCTTCGACCCGCGCACCGCCGCGTTCACGTTCCGCGAGGGTCCGGTCTTCACCAACCTGCTCCTCGCCGACGAGATCAACCGGACTCCGCCGAAGACCCAGTCGGCGCTGCTGGAGGTGATGGAGGAGCGGCAGGTGTCCGTCGAGGGCGAGCGCCGCCCGCTGCCCGAGCCGTTCATCGTCGCCGCCACTCAAAACCCGGTCGAGTACGAGGGGACCTACCCGCTGCCCGAGGCGCAGCTCGACCGCTTCCTGCTCAAGCTGACCGTGCCGCTGCCGGGCCGTGACGAGGAGCTGGGCGTGCTCCGCGCGCACCACGCCGGCTTCGACCCCCGCGACCTGCGTGCCGCCGGCGTACGCGCGGTGGCCGGCGCCGCCGACCTGGCCGCCGCCCGCGCCGAGGCGCACGCGGTGCACGTGGCCGAACCGGTGCTCGGCTACATCGTGGACCTCTGCCGGGCCACCCGGTCCGCGCCCGCCCTGGAGCTGGGCGCCTCGCCCCGGGGCGCCACCGCGCTGCTCGCCACCGCGAAGGCGTGGTCCTGGCTGGCCGGCCGCGACCACGTCACGCCGGACGACGTGAAGGCGGTCGCCCGTCCCACGCTGCGGCACCGGCTGCGGCCCCGGCCGGAGGTGGAGCTGGAGGGCGTCACGGCGGACGCCGTGCTGGACTCGGTGCTGGCCACCGTGCCGACGCCGCGATGACCTGGCGGGCGGGCCTGCTGCTCGCGGCCGGCGCCGCGACGCTGCCGGCCTGGCCGGCGCCGTTCCTCGGCGTCGCCGTGCTCACCGTGGGCGTGCTGCTGCTGGTGGCGCTCGACCGGGCGCTCGCGGCCCCGCCGCACGCGCTCGCCGTGAGCCGCGACGGCGACCGGACGGTCCGGCTCGGCGGCACCGCCACCGTCACCCTGCGCCTGGCGAACCCCACCGACCGCCCGCTGCGCGCCCAGGTGCGGGACGCGTGGGTGCCGTCGGCCGGGGCGCGGCCCGAACGGTCCGCGTCCGAGGTGCTCACCGTCCCGCCCGGCGGCGCGGCCACCCTGCCGGTCCGCCTCACCCCGACCCGGCGCGGCGACCGGCCGGCGGTGGCGCTGACCGTACGCTCGCTCGGGCCGATGCGGCTGGGTTTCCGGCAGCGCGCCGAACGCCCCGCCACGCCACCGTGGACGTTGCGGGTGCTGCCCCGGTTCGACTCCCGCCGGCACCTGCCGGAGAAGCTGGCCCGGCTGCGGCTCATCGACGGCGTCCAGGTGACGCGCGGGCGCGGCCACGGCACCGAGTTCGACACGCTGCGCGAGTACGCCGTCGGCGACGACGTCCGGTCGATCGACTGGCGGGCCAGCGCCCGCCGCGGCGACGTACTGGTCCGCACCTGGCGCCCGGAGCGGGACCGGCGGCTCGTCTGCGTGTTGGACACCGGCCGCACCTCGGCGGTCCGGTTCGGCGACGAGCCTCGGCTGGACACCGCGATCGACGCGGCGTTGCTGCTCACCGCGTTGGCCGCCCGGGCCGGCGACCGGGTCGACCTGCTGGCCGTGGACAGCGCCGTGCGGGCCCGGGTGACCGGCAGCGGCCGCCCGGCGCTGCTCACCCGCGTGGTCGAGGCGACGGCGCCGCTCCAGCCGGCGCTCACCGAGACGGACTTCGAACTGGTCGCCGCCGAGATGCTGCGCCGCGAGCGACGACGCAGCCTGGTGGTGTTCTTCACCGCGCTGGACGCGGGCGCGGTCCGGGAGGGGCTGCTGCCGGTCCTGCCGCGGCTGGCGGCCCGGCACCGGGTGGTGCTGGCGGCCACCCACGATCCGGTGTTGACCGGGCTCGCCACGGCCACGCCGACCGGCCCCGACGACCCGTACGCGGCCGCCTCGGCGTGGCGTGCGCTGGCCGAGCGGGACCGGGTGCGCGCCGCCCTGTCCCGGCACGGGGTGACCGTGGTGGACGTGCCCGCCGACCGGTTGGCGCCCGCCGTCGCCGACACCTACCTGCGGCTCAAGTCGCTCGGTCAGCTCTGACCGCGCGCCCGCCGAGCACCAGCGCGTAGGCCAGGGACGCCGCCCAGACCGCGGCGCCGACCGCCACCCGCACGGCCGTCGGCACCGGCGCCGGGGTGACGAACGCCTCCAGCAGGGCGGACACCGCGAACAGCCCGACCAGCCCGGCCGCGACCACGATGGCCGCCCGCCCGGCCTCGGCGACCGCCCGGCCGCGGCCGAGGTGCGCGGGCGGGGCGATCCACGCCCAGGCGGTGCGCAGCCCGACCCCGGCGGCGATGTGGATGCCGGTCAGCTCCAGCAGGCCGTGCGGCGTGATCAGGCCGAAGAAGACGTCGGCCCGGTCGTAGGAGATCATCACCCCGCCCACCACGCCGAGGTTCAGCGCGTTCTGCCACAGCAGCCAGAACACCGGCAGCACCAGCACGCCGGCGGCCAGGCACTGGGCGGCCAGCCAGGCGTTGTGCGTCCACAGGTGGAAGGCGAAGGTCGGCGCGGCGAACTCGGTGTAGTAACCGGCGAAGCCGGAGTCGACGAGCTGCCGGGCCGACTCGGCGCCGATGAAGGCGGCGGCGCTGTCCGGGTGGCCGGCGACGAACCAGATCAGGAACGCGGTCAGCGCGCTGAACGCGGTGGCGACGCCGCACCACCACGGCCAGGCCCGGTAGAGCGCGGCCGGCAGGTCGGCCAGCAGGAACCGGCGCGCCGACGCCCAGGACGGCCGGGGACGGCCGGTGATCCGGGCCCGGGCGGCGAGGACCAGGTGGGAGAGACGCCCGACCAGCGCCGGCTCGGGGGCCCGGCTGCGCAGTGTGGAGAGGTGCGTGGCGGTCCGCTGGTAGAGCGTGACCAGCTCGTCGATCTCGGCCGGGTCCAGGCGACGCCGGCCGGTCAACTGCTCCAGCCGACGCCACTGCGCGCCGTGCTCCGCCGCGTACGCGTCGAGATCCACTCGTGCCTCCCCCGTCCGGCGTCCATGGTGTTCACTGTCGGGGTGCGCGCGCAACCTCCCCCGCCCTCCGGATGGGCCGACGCCGGTCTGGTCAGCGGCGAGGCGGTGGAGCTGGACGTCCGGGCCGCCCGGCTGGGCTCCCGGGTGCTCGCCCTGCTGGTCGACCTGGTCGTGCAGGTCGGTCTCGCGCTGGTGCTGGGCGCGGCGCTGTCGTTGCTGGTGCTCGCGCTGCCGCCGGACGTGATGGACGCCGCCCTGGCCGGTGGCCTCCAGGTGGTCCTGCTGGTGCTGGTGTTCGTCGGCTACCCGGTGGTGATGGAACGGTTCGTCGGTGGCCGGACGGTGGGCAAGCTGGCGGTGGGGCTGCGGGTGGTGCGGGCCGACGGCGGGCCGGTCGGCGTCGGGCAGTCGCTCACCCGGGCGCTGGTCGGCGTCGCGGTGGAGTGGCCCGGCCTGGTGCTGCCGCTGCTGAGCTGGGCGGCGACCGTGACGGTGATGCTCACCGACAGGCGCGGCCGGCGGCTGGGCGACCTGGTGGCCGGCACGCTCGTGGTGCACACCCGGGGCGCCGGGGTGTGGCGGCCGCTGCCGCCGGCGGTGCCGCCGCTGCTCGCCTGGGCGGCCACGCTCGACCTGACCCGGGTGGACGACGGGCTGGCCCTGGCCGTCCGGCGGTACGTGGACCGGCTGCCGCAGCTCGCCGCGCCGGAGGCGATCGGGCTGGGCCGGGAGCTGTGGGCCGAGGTGGCCGCGGTGACCTCGCCGCCGCCGCCGTGGCGCGCGCCGGAGTGGGCCTACCTGACCGCCGTGCTGGCCGAGCGGGGGCGCCGGGCCGCGTACCGGTCGGGGCGCGCCCGCGTGGTCACCGACCGGCTCTGGCCGGAGCTGGCGTCGACGCCGCCGGTCCCGGCGCCGCTGCGGCGGGCCGCGCCGGAGCCCGCCGACCCCGACCCGGTACGCCGCTGAGCGTGGCGGCTCAGGAGAACAGCGCGCGCCCCCACCAGTCGGCCGCGTCGCGCACGCCGGGCGGGCAGGCGAACAGGCCGCTGGAGACGTGCCGCAGGTATTCGTTCATCGCGTCGTTGCGGGCCAGCCGGGTCTGGATCGGCACGAACTGCTTGCGCGGGTCCCGCTGGTAGGCGATGAAGAACAGCCCGGCGTCGAGCCGGCCCAGCCCGTCCGAGCCGTCCACGAAGTTGTAGCCGCGGCGCAGCAGCCGGGCGCCGTCGTTCTGGTCCGGGTGGGCGAGCCGCACGTGTGCGTTCTCGGCGATGACCGGCTGGCCGTCGTCGCCCTTCGCGGCGAAGTCCGGCTCGTCGAACTCGTCGCGCCGGCCGAGCGGGGCGCCGCTGCCCTTGGTCCGGCCGGTGATCATCTCCTGCTCGGCGAGCGGACTGCGGTCCCAGGTCTCGATCAGCATCCGGATCTTGCGGGTGACCAGGTAGGAGCCGCCGGTCATCCAGTCCGGGCCGTCGCCCGGCTGCACCCAGAGCTGCTCCCGGAGCAGGCCGGCGTCCTCGGCCTTGAGGTTGGCGGTGCCGTCCTTGAAGCCGAACAGGTTGCGCGGCGTGGCCTGGTCGCGCGAGGTCGACGAGGTACGCCCGAAGCCGAGCTGCGACCAGCGGACGCTGACCACGCCCATGCCGATCCGGGCCAGGTTGCGGATGGCGTGCACCGCCACCTGCGGGTCGTTGGCGCAGGCCTGGACGCAGATGTCGCCGCCGGACAGCTCCGGCTTGAGCGCGTCGCCGGCGAAGTGCGGCAGCTCGGCCAGCGCGGCGGGCCGGCGGCCGGCGATGCCGAAGCGGTCCCGGCCCCGGGCGTCGCGGAACAGCGACGGGCCGAAGCCCACCGTGACGGTCAACTGCGACGGGGGCAGCCCGAGCGCCTCGCCGGTGTCGTCCGGCGGCGCCTCCGGCATGCCGCCGACGGCGCCGATCAGCCCGGCGTCCTTGCCGGCGGTCATCCGGGCCGCGGCGGCGGTCCACTCCTGGAGCATCGCGACCAGCCGGTCCCGGTCCTTGGTGACCACGTCGAACGCGACGAAGTGCAGCCGGTCCTGGGCCGGGGTGGTGACGCCGGCCTGGTGCTCGCCGAGGAACGGCACCGCCCCGGCGGCCGTCCCGGTGGCCGACGCCTGGTCGCCGCCGGCGAGCAGCGCGCCCGCGCCGGCCGCCACCCCGGCCACGCCGGCCGCGCCGACGCCGGCCAGGGTCATCGCCCGCCGCCGGGAGACCCGCCGGCCGGTCTGGGAGTCGTTCGGCTCGCTGGTCGCGTCACCGCCGGCCGGGGTGCTCATCGCGCGACGGCCGCCGCGATCTTGCTGACCGGCTCGGCCAGCGCGTTGATGCTGTCCGACAGCTCCTTCAGGTCGGTCTTGCTGAGCTGGGTGTGCAGCTTCCAACCGTCGCCGGCCCGGTGCTTGCCGAGCGCGACCTCGACGTTGGCGAACTCGCTGTCGAGCTGCTTGACCAGGTCGGGCGCGCGCTGCTCCAGCGCCGGGCGCAGCGCGGCGACGGCGGCCTTCGAGCCCTCCAGGTTGGCGTTGAAGTCCCAGAGGTCGGTGTGCGAGTACCGCTCCTCCTCGCCGGTGATCTTGCCGCTGGCGACCTCGTCGAGCAGCGCCTTGGCGCCGTTGGCGAGCTGGAGCGGAGTGAGCTTCTCGGCGTCGGCCTTGGCCACGATCGCCTTGACGTCGACCAGGAGCCGGTCGGCGATCGGGCCGTCCTTGCTGACGTCGCCGGTGGTCCAGAGGTCCTTCTCGATCCGGTGGAAGCCGGTGAACTCCATGCCCTCCTCGACCACCTCCTCGCGGCCGTCGATCTTCGGGTCGAGGTCGCCGAAGCTCTCCGCGACCGGCTCGATCCGCTCCCAGTAGGTGCGGGCCACCGGGTAGAGCGCCTTGGCCTTCGCCACGTCGTTGGCCTTGACCGCGGCGACGAATTCCTCGGTCTTCGTCAGCAGCGCGGCGGTCTGGCTGCGCACGTAGCGCTGGTAGCTGGCGGTGGCCTCGGTCAGCGCGGCGTCCGGCGCGACGCTTGCGGCGGTGCCGCTGACCTTCAGCGCCCCCCGGATGCCCCGGCCGCTCATCCCGGGCTTGCACGCGGTCTCGTACGTCCCGGCGGGCAGCTCGACCCGCAGTTCGCGGCTCAGCCCGGGGGCGATGTTCTCCACCTCGCCCATCACCCGGTCGCCCGCGGCGTAGACGTAGAACTCGTTGACCTTGGAGCCGCTGTTGGTCACCTTGAAGGTCACCTGACCGGCGTCGATCGCGGTGCTGCCGACCTCGCAGGCGCTGTCGGTGGCCTTGACGGCGATCGGGCCGCCCGCCGTGGCGTCGGCGTCGCCGTCACCGCCGCAACCGGCCAGTCCGGCGACGGCGAGCAACCCGGCGGCGGCGGGCGCGACGAATCGAGTGGTACGCATCGGTGCGGGTTCTCCTCGGGAACGGGGCGGGTCAGGCGCGCGGGGACGGGGCGGCGGCGGCCGGCTGCGGCCGTTCGGCCGGCGCGGTGCTCTCGGCCGGGGCGGTGCTCTCGGCGGCCGGCCGGACCGACTCGGCCGGCGTGGCGGGCGTGGCGGGCTTCGCCGGCTGGGCGGGCTTGCGCAGGAACAGCACGAGCACCGGCACCGCGTAGGCGACCCAGGCGATCAGCTCCAGCACGGTCGGCGCGGCGGTGATGTTGAACATCCCGGCGAGCAGCGCGCCGTACCAGGCGTTGGGGTCGAGCGTGGCGGAGATGTCGAAGGCCTGGTTGTTCAGGCCGGGCAGCACGCCGGCCTCCTGGAAGTCGTGCACGCCGTACTTGAGGATGCCGGCGGCGACCAGGATCAGCAGCGCGCCGGTCCAGGTGAAGAAGCGGCTCAGGTTGATCTTCAGGGCGCTGCGGTAGAGCCCGAAGCCGATCACCACGGCGGTGACGATGCCGCCGATCAGGGCGAGCAGCGAGCCCGCCCCGGTGCCGCCGGCCACGCTCTCCGCGGCGGCGTAGAAGATCAGCGCGGTCTCCAGACCCTCCCGGACCACCGCGAGGAAGGCCATGCCGGCGACCGCCAGGGATCCGACGGCGAGCGCCTCGGTGAGCTTGCCGCGCAGCTCGCCCGCGATCGACCGGGCCGCCTTGCGCATCCAGAAGATCATCCAGGTCACGAAGACGACGGCGGCGACCGACGTCACCGCCTCGAAGAACTCGCGCGACTCGGAGGTGCGCAGCAGCGAGGTCGAGGTGTACTGGATCAGCGAACCGAAGACGACGGAGAGCACCACGGCCAGGCCGACACCGGCCCAGACCTGGGGCAGCCGGTCACGCCGCTGCGACTTCACCAGGAAGGCGACCAGGATGCTGACCACCAGGGTCGCTTCCAGGCCCTCCCGCAGGCCGATCAGGTACGTGGCGAACATCCATCACTCCGTGGTAGGTCAGGCATGCCTCAGTTAACTTAGGGCAGCCATACCTTGCTCCTGTTCCGGGCGCCGCGTCAAGTTGTTCACGGCAACGTCACCCTGGTCGACCGATGCCCGACAGCCCGCGTACGACGAAAGGGACCGGGACGGCCGCGCGGCGGCCGACCCCGGTCCCCTCCGGGTGTGGAACTCAGTAGCGGTAGTGCTCCGACTTGAACGGGCCCTCCTGGGAGACGCCCAGGTAGGAGGCCTGCTCCTTGGTCAGCGTGGTCAGCTTGGCGCCGAGCGCGTCCAGGTGCAGGCGGGCGACCTTCTCGTCCAGGTGCTTGGGCAGCACGTAGACGCCGGTCGGGTACTCGTCGGTCTTGGTGAACAGCTCGATCTGGGCGATCGTCTGGTTGGCGAACGAGTTCGACATCACGAAGCTCGGGTGCCCGGTGGCGTTGCCCAGGTTCAGCAGGCGGCCCTCGGAGAGCACGATGATGGCGTGGCCGTCGGCGAAGCGCCACACGTCGACCTGCGGCTTGATGTTCTCCCGCGTGACGTCGCTGCGCTTGGCCAGGCCAGCCATGTCGATCTCGTTGTCGAAGTGCCCGATGTTGCCCACGATGGCCTGGTGCTTCATCCGGGCCATGTGCTCGTTGGTGATCACGTCGAAGCAGCCGGTCGCGGTGATGAAGATGTCGGCCTGCTCCACCACGTCGTCCAGCGTGGCGACCTGGTAGCCGTCCATCGCCGCCTGGAGGGCGCAGATCGGGTCGACCTCGGTCACCACGACCCGGGCGCCCTGGCCGCGCAGCGACTCGGCGCAGCCCTTGCCCACGTCGCCGTAGCCCATGACCACGGCCATCTTGCCGCCGATCAGCACGTCGGTGGCCCGGTTGATGCCGTCGATGAGCGAGTGCCGGCAGCCGTACTTGTTGTCGAACTTGCTCTTGGTCACCGAGTCGTTGACGTTGATCGCCGGGAACAGCAGCGTGCCGGCCCGGTGCATCTCGTAGAGCCGGTGCACACCGGTGGTGGTCTCCTCGGTGACGCCCTTGATGCCGGCGGCGATCCGGGTCCAGCGCTGGTTGTCCTCGCCGAGCGAGCGGTGCAGCAGCTCGAGGATGACGGCGTACTCCTCGGAGTCGGCGGACTCCACCGGCGGCACCACGCCGGCCTTCTCGAACTCGGCGCCCTTGTGCACCAGCAGGGTGGCGTCGCCGCCGTCGTCGAGGATCATGTTCGGGCCCTGCCCGTCCGGCCAGGCGAGCACCTGCTCGGTGCACCACCAGTATTCCGGCAGCGACTCGCCCTTCCAGGCGTAGACCGGGACACCGGCCGGCGCCTCCGGGGTGCCCTCCGCGCCGACCACGATCGCCGCGGCGGCGTGGTCCTGGGTGGAGAAGATGTTGCAGGACGCCCAGCGGACCTGCGCGCCGAGCGCGACCAGGGTCTCGATCAGGACGGCCGTCTGGACGGTCATGTGCAGCGAGCCGGTGATGCGGGCGCCGGCGAGCGGCTGGGCGTCGGCGAACTCGCGCCGGATCGCCATCAGGCCCGGCATCTCGTGCTCCGCGAGCCGGATCTCCTTGCGGCCGAACTCGGCGAGCGACAGATCCGCCACCTTGTAGTCGCCCTCGGCGAGGGTGCTCGGCCGGGCGCCGGACGACGGACCGCTGGTGGCCGCCGGAAGGGTGCTGGTCATGGAAGCTCCTGTCGAAGGAAGTGCTGCGCAGCCTTCCACCTTACGCGCGTGGGCCCGCTCACCCGGTGCCGGTTGGTCGAGGATCGCTGGACAGCGCACGGGGCGGTCGGTCGTGAACGGACTTTCCGTCCACGGCCCGGCCGCCCCGTGCATCCCCCCGGTTTGGTTCCCCGCGCGTTGATCGGACCTTCGTCGCGACAACGCTGCGTACCCATGAAGTTACCGTCCGCGACCGCATGTCGGGTCGTTTCCGGGAAATCGGCGGCTCAGCGCAGGCCGCACGAGGCCACGAAGGCCTCACCGTCGCCGGCGAGCACCAGCGGGCCGCCGGTCGCCGTGCCGACCGCGGACTGACCCGCGCCCAACGTCACCACGCCGACCCCGTCGTCCACGGACAGCTTGCCGGCCCGGCAGAGCACCACCCGCGGACCGGGCAGCGTCAACCGCACCGCAGGCGCCCCGGCGCTCACCGCCACCCGGTGCAACGCGAAGTCCTCCACCGGCACCGGCCAGGTCAGCACCCCGGGCGACACCGGCTCCGCCCGCAGGACCGGGTCGGCCAGCACCTCGAACCGCAGCACCCGCAGCAGTTCGTCCACGTCGACGCGCTTCGGGGTCAGCCCGCCGCGCAACACGTTGTCGCTGGCCGCCATGATCTCCACCGCGGTGCCGCGCAGGTAGGCGTGCAGGTTGCCCGCCGGCATCCAGATCCCGTCCCCCGGCGCCAGCCGGACCTGGTGCAGCAGCAACGCCACCACCACACCCGGATCGGCCGGATAGCCCGCCGCGAGCGTGCGGACCAGCGCGGCGTCCGGCGACGCCGGCCCGGCGGTCGCCGCCGCCAGCACGGCCGCCACCAGCCCCGCGCGCTCCGCCTCCGGCCAGCTCAACAGCGCGCGAACGGCCTCCCGCAGGCCCGTCGGCCCGGTGCGCAACGCCGCCACCACCGGCTCCAGCGCGGGTACGCCGAAACCGGCGATCACCGCCGCCGACTCGGCCGGATCACGGAAGCCGCAGAGCGCCTCGAACTCGCTCAGCGCCACCAGCAGCTCCGGCTTGTGGTACGGGTCGACGTAGTTGACCCGCCCGTCGTCGGCCGCGTGCCCGGCCCGGGCCTGCTCGGCGTCCGGATGCGCCTGCAAGCTCAGCGGCGCGTCCGCGGCCAGCACCTTCAACAGGAACGGCAGCCGGGTGCCGAACCGGTCGACCAGCCGCTCGCCCAGCCAGTGCCCCGGCTCGGCCACCAGCAGCTCGGTGAGGCTCACCGGCCGGCCGTCCCGGTCGACCGTGGCCGGGGCGCCCGGGTGGGCGCCCAGCCACAGCTCCGCCTCCGGCCCGTCGCTCGGCACCGGCCGGCCCTGCAACTCGGCGATCGCGGTCCGCGAACCCCAGGCGTAGTCCCGGATCGGGCCCTGCAACAACTCCATCGGTCAGCTCCCGGGTCGTCCGGCCACCTCGTCGGCCCTCGCGGCCTCCGGCGCGCCCGGGTCGGCGGCGTCGTCCTCCACGGCATCCGGCACGGCGGTGTCGGCGGCCTGGCCGGTGCCCGCCCGCTCCGCCGCCGCGCTCCAGATGTCCGGCTCCAGATAGATGACCCGGGCGATCGGCACCTCGCGGCGGATCCGCGCCTCGACCGCGTTGATGCCCCGGGCCAACTCCTCCGCGCTCTCGCAGGCCGGCACCGCGATCTTCGCGGCCACCAGCAGCTCCTCCGGGCCGAGGTAGAGCGTCTTCATGTGGATGATCCGCTCGACCTCCGGGCCGCCGGTGACGGCCTGCTCGATCTTGGCCAGCTCGGCCCGCTCGGCGCCCTCGCCGAGCAGCAGGCTCTTCGTCTCGATCGCCAGCGTGATCGCGATGACCACCAGCAGCACACCGATCATCGCGGTGCCGGCCGCGTCCCACATGCCGTTGCCGGTGGCCAGCGTCATGCCCACCCCGAACAGCGCGAAGACCAGACCGACGAGCGCGCCGAAGTCCTCCAGCAGCACCACCGGCAGCTCCGGCGCCTTCGCCCGGCGGATGAACCGGACCCAGGTCTGCTTGCCGCGGATCAGGTTCGACTCCTTGATCGCGGTGCGGAACGAGAAGCCCTCCATCACGATCGCCGCCAGCAGCACCACCACCGGCACCCACTGCCAACTCTCGATCGGGTGCGGGTCGGCCGCCTTGTGGTAGGCCTCGTAGAGCGCGAACAGGCCACCGAGGCTGAACAGCACGATCGCCACGATGAACGCGTAGATGTAGCGCTCCCGGCCGTAGCCGAACGGGTGCTGCGGCGTGGCCTCCCGCTTGGCCCGCCGGCCGCCGATCAGCAGCAGACCCTGGTTGCCGGAGTCGGCCACCGAGTGGATCGACTCCGCCAGCATCGACGACGAGCCGGTCAGCAGGAACGCGATGAACTTGGTGACGGCGATGCCGAGGTTCGCCGCCAGGGCGGCGACGATCGCCTTGGTGCCCCCGTTTGCGCTCATTCCCCGCCTCGCTCGATGCCGCACGTGCTCACTGGTTTGCCAGCTCCTTCATTTCGGTGATGGCCGGAACCGCCATCGGGTCCAGCCCGTGTGCCAGGGCGAGGTAGATCGAGGCGAAGTCCGGCACCGCCACCAGCGACGCGAGCCGCTCCAGCGCGGAGCCGCCCTCGGCGGTCACCACGTCGCAGCGCACCCCACGCCGCTCGGCGAGCGTCTGCACCGCGTCCGCGCGGCGCTCCTCCACCGCCAGCGGCTCGTCGGTGTCGTCGTCGGCGTTGAGCCCGCCGTCGCGCAGCAGCACCAGCCGCAGCCGCACGCCGCCGTCGTCGTCGTCACTGTCGCCCGGGTCGGCGAAGATGTCCCGCTCACCCTCGGCCAGCCCGCCGAAGACGCCGTCGAGCAGGCCCACCCGGCCCCGACCGGCCTCGCCCAGCGCGCCGCTCACCACCGGGTAGCGGGAGTTCGCGGACAGCGTGTCACCGAACCGGCGGGCGGCCACGGTGGCCAGCGGCGACGAACCCCAGACGATCGGGACCGACCCGGACAGGCCCAACGCCAGCGACTTCGCCGGGTTGACGAACGACTCGGCGGTCGGCCGGCACCGGTCGGCGTCGGCGTCCAGCCGGGCCGCGGTCTCCGCCAGATCCGCCTCGTTGACCTTCACGAGGCCGAGCGTACGGGCGGCCAGCAGGACCGGCACGGTGAGCGCCCACAGGCTGGCCCGGGCCGGGGCGCGCCGGGGCACCGGGATGAACGGCGCCCGGGCCCGCTCGGCCACCGACTGGAGCTGCGAGTCGGGCGCGCCGACCGCGACCAGCCGCGCCCCGCGCCGGTGCGCCGCCTCGGCCGCGCCCAACGCCTCGGGGCTGCGCCCGGACGCGCTCACCGCGATGACCACGTCCGCCGCGCCCACCCAACCGGGCACGCCGGCGCTGCGGTGCGGGATGACCGGCACCGGGCAGCGCGGCCCGGCGACCGTGGCCAGCACGTCCCCGGTACGCCCGGCGGTGCCGATGCCGGCGATGACCACCGCCCGGGGGCGCCCGTCGTCGGCGAGCACACCCAGGTTCGCCTCCGCGGCCAACGCCGCCGACTCGCGCACCTGCGCGCCGGCGGAGGCGGTGAACCGCAGCATGCCGCCCGGATCCCGCTCACCCAGCAGCGCCGGATCGTCCAGCAGGGCCTCGTCCGCGTGCCGGTGGCCGCTGACCCCGGCCGTACCGTCCATCACCGCGACGACCCGCCCCGCGTGTCGTCGGCCACGGGGCCACCGCGCGCCTCGTCGAGGAGCAGCACCGGGACGTCGTCGCGCACCTCGAAGAACCGACCGCACTCTGTGCAGGTCAGCGTCTGCGCCTGCGGGTCGTAGTCGAGCGGGGCGTGGTGCGTGTCCGGGCAGGCGAGGATCTCGAGCAACTGCGGGTCCAGGGCCACGGCGCGGCTCCTTCCACGTATGCGGTCTCACCGGTCGGCGGTGCCGTCCGGCGCACGCGATCTTAACGGCGAACCGGGCCCGGCACCGGTCCCGTTCGGCACCCGCCGACCGGCCCGGCGGCCGGGTCACACCGCCGCCACTCAGGGTCACCGTAACCCCGGCGACCCGGCGGGTTCCCGCTCAGTCCGGCATGCGGGGCAACACACTGGTGGCGTCCTCGGCCGGCGCGGCCGGCGGGGCGGGCGCGGCCGGCGGCGCCCCGTACACGTTGCCGGTCGGGCGGGGCGTCGTCGCGCCGCCGTACACCGTCGGGGCCGGCCCGGGGGTCTGGGAGCGGTAGGTGGTGCTGCTGCGCGGCAGCGGGACCGGCGGCTGGTCGGCGGCGGGGCCGCCGTCCGTCCGGTCCGCGCGGTTGCGGCGCACCAGCAGCAGGACGATGAGTGCGGCGCCGACGAGAACCAGCGCGATGCCGAACCACATGATCAGGGAACCTCCGGAGGACGAGTCGTCGGCGGCGACGCCGGCGGCCGGGTCGACGGCGGCGACCACCGGCGACGTGCCGGCCGTCTCCACCGCCGTGGACGCGACCGCGCTGGGCGTGGGCGTCGGCGAGGGCTTGCGGGAGGGCGTCGGGGTCGGGCTCGGCGTACGCTCCGCGCCCACCAGCCGGGCAGCCCGGCCGGCCCGACCGAGCAGTTGGCCGTTCGCGGCGCTCGCCTCACCGGCCAGCTCCAGCCGGCCACCGACCGCGCCGGCCAGGAACGTCACCCGGTAGCGCACGACGGCGCCCTTGCCCTTGCAGAGCGGCCGCTCGACCGGCGCCACCTGGCCGGTGGAGACCACCCCACCGCCGCCGGCCACCGGCACGGCCACCCAGCGGCCGGCGGTCGCCACCTGCACCCGGACCTGGTCCGCGCGCAGGCCGTCCAGCCTGAACCCGAGCACGGTACGCAGCAGCACGCACCCCTCGGTGCGCTTGCGTACCTCGATCGCCACCGCGCCCGCCGACCCGCCGGCGGTGAAGCTGGACGCCGAGCGCAGCCCGACCCGGTCACCGTCGGCCAACGCCGGGGACGCCGGGGCGGCCACCAGGCCACCCAGCAACGCGCCGACCGTGGCCCAACGCGCCGCGTGCCGCCTCACCGACATCTCCACCTCACCATTTCCGTCCCGGACGAGATCCGCCGGTCAGGTTACTACCGGGCCACCCGCACCCCCGCTCATCGAACGCTCGACATGTGTGCCGCGACACGCGGCCGAGGTCAGACCGGGTCACCACCCACCACGAGCGCCCGCCGGCAGAGCCGGTCGGCCGTCCGGGTGGTCTCCGGGAGCCGGTAGCGGGGCGTCAGAGCCAGTACCCGCTCCACCGCCTCGTCCAACCCGATGCGATGCCCGACACTGACGAAGACCGGACGGGTCCCGTCCCGGGTCCGCAGCACCCGCCCGACCACCTCGTCGCCGTCGCGCAACTCGGCCCAGTCCCCACGCCGGGGTCCCGGCTGCTCCCACGAGCCGACCAGCGGCGTCTTGCCCACGCCGATCGCCGGCAACCCGGTCACCACGCCCAAGTGGCAGGCCAGCCCGAACCGGCGCGGATGCGCCACCCCGTGCCCGTCGCAGACCAGCAGGTCAGGCCGGACGGTCAGCTTGTCCAGGGCCGCCAGCAGCGCCGGCATCTCCCGGAACGCGAACAGCCCCGGCACGTACGGGAAAGCCGGCCGGCCCACGTGCACCGCCTCGTCCACCACGTCGAGACCGACCGCGTCGAGCACGGTGACGGCCGCCGCGAGCCGGTCACCGCTCTCCGCGTACGCGACGTCCAGCCCGGCCACCGCGGTGGGCGCGCTCGGGCCTGGCCCGGCCAGCTCGACCCGGGACCGCAACTCCTCCTGTACGCGTCTGGCCTCCGCCACGTCGGCCGGCGGCCGGTAGGGCACCGTCACGAGTGCTCGGCGTCCCCGCCCGTCGCGGCGCTCGCGACGGAGGGGTCGGCGCCGGGATCGCCGGCCCGCTGGAGCTGCTCCTCGAACATCACGAAGGTCCGCCGCCGGATGCCCGTGACGAGCGCCGCCTCCTCCGGCGTGTACGCGCGCCGCTCGGCGATGGCCTGCTCCTCGATCGCCCGCACGGTCTCGTAGAGCGCGAACACCGGCCCGTCACCCGTGAGGCTCAGCCCTCGCTCTTCCTCGACGCGCTGCACGAATCGGTCGGCCGACCGGACGAAGATCTCGCCTCCCATGGCGAACACGATCTCGTCGATGATGTCATTGGCCGGCCGCCAACCGCCCGTTCCGCGATCCAGTCGCCATGCGGTCAGGCCCCCTTCCGGGGTGGGCACGATCTTCACCGGTGTGTCGTAATAGTCGTAGTAGCCGGCCAGGCCGAGCCCGTCCGCCGCTCCTGTCATCGCTGTCCACCGCTCAAGGTCGATTGAAGTGCGGCCCAGAAGTGTTCGCGTTGGCGCCGGGCGATTCCCTTCCGGATCGCTGATTCCGCGACGGAGACGCTACGGCCCTCACTCCGCGGTACCGCCTCCAGGTCGCGCCACACCTCGTACAGGGCGTGCTCCCATTTAGCGACCTGATCCAGTGCGGCCAACTGCAACCGAAACTCACCGACATGGCCGGTGGAGGTGCGCACCAGCAACTGGATGTCTCGATATCCACTGTCCTGAGGGTTGCGGAACCGGTCCTCGAATCTCGCCACCTGAAGCCGTGGATTGCTGCTCAGGCTCGCCAACCCCGCGTAGAGATCATCCAACGTCTGGTACGAGACTCTGCCGGCGGCGAGATCTCGCAAGCGGTCGGCTTGCCCACCATTTCGCGCGATCTTGTCCTCGGCTCGGTCACGGTCCTTGGGCCCGGGTCGGGGCTTGTACTCCGCTCGGTCGGATGAGAGATCAGCCAGTTCACGACCAAGCGAATCGAGTTCACGCTGCGCCACCACCGCATCCCGGTACATCTGATCGAGGTACGCCTTCCGGTACCCGAGGTCGCCGGCTCGGGCTTTGTCAAAGCCCGGCTGGCGGGCCACCGGCCGTTCGCCCTCGAATCGTAGGCTCACTCCGGTCTGTTCTCGGGTGAGCGGAGTGGGCTCGACGGCAGGTGTGGGAGTCGAGGCGACGGCCGTCCCGCCCCGCTCCCGAATCTCCCGAAGCACGTCGTCCAATACGTCGATGGCCTGCTGGTGGCTGGCCAGGTGGTGCAGGGTCACCGGCCTCGCCGTCAGGGAGTTGGCGAGTTCCGGTGTCGCCAGGATCATCCGGACCAGGTCGGGTCGTTCCGCGAGCTGCCGCACCAGCGTCTCGGCCAGCAACTCCTCACGCCGGGGCGGCGCCTCCCAGCTCTGGTCGAGCATCCGCTGGACGCGGGGGTCGGCGAACAGCCGGTTCAGGTCACCGGCCGCGCTCTCGTCCAGCCCCGGCACGAGCCGTCGCAGCATCGGGCCGTCGGCGTGCTGCGCCAGCTCGACAGGCGTCACTCCGGCGGCGAAGGCGTCGCCCAGGCTGTCGCTCCTGGCCAGTGCGTCCCGCACGTAGAGCCCGGCGGCGATCCGGGCCGCGTGCGCGTCACGGTGCGCCTCGCGTACCTGATCCGGCTCCGGCTCTGCCGACGGTGCGCTGCCCGGGAGCGACGCGCTCGGCGGGCGGTGGAACGTGGTCGACTCGCCGAGCAGGTGGACGCGGTTGAAGTCCGGCGCGCTTCCCACGTACTCGGGCGGCGGGTCCGGGAGTCGGGGCGGCGCCGCTCGGTGCCGTGGCTCGGGCAGGACGTTGAAGTTGCCGGGTGGCCGGCCGGCGAGCGGCATCGGGCGGCCGTCCGAGCCGAGGACCAGGGCGTCCACGTCCACCACGTTGCCGACGAACGGGGAGCCGCTGTGGCGGTAGAGCGGTTGGTCCGCCACCGTGCCGCTCTGCGGATCGAGGTAGAGGACGGTGCCGTTCTGGTTCAGCGCCACCCAGGCGTGCGAGCCGCCGCCCTCGAAGCTGGTGATGAGGAAGGCGTAGCTGCCGTGCCCGCCCGACGCGAGTTGCGCGTGCAGGTCGCGGTATCCGCGCTCGACCGCCCTCCGCCGGTCCGCACCGCCGGACCCGGACCGATCCGGCCCGCACAGGTCCTGGAACCGGCCGCCGGTCGTCTCCTCGACCCGAAGCGGGCCGTCCACCTCACCGCCGACCGGCCGGCTGACGTCGCCCGCCAGGTAGCCGTCGAAGGTACGCGGCGCGGCGACGCGGGGCCGGCCGTGCATCCAGGTCTCGAAGAACGACAGGGTGCAGTCGAGGCAGTTGATGCCCCGGGTGGCGTCGGCGGCCGGCCCGCCGTCATTGGCCACCCGGAACCACCCGCCGCGCCGGGGATCGGCGGTCCGAACCACGCTGCCGTCCGGGTTGCGGGGCATCTGCCGTTCCAGGTCGGTCTGATGCAGCGCGAGCGGTGGCCGGAGACCGCCTCGGCGGCCGTAGGGCCGCGACCGGTCGACCGGCGGCGGGTGGCCGTAACCGCTGAGCGCGGACTCGTCGGTGGTCTCCACCGCGCCGAGCGCCAGGTCGGCCACGTCGTCGTTGATCCGGTAGAAGTCGAGGTCGTCCTCGACCATCACCCGATCCGGCACGACCCTCCCGGCAAGCACCTGTCGCGCCTCGTCACGCAGCTCGGACGCCTCCAGGCCGGCCTCGTGCGCTTCCCGGTGCCACCGTTCAGCCGCCAGCGTCCGTCCGGCGCGGCGCAACTCCGTGGCCTGGGCTGCCCAGTCGCTCGCCCGCTCCTCGTGTTAGTCGGCGCGTTCGTGGAGCCAGTCCACCCTGGTCTGTCGCCGGCGGTCCTCGAACCAGTCCCGCTGAGACCGCAGGTAGCCGTCGTAACGACGTCGGTCGAAGGCCTCCCGCTCGGCGGCCAGGCGTTCGGCCCGCTCCCGAAGCGCCTCGTGGTCCGGCGTGAGCGGGTTCTGCGGATGGACGACATGGGGTGGCGGGCCCGGCGAGGTCGCGGGGGCCAGCGTCTCGAGCAGCGGGAAGCGGGGATTCGGTGCGGGACGCGCATCCGAGCCGGGCATCGCCGGCCCCGACGCCGATGGCGGATGAGCCGGGGAGGCGGTCGGCGGAGCTGATCGCACGGTGTCGACACCCGGCAGGCCTCGCTCCGGTGACGGGGTTAGCGCCGAGTGCGGAGCGCCCGGAACCGAGGTGCTCAAAGCCGCCGGGGCCGTGGCCGGCTGCGTCGGGGCCGGCTGATGTTGAACTCCTGCTTCTGGGGTGGGCATGACGGCTGCGCCACCTCTCAGGTCGGACGGGCCGGCCGGGGAGGTGGCAGGCGCCTCGACGGTCACCGAGGACAGGATGGGGTTGCTGGTGACCGCGGTGGACGTCATACCGGTCGTCACCGATGCCGAGCCTGCGCCCTGCGAAGTGGATGGCGCTGAGTCGATCGTCTCCGACCCCGGTTGCGCCAGGACGACCGGGGACGGGTGGTGCGTCGCGGCCTGGGCGTCGGTCACCGGGGTGGTCGTCGAGGGGGCGGCGGCGAGGTCCGCCCGGGTCTCACCGACCACCGACGTACCGGCCTGGACGGATGCGGGGGACTCGGGTGATCGCTGCGCCGGGACGAGCGTGACCGGATCGGTGCCGGGCGGCACGTCCAAGCCGATCGGCGCGGCCGGCAGGCCACCGAGTTTCCCGTCCAACCGGTGGTGGAGCGCCGTATCGGCCTGCCCGGTGGCGGAACCACCCACACCGGACACCGCGGCACGGGCCAGATCCTCCAGTGACGGGCCCTGGCCGGTCGCCAGCCCCGCCGCGGTCTCCGCGAGGCTCTCGCCGGCCATCTCCCGCCCGAAGTGCTCCCCGACGCGGGCGAACCGCCCGCTCGCGTGCCGGCCGAGACCGGCGAGGGGCGCGGCCGCCCCGCCGGCGAAGCCGCCCAGCCCGGATGCGCCCACGTCGGTCAGATCGAGGCCGTCGCGGCGGCCGGTGGAGTTCTGGTACGCCTGGGTGGCCAGGTTGGTGCCGGCCTCCTGCCCGGCCTCGACCAGGCCGCCGAGCACCGCCTTGCGGGCCAACCCCCGGGCGCCGCTCTTGACGACCTCCTTGGCGGCCCGCTCACCCGCCTCCTTGAGACCTTCCCGGATCGCCTTGCGGGCCAGTTGGGCCACCAACCGCTTGAAGATCTGCTGCACCGCGACCCGGGTGGCGGCGATCGCCGCCCCGGCCGCCGGTGACGCCGTGCCCAGGGTGAGCGCGGTGACCACCGCCAGGGACAGCAGCTCCACGACCAGGATCCCCAGCTCGATCCAGGCCTCCAGTTTCGCGCCCTCGATGTCGCAACCGCAGGAGTCGACCAGCCGGCCCAACTCGTCCGTGGCCGCCGCCAGCACGTGCAGCGGCGCGTCCTCGCCGCCGGCCACCCTGTCCCACGCCGTGTCGAACGCGTGGGCCACCAGGCCGACACCGCCGTAGCCGCTCTTCACCTCGCCGGCGGCGGTGACAGCGTCGTCGCGTGGACCGGCCAGCACGCCGGCAACGCCGTACCACTGGTCGGCCAGGTCCCAGACGGCGCGCTCGTTGCCCTCGGGCCATTCCACGCCGACCACCCAGTCGAGCGCCTCGTAGATCCAGCCGGGCACGTCCCAGGGGCAGTAGTCGAGCGGGTGCGGGATCGGGCTGGGCAGCATGCTCACGCGCGGATCCTCCGGTGGTCAGCGCCAGGGCCGGTGCGGGTTGTGCCGTTGGTGCGGGATCTGCCCGAGGTCACGGGCGTTGCCCAGGTCCGTCTCGACGGTCGCGGCGACCGAGCGGACCACGTCGGCGCCGATCCCGTCGAGCGAGCGGCCGAGCAGTTCCCACGCCCGTAGCAGCGTCTCGGCGTAGCCCTGGTAGTGCTTGTCGAACGCCGCGCCGATGTCGTCGCGCCCCCACGGTCGTCGCGCGCCGGCGGCGGCGATCGGATCACCGGTCTCGCGCCGCGACCCGGTCACGGCTCGGCCGGTCGCGGCCAGGTCGGCGCCGCCGCGCCGGGCCCGCTCCGCGTCCAGCCAGATCTCTCCCCCGGCCACCGGTCACTCGCCGCGCGACGCGACGGCGTCGGCCCGGCCCAGCAACGCGCCGAAATCGTGGGTACGCAGGAACTCCACCGACGGCGAGCCGGGCGGCAGATAGCCGGAGACCAGCTCACGGGTGGCAGCACCCGCGGCGGCGTTGGCCCGCAGCACGGTTTCGGTGATCTTCCGGCTCAACGCCCGGGCGTCACGGTCGTGGAACACGGCCGGGCTCACCTCGACGCTGATCAGCTCACCCCGCGCCCCCACCACGGCGGTGACCTGGCCGTCGTCGGAACGCTCGGTCACCCGCAACTCGGCCAGCCTGGTCTGAAGTTCGTCCAGCCCGGACCGCAGGCGCTGGTACTGGCCGTACACCTCGTCGAATCGCGCGCGCAGTGCACGGTTCGCATCCCGGTCCGCACTCTCGGCCACCGCCGCCCCCCTTCCGTCACCGTGGGTAGGGCCGACCATACCGGGTGCCACGAAATCCGTGGGGTCCGGTAATTTCAGGTGGTGATCGAGCGACAGCAGGCCGAGCAGATCGCCTCCGTGTGGGCCCGGCGGGACTCCGACCGCCTCGGTTTCCCCTGCACGCCGGTGGTCGAGGAGTTCGACCTGGGCTACCTCATCGTGTCCACGGTGGCCACCGAGGCTCGTGCGCTGCCCGGCGACCTGCCGACCACGGTCATCGACAAGGAGACCGGCGAGGTGTCCACCTGGCCCCGGGTCCCGGCCGACGCGGTCGAGCGGATGTACCGGCAACGCCGCCCGGCCGAACCGCGTGCCCCCCGCACCGTCGAACCGGCCGGGCAGCTGCTCCGCGAGCTGACCCGGCTGCCCACACCCGGCGCCGCCGCCCATCTCACCCTCGACGGCCGGCTGCACGTGGCGCAGGGCGCCAAGGGTGACGTCGAGCTGCGCCACCATCCGCTCGTCCGCTCCTACCTGGACGAGCTGCCCACCGGCCACCTGGTGCGGGGCGGCGAGCGGCACGCCGAGATGATCGTCGTCTCGGACGCGCCGCACGAGCACGACCACCGCCGGGCCGCCGACGGGCTCGCACCCCTGACCGTCGAGGAGGCACGCGAGCTTCTGGGCACCAGCCGCATCGAGTTCTTCCGCATCCGTGAGCCCGGCGATCCGGCCGCCGGGCCGACCGACCTCCGCTGCGAGTCGTGCATCAGGTTCCTCGTGCACTTCGAGGTGCTCCCCTGGCCGGAGCTGGCCTTTGCCGAGGAGTGGCACCCGGACCCTCAGACGCCGCCCGACCCCGACCGGTTTCCCGCAGAGGTCGCCAGCGCGCTCGTGGTCGCCGGCTGGCGGCCGCACTTCGGGGACGAGGTGTCGGCCGCCACCTCGGTCCGGAAGGTCACCGAGATCAGCGGGGCACAGCACGGCCATGCATCCTTCCCGGCCGCGCTGACCACACTCACCGCCTATCCCGGGCTGGTGAGTGCCCGCCAGGGCCCCGGCGAAGCAGTGTGGATCTCCCGGTTCGAGGTGCGTCCCCGGAAGGTCGCGCACACCGCCGACACCCTCGCCGACTTCGGCGCGGTCCTGGGCGTCCGCCTCTTCCCGCTGGGCAGCGAGCGTCAGGAGAGCATCCTCGCGGTGGACGAGCACGGCCGTGTCTTCGCCCTCGACCAGGCCGGCGAGTGGTTCCTCGGCGCGGACGTCGACGCCGCCCTCACCACCCTGCTGCTCGGTCGCGCCCCCGCCCGGGTCCGCGACGACGGCACCTGGTGACCGCCCCTACAGGTCGATCCCGGTGAGCACGGTGACCCGCTGCTCGGTGTAGTCCTCC
This sequence comes from Micromonospora ferruginea, assembly GCF_013694245.2. Taxonomy (NCBI): domain Bacteria; kingdom Bacillati; phylum Actinomycetota; class Actinomycetes; order Micromonosporales; family Micromonosporaceae; genus Micromonospora; species Micromonospora robiginosa. The sequence continues at coordinate 4,489,611 of NZ_CP059322.2, forward strand.
ATGGCGCTGCGCAGCCCCTCCCGCCCGACACCGGAGCCCTTCACCCCGCCGTACGGCATCTGGTCGGCCCGGTACGACGGCACGTCGCCGACGATCACGCCGCCGACCTCCAGCGTGCGGGCGGCGGTGAACGCCACGTCGAGCCGGTGGGTGAAGACGCCGGCCTGGAGCCCGTACGCGGAGTCGTTGACCGCGGCGAACGCGGCCCGGTCGTCCGCGACCGGGGCGACCACCAGCACCGGCCCGAACACCTCCTCGGCGCTCACCCGGGCGTCGGCGGGCACGCCGCTGAGCACGGTCGGCGGATAGGTGGCGCCGTCGCGCCGGCCGCCCACCTCGACGGTGGCCCCGGCGTCGACCGCCTCGCCCACCCACATCTCGACGCGCTGCGCGGCCGCGACGGAGACCAGCGGGCCGACGTCTGTCGACTCGTCGCGGGGGTCGCCGGTGCGCAGTGCCTCGACGGCGGCGACGAGCCGGGGCAGGAAGTCGGCGTAGAGGCGTTCGTGCACGTGGACGCGCTGCACCGCGATGCACGACTGCCCGGCCTGGTAGTTGGAGAACGTGGCGATGCGCTGCGCGGCGAACGTCAGATCGTCGTCCGACGACCAGTCGGCGCAGATCACCGCCGCCGCGTTGCCGCCCAACTCCAGCGTGACGTGCTTGTCGTGGGCGGTGCGGCGGATGGCGGCGCCGACCGGCCCGGAGCCGGTGAACGAGACCACCGGCAGCCGCGGGTCGGCGACCAGTTCGGCGGCGCGCTCGTTGGGCAGCGGCAGCACCGAGAACATGCCTTCGGGCAGGTCGGTCTCGGCGAGGATCTCGCCGAGCAGCAGCGCGGTGAGCGGGGTGGCCGGGGCCGGTTTGACGACGATCGGCGCGCCGACGGCGAGCGCCGGGGCGACCTTGTGGGCGACCAGGTTGAGCGGGAAGTTGAACGGGGTGATGCCGAGCACCGGCCCGCGCGGCACGCGCCGGACCAGGGCGATCCGCCCGGTGGCGGCCGGGTCGGTGTCGAGGCGTTGCAGGTCGCCGGAGAAGCGCCGGGCCTCCTCGGCGGCCCAGCGGAACACCGAGACGGCGCGTCCGACCTCGGCCTTCGCCCACTTGACCGGCTTGCCGTTCTCGGCGGTGATCAGCGCCGCGATCTCGTCGGCCCGTTCGGCGAGCCGTCGGGTGACGTGGTCCAGGGCCGCCGCGCGGGCGTGCGCGGGCAGCGCCGCGGCCGTCGCGGCCACCCGGGCGGCGCCCGCGACGGCGGCTTCGACCTGGTCGGCCGTGGCGAGCGTGGTACGCCCCACCGCCTGCCCGTCGTACGGGTGGGTGACGGTCAGTTCCCCCTCGCCGTGGGCGGGGCGGCCGGCGACATAGAAGACTCTCGGCTCCACGTCCGGCAGCGTAGACCAGAGACGCCCACGCGGAAACAGTTGCCCAAACCCTTGTCTGCCTCGAATTCAGTAGCCAAGATGGCAGTCAGATTGCGAGAACCTCCGCTGACCTTCCTCCCGGCCACCCTCTCGGAGACTTGAGATGAGCGACCAGCACAAGCTGCGCAACTTCGTCAACGGCGAGTACGTCGACCCGGTGGACGGCGGCTACGCCGACCTGGTCGACCCGTGCACCGGCGAGGTCTTCGCCCAGGCGCCGGTGTCCGGGCCGGCGGACGTCGACGCGGCGATGACGGCCGCCGCCGCCGCGTTCGAGGGCTGGCGGGACGCCACCCCGGCGGACCGGCAGCGGGCGCTGCTGAAGTTCGCCGACGCGGTGGAGGCGCGGGCCGCGGATCTGGTCGACGCCGAGGTGCGCAACACCGGCAAGCCCCGGCAGCTCACCACCGAGGAGGAGCTGCCGCCGGCCGTGGACGAGCTGCGGTTCTTCGCCGGGGCGGCGCGCCTGCTGGAGGGTCGCTCGGCGGGTGAGTACCTGGCCGGCCACACGTCCTACGTGCGGCGGGAGCCGATCGGCGTGTGCGCCCAGGTGACGCCCTGGAACTATCCGCTGATGATGGCGGTCTGGAAGATCGCCCCGGCCCTCGCCGCCGGCAACGCGGTGGTGCTGAAGCCGTCGGACACCACGCCGGTGTCGACGCTGCTGCTGGCCGAGATCGCCGCCGAGCACCTGCCGCCGGGCGTGTTCAACGTGGTCTGCGGCGACCGGGACACCGGTCGTACCCTCGTCTCCCACCCGACGCCACAGCTCGTGTCGATCACCGGCTCGACCCGGGCGGGCATGGAGGTCGCGGCCGCGGCGGCGCCGGACCTGAAGCGGACCCACCTGGAGTTGGGCGGCAAGGCCCCGGTGGTGATCTTCGACGACGCGGACGTCGCGGCGGCGGCCGAGGCGATCGCGGTGGGCGGCTACTTCAACGCCGGCCAGGACTGCACCGCGGCCACCCGGGTGCTGACCGGCCCGGGTATCCACGACGACTTCGTCGCCGCGCTGACCGAGCAGGCCCGCAACACCCGCACCGGCGGTCCGGACGACGCGGACGTGCTCTACGGCCCGCTGAACAACGCCAACCAGTTGGCCCGGGTCAGCGGTTTCGTGGACCGCCTGCCCGATCACGCGGACGTGACGACGGGCGGGTCCCGGGTCGGCGAGCGCGGCTTCTTCTACGCCCCGACCGTGGTCTCCGGCGTCCGGCAGGCCGACGAGATCATCCAGGACGAGGTGTTCGGGCCGGTGATCACCGTGCAGCGGTTCTCCGACGAGGACGAGGCGGTGCGCTGGGCCAACGGCGTCGAGTACGGCCTCTCCGCCTCGGTCTGGACCCGGGACCACGGGCGGGCCATGCGGATGACCCGCCGGCTCGACTTCGGCTGCGTCTGGGTGAACACGCACATCCCGTTCGTCTCGGAGATGCCGCACGGCGGCTTCAAGCACTCCGGCCACGGCAAGGACCTGTCGGTCTACAGCCTGGAGGACTACACCCGGGTCAAGCACGTCATGCACAACATCGAGGCCTGGTGAGCGCGAGGAGTGAGCCGGTTTTGCGAGCCCCGCAGTCGCGAACGAAAGGAGGCTCAGACCCGATGTCTTCCAGCGAGGAGCTGCGCAAGCGCCGCGGGTCGGCGGTGGCCCGCGGGGTGGGCAGCGTCGTCGACGCGTACGTCGACCGGGCGAGCGGTGGCACGCTCACCGACGTGGACGGCCGGGAGTGGATCGACTTCGCGGCCGGCATCGCGGTCACCAACGTGGGCAACTCCGCCCCGAAGGTGGTCGAGGCGGTCCGCGCCCAGGTCGAGCGGTTCACCCACACCTGCTTCATGGTCGCGCCGTACGAGTCGTACGTGGCGGTGTGCGAGCAGCTCAACGTGCTGACGCCGGGTGGTTTCGAGAAGCGGTCGGCGCTGTTCAACTCCGGCGCCGAGGCGGTGGAGAACGCGATCAAGATCGCTCGGCACGCCACCGGCCGACCCGCCGTGGTGGTGTTCGACCACGCCTACCACGGCCGGACCAACCTGACCATGGCGTTGACCGCGAAGAACATGCCGTACAAGCACCGGTTCGGGCCGTTCGCCGGGGAGGTCTACCGGGTGCCGATGTCGTACCCGCTGCGCGACGGCGGGCTGGACGGGGCGACGGCCGCGGCCCGGTCGATCGAGATGATCGAGAAGCAGGTGGGCGCGGAGAACGTGGCCGCGCTGCTGATCGAGCCGATCCAGGGTGAGGGCGGCTTCGTCGTACCCGCCGAGGGGTTCCTGCCGGCGTTGCGCGAGTGGGCGACGGCGGCCGGGGCGGTGTTCGTCGCCGACGAGATCCAGACCGGTTTCTGCCGCACCGGTGACTGGTTCGCCTGCCAGCACGAGGGGGTCGAGCCGGACCTGGTCACGCTGGCCAAGGGGATGGCCGGCGGGCTGCCGCTGGCGGCGGTGACCGGGCGCGCCGAGCTGATGGACGCGGTGCACGTCGGCGGCCTCGGCGGCACGTACGGCGGCAACCCGGTCGCCTGCGCCGCCGCGCTCGCGGCGATGGCCACCATGCACGAGCTGGACCTGCCGGCCGCCGCGCGGCGGATCGGCGCGGTGATGGGCGAGCGGCTACGCGCGATCGCCGCCCGCGACCCGCGGATCGCCGAGGTACGCGGCCGGGGCGCGATGCTCGCCGTGGAGATCGTGCGGCCGGGCGGGATCGTTCCCGATCCGGTGGCCACGGCGGCGCTGTCGGCGGCCTGCCACGCGGCCGGGCTGCTCACGTTGACCTGCGGCACCTACGGCAACGTGCTGCGTTTCCTGCCCCCGCTGGTGATCTCCGACGGCGAGCTGGGCCGGGGCCTGGACATCCTCGACGCCGCCTTCGGCTGACCCCTGGTCGGCCCCTGATCGTGGAACACCACGGGCGTGGATCCCCCCAGGTTTCGCCCGTGGTGTTCCACCCCTGATCAGCGCAGCAGTTGCACCACGTTGCGGCGTACCACGTTCTTGCCCGGTTCGCGGATGGCGTCCATGGCCGCGACGTTGAGCAGCACGCAACTGCCCGACGGCCCGACCACGGTCACCGTGGTCGCCCTGTTGTTGTCCAGGTTGGTCACCCGCAGCCGGGTGCCGACCGGGAACTGGCCGCTGGTGGCGGCCGGCACCCCGCCCTCGGCGGAGAACGTGATCGACCCGGTGCAGACGCTGCCGCCGATCGGCTGGGCGTTGCCCGGCCGGGTCTCGACCGGCTGCGCCCCGCCGGGTGCCGGGGCGGCGCCGTCGAGGCGTTCCACCACGTTGCGGCGGATGACGTTCCTGCCCGGCTCCCGGACCAGGTCCATGGCGGCGGCGTTGAGCAGCACGCAACTGCCCGACGGCCCGACCACGGTGACCGTTGTCGCCCTGTTGTTGTCCAGGTTGGTCACCCGCAGCCTGGTCCCGGCCGGGAACCGGTCGCTGGTCGCCGCCGGCGCCCCGCCCTCGGCCGAGAAGGTCACCGACCCGGCGCAGACCGATTTCCCGGCCGGCGCGGTCTCGGCGAAACCCATCCCGGTGCCCACCGAGACCACCGCCGCGGCGGCCACCGCCACGGTCGCCGCCAGCACGTGCTTACGCTGCACCCTCACGTTCACTCCCGTCGTCGGTGTCCTTCGACGCCTGATACGGACGGCAGGCCCCGGCCGTTCACCGCAGCCGGTGTTAAGCGGGGCCCCCGCCTCTACCAAAGGCGTTAAGCGGGGCCCCCGCCTTACCCCCTACCATGGGGTGAGGAGGTCGGTTGTGGCTGACCCGTGGCTCGCTTTGGAGTTCGGCGCGGATCCGGCGGAGCGGATCGCGCAGGTCGGCGCCGCCCACGAGGCGTTCCTCAACGCCGGCACCGCCACCGGCCGGGTACGCGACGTGGTCCGCCGGTCCTGGGAACGCTCCGCGCGGCTCGACCCGGAGGCCACCGCGCCGGTCGACCTCACCGACGACGCGCTGGACAGCTACCGTGCCGCGCATCCGCTGGCCCGGGTGCTGCCACTCTTCCGCGACCTGCTCGGCGGCATCGCGCAGGACGGCGCGCACCTGATGGCGGTCTGCGACGCCGGCGGGCGACTGCTCTGGGTGGAGGGCCACCCGGGTGTGCTCCGGCACGCCGAGCGGATGAACTTCGTGCCCGGCGCCCGCTGGGACGAGGCGCACGCCGGCACCAACGCGCCGGGCACCGCGCTCGCCGTCGACCACAGCGTGCAGATCTTCGCCACCGAGCACTTCGTCCGGCCGGTGCAGCGCTGGACCTGCGCCGCCGCGCCGATCCACGACCCGGTCACCGGCCTGCTGCTCGGCGCCGTCGACATCACCGGCGGCGACCACCTGGCCAGCCCGCAGAGTCTCGCCCTGGTCCGGGCCACCGCCCGGGCCGCCGAGACGTTCCTGGCCGCCGCCGCGCCCGCCGCGCCGACCGGGCCGCACGTGGCCGCGCTGGGCCGGGACGAGGCGGAGCTGCGCCTCGGCGGCCGGCGCGTCCGGCTGGGCCGGCGGCACAGCGAACTGTTGGTGCTGCTCCTGCACCATCCGGAGGGGCGCACCGGGGAACAGCTCGGGCTCGACCTCTACGGCGACGACCGGCTGCACCCGGTCACGCTGCGCGCCGAGATGTCCCGGCTGCGGCGGGCGCTCGGCGAGGAGCTGCTCGACTCCCGCCCCTACCGGCTGCGCGGGCCGGTGCGCGCCGACTTCCTCGACGTCACCGAGCTGCTGGAGCGCGGCGATCCGGCGGCGGCGCTGCGCGCGTACCCGGGGCCTCTGCTGCCCGCCTCCGACGCGCCGGGAGTGGCGCGACTGCGCCGCCTGGTCGACGGCCAGGTCCGCGCGGCGGTGCTGGCCGGCGCGGACCCGGGGCTGCTCGCGGCCTGGACCGCGACGCCCGCCGGCGCCGACGACCTGACCGCCTGGCAGGCGCTGGCCCGGGCGTTGCCGCCGGGCGCGCCCCGCCGGCCGCTCGCCGTCGCCCGGGCCCGCCAGCTCGCCGAGGAGTACGCGCTGCCGCGCGCAACGTTGCTGCAACGTCGCGGAAACTAGCGTCTCCCGCCATCCCCTCACGGACGGCGGAGGTACCCATGACGCGCTACGACGCCCCCACCCACTGGCAGTCCCGCTACGACCACTTCATCGGCGGCGAGTACGTGACGCCGCACGGTGGCAGGTATTTCGAGAACCCGACCCCGGTGACCGGGCAGACCTTCTGCGAGGTGGCCCGCGGCACCGCCGAGGACGTGGAGAAGGCGCTCGACGCGGCGCACGGCGCGGCCGACGCGTGGGGTCGCACCTCGGTCGCCGAGCGGGCCCGCGTCCTCAACCGGATCGCGGACCGGATGGAGGAGAACCTGGAGTCCCTGGCGATTGCCGAGACCTGGGAGAACGGCAAGCCGGTACGCGAGACGCTGGCCGCCGACATCCCGCTGGCGATCGACCACTTCCGCTACTTCGCCGGGGCGATCCGGGCGCAGGAGGGCTCGCTCGGCGAGATCGACGACGACACCGTGGCCTACCACTTCCACGAGCCGCTGGGCGTGGTCGGGCAGATCATCCCGTGGAACTTCCCGATCCTGATGGCGGTCTGGAAGCTCGCCCCGGCGCTCGCCGCCGGCAACGCGGTGGTGCTGAAGCCGGCCGAGCAGACGCCCGCCTCGATCCACTACCTGCTCTCGCTGATCGGCGACCTGCTGCCGCCGGGCGTGGTGAACGTGGTCAACGGCTTCGGCGTGGAGGCCGGCAAACCGCTGGCGTCCTCGCCGCGGGTGGCGAAGGTGGCGTTCACCGGCGAGACCACCACCGGGCGGCTGATCATGCAGTACGCCAGCGAGAACATCAAACCGGTCACGCTGGAGCTGGGCGGCAAGAGCCCGAACCTGTTCTTCGACGACGTCAGCGCCGCCGCCGACGACTTCCTGGACAAGGCGCTGGAAGGCTTCACCATGTTCGCGCTCAACCAGGGCGAGGTGTGCACCTGCCCGTCCCGGGCGCTGATCCAGCAGGGCCACTACGCGGACTTCCTGGCCGCCGCCGTGGACCGGACCGGTCAGGTGCGCCAGGGGCACCCGCTGGACACCGACACGATGATCGGCGCGCAGGCGTCCAACGACCAGTTGGAGAAGATCCTGTCCTACCTGGACATCGGGCGGCAGGAGGGCGCGAAGGTCCTGACCGGTGGCGCACGGGCGGACCTCGGTGGTGAGTTGTCCGGCGGCTACTACGTCGAGCCGACCATCTTCGAGGGCGACAACTCGATGCGGATCTTCCAGGAGGAGATCTTCGGGCCGGTGGTGTCGGTGACGTCCTTCGCCGACCTGGACGACGCCGTGAAGATCGCCAACGACACGCTCTACGGGCTCGGCGCCGGCGTGTGGACCCGGGACATGACCACCGCGTACCGGGCCGGGCGGGCGATCCAGGCCGGGCGGGTCTGGACGAACTGCTACCACGCCTATCCGGCGCACGCCGCGTTCGGCGGTTACAAGCAGTCCGGCATCGGCCGGGAGAACCACAAGATGATGCTGGAGCACTACCAGCAGACCAAGAACCTGCTGGTCAGCTACTCCCCGCAGAAGCTGGGCTTCTTCTGATGGGTGACCCGGTGACCCTGACCCCCGCGGCGGCCGGCTTGATCCGGTCGCTGCGGGGGCAGCACGGCCCGCTGATGTTCCACCAGTCCGGCGGCTGCTGCGACGGCAGCGCCCCGATGTGCTACCCGGCCGGCGAGTTCCGCACCGGCGGCTCGGACGTGCTGCTCGCCGCGCTGGCGGTGGACGGCGTGCCCGAGCCGGTGGAGTTCTGGATGGCGAAGGCCCAGTGGGACCTGTGGAAGCACACCCGGCTCACCGTCGACGTGGTGCCGGGCCGGGGCAGCGGCTTCTCGCTGGAGGCCCCGGAGGGTGTCCGTTTCCTCATCCGTTCCCGGCTCGCCGACTGACCTGTCCAAGATCTTGCAGCTCGGAGCGGTCGCGGGGGTGGGATGCTGACGCCGTCCACTTCGGAGCGTCATCCCACCACCGCCCGACAGGAGCCGCGCATGCACCCGGTCCGACAGCCCCTGCTCGCCGCCGGCCTCGCCACGGCCGCCACCGTCGCCACGCTCGGGCTCGCGCCCGGCGCCGCCGTCGCCGCCCCGACCGCCGCCGCCCCGGCAGCCGCAATCCCGGCGACCTCGGCCCCGGCGATCTCGGCCCCGGCGATCTCGGTCGACTGGTTCGGCGTCGCCGACGTCCGCGCCCGCACCGCCACCGTCCACGGCCGGTTCGCGTGCGGCGACGAGCGTGGCCTGGCCTACATCGAGGTGCACCTCGGCCAGCGGGTGCGGCGCGCCTCGGTCACCGGCTTCGGGTTCGGGGTGATCGGCGCGTGCACCGACGAGCGCACCGCCGGCACCTGGACCGCCACGATCCCCGCCGACGCCGGCACCTTCCGCCCCGGCCCCGCCACCACCACGGCCCGCCTGGTGGTGGAGCCCAACTCCCTCACCGAAACCACCGAGCACCTCCGCCTGCGCCCCGCCTGCCCCCACCCCTGACCTCTCCCTACCCTTCCCTGCCCCTCCCTGCCCCCTCCCCTCCCCGCGATCTTGCAGTTTGTGCCCGCGATAAGTCCGATGAGCCCCTTTGTCGGGGCAGAAAGTGCAAGATCGCGGAGCGGGGTGGGGCGGGGACGGGGACGGGGACGGGACGGGGCGGGGACGGGGTGGGGTTAGCGGGTTAGGGCGGTGCGGAGGGTGGTGAGGATGTGGGTGGGGCGGCGGTAGAGGTCGCGGTCGGTGAAGTAGCGCATCCGCCACCCATTCGCGTCCAACCAGTTGATCCGGTCCCGGTCGTGGCGCAGGCGGTCCCGGTCGAGGTGGGACAGCCCGTCATACTCCACCCCGACCCGCCGCTCGCGGTAACCGAGGTCGATGCGGAAGCGCGGAAGGCCGTACCGGTCGTAAATCCACATCTGCGGCTCCGGAACGGGTAGTCCGCCGTCCAGCAGCAACAACCTCAGCTGACTCTCCTGCCGGCACTCGGAGCGGCCGTCCGCTCGCGGCACGAGGTCACGCGCCTGCCGCACGCCACGCAGCGCCCGGTGCAGGGGCAGTTCCGCCAGGAGGTCGTCGACCGTCACGGCCTCGGAGCGGAGCGCGGCGTCGAGCACCGGGAGGGCATCCATCCGCCGGGCGCGTCGGGCCAGGTCGACCGCGCACTGGGCGGCGGGTACGCAGGGCAGGCCGCCGACGGTCACCGGCCGGACGGGCAGCACGGAGTGGTGGACGACGAGACCGGGTAGCCGCGGCTTGGCGACCTCCGGCGGCAACTGCACGTGCACCGCGGTCTCCCGGAGCACGCCGAACCCGTGGCGCCGCGCGGCGGTCTGCATCGCCAGCATGGCGCCGGCGGGAAGGCACCGCAGGAGTGCCCGCAGTTCGTCCTCGTCGTCGTACGGCGTCGGCGCGTAGACCCCACGCCGGACCCGGATCAACTCCTCCCGCTCGACCTGCGTCCGTACCCGCTTCACGGTGAGCGCCCGCACCAACTCCCGGGTGCGCCACAACTCGGTAGGCATGCGCCCACCATCCCGCCCCGAGCACTCCCCCTCGCCCCCACCACTCCCCACTTGTGGACAACCCTCCCTTGTGCACAACCCCCACCCCAACCCCTCGTGTGCTAGCCCTCTCCCACCCCCACGCGATCTTGCAGTTAGTGCCCTCGTTACGTCCCGAAAAGACCGGAATGCCGGGGCACAAACTGCAAGATCGACGAGGAGAGGGGAGGGAGGGAGGGAGGGCGGGGGTCAGCGGGCGTCGAGGAGGGGCTGGGTGGGGTTCCAGGGGGGTCCGGTTTTTGCGTCTCGGCGGCGGCGGGCTATTGCGGACAGGGCCTCCAGGACGACGCGGTTGCCGAGGTAGGCGGTGATGTCGGCGTGGTCGTACGGCGGGGCGACCTCGACCACGTCCAGGCCCACCACCGGCAGCTCGTAGCAGACCCGGCGGACCGCGTCGAGCAGCTCGCGGGAGGTGAACCCGCCGGGCTCGGGGGTGCCGGTGCCGGGGGCCATGCCGGGGTCGACCACGTCCACGTCGACGGAGAGGAAGACGCCCTCGCACTCATCGGTGGCGATGCCGAACGCCTCGGTGAGGCAGGTGTCCAGGCCGCGCGCCACGATCTCGGTCATCTCGTACGAGCGCATCCGCTGCTCCGCCATCCAGGCCAGCGTGTCCGGGCCGGGCCAGTAGCCGCGCAGGCCGATCTGGAGGAAGCGGTCGCCGCGGACCGCGCCGGACTCGATGAGCCGGCGCATCGGCTGGCCGTGCCCGTGCAGCGAGCCGAACTCGACGTCACCGGTGTCGGCGTGCGCGTCGAAGTGCACCAGCGACACCCGGCCGAGCCCGTGGTGCCGGGCCACCCCGGTGGCGTCCGGCAGCGCGATGGAGTGGTCGCCGCCGAGCACCACCGGGATGGCCCCGGCGGCGGTGACCGCGTGCACGGCGGTCTCCAGCGCGGCCAGCGAGCGTTCGATGTCGCCGCCGAACATCTCCACGTCCCCGGCGTCGTAGACGCACAGGTCCTTCAGCGCGTCCACGCGCAACGCCAGGGACGGGCGGGAGCCGTCGTGCGGCAGGTAGCACGCCTGCCGGATGGCGGACGGCCCGAACCGGGTGCCCGGCCGGTGCGAGGTGCCGCCGTCGAACGGCGCGCCGATGACCACCACGTCGGCGTCGGCGTAGGTGACCGGTTCCTCGACGGTGCACGGCGGCACGCCGAGGAACGTGACGTCGGGACCGTACATCGGGCCGTACCGGGTCATCGTTCCTCCATCCCCCACGGAGAACCGTAGCCGGTGAGCAGGTCGAGGAAGGGCTTCGGCGGGAACGCCTCGGGCCCGAGCACGCCGGTGCCGGACCAGGCGCCACCGGCCAGCAGCTCCAGCGCGACGACCGGGTTGACCGCGGTCTGCCAGACCACCGCCTGGTGGCCGTACTCGGCCATCGACCACTCGTTGTCGACCACGTGGTGGAGGTAGACGCGGCGGGGCCGGCCGTCCGGCCCGGTGCCGGTGACCCACGTGCCGGCGCAGGTCTTGCCGCTCATCCGGTCGCCGAGCGTGGCCGGGTCGGGCAGCGCGGCGGCCACCAGGTCACGCGGCGACACGTCGACGCCGCGCACCCGCACCGGGTCCGTCGAGTCCAGGCCCAACTTGTGCAGGGTGCGCAGCACCTCGATGAACTCCGCGCCGAGGCCGTACTTGAAGGTGACCCGCCGCGCCTTGACCCAGCGCGGGATGAGCAGCACCTCCTCGTGCTCCACGTTGACGCACTCGACCGGCCCGATACCGGCCGGGAAGTCGAAGACCTCCGGTTCGCTGAACGGTTCGGTGGTGAACCAGCCACGGTCGGCCTCCCAGATCACCGGCGGGTTGAGGCACTCCTCGATGGTGGTCCAGATGGAGAACGAGGGCGCGAACTCGTGGCCGGCGACGGTGAGGTTCGCGCCGTCGCGTACCCCGATCTCGTCGATCTCGGCGAACAGCTCGTCGGCGGCGTAGCGGGCGAACACGTCGGAGAGGCCCGGTTCGACGCCGATGCCGCAGAGCGCGAGCCGGCCCGCGTCGGCCCACCGTTCGGCGACCGCGAACTGCTCGTCGCCGAGCTTGACGCCGGGCTCGGCGTACGGGCGGTCGGGGTGCGGCCGGGACAGCGACATTGCCATGTCGAGGTAGTCGGCCCCGGCGGCGATCGCCCCGTCGAAGATCGGCATGACGAAGCGCGGGTCGACCGCGTTGAGCACGTGGGTGATCCGGTGCTCCCGGCACAGCGCGGCGACCGCGTCGGCGTCCGAGGCGTCGACGGTGGCGGCGACGAACCGGTCGCCGTGGCCGGCGACCGCCCGGGCGGCGCGCGCCGGGTCGTGGTCGGCGACCACCATGGTCTCGAAGAAGGTACGGCGGGCGGCGATGGATACGGCGGCGGAGCCGACGCCACCGGCGCCGACGAGCAGGATACGCATCAGGAGTCGAACCCCAGTCCAGAGCGGTCGAGAGTACGGAGCCAGAGGTTGCGCCGCCCGCCCCGCGCGTCGGCGCGGGCGAGCGACCAGCGGGTGAGGTTGATGCCGGCGGCCCGGAACGGCTCCGGCGGGAACGGCAGTGGCTTGCGGCGCACCAGGTCGAGCCGGGTCAGCGGGGTGTCCGCGCCGGCGAGCAGGTCGAGCGTCACGCGCGCGGCGAACCGGGTCGCCCCGACGCCGAGCCCGGTGTAGCCGGCCGCGTACGCCAGCCGGCCGGAGTGGGCGGTGTCGAAGAACGCGCAGAACCGGGTGCAGGTGTCGATCACCCCGCCCCAGCGGTGGCTGAACCGCAACCCCTCCAGTTGCGGGAACGTGGTGAAGAAGTGCGCGGCCAGGGTGCGGAACGTGGCCTCCCGCTGCTCCAGCGCCGGGGCCACCCGGTTGCCGTAGTGGTAGACCGCGTCGTAGCCGCCGAACAGGATCCGCCCGTCGGCGGTGAGCCGGTAGTAGTGGAACTGGTTGCCGGTGTCCGCCAGCCCCTGCCCGTTGCGCCAGCCGATCGCGTCCCGCTGCGCGGCGGTCAGCGGCTCGGTCGTCAGCGCGTAGTCGTAGACCGGCACGGTCCAGGCCCGCAGCCGGCGCAGCAGCGGCGGGAACGCGTTGGTGGCCAGCGCCACCCGGGCGGCCCGCACCGAGCCGGGCACGGCGTCCGCGCCGCCGGCCGTGGTCGCGCGCAGCGCGGCGCCGTCGGCGGCCAGCCCGGTGACCCGGGTGTGCTCGTGGATCCGCACGCCGAGGCCGAGCGCGGCCCGGCGCAGTCCCCAGGCGAGCTTCGCGGGGTCGAGCAGCGCCGTCCGGTCGACGTCCCAGAGCCCACCGAGGTACGTCGGCGAGGCCACCTCGGCGCGTACCTCGTCGCGGTCGAGCAGGCGCACGTCGCGGCCGTACCGGCGGCTCAGCTCCGCGTCGGCGGCGAGCCCGTCGAGCTGGTACGGCTCGACGGCCACCGCCAGTTCCCCGGTGCGGGTGAAGTCGCAGTCGATGCCGTGCCGCGCGACGGTGGCGGCGATGGCGTCCAGGTTCTCCCGGCCGAGCCGTTCCAGCTCGCCGACCTCGCCGGGGAACCGGTCGACGCCGTTGGCCAGCCCGTGGGTGAGCGAGGCGGCGCAGAACCCGCCGTTGCGCCCGGACGCCGCCCAGCCGCAGGTGCCGGCGTCGACCAAGAGCACGTCGCGGTCCGGGTCGGCCTCCTTGGCCAGCAGCGCGGTCCACAGCCCGGCGTACCCGCCGCCGACCACGAGCAGGTCGGCGGTGTGGGCGCCGGTCAGCGGCGGCAGTGGGTCGGGGCGCTCCGGACGGTCCAGCCAGTACGGGACGGGCGCGGCGTCGGCCAGCGCCCGGCCGGTATGCGGGAGGGTCATGGCTTCCCCGCCGGGGTGGCGATCACCGCGAGGGCGGCCCGTCGGGTGCGCCGGCCGCGCAGCGAGCTGACCCCGACCAGCAGCAGCGCGATCACGAACATGGCCGTGCCGATGACGTTGACCTGCGGCGGGATGCCCCGCTGGGCGGCGCCCCAGACGTACATCGGGAACGTGACGGTGGTGCCGGCGTTGAAGTTGGTGATGATGAAGTCGTCGAAGCTGAGCGAGAAGGCGAGCAGCGCGGCGGCGACGATGCCGGGCAGCACCAGCGGCAGCGTGATCCGGCGGAACGTCTGCCACTCGCTGGCGTAGAGGTCCATCGCGGCCTCCTCCAGCCGCCGGTCCATGCCGGCGAGCCGGGCCTTGACGGTGACCACCACGAACGACACGCAGAACATCACGTGCGCGATGACGATCGTCCAGAAGCCCTGCGGCACGCCGGCGGCGACGAAGAGGGCGAGCAGCGAGGTGCCCATCACCAGTTCCGGGGTGGCCATCGGCAGGAAGATCAGGCCGTTGATCCCGGACCGGCCACGGAAGCCGTGCCGGACCAGCGCGAACGCCATCAGCGTGCCGAGCACGGTGGAGACCACGGTGGCGATCAGGCCGATCTCCATGCTGCGCACCACCGCGTCGCACATGTCGGCGGTGGCGCAGGGCCGGGCCCAGTTGTCCAGCGTGAACTCGTTGAAGTCGTAGGAGAGCCGGCTGGTCGGCCGGTTGAAGGAGAGCCCGGCGACCACCAGGATCGGCAGCGTCAGGTAGCCGAGGACGAGCAGGGCCACGCCCATCACCCACCGGTCGGCGAGCCAGCGCCTGAGTCTCATCAGAGCACCTCCTCCGTGCCGGCCCGGCGCAGGTAGACGAAGACGATCGCCAGGATCGCGGCCATCAGCAGGAACGACAGCGCCGCGCCCTGCGGGTAGTCGAGGCGGACCAGGAACGCCGAGTCGATGACGTTGCCGATCATGTATTCGCTCGGGGTGCCGAGCAGCTCGGCGTTGATGTAGTCGCCGGTGGCCGGGATGAAGAAGAGCAGCGTGCCGGCGATCAGGCCGGGCATCGACAGCGGCAGGGTGACCCGGCCGAACGCGCGCAGCGGGCTCGCGTAGAGGTCGCTCGCCGCCTCCAGCAGCCGGGGGTCGAGCCGCTCCAGGCTCGCGTACAGCGGCAGCACCAGGAACGGCAGGAAGTTGTACGTCAGGCCGAGCACCACGGCGACCGGGGTGGCCAGCAGCCGGCCGTCCGGGCCGAGCAGGTGCACGTCGCGCAGCAGCCCGACCAGCGCGCCGTTGTCCGACAGGATCGTCTTCCAGGCCAGCGTGCGCACCAGGAAGCTGGTGAACATCGGCGCGACCACGGCCACCAGCAGCAGGTTCTTCCAGCGGCCGGCCTTCTGCGCGATCGCGTACGCCAGCGGGTAGCCCATCAGCAACGCGAGCACGAGCGCGATCGCCGAGTAGAGGAAGGACCTGACGAACTGCGGCCAGTACGCCTGCAACGCGTCGGGGTAGTTGCCGACCGCCCAGGTCATCGCGTACCCGGTGGAGAGCGAGCCGGCCGGGTCGTAGAGGCTCGCCGCGGCGAGTTGCAGCAGCGGCAGCGCGAAGAAGACCAGCAGCCAGGCCGCGCCCGGCAGCAGCAGCAGGTACGGCAGGAGGCGGTGTCGCCGCCTCCGGTCGGACGCGGGCGCGGCAGGCGTGGTGGGCGACGCCCCGCCGAGGTGGGCCAGCGCCGTCATGTCGCGGTTTCCAGACGCTGCGGCGCGCCGACACCACCGTCCGCCGGGCCGCCGTCCGCTCGGCCGCCGCCGGTGGCACCGGGCCGGGTGGCGCTGCCGTCGGCTGCGTCGCGGGCGGAGTCGTCACGGGCCAGCACGAAGGAGTGCCGGGGGTGCCAGTGGGCGGTGACCTCGGCGCCGGGCACCAGCCGGGCGTCCGGTTCGCTGTTGGCGGTGAACACCGACATCTCCTGCCCCCAGGCGGTGCGGAGCAGGAACTCGGTGCTCACGCCGGCGTAGCAGATGTCGGTGAGCACGCCGCTGATCGCGTTGCGGCCGTCCGGCACGTCGGCGCGCGCGGCGACCAGGTGCAGCTTCTCCGGCCGTACGCCGAGCCAGACCGGTCCCTGCCGGGAGCGGGCCCGCCCGAGCGGCGCGGCGAACCGGTTGCCGTGGCCGGTGACCAGCAGGTCGTCCGCGTCCCGGCCGACCACCTCGGCCTCGACGAGGTTGGACTGGCCGAGGAAGTTCGCCACGAACGGGCTGGCCGGGTACTCGTAGATGTCGGCGGGCGCGCCGAGCTGTTCGATCCGCCCGGCGTTCATCACCGCGACCGTGTCCGCCATCCACATCGCCTCTTCCTGGTCGTGCGTGACGTGCAGGAAGGTGATGCCGACCTCAGCCTGGATCCGCTTCAGCTCGATCTGCATCTGCCGGCGCAGCTTCAGGTCGAGCGCGCCGAGCGGCTCGTCGAGCAGCAGCATCTGCGGGTGGTTGATGAGCGCCCGGGCGAGCGCCACGCGCTGCTGCTGGCCGCCGGAGAGCTGGGCCGGCCGGCGCCGGCCGTACCCTTCGAGCTGGACCAGCGCGAGCATCCGCTCGACCTGCTCGCCCACCTTGCGGATGCCTCGGCGGCGCAGCCCGAAGGCCACGTTCTCGTGGATGTCGAGGTGCGGAAAGAGCGCGTAGCTCTGGAACACGGTGTTGACCGGCCGCTTGTACGGCCGCAGCCCGGTGATGTCCCGGTCGCCGAGCAGGACCCGACCGCTCGTCGGTTCCTCCAGCCCGGCGATCATCCGCAGCGTGGTGGTCTTGCCGCAGCCGGACGCGCCGAGCAGCGCGAAGAACGTGCCCTGGGCGACGGTGAGGCTGAGGTCGTCCACGGCGGTGAAGACGCCGAACCGCTTGGTGACGTCGACCAGTCGCAGATCGCCGGCCGGTGCTTCCTGCGCCATCTGCCTCACGCCCCGATGACCTGCTGGAACTTGGCCTCGTACTCCTTCTCGCGCTGCTCGTCCAGCGCCATGAAGACCTTCGACTTCGCCAGGATCGCGTCGTCCGGGAAGATCAGCGGGTTCTTCGCCAGGTCCGGGTCGATCTTCTCCATCTCGGCCTGCGCGCCCTGCACGGGGCAGATGTAGTTGACGAACGCGGCGAGCTTCGCGGCCACCGCCGGGTCGTAGTAGTGGTTCATCAGCGCCTCGGCGTTGGCCCGGTGGGTGGCCTTGTTCGGCACGAGCATGTTGTCCGACCAGAGCATGACGCCCGACTCGGGCACCACGAACTTGATCTTCTCGTCCTCGAAGCCGAGCTGGATCACGTCGCCGGACCAGCCGATGCACGCGGCGATGTCGCCCTTGGCCAGGTCGGGGGCGTAGTCGTTGCCGGTGAAGCGGCGGATCTGCTTGCTGTCCACCGCCTTCTTGAGCTTGTTCAACGCGTCGTCGAACTGGGCCGGGGTGAAGTTCGCCGGGTCGTGGCCGCCGGCCTGGATCAGCAGGCCCATGGTGTCGCGCATCTCCGACAGCGCGGTCACCTTGCCCTTGAGGTCGGGGCGGGTGAGCAGCTCGTCGACGGTGCGGATCTCCTTGGTCACCTTGGCGTTGTAGGCCAGCCCGGCGAGGCCGGACTGCCAGGGGACGGCGAGCTGGGTGTCCTTGTCGAAGGAGCGGCCACGCAGCGACGGCAGCAGGTTGGCCTCGACGTTGGGAATCTTCGCCTTGTCCAGCTTCTGGACCCAGCCGAGCCGGATCATCCGGGCGGCCATCCAATCGGTCAGCACCATGATGTCGCGGCCGGTGCTCTGGCAGCCGGCGAGCTGGTTCTGCACCTTGCCGAAGAACTCGTTGTTGTCGTTGACGTCCTCGGTGTAGGTCACCTGGATGCCGGAGGCGGCGACGAACGCGTCCAGGGTGGGGCGCTTGGCCGCGTCCTTCTCGTCGGTGTCCATGTACTGCGGCCAGTTCGAGAACGCGAGCTTCTTCTCGGTGGCGGACAGGTCCTCGCTCTTGCACCCGGCCTCGGTCTGCTGGGCGCCCTTGGTGCCGCAGCCGGCGAGCGTGCCCGCGGTGGCGAGCAGCGCGGCCGAGCCGAGGGTCCCGGAGAGCAGACCACGCCGAGTGAGTGTCCGGAGGGGACTACGCATGTGACGACTCCTTGGGGGCATCGTCGGCGGCAGGACGGGGGTGGCTCGCCGGCGGGAGGGTCGGTGGCGATGGGGCACTGATCCTGACATGAGAAACCCTCCCTCACAAGGGATTCCGTTGCGGGAATAGCGATGAGCCACGAAATACGCCAGACTGCGCCCGGGCACTACGCTCGGCACAGAGAATCGGACATGGGGAGCGGCGATGGCCAACCGGCAACTGGAGAACGGCAACGGCAACCGCCGGGTGACCGTGCGTGAAGGCGCCAATCACGCTCTGCTCGACGACGTGGCCAAGCAGATCATCGAGCAGCTCCAGGAGGACGGCCGGCGCCCGTACGCGAGCATCGGCAAGGCGGTCGGCCTGTCCGAGGCGGCGGTCCGCCAGCGGGTGCAGCGCCTGCTCGACGCCGGGGTGATGCAGATCGTCGCGGTGACCGATCCGCTCCAGCTCGGCTTCCCCCGCCAGGCCATGATCGGGCTGCGCACCGACGGCGACCTGGAACCGGTGGCCGACCGGCTGGCCGAGTTCGAGGAGATCGACTACGTGGTGATCACCGCCGGCTCGTTCGACCTGCTGGCCGAGGTGGTCTGCCGCAACGACGCGCACCTGCTGGAGATCCTGCAGAAGCTGCGCGGGGTGCCCGGGGTGCTCTCCACCGAGGCGTTCGTCTACCTGAAGCTGCGCAAGCAGACCTACAGCTGGGGCACCGCCTGAGCCTGGCCGACGAAGGCCCGCCAGGCGGTCGGGGTGAAGCTGAGCGTGCCGCCGGCGCGGTCCTTGCTGTCGCGGACCAGCACCCGGCCGGGCAGGTTGTCGGCCACCTCGACACAGGCGCCGCCGTTGTTGCTGCTGCGGGTCGCGGTACGCCAGCGGGCGCCGGTCATGTCCATGTCTCCGCCACTCCCCTGATCAGCTCGATCGAGCGCCGCTGGGTAAGCGCCTCGCCGGTCACGCTCTCCCACCTTCGGCCCAGGCTAGCGACGTCGACCGGATCGGTCACGACCTGACCGCGGAGCTGATTGTCGAGATACGCCAATTCCGTCCCGTCGGGCAGCCGGCCCAGCACGAACGGGCCGGCCAGCCCGGTGTGCCACGGACCGTCGGCCGGGATCACCCGGACCTGGACGTGCTCCCGCCCGGCGACCGCCGCGAGATGCCCGAGCTGCCCGACCATCACCGACCGGTCGCCGACCGGCCGGCGCAGCACCACCTCGTCGATCACCGCGACGAGTTGCGGCGGGTCGTCCCGGTCGAGGACGCGCTGACGCGCGATCCGGCCCGCCACGATCTCGTCCACCACGGCGGGCGCGAACAACGCGCCCGTGCTCAACACGGCGTGGGCGTACCCCTCGGTCTGGAGCAGGCCCGGCACGAGCAGCGGCTCGTACCACCGAAAGCTGGTGGCGTCCTGCTCCAGCTCGACCCACGGGCGGAACCACGGCAGGTCGCGGCGGCGGAACGGCTCCGGCCACAACTCGGCGACCGCGCGGCCCAACACCTCGGCGACCGCGACCCGGGTCTGCGGATGCGGGATGCGGCCGGCCGCCAGCCAGCGCGCCGCCGTCTTCGGGTCGACCCGGACCTTCGCGGCGAGCGACTCGGAGGTCTCGCCCTTCTCCGCCATCGCCACCCGCAGCACCTCGTTCGCCATCCGCGCCTCCCGTCCGGTCACCCATGGGCGGCACCGTAGCGACGCTCCGTATCGATGTCCGCACTCACCCGGCGTGTCGCGCCCGAACCTCTTGCCGACATCGAAGATGGGCGCCCGATTCCCCGGAAAGGCCCCGGAGGTGTCCTCACCAGCCGAGGTCGAAGTCCTCCCGGGGAGCGCCTTTCGAGCTGATATCGCATACGACTCAGGGCCTGGGAACGCGAGGTGGCGGGAATTGCGATCCACGCGGCGGCCCGGCGGCGGTCGGGCTCCGACGCCGGGCCGGGTAGCAGGAGCGAGCAGCAGGATGCGGAGCAGCGGGCCGAGGTGGGGCCTGCCACTCGGCGCGGCCGACGATCACGACGTTGGTCCGGGGCGGGGCCCGGGCGGGACCGGGGCGGGGCCTGGGCGGGACCGGGGCGGGGCCCGGGCGGGACCGGGGCGGGGCCCGGGCGGGGTCGGGGCCGAGCCGGGACCGGGGCGGGGCCCGGGCGGGGCCGAGCCGAGTGCGCGATATCACCAACGACTCAGCTCGAAAGGAGTCCCGCCCCTACCTACCCGCCTGGCCGGACCTACCGCAGGAGCCGCGAAATCCGTCGTTTATGTAAACGCCGATCGCTGAATCCGTTGCCTTCGACCGAAGATACTTGCGTTATCAGCAACGACTGTGGGATAACCGTGGGCAGAGCGGCCGGTGTCACCCCGGACCGGCCCGCGACCCGATGGGGCTGACATGGCCAACGCCACCGACCACCTCTGGATGCACTTCACCCGGATGGCCAGCTACTCCGCCGGCGAGGTCCCGACCATCGTGCGCGGCGAGGGCGCGTACATCTGGGACGCGCAGGGCCGCCGCTACCTCGACGGGCTCGCCGGGCTCTTCGTGGTGAACGCCGGCCACGGCCGGACCGAGCTGGCCGAGGCCGCCGCGAAGCAGGCCGGCGAGCTGGCGTACTTCCCGCTCTGGTCCTACGCCCACCCGACCGCCGTGGAGCTGGCCGAGCGGATCGCCGCTCTCACCCCGGGCGACCTGAACCGGGTCTTCTTCACCACCGGCGGCTCGGAGGCCGTCGAGGCGGCGTGGAAGCTGGCCCGGGCCTACTTCAAGCGCACCGGCCAGCCCAACAAGTACAAGGTGGTCAGCCGCTACATCGCCTACCACGGCACCTCGATGGGGGCGCTGTCGATCACCGGGCTGCCCGGCATCAAGAGCGACTTCGAGCCGCTGGTGCCCGGCGGCATCAAGGTGCCGAACACCAACTTCTACCGGGCCCCGGAGCACGGCGACGACCCGGAGGCGTTCGGCCGGTGGGCCGCCGAGGAGATCGGCCGGGCGATCGAGCGGGAGGGGCCGGACACGGTCGCGGCGGTGTTCCTGGAGCCGGTGCAGAACTCCGGCGGCTGCTTCCCGCCCCCGCCCGGCTACTTCGCGCGGGTCCGCGAGATCTGCGACGCGTACGACGTGCTGCTGGTCAGCGACGAGGTGATCTGCTCCTGGGGCCGGCTCGGCGAATACTTCGGCGCCACCCGCTACGGCTACCAGCCGGACATCATCACCACCGCCAAGGGCATCACCTCCGGCTACGCCCCGCTCGGCGCGATGATCGCCAGCGAGCGCCTGATGGAGCCGTTCCTCACCGAGACCGGCATGTTCGCCCACGGCGTGACGTTCGGCGGGCACCCGGTCTCCTGCGCGGTGGCGCTGGCCAACCTGGAGGTGTTCGCGCGGGAGGACCTGGTCGGGCACGTCCGGGCCAACGAGGACGCGTTCCGGTCCACCCTGGAGAAGCTGACCGACCTGCCGATCGTCGGCGACGTGCGGGGCGACGGCTACTTCTACGGCATCGAGCTGGTCAAGGACAAGGCGACCCGGGAGACGTTCGACGAGGCGGAGTCCGAGCGGTTGCTGCGCGGCTTCCTCTCCACCGCGCTGTTCGCCGCCGGGCTCTACTGCCGGGCCGACGACCGGGGCGACCCGGTGGTGCAGCTCGCCCCGCCGCTGATCGCCGAGCAGCAGCAGTTCGACGAGATCGAGCAGATCCTGCGGGTCGTGCTCACCGAGGCGTGGTCGCGGCTGTAGACCGTGCGCTACCGGGACCTGTCCTACTGGCTGTCCGACCTGGACGAGCCGCTGACCCCACGGGCCGGGTTGCCCGGCGACACGGACGCCGACGTGGCGATCGTGGGCGCCGGGTACACCGGGCTGTGGACGGCCTACTACCTGGCCGAGGCCGATCCGACGTTGCGGATCGTGGTGCTGGAGCGGGAGATCGCCGGGTACGGCGCCTCCGGCCGCAACGGCGGCTGGTGCTCGGCGCTGTTCCCCACCTCGCTGCCGGCGCTGGCCCGCCGGCACGGGCGGGACCGGGCGCTCGCCATGCAGCGGGCCATGCACGCCACCGTCGGCGAGGTCGGCCGGGTGATCGCGGCGGAGGGCGTCGACTGCGACTGGCGGGCCGGCGGCACGGTGCTGCTCGCCCGCTCGCGGGCGCAACTCGACCGGGCCCGGGCCGCGGTGGCTGAGGCCCGCGCCTACGGGCTGACCGACGACGACCTGGTGCTGCTCGACGCCGCCGAGGCCACCGCCCGGTGCGCCGCCGACGGGGTACGCGGCGGCACGTACACCCCGCACTGCGCGGCCGTGCACCCGGCGAAGCTGGTCCGCGGCCTGGCCCGGGCGGTGGAACGCCGGGGCGTACACGTCTTCGAACGCACCGCGGTGACCGCGCTGCGGCCGGGCGCGGCGGTGACCCCGGCGGGCGTGGTCCGGGCGCCGGTGGTGGTCCGGGCGACCGAGGGCTTCACGCCGGCGCTACCCGGGCACCGGCGAGCGGTGGCGCCGGTCTACTCGCTGATGGTGGCCACCCCACCGCTGCCCGCGGAGACCTGGGCCCGGATCGGGCTGGCCGGGCGGGAGACGTTCGCCGACCACCGGCACGTCATCGTCTACGGCCAGCGCACCGCCGACGACCGGCTCGCGTTCGGCGGCCGGGGCGCGCCCTACCACTACGGCTCCCGGGTGCGCCCCGGCTTCGACCGGGAGCCCCGGGTGTTCGCGGCGTTGCGCCGGGCGCTCGGCGAGCTGTTCCCGGTGCTCGGGCCGGAGCCGCCGGTCACGCACACCTGGGGCGGTCCGCTCGGCGTGGCCCGGGACTGGGCCGCCTCGGTGGGGCTGGACCGGGCCACCGGGCTGGCCTGGGCCGGCGGGTACGTCGGCGACGGGGTCGGCACCAGCAACCTCGCCGGACGTACGCTCGCCGACCTGATCCGGGGCGTGGAGAGCGACCTGACCGCGCTGCCCTGGGTCGGGCACCGCTCCCCGCGCTGGGAGCCGGAGCCGCTGCGCTGGCTGGCGATCAACGCCGGCCTGAAGGTGATGTCCTCCGCCGACGCCGCCGAGCACCGCACCGACCGCCCGTCCCGCCGAGCGGCCCTCTTCACCCGTTTCCTGGGCCACTGACCGCCGGTCAGTGGTTGGGGGGGATCACCCGGAGGTGGCCCCGGCGGCCCTGCTGGTGCGGGGGCTGGGCCTGGGGGCGGGACTGGGGGTCCTCGGGCGGGCGCGGCGGGGCCGGGCGGGCGGCCTCGCGGACCGCCTCGGCCAGCGCGACCAGGTCGTCGGTGGTGGGCGGCGGCGGCTCGAACTCGCCCTCGTGCCGCACCACGTCCCAGCCGCGCGGGGCGGTCAGGCTGCGCGCGTGCTGCTCACACAGGTCGTACGTGTGCGGTTCGGCGAACGCCGCGAGCGGGCCGACCACCGCTGTCGACTCGTTGTAGACATAGGTCAATGTGGCGACCGCTTGCCGGGGGCAGCCGTTACGGGAGCAGCGCCGTGGTGACCTCACGTGCGGCAGGGTATCCCCATTACCGGGTCCGGCGCACCGCTTCGCGTTACGACACGCCCGTCATGGTGATCACAATTCGCCCGATCGGCGCACCGGCGCGCCGGGGTGCCGCGCCACGGCGGCCGGGCCGGGCCACCGGGCTACCCTGTCCGTCATGACGAGCCCGCAGAACCGCCGCCCCGGCTCCGGCCGGCGCACCCACCGCGACCGGCACGGTCGGGGGCTGCGCGGGCGGCTGGTGCCGGCCACCGTGCCGCTGGCCCGGACCAAGGCCGAGGTCTTCGACGACCTGGTGCTCGACACCGTGGAGACGCTGGAACGCCGGTTCGCCAAGGAGCTGGCCGGGGTGGAGTTCGCGGTCGAGGACGTCCCGCCGGACCTGAACGTCTACGACTCCGACGTGCTGGAGGACGGCGAGGTGCCGCTCGCCCGCCTCCTGCCCGGTCGCCCGGGCCGCCAGGAGGTGCCGCCGCGCATCGTGCTCTACCGGCGGCCGCTGGAGTTCCGCGCGATGGACCGGGAGGACCTGGCGGATCTCGTGCACGACGTGATCATCGAGCAGGTGGCGAACCTGCTCGGGGTCGACCCCGACGAACTGGCCTGAGCGCCGCACGTCGCGCCCGACCTACGGACCCGGGCGGCCCCCACCGCCCGGCCCGTACGCTCCTCAGGCGGCGACCCGCCGCTTGAGCTTGCGCCGCTCCCGTTCGGAGAGGCCGCCCCAGATGCCGAACCGCTCATCGTGGCCGAGCGCGTACTCCAGACATTCCGTCTTCACTTCACACCGCGAGCAGATGCGCTTCGCCTCGCGGGTCGAGCCGCCCTTCTCGGGAAAGAACGCCTCCGGGTCGGTCTGCGAGCAGAGCGCCCGCTCCTGCCACTCCGGCGCGTTCCCGAGCAGGTCGGCCACCTCGAGCTGGCCGTCCATCGATTGCCTCCTTGTCGCGCACCGGCGTCATTCGCCGCTGCAACCCCCCACGCGAAAGGCGTGCCTGTTCGTACGGGCCCAATTGGTGCGCTTCCGTGCGAACAACCCCATTCAAATTACACGCGTGTAATGCGTGCGCCGTCAAGCCAAACTTGATAATGGAGTCGCCCTCCCGACACGTCCGGGACAACCGCCGTGGCCGCCCCTAGCCTCGCAACCTGCCCTATCGATTCAGACCCCGGACGAGTAACGCCCTCCCCGGCGAGTTGCCCCAAGTTTTCTGCCGTGGCGCGACACCGGGTGGGCCGGCCGGGCGCCCCCGCCGGCCGTCGTCCAAGATCACAAATGGTGGGGCAAAGGGTAACGTGCCCGGCTGGGTACCGCCTGCCAAGGCGATCAACGCCGATCGCGCCCCGTCCACCATGTGGACGGGGCGCGCAGGTCGGCGGAGTCGCCGGTCAGTCGTTTCGCGACGGTGAGCTGGTCGGCCAGACGAATTCGGCGATCGACCCGCCGGTGACGGAGATCGCGCCGGCCGGCGTGTCATCGTCCCACCAGACGGTATACACACCCGCCTCCAGATCCGGGTAGACGGCACTGTGGAAGACGCCGTCCAGGACGTGCCGCTCGCGTACCGCCGAGTGGGTACGTGGCCCGTCCCGATCCGCGCGGCTGATCTCGATCTCCCGTCCGTGCAGCTCCCGACCGGTGTGGATGATCAGCGCACCGGTGTCGCCGCCTAGGTCGAGCATGACCGTGCCCCGGTACGACGGGCCGAGATCGTGATGCTGGTGTCGATGCATGGCGCGCTCCCGTCAGGACTTCTTCGCCGGCGGGTTGTTGAACCCGTCGTACGGGGTGCCGAGGAACGGGAAGTCGGCGAGGAACGGCGCGGTCACGTCACCCGCGTCCAGCCCCGGCGTGACGGCCGCCGCCGCGGCGTCCGGCTTGAACGTCTTGTCCACCAGCGGCACGGTGAGCCCGGCGATCGCCCGCAGCGCGATGGTCACCACGTCGTCGCCGACCCGCCGGCCGTTCGGGAAGCCGGCCAGGTCGCCGCCGAGCACGCCGAACCGGTCCGGTTTGGCGCTGGGCCGGATCGCCGTGTTCAGCCGCAGCATGTCGGCCTGCGTGTCGCCGGTGGTGTTCGCGAAGCCGTCGATCAGCCCGGCCGGCACGCCGGTGAGCAGGATCGCCACCAGGTCCGCGCGCGGCTTCTTCGCCTTGTTCAACGCCTCCAGGCTCGGGAACACACCCGGGTAGAGCACCGGCAGCAACGCGGCCAGTTCGGGCCGCTCGACGAACCCGGCGAACCGCTTGTCCTCCGACGGCGGCAGCGTGTTCCACAGGTCCTTCTTGGACATCGGCACGATCACCTCGTTGAACAACGGGTTGCCGAGCCGCGACACCTGCGTGAACGGGCCGGTGGTGACGTCCTTCGACACCCGGTCGCCGAGCACCCGGACCTGCTGGCGGGACGCGCTGGTCCAGACGCCGATGGTCGACGCGCGGTCGGCGTAGCCGTACCGGCTGGACTTACGGCGCACCTTGGCCAGCGGCACCTGGATCGCGATGCTGTGCACGTTCAACCGGTCCAGCGCGTTGACCGGCTCGCCCTCGGTCTTGAACAGCTTCTTGCCGGCCACGTGCAACTGCTGGAACGGCCGCAGCGTGCCCAGGTCGAACACCGCGCCCAGGTCCACGAAGAAGCCGTCGGCGCGCTGGCCGGCGAACACCTTCTCACCGGTCGACAGCTTGAACGTCGCCTGCTTCACCAGGTTCTGGTAGTTCGGCGTGGACAGCGGACCCACGTTGCACGGCGGGCAGGGCAGCTTCGTGGCCAGCACGTGCTCGCGGCCGTCCGCCACCCGGGTCAGCCGGTAGAACTGGCGCCGGTTCCAGTTCTTGCTGTCCAGCGACTCGATCGCCCCGGTGTTGTAGAGAAAGCTGTTCTGGTTCGTGATCTCGGTGGTGAATTCGAACCGATAGGTGACGTCCGGGTAACCGTCGCCGTCGTTGTCGACGTGGATCTCGTACCGGACGTCGTCGCCGAACTCGAAGAAGTTGGGGCCGCCGGACGGAAGCTGCACCGGCACGTAGTTGGCGATCAACGTGACCGTGTCCGGCCGGGTCGGGCTGACGAACGCGTACAGGTCGGAGCTGTCGGCGACCGGATCCTTGGCGATCTCCGGGGCCTCGCGGTGAGAGGACATGGCGGAACCACACCTTCGTCGGGGGGACGTGAGTCGGGCCGGCGTCGGGGCCCGCGCCGGAAGGGGGCGGGGCTCAGCGGCGGGCGGCGCGCACCAGGCGGTCGGCCAGGCCGCGGTCGCGCACCTCGACCCGGGTCGTGCCGACGAAGACGTCCATCGTGCCGGTGGCGGCGTCGCGGAGGTGCACCACGATCGGCTCGTCGCGCCGGCTCGCGGACGGGGCGTTCTGCGCGGCGGACAGGCCCGGCACGGCCAGCGCGGCCGCGCCGAGGGTGGCGCTCGCCGCGGCGGTCAACGTCTGCCGGCGGGTCAACCGCGGCCAGGCCCGCCGCCTCGGCGCGTCGGTGGTCTCGTCAGTGCTCATCGGCAACCTTTCCGCAACCGGCGCCGCAGCGCCGCGGGGGGCGGGCACCCGGACGCCGCCGGGTCCCCGGGCTGGGGTCACCGGCGGCGGTCCTCGCCGCAACCGCCGCCGGCATCCACAGGTACGGCGCGGCGCGGAAAAAGGTTCGACGTCAGGCGCCGGCGTGACCGTACGCGGTCGTCCGCTTGCGGAACGGTCGCCCGGCCGCGGTCGCGATGGCCCGCAACTGCTCCTCGGTGCGGGCCGAGCCGTTGCCCGAGCCGGCCATCCGGGAGATGGTCTCCTCCATCAGCGTGCCGCCGAGATCGTTGCAGCCGCCGCGCAGCATCTCCACCGTGCCGGTGTCGCCGAGCTTCACCCAGGAGCACTGGATGTTGTCGATCCGGCCGTGCAGCAGCAACCGGGCCATCGCGTGCACCACCCGGTTCTCCCGCCAGGTCGGCCCCGGCCGGGCGATGCCGGCCAGGTAGATCGGCGCGTTGGTGTGCACGAACGGCAACGCCACGAACTCGGTGAAGCCGCCGGTACGGTCCTGCACCCCGGCCAGCACCCGGAAGTGGGCCAACCACTGGCCGGGATGGTCGACGTGGCCGTACATCATCGTGGAGCTGGACCGGATGCCCAGCTCGTGGGCCGTGCTGACCACGTCGACCCAGGCGGCGGCCGGAAGTTTGCCCTTGGTGAGCACCCAGCGCACGTCGTCGTCGAGGATCTCGGCGGCGGTGCCCGGGATGGTGTCCAGGCCCGCCTCGCGCAGCATGCCCAGCCACTCGCGCACCGGCACGCCGGCCTTCGCCGCCGCGGTGACGATCTCCATCGGGGAGAACGCGTGCACGTGCATCCCCGGCACCCGCGCCTTGATCGCGCGGACGATGTCGGCGTACCCGGTCACCGGCATCTTCGGGTCGATGCCGCCCTGGAGGCAGACCTCGCTGGCGCCCGCCGCCCACGCCTCCTCGGCCCGGTCGGCCACCTGCGACAGCGACAGTCGGAACGCGTCCGCGTCGCTCTCCCGCTGGGCGAACGCGCAGAACCGGCAGCCCACGTAGCAGACGTTGGTGAAGTTGATGTTCCGGTTGACCACGTAGGTCACGTCGTCGCCGACCGCGTCGCGGCGCGCGTCGTCGGCGATCCGGCACAGCTCGTCCAGCGCCGGCCCGTCCGCGCCGAACAACGCCAGCGCCTGCGCCTCGTGCGCCGGCGCCAGCAACGCGCCCGGGTCCTGCGCCGCCAGGCTCAGCCCCGCGCGCAGGTCGCCGTCCGCGCCGCCGGTCCCGGGTACGCCGACCGGACGCTTGACCTTGTCGGCCACCTCGGACCAGTCGCCGTAGACGCTGTCGAAGTCGCCCCGCCGGTCCTCCGTCCGCCCGGTCACGTCGATCGTGGCGTGCAGGTCGGTGCGGCCGCCGTGGACCTCCTCCGGCTCCTGCCAGGGCCGCCCCACCGGACGGGCCTCCTCGACCGCCAGCCCGGTGGCCGGGTCGGCGAGCGCGGTGACGTGCGGCAGCAGGCGCGGATCCAGCCACGGGGCGCCGGCCCGCACGTACTCGGGGTAGACGGTCAACCGCTCGCGCAGCGTGAACCCGGCGGCGGCGGTACGCGCGGCCAGCTCGTCGAGCTGCGGCCAGGGCCGCTCCGGGTTGACGTGGTCCGGGGTGACCGGGGAGACGCCGCCCCAGTCGTCGATGCCGGCGCGCAGCAGCAGGTCGTACTCGCCGGCGATCAGGTTCGGCGGCGCCTGGATGCGGGCCCGCGGGCCGAGCAGCACCCGGGCCACCGCCACGGTGGCGGCCAGGTCGTGCAGCTCCGCGTCGGGCATGCCGCGCATCGCGGTGTCCGGCTTGGCGCGGAAGTTCTGCACGATCACCTCTTGGAGGTGGCCGTACTCCCGCATGGTGCGGCGGATCGCGAACAGCGCGTCGACCCGTTCGGCGCCGGTCTCGCCGATGCCGATCAGGATGCCGGTGGTGAACGGCACGCCGACCCGGCCGGCGTCGTCGAGCACCCGAAGCCGGACCGCGGGCTCCTTGTCCGGTGAGCCGAAGTGCGGGCCGCCCGGCTCCGACCAGAGCCGGGTCGCGGTGGTCTCCAGCATCATGCCCATGCTCGGCGCGACCGGCTTGAGCCGTTGCAACTCCGACCAGGTGAGCACGCCCGGGTTGAGGTGGGGCAGCAGGCCGGTCTCCTCCAGCACCGCCACCGCGCAGGCGCGCAGGTAGTCGAGCGTGGAGTCGTAGCCCCGCTCGTCCAGCCACCGACGGGCGGCCGGCCACCGCTCCTCGGGGCGGTCGCCGAGCGTGAACAGCGCCTCCTTGCAGCCCTGCGCGGCGCCCTCGCGGGCGATCGCCAGCACCTCGTCGCGTTCCAGGTAGGCGGCGGGCAGCCGGTGCGGCACGGTGGCGAACGTGCAGTAGTGGCAGCGGTCCCGGCAGAGCCGGGTGAGCGGCACGAAGACCTTCTTGGAGTACGTCACCACGCCGGGGCGGCCGGCCTCCCGCAACCCGGCGTCGCGGATGTCGCTGGCGACCCGCAGCAACTCGTCGAGGGCCTCGCCGCGCGCGGTGAGCAGCTCCGCCGCCTCGTCCGCGTTCAGCGCCCGGCCGGTGGCGGCGCGGCCCAACGCCCGCCGCACACTCGCATCAACCATCGGCCCAGCCTATGCACCCCTCCGGGGGGTAAGGAGGGGCCCCCTCTTAACGCCTTCGGTAGAGGAGGGGGCCCCGCTTAACACCTGCGACCGGTGGGGTCACCGGGGCTGGTTCGGGTCCTCGCGGTCGAAGCGCTGGGTGCGCTCGTCGTCGGCCGGGGACGCCGGCCGGCCCGGGTCGGCGGACTGGCGCGGGATCGCCTGGGTCGGGTCGGCCGACGGCGGCTGGCCGAACGGCGGCGCGGGCGGCGGGGCGCCGAACTGCGGGGCGCCGGACTGCGGAGCGTCGGACGGGGAAGCGCCGAACTGGGAGGTGCCGGCCTGCGAGCCGAACTGGGGAGCGCCGGGCTGCGCGCCGAACTGGGGCGCACCCGGCTGGGAGCCGCTGAACGGCGGGGCGCTGGACGGCGGGGCGTCGAACGGCGCGCCGCCGGACTGCGGGGCGCCGAACTGCGCGCCGGGCTGCGGCGGGCCGAACGGCGGGGCCGACTGCGGGGCGTGCGGCGGCGCGGTGTTGAACGGCGGCGCCGACTGCGGCTGGCCGTACGGGCCGGCCTGCGGCCAGCCGGGCTGCGCCGGCGCGCCCGCGTGCGGGTAGCCCGGGCCGGTCTGCGGGGGCACGCCGGCCGGCGGGTAGCCGCCCGGAGCCGGGTAGCCGCCGGGCTGACCGGGCTGCTGCGGCCAGCCGGGCTGGGCCTGGCCGTAGACGCCGGGCTGCGGCTTGGGCTTCGGCACGTAGTAGAGCGTGCGCCAGATCTTGATCACCACGTACGCGGCGACCGCGAAGATCGCCAGCCAGGCCACCCGGGTGAGCAGGCCGAGGAAGGCGTCCAGCACCTCGCCGTCGGCGAGCCGGCCGACCAGCCAGGCCAGGAACGTCAGCGCGCCGAAGATCGCGGAGACCAGGTACTCGAGCACCGCGACCTGGGTGATCAGTTTCGCCTTCGGCAGCACCGGGCGGATGTGGGTGGCGAGCAGGACGGCCAGCAGCGGCAGGACGGTCGCCTCCAGCCCGACGAAGGCGAAGAAGGCGCTCCCGGCGCGGCCGCTGAACGTGCTGTAGTCGTCGGTCGGCACCAGCAGGCGTACCAGGGCGGCGAAGAGCAGGACGGCGTTCGCGCCGAGCAGGACGAGCGCGGCCAGTTCGCGTAGCGGTTTGGTCAGTTGGCTGGCCTGCGCGGCGTCACCGGACGCGGGCTCGGCGGGGCTGGTCACGGACTCCCCCAGGGGACGAAAGCGGACAGTTGGCGAAGTGAGCCTAGTCTCTCCGGCCACCGGGCGATCGACGGCGGCCCGTGCGCGAGGATGGACGGCATGCGCATCGTGGTACTGACCGGCGGCATCGGGGGCGCCCGCTTCCTGCTCGGCGTCCGGGCGTACGCCCGCGAGGTGGGCGCCGAGGTGACCGCCGTGGTCAACGTCGGCGACGATCTCCTGCTGCACGGCCTGAAGGTCTGTCCCGACCTGGACAGCGTGCTCTACACGCTCGGCGGCGGGGCCGACCCGGAGCGTGGCTGGGGCCGGGTCGGCGAGACCTGGACGGTGAAGGACGAGCTGGCCGCGTACGGGGCGGAGCCGAGCTGGTTCGGTCTCGGCGACAAGGACCTCGCCACCCATCTGGTGCGCACCACGATGCTCAACGCCGGCTACCCGCTGTCGCAGGTCACCGAGGCGCTGGCCAGCCGCTGGCAGCCCGGCGTACGCCTGCTGCCGGCGACCGACGAGCGCCTGGAGACGCACGCGGTCGTCGAGGACGACCAGGGGCGGCGGGCGATCCACTTCCAGGAGTGGTGGGTGCGCCACCGGGCGGACGTACCGACGCACCAGTTCGTCTTCGTCGGCGCGGACGCGGCGAAGCCCGCCCCCGGCGTGGTCGAGGCGATCGCCGCCGCGGACGTGGTGCTGATCGCGCCGAGCAACCCGGTGGTGAGCATCGCCCCGGTGCTGGCCGTGCCCGGCCTGCGCGACGCGGTGGCCGACGGCCCGGCCCCGGTCGTCGGGGTGTCGCCGATCATCGGCGGCGCGCCGGTACGCGGCATGGCCGACCGGTGCCTGGCCGTGCTCGGCGTGGAGTGCAGCGCGGCCGGGGTGGGCCGCCTCTACGGCGGCCGCGCGGCCGGTGGGCTGCTCGACGGCTGGCTGGTCGCCCCGGAGGACGCCGGGACCACGGTCCCGGACGTGACGGTCGCCTCGGCGCCGCTGCGGATGACCGACGACGCGGCGACCGCCGCGATGGTGCGCGCCGCGCTGGAGTTGACGTGAGGCTGGAGATCCTGCCGGTGCCGGGCATCGGCCACGTGACCGAGGGCGACGACCTGGCGGCGCTGATCGCGGGCGCGGCGGGGTGGCTGCGCGACGGCGACGTGCTGGTGGTCACCAGCAAGATCGTGTCGAAGGCGGAGGGCCGGCTGGTCGACGTGCCGGCGGACGGCCCGGAACGCCTCGCCGAGCGGGACCGGGTGCTGGCCGGCGAGACCGCCCGGGTGGTCGCCACCCGGGGCGCGACCCGGATCGTGCAGACCCACCACGGTTTCGTGATGGCCTCCGCCGGCATCGACGCGTCCAACGTGGACAAGACCCGGTTGGTGCTGCTGCCGGTGGACCCGGACGCGTCCGCCCGCGCGCTGCGGGCCGCGCTGCGCGACCGGTACGGCCTGGACGTCGCGGTCATCGTCAGCGACACCATGGGCCGGCCGTGGCGCAACGGGCTCACCGACGTGGCGCTCGGGGTGGCCGGCATGCCGGCGATCCGGGACCACCGGGGCGAGGTCGACCCGTACGGCAACGAGCTGCACCTGACCCAGATGGCCGTGGTCGACGAGCTGGCCGGCGCCGGTGAGCTGATCAAGGGCAAGTGCGACCAGGTGCCGGTCGCGGTCGTCCGCGGTTATCTCGACGCGCCCCGGGACGACGACGAGGGCGCCCGGGCGCTGGTGCGGGACGCCTCGCTGGACCTCTTCTCGCTGGGCACGGCGGAGGCACGCGCCGCCGGCCTGCGGGCGGCGGCCACCGTCGCCGACGGCGTCGGCCCCGCGCCGGCCGAACCGGCGACGGTGGCCGGGGCGATCGCCACGGTCGCCGGGGTGGTCGCGCCGGGCACCGTCTTCACCCACGTCACCGACGAGGAGGTACGCGCCGGACTGGCCGCCACCGTGCCCGGGTGGCCGGCCGCGGCGACCGGTCTGGTGCTCGGCGCGGCGCCGACCCCGGTGGACCGGGCGGACCTGGTCCGGTTCGGCGCGGACCTGCAACGACTGCGGACCGCGCTGGCCGCCGAGGGCATCGAGTCGACGCTGCTGCCACCGCCGGCCGGCACCACCGCGAGCGCCACGCTGGCGATCTGACCGGTCACCGGGCCGGGTCAGGCGTCGAGGACCGCGCGCCCCAGCGGCGTGAGCGTGTGCAGCACGGTGTTGCGGTCGCGGTGGCTGACCAGCAGCCCGGCGTTGCGCAGCACGGTGGTGTGCTGGCTGGCCGCGGCGGCGGAGATGTGCAGCCGCCGGGCCATCTCGCCGGTGGTGCAGCCCTCGTCGGCGACCTGGAGCACGGCCGCGCGGGTGCGGCCGAGCAGCGCGGCCAGCGCCTCCCGTTGGGCGGCGTCGATCTCCCCGCCACCGGATTCGGGGGTGAGACCGCCGAGCCGGTCGACCGGGTAGACCAGCACCGGGGGCAGGCTCGGGTCGAGCAGCGCCACCGGGGTGCGGGAGCAGAAGAACGACGGCACGAGCAGCAGGCCGCGGCCGTCCAGGTGCAGTTCCCGGGTGTCCGGGTAGTCGAGCACCTCGAGCACCCCGTCGGCCCAGCGCATCGCCGGCTTCAGGCTGGCGAGCAGCCCTTCGGCGCCACCGTCGAGCATGGCCCGGGCGCGACGGGCCCGGTCCGCCTCGACGGCGGCCTGGACCCGGGCCCAGTACGGTGTGACCGCCAGCGAGTTGTAGCGCGCCATGGTGTCGGTGAGGTCACGCAGCACCTCGGGTTCACCCTCGGCGAGCGTCGTCGCCGCCGGTGGCAGCGGGGTCTCCGCGGCGAGGACGGTCAGGTCGCGGCGCAGCATGCCGCGCGGGGTCTCCCGGACCGCTTCCAGCCCGGCCTCGAACCCGTCCCGGCTGGCGGACGGGGTGAGGAAGTCGGGGAAGTAGCCGCGCGGCGGGTTGAGCGCGAGCAGCAGCCGGTAGCGTTCGGCGCCGGGGTCGGTCCGCAGGCCCCGGGCGACGCCGCGACGCCAGGTGTTCGACAGCGGGTCACGGCTGCGGCCCTGGAGCAGGTGCAGGCTGAGGACCAGTTCCCAGAGCGGATCGGCGGCCGGGGCGACCCGGGTCCGCAGAATGTCCTCGCGCGAGAAAATGATCTTCAACATGGAGCGCTCCCGGGTGGACGCCGGAGGTGCCGGCCACCCCTGGCACTCTACCCGCCGGCACTAATCTCCATCTTTAAGCGTGACGTGAAAGACCTCGACGCCGGAAGTCGCGTTCGGCAGACTCTGGATTGCCCGCCGACGCCGGGGCGCAGTGTCGACCCGGTCGCCGGCTGACGGGCGTGGCCGGACAGCACCACGAGGGTCTGCGGATTCGTTCCGCAGGGGTGCTGTCCGGCCGCCGCTCATCCGAGCCAGAGCGCCACCCGGTGGTCCTCGTCGGTGACATAGCACCAGCCCCCGGCCGTCTCGGCCAGCCCTTCCACGTGGTGGAACGGCGCCAGCTCCGCCACCAGGTCGGCGCCCACCCGGGAATCGCCGCCGCCGTGGTGGAACCGCACGTGCCGCGACGTCACGTCGCCGCCGTGCGGGTGGTCGTCGAGCAGCACCGAACCCTTGCCCAGCGCGTCGATCGAGCCGATCACCGCCGCGTAGCCGCCGTCGCCGGCCGGCGTGATCGCGCGGAAACCGGCCAGCGCGCCGGTCGGCGTCACCCCACCCAGCGCGTACGCCCCGAGCGCCCGCGGCCAGGTCGCCGGGCTGTCGCCGTCGAACATCGCCGGCACCCCGGCCAGCTCGACGTAGATCGGCTCACCCGCGGCGGTCACCGGGAAACGCAAGCCCAGCAGCACCGTGCCGGTCGGGGTGAACGCCGCCGCCTCGACGTTGAGCGGCAGGTCGTCCTCGGCGAGGCGGGTCACCCAACCCTTGGCCCGGGCCGCGCCCCGCGCCCGGGTCTCCACGATGAACCGTCGCCGCACCGTCTCGCCCGGCGGCAGCAGCGGCAGCGCGGCGGCCACCA
Organism: Micromonospora ferruginea; assembly: GCF_013694245.2. Taxonomy (NCBI): domain Bacteria; kingdom Bacillati; phylum Actinomycetota; class Actinomycetes; order Micromonosporales; family Micromonosporaceae; genus Micromonospora; species Micromonospora robiginosa. The sequence goes on from NZ_CP059322.2 coordinate 4,524,475, forward strand.
GCGCGTCGTTGACCGCCCGGTGCAGCCGGAACCGGTTGCGGACCACCCGCACGGCGAGCGGCCCGGTCACCGCGTCGTCCTCGGAGAACCGGGCCACGAACGCCCGGCGAGGCCGCAGCGGCCCACCCTTCGAGCCGAAGTGCGAGCCGAAGACGTAGACCCAGCCGTCGTGGTGGGCGAGCGCCTCACCGTCCTCGGTGCGGCCGTTCTCCCGGCCCGCGTCGGCCGGTACGTGGTGCGCCACCCACTCGCCGTCGTCGCGTTCCAGCAGCAGCGCCAGGCACCGCTCCACCGGCCCCTCGTCCAGCACCGTCCAGAAGCCCCGCCGGGCGCCGTACGCGCGCAGCAGCGCGGCGGAGCGCACCGGCAGCAGGTCGCTGGCCTCGTTGCCGGCCACCAGGAACTCGACGAGTCGCAGGGTCACCGGGCCAGGGTACGAAGGCGACGCTCGTACAGTGTCCGGGTGCCCGACACCTCCCCCACCACGTACGCCGACCTGCACGCCGACGCCGTCGCGACGCTGAGCCGCTGGACGGCGACCAGCCCCGCCGCGGCCGCGAGCCGCGACCGCACCCTGTCGCTGCTGGCCGCCGGGCCGGTCGCGATGAGCCGCGCGCACCGGCCCGGACACGTCACCGCCAGCGCGCTGGTCCTCGACCCGGACGGCGGCCGGGTGCTGCTCTGCCTGCACCGCAAGATCGGCAGGTGGGTGCAGCTCGGCGGCCACTGCGAGCCCGGCGACCGGAGCCTCGCCGCCGCCGCGCTGCGCGAGGCCACCGAGGAGTCCGGGATCACCGGACTGACCCTGGACCCGACGCCGATCGACGTCGACATCCACGAGGTCGCCTGCCAGGGCGGCTCGCGGCACTACGACGTCCGGTACGCGGTGTTCGCCCCGGCCGGCGCGACCGAGCAGGTCAGCGACGAGTCCGAGGCGCTTGGTTGGTTCCCGTCGGACCGCCTGCCGGAACCGCTCGCCCACGCCACCGCCCAGTTGGTCGCGCCGGCGCTGTCCGCGCTGGCCCGCCGCGCCGCCGGGTGAGCACCCGGCTCAGACCAGGCCCTCCTCGCCCCGCTCCTTGAGCTGGTCGACGATCTTCTTCACGTCCTGCGCCCGGTCGCGGGGGCAGACCAGCACCGCGTCCGGGGTGTCCACCACGATCAGGTCGCGCACGCCGACCGTGGCGACGAGCCGGCCGGAGTGCGGCACCACCACGGTGCCGATGGTGTCGTGCAGCAGCACGCCCGGCTTGGCCTCGCCGCCGAGCACCACGTTGCCGGCGGCGTCGGCCGGGAGCACCTCGCCGAGGGTGTGGAAGTCGCCGACGTCGTTCCAGCCGAAGTCGCCCGGCACGGTCGCCACCCGGCCTGCGGTCGCCGCGCCCTCCATCACCGCGTAGTCGACCGAGATCTTCGGCAGCGTCGGCCACACCGCGCCGAGCACCTCGTCCTGCTTCGGGGTGCCCCAGGCCGCCGCGATGGCGGTGATCCCGGCGTGCAGCGCCGGCTGCTGGCGGGCCAGCTCGGCCAGGAACACGTCCACCCGCCAGACGAACATGCTGGCGTTCCAGAGGTGCCGACCGGAACGGAGGTAGCTCTCGGCCACCTCGGCCGCCGGCTTCTCCTTGAACTCGCGCACCGGACGCAGCGGCCCGTCGGCCACCGGGTCGCCGGTCTCCAGGTAGCCGTAGCCGGTCTCGGCCCGGGTCGGGGTGATGCCCACCGTCATCAGCAGCCCCTGCTCGGCGCCGACGATCGCCTGCCGCACCACCTCGGCCAGGCGGTCCGGGTCGCCGATCAGGTGGTCGGCCGCGAACGAGCCCATCACCGCGTTCGGGGCGCGCTCGGCGATCACCGCGGCGGCCAGCGCGATGGCCGCGCAGGAGTCCCGCGGTGAGGGCTCCACCAGGACGTTCTCCTCCGGCAGGCCAGCCAGTTGCCGGGCCACCGCCGCGGCGTGCGCGGCCCCGGTGACCACGAGCGTGCGCTCCGGTGTGGTCAGCGGCGCCAACCGGTCGACCGTGGCCTGCAGCAGCGAGGCGGGGGTGCCGGTCAGCGGGTGGAGGAACTTCGGATGGCCAGCGCGGGACAGCGGCCACAACCTCGTGCCGCTGCCGCCCGCCGGGATGACGGCGTAGAACATCAGCACATCATGCCCGAAGCGGGCGAGCCGCCACGGCGCGTCGGCGGCGCGCCGTGGCGGGCGCTCAGGAACGTGCCCGCCGCCAGGCGGCGATGTGCACCTCGGCGCTGGACTCCCAGGTGAACTCCTTGGCCCGGTCGAAACCGGCCTTGGCCAGGGAGAGTCGCCGCTGCTCGTCGTCGAGCAGGGCGGCCAGGTCGGTGGCGATCTGGTCCGGGTCCTCGCTGGTGTACGCCACCGCGTCGCCGCCCACCTCGGGCAGGGAGAGCCGCGGCGTGGTGAGCACCGGGGCCGCGCACGCCATCGCCTCCAGGATCGGCAGCCCGAACCCCTCGCCGTAGGACGGGTAGGCGGCGACGAGCGCGCCACCGAGGAAGCCGGGCAGGTCGGCGTAGCGCAGGTAGCCGGGGCGCAGCAGCCGCAGGTGCGACGGGACCTCGGCCACCGCACGGTCGATGTCGTCGTCGTGCCCCTGGCCGCCGGCCACCACCAGCACCGGCGGGTCGGTTCGGTCGGCCACCGCCCGGGCCCAGCCGCGGATCAGGTTGGGGACGTTCTTGCGCGGCTCCTTGGCGCCCAGGAACGCGATGTAGCTGTTGTCGCCCAGCCCCAGGCGGGCCCGGACCCGGGCCTTCTCCTCGTCGCCCGGCGCGTGGAACGCGGCCTGGTCGACGCCGTGGTAGGCCACGTCGATCCGGGTCGGGTCGGCGTCCAGCAGGCGGATCAGCTCGTCGCGGGTGGCCTTGCTCGGCACGATCACCCGGGCGGCCCGGCGCAGCGAGGTCTTGATGGCGCTGCGGAAGAACGTCCGGCGCGACTTGTCGTAGTGCTCCGGCTCGGTGAAGAACGTCGCGTCGTGCACGGTGACCGTGACCGGGCACCCGGCCCGCAGCGGGCAGGTGTAGAACGGCGAGTGCAGCACCTCCGCGCCGACCTGCTGGGCCAGCAGCGGCAGGCCGGTCTGCTCCCAGGCCAGGCGCGCCGGTCGGTGCGCCACCGCCGCCGGCGCGGGGATGATCTCGGCGCCGGGCAGCATCCGGGTGTAGCGCTCCAGGTCGGTGCGGAGGCTCACCACGGCCAGGTCGACGCCGTCGCCGCAGACCCGGCCGAGCGCTCCGAGCAGGCCGTCGACGTATCTACCGACGCCGCCGCGATCGGCGGGGACACTCGTGGCGTCGATGAGAACGCGGGGCGGGCGACCGGCGGTCACGGGGCGACTCCTCAGGTGGCGCGGTTGTGGGGAAGAACACTGTCGGCAAGCCTACGCCGGGCGGGGTGTCCGACGCTGACTGCGACCCGACGGTACGCCGACTTGTCGTTGTCATCGAGTACGCGCCCGGGGCGCGTATCGTTCGCGCCGATGGCCGACAACATTGCCCGGGTGTTCGCCGACGCGATCGCGACCGACCCCACCCGACCGCTGCTGACCTGGTACGACGACGCCACCGGCGAACGCACCGAACTCTCCGGCGCGACGCTGGCGAACTGGGTGGCCAAGACCGCCAACCTGCTCGTGGACGAGGCCGGCTGCGCGCCCGGCGATCCGGTCGGCGTGCTGCTGCCGCCGCACTGGCAGACCGCCGCGGTGCTGCTCGGCTGCTGGTCGGCGAAACTCACCGTGGTCGACGCCCCCGGCCCGGTGGAGGTGCTGTTCACCGCCGCCGACCGGGTCGAGGAGGCGGGCCGGTGGCCGGCCGGCGAGCGCTACGCGCTGGCGCTGCACCCGTTCGCGCTGCCGATGCGGCAGGTGCCGCCCGGATGCGTCGACTTCGTCGGCGCGGTACGCGGGCACGGCGACCAATTCACCCCGTACCCCGGGGCCGGCGAGGCGGACGCGGCGCTGCTGACCCGCGCGGAGGCCCGCGCCGCGGAGCTGGGTCTCCGCCCGGGTGACCGCCTCCTGGTCGACGTGACCGCCCACCCGGACCCGGTCGACTGGCTGCTGACCCCGCTGACCGCCGGCGCCTCCGTGGTCGCCTGCGCCCACCCCGACCCGGCTCGCCTCCCTCCCGCACCCAATCCGAAAACACCACCCACACCCTCCCTGACCCCCGCCCTCCCTCCCTCCCCGCGATCTTGCACTTTCGGCCCGGGATTCAGGGCATTCACCCCTTTCGTCGGGGCAGAAACTGCAAGATCGGCGAGGAGAGGGGGTGAGGGCGGGGACGGGGAGGGTGGGTGGAGTGGGGTCAGGAGGGGTGGCGGGTTTGGGCCAGGGTGGCGAAGGCTGTCAGGGACTCGGGGTTGGCCAGGGCGCCCTTGGCCGCCGCGCGGTCGACCGGGGTGCCGGTCAGGATCTTCTTGACCGGGACCTCCAGCTTCTTCGCGCTCAGCGTGCGCGGCACGGCGCGGACCTGGTGGATCTCGTCCGGCACGTGCCGCGGCGACAGGGCGGTACGCAGCTCGCGGCAGATCTTCTTCCGCATGTCGTCGTCCAGCTCCAGGCCGTCGGCGAGCACCACGAACAGCAGCAGCTCGCCGGCGCCGCCCTCGTCGTCCTCCAGGTGCACCACCACCGAGTCGACCACCTCGTCGAGCCCCTCCACCACGGAGTAGAACTCGGCCGTGCCGAGGCGCACGCCGCCCCGGTTGAGCGTGGCGTCGGACCGGCCGGTGATGACACACCCGCCGCGCTCGTTCACGGTGATCCAGTCGCCGTGCCGCCACACCCCGGGATAGACCTCGAAGTACGCCTCCCGGTAGCGGACGCCGTCCGGGTCGTTCCAGAACCCGACCGGCATGCTCGGCATCGGCTCGGTGATCACCAGCTCGCCGAGCTGGCCGATCACCGGGGAGCCGTCGGCGGAACGGGCCTCCACCTTCGCGCCGAGCGCCCGGCAGGCGATCTCCCCGGCGTACACCGGCAGCAGCGGCACCCCGCCGACGAAGCCGGTGCACACGTCCGTGCCGCCGGAGAGCGACTGGAGCTGGAGGCGGTCGCCGACGTTCTCGTACACCCAGGTGAAGCCCTCGGCCGGCAGCGGCGCGCCGGTCGAGCCGAGGCCGCGCAGCGCGGACAGGTCCGCGACGTCCCGCGGCACCAGCCCGGCCTTGCGGCAGGCCAGCAGGAACGGGGCCGAGGTGCCGAAGTAGGTGGTGCCGGTCTCCGCCGCCAGCCGCCACAACGCGCCCAGTTCCGGGTGGCCCGGGTTGCCGTCGAACAGCACGATCGCCGCGCCCACCGCCGGCCCGGAGACCAGGAAGTTCCACATCATCCAGCCGGTGGTGGTGAACCACAGGAACCGGTCCGCCGGGCCCAGGTCGTGGTGCAGCGCCAGCATCTTCAGGTGCTCCAGCAGGATGCCGCCGTGGCCGTGCACGATCGGCTTCGGCAGGCCGGTGGTGCCGGAGGAGTAGAGCACGTAGAGCGGGTGGTCGAACGGCACCGCGGTGAAGGACAGCGGCTCGTCGGTCTCCGCCGCCAGCTCCGCCCAGGAGAGCGCGCCGTCGGGGGCCGGGCCGTCCGGATCGAGGTACGGAATCGCGACGGTGTGCCGCAGCGACGGCAGCGCGGCCCGGATCGCGGCCACCTCGGCGCGCCTGTCGACCGGCTTGTCGCCGTAGCGGTAGCCGTCCACCGCGACCAGCACCGACGGCTCGATCTGCTGCCAGCGGTCGGTGACGCTGCGGGTGCCGAACTCGGGCGCGCAGGAGGAGAAGATCGCGCCCAGGCTCGCGGCGGCGAGCAGCAGCACGTACGTCTCCGGGATGTTCGGCGCGTACGCCGCCACCCGGTCGCCCTCGCCCACGCCGAGCCGGCGCAGGCCGGCGGCCACCCGGCGGACCCGGTCCCGCAGCTCCGCCACGGTGAGCGTCTCCGGCGCGCGGGTCTGCCCGTGCGCGACCACCGCCGGGTCGTCGTCGCCGAGCCCCGGCGCGCGCAACACGTTCTCCGCGTAGTTGAGGGTCGCGTCCGGGAACCAGCGGGCGCCGGGCATGGTCCGGTCGGCGAGCGTGGCGGTCGGCGGGGTGTGCGCCACCACCTGGAAGTAGTCCCAGATCGAGCGCCAGAAGGCGTCCAGGTCGGTCACCGACCACTGCCAGAGCGCGTCGTAGTCGGCGAACTCCAGCCCGCGGTGCTCGGCCAGCCAGCGCAGGTAGTCACCGATCCGGGACCGTTCACGCACGTCGGCCGGCGGCGTCCAGAGCACGTCACCCACAGTTCCACCCTCCCTGGGGCCCGGCACGACTCTGTGCATGGGCCGTGGCGCCATCTTGCCCTACCTCGTGCCGCCATTCTCCGCACCCGACCCCGCCCACGGGGCGTGCCCATCCCACACCCCGAGCACCCTCCCCATGTAGGTGTAAGGAGGGGGCCCCGCTTAACGCATTCTGCATAAGAGGGGCCCCCGCTTAACACCTCAGGCGGCGCGGTGGGCCTGGATGGCGCGGCGGCGGGCGAGGCGGTGGGCGCGCCGGATCTCCGCCTCCCGGAAGCGGCGCTCGTCCTCGGGCGTCTCCGGCAGCACCGGGCGCACCGCGCGGGGCGCGCCGCCGACGTCCACCCCCACGAAGACCAGGTACGCGGTGGCGACCCGCACCGGCTCGTCCTCGGCCGAGTCCCAGCGCTCGGCGACCACCCGCACCCCGATCTCCATGGAGGTGCTGCCGGTCCAGTTGACCTGGGCGTGCGCGTGCACCAGGTCCCCCACCCGGACCGGCTCGGAGAAGACGATCTCGTCGATGGAGGCGGTGACCGCGGTGCCGCCGCTGTGCCGGGCCGCCGCCGCGCCCGCCACGTCGTCGACGAACTTCATCAGTACCCCACCGTGTACGGTCCCGTACAGATTGACATCGACGGCGGTCATGATGCGACTCAGCGTGACGCGGGAGTACGAGGTCGGCTTACCCGGCGGGACCGCGGGATGATCTGTCATGCCGGAAACGGTACGGTGCGCGGATGCGACATCTCTGGAGCTTCCTCGCCGGGTTGGTGGTGGCGCCCGTCACCTGGGTGCTCGTCACCCTCGGTCAGGACGGATCTGGGCGGACCGTCAACCGCTGGGTGGAGATCGGTACGTACAGCACCCCCAACCTGATCGAGCCGGCCGTCTATTTGGGCGTCGCCGGCGTCCTGCTCGGCCTGCTCGGCACGCTGCGCTTCTCGCCGCTCGGCCCGCTCGTCGCGGGACTGCTGCTGGTGGTCCCCTACATCGGGCTGTTCGTCGCGCCGTTCACCGTGCGGGACCGGGTCCCCGGCGACCTGAAGCTGCTCGGTGACCCGCTGCCGCTGCGCCAGCCGCTGGACAACGGCACGCTGTTCCTCATCGGCATGTTGCTGCTGATGGCCGTGTTCAGCGCGGGGCGGTGGCGGCGTCGACCCGAGCCGCGGACGGACGGGGCGGAGCTGACCCCGGCCGTCACCCCGGTGGAGCACAAGCCGGCGCTCACCGACTGGCCCCCGCCCGGCCCGCCGAAGGACCCGGACACGGCCCCGCTCACGCTGGCCTACCCGGAGAATCCCACCGAACCCCTGCCCCGCCGCACCGGCGGCGAGTCGCCGTGGTCCGCGCCCCCGCGCGGCGCCAACCGGCCGGGCGACGAAGGGCGTTGACCAGCGCGGGCGGGCCGGGTCGACCCCGGCCCGCCCGCCCGAACGCGTCGGCGCCGGTCAGCCCTTGAGCAACTGGCGGGCCATGACGATGCGCTGCACCTGGTTGGTGCCCTCGTAGATCTGGGTGATCTTGGCGTCCCGCATCATCCGCTCGACCGGGTAGTCGCGGGTGTAGCCGTACCCGCCGAGGAGCTGGACCGCGTCGGTGGTGATCTCCATGGCGGCGTCCGAGGCGAAGCACTTCGCGGCCGCGCCGAAGTAGGTCAGGTCCGCGTCACCCCGCTCGGACTTGCCGGCGGCGGCGTACGTGAGCTGCCGCGCCGCCTCCAGCTTCATGCCCATGTCGGCGAGCATGAACTGGATGCCCTGGAACTCGGCGACCGCCTTGCCGAACTGCTTGCGCTCCTGGACGTAACCCTTGGCGTAGTCCAGCGCGCCCTGGGCGATGCCGATCGCCTGGGCGGCGATGGTGACCCGGGTGTGGTCAAGCGTCTTCATGGCGGTGGCGAAGCCGGTGCCCTCCGCGCCGATCATGCGGTCGGCCGGGATCCGGACGTTGTCGAGGTAGACCTCCCGGGTCGGGGAGCCCTTGATGCCGAGCTTCTTCTCCGGCGCGCCGAAGCTCACCCCCGGGTCGGACTTCTCCACCACGAACGCCGAGATGCCCCGCGACCGGGCTGTGGGGTCGGTCACCGCGAAGACGGTGTAGAACTCGGAGACGCCGGCGTTGGTGATCCACCGCTTGACGCCGTTGAGCACCCAGTGGTCGCCGTCCCGGACCGCCTTGGTGGTCATCGACGCCGCGTCGCTGCCCGCCTCCGGCTCGGAGAGGCAGTAGGAGAACATCGCGTCGCCCGAGGCGACCGGCGTCAGGTACGTCCGCTTCAGCTCCTCGGAGCCGGCCAGCAGCAACGGCATGGTGCCCAGCTTGTTCACCGCCGGGATGAGCGAGGACGAGGCGCAGGCGCGGGCCACCTCCTCGATCACGATGGCCGTGGCGAGCGCGTCCGCGCCGGCGCCGCCGTACTCCACCGGGACGTGCGGGGCGTGGAAGTCGGCGGCCCGCAGCGCGTCGTAGGACGCCTTCGGGAACTCACCTGTCTCGTCCGCCTCAGTGGCGTGCGGAGCCACCTTGGCCGCACAGACCTCACGGACCGCCTCCCGGATCGCCTCGTGCTCCTCCGGCAACCGGTAGACGTCGAACGACTGCTCTGCGGCCATGTCGGCCCTCCCCTTTCACCGCTATCATGCGCAGTCTGTGCCGCCCGGGGGCCGCCGACTGCCGCAGACTGAAGAATAGCCACCAGGCTCGGACCGAACCCTACCGGCGGGTAGGCTCGCGCCCGAGCGTCGCCCACCCGACCCACTACCCTCACACCAGACAGTCCCTCGGTGCCCGGCCTAGGCGCCCCAGCAGAATGCGACGCGAGGATGCGCCGCCAGCGCGAGCGGAGAAGACAGGCGTGACGATCCCGTACCCGAACTCCCAGCCGATGCCCGCGATCGCCGCGGTCACCCCGCCGTCGGGCGCGGCCCGGCCCCGGGTGACCTTCCTCGGCACCGGCTACCTCGGCGCGACGTACGCCATCTGCTACGCGGAACTGGGCTACGAGGTGCTCGGTTTCGACGTCGACGCGGACAAGATCGCCAAGCTGAACGCCGGCGAGGTCCCGATCCACGAACCCGGCCTCGACGAGCTGCTGCGGCGCAACCTCGCCGCCGGCCGGCTGCGGTTCAGCACCGACATCCAGGAGACCGCCGACTTCGGCGACGTGCACTTCATCTGCGTCGGGACCCCGCAGCGGGCCGACGGGATGGGCGCCGACCTGTCGTACGTCGAGGCGTCGGTGACCAGCCTGGCCCAGCACCTGACCCGCAAGGCGCTGATCGTCGGCAAGTCCACCGTGCCGGTGGGCACCGCGGAGTGGGTCGAGCAGCTCGTCGGCAAGCACACCCCGGACGACCTCGGCGTCGAGGTGGCGTGGAGCCCCGAGTTCCTCCAGGAGGGCTTCGCCGTCGACGACGTGCTGCGCCCCAACCGGATCGTGGTCGGGGTCAAGAGCGAGTGGGCCAACGGCATGCTCTTCGCCGCCCACAAGGGCGTCTTCGACCTGGCCGCCACCGAGGACCGCGAGGTGCCCCTGGTGGTCACCGACTTCGCCACCGCCGAGCTGGTCAAGGTCGCCGCGAACGCGTTCCTGGCCACCAAGATCTCCTTCATCAACGCGATGGCCGAGGTCTGCGAGGCCGCCGGCGGCGACGTCACCCAGCTCGCCCGCTCGATCGGCTACGACCCCCGGATCGGCAACCGCTTCCTGCAGGCCGGGCTCGGCTTCGGCGGCGCCTGCCTGCCCAAGGACATCCGCGCGTTCCAGGCCCGCGCGCAGGAGCTGGGCGCCGGCGAGGCGCTGCGGTTCCTGCACGAGGTCGACCTGATCAACAACCGCCGGCGTACCCGGGTGGTGCAGCTCGCCGCCGAGCTGCTCGGCCGCCGCTCCGGCCCGGCCGGGCCGGACCTCTCCGGCACCCGGGTCGCGGTGCTGGGCGCCACGTTCAAGCCCAACACCGATGACGTACGCGACGCGCCCGCCCTGGCGGTGGCCGCACTGCTCGGCAAGGCCGGCGCCGACGTGCACGTCTTCGACCCGCAGGGCATCGAGAACGCGCGCCGCGCGGTGCCCGGCCTGGCCTACGAGGACTCCATGACCGACGCGGTCCAGGGCGCCGACCTGGTCTGCGTGCTCACCGAGTGGGCCGAGTTCCGCAACGCCGACCCGGTCGCCCTGGGCGAGCTGGTCAACGGGCGCAAGGTCGTCGACGGGCGCAACTGCCTGGACTCGACACTGTGGACGCAGGCCGGCTGGGAGTACCGCGGCCTGGGCCGCCCCTGACCGATCGACGCCGGTCCGGCCGGCCGGGGATCGCTTCCCCGGCCGGCCGGACCTTTTTGTTGTCCGGAACGCGGCGGCAACTGTCGAAATCCCGGCCCGCTCAGGGCATGCTCTCCAGAGGTCCACAGTGCGACGGGCACGGGCGGACGGGAGACTGTCGTGGAGAGCTTCAGGTGCGCCGCCTGCGGGCGGGAGATCAAGCCCGCCGCCGTCTGCCCGCACTGCGGCGCCGAGCAGCCACAGTGGGCCGAGCACCTGGCCGACATCGAGCGCTCGATCGCCGAGATGAAGGCCCGTGACGCCGAGATCGCCCGCGAGCAGCGGCAGATCGCCGCCAAGATGCAGGCCGCCCTCTTCCAGCGCGACATCCTGGCGCACGCCGGTGAGGAGCGGATCAAGCAGGCCACCCGGCCGCGCAAGGTGCTGCGCCGCCGGCCGGGACGCCGCCCGCCCACCGCCGCCACCGGCGCCCCGCCCCGGGTGCCGCGGCAGGGCACCCCGCCGCCCGCCCCGGACGACCTGCCCCCGTCGCCGCCGCGCGGCCGCCCCCAGTGGCTCGACGTGGACGACCCGGAGCACCCGCCGGAGGCGTCCTCGCGCGAGGTGCAGAACATCCCCCTCGGGCTGGGCGCGCTGCTGCTCGGCGTCGCGGCGGTGGTCTTCGCCGCCGTCGCCACCAGCTCGATGGACGCGCTGGCCCGGCTCGGCGTGCTGCTGGTCGCCACCGTGCTGATGCTGCTCGCCCCGCCGGTGCTGGCCCGCCGCGGCCTCACCTCGACCGCCGAGACCATCGCCGCGGTCGGGTTGCTGCTGGTGCCGCTGGCCGGGTACGCGGTCTGGGCCGTCGACCGGATCGGCGGCGGCACCTCGGGCGCCGCGTTCGCCGGATCGATCTTCCTGGTCACCACCGTGGTCGCGGTCGGCTACGCGTACGGCACCGGGCTGCGCGCCCCCCGCTTCGCCACCGTGCTGGCCGCCCAGCCGGTGCTGCCGCTGCTGGCGTACGAGCGGATCACCGGGCCGGCCGGCTGGGCCCTGGTGCTCACCGTGGTGGCGGTGCTGGACCTGGCGCTGGCCCGGTCCGCGGTGGTGCGGGAGCGGCCGGTCCGGTCGGACCTGCCCACCGCCCCGCCGAGGGCTCCGGTTCCGCCCCGGCAGCGCGCCGACGACGACCGGCCCGAGTCCGCGCCGGAGGAGTCCGCCGAGGTGCTCGGCGGCGAGCCGCCGGCCGGTCCGGACACCGTCGCGGCGACCCGACCGGTGCCGTGGCTGCGGGAGCTGACCTGGTTGCTGCACGGCGCGGCGGTCGCGGTGGCCCTCGCGTACGCGGTCACCGCCCTGCTGCGGTCCGCCACCGTGCCGGGCGCCGCGGCCGCCGGCACGGTGCTGCTGCTGGCCGCGCTCACCGCGCTGGCCGGCACGCTGGTGCTGCGCCGGCCGCCGCTGCCCGACGTGGGCGCCGGCATCGTCACCCTGGCGGTGATCGGCGCGCTCGGCCGGGTCGCCTCGGTGGCGCTGCCCGGCCGGTCCCTGCTGCTGATCGCCGCGGTCATCGCGCTCACCGGGCTCGCCGTGCGGGCCATGCCGGAGGCGGCCCGCCGGGGTCCACAGCTCGCCTCCGCGGTGGCGCTCACGGTCAGCGGCCTGGTGGTCGCCGGCGGCGCGCTGCGGGCCGGGCTGGCCCCGGTCCGGGCGGCGCTGCCGGCCTGGTCCGCCGACCTGAGCGGATGGCACGCCGAGCTGGCCCGGGCGGTCGGCCCGACCGGCTGGCAGCTCGCCGCCGCCGCGCTGCTGCTCACCGTCGCCGCCGTGGTCGCGCTGCCGGTCGAGATCCGACGCGAGTTCGCGGTGGTCGGCGCGGCGCTCACCGCGCTCGCCGTGCCGGCCTCGCTCGGCCTGGGCTGGGCGGCGGCCTGCTGGCCGATGCTGCTGACCGCGGTCGCCGTCGGGGTGCTCGGGCTCACCGCCGGCACCGAACGCGCCGCCGTGGTGCACGCGGTGACCGCCGCCGTGCTGGGGTTGACCGGGGCCGGGGCGGCGCTCGCCCGCCCCGCGCTCACCGCCGCCGCGCTGACCCTGCTCTTCCTGGCCGGGGCGCTGGTCTCGCTCGCGCCCCGGGTCCGCATCGCCGCCGCCGCGACGGATCCGGTCTGCGCCTGGGCCGCCGGCGGCGCGGCGTTCGCCCTGCCCGGCGCGGTGGCCGCGTTCGTCGCCGCCACCGTGCCGACGCCACCGTCGCCCACCCCCGCCAACCTGCGCGAGATCACCGTCCCGATCCTGGCCGCGAGCTTCCTCGCCGTCTGCGTGACGCTCGCCTACGCCGCCCTGGTGCAGGTGGCGCAGCGGCAGCTCAGCATGCCGCACGCGCTCGGCACGGTGCTCGGCGCGGTGACCGTCGCCGCCGCCGGCTTCGGCGCGCCCGGCGCCACCTCGGCGGACGCCTGGGTGGGTGGCCTGCTGCTGATCAGCGCCGCGCTGTTGGCGCTGGCCCCACGGATCGACGCCGGACGCCGGGCCGACATGTCGCTGGACGGGTCGGACCTGGCCCTCGCCGCCACCACGGTGGCGCTGGTCGCCACGCTGGCGCGGATCGCCGCGGTGCTCGCGCCCGGCGGGCAGCTCGCGGTGGCGGCCGCGTTGGTGCTGGTGGTGGCGGTGGCGGCCCGGGCGCTGCCGGAGGAGTGGCGACGCGGGCCGATCCTCGGCATCGCGGCCGGCGGCACGCTGATCGGTCTCATCGCCGCCTGGAGCGTGCTGCGCGGCGGCGTGGGCGTGCTGGCCACCCCCGGGCCGATCTGGGCGGGTGACCTGAGCGGGTGGCCGGCCGCGCCCACCGGCGGGGCGACCTGGCAGGCGCCGGTGGCGCTGGCGCTGCTGGGGATGACCGCCGCCGTGCTGCTGCCGCCACCGTGGAAGTACGACGTCTCGGGCGTGGCCGCGGTGCTCGCCACCGTGGGCGCGCCGGCCGCGTTCGACCTGCCCTGGTGGTCGCCGGTGCTGGTCGGCGCGATGGTGGCCACGGTCTACGGGATGGCGGCGGTGGCCGCGGCGGACCCGCGGGCCGCGCTGTCCCGGGCCACCGTGGCCGGGGTGGTGGCGCTGCACGCCGCCGGCGCCGGCCTGGTCCGGCCCTGGACCACGGCGTTGGCGCTGGGCAGCATCGCCCTGATCGGCGTGACCGTGGCGGCCCTGGCCCGGTCGTTCGCGCCGGCCCTGGTGGACGACGTACGCGCCGAGGGCATGCCGCCGCACCTGGTGCAGGTGGGCGGCGCGGCCGCCGGGGCGGCCCTGCTCGCCCTGCCTGGCGCGGTGGCCGCCCTGTCCGTCGAGTTCGGCCGTCCGGCGCAGGTGGTGCTCACGGCCGCGCTGGCCGCCGCCAGCATCGGCCTGGCGGTGATCGCGGCGGTCCGCCGGCAGGTGCCGCAGTACCTTCCGTACGCCAGCGTGGCCGTCGTCGGCGCGGCCACCGTCACCGCCGCCGCCGCCCTCGTCGTCCACCTGCCCGCCGGCGTGTTCGCCGCCGCCGCGGCGCTGCTCGGCGTGCTCGCCGAGCTGATCCGGGCGGCCACCGTCCCGCCGGCCGACTCGGCCCGGCCGGTGCGCCGCTGGTCGGTGCTGTTGAACGGGGCGCTGCGCCGGGACGACGCCACCGAGCTGCGGTGGCGGGTCAGCCCGGCCGCCGGGGCGCTGGCCGCGGCGGCGCTGCCCACCGCGCTGGCGCTGGTCACCCTGGCGCCGCCGCTGGTGGTGGCGTTGTTCTCGACGTTCGTGGTGCTGGGACGGGTGTGGCAGGGGCCGCCGCCGGAGCTGCTCACCCCGCCGCCGGACGCGGTGGACCCCACGCACGTGCTCACCGCGCTGCTGTTGACCGCGACCGCGGCGCTGGCCGCGACCGGGTTCAGCGGCGGCCGCCGGTCCCGGGCGGTGCCGGTGGTCCTGCCCGGTGCGGCGCTCACGCTGCTGATCACGCCGGTGGCACTGGGTCAGGGCTGGCCGATCACCGCGCAGGCGGGGCTGGTCGTGTTCACCATCTCGATGCTGGGGCTGGCGCTGACCCCGCCGCCGGCGCTGGCCGAGCCGGGCCGCTCGATCCGGGTGGCCCGGGTGCTGGTCTTCGTCATCGGGTTGGCCGCCGGCGGGGCGGGGCTGGCCGGCGCGCTGGCCACCCGGGAGCTGACCCTGATCACGCTGGGCAGCGCGGTCGCCGTGGGCCTGGTCGCGGCGTTCTTCGGCACCACCCAGCGGGCCCGCATCCTGGGCTGGCTGTTCGCCTCGGTGATGGCCCAGCTCTTCGTGCTCACGCTCGGCCTGGTGGCCGGGCTCGCCGCGGTCTGGTCGGCGTTCGGGGTGCTCGCGGTCGGCGCCGCGTTGCAGGTCTTCGCCGCCACCCTGCCCCGGCTGCGTCGGCCCGAGGCGTACCGGGAGGCGGCCACCGTCGAGTGGAGCGGTTACGGCGCGGCGCTGATCGCGCTGGCCCTGGCGTACGACTCGCCCCGGCACATCGCCGCGCTGCTGGCCGCCTGGGGCGCGGTGCTCGGCATCGCGGCCAGCCGTCCGGGGCGGCGTCCGATGGAGCGGAACCTGCTGTTCTGGGCGGTGGTGGCCTGCGAGATCAGCGCGTGGTGGATCCTGATGCGGGTGTCCGACGTGGCGCTGCCCGAGGCGTACACGCTGCCGTTCGCGGCGCTGGCCCTGCTGGTCGGGGTGCTGCAACTGCGCCACCGGCCGGACATGTCGAGCTGGGTGGCGTACGGGCCGGCGCTGGTGACCGCGTTCCTGCCGTCGCTGGCGATCGTGGTGGCGACCGACTCCAGCATGCTGCGGCAGGTGTTGCTGCTGCTCGGTGCCGTGGCGGTGCTGATCTTCGGCTCGACCAGCCGGCAGCAGGCGCCGGTGATCGTCGGCGCGACGGTCACCGCGATCGCCGCGGTCCACGCGCTGTTCAGCCTCGGCCCGTGGCTGGTGCTGATCCCGGTCGGCCTCGTCCTGCTGGTGCTCGGCGCGAGCAACGAGCGCCGCCGCCGCGCCCAGGAACGCCTGCAGACGGCGCTGCGCGGGATGCGCTGAGGCGCCGGCGCCCTGGCGGCGTGCCATCCCGCCGCCAGGCCGGCACGTCGATCGGTCGCTGTCCGTAGTGTTCGGTCGATGTGGCCCGCGACCGCTCCGCCGCCTTTGCTCTGCAGCCATGGGCGCATCGGTAACCGAAAGTGACCGCGATGGGCCGGGCAGGATTCACGCATCGGTACCAAAGACCAGCCCAAGGCCGTGATGCGCCGGTGGCTGCAGAGCAAAGGCAATGACGGGCCACGACCCGATGCCGCAGCGGTGATTACTCTCCGCAATCCGACGTCCCGAACACGGAGGGTGAGCGTCAGCGCAACGAGGCGCGGAGCGCGGCTTCCTTCTCGGCGACCAGATCCTCCAGGCTCGCCTGGTAGGCGGCCATCCGGTCCCGCAACGCCGGGTCGGCGGCACCGAGGATGCGGACGGCGAGCAGCCCGGCGTTGCGGGCGTTGCCGATCGACACGGTGGCGACCGGCACCCCGGCCGGCATCTGCACGATGGACAGCAGCGAGTCCATCCCGTCCAGGTACTTGAGCGGCACCGGCACCCCGATCACCGGCAGCGGGGTGACCGACGCGACCATGCCGGGCAGGTGGGCCGCCCCGCCCGCGCCCGCGATGATCACTCGGATGCCCCGGCCGGCGGCCTCCCGGCCGTACTCGATCATCTTGAGCGGGGTGCGGTGCGCCGAGACCACGCCGACCTCGTGCGGCACGCCGAACTCGTCGAGCGCGTCGGCGGCGGCCCGCATGGTCGGCCAGTCCGAGTCGCTGCCCATGATCAGCCCGACGGTGCTCATGCCGTGCCGGCTGGGCATGCCCTCACGGCCCTCGCTCCGCTCGGTGCGTTCGCTCATGCCGTGCCGGCTGGGCATGCCCTCACGGCCCTCGCTCATGCGCGTCCCTCCTGGAGCCAGCGGGCGGCGCGCGCGGCCCGAGCCCGTACGTCGGTCAGGTCGGTGCCGAGCACCGTGACGTGCCCGATCTTGCGGCCTGGCCGCACCTGCTTGCCGTAGAGGTGGACCTTGGCGCCGGGCTCGGCGGCGAACAGGTGGTGCAGCCGCTCGTCGATCGAGATCCCGCCCGGCTCGCCACCGAGCACGTTCGCCATCACCGCGACCGGCGCGGTGAGCGAGGTGTCCCCCATCGGGTAGTCGAGCACCGCCCGCAGGTGCTGCTCGAACTGCGACGTCCGGGCACCCTCGATGGTCCAGTGCCCCGAGTTGTGCGGGCGCATCGCCAGCTCGTTGACGACCAGCCCGGCGGGCGTGTCGAACAGCTCCACCGCGAGCAGGCCGACCACGCCGAGCGCGGTGGCCAGGTCGATGGCGAGCTGCTGCGCGGCGAGCGCCTGCTCCTCGGGCAGGTCGGGCGCGGGCGCCAGCACCTCGACGCAGATGCCGTCGGACTGCACCGTCTCCACCACCGGGTACGCGGCGACCTGCCCGAACGGCGACCGGGCCACCTGCACGGCCAGCTCCCGGCGCAGCGCCACCCGCTCCTCCACCAGCAGCGGCGTGCCGCCGTCCAGCAGCGCGGCGGCCAGCTCGGCGGCCTGGTCGGCGTCGTCCACCATCCAGACGCCCCGGCCGTCGTAGCCGCCCCGGGCGGCCTTGAGCACCACCGGCCAGCCGACCTCCGCGCCGAACGCGAGCAGGTCGGCCGGCGACTCCACCGGACGCCAGGCCGGGTTCGGCGCGCCCAGCTCGCCGAGCCGCTCCCGCATCACCCGCTTGTCCTGCGCGTGCACCAGCGCCTCGGCCGGCGGGAACAGCTTCACGCCCTCGTCGGTCAAGGCCCGGACGTGCGCGTTCGGCACGTGCTCGTGATCGAAGGTGACCACGTCGCAGCCCTTCGCGAAGGTGCGCAGCGCGGTCAGGTCGGTGTGGTCGCCGTACTGGACGTCGGCGGCGACCAGCGCCGCGCCGTCGTCCGGGGCGAGCGCCAGCACGCGCAGCGACTGGCCGAGGGCGATGGCGGCCTGGTGGGTCATCCGGGCCAGCTGGCCGCCGCCCACCATGCCCACGACGGGGAGTCCGGTACGGGAGTCCATAGCGCCGCCAGCCTAGCCGGGCCGGCGACCGGCCGGACCGCGAGGGCGGCCCGTCCCACCGGCGCCGCCGGCCGCTCAGCCGAGCTGGGCGACCAGCTCGTCGACCGAGGTCACCGGCCGCTGGCAGACGAACCCCCGGCAGACGTACGCGGTGGGCCGCCCGTCGACCAGCGGCCGGTCGGCGAGCAGCGGCACGCCGGGCTGGTCCGGGGCGCCGGCGACCACCACCGCGCCGGGCGGGGCGTGCCGGTGCGCGGCGGCCACCAGCGGGTCACCGGCCGGGTCGTCGGTCACCACCGCGATCTCGTACGGGCCGGACAGCAGCGCCTCGCCGACCGTGGCGGCGTAGCCGGTGAACCGGGCGTGCCGGTCGACGATCGGCGCGACGGTCGACAGCGCCCGCTCGGCCGCCTCCCGGTAGCGCGTCTCCCCGGTCAGCGCCGCGTACGCGACGAGCCCCGCGACGATCGCCGAGCGGCCGGACGGGGTGGCGTTGTCGGTCGGGTCGGCGGGCCGGGTGACCAGGCGCTCGGCGTCGTCCGCGGTGTCGTAGAAGCCGCCGTCCGGCGCCGCGAACCGGGCCAGCGCCACGTCGAGCAGCTCGCCGGCCAGGCTCAGCCAGCGTCCCTCGCCGGTGAGCTGGTGCAGCGCGCAGAACGCCTCGGCGACGCAGCCGTAGTCCTCCAGCACCCCGGCCGGCTCGCCGACCACCCTGTCCCGGGAGACCCGGCGCAGCCGGCCGTCCACCAGGTGCACGGCGGCCAGGTGCTCGGCGGCGTCGCGCATCGCCCCGTCGGCGACGATGACCACGCCCTCCATCAGGTTCGCGTCCTCGTCGGCCGGGTCCGCGTAGAGCGCGGCGACCTGCTGGAACTCCGCGATCGCGGTGATCGCCAGCCCGTTCCAGGCGGCCACCACCTTGTCGTCGCGGGCCGGCTGGGGGCGGGTGTCCCGGGCGGCGAGCAGCCGGCCCACCACGTCACGCCAGCGGGCCCGGACCGCCGGGTCGGCGTCGTCGACGTCCCGGGCCAGCCGCAACACGCTGGCGCCCTCCTCGAAGGTGCCCTGCTCGGTGACGGTGAACAGGTCGGCGGCGAAGCGGCCGTCGGACTCCCCCAGCACCTCGACGAGCTGGGCGGGCGTCCACACGTAGGTGAGTCCCTCGACGCCCTCGGTGTCGGCGTCCAGCGCCGAGGCGAAGCCCTCGCCGGCCCGGTGCAGCTCGTCGGCGAGGAAACGCGCGGTGTCGCGGGCGACCCGCCGGGCCAGCCGGTCGCCGGTGGCCCGCCAGAGCTGGGTGTAGACCCGCAGCAGCAGCGCGTTGTCGTAGAGCATCTTCTCGAAGTGCGGCACGGTCCAGTGGCCGTCCACCGAATAGCGGGCGAAGCCGCCGGCGAGCTGGTCGTTCAGGCCGCCGCGGGCCATCGCCTCGGCGGTGTGCCGGACGATCTCCAGGCTGCGCGCCGAGCCGGTGCGGCGGTGGTGCCGCAGCAGGAAGAGCAGGTTCATGTGCGGCGGGAACTTCGGCGCGCCGCCGAAACCGCCGTTCGTCTCGTCGTACTCCTGCGCGAGCTGGGCGGCGGCGGCGTCGAGCAGCTCGGCGGTGAGCGGGGCGGTCACGCCGCCGACGGCCTGGGCCCCGCCGATCGCCTCGACCACGGCGGCGCCCTGGCGCAGCACCGCGTCGCGCTGGTCGCGCCAGGCGGCGGCGACGGAGCCGAGCAGGCGGATGAAGTTGGCGCGCGGGAAGTAGGTGCCGCAGAAGAACGGGGTGCCGTCCGGGGTGGCGAAGACCGTCATCGGCCAGCCGCCCTGGCCGGTCATCGCCTGGGTGGCGGTCATGTAGACGGCGTCGACGTCGGGGCGTTCCTCGCGGTCGACCTTGACGCAGACGAAGTCGTCGTTCATCAGCCGGGCCACGGCCTCGTTCTCGAACGACTCGTGGGCCATCACGTGGCACCAGTGGCAGGCGGCGTAGCCGACCGAGATGAGCACCGGCACGTCGCGCCGTTTCGCCTCGGCGAACGCCTCCTCGCACCAGGGCCACCAGTCGACCGGGTTGTCGGCGTGCTGGAGCAGGTAGGGCGACGTGGCCTGCGCGAGTCGGTTCACCGTCCGACCATAGCGAGCGTCTCGGGCCGACGCGGCGGGAGTGGGTCGGCCGGACCGGGACGGCAGCCCCGGTCCGGCCGACGGATCACCGGGTCAGCGTGAGCGTCGAGGTGTCCCGCACGGTGTATTCGTTCGAGTATTCGAAGTCGCGGACCGGCACCTCGGTGACCGCCTGCGCCGTGCCGCGCTCGAACCTGACGTCGGCCGGGTAGGTGGTGGCCGACCAGGGCACCGCCTGGCCCGGGACGCACGCGACCTGGATGTCGTAGCGGCCCCGCACGAGGCCCGCCTTCCTCTGCTGCTGGGTCAGGTCGCCACCCACGTCGATCGTCTCCGCCCGGGTGCAGGTGACCGTGCCGCGGATGGTGGCGACGCCCTTGCTGTTCACCGTGGCCGCCGGGTCGACGGTCAGGGTGACCTCCTGCGCCGGCACCGGCGGCGGGTTCGAGATGTGGACCTCACCGCGCAGCCCGCCGGTGGCGCCCTCGCAGCGGATCTCGAAGGTGGCGTCGAACCGCTCGACGTAGTCGAAGGGGCCCCAGGCGGCGTCGAGGACGGTGAACGACCCGGTGCTCCGCGCGCAGGACCGGTTCCAGCCGTCGTTGTAGAGACTGATGCCCGCCTGGTGGTTCTCGTAGTCCGGCTGCCCGACGTTCTGGTAGGCGTCGCCCGCCTTCAGCGCGGCCGGGGCCGTGAGCCCGAGGTACCAGGTGCCGTCGGGGTAGTTCGACGAGATCATCTGGAACTGCTGCGCGTTCCAGCCCGACGCGCTCGTCTCGTCGCCCGGAGTCGTCGTGGCCGAGCTGTAGGAGTAGGAGTTGCCGGCGGTGATCGGGTCACCCGGCTCACCGACCACGCTGAACGACCAGGTCTGCACCGGACGGGCCTGCGCCGGCGCGGAGCCGACCAGGCCGGCTGCGCCGGCGGTCAGCGCCATGGTCGCGGCGAACAGGATCCGCCGCCAGGAACGTCTCGTCATCGTCGTCCTCCCCGTGTGGACGTCCGCGGGGCACCGTCGCCCCGCACTGCCCGAAGAGTAGGGCCGATCGATCACACCCGCTGCCCCGTACCGGCACGATGTCGGCAGCTTGACGACCCGACCCGGACCATCCTTCCGCAATTCATCTTCGTTTATTTGAATCGACGCATGGCCGGCGCGCCCACCGCCGGCACGTCCGAAGGAGACGGTCCATGCGCAGAGTCCCCGCCCTGCTCGCCCTCGCCGCCCTCGCCGGCGCCGCGCTCAACCCGGGCGCCGCGTCCGCCGCGGTGCCCCCGGAGACCCGATGGTCCGCCACCACCGGCGTCGGCATCCACAACACCTACGAGCGCGGCACCTACACCTACCTCGCCCAGGCGCTCGACACCCGGCCCGCCCTGATCGAACTGGACGTCTGGCCGGACGTGCTCACCCGCCAGTGGCGGGTCAGCCACAGCAACCCGCTCGGCAACGACAACAACTGCGTGGCCGCCACCAGCGCGGCGCAGCTCTACACCGGCACCCGCAACAAGAACCTGGAGCACTGCCTGGACGACATCCGGCTCTGGCTGGGCGCGCACCCCGACGCCGGTCCGGTGGTGCTCAAGCTGGAACTCAAGACCGGCTTCAGCAGCCGCACCGGGCAGGGCCCGGCCCAGCTCGACGCGGTGCTCGCCGCGCGCCTCGGCGACCGGGTGTTCCGCCCGGCCGACCTGCTCGGCGGCCACCCCGACCTGGACGCCGCGGCCCGCGCGGACGCCTGGCCGACCCGGGCGCAGCTCGCCGGCAAGGTGCTCGTGGAGCTGATCCCCGGCACCGTCGAGGAGGGCAACCCGACCGACACGCTCTGGACCGACGTGGAGTACGCCCGTCACCTGGCCGGCCTGGCGGCGGCCGGCACCCTGGGCACCGCCCGCGCGTTCCCGGCCGTGCACCGGGCCCAGGCCGGCGACCCCCGCTCCCGGTACGCGGACACCGCCCTGCGGCAGTGGTTCGTGCTCTTCGACGGCGACGCCTCGGCGTACGTGGGTGGCGGCATCGACACCGCCTGGTACGACGCCAACCACTACCTGCTGGTGATGACCGACGCGCAGAACGTCCCGCCCGCGGTCCCCGGCGGCGACGCCGGCGCGGCGGCGGCCCGGGTCGCCGAACTGGCCCGCGCGCACGCCAGCATCGCCTCGGCCGACTGGGCCACCCTGCCGACCGTCCTCGACGACGTGCTGCCGCGCGGCTGAGCCGTTTATCAGCCCGGCTCAGCTCCCCGAATCAGGGACCGAGCCAGGGTGTTGCGCGTACGAGCCGCGACCTGGCTGATTCGCCTGTGCACCTCGACCTGCTCGTCCAATAGGTCGAGGTGTCGCACGATCATGTCCTGGCGCTCCATCGGGGGCACTGAGACGGGCAGTTTCCCGAGGACGGTCCGGTTGAGGACCGGGACAGCGGTGCCCTGCCGGTTGTGCTCAAACCACCCCTGGACCTCGGGTAGGGCGAGATAGTACGCCAGGTAGCGGGAGTTCATCTGCCGCGTGCGCAGCCGGAGCAGTCCCGTCGAGAACAGCCACCCCTCGCATTCCTCGGACACCCAGGCAACCCGACCCACTGTTCCGGTGCGAGTGATCAGCACATCGCCGAGCGACACCAGGTAGCGCGTGAGGCGCGCGGCGACCTCGCGCCGCACCCGAGCTACGCCATCGACATGAACCCGGCCATCCGCAAGAGCTCTCGGTGTGATCAGGGGATGTCCGTCCGCCCTGCGGTCCTCCGCGCCGACCACGGCGCCCGACGGGCCGGAGCGGATATCAGCCACCTCGCTCATCGGTGACACGGTCCACCCCGCCGGCACGGCTCCGAGCAGACTCATACGTCTTCCAGTCCCCTCAGTAACTCGTGCACGCGCACGTCCACGACGTTCGCCCGCTCAACCAGCCGGGTCAGATCGTCTCGCAAGGAGCTCAGTTCGCCGCCGTGGACCGCCTCCGGCGGGGACGACTCAGCCTCGATGTAGGCGGACGGTAGAAGCGAGTAGTCGCGGGCGGCGATCGTCGAAGGAGACACCGCCGCGCTCAGTCCCTCGGAAGGAGCGAAGGTACGGCCGATCCGGACATCCGACCGCCATCGGTGAACCTCCCCGACGAGTGTCCGAATCTCCCCGGGCCGAAGGGTCCGTCGACCCCGAGAGTTCACCTCACCGACCGAACGCGCATCGACGAAGAGCACATCGACCGGCTTGCCGGCCGGCTTTTGGACGAGCCAGAGGGTCACCCCGATGGCGGTCTCGGCGAAGAGACCGGGCGGCAGCGCGACCACGGCCGTGATCGCCCCCGCCTCGACCAACGCCCGCCGCGTCGCACGGTCGGACACGCCCTTTCCGAAGGCGACCACATTCGGCAGGACCAGGGCTCCCCGTCCTCCCTCGGCGAGTGACGAGATCGCCGACTGGAGGAGAACCGTCTCCTTCCGGCGAATCGGCGCGGGGCCTCCTGGGACAGCGCTGTCACGGGGTAGAACCCCGAAAGGCGGATTCGCCACGACGACATCGACGGCTTTCCTCAGCGTCACTTCTCCCTGCCGTACCTCCCCGAGGACCGTCCTGTCCGAGACGTGCATCGAGATGTTCATCCGGGCCAGTTCCACCATCAGCGACGAGGGGTGGGCGCCGTCGATCCGACTGGGCAGTGTGGGCGGCTTGCCTGCCGATCTCAGGAGTTCCACCAGCAGCTCTCCGCCTCGACAGAAAGGATCGAAGCACCACTCGTCCCCGGTCAGGGGTCCAACCATCTCGGCGATCAGTCGGGCGAGGGATCGTGGCGTGACGAACGCGTGACGAACCTCCTCCGCCAATCGATCAAAGGCGTAGTCGAACAGTGTGACGACACCGTCGGGAGATGCGCCCGGACCCGGCGAGGTCACGCCGGCCAGTTCCGCGAGGCCGGCCATTCCCCGTAGCGTGTGGTGGGCGTCCGTCACGATGTCAGCGAAGTGCTGTACCGCTCTGGCTGCCTCGGGCAATCCTGCAGCCTCGAAGGACCGCGAGAGCCTCGCTGACACGTCGGGCATTTCGAGGACATCCGGCCACAGCTCCGGCCGATTGCGCCGCACGAATATCAGCGCCAGCAGGACATGCCAAAATCCACCGTCCCGCGGGGACGCCCGGGACAGGTCGTGAAGGCGCCAGACGACATCCTCCGCCGATCCATGCCAGGCAGGCTCGTCAGCCACAACCCGTTCCGACACGCCCTTACCGGTCATCGAGGCCAGTCGAGCAGCGTAGGTCGTTCCAGGCGCCTCGTCCGGTCGGCGCCCCTTACCGGGAATACGCCTTCCCGCCAGCCACGCGATGACCTCCTCCCGACGGAAGAACTCTCCCTCGGCGGTTACCAGGGGTTTCGGGAAGTCGTTGTGTCGTCGCTGCCAGTTCGTCACGGCCGGCCGCTCCACGCCCGCGAGCCGTGCGATCTCGGCTCGCGACAACAGGTCTACCGGAGAGGTGGTCATGCGCGCCTCAGAACCAGGGTTGCGCTTGGCGCGACCGAACTGCGTCGCGCCGCGCCAGGACGAACGGAACCCGGTCCATGACCCGAATCTCCTTAGCGACCACTCCGTCGATCGCGTTCAGCAACTGGTAGAGCCTTCGGTGGTCGGCAGCGAGGTCGCGGTGGTGAATCGGCTCATGGTGCATGATCCGGTTCCGCAGCAGGCGCATGGTCTCGAGGGATTCGTGCAGGACAGCCCGGGAGCCGGATCGGGGGCGGAACGCTTGGTGCAGAGTTGGCACCCAGAGCAGCCGGTCGTACTGCGACCCCGTCCGGTTGCTCAGCAGCGACACCCAGAAGCCGAAGCTCAGTTCCGCCACCACGTCGTCCGCCGTCGGGCCCGATCGCCCGCGGCGACCGAGCCGGCGTCGGCACTTGTCCGCAGCCTCTTCCACGAGGCGGACCCCATGCTCCGTCAGTGGCGCTGCGGCCCACCAGTCTGACCTGCCGTAGCGGGCCGCGAGTTGCCCGTGCAGCGCGTTGCGCAGCACGATCTCAAGACAGTGCAGCGGGCCGTAGAAGGCCGCCGAAATCTCGACGTTCCACCAGTAGAGCGCCACCGCTTCCCGGCCGTCGTTCCCCGCAGCCTCCAGATATGGCCGCATCCGGGGTGCCGAGAACGCGCGCCTGGTCCAGTCCGGCAGGTCGGCAGACATCACGGGTGACTCCATCCGAGAAGGGTTGCGCGGGCGCGGCGGCGTGATACATTTAGCCGGTAAGCCCCGGGTCCGCCTCTGCTTTGCATGCCGCCCGGGGCACGGCTTTGTCTCGGCGCGCTTCGCCGACACTCAGTCGCTCGGCGTCGCCGCCATCCTCGCCCCAGGCAGAATGAACTTACCGCCCTCGTGTCCGGTTCAGCAAGCGTATTGTGCTACGCATTTTTTGTTAACCCCCACGGGCCGGCTCAGGAGGCGCCGTCGGCGCGCAGCGGGAAGACGTTGTCGCGGGCGGTGTCGCGCAGCGACCCGAGCACCGCGCCGATCTTGTCCGCCGGCATCGGCTTGAAGAAGTGGTAGCCCTGGGCGGCGGTGCAGCCCAGCTCCGCCAGCGCGGTGCGCTGCTCGGCCGTCTCCACCCCCTCGGCCACCACCCGCAGCCCCAGCTCGTGGGCGAGCCCGACGGTGGTCCGCACGATCGCCGCCGCCTCCGGCGAGTCGACCATCCGGATCACGAAGGAGCGGTCCACCTTCAGCTCGTCCACCGCGATCCGGGTGAGAAACGTCAACGAGGAGAAGCCGGTGCCGAAGTCGTCCACGGCGAGCTGCACGCCCATTGCCCGCAGCGTGGCCAGCACCTCGTCGATCACCTCCAGCTCGCTCATCACCACCGTCTCGGTGATCTCCAGGACCAGCCGGTGCGGCGGCACCTGGTGCCGGCGCAGCGCCTCCTCGATCTCGGCGGGCAACCGCGGGTCGAGCAGGCTGCGCGCCGACAGGTTCACCGAGATGGGCACGTCCAGCCCTTCCCGCGCCCACCCGGCGGCCACCTCCAGCGCCTTGTCCAGCACGTAGCGGGTGAAGCTGCCGAGCTGCTCGCTGTTCTCCACCGGGCGGATGAAGTCGGACGGGCCCAGCCAGCCCCGGCGCGGGTGCCGCCAGCGGATCAGCGCCTCCACCCCGGTCGGCGCGCCGGTGGCCAGGTCCACCGCCGGCTGCAACGCCAGCACGAGCTGGTCGTCGGCGGCCAGCGCCTCCCGCAGCTCCGCGAGCAACGCCAGGTGGTCGGTGCTCGCGGCATCGCGCGAGCTGTCGTACGCGGCGACGCTGCCGCCGCCCTCCTTCGCCTGGTACATCGCGATGTCGGCCCGGCGCAGCAGCTCGGTCAGGTCGGCGGTGCCCGCGTCGGCCACCACCACGCCGACCGCCACCTCGACGGACATCCGCACCCCGGCCACCTCGGTCGGGGCGGCGAGCCGCTCGGCGACCTCCCGGGCCTGGCGCAGCGCGTACGCCAGCGGGGCGGTCCGGTCCTCGACCACCGGAACCGAGGTGAGCAGCAGCGCGAACTCGTCCCCACCGAGCCGGCCGAGCAGGTCACCGGGCCGGGTCAGCACGGCCAGCCGGTGCGCGGTCAACCGCAGCAGTTGGTCGCCGGCCGCGTGCCCCAGGGTGTCGTTGACCTCCTTGAACTGGTTCACGTCCAGCAGCAGCAGGGCCACCGGGTGGTCGTGCGGGCGCTGCCGCAGCGCCTGGTCACCGCGGGCCAGCAGGGCCGCCCGGTTGAGCAGCCCGGTGAGCTGGTCGTGCACCGCCTCGTACGACGATCGGGCGGTGACCAGCCGCAGCTCGCGGTGGGTCGCGGCGTCGTGCAGGGCGGCGGCCAGCGCGTCGCCGAAGGCGGCCACGCCGTCGCGTTCGGCGTGGCCGGGCGGGGCGGACCGGGCGAACCGCACCCGCAGCCGACCCACCTCGACGGCGCCCACGGCGAGTCGCCGGACCAGGTCGTGCTCGCCCGACTCGGCGGGCGCCGCCGCCTCCACCTCGTGATCCCGCACCTGGCCGCCGAGGTCGACCCGGTAGCGGCGCCGGCGACCGTCCGCGCGCGCCACGTCCACCTCGACCAGCTCGGCCCCGAAGAGGGTGAGCGCGCCGGTCACCGCGGCGGTCGCCACCCCGCGTTCGTCGAGCTGGTTGAGCGCGGCGGTGGCCTCGGCGAAGGCCCGCCATGTGCGCCGCTCCGCGTCGGCCCGCAGCCGGTGCCGGTAGGTCTGCTGGAGCAGCCACAGCGGCGGCGGCAGGAGCAGCAGCCAGCGCGGGTCCAGCTCCAGCAGCGCGACCACGGCCAGGCCGACCGCCACGTTGCCGACGAACATCAGCAGCTTGCCGCGGAGCGCGGCGAGCAGCGGCGGCCCGATCGGGATGCCGTGCCGCAGGGCGATCGTGGCGGCGCCGAGCCAGCCGGTGGTGACCAGGTAGGTGACCGCGCCGGCGCCCAGCGCGAGCGCCAGCTCCGGGGTGGGCGCGGCCAGCAGCGGCCGGCCGAGCGCGCTGGCGACCGCACCGGCCAGCGCGGTGGCGGCGGTGAGCGAGCCGGCGATGCGGACCAGTTCCAGCACCGGGCGCCGGTCGGACACCAGCGACATCGTGGTCCAGGCGGTGCCGGCGCCGAGCAGCGCCGCGGCCGGGAGCCAGCCGGCGGGCACCAGCCAGAGGCAGACCACCAGCGCGGCCTCGCCCCAGGTGATGCTGACCATGCCGGCCGCGGTGCGGAAGCGCAGCCGGGCGAGCTGGGCCACGGCGAAGGCGACCGCGGCGAGGGCGAAGCGGGCGGGACCGGGCAGCGGGTCGTCCGCCGGCAGTTGCGCGGGGACCCCGAGACCGAGCACGGCGGCCAGCAACGCGGTGACCGCGACCGCGGCGGTCAGCAGCACGACGCTCACCGGCGTGCCGCGCAGGCCGAGCCGGTCCGGAGGACGGTCGGCCGGTTCGGTGGTCACGGCCCCGCCCCGGCGGGACGTGGATTCGGGGCACGGTCGGGGCCCGCTGCTGCCCTCGACATCGGCGTCCCCCTTCCGCGCAGGGTCCGGGGCCTGACGGTCCCCCCGGCGGAAGGCTAAGCCAAAGCCGGTGACCGCAACAGGGGTGAACGACCGGCTCGGGCGTGATTCACGCGGTGTTCAGCCGTTGCGGCGCTGCTGGGAGCCGTTGGGAGCATTCGTCGGTGAATCCTGCTCGACGGACCCGTCTGTCGGATCGACGACTGCCGCGTCGACCCGGCCCGGCTCGCCCGGGTGCGGGAAGCGGTCCGGCAGGCGGCGCAGCCGGGCGTTCATGTTGCGGATGAGCAGGACGGTGACGGTGGCCAGCGCGATGATGAGGAAGAGGCCCATCGGCCCGGCCAGACCACCCGTGCGGGTGTCACCGAAGTTGTTCTCCGCGAGCACCTGGGCGGTGGTCAGCATGGTGTTCCTCCGATGTGCGGCTGACGACCAGGGTAGCTCCCGCGGACGTCAGCGGGCACGGCACGTCTCCCGCACCCCTGCGAAGAGGTCGGACTCGGGCAGCGGGCTGTCCACCAGCGAGCGGGCGAGTTGGAAGTCCTCCGTCGGCCAGGCGCGCCGTTGCAGGTCCATCGGCACCTGGAACCAGAATCCGTCCGGGTCGATCTGGGTGGCGTGGGCGCGCAGCGCGTCGTCGCGGACCGGGAAGTAGGCGGCGCAGTCGACCCGGGTGGTGATCCGCTCACCCTTGTCGGGGCGGTCCTCCCAGCGCTTCATCCACTCGCCGTACGGCGACTCGTGGCCGGCGGCGAGCATCGCCTCGTGCAGGCTCATGATCTTGGCGCGGGAGAAGCCCACGTCGTAGTAGAGCTTCAGCGGCTGCCACGGCTCGCCCAGCTCCGGGTGACGCTCCGGGTCGCCGGCCGCCTCGAACGCCGCCACGGTGACCTGGTGGGTCATGATGTGGTCCGGGTGCGGGTAGCCGCCCTCCTCGTCGTACGTCGTGACGACGTGCGGGCGGAACTGGCGCATCAGCCGCACCAGCGGCGCGGCGGCGACCTCCACCTCCTGCAACGCGAAGCAGCCCGCCGGCAGCGGCGGCAGCGGGTCGCCCTCGGGCAGCCCGGAGTCGACGAAGCCGAGCCAGGCCTGCTCGACGCCGAGGATGGCGCGCGCGGCGTCCATCTCGGCCCGGCGGATGTCGCCGATGTTGGCCCACACGTCCGGCCGGTCCATCTTGGGGTTCAACACGCTGCCCCGCTCACCGCCGGTGCAGGTGACGACCAGGACGTCGACCCCCTCGGCGACGTATTTCGCCATGGTGGCGGCGCCCTTGCTCGACTCGTCGTCGGGATGGGCGTGCACCGCCATGAGACGCAGTTGCTCTGCCACCTTCGGCGCTCCTCGTCTGTGCCCGTCGACCGGCCCACCCGGACCGACCGGCTGACCTGCCGGAATCTCCCCCCGCGCCCGCGAAAGCCCCCGTGCTGGCCGGTCGGGCGGTCGCCGGAGTGGTCGGAACCACCCTGGCCGGTCGCGGCCGACCTGCCATCCTTGGCTCAGCGCCGGGCTGGGAAGATGGACCCTGCCATTCTTGCCGATGCCGACGACAACAACGCCAGGAGATACCCGCCGGTGAGCGAGACGCACACCACAGTCACACCGGGCCCGCCGGTCTTCCCGCCCGGCCGATACGGCCGCCGCCGGGAGCCGGGGCGGCGCCGGCCGCTCCTGCTCGCCCTGGTGGTGGCGGTCGTGCTGGTCCTCCTCGGGCTGGGCGCCGCGAAGCTCTACAGCCAGTACGGCGACCCCGAGTACCAGGGCGAGATGATCAGCTACACCGGGATCACCGACTCCCGGGTGGTGGTCGACTTCCGGGTCACCGTCCCGCCGGGCGGCTCCGCCGTCTGCCTGCTGCGGGCCCGCTCGCACGACGGCGCCGAGGTGGGCCACGTCGAGGCCACCGTGACCGCCGCACCCGGCCAGCGCCACGTCCGGACCACCCGGGAGGTGCCGACCAGCGCGCGGCCGTTCATCGGCGAGGTGTTGCGCTGCCGACCGACCGGCTGAGCCGGACGTCCGGGGAGCTTCCGGACACGCACCCCAGGTCCCACCACCGGCACCCGGGGTGATCGACCACACTCCGACGGGTACGACACTGGTAGCTTGGTAGTTCACCTGTCAGCCAGCCCGCACCAATCGAGGAGATCGCCTGTGTCCACCAACGGAAACGAGGCGCCCGCCACCTGGCTGTCCCAGGACGCTTACGACCGGCTCCAGGCCGAGCTCGACGAGATGATCGCCAACCGGCCGGTCATCGCCGCCGAGATCAACGCCCGGCGCGAGGAGGGCGACCTGCGGGAGAACGGTGGCTACCACGCCGCCCGCGAGGAGCAGGGCAAGGCCGAGGGGCGCATCCTCTACCTCAAGGAGCTGCTGCGCACCGCCAAGGTCGGTGAGGCGCCGGATGCCGACGCGGTGTCGCCCGGCATGGTCGTGACGATCTACTTCGACGACGACGCCGACGACACCGAGACGTTCCTGCTCGGCTCCCGCGAGATCGCCTCCACCACCGACCTCACCGTCTACAGCCCCGAGTCCGCGCTCGGCCGGGCCATCCTCGGCGGCAAGGCGGGCCAGACCTGCACCTACACCGCCCCGAGCGGCGCCGACATCAAGGTGACCGTGGTGTCGTTCGAGCCCTACTCGGGCTGACCCCTCCGGACCCGCGCCGGACGGCTCGGGTCCGACCCGACCGAGGCTGACAGGCTCCTCGGCCCCGAGCCGCACATCCCGGAACGCCCCGACCGGATCATCCGGCCGGGGCGTTCGGCATTCCGGACGGGCTCACCCCTCGCCCGCGAAGACCACCTGGTAGCCGCTCGCGCGCAACGCGCTGATAAGCGTGTCCGAGTGCTCCACCCCGCGGGTCTCCACGGACAGCGCCACCTCCACCTCGCCGAGGCGCAGGTGCGGATTGGCCCGCTGGTGCACCACGTCCACCACGTTCGCCCGGTGCTCGGCGATCTCGCTGAGCAGCGAGGCGAGCTGGCCGGGCCGGTCGGTGCAGCGCACCGTGACGCGCAGGAAACGCCCGGCCGCCGCCAGGCCGTGCTCGATCACCCGGAGCATCAGCAGCGGGTCGATGTTGCCGCCGGAGAGCACCGCCACCGTCGGCGTGGTCACCTCCACCGCGCCGGCCATCAACGCCGCCACGCCCACCGCGCCGGCCGGCTCCACCACCTGCTTGCCGCGCTCCAACAGCATCAGCAACGCCCGGGAGATGTCCTCCTCGGAGACCGTGACGACGTCGTCGACCAGCTTGCGGACGTGGGTGAAGGTCAGCTCGCCGGGCCGGCCCACGGCGATGCCGTCGGCGATCGTCGCGAAGGACGGCAGCCGGACCGGTTCGCCGGCCCGCAGCGAGGGCGGGAAGGCCGCGGCGCTCGCCGCCTGCACCCCGATCACGCGTACGTCGGGACGCAGCGCCTTGGCCGCCACCGCCATCCCCGAGACGAGCCCGCCACCACCGACCCCGGTCACGATGGTGCGCACGTCCGGGCACTGTTCGAGGATCTCCAGCGCCACCGTGCCCTGTCCGGCGATGACGTCCGGGTGGTCGAACGGGTGGATGAACACCGCGCCGGTACGCTCCGCGAAGGTCTGCGCCGCGACCAGCGACTCGTCCACCGTGTTGCCGACCAGCTCGATCCGGGCGCCGTACCCCTTGGTGGCGGCGACCTTCGGCAGCGGCGCGTTCACCGGCATGAAGACGGTGGCCTGCGCGCCGACCAGGCCGGCGGCGAGCGCCACCCCCTGGGCGTGGTTGCCGGCGCTCGCCGCGACCACGCCGCGCGCCCGCTCCTCGGCGGAGAGCCGGGAGATCCGCACGTACGCGCCGCGCACCTTGTACGACCCGGCGCGCTGCACGTTCTCGCACTTGAGCCAGACCGGGCCGCCGAGCGCGGCGCTGAGCGGCCGGGAGGGCTCCAGCGGGGTGGTGCGGGTGACGCCGGCGAGCAGTTCCCGCGCGGCCTGTACGTCGGCGAGACCGACCATCTCCGTCATGCCCCGATCGTGCCACCCACCCCCGGCGGAAGCTGCGGCGACGTCACCGACGGTCAGGTGGCGGCGGGTGACCCCGTGCCGACCCGGGGATAGCCGGGCGCGTGCCGGGTCCACGGCGCCTGCATCTCGAACTGGCCGGCCACCCCGAGCAGCAGCAGCTCGGAGCCGGGCGGGCCGACGAACTGCACGCCGACCGGCAACCCGTCCGGGCGGCGACCCACCGGCACCACGATCGACGGCAGGCCGGCGATGTTCCACGGCGCGGCGTACGGGGCGTACCGGATGTTCGTCCGCATGTTCGCCAGCCAGGACCGGCCCGACCAGCCGGCGGCCTCCGGCGGCGGCCCGGCCAGCGCCGGGGTGAGCAGCAGGTCGACCGAGTGGTCGTCGAAGAAGTGCACCGACCGCTCGCGCCAGGCGGCCCGGTCGGCCTCCCGGACGTACCCCCGGCGCTGCGCCCACTCGCCGAGCGCGACGTGCCGGCGGCTGCGCCGCTGGAGCTGGCGCGGCGCCACCCCGGCGGCGCGCACGTCGGCGGCGGCGGCCGCGAACCAGGTGGCGATGCCCTGCAGGCCGAGCCGGGTCGGGTAGACCGGGTCGGTGGGCACGGTGTCGTGCCCGGCGGCGGCGAGCAGCCGACCGGCGGCGGTGACCGCGTCCCGGTTCGGCGCGTCCGGGGAGACGCCCTTCACCGGGGAGCGCAGCGACACGCCCACCCGCAGCCGGGGCGGCGGGACCAGCTTGTCCGGCCGGCGACCGGCCAGCACCGAGAAGCCGACCACCGCGTCGGCCACCGTGCCGGTCAGCACGCCGTGCTCGGTGAGCCCGAACCAGTCGTCCGCGCCGAGCTGGCAGGGCACCACGCCCCGGCCGGGCTTGAGCCCGACCAGGCCGCAGCAGGCCGCCGGGATGCGGATCGAGCCGAGGCCGTCGTTGCCGTGGGCCATCGGCACCATCCCGGCGGCCACCGCGGCGGCCGCGCCGCCGGAGGAGCCACCGGGGGTACGCGCCGGATCCCAGGGGTTGCGGGTCACCCCGGTGTCGTCGTCGGTGAGGGCCCACAGGCCCAGCTCCGGCATCCGGGTCACGCCGAGGATCACCGCGCCCGCGCCGCGCAACCGGCGGACCACCTCGTGGTCGGCCTCGGCCACCGGGGTACGCATCGCGGCGGACCCGTTCCAGGTGGGCAGCCCGGCGACGGGCGTGTTCTCCTTGACCGCCACCGGCACCCCGGCCAGCGGCAGGTCGGCCAACTCCTCCTGCTCGTCGACCTTCTCCGCCTCGGTGATCGCCTCGCCGCCGCGTACCGTGCGGAACGCGGCCAGCTCGGCGTCGACCCGGGACACGTGGTCGAGGTGGTCGGCCACCACCTGGGTGGCGGAGACGTCGCCACGGCGCACCGCGCGGGCGATCTGTTTCGCGGTCGCGCCGACCCAGGTCGTCGGCAAGATGTCCGGCACTGCCACCCTCCGTCGTCCAGCGGTCAGCCCAGTGCCTGCTCCAGATCGGCGAGCAGGTCGTCGACCGTCTCGATGCCGACAGACAGTCGCACGAGATCACCGGGAACTTCAAGCGGCGAGCCGGCAGCGCTCGCGTGTGTCATCCGTCCCGGGTGCTCGATCAGGGACTCGACGCCGCCGAGCGACTCGGCGAGCACGAACAGCCGGGCCCGGTTGCAGATCTCGACCGCGTGCTCCTCGCCGCCGGCCGCCCGGAACGAGATCATGCCGCCGAACCGGCGCATCTGCTTGGCGGCCACCTCGTGCCCCGGGTGCGAGGACAGGCCCGGGTAGATGACCTGGGCGACCTTCGCGTTGCCGTCCAGGAAGGCGGCGATCCGCTCGGCGTTGTCGCAGTGCCGGTCCATCCGTACCCCGAGGGTCTTGATGCCGCGCAGGGTGAGCCAGGCGTCGAACGGGCCGTTGATCGCGCCCATCGCGTTCTGGTGGTAGCGCAGCTCCTCGCCGAGCGTGCGGTCCGCGGCGACCAGCGCGCCACCGACCACGTCGGAGTGTCCGCCGACGTACTTGGTGGTGGAGTGCACCACCACGTCCGCGCCGAACGCGATCGGTTGCTGGAGGTACGGCGAGGCGAACGTGTTGTCGACCACCAGCAGGGCGCCGGCGTCGTGCGCCACGGCGGCCAGCGCGGCGATGTCGGCGATGCCGAGCAGCGGATTGGTCGGCGTCTCCACCCAGACGATCCGGGTGGCGCCGGGCCGGATCGCGGCGCGCACCGCGTCCGGGTCGGAGACCTTCGCCGGGGTGTAGTCGAGGCCCCAGCGCTCGGCCACCTTCGCGAACAGCCGGTAGGTGCCGCCGTACGCGTCGTCCGGGATCACCACGTGGTCGCCCGGCTTGCAGACGGTCCGCAGCAGCGTGTCCTCGGCGGCCAGGCCGCTGGCGAAGGCGAGCGCCACCGGACCGCCCTCCAGCGCGGCCAGGCACTCCTGCAACGCGTCCCGGGTGGGGTTGCCGGAACGGCTGTACTCGTAGCCCTCGCGGGGCGCGCCGACGGCGTCCTGGGCGTAGGTGCTGGTCTGGTAGATCGGTGGGATCACCGCGCCGGTGCGGGCCTCGGGGTCCTGGCCGGCGTGGATGGCGAGTGTCTCGAAGCCGTGGCTCATGCCCGAGACGTTAGTCGGCCGGTCCGTCGCGGTGCCGCCAACCCGGGCGCGTCGGTCCGGTCGACCATACCGGGCCGGCGAGTTCGACCGAAGCACTGCCGTCCCGCCTGCTCGGCGCGATCGACCGGATCTCCACCCCTCTGGACAAGCTTTGATCATGAAGTTGGCGGTATTCGTAGAGATCAAAGATGCCGCCAACTTCATGATCAAAGGAGTTCAGGCGGGCAGGGTGGGACGGGTGGGTCGGCCAGTTCGGGCCTAGGCTGCGTTGATGAGCGGGTGCGTGTTCTGCGGGATCGTGGCCGGCGAGGTGCCGGCCTTCACCGTGACCGACGAGCCGGACGGGGTGGCGTTCCTCGACACCCGGCCGGTGTTCAAAGGCCACGTGCTGGTGGTGCCGCGCACGCACCTGGTGACGATCGCCGACCTGCCCGCCGAAACGCTGCCGGGCTACTTCCGGCTGGTGCGGCGGATCGCGGTGGCGGTGCAGTCCGGTCTGGGGTCCGGTGGGACGTTCGTGGCGATGAACAACACCGTGTCCCAGTCCGTCCCGCACCTGCACACCCACGTGGTGCCCCGCACCAAGGGCGACGGGCTGCGCGGCTTCTTCTGGCCGCGCACCCGCTACGCCGACGACGACGAGGCGAAAGGCTTCGCCGAGCGGATCTCCGCCGCGCTGGCCTGAGGTCGGGACGGGCGGGTAAGGAACCGGGGACCGGCGCTGTTGCACAGGCTGGGAAAGCCACGAGAGGAGTCCCACCGTGTTCCTCCGCCGCATGAAGGCCGAGATGATCTCTCCTGACCAGGCCCTGCCGGGCCGCCCGCTCGCCATGCCGGTCGCCGACCGGCACGAGGTGCTGCCGTCGGCGCTGAAGGGCCCCTTCCCCGAGGGCGCGCAGGTCGCCGTCTTCGGCATGGGCTGTTTCTGGGGCGCCGAGCGCCTGTTCTGGACCCTCCCCGGCGTGCTCACCACGTCCGCCGGTTACGCGGGCGGCTACACCACCAACCCGACGTACGAGGAGGTGTGCTCCGGCATGACCGGGCACGCCGAGGTGGTCCAGGTGGTCTACGACCCGTCGAAGATCGCCTACGAGGACCTGCTCAAGGTCTTCTGGGAGAACCACGACCCGACCCAGGGCATGCGCCAGGGCAACGACGTGGGCACCCAGTACCGCTCGGCGATCTACACCACCACCGACGAGCAGCGTGCGGCGGCGGTGGCCTCGCGGGACGCGTTCGCGCCGATCGTGGCGCGCGCCGGCAAGGGTGAGATCACCACGGAGATCGCCCCGCTCGGCGACTATTTCTTTGCCGAGGACTACCACCAGCAGTACCTCGCCCCGACGAAGAACCCGAACGGCTACTGCAACCACGGCCCCAACGGGCTGAGCTGCCCGGTCGGCGTCGCCCGTACCGGAAGCTAGGCCGACAGCGTCCGGGCCTGCGGTGTTCGTCACACCGCGGGCCCGGCACATTTCCGACATCGGCCACCGGGCGGGCAGGAACCGAAGGCGTGACGGACGACCACCCTGGGTGACGGCGCACTGTAGCAAGGTGTCACACGTTCGTCATCGTCTCAACAGGCGAACTGCAACAAGCTCTGGCAGCATTGGCTCGTATGTGCGGACTTGCGGGAGAGTTCCGCCGTGACGGTTCACGCGCCGACGTCTCGGCCGTGGAGCGGATGGCGGCCACGATGAGTGACCGAGGGCCCGACGACAGCGGCATCTGGTCGCAGGGCCCGACCGCGTTGGGACACCGACGCCTCAAAATCATCGACTTGTCCGCCGCCAGCGGCCAACCGATCGTCGATGCCGCCGCGGGCCTCACCGGAGTCTTCAACGGCTGCATCTACAACTACCGGGAACTGCGCGCCGAGCTCCAGGCCAAGGGCCACCGCTTCTTCTCCGCCGGGGACAGCGAGGTCGTGGTCAAGGCGTACGCCGAGTGGGGGCTCGACTTCGTCGACCACCTGATCGGCATGTTCGCGGTGGCGATCAGCGAGCGGGACACCGGCCGGCTGGTGCTGGCCCGGGACCGCCTCGGCATCAAGCCGCTCTACCTCGCCGAGACCCCCGGCGTGGTGCGCTTCGCCTCGACCCTGCCGGCGCTGCTGGCCGGCGGCGGCGTGGACACCACCATCGACCGGGTGGCGCTCGCCCACTACCTGAGCTTCCACAGCATCGTGCCGCCGCCGCGGACCATCCTCGCCGGCGTCACCAAGCTGCCGCCGGCCACGGTCCGGGTGTACGAGGCGGACGGCACCACCCGCGACCGGGTCTACTGGGACCCGGCGTTCGGCCGGGCCGACGAGCGGGCCGGCTGGTCCGAGCGGGACTGGCAGGACGCGCTGCTCGACTCGCTGACCACCGCGGTGCGCCGCCGGATGGTGGCCGACGTGCCGGTGGGTGTGCTGCTCTCCGGCGGCCTCGACTCCAGCCTGGTGGTCGCGCTGCTGGCCGGCGAGGGGCAGGCCCGTTCCGGCCTGGCCACGTTCTCCATCGGCTTCGACGCGGTGGGCGGCCGGGAGGGCGACGAGTTCGTCTACTCCGACCTGGTGGCGAAGACGTTCGGCACCGACCACCACCAGATCCGGGTGCCCACCGGCGACCTGCTGCCGCCGCTGGAGGCCGCCGTCGCGGCCATGAGCGAACCCATGGTCAGCCACGACTGCGTGGCGTTCTGGCTGCTCAGCCAGGAGGTCGCCCGGCACGTGAAGGTGGTCCAGTCGGGTCAGGGCGCGGACGAGATCCTGGGCGGCTACCACTGGTACCCGCCGCTGGCCGGGGTGGACCGGGAGCAGGCGCTGGAGACGTACGCGAAGGCGTTCTTCGACCGCGACGCGGCCGGACTGGCCCGGGTGCTCAACCCCGACTGGCTGGCCGACGGCGACCCGGCGCGCGAGTTCGTGGCCGCGCACCTGGGCCGGGCCGGCGCGCAGACCGCGGTCGACGCCGGCCTGCGGATCGACACCCAGGTCATGCTGACCGACGACCCGGTGAAGCGGGTCGACAACATGACCATGGCACACGGGCTGGAGGCCCGGGTGCCGTTCCTCGACCACGAGTTCGTCGAGCTGGCCGCGAGCTGCCCGCCGGAGCTGAAGCTGGCCCAGGGCGGCAAGGGCGTGCTCAAGGAGATCGGCCGGCGGGTGCTGCCGCACGAGGTCATCGACCGGCCGAAGGGCTACTTCCCGGTGCCGGGCCTCACCCACCTGGAGGGCAAGCTCCTCGACCGGGTACGCGACGCGCTCAGCGCCCCGGAGGCGCGCCGCCGTGACCTGTTCCGCGCCGACTACGTCGACGCGCTGCTCGCCGACCCGAACGCCGAACTGACCCCGTTGAACGGAAACAAGCTGTGGCAACTGGGACTCCTGGAAATGTGGCTCCAGAGCCACGGAATCGACTGACCATGACGGACACCCTCGCCACCGGCACGGCGCGTACCGACCGGGAACGGGTGCTGGGCCGGCGCCGGGAACGCGTCGGCCCGGGCGGTGACCCGGTCGCCCCCGGTACGCCGGAGCCGGCGCTGCCGTCCACCGCCGTGGCCACCGACGCCTCCGGCGTGGTGCTGGACTGCGGCTGGGGCCGGCTGGTCTTCGGCCAGACCTTCACCGACCAGGTGCACGTGGCCGACGTGCTGCGCTCCGAGGCGAACGGCGCCCGGGACATCTGCATCTACCTGCGTGACCCGCACGTGCTGGTCTCCCGGCTGCCCGACGAGCTGTTCATCGACCCGTCGCTGACCTACCGGCTGCCGCTGGGCGAGCGCCGGCCGGCCGCCACCGAGGGCGGCGAGATCCCCGGGCTGAGCATCCGGGCGCTGCGCGACGCCGACGACGCGGACGCGGTGAACCGGATCTACGCCCGCAACGGCATGGTCACCGCCCCGGTCGACGTGCTGGTGGACAACGCCGCCACCGACCGGTTCCTGCACCTGGTCGCCGAGGACGCGGCCGGCGAGGTGGTCGGCACCATCACCGGCGTGGACCACGTCGCGGTCTTCGACGACCCGGAGAGCGGCGCCAGCCTCTGGTGCCTGACGGTGGACTTCAACACCGCGCCGCCCGGCACCGGTCAGGCGCTGCTCACCGCGCTCGCCGACCAGCTCGACGCGCGCGGCCGGGCGTACGTGGACCTGTCCGTGCTGGCGGAGAACTCGGGCGCGATCCGGCTCTACGAGCGGCTCGGCTTCCACCGCACCGGCACGCTCTGCGTGAAGCGGAAGAACCCGATCAACGAGCGGCTGTTCCTGCCGGCCATGCCGGAGGGGTACGACGAGCTGAACCCGTACGCCAAGATCGTCGCGGACGAGGCGATGCGGCGCGGCATCCGGGTGGAGGTGACCGACCCGCACTGGGGTGAGCTGAAGCTGACCAGCGGCGGCCGGACCATCCACACCCGCGAGTCGCTGTCCGAGCTGACCTCGGCGGTGGCGATGAGCCGCTGCGACGACAAGCGGGTCACCCGGCGCATCCTCACCGAGGCCGGGCTGTCCGTGC
Organism: Micromonospora ferruginea; assembly: GCF_013694245.2. Lineage (NCBI taxonomy): Bacteria > Bacillati > Actinomycetota > Actinomycetes > Micromonosporales > Micromonosporaceae > Micromonospora > Micromonospora robiginosa. Next base: position 4,563,443 of record NZ_CP059322.2, read on the forward strand.
CGCGCGGGCGCACCGCCACCGGCGAGCCCGACGACCTGGCGTTCCTGGCCGACGTGGGCCCGGTGGTGGTCAAGCCGGCGCGGGGCGAGCAGGGCAACGGCATCACCGTCGGGGTGCGGACGCCGGAGGCGCTGACCGCCGCCGTCGAGCTGGCCCGGCGGTTCTGCCCGGACGTGCTGATCGAGGAGCTGCGCGCCGGCGAGGACCTGCGGGTGGTGGTGATCGACCACGAGGTGGTGGCCGCCGCGGTGCGCCGGCCGGCGCAGATCACCGGTGACGGGGTGCACGACGTCACCGAGCTGATCGACCGGCAGAGCCGCCGCCGGGCCGCCGCCACCGGCGGCGAGTCCCGGATCCCGGTCGACGACATGACCCGCGAGGTGGTGGCCGAGGCCGGCTACCAGATGCACGACGTGCTGCCGGAGGGGCAGGTGCTGGCGGTCCGGCGGACGGCCAACCTGCACACCGGCGGCACCATCCACGACGTGACCGCCGAGCTGCACCCGGCGATCGCCGAGGCGTGCGTGACGGCCAGCCGGGCGCTGGACATCCCGGTCACCGGGCTGGACCTGCTGGTGCCCGCCCCGGACGCGCCGGAGCACGTGTTCATCGAGGCGAACGAACGGCCGGGCCTGGCCAACCACGAGCCGCAGCCGACCGCCGAACGGTTCGTCGACCTGCTCTTCCCGGGCACGCGGGCACCGCAGCGACTCTGGTCGCCGGCCGGTGCGGCAGGCTCTGGGGCATGACCGCACGGAAACCCGAACCGCTCAAGCTCGACCTCGAATACCTGCGCCAGGTGCTGGTGGAACTGCTGGAGATCCCCAGCCCGTCCGGGCGTACCGACCACATCCAGCAGTACGTGGGCGAACGGCTCTCCGCGCTCGGGATCAGCTCCACGCTGACCCGGCGCGGGGCGCTGAGCGCCAGCCTGCCCGGGCCCCGGGCCACCGGCGCGGACCGCGCGGTCGTGGTGCACACCGACACCATCGGCGGCATGGTGAAGCGGCTCAAGGAGAACGGCCGGCTGGAGATCAACCCGATCGGCACGCACAGCGCCCGCTTCGCCGAGGGCGCCCACGTGCGGATCTTCACCGACGACCTGGACCGGGTGGTCACCGGCCAGGTGCTGCCGCTGAAGGCGAGCGGGCACCGCTACAACGAGGCGGTCGACCTCCAGGGCGTCGGCTGGGAGCTGGTCGAGGTCCGGGTCGACGAGCCGGTGACCGACGAGGCCGGCCTGCGGGCACTCGGCATCGACGCCGGCGACTTCGTCGCGCTGCTGCCCAACCCGTCGATCACCCCCAGCGGGTACGTGAAGTCCCGGCACCTGGACGACAAGGCCGGCGTGGCCGCCGTGCTGACCGCGTTCAAGGCCATGGTCGACGCCGGCGTCACCCCGGCGGTCACCGCGCACCTGCTGGTCACCGTCACCGAGGAGATCGGCCACGGCGCCAGCCACGGGCTCGACCCGGACGTGGCGGAGATCGTCTCGGTGGACGCGGCGGTGGTCGCGCCCGGCCAGCAGTCCCGGGAGAACGCGGCCACGCTGGCCATGGGCGACGGCGTCGGCCCGTTCGACTACCACCTGACCCGCAACCTGGCCGCGATCGCCAAGGAACACGGCGTCGACCTGGTCCGGGACGTGTTCGACTACTACCGCTCGGACGCGGCGTCGGCGGTCGAGGCCGGGGCGCACGCCCGGGTGGCGCTGCTCGGCTTCGGCGTGGACGCCACCCACGGCCACGAGCGCACCCACCTGGACGGCCTGCACCAGCTCACCCAACTGCTCTGCCTCTATCTGCAGAGCCCGCTGGTCTTCCCCGAGTGGGACGCCGAGCCGGAGGGCGACCTGGCCGACTTCCCGTCGCTGGCGGTGCAGCCGGCCCACGAGGACGGCCCGCGCGAGGGCCCGATCGGGCTGGACTGAACGTCTGTGATCGAAATCCGTTGCCGATGCCGCCGGGAAGTGGATAGCGTGGCGGTACACGGGAAAGGAGGTGGTCCAGACTTGTATAGCAATCGGACTCGTGAGGTGGCTGTCCGCTAGCCGCTGTCCTCGACAGTGAAAACTCGTCCGCCGCGAGGCGGGCACAGCATGATCGTCGAGACCGTGTGGCAGCGGTGCGGCGAAACCACGACAGCCACCCGACCCCCGGGGTGCCGGCCCAGTCCAGCCGGCCCGCGCGCGAGCGCGGAAGCCCCGGGGGTCGACCCTTTTCCGGGAGCGAGGACACCGTGTCGATGCGGGAGCTCGTCGTGCTCGGTACGGCCAGCCAGGCCCCGACCCGGGCGCGCAACCACAACGGCTACCTGCTGCGCTGGGACGACGAGGTGATCCTCTTCGACCCGGGCGAGGGCAGCCAGCGCCAGATGCTGCACACCGGCGTGACCGCCACCGACCTGACCCGGATCTGCGTCACCCACTTCCACGGCGACCACTGCCTCGGGCTGCCCGGCATGATCCAGCGGCTCTCCCTGGACCGGGTGCCGCACCCGGTGGCCGTGCACTTCCCCGCCGGCGGCGCCGAATACTTCGCCCGGCTGCGCCACGCCTCCAGCTTCTACGAGACCGCCGAGCTGACCGTCAAGCCGATCGACGCCGACGGGCAGCGGATCACGCTTGGCGTCGGCACGCTGGAGGCCCGCCGGCTGCGGCACCCCGTCGAGACGTACGGCTACCGGCTCGTCGAGCCGGACGGCCGCCGGCTGCTCCCGGAGCGGCTGTCCGCGTACGGCATCGCCGGTCCGGCGGTGGGGCGGCTGCTCCGCGAGGGCCACCTGGACCTCGACGGGCGCCGCGTCGACTCCGACGAGGTGAGCGTCGTCCGACCGGGGCAGCGGTTCGCCTTCGTGATGGACACCGGGCTCTGCGACGGCGTGTACGCGCTGGCCGACCACGCCGACCTGCTCGTCATCGAGTCGACGTTCCTGGCGTCGGAGGCCGCGCTCGCCGCCGAGGTCGGCCACCTCACCGCCGGCCAGGCCGCGCGGGTGGCGGCCGAGTCGGGGGTACGCACGCTCGTGCTCACCCACTTCTCCCAGCGGTACGCCGACCCGCGCCGGTTCCACGACGAGGCCCGGGAACACTTCACCGGCGAACTGGTGATCGCCGAGGATCTCCAGACGGTGCCGGTGCCGCCCCGGCGGGTACCGTCGCCGGAGTGACCGTCTCCCTACGCCCCGCGACCGAGTCCGACCTGATGGCGGTCGGCGCCCTGCACCAGCGTTCCCGGGTGGCGGCGTACTCGTCGTTCCTGCCGCCGGAGGCGCTGGCCGACCCCAACGAAGAGGCGATGGGCCGCTACTGGGTGGAGCGGCTGACCTGGGAGGCCGCCGACCACCGGATGACGGTGGCCGAGCGGGACGGGCGGCTGGTCGGCTTCAGCTATCTCGGGCCGGACGACGAGGGCGACCCGGCGACCGGCCTGCTCAACGCCATCCACCTGGAGCCGGACGAGCGGGGTCGGGGCACCGGCCGGGCGTTGATGGTGGACGCGCTGGCCGCGATGCGGGACCGGGGCTGGACCCGGGCGGCGCTGTGGGTGCTGCGGGACAACGCCGCCGGGCGGCGCTTCTACGAGCGCGGCGGCTGGCAGGCGACCGGGCTGCGCCGCACCGACCGCATCGGCACCGTCCGCGTCCACCAGCTCCGCTACACGCGTGGCGTGTAAGGAGGGGCCCCCTTTTAACGCATTCGGTAGAGGAGGGGCCCCCGCTTAACACCTCCGCCGTTCGCTCTCAGCGGATGCGGGCATGACCGTCCGCCGGTTCCGCGTTGCGGGCGACATGGACACCGAGGACACCGGGCGGGCCGACGACGCCGCGCTCGACGCGTACTCCCGGGTGGTGACCGGCGTGGCGGCGAAGGTGCTGCCCGCGGTCGCGGCCCTGGCGGTGCGGACGCCGCGCGGCGCGGGCGCCGGGTCGGCGGTGGTGATCGACCCGGACGGGTTGCTGCTGACCAGTGCACACGTCGTGCAGGGCGCGAGCGGCGGCGTGGCCGCCTTCGGCGACGGCACCGAGACCCGGTTCCGGGTGGTCGGTGCGGACCCGCTGTCGGACCTGGCCGTGCTGCGCGCCGAGGAGGCCGGCGTGCCGCCGGTCGAGCTGGGCGACGCCGACCGGCTGCGGATCGGGCAACTGGTGGTCGCGGTCGGCAACCCGATGGGGCTCGCCGGGTCGGTCACCGCCGGCGTGGTCTCCGGGCTGGGCCGGTCGCTGCCCGCCCGCGACGGGCGGCTGGTCCGGCTGATCGAGGACGTCATCCAGACCGACGCCGCGCTCAACCCGGGCAACTCGGGCGGGGCGCTCGCCGACTCCGCCGGCCGCGTCGTGGGCGTGAACACCGCGGTCGCCGGGTACGGGCTGGGGCTGGCCGTGCCGGTCAACCGGACCACCCGGCAGATCGTCGCCGACCTGACCGCGCAGGGGCGGGTGCGTCGGGCCTGGCTGGGGGTGGCCGGCGCGCCGGTGCCGCTGCCGCCGGAGGTGACCGCGCGGACCGGCCAGCGGCGCGGGCTGCGGGTGGTCGAGGTGGTGCCGGGCAGCCCGGCCGGGGTGGCCGGTATCTACCTCGGCGACGTGATCGTCTCGGCGGGCGGGCGACCGGTGCAGGACGGGCAGAGCCTGCAACGGCTCATGCTCGGACCGGCCATCGGCGTCCGGCTGCCGGTCACCCTGCTGCGCAAGGGGGCGTACGTCGACGTGGTGGCGGTCCCCACCGAGCTGGGCACCCGGTGAGGGGTGTTAAAAGGGGCCCCTTCCTATACGCCAGGCGTTAAGAAGGGGCCCCGCCTTACATCTCAGTGGGCGCCGAGGTGGGCGAGCAGGTCCTGGCGGGTCAGCACGCCCTTCGGCTTGCCGTCGACCAGCACCAGCGCCGCGTCGGCCTTCTCCAGCAGCCCGACCGCCTCGCTGACCGGCTGCCCGCCACCGATCATCGGCAGCGGCTCGCCCATGTGCCGCTCGATCGTGTCGTGCAGGTGCGCCTGGCCGGTGAAGAGCGCGTCGAGCAGGTCCCGCTCGGCGATCGAACCGGCCACCTCGCCGGTCACCACCGGCGGCTCGGCCTTGAGCACCGGGAGCTGCGAGACGCCGTATTCGCGCATGTAGTCGATGGCGTCGCGGACCGTCTCGGTCGGGTGGACGTGCACCAGCTCGGGCAGGCCGCCCGGCTTGCCGGCGAGCGCGTCGGCCACGGTCGGCTCGGTGCCCGAGTCGTCCAGGAAGCCGTAGCGGGCCATCCACTTGTCGTTGAAGATCTTCGACAGGTAGCCCCGGCCGCCGTCCGGCAGCAGCACCACGATCACGTCGTCCGGGCCGGCCTTGCGGGCCACCTCCAGCGCGCCCACCACGGCCATGCCGCAGGAGCCGCCGACCAGCAGCCCCTCCTCGCGGGCCAGCCGGCGGGTCATCTCGAAGGACTGCTTGTCGGACACCTCGACGATCTCGTCGGCGACCGAGCGGTCGTACGTCGTCGGCCAGAAGTCCTCACCGACGCCCTCGACCAGGTAGGGCCGGCCGGTGCCGCCGGAGTAGACCGAGCCCTCCGGGTCCGCCCCGACGACCTTGACCCGCCCCTCGGACGCCTCCTTGAGGTAGCGGCCGATGCCGGAGATGGTGCCGCCGGTGCCGACACCGGTGACGAAGTGGGTGATCTTCCCCTCGGTCTGTCGCCACAGCTCCGGGCCGGTGGTCTCGTAGTGCGAGCGCGGGTTGGCCGGGTTGCTGTACTGGTCGGGCTTCCACGCGCCGGGGATCTCCCGGGCCAGCCGGTCGGAGACGTTGTAGTAGGAGCGCGGGTCCTCCGGCGCCACGGCGGTCGGGCAGACCACCACCTCGGCGCCGTACGCCCGCAGCACGTCCTGCTTGTCCTGGCTGACCTTGTCGGGGCAGACGAAGACGCAGCGGTAGCCCTTGAGCTGGGCCACCAGGGCCAGCCCGACGCCGGTGTTGCCGCTGGTGGGCTCCACGATCGTGCCGCCCGGACCAAGGATGCCCGCCTTCTCGGCGTCCTCCACCATGCGCAGCGCGATCCGGTCCTTGACCGAGCCGCCCGGGTTGACGTATTCCACCTTCGCCAGCACGGTCGCCTGGATGCCCTCGGTGACGTTGCGCAGGCGGACCAGCGGGGTGTTGCCGATCAGCTCGACGACGTTGTCGTAGTACTGCACCTCGTTGTGCCCTTCGTCGCGCCGCCGGCTTCCGCGGCGGCCGGTCAGCCGGTGTCGCCGCCCAGCGTACGTGTCGTCAGGGCGCCACATGCCCCGGGATGACGGAGCTGCGACGCGCCTCCCACTCCAGGAACCGTTCGGTCTCGGCGAGCACGCTGCCGGCCAGCCAGGTGACCATCACCGCGTCGTCGGCCAGCCCGAAGATCGCCAGCGGGATCTCCGGCAACAGGTCGATCGGGGAGACGACGTACGCTGCCGCGCCGGCCATCAGCGCCAGCCGCAGCCCGCCGTCGTACTCTCCGCGGCTGGTGGCCCGGATCATCCGGGGCAGCGCCGCCAACCGGGCGCCGAGCGACGGCCCGCCGCGCGCCCCGGCCGCCAGTGCCCGGGCCAGCGCGGCGAACGCGGCGCTGCGCTTCAACGTCTTCCCCATGATTCCGCCCTTCTCCGCCGACCAGGGTGCGCCCCCGGGGCAAGCCCACCCCACAGGTACCCAGAACGGCCATCCGCCAGCCACCCGATCAAGGACAGCGACGGTCGTGCCGGCGCGATACTGTCGGCTCATGGGGGACGCTCGTTCCGTCGCGCCGGTCCGCTGGCAGCACGCCCGGCGGATCGCCCGCCTCGCGGCGATCGGCACGGGCGCCACGGTGGCGGCCACGGCCGCCACCGGAGGGGTGCTGCTCGGCCAGGCCCGGCAGGCCCGCCGCACCATCCCGATGGCCGAGGCGCCACCGCCCCGCTGCGACGGCGTCTACGGCGCGCGCTTCCCCGGCCGGCCGCTGACCATGGTCGTGCTGGGTGACTCCTCCGCCGCCGGCTACGGCGTGCACCGGCGACGCGAGACGCCCGGCTCGCTGCTGGCCACCGGGTTGTCCCGCCGCCTGCACCGGCCGGTCCGGCTGCACCGGTTCGCCGTGGTGGGCGCCCTGTCCGCCGGCCTGAAGCCGCAGGTCGAGTCCGCGTTGGAGGTCGCGCCGGACGTCGCCGTGGTGCTGGTCGGCGGCAACGACGTCACCAACCGCACCCCGCCGGCGGTGGCCGTGCGCTATCTGGTCGACGCGGTCCGCACCCTGCGCGCCGCCGGCTGCGAGGTGATCGTCGGCACCTGCCCCGACCTGGGCACGATCCGGCCGATCCAGCCGCCGCTGCGGTGGCTGGCCCGACGCTGGAGCCGCCAGCTCGCCGCCGCCCAGACGGTGGCCGTGGTGGAGGCGGGCGGCCGGACGGTCTCCCTGGGCGACCTGCTGGGGCCGCGGTTCGCCGCCGAGCCGGGCCGGATGTTCGCCTGGGACCGCTTCCACCCGTCCGCGGAGGGCTACGCCATGGCCGCGGCGGCGCTGCTGCCCACCGTGCTCTCCGCGCTGGGGGCGGTGCCCGAGCGCAGGCCTTCGCTCGTCGGCCTGGAAGGCGTACGGTCGCTCCCGGAGGCCGCCCACGAGGCGGCCCGGCACGCCGGCACGGAGGTGAGCGGCGCCCAGCTCCGGGGTCGCGACCGCGGGCCCGGCGGGCGGTGGGCCCAGCTGCGCCGGCGGGCCTTCTTCGGCGTCGGCGCGGTGCCCCCGACCGGCACCGCCGCCGACTCGGCCACGCTGGAGGGAACGGCATGAGCGAGTGCAGCGAGCGAATCGGCAGGCTCAGCGCGATGGTGCCTCATGGCGGCACGGAGCGAAGCGGAGTGGCGGCATGAGCGGATCGAGTGAGGCGGCCCGGTGGGGCCGGGCCGCGGCCCTGTCGCTGCTGGCCGGCACCGTGGGGGGCGCGGCGGTCCTCGCCGGCCAGGCCATCGCCGCCCGCAGCCGGGAGTACGCGCAACCCGAGCTGGGGCTCGTGCTGCGGGCCACGGTGGGCCGGGCCGCCGCGCCGCCGCTGCGGCTGGTGCTGCTCGGCGACTCGTCGGCGCTCGGGGTGGGCGTCGACCGCTTCGAGGAGACCATCGGCGGCCAGCTCGCCCACCTGCTCGCCGAGGGTCCGACCGGCCGGCGGGTGCACCTGTCCAGCGTCGGCGTCTCCGGGTCCCGCGCCACCGACCTGGCCACCCAGGTGGCCCGGGCGCTGCTCGGCGAGCGGCCCGACGTGGCGGTGGTGCTGATCGGGGCGAACGACGCCACCGCGCTGAGCCGCCCGGCCGACGCGGCGGCCTACCTCGGCTCGGCGGTGCGCCGGCTGCGCGAGGCCCACGTCGAGGTGGTCGTGGGCACCTGCCCCGACCTCGGCGCGGTACGCGCGGTCGCCGCCCCGCTGCGCCAGGTGCTCGGCTGGTCCGGGCGGCGGATGGCGCGGGCCCAGACGGTGGCCGTGCTCGACGCCGGGGGCACGGTGGTCGACCTGGGCACCGAGACCGGCCCGGTGTTCCGGGCCGACGCCGGCACGCTCTGCCACGACGGCTTCCACCCGTCCGCGGACGGCTACCGGGTCTGGGCGCACGCCCTGCTCCCGGCGGTCGAGGCGGCCGCCGCGGTCGCGTTCCGGCATCACCGGCGGCCGCCGGCGGGGTGACATTTCCCGCCCGGTGCGCGGCTTCCACGGCAAGTTACCCGCGGGTTAACGTTGGTTCATGCCGATTGAGTCGCCCCGCGACGCCGTCATCGTCGCCACCGCCCGGTCCCCCATCGGCCGGGCGTTCAAGGGTTCCCTGCGCGAGGTCCGCCCGGACGACCTCGCCGCCACCATCGTCCAGGCCGCGCTCGACAAGGTCCCGGCGCTCGATCCGACCACCATCGACGACCTCTACCTCGGGTGCGGGCTGCCCGGCGGTGAGCAGGGCTTCAACATGGCCCGGGTGGTCGCCACGCTGATGGGCCTGGACGGGCTGCCCGGGGCCACGCTGACCCGCTACTGCGCGTCCTCGCTGCAGACCACCCGGATGGCGATGCACGCGATCCGGGCCGGCGAGGGCGACGTGTTCGTCTCCGCCGGCGTGGAGATGGTCTCCCGGTACGCCCGGGGCAACTCGGACACCCTGCCGGCGGAGGCGAAGGCGCTGGTCGGCGGCGGCTGGGAGAACCCGCGCTTCGCCGAGGCGCACGAGCGGTCGAAGGCCCGCGCGCAGGGCGGCGCCGAGGTGTGGACCGATCCGCGGGAGGCCGGCGCGCTGCCGGACGTCTACCTCGCCATGGGGCAGACCGCGGAGAACCTGGCCCAGGTGTACGACGTCACCCGCGAGGACATGGACGCGTTCGGCGTCCGCAGCCAGAACCTCGCCGAGAAGGCGATCGCGGACGGCTTCTGGGCCCGCGAGATCACCCCGGTCACCACGCCGGACGGCACGGTGGTCGGCGCGGACGACGGCCCGCGTCCGGGGGTGACTCTGGAGGCGGTGTCCGGTCTCAAGCCGGTATTCCGCCCGGACGGCCGGATCACCGCCGGCAACTGCTGCCCGCTGAACGACGGCGCGGCCGCCGTGGTGATCATGAGCGCCGAGCGGGCGGCCGAGCTGGGGCTGACCCCGCTGGCCCGGATCGTCTCCACCGGCGTCACCGCGCTCTCCCCGGAGATCATGGGCCTCGGCCCGGTCGAGGCGTCGAGGCAGGCGCTGAAGCGGGCCGGCATGACCATCGACGACGTCGACCTGGTGGAGATCAACGAGGCGTTCGCCGCCCAGGTGATCCCGTCGTACCGGCAGCTCGGCATCCCGGAGGAGAAGCTGAACGTGGCGGGCGGCGCGATCGCGGTCGGCCACCCGTTCGGCATGACCGGCGCCCGGATCACCGGCACGCTGCTCAACGCGTTGGAGTGGCACGACAAGACCATCGGTCTGGAGACCATGTGCGTCGGCGGCGGCCAGGGCATGGCCATGGTGCTCGAACGACTGGGCTGAGCCCGGTTCACCCGCGCGCGGGCCGGGTACGGGAGGCCGCATGGCCACCGTCGTGGAGCGCGAGCGCAAGTACGCCGGCGACGAGGGTTTCCGGCTGCCCGACCTGACCGGGTGCGGTGGCGTCGTGACGGTGTCCGACGCCACCGCCTCGGATCTGGACGCCGTCTACTGGGACACCGGGGACCTGCGCCTGCTGCGCAGCGGGCACGCGCTGCGGCGGCGTACCGGCGGGCACGACGCGGGCTGGCACCTGAAGGTGGGCGCGGTCGGCGGCGCCCGGGTCGAGCACCGGTTCCCGGCCGGGGCCGCCGACGCCGGCCCGCCGCCCGAGCTGGCCGCGTTGATCCGCGGCGCGTCCCGGGGCCGGCCGGTGGCGCCGGCGACCCGGATCGTCAACCACCGCCGGGAGCGGCGGCTGTTGGACGCGGACGGCCGGGTGCTGGCCGAGGTGGCCGAGGACGACGTCCGCTCCGAGGACCTGGTCGACGGCACCACCCGGACCTGGCACGAGGTCGAGGTCGAGCTGGTCGACGGCGACGAGGAGCTGCTCGACGCGGTGGCCGCCCGGCTGGCCGCCGCCGGCGCCCGCGAGGTGCCGGTCAGCAAGTCCCACCGCGCGGTCGCCGCGCGCCTGGCCGGGTTCGACGACCGCCCGCCCACCGGCACGGCCGGGCCTGTCGTCGGGTACGCCCGGAAGCAGCGGGACGCGATTGTCGGCAACCACGCGGCGGCGTACCAGGGGGACGAGGACGCGGTCCACGACATGCGCGTCGCATCCCGCCGGCTGCGGGCGACCCTGCGCACGTTCCGTGGCCTGTGGGACCGGCGCGAGAGCGAGGCGGTCCGCGCCGAGCTGCGACGGCTCGGCGGGGAACTGGGCCGGGTGCGCGACATCCAGGTGATGGCCGTCCGGCTCGACAGGGCGGTGCACGGCCTGCCGGACGAGCTGGTGCTCGGCCCGGTCGCCGCCCGGCTCGGCGAGCGGTTCGCCGCCGATCTGGCCGAGTCGACCGTCGCGCTGCGGGCGGCCCTGGACGACGATCGTCACCCCGACCTGCTGACCCGCCTGGACCGGCTGCTCGACGGCCCGACGCGCGAGGTCGACCGCCGCTGGGTGGACCGCCGGATCCGACGCGCGGTGCGCCGGGCCGACTCCCGGCTGGACGCGGCGCTCGCCGTCGACGGGCCGGCCGGCGACGACGCCCTGCACGAGGCGCGCAAGAAGTACAAGGCCGCCCGGTACGCGGTCGAGGTCCGGAAGGCCGCCGTGGGCCGGCCGGCCGCCCGGCTGGTGAAGCGGTTCAAGGCGTTGCAGGACCTGCTCGGCACGCACCAGGACTCGGTGGTGACCCGGGAGGTGCTGCGCCGCCACGCGCTGCGGGCGTACGCCGAGGGCGAGAACACGTTCACCTACGGTCTGTTGCACGCCCGCCAGGCCGAGGCGGCCGGGCACGACCGGCCGGCGGTGCTGCGGGCCCGGGACCGGACCCGGCGACGCGCGGTACGCCGCTGGCTGAGCCGCTGACCGGCTGCCGGGCGTCTGCGACGGCCTCCGCCTCGCCCCGACGGTGTGTTTCTCCCCGCCTGTCGAGCTGATGGCAGAAACGACTCACATCGTGACCGCCGTGGGCGCACGGCCGTGCGCCCGCGCCCCACGACGCCCGGCGGGGTGAGTCGTTGCCGATATCAGCTCGACAGGCACCCGTGCAGGTATGTCGGGGCGGCGCAACCGGCCGCCCATCGACAAGCGTGCGGTCCCATCCTGGGGCAGCGCGGCCGACCGCCCACCCTCAAGCGTGCTGTCCCACCCGTTCGCGGCCGGTGATCCACCAGAGCTAGAGGGCGGCGCGGGTGCGGGTCACCGCGTCGACGGCTCCGGCCAGCACCGGCTCCGGCGGGGCGGCCAGGGTCAGGTCGGCGGCGACGACCCGGAGCTGGTCGGGCAGGGCCAGGTCGCTGGGCAGCCGGGGCACCTCCCGGCGCGGCTCACCGGCCGCGTCGGCGGCCAGGTTGGCGATCTCCTGCACCAGCTTGTGCACCAGGTCGGCCCGGGACACGTTGCCGCCCTCGGCCGTTGCCGACCAGCGCGGCTGCTGCCAGTGCCCGACCTGTCGGACCAGCAGGGTCACCGCCCGGTCCAGTTCCGCTGCGCTCATCACCGCCGAGTCTACGAGGGTGATGAGCGCAGCGGGCGGGTCAGTCGTCGCCCTGGAAGTAGCTGAGCAGCCGCAGGATCTCGATGTAGAGCCAGACCAGGCCGACCACGATGCCGAACGCGGCGGTCCAGGAGTAGCGCTGCGGGAGGCCCATCCGGACCCCCTCCTCGATGTCGGCGAAGTTGAGCACGAAGCTCAGCGACGCCACCACGATGCAGACCAGGCTGAAGCCGATCGCCAGCGGGCTGCCGTCACGCAGGTGCGTGTTCACACCGAACAGCGACAGCACCAGGTTGACCAGCATCACACCGAACAGGCCGGCGATGATCGCCACCATGATCCGGGCGAACTTCGGGGTGGCCCGGATGATCCGCGCCTTGTAGATCATGGCCATCAGGAAGAAGACGCCGAAGGTGGCCGCCACCGCCTGGAGCACGATGCCGTCGTAGAGCGAGTTGAACGCCTTGCTGACCATGCCGACGAAGACGCCCTCGACGATCGAGTACGTCACCACGAGCGCCGGGTTGGCCATCCGGGAGAACGAGATGATCAGGCCGAGCACCAGGCCGACCACCGCGGCGCCGATCCAGGCGACGCCGACCAGGGCGTCCGGCACGAGCACCCAGGCCGCGGCGGCCGAGGCGCCGAGGATGGCGAGCATGAGGACCGTCTTGACGACCACGTCGTCGAGGGTCATCGGGGTCACCGCGGGCGGCGCCACCGGCTGGCCGTAGCCACCCGGGTAGGGCTGCTGCGGCGGGTACTGCTGGGGGTATCCGGGCTGACCGTACGGCCCGGGCTGGGCGTACCCGGCCGCCCGCTCACGCTCGGCCGCCTGGCCGAGCCGGGCGAGCACCGGGTTCGAGGTCTTCACTTCTCAGGCCTCCCTCAGAGGTCGATCGCACGTAGACGTGCGCCTTAAAGGGTAGACGGGACCGTGACACGGCGCGTCGCGCCAAGCTGTGGGAAAGCTGAGAGTTGGTCCGTGCCCGGGGCGGGGGTCGAACCCGCACGCCTTGCGGCAGCCGCTTTTAAGGCGGCCGTGTCTGCCGTTCCACCACCCGGGCGGGTGACACCGGCGCGCCGACACGCGCGGGTGCAGATCTCACCGTAGCGGCTGCGCCGCGCGTCGGCGTACCCCGGCGGGTGCGGTCGATAGGGTCGGGGCCGTGACCAGCGCCGCCCGCGCGGCCTCCGGGCCCGACCGTGACGAGGAGGTCCGCACCGCGCCGGCGGTCGCCACCGGGCGGGCGGCCCGGCTGCGGGCCGCCGCCCGCCGGCACCGGGCCGACCTGCTGGTCGGGCTGCTGTTCGTGGCGTTCGCCGGCTGGCTCACCCAGGGCCTGTGGCCGGCGCCGGGCACCCGGATGCTCGCCCTCAACCCCGCCGACCAGACCCTCTACGAGTGGTTCCTGGCCCTCGACGCGCGGGCCCTGCACGGCGAGATCACCCTGGTCACCGACCGGCTCAACGCGCCCGACGGCGTCAACCTGATGGCCAACACCTCGGTCCTCGCGCTCGGCGTGCTGCTCGCCCCGGTCACGTGGGCGTTCGGCGCACCGGTCACGTTCGCGCTGCTGGTCGCCGGTAACCTGGCCGGCACCGCGGTCGCCTGGTACCTGCTGTTCACCCGGGCGCTGCGCGCCCACCGGCTCGCCGCCGGGCTCGGCGCGGCGCTCTGCGGCTTCGGGCCGGGCATGGTCTCGCAGAGCAACGGTCACCTGCACATGACCGCGCAGTGGCTGGTCCCGGTCCTGGTCTGGCTGGTGGTGCGACTGCTGCGCGCCGCCGACCCGGCCGGCCGGACGGACGGCCCGGACCGCCGCCGGATGGCCTCGTCGGCGGTCGCGCTGGCGCTCACCGTCATCGTCGGCGTCTTCGTCGGCGAGGAGGTGCTGTTCCTCACCGCGCTCACCCTGGCCGTGATGGCCGTCGCGTACGGGCTGGCCGACCGGGACCTGGCGCGACGGGCCCTGCCCGGTTTCGCCGGCGGGGTGCTCTGCGCCGCCGGGCTGGCGCTGCTGGTGCTGGCGTACCCGCTCTGGGTGCAGTTCGCCGGCCCGCAGGGCGTCGCGGACGGGATGTTCCCGGCGACCTACTTCTCCGCCGACCTGGCCGGCTGGACCCGGCTCTCCGCGCTGACGGTGCTCGGCCGCCCGGACGCGGTCCGGCTGACCACCGGCCCGGCCGAGTTCACCACGTTCCTGGGCTGGCCGCTGCTGCTGGTGGCGGCCGGGTGCGCGGTCTGGTCGGGGCGGCGACCGCTGGTGCTCGCCACCGTGGCCGGGGCGCTCGTCATGGCCGCGCTCGCACTCGGCCCGGAGGTCGTGGCCGGTGGGGAGCGCACCGGCGTGCCCGGCCCGTACGCGCTGCTGGAGGGGCTGCCGGTGGTGGACGGCGCGCTGCCCACCCGCTTCGCCCTGGCGGTGCTGCCGCTGGTCGGCACCGTGCTCACGCTCGCCGTGCACCGGGCGCTGCACGAGCCGGGCCCGGCCCGGAAGCTGGTGCCGTTCGCGGTCGGCGCGGCGCTGCTCAGCGTCTTCCCCACGCCGCTGCCCACCGTCGACCGGCCGCCGCTGCCCGAGTTCGTCACCGGCGGGCACTGGCGGCAGTGCGTCCACCCGGGCGGGGTGCTGGTGCCGGTGCCCACGGCCACCCCGCAGCAGCCCGGACCGATGCGCTGGGCCACCGCCGCCGGCGTCGGATTCGGCATGCCGGAGGGCTTCTTCATCGGCCCGTACGGGCGCGACGGCTCGGCCACCATGGGCACCTGGCAGCGCCCCACCTCGGCCCTGCTCGCCGACGTGGCCCGGCGGGGTGTGACGCCGGCGGTCGGCGACCGGCAGCGCCGCCAGGCCGTCCGCGACGTCGACGCCTGGGGCGCGTCCTGCGTCGCGCTGACCGACGACGCCCCGCACGCGCCGGCGCTGCGGCAGACCCTGGAGGCGCTCTTCGGTCCGGGCACCCGGACCGCCGACGCGTGGACCTGGCGCTTCTGACCGCGGACACGGCGAAGGGCCCGTCCCGGACGGGACGGGCCCTTTCGCGACGACTCAGACGCGCGCCGCGCCGACCGGCGGGGCGGACGCCTCGGAGAACTCCTCGCGCGGGTCGTGCAACTGGCCCAGGGCGACCACCTCACGCTTGAGGAAGAACGCCAGCGACCAGTCGACCACCACCCGGACCTTGCGGTTGAACGAGGGGATCCGCGACATGTGGTACGTCCGGTGCATGAACCACGCCGGCCAGCCGGTCATCTTGACGCCGTAGACCTGCGCCACGCCCTTGTGCAGGCCGAGGCTGGCCACGCTGCCGACGTGCTTGTGCTTGTAGTCGACCGGCTCGCGCCCGCGGACCACGTTGGCGATGTTGTCGGCCATCCGGGCCGCCTGCCGCACCGCGTGCTGGGCGCTCGGCGAGCAGAAGTTGCCCGGCTCCTTAGTGAGGTCCGGCACGGCCGCGCAGTCGCCGGCGCTCCAGGCGCCCTCGATCACCCGGTCGCCGTCCACGATCTGCAGCGTGGGCCGGCAGGTCACCCGACGCCGCTCGTCGCGCGGGAAGTCGGTGGCGTCAAGCATCGGCGACGGCTTCACGCCGGCGGTCCAGACGATGGTGTCGGACGGGAAGCTGTCGCCGTCGGAGAGCTTGACCACCCCGTCGACGCAGGACTCCAGGCGGGTGTCCAGCCGGATGTCCATGTTCCGCTTCAGCAACTGCTGGACGGTGTAGGCGCCCATGTCCCGGTCGACCTCGGGCAGCACCCGCTGGGTCGCCTCGACCAGCACCCAGCGCATCTCCTCCGGCTTCAGCTCGGGGTAGTAGCGCAGCGCGTCGCGGGCCATGTCCTCCATCTCGGCGAGCGCCTCGATGCCGGCGTAGCCACCACCGACGAAGGTGAACGTCAGCGCCCGGCTACGGACCTCCGGGTCGGTCGTGGCGGCCGCCACGTCGAGCCGGTCCAGCACGTGGTTGCGCAGGAAGATCGCCTCGCCGATGGTCTTGAACCCGATGCCGTTCTCGTGCAGGCCGGGAATCGGCAGGGTGCGGGACACCGAGCCGGGGGCGACCACCACGTGGTCGTACGGGATCTCCCGGGCCGGGCCGCTGATCGGCTGCACCACGGCGGTCTTCCGCTCGTGGTCGATCCGGGTGACCGTGCCGGCCACCACCGTGCACTTGCGCAACTCCCGCCGCAGCGGCACCACAGCGTGCCGCGGGGAGATGTTGCCGGCCGAAGCCTCCGGGAGGAACGGCTGGTACGTCATGTGCGGCTGCGGGTCGACGACGACGACCTCGGCCTCACGGGAGCTCAGCTTCTTGGACAGGCGCAGAGCGGCGTACAGGCCAACGTGCCCGGCACCCACGACAAGGATCCGCTTCGGATTCACGCCATCCATCTTTCCCCGGGCGGCTCCGGTAATACCGCGCGAGACCCCCTTCTGTGACGGAGCACAACCGGTGTGACCTGCGCAACGCCCCGCCGCGTCCCGTCATCTGCGACGCAGGAGCCACCCCAGCAGCGCGCTCAGGCCCACCGCGACCAGCAGCCCGGCCACGGTCGCCGCCTGCGAGGCGCCGACGTCGCCGATCCCGCCGAGCCAGGCCAGCACGACGCCGAGCACGGCGCTGGCCAGCACCACCCCGCCGGCCCGCGCCAGCCACCGCAGCACCAGGTCCGGGTCGATCAGCCCGTCGTAGGGCAGCAGCGCGGCCAGCGCGCAGAGCGTGTGCCCCAGGTAGAGCAGCGTCGCCACGGCGAGCAGCCGCCACAGCGCCGGCGGCCGGTCGTAGCCGAGCGTGGCCAGCAGCCAGCCGCCGACCGTCACCAGCGCGGCGAAGGTCGGCCAGAGCCGGCGCGGCCCGACCGCCGGCAGCACCGCGGCCACCGCCAGGGCCAGCAGCGACCGCGGGGCGAGCATCTGCACCGGGTACGCGAGCAGGAAGCCGGCCAGCACGACCAGGAAGATGCCGCCGCGCACCAGCAGCGGCAGCGCGCTCACCCGCGCGGCCCGATAGCGCACCGCACGGACCCGTTCGACGATCGCGTTCATCGGGCTCCCACCCTCGGGGCGGTCGCCAGCCTCGACACGTCCCGCAGCACCTCGTCCAGGCTGCCCGCGCCGGCCCAGCGCACCACCGGCACCCCGTGCTCCCGGAGCTGGCCGATCATCGTGTCCCGGTCCAGCCGCCACAGCCGGTACGCCACCTCGGCCCAGCCCCGGTCCTTCGGCACCGGCAGCTCGGCCGGCAGCGTGTCCACCGCGACCACGAACCGCCCGCCGCGGGCCAGCCGGGCCAGCATCTGCGCCGACCGCTCGTCGAGCAGCGGGGTGAGCACCACCACCAGCGCGTCCGAGGAGAGCACCTGCGGACCGAACACCTGGTCGTACGGCTCGTGCGGGGAGGAGTCGGCGTGCACGTCCAGCAGCCACTCCAGCACGGTGACGTACTGCCGGCGGCCGGTCGCCGGGCGCAACCGTCGGGCCGACGGGCCGTACTCCAGCAGCGCCACCCGGTCGCCCCGGTGCAGGTAGTGCTCGGCGATCGCGGCGGCGGCCCGGACCGTGGTGTCGAGCACCGACGCCGGCCCGCGTACGCCGCCGGAGCGGCCCGCCTCGGCCAGCACGTCCAGCAGCACCACGACCTCGGCGTCCCGGTCGGAGAGGGTGGCCGCGACGTGCAGTTGACGGGCCCGCAGCGACACCCGCCAGTCGATGCGGCGCAGCCGGTCCCCGGGCGCGAAGACGCGTACCCCGGCCAGCTCGCCGCCCTCCCCCGGCCGCCGCGACCGGTGGCCGCCGACCAGCCCGGCGGCCCGGGGCATCGCCTCGACCGCGTCGAACGGCTCGGTGCGCGGATAGACCCGGGCCCGGATCGAGTCGGTGATCACCGCGCGGGACATCAGCAGCCCGTCGGCGGCGGCGACCCGGACGCCGGCCGGGCCGAACGGGTGGCGGCCCCACCGCATCGCGGTGCCGGTCAGCTCCAGGTCGACGGCGCTGCCCCGGGGAACCGAGGTGACGAACGGCCGGTCCGCGCCGCCGGACCGGCTCACGTCCAGCCCGGCACCGCCGAAACCGACCTGCTCCACCCGCAGCCAGTGCGACATCCGGGTCCGCACCACCGCCACGTCGTAGCCGATCAGGTCCGGGTTGGCGACCGCCACCGTGGCGGCCATCGGTGAACCCTCGACCAGGTGGGTGTCGGCGACGCTCAACTCCAGCTCGGGCTGGGCGGCCGGGCGGCGACGCAACGCGTACGCGGTGCCCAGCGCGAACGGCGTGGCCAGCACCACCAGGTCGATCCGGCCGAGCAGCACCGCCGCGACGATCAGCACGCCGGTGAGCAGCACGGCCCGGCCGAGCGCCCAGGTGGGCGCCCAGCCGCCCGCCGGCTCGGCCCGCGCGTCCATCAGCGCCCGGCGGCGTAGCTGGGCAGCGCGCCGCTGGCCGGTGCGGGCGTCGACTCGAGCACCTCGCCGACCACGAACGACGGGTCGACCCGGCGCAGCCACATCTCCGGGCGCAGCGTGATCCGGTGCGCCAGGGCCGGCGCGGCGACCGCCTTCACGTCCTCCGGCACCACGTAGTCCCGGTTGGCGAGCACCGCCCGCACCCGGGACAGCAGCAGCAGCGCCAGCGAACCGCGCGGCGACGCGCCGACCAGCACGGACGGGTGCTCCCGGGTGGCCGCGGTGAGCGCCACGACGTAGCGGCCGATCGAGTCCTCGACGACCACGTCCTCCAGCGCGGCCTGCATGGCGCGCACTGTGCCGGCGTCCACCACCGGCTTGATCTCCGCCTCCTCGCGGCGGCGGGCGATGCGCCGGCGCAGCACCTCCCACTCCTCGTCGTGGTTCGGGTAGCCGAAGGAGACGCGCAGCAGGAACCGGTCGAGCTGCGCCTCGGGCAGCGGGTAGGTGCCCTCGTACTCGATCGGGTTGGCGGTGGCCAGCACGTGGAACGGCTCGTCCAGCCGGTAGGTCACGCCCTCCACCGAGACCTGCTTCTCCTGCATCGCCTCCAGCAGCGCCGACTGGGTCTTCGGCGGCGTCCGGTTGATCTCGTCGGCGAGCAGCAGGTTGGTGAAGAGCGGGCCGGCGCGGAAGGAGAAGTCGCCGCTGCTCTGGTCGTAGAGGAACGAGCCGGTGACGTCGGCGGGCAGCAGGTCCGGGGTGAACTGGAGCCGGCGGAAGTCCAGCCCGAGCGCCTGCGCGAAGCAGCGCGCGGTGAGCGTCTTGCCCAGGCCGGGCAGGTCCTCCAGCAGCACGTGACCGCCGGCGAGGATGCCGGCCAGCACCAGCTCCAACGCCTCGCGCTTGCCGACCACGACGGTGCCGACCGCGTCCAGGACGGCCCGGGCGAGCCGGCCCACCTCGGCGGGGGGCATGCTCCGGTCCACGTCGTTCATCAGAGTTTCTCCAGTTCGGCGACGATCGCCGCGAGGTCGCGCGGCGACGGGGGGCGGCGGGCGGGAGTGCCGAGGAACGTCCACAGCGGCTCGCCCAGCAGGGCGCGGGCGCGCGCCGGGTCGGACTCGCGGGTCACGCCGTGCCGCTGGCGCAGCCGCTCGTCGGCCAGCTCACCCAGCCGGGGCAACACCCGCTCGGTGAACCGCTCCCGATTGTCGGTGCACCAGTCCAGCGGCCGTTCCCAGCCGTTGATGGCGGTCCGCAGCGCGTCCCGGGCGGACCAGTTCCAGGTGCCGGGTTCCTCCCCGGCGGGGACCCGGGCGCCGGCGCGGGGCGGCGGCGGGGGCGACAACGCGGCGGTGACCCGGCGTACGGCGAGCACGGCGAGCACGCCCGCCACGACGATCCAGATCGGCACCCGCAGGCCGACGGCGCGCAGGACGACCAGGATCACCGCCACGACGGCGGCGGTCACCAGCACGGTCCGCAGCAGCCCCCGCGCCCGGCCGCCGGACGGCCGTTCGGCCTGGCCGGTGGGCTCCTCGCCGGAGCCGAGCAGGTCGTCGATGCTGGTGCTCACGCCGGGCCGACCTCCCCCGCCGCCACGCTGGTCAGCTCGCCGCGCAACCGGCGCAGCGCCGCCCGGGCCTGGTCGCGGGTGCGCTCGTCGACGTCCCGGGTGGCGTAGCGGGCCTCCCGGTAGACGTGCGCGAACCCGTCCAGCACGTCGGCGCTGGCGATCGCCGGGATGCCCGCCTCCGGGTCGCCGCGCAGCAACCGGCTGACCAGGTCGGTGGGGGTGTCACCGGTCTGCCGGGGCACCCCGGCGTCCTCGGCGGCCTCCTCCAGCCGCACCCAGCAGGCGATCACCGCGGTCCGTGGGTCGGTGGCGCGGTCGTCCAACTCCTCCAGCCCGGCGTCCAGCGCGGCCACCACCTCGCGGGCGGTGCCCTCGGCGCTGCGCCGGGTGCGCCGGACCGGCACCACGCGGGTGGTCCGGCGCAGCGCGCCGCGCAGCACGCTGTAGAGCACGTAGCCGACGGCGGCCAGCACGATCGTGAAGAGCAGCGCCACCGCGGCGGTGCCCAACCAGTCGGGCACCCCGCCTTCGGAGGGCACGCCCGCCTCCCGCGGCTCGACCGCGATCGAGGGCGGCGCCTCGGACGGATATTCCGGGACGTACGGGACGTTGTCCACGGGCGGGATCCGGCTGGCGCCGATGGCGGAGTGGCCGGCGGCGAGCGCGGCGACCGCGAGCAGCGCCGTCACCGCGACGACCGGCCACCACCTGCGCAGCACGCCGAAATCCATCCCACCGCCTCAGGTGTTTCTCAGTCCACCCCGGACAGGTGCTTCGCCCGGGTGAACACGTCGTCCAGCATCGAGGGCGTGAGCCGGCCGGTGAACGTGTTCTGCTGGCTGACGTGATAGCAGCCGAGCACGGCCGGCGCGGACTCGCCGGACCAGTGTGCCCCATGACCGAACACGGGTCGCGGTGTGGGCGGGCGCTGTCCGTACACGTGCCGTAGCACCGGCCACCACGCGGCCCAGGCGAACGCGCCAAGCGCGACCACCACGCGCAGGGTGGGGCGTACCAGCTCGACCTCGCGGTGCAGCCACGGCGCGCAGGTGTCCCGCTCGGCCGGGGTGGGTTTGTTGTCCGGCGGCGCGCAGCGCACGGCGGCGAAGATCCGGGTGTCCCGCAGGGTGAGGCCGTCGTCGGCGGCCACGCTGGTCGGCTGGTTGGCCAGCCCCGCCCGGTGCAGCGCGGCGAAGAGCACGTCGCCGGAGCGGTCCCCGGTGAAGATCCGGCCGGTGCGGTTGCCGCCGTGCGCGGCGGGCGCCAGGCCGAGGATCGCGATCCGGGCGTCCGCCGGGCCGAGGCCCGGCACCGGACGCCCCCAGTAGTGCTGGTCGCGGAACGCGGCCCGCTTGACCCGGGCCACCTCCTCCCGCCACGCGGGCAGGCGAAACAGTCGGCGACCGCGCCGTCGAGGTCGGCCAGGTCGGTCGCCCGCGCCGCGCGGGCGACCACCTCGCCGGGGGTACGCGACTCAGCCAAGCTTGGCCCGGAACAGTTCCAGCGTGCGGGCCCAGGCGGTGGCGGCGGCCCGCTGGTCGAAGTGCTCCGGCCGGTCCTCGTTGAAGAACGCGTGCGCGGTGCCCGGGTAGTCGAACGTCTGGCAGGTGCCGCCGGCGGCCTCGATGGACCGGCTGACGCTCTGCACGCCGTCGGCGGCGGAGAGGCCGTCCGCCTCGGAGCAGTGGACGAGCGACGCCTTACCCGCGTAGCCGGACCAGTCGGTGGGCATGCCCTCCCAGGGCAGGCGCGGGTAGAAGCCGGCGGTGGCGACGATCCGCTCGGAGAACCTGCCGGACCACAGGGCCAGGCTGGCGCCCGCGCAGAACCCGGCGCAGCCCACCTTGCCGGCGACCTCGGGCCGGTCGGCCAGGTATTCGGCGGCGGCCGCGATGTCGCTGGCCGCCTCGTCCATCTGGGTGCTGTTCAGCATCTGCCGGGGCTCGGTCGGCTTCACGGCCGGCCCGCCGTGCCGGAAGTCGGGCGCGAGGGCGACGAAGCCGGCGTCGGCGAAGCGGTCGACCACGGCCCGGACGTGGGGCACCAGACCCCACCAGTCCTGGATGACGATGACCGCCGGGCTGGCCACACCGCCGGAGGGTATCGCGAGATACCCCTCGCTCGTCCCCCCGTTGCCGGTGAAGCTCACCATCTCGCCCATGGGCCCGTCCTCCTAGCGGTCAGTCATCGTTGGCTGGTCGCACAGTTGGGTGTTACGTGCCGGTAGCGTGCCATGCCGTCACCGGCCCGGGGAAGACGGAAGAACAGTGGCATTCACCTCCTGTACACACCGTCGGGGCCACACGCCGGTATAGCGATTGCTAAACTCACCTCATGGTGGCTGGCGAGTGGGACATCTACCTCGTCGACGAGGTGCGGCAGTGGCTCGACACCTTGGACACCAACACTCATGCCCGCGTCGTTCAGGCGATAGACCTCCTCGCCGAGCTAGGCCCGGGGCTCGGACGGCCGCTGGTCGACACGATCCATGGTTCGTCGATAGCCAACTTGAAGGAACTCCGGCCAGGCACCGTACGTATCCTCTTTGCGTTCGACCCATGGCGTTCGAGCGTCCTCTTGGTAGCCGGCGACAAGTCCGGCCGCTGGAAGACGTGGTACCAGGAAGCCATACCGGTCGCCGAGCACCGCTACGAGCTCTACCTCAAAGATCGAGCACGAGAGGAGGGGGGAAAGGCATGAGCGAATACTCGCGGTGGCAGGACATTCGCGCCGGCCAGGTCGCCCGAGCCGGCGGTGAGGAAGCGGTGGAGGCGGGCAAACAGCAGCTTCTCGCCGAAGTCATCGGCCACCGGCTCGCCGAAGTGCGTCGCGCCCGAGGGCTGACCCAGCAACAGGTGGCCGACCGCATGGGCGTCACGAAGGGGCGTGTCTCCCAGATCGAGCAAGGGAAGATCTCCGGCCAGGAGGTCGTGGCCCGCTTCGCCGCGGCGCTGGGGGGCCGGCTCCATCAGGCGATCTACTTCGACGACGGCGACATCGCCGCCATCGCGTGACGCGAGATGCCGCCCACCCCGCGGCACGAGCGGGGGTGGGCGGCCAGGACGGTTCAGTTGGTCGGTGTCGGGGTCGGCGCCGCGGGCTCGGTGGAGACCCTGGGACCGGGTTGGGCCGGCAGACCCGTCGCGGTCGGCCCCGGCGCGGCGCTCGCCGTCGATGCGGAAGCGCCGCTCTGCGTGGGCGCGGCGGAAGCCGCCGGCGCGCCGAACGGGGCACGCATGGCGCAGTACGGGTAGGCGTTGCGCGGCGCCGGCACGTTGCCGGACGAGTCCACGCAGTTCGGCCAACCGAGCCGGATCGGCACGCCGTTCTGGTCGAAGAGCTGGGCGTCGCGGATCAACCGGCCCTGCTGGTCGTAGACAAAGACGTCCTCGATCCGGTCGATCCGCCGGTCCACCGAGGTCTGCTGGTAGCCGGCGTACATGTCTTCGCGGGCATTCCGGTGGACGTCAGCGAGCACCGCGAAGGAGAAGACCACCAGCACCGCCGTGCCCAGCAGGTACAGCCGTCGCGGCCAGCCGGTGAAGCCGTCGGAGTGGCGGCCGAGCCAGAGCGACGCGACGACCGCGGCAGCCAGCAGCGCCAGCCCTCCCAGCGCGCTGCCCTCGAGGCGGGGCAGGAGGCCGGCCCGACCGCTGTCGGTCATCTCGCCGATGAGCAACGCGGCCAGCCAACCGCGCAGCAGCCACCAGGCCGGGCGCAGCGAACGCACGAAGTCGGCCACCCGGGCGTGCCCGAGCAGCGGGCCGAGCTGGCGGTCGAGCAGGCGCACCTGGGCGGCGACCCGGTTCCGGGCGCCGGCCAGGCGGTGCAGGCGCGCCGGGCGCCCTCCCGGTTCCGCGCCGGCCGCGGTCCGCAGCTCCGCCGCGTACGCCTCGGGCGGGCCGAGCCGGTCGACGAGCGCGCCGTCGCCCTCGGCGGCCACCTCGGCGAGGTGTTCCGGCAGGTCCTCGGTCAACTCGTCCCGCAGCGCCGGCGGGAGGTCGGCGAGGGCGGCCCGCACCCGGTCGACGTAGTCCGTGATCTCCTGCCCAGTGACGGTCATGCCGCCATCCCCCGATCGTCGAGCAGTGCGTCCATGGTGGTGGCGAACGAGCGCCAGGTCTTGCCGGAGCGGGTGAGCTGGTCGCGCCCGGCGGCGTTGAGCGCGTAGTACTTGCGGTGCGGCCCGGACTCGCTGGGCACCACGTAGGTGGTGAGCAGGCCGGCCGCGAACAGCCGGCGCAGCGTGCCGTAGACCGAGGCGTCGCCGACCTCGGCCAGGCCCGCCTCGCGCAGCCGACGGAGGATGTCGTAGCCGTATCCGTCGGAGTCCTTGAGCACGGCGAGCACGGCCAGATCGAGGACACCCTTGAGAAGCTGCGTCGCATCCACGCTCCGCACACTACTGCGCATTGCGCAATACCGTCAACGACACCACCCGAACAGCCCGTCGATCATGAAGTTGGCGGCAAGGGATGTCCGGAATGTCGCCGCCAACTTCATGATCGACGAGGCGGTGCCGCCCGGTGGGGGTGGGAGGGGAGGGGAGGGGAGGGGTTAGGCGAGGCTCCAGGCGATGCCGTCGAGGATGTCGTGCTCGGAGGCGACCACCGACGGCATGCCGGCTCGCTCCATGATCACGCGCAGCACCAGCGCGCCGGCGCCGATCACGTCCGCCCGGCCGGGGTGCATCACCGGATACGCGAGCCGCTGCTCGCTGCTCTTGCCGAGCAGGTCGGCGGTCACCTCGGCCACCTGCTCGTAGGAGACCCGGGCGTGGTGGATGCGGCTCGGGTCGTACCCCTGGAGCCCTTCGGCCAGGGCGACCACGGTGGTGACCGAACCGGCGAGCCCGACCAGCGTGGCGGCCTCGCGGCCGGGCACGGCGTCGAGCGCGCGGTCGACGGCGGCGGCGATGTCGGCCTCCGCGGCGGCGATCTGCGCCGGGGTCGGCGGGTCGCCGTGCAGGTGGCGTTCGGTCATCCGGACGCAGCCGATGTCCACCGAGATCGCGCCGCGCACGCCGTCGGCGCGGGTGCCGACGACGAACTCGGTCGAGCCGCCACCGATGTCGACCACCAGGTACGGCGGCTCGGCGTCGGCGGGGAGGCCGCGCACCGCGCCGGTGAACGACAGCCGAGCCTCCTCGTCGCCGGTCACCACCTCGGGCGGTACGCCGAGCGTGCGCTCGACCATCGCGCGGAAGTCGGCGGCGTTGGAGGCGTCGCGGGAGGCCGAGGTGGCGCACATGCGCACCCGGTCCACGCCGGCCTTCTCGATCTCCGCCGCGTAGTCGGCGAGCGCGACGCGGGTCCGCTCGACGGCCTCCGGGGCGAGCATGCCGGTCCGGTCGACGCCCTGCCCCAGCCGCACGATCTCCATCCGCCGGCTGACGTCGCGCAGCGGCGCCGCCTCCCCCGCCGACGCGTCGGGCAGGTCGGCGATCAGCAGTCGGATCGAGTTGGTCCCGCAGTCGATGGCGGCCACACGCGCACTCACGGCGCCCACCCTACGGCCCGACCGGCTCACAGGCGCAGCAGCATCCGGGTGTTGCCGAGCGTGTTGGGCTTCACCCGCTCCAGGTCGAGGAACTCGGCGACACCCTCGTCGTAGGAGCGCAGGAGCTGCTCGTAGACCGGCTGCGGCACCGGGGCGCCGTCGATCTCGCGGAAGCCGAACCCGCCGAAGAACCCGGTCTCGAACGTGAGCACGAAGATCCGGGCGACACCCAGCTCACGCGCCGCGTCGATCAGCTCGCCGACGATCCGGTGCCCGAGCCGCCGCCCCCGGCAGGACGGGTCGACCGCCACCGTGCGGATCTCGGCCAGGTCCTCCCACATCACGTGCAGCGCCCCGCAGCCGACCACCGTGCCGTCCGGCGTCGCCGCGACCCGGAACTCCTGCACGTCCTCGTAGAGCGTCACGGTCGCCTTGCTGAGCAGCCGCCGGTCGTCGGTGTAGGTGTCCACCAGCCGGCGGATGCCGCGCACGTCGGCGGTCCGGGCCCGGCGGACCACGATCTCGTCGCCGCTCATCTCACTGGGCCGTGGGCACGTCCACGCAGGGGCCGGCGGCCCACCACTTCTCCACCAGCGCCAGCGTCTCGTCGCCGAACGGGTTCACCCCCGGCCCGGCGGCCAACGCGTGACCGAGATGCACGTGCAGGCACTTCACCCGGCCGGGCATCCCGCCGGCCGAGATGCCGGCGATCTCCGGCACCACGCCGATCGCGTCCCGGCGGCCCAGGTAGTCCTCGTGCGCGGCCCGGTAGCGGGCGGCCAGCTCCGGATCCTCGGCGAGCCGGTCGGCCATCTCCTTCATCAGCCCGGCCGACTCCAGCCGGCTGCACGCCGCGGTGGCCCGCGGGCAGGTCAGGTAGAACAGCGTCGGGAAGGGCGTGCCGTCGGCCAGCCGGGGCGTCGTCTCCACCACGTCGGGCAGGCCGCACGGGCACCGGTGGGCCACCGCCCGGGTGCCGCGCGGCGCGCGTCCGAGCTGGGCGGCCACCGCGGCCAGGTCGGCCTCGGTGGCCGGCTGGCGCTCCGGCGGGGGTACGGAGTCCGCCGCCGGATCCTGCGGTGGTACGACGCTCACGGGTTGTGCCTTTCGCGATAGCTCACTTGTCGGGGCGCTCGGCGTTGGCCGCCTGCACGCTCGACCACAGGGTGTCGTACCAGGGGTCGGGCGGCTTCGGCGGCCCCGGCTTCGCGCCCCTGCCGGCGTCCTTGGCGGCGCCGTCCGGGTCGGAGAGCACCACCAGCAGGGTCTCGCCGGGCTTGCCCATGAAGAACCGCTCCCGGGCCTGCGTCTTGACGTACTCCGGGTCCTTCCACTTGGCCGCCTCGGCGGTCAGCCGGTCGATCTCCGCCCGCTGCGACGCCTGGGAAGCCTCCATCCGCTCGATGTCGGCCTGCTGGTCCAGGTAGACCCTCACCGGATAGGTGTACGCCAGGGCGAGCGCGATCAGCACCGCGAACAGCACGGTGGCGCGCCCGGTGAAGCGCCGGGGTTGGGGTGCGGTGAGCCGCTTGACCGGGCCGCCGGCCGCGCTTCGCCGGGGCGAGCCCGGACGGTTCGCGGCGCGTACGCCCTCGGTGGCGCGGGACGCCCCGGGTGACCGCCCGGCGGCGCGCGCCTCCGCACGGACGCCGTCGCGGGCCGTGGACCGGACCCGGGCACCGCCCGACCGACCGGCCTGACCCGGCCGACGGGCGGGCCGCTGGCCACCCGGTGTGCGGCGCTGCTGCATCGTCACACCCCTCCCCCGGAGCGCTGACCTCAGGCCGAACGGTAACGCGGGAACGCGCCGGCGCCGGCGTACCGCGCCGCGTCGGCCAGCTCCTCCTCGATCCGCAGGAGCTGGTTGTACTTGGCGACCCGGTCCGAGCGGGCCGGGGCGCCGGTCTTGATCTGGCCGCAGCCGGTGGCGACCGCCAGGTCGGCGATGGTGGTGTCCTCCGTCTCGCCGGACCGGTGGCTCATCATGCACGTGAAGCCGGCCCGGTGGGCCAGGTCCACCGCGTCGAGCGTCTCGGTCAGCGAGCCGATCTGGTTGACCTTGACCAGCACCGCGTTGGCGGCCCGCTCGGCGATGCCCCGGGCGATGCGCTGCGGGTTCGTCACGAACAGGTCGTCGCCGACGATCTGGATCCGGTCGCCGAGCGCGGCGGTCAGCGTGGCCCAGCCGCTCCAGTCGTCCTCGGCCAGCGGGTCCTCGATGGACACGATCGGGTAGTCGCCGGCGAGCTTGGTGTAGTAGTTGCTCATCTCCTCGGCGCTCTTCGCGCTGCCCTCGAACGTGTAGGTGCCGTTGTCGAAGAACTCGGTGGCGGCCACGTCGAGCGCGAAGACGATGTCGGTGCCGAGCCGGTAGCCGGCCTTCTCGACCGCCTCGGCGATCAGGTCCAGCGCGGCGGCGTTGGTCGGCAGGTTCGGGGCGAAGCCGCCCTCGTCGCCGAGGCCGGTCGACAGGTCCTTCTTCTTCAGCACCGACTTCAGCGCGTGGTAGACCTCGGCGCCGGAGCGGACCGCGTCCCGGAACGTCGGCGCGCCGATCGGCGCGATCATGAACTCCTGGATGTCGACGTTCGAGTCGGCGTGCGCGCCACCGTTGAGGATGTTCATCATCGGCACCGGGAGCAGGTGCGCGTTGGGGCCGCCCAGGTAGCGGAAGAGGCTCAGCTCGGCGCTGCCGGCGGCGGCCTTCGCCACGGCCAGCGAGACGCCGAGGATGGCGTTCGCGCCCAGCTCGCCCTTGTTGTCCGAGCCGTCGATGTCGATCATCTTCTGGTCGATCAGCCGCTGCTCACTGGCCTCGTAGCCGATGAGCTGGTCGACGATCCGGTCCTCGATGTTGGAGACGGCCTTCTCGACACCCTTGCCCAGGTAGCGGTCCTTGTCGCCGTCGCGCAGCTCGACCGCCTCGAACGCGCCGGTGGAGGCGCCGGACGGCACCGCGGCGCGGGCGATCGTGCCGTCGTCGAGCCCGACCTCGACCTCGACCGTCGGGTTGCCCCGCGAGTCCAGGATCTCCCGGGCGACAATTCCCTCGATGGTTGCCACTGAGTCGCTCCTCGTTTGTGTGTTCCGGTCCGATTCGGGCCGCGACGGTGCGGCTGAGGCAGGTGTTGAACGCAGCGTATCGGTCCCCGCCCTCCCACATGCCGGTCGGGGCGGACCCCACCGCGGCGAATGAGACGGACATTCCCGCTTTACCGGTCGTCAACCGGCAACCGGTTTGCGAGAGGTTGCGTCGATCGACAAGGCTGGGCATCATGCCTGCCGCCTCGACGACTCTCCGCGTGCTCGCCGCCACGGTCATCGCGTCGCTCTCGGTCACCGGTTGCCAGACCCTGGACGACGCGGGCGTCGCACTCGGACGGGCCGACCTGGTGAACGACCTGACCGCGCGGATGGACCGGGCGTTGGAGCAGACCTGGGCCGCCGACTACCAGCTCGCCGGCGGCCGGACCGCCTCGATCGCGCAGACCGCCAAGCCGCTGCGCTCCACCTACACCTGGCCCGGCGGCCGGATCACCGTCACGCAGGAGGCGGTGACCCGGTGCACCAGCGCCTCCGCCCGCACCTCCTGCACCGTGTCGCCCCCGGTGCTCACCGCCGGCAAGCCGTCGGTGATCGTCTACGACGAGGCCCGCAAGCTGGGCCTGGTCACCCCGCCGGCGGTGATCCGGCTGCTCACCGAGGCGGCGCTGGAACCCGACGCGGTCATCAAGCAGAGCGACACCACGCTCGCCGGACACCACGCCACCTGCGTGGACGTCACCAACGCCGGCGATCGCTTCGCCACCTGCGTGACCACCGAAGGGGTGCTGGGCAGCTTCACCGGCACGCTCGACAACAAGGCCGCCGAGGTCACGCTCAGCCGCTACACCGAGACGGTCGAGGCCACCGCGTTCGACCTGCCGGCCGGCGCCGCCGTGGTGGACCGCCGCACCAAGACGTCCTGACGCCTCACCCGCCCAGCCCCAGCAGGGTGCGCAGGTGGCGCGGCGGCGGGCAGTCGTGCGACAGCATCGCGTCGTGCCAGTCGCGCACCGGCACGCCGTCCGGCCGGGCGCCGGCGATCCCGGCCATCTCGCTGTAGCCGACGAAGTAGGTGGAGAGCTGCGTCGAGGTGAGCAACGCGCGCCGCCACTTGCCGGCCGCCTCGCCCTCCTCCTGGAAGCCCCGCCCGGTCATCAGCGCCATCGCGTCGGCCTCGGGCAGGTCGTCGCAGTGCACGAGCTGGTCGAGCAGCGCGTTGATGGTCATCCGGAGCTGCATCTTGAGCTGCTGCAACCGCACCGGCAGCCCACCGAAGCCCAGCCCGGCCATCAGCTCCTCGGTGTAGACCGCCCACCCCTCGATGAACACCCCGGACTCGGTGAGCGCGCGCACCCGCGTCGGACCGGCGTAGCGGCGGGCGTGGGCGAGCTGCAGGAAGTGACCCGGCATCGCCTCGTGCACGGTCAGGTTGCGGATCATGTGGTCGTTGTATTCCCGGTAGAACGACTCCACCCGCCGCGCCGGCCAGTCCGCCGGGGTGGGCGCGATGCAGTAGAACGTCGGCACGTCCGCCGTCTCCAGCGGCCCCGGCGAGTCGCAGTAGGCCACCGCCACGCCCCGGGCGAACTCCGGCATCTCCTGGATCACGCACGGATCCGCGACCAGGCTCACCAGGTCGTGGTGGCGGACGAAGTCGGTGGCCTCGTCCAGCGTGACCGACGCGAGGTCCACGATGGTGGCGTCGTCCGGGTGCTCGGCGGCGAGCAGGTCCAGTGCGCGGCGTACCGTCTCGTCGTCGGCCGGACCACCGACCAGCTCGACCGCCGCCGCCCGGATCTCGTCGGTGACCCGGTCGAGGTTGGCCCAGGCGCGGCGCTGCACCTCGGCGGCGCCCAGCTCGGTGTCGAGCGTGTGCCACAGCCGCGCCTCCCAGCGCCGCCGCCCCAGCCGCGGGTCACGCCCCGGGCCGGCGTCCGCCGCCAGCCCGGCCCGCAGCCACGCCACGAACTCGTCAAGCGCGGCGACCGCGGCGGTGGCCGCCGGGCCCACCCGGTCACGCAACGCCGGCGCCTGCGCGAGCAACGCCGGCACCTCGTCGCGGACCAGCGCCGCCGCGCCGGCGAACTGCCCCACCGCCGTCTCGGCGTGGACCCGCGGCATGTCCCGCAGCGTCGCGCGCGCGGTCGCCAGCGCATCCGGTACGGCGTCGAGGCGCCCGGCGAGGTGGGTCAGCCGCTCGTCGACCGGGGCGTAGGGGCGGGCCAGCAACGCGTGCAGCAGCGGACCCGGGTTGTGCCGCAGCGGATCCCACTCGTGGCTGCGGATCTCGGTGGCCTCGAACAGCCCCCGGTCGACCAGGCTGCTGAGCAGCGCGTGGTCCACGCCCTCGTCGACGTCGAGCACGTCCGGGTCGATCTCGGAGAGGGCATCGGCCGCGTCCTTCAGCATCGCCTGGTCGGCGGCGAGGGCGTCGGCGGAGAGGTCGGGCAGGCGGTCGTCGTAGCGGTGGTCCCCGGCGGCGGTGGCCAACCCGGGCCGGCTCTCCAGCAACGCCTCCACGATCCGCTCCGCGAGCGGCACGAACGCTTCCATCCCCGAACCCTACCGACCACCCCCGACACCCCCGCCCAGCGCCCAGCGCCCACCCTCGCTCGGCTCGGCTCGGCTCGGCTCGGTTGCGAGATCTTGGTACGAAACGGCCCCCGAGGGGCCCTTTCCTACCAAGATCTTCAGAACCCCAAGCTGCGGACATCAACTCTCACCATTCGAGAAGCCACCCACGAACAGCCCCCTCGCCCCGCCCATCCCCGCGATCTTGCAGTTTCGGCCCCTCTGATGTCTGGTTCAGGCGGTTTGCCGGGGCCGAAAGTGCAAGATCGACGGGGGCCGGGCGAGGGTGCGTAGGGGTGGGGAGGCCGGGCATGGGACGACGGCGCACCGGGGAGCGTGTGACGGCCTCGGGGCGGCGAGGTCGGGCCGGGGCGGGGTTGGCGCGGACCGGCTCGGCGTACGCCGGGGTGGCGGGGTCAGGTTGGGGGCGGGGGTGGCGCGTTCGGCGACGCGGACGGCCTCGGCGTACGCCAGGGTGGCGCGGCGGAGCGCCGCCTCCGGGTCGATGCCGGCCTGCCGGGCCGCCGCGACGGTGGCCAGCAGGCTCGCGCCCAGCCGCGCCTCCGGGTCCACCTGCGACTCGGCGAGCGGCGGCGGGACGGCCAGCCCCACCCGGCCGGCGCGATCCAGGATCTTCGCGGCCAGGGCGAGCGCGGGCTGGCTCAACGCGATGCCGTCGAGCACCGAGTCACGGGTCTTCTCGGCCCGCTTGATCCGCTCCCAGTTGGCCTCGATCTCCTCGATCGTGCCGGCCTGCTCGCCGGAGAACACGTGCGGGTTACGCCGGACCATCTTGTCGACCAGGCCGCCGGCCACGTCGTCGACGGTCCAGCTCTTCCCCTCCGGCAGGTCCTCGGCCAGCCGGGCGTGCAGCAGCACCTGGAGCAGCACGTCGCCCAACTCCTCGCGGAGCGCGTCGGTGTCGTCGGCGCTGATCGCGTCGTACGCCTCGTAGCACTCCTCGATGAGGAACGCGGCCAGGCTGCGGTGGGTCTGCGCCCGCTTCCACGGATCGCCGCCCGGGGAGGCCAGCCGGTCCATCACCTCGACCGCGTCGAGCAGCCGGGCGCCCGGCGGGTCCCACGAGCCGTACATCAGCTCCAGCTCGGCCAGGCCCGGCTGGCGGGCCAGCCGCAGCCCCAGCTCACGGGCGAGCGTCTCGTCGCCGGTCGCGCCGGCCAGCCAGACCGCGCCGCCGTGGGCGGCGGCGGCGTCCAGCAGCGCCTGCGTCGCGCCCTCGGTCACCACGCGCACCTCGGCGCCGGCCGTCCGGACCGCCCGGGTCAGCTCGCCGTCGACGCCGGTGAGGACCGGCGCGGAGCGTACGGCGTCCCAGGCGGCCGAGGTCAGCAGCCCGGCCGGCAGCCGGGGCGAGGTGACCAGCAGGACGATGCGCGCGGTCATGCGCCGGGCGCCGCCGATGGGTCGACCACCGGCGCCGAGTCACCGGTCTCCGGCTCCGGGGTGGAGATGTCGGTGACCGACGAGCCCGCCTCGCCGAGCGGCACGGAGACCGCCGGCACGTCACCCTTGAAGGTGAGCACCGGGAAGGCCAGCGGCCGGTAGCGCGGGTTGACCGAGACGTCGTACCCGTCGATGGCGTCGGCGAGCGCCTTGCGGGTGGCCAGCGCGGAGCGGAGCTGGTCGCCGTCGAGCTGGCCGGCGGCGTCCGCGTCGGACACGTCCGGCGGGATGGCGCCGGCGGCCCGACCGGCGGCGATCACCGCGGCCAGGTCCTCCTTGGTGGGGGCGGTCGACTCGCCCACCGGCACGCCGGAGACGCAGGTGTAGAACTCGGCGACCCGCTTCGGGTACGTCGCGTCGGCGGGCAGGCCGAGCTGCTGGGCCACCTGCTCCGCGGTGACCTGGTTCTTCGGCTGGTAGCCCTTGTCGGCGGACAGCTCCTTGCACACGTCCGACAGCACCAGGGTGGCGACCACCTGGTCGCGGGGCGGCAGCAGCGCGTCGGCCTGCCCGGCGGTGGCCGGCTGGCTGGCCAGGCCGCTGCGGGCCTCGTCGAGGATCGAGGTGACCTGGTCCTCGGTGACGCGGTGGTCACCGACGTAGGCGGCGACCCCCGGCTCGGTACGGCAACCGGAGAGGGCGACGAGGCCGACCGCCACGCTGGCGACGGCGACAAGACGGCGAGCACGCATGACGGTCACTCTCTCACGCCCTGCGGTGGGCTGTGACGCCGCCCACCTCACCGCGCACCCGCCCCGGCCGGCTGCGCCGCCGCCGGTTCGCCGAGGACGTCGGAGAGGAGCTGGGCGCACCACTCCAGCAGTGCCTGGTCGCGCAGCGGCTCGCCGCCGATCCGGCGGGTGCTCGGCCGGGGCACGCTGACCTGGTCGGCCGCCTGCTTGTAGACCGAGTCCGGGTGGTAGCGCTTGAGCCGCATCTGCTTCGAGTCGGGCAGCGGCAACGGACCGAACCGGATGTGCTTGCCCTGCATCGACACGTCGGTGAGGCCGTAGCGGCGGGCCAGCAGCCGGAACCGGGCCACCGCCACCAGGTTCTGCACCGGCGCGGGCGGCTCGCCGTAGCGGTCGGTCATCTCGGCCACCACCTCGTGCAGCCGCTCGGCGTCGCGGGCCTCGGCGAGCTTGCGGTACATCTCCAGCCGCAGCCGCTCCACCCCGACGTAGTCGTGCGGCAGGTGCGCGTCGATCGGCAGGTCGATCTTGACGTCGACCTCCTCCTCGGTGCTCTCGCCCTTGAACGCGGAGACGGCCTCGCCGACCATCCGCACGTACAGGTCGAAGCCGACGCCCTCGATGTGGCCGGACTGCTCGCCGCCGAGCAGGTTGCCGGCGCCCCGGATCTCCAGGTCCTTCATCGCCACGTACATGCCGGCGCCCAGCTCGGTGTGCTGGGCGATGGTGGCCAGCCGCTCGTGCGCGTTCTCGGTGAGCGGCTTCTCCGGCGGATAGAGGAAGTAGGCGTACGCCCGCTCGCGGCCCCGGCCGACCCGGCCGCGGATCTGGTGGAGCTGGGCCAGGCCGAGCAGGTCGGCGCGCTCCACGATCAGCGTGTTGGCGTTCGGGATGTCGATGCCGGACTCCACGATCGTGGTGCAGACCAGGACGTCGAACTCCTTCTCCCAGAAGCCGACCATCACCTTCTCCAGCGCTTCCTCGCCCATCTGGCCGTGCGCCACCGCGACCCGGGCCTCGGGCACCAGCTCGCGGATCCGCCGCGCCGCCTTGTCGATCGACTCGACCCGGTTGTGCAGGTAGAAGACCTGCCCGTCGCGGAGCAGCTCGCGGTGGATGGACGCGGCCACCTGCCGGTCGTCGTACGCCCCGACGAACGTGAGCACCGGGTGCCGCTCCTCCGGCGGGGTGGCGATGGTGGACATCTCCCGGATGCCGGTGATCGCCATCTCCAGAGTCCGTGGGATCGGGGTGGCCGACATGGCGAGCACGTCGACCGAGGCGCGCAGCGTCTTCAGGTGCTCCTTGTGCTCGACGCCGAAGCGCTGCTCCTCGTCGATGATGACCAGCCCGAGAGACTTGAACCGGGTGGCCGCCTGGAGCAGCCGGTGGGTGCCGATGACGATGTCGACGCTGCCGTCGGCGACCATCTCCAGCGTCCGCTCGGACTCCTTCGGCGTCTGGAACCGGGAGAGCTGCCGGATGTTCACCGGGAACTGGCTCATCCGCTCGGCGAACGTGTTGTAGTGCTGCTGCACCAGCAGCGTGGTGGGCACCAGCACGGCCACCTGCTTGCCGTCCTGCACCGCCTTGAACGCCGCCCGCACCGCGATCTCGGTCTTGCCGTAGCCGACGTCGCCGCAGATCAGCCGGTCCATCGGGACGGTCTGCTCCATGTCCCGCTTGACCTCCTCGATGGCGGCCATCTGGTCCGGCGTCTCCTGCCAGGGGAACGCGTCCTCCAACTCCCGCTGCCACGGGGTGTCCGGGCCGAAGTTGTGCCCCTTGGACGCCTTGCGGGCGGCGTAGAGCTGGATGAGCTGCGCGGCGATCTCGCGGACCGCCTTGCGGGCCCGGGCCTTGGACTTCTGCCAGTCCGAGCCGCCCATCTTGTGCAGCGTGGGCTGCTCGCCGCCGACGTAGCGGGAGAGCTGGTCGAGCTGGTCGGTGGGGACGAAGAGGCGGTCGCCGGGCTGGCCGCGCTTGCTCGCCGCGTATTCGATGACCAGGTATTCGCGGCTGGCGCCGTTGACGGTGCGCTGCACCAGCTCGACGTAGCGGCCGATGCCGTGCTGCTCGTGCACGACGAAGTCGCCGGCCTTCAGCTCCAGCGGGTCGATGGTGTTGCGCCGCCGGCTGGGCATCTTGCGCATGTCGCGGGTCGAGGTGCCCCGGCCGCCGGTGACGTCGTCGCCGGTCAGCAGCACGAACTTCGACGCCTCGTCGACGAAGCCGGCGGTCAGGCAGCCGCAGGAGACGAGCACCTCGCCGGGCGCCGGCGCGGTGGGCACCTCCTCGGTGAGCCGGGCGCCGAGGCCGGCGTCGCGGAGCACCTCGACGGCCCGCTGGGCGGGACCGTGGCCCTCGAAGACCAGCGCGATCGACCAGCCCTCGCCGGCCCAGCGCTTCAGGTCGTCGACCACCCGGGCGGTCTCGCCGTGGTAGAGCGGGGCGGGCTGGGCGGCCAGGCTCACCGCGATGGCGTCGTCGGGGGTGACGTCGACCTCGGCCGGCGCGTCCTCCCAGGGCTGCCGGGCCGGCGCGGCGTCGGCTTCCACCAGGCCGAACGGGGCGAGCGTCCACCAGGGCTGGCGCAGGGCGCGGGCTTGCGCGCGTACCTCGGCCAGGGTCTTGAAGGCGGCGGCGCCGAGGTCGACCGGGGCCTGGCCACCGACGGCGGCCGCGGCCCAGCTCGCCTGGAGGAACTCCTCCGAGGTACGGACCAGGTCGTGCGCCCGGGTGCGGATGCGCTCCGGGTCGCAGAGCAGCACGTGGGTGCCGGCCGGCATGCAGTCGACCAGCAGCTCCAGCGCGTCGTCGCCGATCAGCGCCGGGGCCAGCGACTCCATGCCCTCGACCGGGATGCCCTCGGCCAGCTTGTCGAGGATCTCGGCCAGCTCGGGGTGCTCGGCGGCGAGCGCGGCGGCCCGCTGCCGCACCGACGGGGTGAGCAGCAGCTCGCGGCAGGGCGGCGCCCAGAGCTGCGGTACGCCCTCGATGGTGCGCTGGTCGGCGACGGCGAAGGTGCGGATCTCCTCCACCTCGTCGCCCCAGAACTCGACCCGGGACGGGTGCTCGTCGGTGGGCGGGAAGACGTCGAGGATGCCGCCGCGCACGGCGAACTCACCACGCTTGGTGACCAGGTCGACCCGGGCGTACGCCATGTCGGTGAGCCGGCGGGCCACCTCCTCCAGGTCGGCCTCCTCGCCGGCGGCGAGCTGCACCGGCTCCAGGTCGCCGAGGCCCTTGAGCTGCGGCTGGAGCAGCGACCGGACGGGCGCCACGACCACCCGCAGCGGGCCGGTGCGGCCGTGCGCGTCGGCCGAGTCGGGGTGGGCCAGCCGGCGCAGCACGGCGAGGCGCCGCCCGACCGTGTCGGAGCGGGGCGACAGGCGCTCGTGCGGCAGCGTCTCCCAGGACGGGAAGACGGCGACCTGCTCCGGCGGCAGCAGGCTGCCCAGCGCGGAGACCAGGTCGTCGGCCTCGCGGGTGGTGGCGGTCACCGCGAGCACGGGTCGGCCGGCACCTTGTTCGTCGGCAGCCACCGCCGCGACCGCGAACGGGCGCAGCGCGGCGGGGGCGGTGAGGTCGAGGCCGTCGACCTGCGCGGCACCGGAGCGCGCCAGGTCACGCGCCCGGGCCAGCCCGGGGTCGGCCAGGGCGGCGGCGAAGAGTCCGGTGAGCATCAGTGATCACTTCCAGCGGGTCGACGCATGACGACGACCCCGCGTCCAGCCGGACGGGGGGTGCACCCGTCGAGCCTATCCCCCTCCCCCGACCATCCGGGCGTCGCCGCTTTTCGATCTTGACGACCCGGGCCCGGCGTGGTGCGGTGGACCGATGGTCGAGTATCGGGCGGTCTTCGACGCCGAGGTGGTCTTCGCCAACGGTGGGGGCCTGCGCACCGACGGTTTCCGGCTGGACGTCCCCGACCCCGAGGTCACCGACGACGAGCTGGCCGCGCTGCTCGTACGGCACCTCGGGCTGCTCATGGTCGGCGAGGTGCGGATCAGCAACCGGAGCGTGGTGGAGGAGCCGCACAAGGGCGGACGCGGCGTGGCGACCGCCCCGACCGGCGGCGGGCGGCGGCTGGTCGAGCTGAGCCACGAGATCACCGACGGCATGGTCACCCTCCCCGACCTGCCGGCCCCCCGGATCACCGACTGGCTGAGCCGGGAGGCGTCCCGACAGCGGTACGCACCGGGCGTCGAGTTCCACATCGCCCGCATCGACATGATCGCCAACACCGGCACGTACGTCGACACGCCGTCGCACCGCTTCGCCGCCGCCCCCGACCTGGCCGGGGTGCCGCTGGACCGGCTGGCCGACCTGCCCGCCCTGGTGGTCCGCGTGCCCGCCGGCACCCGAGCGGTGGACCGCCTGCTGCTCGCCCCCTATCAGGTGGCCGGGCGGGCGGTGCTGCTGCACACCGGCTGGGACGCGCACTTCGGCACCGACGCCTACGCCGCACCGGACGCGCCCTACCTGACCGGCGACGGCGCCTCCTGGCTGGTCGACGCCGGCGCGGCGCTGGTCGGCATCGACTCGATCAACATCGACGACATGACCCCGGCGGCGGCCGGCGAGCGCCCCGCGCACACCGCGCTGCTGGCCGCCGGCATCCCGATCGTGGAGCACCTGACCGGCCTCGGCGCGCTGCCACCGACCGGTTTCCGGTTCACCGCCGCCCCGCCGAGGGTGGCCGGCATGGGCACCTTCCCGGTTCGCGCCTTCGCCGTCGTCGACGCCCGACCACCCTCAACCTCCGTCGATCGGTGAGCGGGGGCCGCCAGGGCGGACGCCCCGCACCGCGACGTCAGGAACGCCGGCGGACCGGGGAGCGCTGGTGGGGTCTGCCGTTGAGCGTCGGGACGGGTGTCCGGACCCCCGAGACACCCGCGCCGTCCCACCCCGCCGCGCCGCTCCCACGTAGCAGGCAATCCTTCCCGCATGTCAGGAGCAGGAGAGATCTTGGAAGCTGAGCGCCCCTCCGGGGGCCATTTCGCTCCAAGATCTCGACCGACGGCGTCGATCTAGGAGTTTTGGCACCTCAGATAGCTGGCAACTCCGGCATTTCCTGACACCACAAGCCCAAGATCGACGAAGCATCCTTGATCGCGAGGCGGGCGGGGCGGGTTTAGGCGGCGCGGGATGCGGTGGGGTCCAAGCGGCGGAGCAGGCGCTGGGACGCGCGGACCAGCACCCGGGACCGGGGCAGGTCGAGCGGCCACCGCTCGACGTCCTCGCCGGCGGAGAACTCCAGCAGCATGCCGGACGGCGCGGTCGGGCCGACGTCCATCCGCCACAGGCCGACGCCGGCCTGGATCACCTCGTCACCCCGGAGCGCCGTGCCGGCGAGGCGGGACAGGTGCAGGCCGTTGCCGTCGGCACAGTCCGAGCCACGCAGGCACCAGGGCGGGTGGGCGATGTTCGATAGGTTGCTCATGGGCCGGGCTCCTTTCCCGGTCAAGGCCCGGGGAGCGGAGTGCCAGCTCCACCCCGAGAGTCACCGTGAACACACCCAAGTACGAGCAGGTGGCGTCGGCCATCCGCAATCAGATCCAAGCGGGCACCTTGAAGCCAGGTGATCAGCTACCCACGACGCAGGGGCTGATCGAAACCTATGGCGTCTCCTACGGATCGGTCCGCACCGCCCTGCTGATCCTCAAGGCCGAGGGGCTTATCGAGGGTCGACAGGGCGAGGGGGTGTTCGTGCGCGGTCAGTAGCGCACCGCGATCCGCCGCTCGACCGCGTCGACGCGGATCTCCCCGCCGTACGGGACGATCACCTGCGGGTCGGTGTGACCGAGGTCGACGTCGAAGACCACCACCGAATCGTCGGCGTACGGGCCGATCGCCCGCCGGACCGCCGCCCGCTGCTCCTCGCCCCAGGCAACCCGCTCCGCCACCGACAGCGGCCGGTCGAAGTGCCACGCCTTCGGTCGGCCCACCACGATCGCCGGGAAGCCGGCGAGCAAGCCACGCTCGCCCAGGTTGCGCAGCATCCGGAAGACCTCCTCGGCCGGCGGCATCTCCTCCGACGTCTCCACCAGCAGCACCGAGCCGGCCAGCTCGGCGGCGGGCGGCACCCGGTCGGCGGCCGCCAGCCAGTGCAGGATCTCCAGGTTGCCGCCCCAGGTGCGGCCCTGCACCACCCGGGCCGGACCGTGCCAACGCCAGCCCTCGCCCGGCAGCATCGGCGGCTCCCCGGTCAGCGTCGCCGGGTCGTGCCAGTCGAGCGTCTTGTCGCCCCACTCGGCGGCCGGGCTGAGGTCGTACCAGCCGGAGGTGAACAGCGCGGCGCGCAGCGAGTCGATGGTCAGCGGGTGGGGCTTGCCGGGCCGGCCGAGGTGCACCAGCACCGAGCCGCCGTGGTAGCCCACCATCCCCAGGCGGTGCAGGTGGTTGAGCACGTTGGTGTTGTCGGAGTAGCCGAAGTAGGGTTTCGGGTTTGCCCGGATCACCTCGTCGTCGAGGAACGGGATGACCGTGATCAGGTCGTCGCCGCCGATGGTGGCGAGCACCGCGGTGATCGTCGGGTCGGCGAACGCGGCGGTCAGGTCCCGGGCCCGGTCCCGCGGGTCGGCGCCCATCCGCCGGGTGGTCGGATATTCCACCGGCTCCAGCCCCAACTCGTCGCGGAGCCGGCGCAGGCCCAGCTCGTACACGTGGGGGAAGAGACCCGGCAGGCCGGCGGAGGGTGAGACGACCGCGACCCGGTCACCCGGTCGTGGCTTGGCGGGGTAGCGCGGCGGCGTCATGATCCGACGCT
This sequence comes from Micromonospora ferruginea, assembly GCF_013694245.2. NCBI lineage: Bacteria > Bacillati > Actinomycetota > Actinomycetes > Micromonosporales > Micromonosporaceae > Micromonospora > Micromonospora robiginosa. The sequence continues at coordinate 4,603,629 of NZ_CP059322.2, forward strand.
ATCGGCCCGCACCAGCGATTTCCGGCCATAGGCTGGGGCCGTGGACGACGAGCCGGAGCTGCGGACCCGGGACTGGCTGCCCCGCACGGCGGCGCTGGTGCTCGGCACCCTGGCGCTGGCCAGCGCGTTCATCGCCGCCTACGTCGGCGCGCTGCACAAGCCGGACCCGAAGGACGTGCCGGTCGCCGTGGTCAGCAGCGACCAGCAGGCCCAGGCCGTGATGTCGGCCGTCCGCGCCCGCACCGACACGATCAAACCGGTCCGGTACGACAGCCGGGACCGCGCCGTCGACGGCCTGAACGACCGATCGGTGTACGCGGTGCTCGGCTCCGCCCCCGGCGGCCTCACCCTGACCACGGCCAGCGCCGGCGCGCCCGCCGCCACCGAACTGGTCACCGACGTGTTCACCCAGGCCGCCCAGCAGGCGGGCGTGTCGCTCCAGGTCACCGACGAGGTGCCGGTCTCCGGCGGCGACCCGCGCGGCCTGGTCCCGTTCTACCTGGCGGTCGGCGTGGTGCTCGGCGGCTACCTGGCCTCCACCGCGCTCGGCATCTCACTCGGCACCAGTCCGCGCGGGCTGCGCCAGGCCGGGTTGCGGACCGCCACGCTCGCGGTGCACTCCGCCCTGCTCGGTCTCATCGGCGCGGTGCTGGTCGGACCGGTGCTGGACGTCTTCCCGCACGACGTGGGCACCATCGCGGTGGTCGGCGCGCTGGCCGCGTTCGCGGCCGGCATGGTCGCGGCGGCCGTGCAGGCGTGGCTCGGGCTGCTCGGCACCGGCATCGTGATCCTGCTGCTGGTGGTGCTCGGCAACCCCGGCTCCGGCGGCATCTACGCGCCCGAGTTCCTGCCCGCGTTCCTGCGCGGCATGCACCGCTGGAACGTGCCGGGGCTCGCCACCGACCTGCTCAAGTCCGCCATCTACTTCGACTGGCGCGGCGGCGGCTGGGCGCTGACCGGGCTGGTGGTCTGGGTGGTCGTCGGCCTGGCCGGGCTGTTCACCGCGACCCTGATCCGGGCCCGCCGGCGGGCCGCGCGGACCGCTCCGGGACGGCGCGTCGCCGCCGAGGGGTGAGCGGCCGGCGCGTCCCAGAGTGCAGATCATCACGCCGTCCCCCTCCTGCCGTCGGGGCTCACGCGGATACCATCCAGGGGAGTCGGACAGCGCTGTCCTTCGTCCTCGCGTAAGGAGCGCACCCGTGACCGACCAGCACGACCACGACGGCCCCGACGCCGCTCTCCGGGCCGACATCCGCCGCCTCGGCACGCTGCTCGGGCAGACCCTGGCCCGGCAGGAAGGGCGCCCGCTGCTCGACCTGGTCGAGGAGATCCGCGCCCAGGTCCGCTCCGACGCGCCGGCCGCCGCCCAGCGCCTCGCCGGGCTCGACGTCACCACCGGCACGAAGCTGGCCCGCGCCTTCTCCACCTACTTCCACCTGGCGAACATCACCGAGCAGGTGCACCGCGCCCGCGACCTGCGCCGCCGCCGCGCCACCCACGGCGGCTGGCTGGACCAGGCGGCCAAGATGATCGCCGAGCGCGGCGTACCGGCCGAGGAGATCGCCGCCGCGGCCCGGCGGCTGGCCGTCCGCCCGGTCTTCACCGCCCACCCCACCGAGGCGGCCCGCCGGTCCATCCTGTCCAAGCTGCGCGCGATCGCCGACGAGCTGGACGCCGAGACCACCAACGCGATCCTCTACGGCGCCAGCGACGAGGGCCCGGCCAACCGCCGCCTCGCCGAGCTGCTCGACCTGATGTGGCAGACCGACGAGCTGCGGCTGGACCGGCCGGACCCGACGGACGAGGCCCGCAACGCCATCTACTACCTGCGCGACCTGCACGCCGAGGCCGCCCCGCAGGTTCTCGACGACCTCGCCGACACGCTGCGCACGCTCGGGGTGGAGACGTCGCCGACGGCCCGCCCGCTGACGTTCGGCACCTGGATCGGCGGTGACCGCGACGGCAACCCGTTCGTCACCCCCACGGTCACCCGCGAGGTGCTGCGGATCCAGCACGAGCACGGCATCGAGGCCACCGAGAAGGCGATGGACGAGCTGATCAGCGAGGTCAGCGTCTCCCGCCGGCTGCGCGCCGTCTCGCTCGACCTCTCCGCCAGCCTGGCCAAGGACCTGGACGCGCTGCCCGAGGTGGCGCCCCGGTTCCGCCGGGTCAACGCCGAGGAGCCCTACCGGCTCAAGGCCCGCTGCGTGAAGGCGAAGCTCGCCAACACCCGGGAGCGGCTGCGCGCCGGCACCGGCCACGTGCCGGGCCGCGACTACCAGGGCGCCACCGAGCTGATCGCCGACCTGGAGCTGCTGCGCGCCTCGCTGGCCCGCAACTCCGGGCAGCTCACCGCCGTCGGGCGGCTGGCCTCCACCATCCGTACGCTCTCCGCGTTCGGGCTGCACCTGGCGACCATGGACATCCGGGAGCACGCCGAGAAGCACCACGAGGTGCTGGCGCAGCTCTACGAGGCGGTCGGCGAGGTCTCCGACTACCCGTCGCTGAGCCGGCTGGAGCGCACCAAGCTGCTCGCCGACGAGCTGACCGGCCGCCGGCCGCTCTCCACCCAGGACAGCCCGCTCACCGAGTCGGCCCGCAAGACGTTCGACGTGTTCGGCGCGATCCGCGAGGCGCAGGACCGGTTCGGCCCCGAGGTCATCGAGTCCTACATCATCTCCATGACGCTGGGCGTGGACGACGTGCTCGCCGCGGTCGTGCTGGCCCGCGAGGCCGGCCTGGTCGACGTGCAGAGCGGCCGGGCCCGGGTCGGCATCGTGCCGCTGCTGGAGACGCCGGCCGAGCTGAACTCCGGCGGTGAGCTGCTGGACGAGCTGCTGTCGCTGCCGGCCTACCGGGCGTTGGTCGCCGCCCGGGGCGACGTGCAGGAGGTGATGCTCGGCTACTCCGACTCCAACAAGGAGGCGGGCATCACCACCAGCCAGTGGTCGATCCACCGGGCCCAGCGCGCGCTGCGTGACGTGGCCGCCCGGCACGGCGTACACCTGCGGTTGTTCCACGGCCGGGGTGGCACGGTGGGCCGGGGTGGCGGTCCCACCCACGAGGCGATCCTGGCCCAGCCCTACGGCACGCTGGACGGCGCGATCAAGGTGACCGAGCAGGGCGAGGTCATCTCCGACAAGTACACGCTGCCGGCGCTGGCGCGGGAGAACCTGGAGCTGACCGTGGCCGCCGTGCTCCAGGCCACGCTGCTGCACACCGCGCCCCGGCAGCCGGCCGAGATGCTGGAACGCTGGGACGCGGCGATGGACGTGGTCTCGGAGTCGGCGTTCCGGTCCTACCGGTCCCTGGTCGAGGACCCGGACCTGCCGGCCTACTTCTGGGCGTCCACCCCGACCGAGCTGTTGGGCGCGCTGAACATCGGCTCCCGGCCGGCGAAGCGGCCGAACACCGGTGCCGGCCTGTCCGGCCTGCGGGCCATCCCGTGGGTGTTCGGCTGGACGCAGACCCGGCAGATCGTGCCGGGCTGGTTCGGCGTGGGCTCCGGGCTGGCCGCCGCGCGGGAGGCGGGCCTCGCCGACGTGCTCGCCGAGATGAACCGCAACTGGCACTTCTTCCGCACGTTCCTGTCGAACGTGGAGATGATGCTGACCAAGACCGACCTGAGCATCGCCCGCCGCTACGTGGAGACGCTGGTCCCGAAGAAGCTGCACCCGATCTTCGCGAAGATCGAGGAGGAGTACGAGCTGACCAAACGCGAGGTGCTGGCGATCTCCGCCTCGCCGGCGCTGCTGGAGAACTCGCCCGTGCTGCAACGCACCCTGGCCGTGCGGGACACCTACCTGGAGCCGCTGCACCACCTCCAGGTGGCGTTGCTGTGGCAGTACCGCGAGTCCGGCGCGGCCGGGCGGGCGGTGGCCACCGCGCCGGGCGGCCGGCGCGCCCCGAACGACGGCACCGCGCTGGAGCGGGCGCTGCTGACCACGGTCAACGGCATCGCCGCCGGCATGCGCAACACCGGCTGAGGTGTAAGGAGGGGCCCCCGCTTAACGCATTCTGCATAGGCGGGGGCCCCTTTTAACACCTGCGCGGGGTTACCAGTCGCCGCCGCCGAAGTCGCCGCCACCGAAGTCGCCGCCGAAATCTCCCCCGCCGCCGAAGTCGCCGCCGGCGTAGTCGCCCTGGCCGCCGAAGTCGTTGCCGCCCTGGTCGCCGTAGTCCTGGCCGTCGCCGAACCCGTCCTGGAAGCCCTCCTGGTAGCCGGACTCGTAGCCGTAGCCCGGGTCGGCGAACGCGGGCGAGAAGAGCGCGTCCGCGATCAGCATGCCGCCGAGCACCCCGGCGCCCGCACCCAGCGCGGTCTTCCACCACGGCGTGGAATACCAGCCGGCCGGCACCGGCCGGCCCTGCATGTGACCGCCGGGGTAGTAGTAGGGCGTCCGGCTGCCCGGCTGCGGCCCGGCCCGGAACGTCTGGCCCTGCACGGCGACCTCACGCTCCTTGGTGAGCATGCCGGCGCCGCGGGCGGCGGCCAGCGGCGGCAGCTCCGGGCCCGGGTCGATGCCCATCGCCGTACGCGCCGCCCGGATGTACGCCAGCCCCTCCAGCGCGGTCTCCCGCGCCAGCGCGAACTGGTGCGTGGTGCGCGCCTGCTCGAGTTGCGAGCCGGCCGCGTTGTAGCGCTCGCCGGCGTCGGCCAGCGCCTGCCGGACCGCCGGCTGGTCGCCGTGCAGGTTCATCAGTTGGCCGCCGAGCCGCTCGTACCAGCGCTGCGCCTCGGCGCGGGCGTCCGCCAACTCGTTCGCCTGTCGGGACCTGCTCCCCCACCGCCAGAACACCAGCGCACCTCCGAGCATCAGCACCAGGAACAGCCACAGGGCAACTTCCATGACTCGAACGTACCCAGCGAGCGCACGTCGTACCCGTTTGGCAAGCTCTCTGGCATGAGCTTCTCGACGCTGGCCGTGGTGGTGCTCTGCCTCGCCGCGGGCGGCGCGGTCGGCTGGCTGGCGGCCCGGGCGCGCGCCGCGGCCGACGTGGCCCGGCTGGAGGCGACGCTGGCCGCCACCCGGGCGGGTGAGGGGCGGCTGGAGCAGTCCATGCGGGCGCTCAGCTACGAGGCGACCGCGCAGTCGCAGGAGGCGGTGGCGCGCGCGGTGGCGCCGCTGCACGACACGCTCCGCCGCTACGAGCAGCGCGTCGCCGAGCTGGAGCACGACCGGGTCGACGCCTACGCCGAGCTGCGCGAGCAGGTCCGCTCGATGAGCACGGTCTCCGGTGAGCTGCGCACCGAGACCAAGCAGCTCGTCGCCGCGCTGCGGGCGCCGCAGGTGCGCGGCCGGTGGGGCGAGCACCAGCTCCGGCGGATCGTCGAGGCGGCCGGCATGCTGGAGCACTGCGACTTCGACGAGCAGGTCACCGCCGCCACCGACCACCAGGGGGTCCGCCCCGACCTGGTGGTGCGGCTGCACGGCGGGCGTTCGGTGGTGGTCGACGCGAAGGCGCCGTTCGACGCCTACCTGACCGCGATGGAGGCGCGCGACGAGCGCGGTCGGGACACCCAGCTCGACGCGCACGCCCGGCACCTGCGGGCGCACGTGGACAGCCTGTCGGCCAAGTCCTACTGGGCCGCGTTCGACCAGACGCCCGACTTCGTGGTGCTGTTCGTGCCGGCCGACCCGTTCCTCGACGTGGCGTTGCAGCGCGACCCGGCGCTGCTGGAGCACGCGTTCTCCCGCAACGTGGTGCTGGCCACGCCGGCCACGCTGGTGGCGTTGCTGCGCACGGTCGCCTACTCGTGGCGGCAGGAGGCGTTGGCGCGCAACGCCGCCACCGTCCACTCGCTGGCCCGCGAGCTGTACGCGCGGCTCTCCACGCTGGGCGACCACGTGGGCAAGCTGGGCAACTCGTTGGGCGGCGCGGTGACGGCCTACAACCGGGCGGTCGGTTCGCTGGAGTCCCGGGTGCTGGTCAGCGCCCGCAAGCTGGCCGAGCTGGGCGTCTCCGGCGACGAGCTGGCCGCCCCGGCGCAGGTGGAGCTGGCGCCCCGGCAGCCGCAGGCGCCGGAGTTGCTCGGCTCGCCGTCCACATCGGCCGAACGGTCACCGGGTCTCGACGTCTAACACGACCAGCACGTCGACACCGGCCGATTATTGTCACGGAGCGGTCACAAAGCCGCCCCCGTTAGTGACACACGCCGTCCGAACACGAAGGATCTGCGTCACACCCGCCCTGCCCCAGCAAGGGCCCTGTTCTCTGGAGGAAGAGAACGTGAGTCAACCCCGCAGTCGGAGCCGGCGTCCCTCCGCCGTGCTCTTCGCCTCGGCCCTCGCGGCCGGCGCCATGACCGTCGGGGGTGGCGCCGCGACCGCGAGCGCGGCCCCCGCCACTCCCCAGCCCTCGCTGCCGACCGCGGCGAAGGCCCTCGGCGCCCACGACGCCAAGCTGCTCGACGCGGCGGAGGCGAAGCACGCCCCGACCGTCACGATGATCATCGCAGCGAAGAAGGGCTCGGCCAAGAAGGTCGCCGACGGCCTGGCGAGCCTCGGTGCCACCGTCACCCAGCGGTACGACCAGGTCGGCTACGTGCTGGCCAAGGTGCCGACGGCGAAGGCGCTCAAGGCCGCCACGCTACCCGGCGTCGCCGCCGTCGACCTCGACGAGACCATCAAGCTCCCCGACCCGGCCCCGGAGGCCGCCCCGAACGGCGCCAAGGCCGCCGAGCAGGGCGAGACGCTGGCCGGCCCCGGCGGCGACACCGGCGCGGTCAACCCGTACATGCCGACGAACGAGACCGGCGCGGAGGCGTTCAAGGCCGCCCACCCGGAGTGGGACGGCCGCGGCGTCACCATCGGCATCATGGACTCCGGCGTGGACCTCGACCAGCCGGCATTGCAGAAGACCACCACCGGCGAGCGCAAGATCGTCGACTGGGTCACCGCGACCGACCCGCTCGAGGACGCCACCTGGCGCGCGATGATCACCGAGGTGAGCGGGCCCACGTTCACCACCGGCAGCGGCGCCTCGGCCCTGACCTGGACCGCGCCGGCCGGCACCTACCGGTTCAACACCTTCCGCGAGTCCATCACCGCGGGCAGCGACCCGGCCGGTGACGTCAACCGCGACGGCGACACCACCGACTCCTGGGGCATCCTCTACAACCCGGCCAACGGCGACATCCGGGTGGACGTCAACCAGAACCGCGACTTCACCGACGACGAGGTGATGCGGCCCTACAAGGAGAAGTTCCAGGTCGGCCACTTCGGCACGGACAACCCGGCCACCGCCGTACGCGAGCAGATCCCGTTCGTGGTCGAGTTCCGGCGCAACGTCGACACCACTCCGGTCGGCGGCCCCGGCCTGGTCGACTACGTCAACATCGGCATCATCGAGAGCACCCACGGCACCCACGTCGCCGGCATCACCGCCGCCAACGACATGCTGGGCAACAGCGCCTTCGACGGCGCCGCCCCCGGCGCCAAGCTGGTCTCCGCCCGGGCCTGCTCCTGGGGCGGCGGCTGCACCGCCGCGGCGCTCACCACCGGCATGGTCGACCTGGTGGTCAACCGCCGGGTCGACGTGGTGAACATGTCGATCGGCGGCCTGCCGGCGCTGAACGACGGCTCCAACGCGCGGGCCGTCCTCTACAACGACCTGATCAACACGTACGGCGTGCAGCTCTTCATCTCGGCCGGCAACTCCGGCCCGGGGCTGAACACGGTCGGCGACCCGTCGGTCGCCACCGACGTGGTCAGCGTCGCCGCCAACATCAGCAAGGACACCTGGCTGGCCAACTACGGCTCGGTGGTCCGCAAGGAGAACGCGCTGTTCAACTTCTCCTCCCGCGGCCCGCGTGAGGACGGCGGCTTCAAGCCGAACATCTCCGCCCCCGGCTCGGCCATCTCCACCGCGCCGACCTGGCAGGCGGGCAACCCGGTGCCCGAGGCGGGCTACCCGCTGCCCCCGGGCTACCAGATGCTGAACGGCACCTCGATGGCCTCCCCGCAGGCCACCGGCGCCGCGGCGCTGCTGCTGTCGGCCGCGAAGGCGACCGGCACCGGGGTCACCCCGGCCGCGCTGCGTCGGGCCGTCTACACCTCGGCCAAGCCGATCGCGGACGTCCCGACGTACGCGCAGGGCTACGGCATGTTCAACGTGCCGGGCGCGTGGACGCTGCTGGCCAACGGCGTGCAGACCCGCACCTACACCTCCGAGGCCGCGGTCTGCACGGAGCTGTCGCCGAACCTGACCCGCTACGACCGGAACTCCGGCACCTTCGTGCCGAACCCGAACGTGGGCACCGGCATCTACAACCGCTGCGCCGCCGACCGGGGCGGGCAGAAGGTCAAGGAGAGCCGCACCTACGAGGTCAAGCTGACCCGGACCAGCGGCCCGAACAAGGGCGTCAAGCACCTGGTCGGCCTGCGTGGCAACGACGGCACCTACAGCGCCCCCGCCGAGGTGTGGCTGCCGCTGAACAAGACCGTCACGGTCAAGGTGAAGGCCAAGCCGATGACCGTCGGCGCGCACGGCGCGATCATCACCGTCGACGACCCGGCCACCTCGGTGGTCGACTTCGAGGTCGCCGCCGTGGTGGTGGCGTCCAACGCGGTGACCGCTCCGGCGTACTCCTACTCGGCCGAGGGCTCGGTCGACCGGAACAGCTTCACCTCGTACTTCGTGACCGTTCCGCAGGGTGCGGGCGCGCTCCAGGTCAACCTGTCCGGTATCGCCACCGGCTCGCAGACCCGGTTCATCGCCATCAACCCGTACGGCGTCCCGGTGGAGAGCACCGCGAGCACCGCCTGCTACACCAACTTCTCCGACGCCGCCGCCTGCAAGCCGCAGGAGCGGGACTACCAGAACCCGATCCCGGGTGTCTGGGAGATCGAGGTGGAGGCGCGTCGCACGTCGCCGGCGCTGGACAACCCGTTCCAGCTCCAGGCGCGGGTGCAGGGCGTGAAGGTCGAGCCGGCCGTGGTCCAACTGCCGTCGGTGACCGCCGGCACGCCGACCTCGGTGAGCTGGGGCCTGACCAACACGTTCGGCCCGGTCCGGGTGACCGGCGTCGGCGGGCCGCTGTCCAGCGTCCGCGCCGAGCGGCCGACCATCACCGAGGGCGCCACCCAGGAGTACACGGTGGACATCCCGGCCGGGACGACCTCGTTCTCGGCCCGGATCGGCAACACCGCCGACCTGGGCGCCGACCTGGACCTGTACATCTTCCGCGGCACCACCGAGGTCGGCCGGTCGGCCGACGGCGACTCCGAGGAGGCCGTGACGCTGACCAACCCGGTCGCCGCCACGTACCGGGTGGTCATCGAGGGCTACGCGGTCGCCGCGGGCGGCTCGGCGTACGACTACCGGGACTCGTTCGCGTCCCCGGCGCTGGGCTCGCTCTCCGCGCCGGCCACGCCGCTGTTCCTGGCGAACGGCGCCACCGCGACCCTGACCGGTTCGGTGACCGCGCTGAGCGCACCGGCCGCCGGCCGGGAGCTCTTCGGTGACCTGGCCGTCACCACCGTCGAGGGCGCGGTCGTCGGCCGCGGCTCGGTGGAGATCAACGCGGTGAACTGAACCACCCGGCGTCACCCAGGAAGCCCGTCTCCCCTCGGGGGAGGCGGGCTTCCGCCTGTGGTCAGGCGCGGCGGGCGGACTCCACCACGAACGGGGTGCCCTGCTGGCAGGTGGTCATCAGGCCCGGCTCGGGCCGGCCGGTGACCTCCACCTTGGCGCCCGCCTTGAGCAGGTCGCGCGGGCCGCCGACCAGCAGGTGGTCGTCGAGCAGGAGGCAGTTCGGCTCGACCCCGGCCCGGATGGTGCCGCTGATGGTGGTGCCACCGACCCCCGGCGGCGTCGAGGCGCCGCCCTTCCACGTCGGGTTGGGCCGGCTCGGGCTCGCGCTCGGCACCGGGTCGGGCTGGCCGGTCGTCGGGACGGCTCCGCTCGGGCTGGGGCCGGTGGGCTCGTCGTCCGGGCCGGCGCAGGCGGTCAGCGCGGCGACGGCGAGCAGGGCGACGAGCACCGTCCGAGGAGTCTTCATGTCGGTTGGACGCGCGGGGCGGCCGATCCGTTCCCGGTCAGCCGCGGGCCGCGGCGGCCTTCATGTCGCGCTTCAGCTCCTGCGGCAGCGAGAAGGTGAGCCGCTCGTCCGCGGTGGTGATCTCCTCGACGTCGGCGAAGCCCCGCTCGGCCAGGTGCGCGAGCACGTCCTGGACCAGGTCGTCCGGCACGCTCGCGCCGGAGGTCAGGCCCACCGTGCGGGCGCCGGCGAGCCAGGCGTCGTCGATCTCGTGGGCGAAGTCGACCAGGTGGCCGGCGCGGGCGCCGGCGTCCAGCGCCACCTCGACCAGCCGGACCGAGTTGGAGGAGTTGCGCGAGCCGACGACGATCACCACGTCGCACTCCGGGGCGATCTCCTTGACCACGTGCTGGCGGTTGGACGTGGCGTAGCAGATGTCGTCGCTGGGCGGCGACTGGAGCAGCGGCAGCCGCTGCTTGAGCCGGGCCACCGTCTCCAGCGTCTCGTCGACCGAGAGCGTGGTCTGGGAGAGCCACACCACCTTCTCCGGGTCACGCACGGTGACCTGGTCGACGCTGTCCGGGCCGTCGACGAGCTGGATGTGGGCGGGGGCCTCACCGGCGGTGCCGATGACCTCCTCGTGCCCCTCGTGACCGATGAGCAGGATGTCGTAGTCCTGCTGGGCGAACCGCCGGGCCTCGTGGTGCACCTTGGTGACCAGCGGGCAGGTGGCGTCGATCGCCTTGAGCGACCGCTCCTTCGCCTGCTCGTAGACCTCCGGGGCGACGCCGTGGGCGGAGAAGATCACGGTGGCGCCCTCCGGCACCTCCTCGTTCTCCTCCACGAAGATCGCGCCCTTGGCCTCCAACGTCCGCACCACGTGCTTGTTGTGCACGATCTCCTTGCGGACGTAGATCGGCGCGCCGTAGAGCTTCAACGCCTCCTCGACGGTCTGCACCGCCCGGTCCACGCCCGCGCAGTAGCCGCGGGGCTTGGCCAGGAGCACGCGCTTGCCGGTCCGGGGAGTGGTCTCAGCGTCAGTCACCCGACCATGGTACGTGCGCCGGCAGCGCCCTGCCCCGGGCTGTCGGCGCCGGGCCGTAGGGTGGGCGGCGTGAGCGCGGGTGAGGTGGGGCGGAGCACTCCCCAGGAGCGGAGCACGACCCCGGAGCGGAGCACCGCCGAGGAGCCGTGGCCGGTCCGGGTGGTCAGCCAGAAGGTCGGGGCGTGGATCGCCCGGCTCGGCTGGGTCTGGGTCGACGGCCAGGTGGCGCAGATCAGTCGCCGCCCCGGCGCCTCCACCGTCTTCCTGACCCTGCGTGACCCGTCGGCCGATCTCAGCCTGACCGTCACCACCAACCGCGACGTGCTCGACTCGGGCGCGCCGGAGCTGCGCGAGGGCGCCCGGGTGGTGCTGCACGCCAAGCCCGAGTTCTATGCCGCGCGGGGCTCGCTCAGCCTGCGCGCCGACGAGATCCGCCAGGTCGGCCTGGGCGAGCTGCTGGCCAGGCTGGAGAAGCTGAAGAAGCTGCTCGCCGCCGAGGGCCTGTTCGACAGGTCCCGCAAGCGGCGGCTCCCGTTCCTGCCCGGCCGGGTGGGCCTGGTCACCGGGCGCGCCTCGGCGGCCGAGCGCGACGTGCTGACCAACGCCCGGCGCCGCTGGCCGGCGGTCGACTTCCGCACCATCAACGTGGCGGTGCAGGGGTCGGCCGCGGTGCCCGACATCGTGGCCGCCCTGAAGGTGCTCGACGCCGATCCGGCGGTCGACGTGATCGTCATCGCCCGGGGCGGGGGCGGCATCGAGGACCTGCTGCCCTTCTCCGACGAGGCGCTGTGCCGGGCGGTCTTCGCCTGCCGCACGCCGGTGGTCAGCGCGATCGGCCACGAGACCGACGCGCCGCTGCTCGACTACGTGGCCGACGTGCGCGCCTCCACCCCCACCGACGCCGCCAAGCGGATCGTGCCCGACCTGACCGACGAGGTGCGCCTCATCGGGCAGGCCCGGTCCCGGCTGGAGCGGGCCGTGCGCCACCTCGTCGACCGGGAGCAGCACCGGGTGGACCTGCTCCGGTCCCGCCCGGTGCTGGCCCGCCCGCAGGTGATGGTCGACCAGCGGGCGACCGAGGTCACCGCGCTGCACGACCGCGCCGGCCGGTGCCTGGAGCACCGGCTGACCGCCGCCGCCGACGACCTGCGCCACACCCTGGCCCGGCTGCGCGCCCTCTCCCCGGCGGCCACGCTCGACCGCGGCTACGCCATCGTGCAGCGCGGCGACGGCCACGTGGTCCGCGCGGCGTCCGAGGTGGCCAAGGGCGATCCACTGCGGGTACGCCTCGCCGAGGGCGAGCTGACCGCCACCGTCGACGGCTGATGGAATGGGACCGATGACTGAAGCGACCAAGAACGAGCAGCTCAGCTACGAGCAGGCGCGCGCCGAGCTGGCGTCGGTGGTGGAACGCCTGGAGGCGGGCGGCACCTCGCTGGAGGAGTCGCTGGCCCTGTGGGAGCGGGGCGAGCAGTTGGCCGGCGTGTGCCAGCGCTGGCTGGACGGCGCCCGGGCCCGCATCGACGCGGCCCGGCAGCGCCCCGAGGAGTGACGCACCCCGGCGGCGCTCACGGCCTCCGGGGTGCGTCGACGAACGGTCGCGCTCAGTTGAACAGGTTGTAGAGCTCCTTCGGCGCCTCGACGACCTGGTCGGCCGGGGGCTTCGTCGCGGCGGCGGCGCTCCCGTAGTCCGAGTAGGTGATCTTCACGTCCTGGGCGGCGCTCTGGCCGGCGGCCGGGATCTTGAGCACCAGCTCGCTGAGCCGGCCCTGCGGGTCGACCTTGGCGGTGAACGGCACCGACTGGGCCTGCGCACCGAGCGCGGTGATCACGGCCGGGTCGAGCGAGCCGGCCTCGGCGGCCTTCGACACGTCGACGGTGCCCTCGAAGGCGCCCTCGCCGGTCTGCCGTACGTCGGTGACGCCCTGGGTGAGGATGGCGCTGCCGGCCGGGTCGACCTTATCGAAGTCGAAGCCCAGCGCCCGGTTGCCCTTGATCCGGTTCTGGTCGAGGTGCTGGTACTTGCCGGTGTTGATGTTCTTCACGCCGGGGATCTGCGCCGCCGCGGTGCCGCCCAGCTCCAGCTTGACCCAGCTGTCCGGCTTGGCGTGGATGAGGTCCAGCTTCATCATCAGGTCCGACGACGGGTCGCCGATCGTCATCCGCATCTCGGCGCTCTGGCTGGGCTCGTGCACCTGCCCCTCGGCGGTGGAACCGGCGCCCGTCATGGCGAAGCGGAAGTTGCCGTCCCGGATCGCGTTGGTGGAATCGAGCAGCGCCTGCTTGGCCGCGCTGCTGGACGCCGACGCGCTGGGGGCGACGCTGCCGGAGGCGCTGGGCGTCGCGGAGGCGTCGGAGGTCCCGTTGCCGTTGCAGGCCGCCAGGCCGGGAATGAGCAGCGCCGCGGCGAACGCGGTGGCGCTGAAGCGTCGTATCTTCACGTCAACCTCTCCAGGTGGGTCGTCCGGGCTCGTGTCCCTTCTGTTCCCTGAAGCGGCGTTCCGCAATCCCGGTCACCCGATGGCGGGACGTCAGCGCAGCGAGGTGGCGAGCTTGCGCAGCTCGGCCTCCCGCGCGTCGCCGACCACGATCACCGTGCGGTTCGGCTCCAGCAGGACCAGCGCCTGCTCGTTGCCGCGGGCGGTGTACCGCTGCCAGCTCAACCCGTCGGGCAGGTCGGCCGGGCCCTGCGGCTGCCCGTCGCTCAGCTCGGCCGGCAGCAGCTTCTCCGCTCCGACGTTGCTCTCCACGAGCTGCGCGCCGCGCCCCTCGGGAGTCACGTAACCGATCCGGAGCGTCGCGCCGTCCGCCGCGGTCTGGAAGCGGGCGTTGACCGTACGCCAGTCGTCGCCCAACCCGGACGGCGCGGCGACCGGGAAGGCGTTGGCCGAGCGGGCCTGATCCAGGGCGGGCGCCGGGTCGACGGTGACCGGCGAGTCGCCGCCCAGGAAGCCCCGGTAGAAGGCGATCAGCAGCGCGATCGGCACCAGCAGGATCAGCAGCGACAGCACCATGTCCTTGGGCGACCGCTCGGAGCGGGCCTTCTCCCGGCCGGCCGGTGGGGCCGGGTGGTCACCCGCGTCCGTGGCCGGCTCGACCAGCGCGGGCGGCCCGTCGGGCGGTGGCGTCGGGTCGGCGCCGGGCCGCACCGGCGGCTGCCCGTCGGGCGGGGTGGCGTCGGGCGGTACGCGGTCGGCAGGCTGTGCGGGTTCCACCCGGCCATTGTCGCAGCCGCACGGGTGAGGTGATCCTGGCCTCCTCCGCCCCGCCGGGGCGGCGAACCTGAGATCGTGTGAGGATCAGCGACAAAACCGGCGGCGGCGACGGCCGCACTCCCGCCGGTCCACCCCGCAACGTCGCGAGGAGGAGGCCGCCATGACAACCACCAGGACGCGGACGCCCCAGGATCTCGACCGCAATCTCGCCCTCGATCTGGTCCGGGTCACCGAGGCCGCGGCCATGGCCGCGGGCCGTTGGGTCGGCCGGGGCGACAAGGAGGGCGGTGACGGCGCCGCCGTCGACGCCATGCGCAAGCTGATCAACTCGATTCCGATGCGCGGCGTCGTGGTGATCGGCGAGGGCGAGAAGGACAACGCCCCGATGCTCTTCAACGGTGAGGAGGTCGGCGACGGCACCGGTCCCGAGGTGGACGTGGCGGTCGACCCGATCGACGGCACCACCCTGATGAGCAAGGGCATGCCGAACGCGCTCGCGGTGCTCGCGGTCGCCGAGCGGGGCGCGATGTTCGACCCCAGCGCGGTCTTCTACATGGAGAAGCTGGCCGTCGGCCCGATGTACGCCGACGTGGTCGACATCGACGCCGGGCCGGTGGAGAACATCCGCCGGATCGCCAAGGTCAAGGGCACCGACACCGCCGACGTGACGGTCTGCGTGCTGGACCGGCCACGACACGACGACCTGGTCAAGCAGATCCGGCGTACCGGCGCCGGCATCCGGTTGATCTCCGACGGCGACATCGCCGGCGCCATCGCGGCCGCCCGCGGCGAGTCCGACATCGACGTGCTGATGGGCATCGGTGGCACCCCCGAGGGCATCACCGCGGCCTGCGCGCTGAAGTGCATGGGCGGCATGTTGCAGGCCAAGCTCTGGCCGAAGGACGCTGCCGAGCGGGAGAAGGCGCTCGCCGCCGGGCACGACCTGGACCGGGTGCTGTTCACCGACGACCTGGTCACCGGCGACAACTGCTTCTTCGTCGCCACCGGCGTCACCTCCGGCGACCTGCTGCGGGGCGTGCGCTACCGGGCCGGTGGGGCGTACACCCAGTCGATCGTGATGCGCTCCAAGAGCGGCACGATCCGGGTCATCGACTCCTACCACCGGCTGGAGAAGCTCGCCCTCTACTCGTCCGTCGACTTCGACGGGCGTCCGCTGGCCGAGCAGGAGTGACGACGACCGGGACGGCGACGCCGCCGACGCTGTCGACCGGGAGGCGGATCGCCGGCGTCGGGCTGGCCACCGCCTCCGGCGTGATGGTGGCCCTCCAGTCCCGGATCAACGGCGAGTTGGGCGTACGGCTGGCCGACGGCATCGCCGCGGCGGTGGTGTCGTTCGGCCTGGGCCTGCTGATCCTGTTGGTGCTGGTCCCCGCCACCCGAGGTGGCCGGCGGGGACTGGTCGCCCTGCGCCGCGCGCTGCGCGCCGGCACGTTGCGCCCGTGGCAGTGCCTGGGCGGGGTGTGCGGTGCGTTCCTGGTGGCCACCCAGGGGCTGACCATCGGCGCGCTCGGCGTGGCCGTGTTCACCGTCGCGGTGGTGGCCGGGCAGTCCGGCAGCAGCCTGCTGGTCGACCGGGCCGGCATCGGCCCGACCGGCCGGCAGCCGGTCACCCCGAACCGGCTCGTCGGCGCGCTGCTCACCGTGGTGGCCGTCGTGCTGGCGGTGGGCGACCGGCTCGGCGACCCGGGCGCGCTGGCGCTGGCCCTGCTGCCGTTGGCGGCCGGCGTGGGCATCGCCTGGCAGCAGGCGGTGAACGGCCGGGTCCGGGCGGCGGCCGGCAGCGCGGTGACGGCCACGCTCGTCAACTTCGCCGTCGGCACGGTGGCGCTGCTCGCCACGTTCGCGGTGGAGGTGGCGGTGCGGGGCCGGCCGGCCGGCGGCCTGCCGGGCGAACCGTGGCTCTATCTGGGCGGTCCGATCGGCATCGTGTTCATCGCGCTGGCCGCCGCGCTGGTCCGGTTCACCGGCGTGCTGCTGCTCGGCCTGGCCACCATCGCCGGGCAGATCGTCGGGGCGGTGCTGCTGGACGTGGCGCTGCCGACCGAAGCGTCGCACCCGGGCGTGCGGACGGTGCTCGGCGCTGGGCTGACCCTCGTCGCCGTGCTGGTCGCCGCCTTCGGCGGCGGTAAGGCGGGGGCCCCGCTTAACGCTTTCGGTAGAGGCGGGGGCCCCGCTTAACACGAGGCGTTAAGCGGGGCCCCCGCCTAACGAGCGGTCGGGGCGCGCAGGCCGGTGACGATCTCGTCGACGACCTTGTCCAGCGGCGTCGGGTCGATGGCGAGCGTGGTGGTGGCGGCACTGGAGTCGAGCACGAACGGCCGGCTGAACTGGTGCGCGGTCTCGCGCAACTCCCGGGCGAACGGGTTGACCACGCCGGCCGCCCAGAGCAGCGGGTAGGGCATCCGGGTCAGCTTCGGCGCGGGCGCGCCGGCCCGGGCCGCCGTCCGGTCGGCCAGCTCACGCATGGAGACCGCCGGCGCGCTGGGCACGTGCCAGGCCCGCCCCCATGCCCGCGGGTCGGTGGCGGCGGCGACCAGGGTACGGGCGACGTCCGGGACGTACGTCCAGGTGTGCGGGGCGTCCCAGTCGACCGGGAGGAGCACCCGCTGCCCGGCGAGCACCCGGGGCAGCACCATCATGGCCAGCGAGGTGCCGCCGACGCCGACGTAGTCGGAGCCGCGTACCTCGGTGATCCGAGCCTGACCGGCGCGGTGCGCGGCCAGGGCGTCGGTCCACATCCGGTTGCGGACCCGGCCCTTGATGCCGGTGGCGGCGAGCGGGGTGGCCTCGGTCATCGGCGCGTCGACCGGGCCGTAGCCGTAGAGGTTGCCGACGGTGGCGAGCACCGCGCCGCTGCGTCCGGCAGCGGTGAGCAGCGCGGCGGCCAGCGGCGGCCAGTCCGTCGCCCACCGGTGGTAGGGCGGGTTGGCGCAGTTGTGCAGCGCGACCGCGCCCTCGGTGAGCGCGGTGAGCCGGTCGGCGTCGCCGGCGTCGGCGGCGATCCGCTCGACCGCCGGGTGGTCGGGGCCGGTGCCGCGGCGGGTGACCACCCGCACGCGGTCGCCGCGCTCGACGAGGAGGCGGGCGGTGGCGGTGCCGACGGGTCCGGCGCCGACGATCACGTGCAGGGCCATGGTGGGTCCACCTTCGCTGAAGCAGTAGTCCGAATGGAGAGCACCGCTCTCGAAGAAAAGCATGACTCAGCGTTCGCGCAAAAGTCAAGAGCAGTGCTCTCTGTTTTGATTGCCGCTCTCACCCGTGGCACAGTGGGGGCATGGTCGCTCCCTCGTTCCGCGCCCGGGTCCGCGCCGGCATGATCGACGAGATCAAGGCGGTCGCCCGCCGGCACCTGGCCACCGACGGCGCCGACCTCTCGCTGCGCGCCGTCGCCCGGGACATGGGCATGGTGTCCTCGGCGATCTACCGCTACTTCCCCAGCCGCGACGACCTGCTCACCGCGCTGATCCTGGAGGCGTACGACGCGCTCGGTGACGCGGTCGAGACGGCCGACGCCGCCGCCGACCAGGGCGACCTGCGCGGGCGCTGGCTCGCCGCCGGCCGCGCGGCCCGCGCCTGGGCGCTGGCCCACCCCGCCGAGTACGCGCTGCTCTACGGCAGCCCGGTCCCCGGCTACGCGGCGCCCGACGACACGGTCGCGCCGGCCCAGCGCCCCCCGATGACGTTGATCGGGATCCTGTGCGACGGGGTGGCCACCGGCCGGCTCGCCCCGCCGGACGACGACCTGCCCGAGCCGCTGCGCGGTGACGTGGCCGAGCTGGTCGACCAGATCGGGGTGGCGCTGCCGCCCGCGTTGATGGCGCGCGGGATGGCCGGCTGGACGCAGCTCTTCGGGCTGATCAGCTTCGAGCTGTTCGGCCGGATCAACCGGGCGTTGCCGCACCGCGACGAGTACTTCGACCACCAGCTCGCCCTGGCGGCCGACCTGGTCGGCCTGCCGTGAACGCCTGCGGCGGCTGTTAAGCGGGGGCCCCGCCTCTACCGGAGGCGTTAAGCAGGGGCCCCTCCTTACGTGCCGTCGGAGGAGTGGCCGGGGAAGAGGTGCGCGGTGGGGTCGATGGCGACCGCCGCGTTGTTGACCGCGGTCGCCGCCTCGCCGAAGCCGGTGGCGATCAGTCGGACCTTGCCCGGATATTCGGTGATGTCGCCGGCGGCGAACACCCGGGGCAGGTTGGTGGCCATGGCGCTGTCCACCAGGATGTGCCGCCGGTCGAGGGCGAGCCCCCACTCGGCGAGCGGGCCCAGATCGGCGGTGAAGCCCAGCGCGGCCACCACCGTGTCCACCGGCAGCGTCTCCGCGGCGCCGCCGCGTACGGTCAGCTCGGCGCCGGTGACGCGCTCCTCGCCGTACAGCCTGGTCACCTCGGCGTTGACCACGACGCGCACCGGCAACCCGCGGACCCGCTCGACGGTGGCCGCGTGCGCGCGGAACCGGTCCCGCCGGTGCACGAGCGTCACCGACCGGGCCAGCGGGGCGAGCGTGGCCGCCCAGTCGAAGGCCGAGTCACCGCCGCCGACGATGAGCACGTGCCGGTCGGTCAGCTCGGTCGGCTGCGGCACGAAATAGACGATGCCGCCACCGGTGAAGCTGTCCGCGACCGGCAGCGGCCGGGGCGTGAAGCTGCCCAGCCCGCCGGTCACCACCACCGCGCCGCAGCGCATCTGCTCGCCGCCGGCCAGCCCGAGGACCGGCCGCCCGTCGAGGTGGGCGAGCTTCTCCGCGCGTACGCCGAGCAGGTAGTCGGGGTGGAACGGCGCGGCCTGGGCGACCAGGTTCGCGACCAGCTCCCGGCCCTTCACGGCGGGGAAGCCGGCGACGTCGAGGATCAGCTTCTCCGGGTACATCGCGGTGACCTGCCCGCCCGCCTCGGGCAGCGCGTCGATCACGGCCACCGAGAGCCCACGGAAGCCGGCGTAGTAGGCGGCGAAGAGCCCGGCCGGGCCGGCCCCGATCACGGCGACATCGACCTCGCGCATGGCGTACCGTCACTTTCCGCCCGGGATGGATCAACGGGTGCTGATGCCGACGGTAGGCGGACGGGTGGCGGTGGGCAAGCACGTCCCGCCGATGGACGAACGCGTCGTCAGGGGAAGGTGACCGGCGGTGACCCGAGCCGGTCGTGCGCGCCGCTGTCGGACCGACGGCGGAACAGGATCGCCGCGACCACGCCGCCGAGCAGCCCGAACAGGTGGCCCTGCCAGGAGATCCGCTCGTCGGTGGGGAGGATGCCCAGCAGTTGCCAGCCGTAGAGCAGCCCGACCAGCAGCACCACGGCGAAATTCCACCAGCTCCGCTCCACCACGCCCCGGGTGATCAGGACGCCGAGGTAGCCGAAGATCACCCCGCTCGCGCCGACCACCACCGAGGTGGGCGAGCCGGTGAACCACACGCCCAGGCCGCTGACCAGGATGATCACCGCGGTGGACCAGAGGAACCGGCGGGTGCCGGCGGCCAGCACGAACGTGCCGAGCAGGATGAGCGGGATGCTGTTGCTGTAGAGGTGGTTCCAGCCGGCGTGCAGGAACGGCGAGAAGAAGACGCCGTCCAGGCCCTGGATCCGGTGCGGGATGATGCCGGCGGTGACGTCGAGGTTGAGGCGCAGCCCGACGTCGAGCGCCTCGATGAGGAACAGCACCGGCACGACCGCGCACATCGCGACGAAGGCCCGGCCGAGCGACGCGTAGAACGCGTCTGTGCCGAACCGGTGGGGGTCTCCGCCGCGAGGGCCGTCCTGCCAGGTCACCCACCAAGAGCTATCAGTAAATGCGGCCGGCCGCCAGTCGAGGGGGCGAACGACGACGGCGGGACACGCGGATCACCGCGCGTCCCGCCGTCGGTCGGATCAGTACCAGCCCTCGCTCTGCGACTGCTGCCAGGCGCCGCACGGGGTGTCGTAGCGGCCCTTGATGTAGCCGAGACCCCACTCGATCTGGGTGGCGGGGTTGGTCCGCCAGTCGTCGGCCACCGAGCCCATCTTGCTGCCGGGCACGGCCTGCGGGATCCCGTACGCGCCGGAGCTGCTGTTCGAGGCCTTCGGGTTCCAGCCGCTCTCCTTCGTCCAGAGCTTGTCCAGACAGGGGAACTGGTCGATCCCGAAGCCCTTGTCGAGCATGACGGCACAACCGATCTTCCGGTTGCCGCTGTACTCCGCGCACGAGGCCGGGATCGGCCCGTCGTACGGCTTCGCCTTGGCGTCGGCGGTCGCCTTGGCCTCGGCCTCCGCCGCGTCCCGCTCCTTCTTGCGGTTCGCGGCGGCCGCCTCGGCCGCCTTGGCCCGCTCGGCGGCTTCCTTCGCCGCCGCCGCGGCCCGCAGCTTGGCCTGGTACTCGGCGGCCCGCTGCTTCGACGACTGCAGGCGATGGTCGGCCTGCCGTTCGCGCTGGTAGGTGTATTCGGCCTGGTCGACCTCGCGGCCGACCTGCGCGGTCAGACCCTGCTCTTGGGTCTGACGATCTTCGCCCAGGTAGAAACCGCCGGCAACGCCCACGGAGAGCAGCGCGACAGCGGCCGTACGGGCGCCGAACCGGCTCCACAGCCGACTCACGAAGTTTCCCTTCGTCGGAGGCAGGGACACGGCACCACGCGTGGCCTGGTTACGGCCGCGCCCGGGTGCCGCAAGCGCCCCGCCCCGCCGGTCTCGACCGGCGCGCCGGCCCTCGTGGCTCCCGCCGTCCGTGGCGGAGAATGCTCGACGAGGGCCCGGCGCGAATGGGGCTCCAGACACCGGAGTTGTCGGTGACGCTCGATGGACACCATCGCGCACGGTGAGGCGGGTGGGAAACCGCGGAGGGCAAAAGTGATCTGCGCCACATTTAAAATGCGGACGAAGTAGGACAAATAGGCGAGTCAGCCCGGGATGTCCTCCAGCAGGTCGGTGACCATCGCGGCGATCGGAGATCGCTCCGATCGGCTGAGGGTGACGTGCGCGAAGAGCGGATGGCCCTTCAGCGCCTCGATCACCGCGGTCACCCCGTCGTGCCGGCCCACCCGGAGGTTGTCGCGCTGCGCCACGTCGTGGGTGAGCACCACCCGCGAACCCTGGCCGATCCGGGACAGCACGGTGAGCAGGACCCCCCGCTCCAACGACTGGGCCTCGTCGACGATGACGAACGCGTCGTGCAGGCTCCTACCCCGGATGTGGGTGAGCGGCAGCACCTCCAGCAGCCCGCGCGAGGTGACCTCCTCCAGCACGTTCTCGTGCACCACCGCGCCGAGCGTGTCGAAGACCGCCTGGGCCCAGGGCGACATCTTCTCCGACTCCGAGCCGGGCAGGTAGCCGAGTTCCTGGCCGCCGACCGCGTACAGCGGGCGGAAGACGATCACCTTCTTGTGCCGCCGGCGCTCCATCACCGCCTCCAGGCCGGCGCAGAGGGCCAGGGCCGACTTGCCGGTGCCGGCCCGGCCGCCCATCGAGACGATGCCGATCGACTCGTCCAGCAGCAGGTCCAGCGCGATCCGCTGCTCGGCCGACCGCCCGTGCAGGCCGAACGCCTCGCGGTCGCCACGCACCAGCCGCACCGTCTTGTCGGGCAGCACCCGGCCGAGCGCCGAGCCGCGCGCCGAGTGCAGCACCAGCCCGGTGTGGCAGGGCAGCCCCGCCGCGGCGTCCAGGTCCAGCGCGTCGCCCGCGTACAGCCGGCCGATCTCCTCCTCGGCCAGCTCCAGCTCGGCCATCCCGGTCCAGGTCGGGTCGCTGGCCTGGCCGTGCCGGTACTCGTCCGCGCGCAGGCCGACCGACGCCGCCTTCACCCGCAGCGGCATGTCCTTGCTGACCAGCGTCACCTCACGCCCCTCGGCGGCGAGGTTGAGCGCCACCGAGAGGATCCGGGCGTCGTTCGACTCGTTGCGGAAGCCGGGCGGCAGCACGCCGTCGTCGGTGTGGTTGAGCTCCACCCGCAGCGTCCCGCCCTGGTCGTTGGCGGGCACCGGCCGGTCCAGCCGGCCGTGCCGCACCCGCAGCTCGTCCAGCATGCGCAGCGACTGGCGGGCGAACCAGCCGAGTTCGGGATGGTGCCGCTTGCCCTCCAGCTCGGAGATGACCACCAGCGGCAGCACCACCTCGTGCTCGGCGAAGCGATGGAACGCCGCCGGGTCGGAGAGCAGGACGGAGGTGTCCAGCACGAATGCCGGGCCCGATGGTCGAGGCTCCTCGGTGGCGGCAGCGGCGGCGGTGCGCCGGCTGCGGGTGGTCCGACGGGTCGTGGCGGTCGCGGCCGGGGTCTGGTCGGCACCGGCGGGGGTACGGCGAGTGGTCACAGGCCTGCTCCGCGGGTGGGCACCCGGCCACCCGAGTTCCGCCTCTTCCGGTGCCCGGCGGACACGGGGTCGGATGCGGGCCCCGTGCGCGAGGTCGCAGGTCCGGGCTGTCCGGATGGCCCGGGAAAACCCCGTGCCATGCCTAGACGCTAATCCCCGTGGGCCCGCGCGGCTAGGGGTCCGGATGGATCTCCGATGAACGCGGGAGAAAGTGGCCGGGATGCATGCCCCCTGCGCGCATCCCGGCCGGTCAGGTGGGGCCTCAGCCGGTGCGGCGGACCAGGGTGCCGGCCCGCGGCCCGGCGGCCGTCGCGGCGAACGAGGACCCGGTGTACGTGGTGCCCACGCGGGCGGCCGAGCCGCCGAGCTGGGCGGTCGCGGTGACCCGTACGGCCGGGGCGCCGGGGCGGGCGGTGACCGCCGCCGGCACGGTGGTGCCGCCGAACGGCGTGGACGCCCGCCCGACCGACGTCACCACGGTCGGCGCGGGACCGGAGAGCGCCGAGGCGATGGCGGCCTGGGCGTCCCGGCGGCGGCGGTTCCAGGCGCCCCGGTCGCCGTCGAAGTAGCCCTGCCGGTAGCCGAACCGGTAACCGATCCGGTAGCTGAGCTGGCCGTGCAGCCGACCGGCGGCGTAGCAGGTGGAGCCGAGGACCAGGACCAGCACGACGGCGAGGAAGGGGCTCACCGCTCGTCCGCCCCGGGCAGCGGGTCGACCACCAGCAACCGTTCCAGGTCGTCGGTGCCGACCTCCTCGACCAGCTCGACGCTGATCCGGCAGCCGTCGAGGATCACCTCGGCGACGGACGCCCGGCGGATCTCGCCGCCGGAGTCGTAGACACGCACGCTCAGTTCGGGACAGCCGAGGTGGGTACGCCAGGCGTCCCACTCCCCCCGGTCACCGACGCTCAGCGAGAGGTACCGGCAGCCCCGGGCGAGATAGAGGCGCCACGGGGCGCTCAACCCGGCGGAGACTCCGTCCGCGATCAACCCGAACGCCTGGGCACGGGTCGCGAGCTCGGTCACGAAACCCCCTCCGCAACCGCGGAGTGACGCATGTGAGCACTCGTCGTCTCAAGCACGTGACACACCGTAAGTTGTCTCATGAGCGTGACAGTATCAGCTTTCCGTCCGTTTGCGACTGCACTCGTGTCTATCTATTCTGCCCGGGTGGCACCCCTCAGAAGCAGCTCTGGATCGTTTACCGGCGAACCCGGATCGACGTCACGTCTGCGTGACACCAGCGCGCCGAGCCACCCCGCAACGACCGACTGGCCGTACCGTCACGGGGTGAGTGAGACGGCCAACGCACGGAAGATCGCTTTCGCCACCTTCGTCCGCCGCGCGCTGGACGACGCCCGCGCCATGCGGGCCTGGAGCGGCACCGAGGTCTCCCGGCGCACCGGCGTCTCCCGGCAGACCATCAACCGCTGGGTCCGCGGCGACTGGGCCAGCGACCCCGAGGCCGAGCGCGTGGTCGCCTTCTGCGAGGGGCTCGGGCTCGACCCGACCGGCGCGTTCACGGCGCTCGGCTGGGACCGGGCGACCGGCTCCCGCGCCGCCCCCACGCCGCCGCCGATGGACCCCGACGTCGAGGCGCTGCTGCGCCGGCTGGTCGACCCGAACGTCTCCGAGGCGGAGAAGTTCCACATTCGAGAAACCATTCGTTACCTCGCATATCGCCCGACTCTTCCGGCAAATGTCCGAAATCGAGGGAAACAGGCGGGGTAGTTCCTCAGATGGCGAAAGAACGGAAGGTCAGTCCCGATCGTTTCGCCTCGGGGACGGATCGGACCGGCTAGCGTCCACGTTTGTACTGCTAAGGGCTCGTCGTCGGCGGGGGGACGGGACACAGCCGAACCCAGCCCTGCGGGACAGAAGGAGGGGTCTGTCCATGACCCTGAAATGGTTGGCAGTCGTGGTCGCGGTGGTGTCGGTGACATCCTGCGTGACCGGCAACGTGGTGGTCGGTGTGCTGAACGGCGGGCAGCTTCCCCTGGTCGTCAATCTCCTCACGCTCACCACGGCCGGCACAGCGGTGATCATCGCCGTCGTCGCCGAGTTGCACGACCGGCTCAACGACCGGGTCAG
This sequence comes from Micromonospora ferruginea, assembly GCF_013694245.2. NCBI lineage: Bacteria > Bacillati > Actinomycetota > Actinomycetes > Micromonosporales > Micromonosporaceae > Micromonospora > Micromonospora robiginosa. The sequence goes on from NZ_CP059322.2 coordinate 4,628,258, forward strand.
CGCGCTCACCGAGTTCCTGGTGGCGCGGCTCAACGAGATCGAGGCGCACACCGGCGACCGGAACACCGGCTTCGTGGAGGGCTACCTGCTCAGCCACGGGCCGGAGGCGGCCGTGGTGCCGTTCGGGCGCCGGGGAAGAGGAGCCGCCGAACGCTGACCACCGCGTCGCCTCGACGTCACATCTCGGCCACGAATACGCCGCCCGGCGCGGGGTACGCTGTCGCGCGTGCCGCCGTTGAATCTGGGCAACCAGCCGCCGAAGACTCCGTTGGACGCCGAGCACGCCTGGCGTGCCACCGCCGCCCGCGCTGGTGACGTCGTGCTCTTCTTCGACTTCGACGGCACACTCGCGCCGGTCGACGACGACCCCACCGCGGTCCGGCCCGCGCCGAAGGTGCTCGCCGCGCTGGAGGCGCTCGCCCCCCGGGTACGCCGGATCGCCATCGTCTCCGCGCGCCCGGTCGATTTCCTCCGCGACCACCTGGGCGGCCTCGCCGGCGTCGACCTGTATGGGCTCTACGGCCTGGAGCACAGTCACTCCGGCGGCGAGACGGTCACCGAGCCGGCCGCCCTGCCGTGGGTGCCGACCATGGCCGAGCTGGCCGCACAGGCCGAGGCCGAGCTGCCGCCCGGCGCGCTCGTCGAGTTCAAGCGGCTCTCCGTCGCGCTGCACTGGCGCACCGCCCCGCAGCTCGGCGACGTGGTGCAGGAGTGGGGCCGGGCCCGGGCCGAGCGGCTGGGCCTGCGCTGCCAGGCCGGCCGCATGGTGCTGGAGTTGAAGCCCCCGGTCGACCGGGACAAGGGCATGGTCATCGGCGAGACGGTCCGGGACGCCGGCGGCGCCTGGTACTTCGGCGACGACGTGTCCGACATCAAGGCCTTCGCCGCGCTGCGCGCCCGCGCCGCCACCGACCCCGACTTCCTGGGCGTCTGCGTGGCCGTCGCCAACCCGGAGACCGGCCACGAGGTCGCCGACGCCGCCGACCTCACGCTCGACTCCCCGGCCGCCCTGGGCGACTTCCTCACCGCCGCCCTCCCCACCTCACCTAACCCACCCCACCCCCGCTCCACCCCACCCCGCTCCACCCCGCCCCACCCCTCGGCGATCTTGCACTTGCTGCCCGGGCAAAGCCGGCATGAGCCCCATATCGAGGGCCGAATGTGCAAGATCGACGGGGAGACAGGCCGAGGGAGAGGGGAGAGGGGAGAGGGGGTCAGACGCCGTAGCGGCGTTGGCGGGTGGCGTAGGAGCGCAGGGCGCGGAGGAAGTCGACTTTGCGGAAGTCGGGCCAGTTCAGCTCGCAGAAGTAGAACTCCGAGTGCGCGCTCTGCCAGAGCATGAAGCCGGAGAGCCGCTGCTCGCCACTGGTCCGGATGATCAAGTCCGGGTCGGGTAGGCCCTTGGTGTAGAGGTGCTCCGAGATGTCGTCCACGTCGATCGTGGTCGCCAGCTCCTCCAGCGTGCCGCCGTGCGCCGCGTGCTCCAGCAGCAGCGAGCGGACCGCGTCGGCGATCTCGCGCCGGCCGCCGTACCCGACGGCGATGTTGACCTGAGCCCCGCCGTCGCGGTCCCGGGTGCGCTCGGCGGCGCCCTTCAGCGCCGCCGCGTGCTGCGCCGGCAGCACATCGAGCGCGCCCACCATGCGCAGCCGCCAGGGGTTGCCCTCCTCGGCCAGCTCGCTGGTCAGGTCCTCGATGATCTGGAGCAGCGGGTCCAGCTCGGCGGCCGGCCGGGAGAGGTTGTCGGTGGAGAGCAACCAGAGCGTGACGTGGCCGACGCCGGCCGCGTCGCACCAGCGCAGCAGCTCCTTGATCCGCTCGGCGCCCATCCGGTGGCCGTCGTTCGGATCGACGAAGCCCATCTCCCGGGCCCACCTGCGGTTGCCGTCGCACATCACACCGACGTGCGCGGGCACGGGCTTGCCCGCGAGCTTCGCCGTCAACCGGCGCTCGTACACGGAGTAGAGAAGTTTCCGCAGAGTCATCACCTTGCAGGGTAGCGACCCACGACGAAGATCAGTGCCGCGGTGGCGCATAGCGGGACGGCCGGTCGTTTCCGGGCCGCCGTGGCCGCGGCACGCCGGCGGCGATCGCAGCGAGCGTGCGGGCGTCCAGGCGGCCGTCACCGAGGCCCAGCTCCACCACCGTCCGGTAGACCCGCTCGTCCCGGCCGGCGGCGCCGATCACCGCGTCCACCACCCACCGCCGCCGGGCCAGCCAGGCCGCCGCCGAGCTGTGCCGCAGGTGGGTGCCGAGCCGCTCGCGCAGCGCGACCGCGTACCGGCGGGCCGCGTCGGCGGGCGCCTCAGCCGCCGCCGCCCCGGCCAGCGCGCCGGAGCGCAACGCGTAGAAGATGCCCTCGCCGGTGAACGGGTTGATCAACGACAGCGCGTCGCCGGCCAGCAGCACCCGGCCCCGGCCCGGCGCCGGCCGGTGGGTGGAGAGCGGCAGGTGGTGGGCCCGCAGGTCGGTCACCGTGGTCGGGTCGGTGCCGGGCAGCAGCGCGGCCATCCGGTCCAGCAGGTGCGCACGGGTCAGCGGCTCGCCGCGCAGCACCTCCCCGTACCCGACGTTCGCGCGGCCGTCCCCGATCGGAAAGGCCCAGGCGTACGCGGGCCAGCGCGCCGACGAGGTGACGATGAGCTGCTCGGGCGGCCCCGGTGGCGCGGGCGCGTAGCCCCGGATGGCGAGCGCCAGGTGCCGGTCCGGGTTCACCGGGTGCCCGAGCGCCCGGCGCAGCACGGAGCCGGCGCCGTCCGCCCCGACCACCGCCCGGGCGACCAGTTCGCCGTCGAGGACCACCCGGTCGCCGGCCACCTCCACCCGGCGGACGGTGTGCCGCCGCAGTTCGGCCCCGCCCGCGACCGCGGCCCGCACCAGACGCGCGTCGAACACCTTCCGGGGCACCGTGTACGCCGGCCGGGGCAGCGGCCGGGCCACCGTGCCGCCACCGGGCCCGACCAGGCGCAACGCCGGCAGGGGCGGGTATCCGTCGACGGCACCGGTCACCCCCAGCTCGGCGAGGACGTCCAGCGCGTGCGCGGCGATGCCGTCGCCGCACGCCTTGTCGCGCGGGAAGTCGGACCGATCGAGCAGCAGCACCCGCGCCGCCCCGGCCCGCCGCGCCCCGAGCGCCGCCGCCGCCCCGGCCGGCCCCGCCCCCACCACCACGACGTCCCACCCGGAACCACCCACCCCACATCCTCCCCGCCACACCCCTCCTCCCGACCCCACCGCGCCCGCCCAGACCGTCGATCATGAAGTTAGCGGCGTCAACGGAGATCAAATTTGCCGCTAACTTCATGATCGACGAGATCGGGTCGGCGGGTCGGAGGGTCAGGGGGCGGGGTGAGGCGGGTAGCGCGGTGGAGGGACCAGAGGCAGAGGGTCGCGGCGGTCAGCAGGGGGGCGCCGTCACGGACCAGGCCGTCCACGCCGAGCAGCCACCAGCAGAGCGGGAGGTCCAGCGCGAGGACGCCGAGCGTCACCATCACCAGCGCCCGGGTGGCCCAGCCCTTGCCGCGCAACAGGAAGGCGGTGCAGAACAGCACCGCGTAGCTGGCCGCGATGCCGGCACCGATCCAGAACAGCACCGCCGGCACGGCGGCGATCCCGCCGTCCAGCAGCGACCCGGTCGCCACCAGCGCCGGCACCAGCATCAGCGGGCTGTAGGTGAACGCGGCGACCCGGGCGGTCAGCAGCCACCCGTTCGCCTGCGGGCGCTTCGGCGCCACCTCGCGCCAGGAGATCGTCCCGCCCTCGACCACGAGGCCCTTGCGGTGCCGGACCAGATGGCCGCGGATCGTGTCGGAGCGGTAGAGCAGCACCACCACGGCGACGCAGAGCGCGGTGAGCGCGGCGAACCCGAGCAGGCCGGGCAGCGCGGGCACGCCCTGCCGCGGGACGACCAGCCGGCCCACCGCGAAGACCGTCGTCACGGCCAGGATCAGCCCGAACGGCCGGGCCGCCACCCGCCCCCGGTTGACGTGCCCGATCAGGATCAGGAAACCGAGCGAGCGGAGCATCGCCCAACCGGTGCGCACGGCGAGGCCGAACTCCTGCTCCGGGGCGTACCAGTAATTGAGCAGCTCGACCACGACGGTGGCCGCCGCGGTCACGGCGAGCAGGGTGGTCAGCGCCCGGACGGCGGACGGCCGCCGGACCTCGACAGGTGCGGCGGCCGTCCTCATGGCATCCGATGGTGCCCGGTACGGGCCATCGGCACACCTGCTACTTCTGCGGCTCCACGTCCAGGCGGGCGCGCAGCGCGTCCAGCTCGGCCCAGAGCACGCCGGGCAGCTTGTCCCCGAACTTCTCGAACCACTCGGTGACCAGCGGCAGCTCCTTGCGCCACTCCTCCGGGTCGACCTTCAGGGCGATCCGGACGTCCTCCGGGGTCATGTCGAGGCCCTCGATGTCCAGCGCGTCCTGCGCCGGCACCATGCCGATCGGGGTCTCCACCGCGTCGGCGGTGCCCTCCAGCCGCCCGATGACCCACTTGAGCACGCGGGAGTTCTCGCCGAAGCCCGGCCAGAGGAAGCTGCCCTCGGCGTCCTTGCGGAACCAGTTCACGTAGTAGATCTTGGGCAGCTTGGCCTCGTCGCCGTCGGTGCCCTTGCCCATCTCGATCCAGTGCCGGAAGTAGTCACCGGCGTGGTAGCCGATGAACGGCAGCATGGCCATCGGGTCGCGGCGCACCACGCCGACCGCGCCGGACGCGGCGGCGGTGGTCTCCGAGGAGAGCGTGGCGCCCATGTAGACCCCGTGCACCCAGTCCCGCGCCTCGGTGACCAGCGGGACGGTGTCCCGGCGCCGGCCACCGAACAGGATGGCGTCGATCGGCACGCCGTTCGGGTCGAAGTAGTCGTCGGCCAGGATCGGGCACTGGGTGATCGGGGTGCAGAACCGGCTGTTCGCGTGCGAGGAGAGGTTCTCGCTCTCCGGCGTCCAGTCGTTGCCCTTCCAGTCGATCAGGTGCGCCGGCGGCTCACCCATGCCCTCCCACCAGATGTCGCCGTCGTCGGTGAGGGCCACGTTGGTGAAGACCGAGTTTCCGCGGTCGAGCGTCCGCATGGCGTTGGCGTTGGTCTTCCAGTCGGTGCCGGGCGCGACGCCGAACAGGCCGTACTCCGGGTTGATCGCGTAGAGGCGGCCGTCCGGGCCGAACCGCATCCAGGCGATGTCGTCGCCGATGGTCTCGACCTTCCAGCCCGGGATGGTCGGCTCCAGCATGGCGAGGTTGGTCTTGCCGCAGGCCGACGGGAACGCGCCGGCGATGTGGTAGACCTTGCCCTCGGGCGAGGTGATCTTGAGGATCAGCATGTGCTCGGCGAGCCAGCCCTCGTCGCGCCCCATCACGCTGGCGATCCGCAGCGAGTAGCACTTCTTGCCGAGCAGCGAGTTGCCGCCGTAGCCGGAGCCGTAGGACCAGATCTCCCGGCTCTCCGGGAAGTGCGAGATGTACTTGGTCTCGTTGCACGGCCAGGCCACGTCCTGCTGACCCGGGGCCAGCGGGGCGCCGATCGAGTGCAGCGCGTGCACGAAGTCGGCGTCGTCGCCCATCGCCTCCAGGATCGCCGACCCCATCCGGGTCATGATCCGCATCGAGGCGACCACGTACGGGCTGTCGGTGATCTCGACGCCGAACATCGGGCTCTCGGCCTCGACCGGGCCCATGCAGAACGGAATGACGTACATGGTGCGACCGCGCATGCTGCCGCGGTAGAGCTCCGTCATCGTCCGCTTCATCTCGGCCGGCGCCATCCAGTTGTTGGTGGGGCCGGCGTCCGCCTCGTCGACGGAGCAGATGAAGGTGCGCTCCTCGACCCGGGCGACGTCCGTCGGGTCCGTTCGCGCGTAGAACGAGTTGGGCTTCTTCTCGGGGTTCAGCCGGATCAGGGTGCCGTTCTCGACGAGCTCGTCGGTGAGGCGACGCCACTCCTCGTCGGACCCGTCCACCCAGACCACCCGCTCCGGGGTGGTCAGTTCCGCGACCTCACGAACCCAGGCGAGCAGTTTGGGGTGGGACGTCGGGGCCTGATCGATACCCCGAACAGCAGCCGGAGCAACCATGTCACATCTCCTTGTGGTCGACGCTGACCGATCTATGGGATGCACGATTTCTGGCGGGCGAGGCGCCGCCGTCGTGGAAACCTGGGATTGGGCTCAGCGTAAACCGGGCTGCCTCCCCAGTCAGTGGGACTGGTTGTGAAGAACTGCACAAGGTACGGCCACGCTGCGGCATCGCGATCTGATACCCGCTTTCGCGCGCAGTTTCACGCAAATCCTGCGGTGAACCTCCACCGGCCCGGTTCCGAAGCCGCCCCACCCATTCGCACGGTCGGTTACGCTGCGATCACGGATATCTGAAACGGGCGACCCCGCCGACCGCCGGCAGACGACCGCCGGCGAAGTTGCCGTGGCCGACTCGCCGTTGCAGGCGGCCCGGGTTGGGCGCAACCGGTACTCTCTGCGGGTGGCCGCGACGATGACCGGGGACCAACCGGGGGCTCCGCCGACCCGTCGGGGTCTGATCGGAGCACTGCTCCACCGCTTCGGCCACCTCATCCACGAGCTGAGCAAGTTCGCCACCGTCGGCGGCGTGGCCTTCCTCGTGGACTTCGCGCTCTTCAACTACCTGTCGAGCGGGCGCGGCATGCCACCGCTGGTGGCGAAGACCATCTCCACCGTGGTGGCCGCGACCGTCGCCTTCATCGGCAACCGGTTCTGGACCTGGCGGCACCGGCAGCGCTCCCACCCCGCCCGTGAGTACGCGCTGTTCTTCTTCTTCAACGGGGTGGGCCTCGGCATCGCGGTGGCCTGCCTGGCGATCAGCCACTACGGGCTCGGCGCGCTCTGGCCGCGGATGTTCCAGACCCCGCTGGCCGACAACCTCGCCAGCTTCGTCGTCGGCACCGGCCTGGGCACGCTGTTCCGGTTCTGGTCGTACCGACGGTTCGTCTTCGTCGAGGCGGGAACTCCCCCCGTTCCGGCACCGAGCCACGACCGAGAGTCCGGGGCGTGACGCACCGCCCATCCCGACCCGCCGGGCCGAGCCGGCCCTGCCCACTGCCCTAAGGTGTTTCGCATGCCTGGAGTCCGTCTGCTGCCCGAGCGCTGGCAGAAGTTCATCCACGAGGCGCTCACATTCGGCATCGTCGGCGGCATCAACACCGTCATCAATTACGCGGTGTTCAATGCGCTGGCACTCACGGTCTTTCGGGACGGTCAGCTCAAGGCGACCGTGATCGCCACCGTGGTGGCGACCATCACGTCGTATCTGATGAATCGGCACTGGACGTACCGGGATCGGCCGAAATCAGCGCTACGGCGGGAATACATCCTTTTCTTCCTTTTCAACGGCGCCGGCCTGCTCATCGAACTCGGCGTCCTGGCCCTGGCCAAGTACGGCCTCGGCGTGCACGGCCTGCTCGCGCTGAACGTGGCGAAGACCATCGGTGTCCTGCTGGCCACGCTGTTCCGCTTCTGGTCCTACCGCACGTTCGTCTTCCAGCCGGTGCCCAAGCACGCCGAGGAGACCTGGCACACCGTCCCCCGGGACGAGTGGGACAACGTCGCCGAGATGGACCCGGTCGCCGAGCTGGCCGAGTCCGTCAGCGAACTGGAGGAGGAAGAGCCGCCCCTGGGCGCGAACCGCCCCGGGAGCGACTACACCCCGCCGCAGGGCCGCGCCGCGCCCGCCGACGCGGCCCTGGGCGGTGCGCTCGGGACCGACCTGGACGCCGAACTCGCCGCCGAACTGCGCCCCCGCCGCGCCCGCCGCTGAGCGGCGCTCAGGAGGGGTCGCGGAGCGACTTGCCCTCGGCCATGTCGGCCAGGATCTCGCGCATCTCGCCGTCGCCCAGGCTGTGCTTGTCGTGGTGCGCCTCGACCAGCTCGTAGAGCTTGGTCTGCACCCGGTCCACGTGCGGCACGTCGGCGAGCACCGACTGGCCCCGCTCACCGGCCGACTCGATGGTCAACGTGCCGCAGCCCAGGATCCGCTCCAGGAACCGCTGGTGCATGGCGTGGTCGTTGATCCGGGTCAGTGGCAGGTCCCGCCGGTTGCGGGAGAACACCCCCTCCTGGAGCAGCACGCGCTCGTTGGTGAAGAGGTAGTGCGTGGTGCGCCAGACCAGGAACGGCCACAGGCCCAGCCACAACGCCAGCACCAGGCCGAGCCCGGCGATGACGTAGAGCGCGATGGTGCCGCCGTCGCCGTCGGGCAGCAGGAGCCAGCCCGCGACCACCGCCGCGACGGTGAGCACCAGCACCAGGATCGGCCGGATCAGGGCCTTCCAGTGCGGGTGCAGGTGCAGCACGACGTGCTCGTCCTCGGTGAGCACGTCTTCGGGGAACGCCACTTCGAACCTCCTCGCGGGAACCGGACGCGCTGACCGTAACCGGTCAGGGCATCCCGGCGGCATCGGCCGCGCGGGCGGCGGGTGCGGCGGCGGGTGTTAAGCGGGGGCCCTTCCTCTACCGGAAGCGTTAAGCGGGGGCCCCTCCTTTCACCGCAGGTACAGGACGTCGCCGGCGGCCAGGCGGAGGGGGGCGCCGTCGGTGGTGGTGGTGACCAGGAGTTGGCCGTCGGGGTCGACGCCGGTGGCGGTGCCGTGCACCTCCCGGCCGTCCGGCAGCAGCACCCGCACCTGGCGGCCGATCGTGGCGCACCCGGCCAGGTAGGCGTCCCGCAGCCCGCTGGCCACCGCGTCGCCCCCGGCGGCGCGCCAACGCTCGTACCAGTCGGCGAGCGAGCGCAGCAGCGACCGCAGGAGCGGGTCACGGTCGGTGGCGGTGGCGCCGGCCAGTTGGAGCGAGGTGGCCGGCAGGCCGGTCGGGTTCTCCGGCAGCTCGTCGGCGCGCAGGGTCACGTTCAGCCCGACGCCGACCACGATCGCCGGCGGCCGGGCGTCGCCGTCACCCGGCACCACCTCGGCCAGCACGCCGGCGCACTTCGCGCCGTCCACCAGCAGGTCGTTGGGCCACTTCAGCCGGGCGTCCACCTCGGCCAGCAGGCGCACCGCCTCGACCAGCGCGACACCGGCGAGCAGCGGCAGCCAGCCGTACCCGGTGACCGGCACCGGCGACCAGCCGCGCTCGGTGACCACCTCGCCGGGCCGGAGCAGGACGCTGGCCGCGATGCCGGCGCGCGGCGGCGACTCCCAGACCCGGCCGCGCCGGCCCCGGCCGGCACTCTGCCGCTCCGCGACCACCACCAGGCCCTCCGGTTCGCCGGCCCGCGCCTCGGCCACCACGTCGGCGTTCGTCGAACCGGTCTCGGCCAGCAGTTCGAGACGGCGCCAGGGCCCGTGCGGCGCGACCAGCGCGCGGCGCAGCCGGGCCGCGGACAGCGGCGGGCGATCCAGGTCGGTGTACGGCGAGCCGGGCATCGGACCAGCCTACGGCGCGGGGTGAGGCGCACTGCACAACCTCACCCACCTGAACCATCGTTATATTCCCTGGGTGACTATCGAGACCGGGACCAACATCCACACGACCGCCGGCAAGCTGGCGGACCTGGAGCGACGGCTCGACGAGGCGGTGCACGCCGGATCGGCGCGCGCGGTCGAGAAGCAGCACGCGCGGGGCAAGAAGACCGCTCGGGAGCGGATCGACATGCTCCTCGACGAGGGTTCCTTCGTCGAGCTGGACGAGTTCGCCCGGCACCGCTCGACCAACTTCGGGCTGGAGCGGACCCGCCCGTACGGTGACGGCGTGCTGACCGGCTACGGCACCGTGGACGGCCGGCAGGTCTGCGTCTTCGCGCAGGACTTCACCGTCTTCGGCGGTTCGCTCGGCGAGGTCTTCGGCGAGAAGATCGTCAAGCTGATGGACCTGGCCATGAAGATCGGCTGCCCGGTCGTCGGCATCAACGACTCCGGCGGCGCGCGGATCCAGGAGGGCGTCGCGTCGCTCGGCCTCTACGGCGAGATCTTCTTCCGCAACGTGCGGGCCAGCGGTGTCATCCCGCAGATCTCCCTGATCATGGGCCCGTGCGCGGGTGGCGCGGTCTACTCCCCGGCGGTCACCGACTTCACCGTGATGGTCGACCAGACCTCGCACATGTTCATCACCGGCCCCGACGTGATCAAGACGGTCACCGGTGAGGACGTCGGCATGGAGGAGCTGGGCGGCGCCCGCACCCACAACGCCCGCAGCGGCAACGCGCACTACCTCGGCACGGACGAGGAGGATGCGATCGAGTACGTGAAGGCGCTGCTGTCGTACCTGCCGTCGAACAACCTGGACGAGCCGGTGGTGTTCGACGCGCCGGCCGAGCTGGCGGTCACCGACTCCGACCGGGAGCTGGACACGCTGATCCCGGACTCGGCCAACCAGCCGTACGACATGCACCGGGTCATCGAGCACGTGCTCGACGACGGCGAGTTCCTGGAGGTGCAGCCGCTCTACGCGCAGAACATGGTGGTCGGCTTCGGCCGGGTCGAGGGCCGCCCGGTGGGCGTGGTGGCCAACCAGCCGATGCAGTTCGCCGGCACGCTCGACATCGCCGCGTCGGAGAAGGCGGCCCGCTTCGTGCGCACCTGCGACGCGTTCAACGTGCCGGTGCTGACGTTCGTGGACGTGCCGGGCTTCCTTCCCGGCACCGGGCAGGAGTGGGACGGCATCATCCGGCGCGGCGCGAAGCTCATCTACGCGTACGCCGAGGCCACCGTCCCGAAGGTCACCGTCATCACCCGCAAGGCGTACGGCGGCGCGTACGACGTGATGGGCTCCAAGCACCTCGGCGCGGACCTCAACTTCGCCTGGCCGACCGCGCAGATCGCGGTGATGGGCGCGCAGGGCGCGGTGAACATCCTCTACCGTTCCGAGCTGGCCGACGCCGAGGACCCGGCGGCGGTGCGGGCCGAGAAGATCGCCGAGTACGAGGACACGCTCGCCAACCCGTACATCGCGGCCGAGCGCGGCTACGTCGACGGGGTGATCCCGCCGCACGAGACGCGGACCCAGATCGTCCGCGCGCTGCGGGTGCTGCGCACCAAGCGCGAGACGTTGCCGCCGAAGAAGCACGGCAACATCCCCCTGTAGGTGTAAGGAGGGGCCCCCGCTTAACGCCTCCGGTATAGGCGGGGCCCCTTCTTAACACTCGGGCCGGCTCAGCAGCTCGGGTTGGCGGCGACGCACATCCGTTGGGCTGCGGCCCGGGCCAGGTCACGCAGTTGCGACTCGGTGCCCCCGGCGCGGTTCTGCAACACGCTGACCAGGTCACCGACGCGCACCACCGCACGGTCGGCGGGCGGTGGCGGATCACCGAGCGGCGCCCCGGTGTCCAGCCGGCGCGCCTGGCTGACGGTGTGCCGGACGAGCACCGACTCGTCGCCGGCGAAGCCCCGGTCGATCTCCTGCCACGAGTGGACGACCTCCGCGGCGACGGTCCGACCCTGCCACGCCGTCGGGCCGCTCGCCCGCCACTGCCGGCACGGCCCGAGCAGCGCCGGCAGCCCGTCGAAGAGCCGGTCGGCGCGGTCCGGGGCCACCCGGTAGAGGTCCTGCGTGGCGAGCATCTGACCCTCCCGCTGGTCACCGACGTCGGGCCGGTCCCGGAGCAGGGTCACCGAACGGGAGTAGCGGGACTGTTCCCAGGTCGTCGCCAGCCCCTGGTCCTGCCGACAGACCTCCACCATCCGATCCAGACGGATCTCCTCGCCGAGACCCGCGTCGTTCCACGGCCGCGCGATGGCGGGTCGCAGGTCGGAGGCTTGCAGCAGCGCGTCGGCGGGCACCTCGGTGGCGATCCAGGCGGTCGCCGACGGGCCGGCGGCGACCGGCGCCGCGGTCGGTCGGTCGACCCGCCCGGTCGCCACGAGCGCGACGCCGGAGGTGAGTGCCAGCACCGCCACCGCCGCCACCACCGCCCGCCTGTTCCGCCGGCGGGCGGTGGCCCGCAGGTCGGCCGGGTCGGCCCAACGCACGGTGTGCAGGTTCCGCTGCACCAGTTCGATGAACGTCAGGTTGTCGTCACGCATCCGCGGGCTCCTCCAGATCCACGACCGCGAGCAGTTCGGCCAGCGCGGCCCGACCTCGGGACAACCGCGCCTTGACCGTGCCGACCGGTGCCTCGGTCTCCCGGGCCACCTCGGCGACCGGCATGCCGACCAGGTAGTAGAGGGCGATGGCGACGCGTTGCTCCTCGGGTAGCTGCCGCAACGCCGCCACCACCTCCACCGTCTCCGTGCCCGGGGCGGGGATGCTCTCCTGCGCCCCGTGCCGCAGGTAGGCCCGGGCGCGGCTGCGCAGGCTGCGCCACCGGCTGACCGCGATCCGGCTGGCCACCACCCGCACCCAGGCCTCCGGGTCGTCGTAGCCCCGCACCGTCGCCCATCGCTGCCAGGCCCGGATGTACGCCTCCTGCACGGCGTCCTGCGCCTCGGCGAGGTTGCCGGTGAGCACGAAGACGAACCCGAGCAGTCGCTGACGGCTGCCCAGGTAGAACTCGTCGAACCCGTCGACGTCCGGCACGCTGTCGCCTCCCCCGTGGTGGTCGCAGGAGAGACGCCTGCCGCACCGGGCGCGGTTGCCCGCTCAGCCGACCAATTTCGCCAGCTCCCGCACATCGAAGGAGCCGGCCGGGATCCGGTCGCGGACGGCCCGGCGCACGGCGGCCTGCACCGCCGCGTTGACCGGGGTGGGTACGCCGTGCAGCCGGCCGAGCAGCACGATCTCGCCGTTGAGGTGGTCGGCCTCGGCCGAGCCGGCGCCCCGGGCCAGGCTCTGCCAGGTGGAGCCGCCGGATCGGGGCTCGCCGTCGACCGGCCGGTGCGACACCAGGTCGCCGCGTTCGGCGGCCTCCTCCGCACGGGTGGTGTGCGCGATGCCGGCGGCGGCCAGCGCCGCCTCGCCCTCGGCGCGTACCCGCTGCGACAGGTGCTCGGGCACGTCCCGGCCGAGCAGCGCCTGGAGGCCGTTGCCGAGGTTGGCCAGCAGCTTGCCGTACTTCCAGCGCATCACGTCGTCGCGGACCGGGGCGACGAAACCGGCGGCGGTCAGGTCGGCCGCGATCGCCCGGGTGGCGTCGTCGGCGCCGGTCGGGTAGCGGCCCAAGTGCAGCATGCCCGGGTGCGGGTCGCCGTTGGCGACCACCACGCCCGGCTCCAGGTGGGTGGCGGGCAGCCACACGCAGACCGGGTGCACCCGGGCGAAGAGCCGCAACGCGGCCGGTTCGTTCGCCACCCCGTTCTGGGCGAGCACGACCGGCAGCCGCTCGCCGGCCGTACCGCCGCCCTCGACCGGCGCGTCCGCCCAGCCGGTCAGTGCGGCGGCGGTGTCCTGCGACTTCACGGTGAGGACCAGGACGGTGTCGGCCGGCAGCGGCGGCCCGTCCGGGCCGCCCACCGCCGGCAGCTGGCCGGTCACCGTGCCGTCGGGGCGCCGCAGCGTCAACCCCCGCTCGCGTACCGCGTCCAGGTGCGCGCCGCGGGCCACGAGCGTCACGTCCCGGCCGGCCTCGCCGAGGAGTACGCCGATGGTGCCGCCGACCGCGCCGGCCCCGATAATCACGTATCGCATCTGTCCGATTCTGCCCGGTCGGGGCGCGCGCCGCCCGGAGCGCGGCGCCGGACGGGTCAGCCGGTGAGGCCGGCGTCGGCGAGGATCGGGCCGGCGAGCAGCAGTCCACCGGCGACCAGCGCGCCGACGGCGACCAGTAGGAACACGCCCACCCAGGCCAGCGGCGGGACCGGCGTGAGCCGGGCGAGCTGGTCCGCGTCCGACTCCGGCATCCGGCCCCGGCTGCGCTGGCGTCGCAGCTCGAAGACCGGCCGGACGCCACCGAACAGCAGGAACCAGACCGAGGTCCAGGCGAACGCGGCCTGGACCTGTGGCGAGGTGTACCAGGAGACGGCGAGCACGACGCCGCCGGTGACCAGCAGCGACAGCGCGCCGAAGAGGTTGCGGATCAGCAGCAGCATGGCCAGCAGCAGCGCCACCGCCAGCCAGAGCAGCAGCGTGATCCGGTTGCCGGCGAGCAGCCACGCGCCACCGAGACCGAGCAGCGACGGGGCGACGTACCCGGCGAGCAGCGTGAGGATCATGCCGGGCCCACTCGGGCGGCCGGCGGACAGCGTCAGCCCGGACGTGTCCGAGTGCAGCCGGATGCCGTGCAGGCGCCGGCCGGTGAGCAGGGCCGCCAACGCGTGGCCGCCCTCGTGCGCGATGGTCACCGCGTTGCGGGCGATCCGCCAGGGCAGCCGGGTGGCGACCACAACGAGCGCGGCCACGGCGGTGAGCACCACCAGCAGCGGCGGCGGGTCCGGCTGAGCGCTCAGCAGGGTGTCCCAGAGCGTGGTGAGGCCGTCGATCAGGGGCATGGGCGGGGAGCCTACCGGCCCGACTCGTGTCGTACGACCGGCCGTGTCTCATAGAGTGTGCGACTGATCGGACGAGGTGCCTGAAGGGGCGGTGAGATCGGTGAGTGCAGCTCCGTTGGAGCCGTACAGCCCACACGTGGGTCCATGGACCGAGACCGACTACCTGGCTTTGGGCGACAGCCAAGACCGCATCGAACTGCTCGACGGGGCCCTGATCGTGAGCCCTGCCCCGAGCCGGCGACACCAACGGGTGGCCCGACGGTTGGCGAACGCCGTCGAGCTGGCGGCTGAGCCGGTCGGCCTGCTCGTCTACGACGCGATCAATGTGCGGCTGGGCTCCGACCGAATCGTCATCCCGGACCTGGTCGTCACGGATGCCGACGACGACGGAGTGGTCCTCAGCGCCGAACGGGTCACGCTGGTCGGCGAGATCGTGTCGCCCGGCAACGCCGCCGCCGACCGGCTGGTCAAGATGCAGCTCTACGCGATCGCCCGCATCCCGTTCTACCTGCTGGTCGAGCAGGACGGGGACAGCCACTCACTGCGGCTGCACCGGTTGGACGGGGGGCACTACGTCGAGGATGCGGTGGCCAAGGCCGGTGAGACGCTGAGCGTGACCGAGCCGTTCCGCTGGGCGATGGATCCGGCCGCCCTCCGATGATGCGATGAAAATTTCCTTGCGTCCTATTGCGATCTAGGGCACTAATCTCCAAAGATGGGCGTCAATCAGTTGACGTCCTCTGGAGGCACACCATGGCCCGTACCAGACTCTCCGTGCGCCGGCTTCTCGCCACCGGCCTGACCGTCGCCGCCACCGCGGCCGCGGCCCTCGTGGCGACCGGCGGACCGGCCGCCGCCGCGACCACCCCCGGCGTCGACGTCTCCCGCTACCAGGGCAGCATCAACTGGACCAGCGCGCGCAACGCCGGCATCCAGTTCGCCTTCATCAAGGCCACCGAGGGCACCAGCTACAAGGACCCCAACTTCAACACCAACTACGTGAACGCCTACAACGCCGGCGTGATCCGGGGCGCCTACCACTTCGCCCGCCCGAACATCTCCGCCGGCTCCACCCAGGCCGGCTACCTGGCCAGCAACGGCGGCGCCTGGTCGGCGGACAGCCGTACGCTGCCCGCCGCGCTGGACATCGAAGCCAACCCGTACAGCGGCGGCTACTGCTACGGCCTGAGCACCACCGGCATGCGCAACTGGATCCAGGACTTCCTCAACACCTACCGCTCCCGCACCGGCCGGTACGCGGTCATCTACACCACGACGAGCTGGTGGAACCAGTGCACCGGCAGTTGGACCGGCCCGTGGGCCAACCACCCGCTCTGGCTCGCCCGCTGGTCCAGCACGCCGGGCGCCCTGCCGGCCGGCGCCTCGGTCTGGAGCTTCTGGCAGTACACCAGCACCGGCAGCGTCTCCGGGATCAGCGGCAACGTGGACCGCAACTACTGGAACGGCGACCGGACCCGGCTGATCGCCCTGGCCAACAACACCTGACGTACGCACGGAAGCGGGACCGCCTCGACATGAGGCGGTCCCGCTGCCGTCGTACCGTCTGGTTGTCGCCTCAGGCCCGGCGGCGCGCGGCGGGCGCCATGGGCACGGGCGCGGGTCGGCGGGTCCAGCGCCACACCGCGACCCCGGCGACGGTCAGGGTGAGCACACCGAGAACCGCGACCGGCGCGGACAGGCCGGCGGCGACCATCAGCAGGACGGCGTCGCCGAGCGCGACCAGCATCCACAGTGCCAGGCGCGGGCCGGTGTCCCTGTGTCGGTAACCCATGTCGCACCTCCTTCGTCGTCGGGATACTCATACCCCCGACTACGGAAAGTCATGCGAACCAGTTTCGCGACGGTGGGACTCCCGGGTCAGTTCCTCCGGTCCGGCACGAACCCCTTGGTGATGATGTCGAAGGCGGGCAGGTTGGCCTGCCAGTCCTTCGCCGGGACCTCCCAGCGCAACGCGTAGCCACGGTTGGTGGCCGTCGCGACGCCCCGGTTGCGCACGTGGAACCGGACGTTGCCGCTACGCGTCTCCAGCCAGTCCCAGTCGGCGCAGGTCCGGTAGTAGTTGCACCGGGTGATGTTGACGTACTCGTAGTTCCGGACGTAGTTGCGCCGGTTCGGCTCCTGGTCCTTCCAGTCCGCCAACGCGTCCTTCTGCGGGCTGGACGTCCACTGCATGAACAGGACGCGGCGGGCACCGCCGACCTCGTAGAGCACGACCTGGTTGTTGCCCGGCTTGGCCTCGAAGCCGTTCGGAATCGGCACCTTGAAGCCGTTCGAGCCGGTGTAGTACTTCCAGCCGGCCGGCAACGTGAAGGCCGAGGCCGACGGCGACGCGCTGGCCGAGGGCGTCGGGCTGGCCGACGCACCGCTTGGCGAGGCGCTGGCACTCGGCGACGCGCTGGCCGTCGGCGCGGGCGGACCCGCCGACGCCACCGAGGAGCCGGCCGTCGGGCCGCCACCGTCACCGTCGTCGTCGCCGCGGTTCAGCAGCGGCACCGCCACGACCAGGCCCACCAGCAACAGCAGGACCAGCGCGCCGATCAGCAGGTTGCGCCGGTTCGGCGAATCCTTGACCCCCGGCAGCACCGTCGCCCGGCCGGTCGACGGCGCGGGGCTGACCGGCGCCGCGCTGACCGGCGTGGAGTCCGACGGGGCCGGGCTGACCGGCACCGGGGCCGAGCGCTGCGCGGGAGCGGCCGGAACCGGCTCGCCGTCGAGACGCGTCTCGTCCAGCGCCGGACCGGAGTCGTCCACCCGGGTCGCGTCGTCGGCGTCCAGCTTCGTCGTCGGGTCGGCGACCGGCGGCGTCACCTTCGCGGTCGGCCCCGCGTCGGAGGTCGGCGCCGGCACCTTCGCGGTCGGGTCGGCGGTCGCCGCCGCACCCCCGGTGGCCGCGACCCCGGAGGCCGCGCGTTCGACCTGCTCGTCGGCCGGGCGCGGCGCCGGCACCAGCGGCGGGCGCGGCGCGCGCGGACCGTTCGGCCCCGGCCGGCGTACGCCGTCCAGCAGCGAGATGCCCTTGACTCCCCGCCGACCGCCGACCTTGCGCAGCATGCGCTCCGCCACCTCGGCGGTGATCCGCTCGTCGGGGTCCTTGCGCAGCAGGCCCTGGAGCACCGGCTTGAGCGGCCCGGCGTTGCGCGGCGGCGGCATCGGCTCGGTGGCGAGCGCGGCCAGTGTGGCGATCGCCGACGGGCGCGCGTAGGGCGACTTGCCCTCGACGGCGGCGTAGAGCGTGGCGCCCAGCGACCACAGGTCGGCCTCCGGCCCGGCCGTGCCGTCCCGCGCCCGCTCCGGCGAGATGTAGGCGGGCGAGCCCAGCACCATGCCGGTGCGGGTCACGTTCGGGTCGCCGGGAATCGTGGCCAGGCCGAAGTCGGTGAGCACCACCCGACCGTCCTCGCCGAGCAGCACGTTGCCCGGCTTGACGTCGCGGTGCATGATGCCGGCCTTGTGCGCGGCCTTCAGCGCGCCCAGCACGCCGAGGCCGATCTCGACCGCCTTGGCCACCGAGACCGGGCCGTCCTCGGCGATCGTGTCCTGCAACGACTTCGACGCGACGTATTCCATGACGATCCACGGGTCGCCGTCGGTGCGCAGCACGTCGAAGATGCGGACCACGTTGATGTTGTTCAGCCGGGCGATGGCCCGCGCCTCGCGCAGCGAGCGTTCGCGCATCTCGCGGCGCTCGTCCGGGGTGAGGCCGGGCGGCGGGACCAACTCCTTGATGGCGACGTCGCGGTGCAGCACCTCGTCCCGCGCCTTCCAGACGCGACCCATGCCGCCCTGACCGAGCGGCGTGAGGAGCCGATACCGGTCAGCGACGAGTTGGGGAAGTGCGTTCGACATCGCAGAAACGGTACCCGGCCGCTCCGACGCGCACACCGCCGGCACGCCACTGTATGCCGAAGGTCGAGTTCGCGACGCGTACCCTGGGTCCATGTCTGCCGAAGAGCCGATGTTCCGGGTCGTCCGTGGCGTGCCCACCGCCGAGGAGCTGGCCGCTCTGGTCGGCGCGATCGTGGTCCGCACCCGGCCCGTCGCCGCCGCCGCGCCGCCCGTCGTGTCGCGGTGGGCGCACAGCGCCCGCCCGGCCGGCGCGACGCTCGCCGCCGGTCCCGGCGCGTGGCGCGCCTCCGGCCTTCCCCGCTGAAACCTTCCCCGCGTACGCGAGCCCGGCCGGGGCTGCCGGTATCCACGCGGAGCCATTAACCTCACTCAGGGAAACCGTGCGGTGACGGGCAGGGAGGTCCGATGATCCCGGAGGACAACCGGCCAGCCGGCTGGCTGCGCGACTACGGCGGCATCGAGGCCGACATCCGACAGATGAGAGAGTTCGCCGACCGACTCCAGGACGAGGTCACGCGCAACTACTCCCCCCACCTGTCCTACATCGCCGACGACATGAAGGCCCCGGTGCCCAACCCGGCCGACGCCTTCATCGAGCTGGTCCAGTTCCTGCAGGCCCACCACGAGACGCAGAAGGCCGCGGTCAGCGCCGTGTGGGACGTGGCGCCCGCCACCGGCCGGCTCGCCGACGCCGCCGGCCGGATCGCCGCCCGCTACGACGACTCGGACGCCTTCTCCTCCGCAAGGGTCACCGACGTCGAACGGGCGCTCGCCGCACCCACCACAGCCGTCGCCCGCCCGACCCCGCCACTGGCCGACCCCACCGGCCCCGACCAGGGACGGGTGGTCCTGCCGTGATCGAACGGGGCGGCGGACGCACCTCCGGGCTCACCGACTGGCGGCTGATGGACGTGCTCAGCATGTGGGCGTGCCTGCAGGACCAGGACACCGCCGGCCAGTGGAAGCAGGTCGCCGGCTGGCGCAAAGTCTGCGACCTCGCCCTGGCGCACCTCGGCCGGCTCCGGGAATACCGGCGCGGGCTCGCCGAGGCCTGGCCGCCCGAGACCAACGCCGCCGCGCGGGCGTACGTCGGCGAACTCGACCAGCTCATCGACCGGGTGCAGCACACCCACGACGCGGCCGCCGCCAACTACGACGCGCTCGCCGCCGCCGCCCGCGCCATCGGCAGCGCCCGCATCGAGCTGAAGCCGCTCTACGACGAGTTCGCGACCAAACTGCGGCAGAAGCAGGCGTACGAGGCGATAGTCGCCGACCCGAAAGCGGTGGCGGGCAGCCGGCTGCCGGCGCGGCCCCCGGTCGCAGACGACGACCTGGAGCAGTTGAACGTACGGGCACGCGGGCTGATGGCGGGGTTGAGCGGCGAACTCCAGCAAGCCCAGGTCATGCTCCAACGCCCACCCGCACCAGTACGCCCAGGTCGCCAAGTCACCGATCCCGACGCGTATGGACAGCCCGCCCCTGTGATTCCGCCAGTTGTTCCGATTTCAATCCAACCCCCAACCAGCAGTAACCACTTCAACAAGCCGGGCATGAGTGTGCCAACGGCCCAGCCATCGACGCCCCCGACAGGGGTTACGGGGCCAATATTGGGCGGAGTTGGAACAGCGCCGGCGCCCCTTACATCAACGCCCCCAGCCAGCACGGCCTCTTCCGCTGGACCCGGATTGGGCTCGCAGCCACCCATCCCACCTTGGAACGGCATGGACGGACGCTTGCCCATGCAACCCGGGATTCCCACCCCGCCGGGTCTCCACCCCAGCGGCGAACCGACCGGCCGGCCATCGCCACCTATCAGTCCTCGCCCAACACCGTCCAGCGGATTCATTGGGGCACCTCCTGGCACAGGAATTGGCCAGCCAGGATCCAACGTTCCACGGCGAGTGAATCCGGTAGGAGGAGTAATCGGCGGAGGCGGTGCAGGGACTGCACCAAGCGGCTCTGCCGGCTCCAGACCGGGGGCAGGAAGATTCACTTCTCCGCCATGGACTCAAAACTCCTTCCCTGCGGGTGGTTCACCAACCGCTACGCCCAGGCCTGGCCAAAGGCAGCCCAACAGGAACGATGCGGAAGACAAGGCGACGTGGGACCCGGACCACCCATGGCAGACAAACCAAGGCGTGAAGCCGGTGATGCTTCCACCTGAAGAAGAAGGGCCAATAAATCCTGGCCCGGCAATCGGCTTTGACCGGTGAATCTAGCACCTCTCGCCGCTGCGGCGCTTCTACTCCTAGGCGGGATCGCACCTACTGGAACAAGCGCAGAGCGGGCACCGGATGCACCAGGGGAGCGCATCCGCAGGGACCAGTGGCATCTCCGCTTTCTCAAGTCAGCCGAGGCCAATGCAATCAGCAGAGGCGACGGGGTGACAGTCGCAGTACTGGACACCGGAGTCGATCCTCACCAAGACCTCCGAGGCAACCTCCTAGCCGGCACATCGACCATCCCAGGAATACCTGGCGATGGGCGCCTTGATGAGAATAGTCACGGAACGGGAATGGCTGGACTGATCGCAGCCCATGGCCAGCCGGACAGTACAGGGGCAATGGGAATTGCCCCTGATGCCCGGATAATGCCTATTAAGACTTCAGGCTCAGCCAACACTGGTCAGCCAGATGACTTAGCCGCCGGCATTGACTATGCGGTAGCCCATCACGCAGACGTGATAAGCATTTCGAGCACTGGCGGCGTAAGTGCCGATCTGGTTAGGTCAGTACGGGTCGCACTATCGTCGAACATAGTGGTAGTTGCAGCAGCCGGAAACAAGCCCGAAGACTCGTATGTGGGGTATCCGGCCACAGAATCCGGCGTGATTGCAGTGGGAGGCATTGGCCAATCAGGAGTTGTTGCCCCCGTTTCGGTTGACGGGCCGGAGATCGATGTTGTTGCTCCGGCTGTCGATATCTACAGCACCAGCTATGACGGCAAGTATTCGAAGGGGACTGGCACCTCCAGTGCCACCGCGATCGTCGCGGGTGCCGCCGCTCTGATCCGCTCCAAATATCCGGACCTCCCCGCGGCCGAGGTCGCGCACCGGCTCACCGCGACCGCCATCGACAGGGGACCACCCGGCCGCGACGACCAGTACGGCTACGGGATCATCGACCTGGTCGCCGCGCTCACCGCCGACGTACCCCCGATCGGTTTTGAGTCCACCGGCGTCACCGCGCCGGCCTCGACGGCGGCCGCGCCCGGCACCGGCGACGGCGGAAGCACCGCCCGGGGCCTGGCGACCCTCGGGGTGTTGCTGGCTGCGGGGGGCGGTTATCTGGTCTGGCGTCGCCGTCGACGTGCCGGCGACCCGCCGCCGCGGATCAGCCGGTAGCGTCGGAAGGGTGTCGACCTCCGTGCCGTTGCGCCTCGTCCTCGCCTCGCAGAGTCCTGCCCGCCGCAAGCTGCTCCAGGCCGCCGGCATCGAGCCCGACGTGCTGGTCAGCGGCGTCGACGAGTCGCAGGTGGTCTGTGAGCGGGCGGAGGATCTCTGTCTGGAACTCGCGCGGCTGAAGGCTCAGGCCGTGCTCGGCCGGCTGCGTCCCGCCGTGGACGAACGCACGCTGGTGCTCGGCTGCGACTCGGTGCTCGCGTTCGACGGGGAGATTCTGGGCAAGCCGGCCGACGCGGTGGATGCCACCCGGCGGTGGCGGCGGATGCGCGGGCGCAGCGGCGTCCTGCACACCGGGCACTGCCTGATCGACGTGACGCACGAGGCGCGCGCCGAGGCGGTCGCGTCGACCACCGTGCACTTCGCCGACATCAGCGACGAGGAGATCGCCGCCTACGTGGCGACCGGCGAGCCGCTGGCGGTGGCCGGCGCGTTCACCATCGACGGGCTGGGCGGGGCGTTCCTGACCGGCATCGAGGGTGATCCGGGCACGGTGGTGGGGCTCTCCCTGCCGCTGCTGCGCCGGCTCCTCGCCGACCTGGAGCTGCGCCTGGTCGACCTGTGGTCGAAGGTCGCGCCGGGGGGCCAGGAGATCGAGCATCTCGGCTAACGTCCGAGCATGACCACGAAGCCGTTGCCGCTGACCCCGGAACTGCACGCCTACCTGGTGGCCCACGGGTCCGACCCGGACGACGTCGTCCGGGAGTTGGCCGAGGAGACCCGGGCGGCCCTGCCGGCCGAGGCCGACATGCAGGTCGCGCCGGAACAGGCGGCGTTCCTGACCTTCCTGACCCAACTCCTCGGCGTGCGGCAGGCGGTGGAGGTGGGCACGTTCACCGGCCTGTCCTCGCTGGCGATCGCCCGTGGGTTGGCCGAGGGCGGCCGGCTGACCTGCTTCGACATCTCCGAGGAATACACCGGTGTGGCCCGCCGCTACTGGGCGCGGGCGGGCGTCGAGGACCGGATCGAGTTGCGCATCGGCCCGGCCGCCGAGACGCTGCGTGAGCTGCCCCGGGAGCGTCACCTCGACTTCGCGTTCATCGACGCGGACAAGGTCGGTTACCCGGTCTACTGGGACGAGCTGGTGCCCCGGATGCGCCCCGGCGCGGTCATCGCGGTCGACAACACGCTCCGCGCCGGCCGGGTGCTCGCCCCACGCAACGCGGACGACCGGGCCATCGCCGCCTTCAACGACGAGGTGATCGCGGACGTCCGCGTCGAGGCGGTCATGCTGCCGATCGCCGACGGGGTCACGCTCGCCCGGGTCCGCTGAGCCGGCGGCGCAGATCACGCCGGGCGCAGCGCTCGCCCGAGCCGCACGGTCAGCAGCACCGCCACCACGATGAACGCGGGCAGCAGCAGGAAGGCCGCGTGTGGTCCGACGCCGTCGGCCACCCGGCCGAGCGCCACCGGCGCGATCCCGAAACCAACCGCCATCGAGTACGACGACCAGCCCGCCGCCCGATCGGCGGCCCCGCCGGCCACCGCGAGCGCGATGGCGATCGCCAACGGGTAGTGCAGCGCGTTGCCCAGGCCGAGCACGACCAGTCCGGTGACCGCGAGCCAGCCGACCGGGCTCGCCCAGAACAGCGAGAACCCGGCGAGGGAGACGGTGAACGCGCCGAGCAGCAGCGGCACCGGTGGCCAGCGGAGCGCGGCCCGGCCACCGGCGAGCCGGCCGGCGAACATGCCGCAGACGATCGCCGCCACGGCCGCCGACGCCCCACCGGCGCTCAGGCCGGCGTGGGTGCGGAGCACGTCGGCGGTCCACAGCGACAGGCAGACCTCGATCGACCCGGTGACGGCCATCAACACCCAGGCGATCCAGTACGCGCGCGGCAGCCGCCCCGAACCCGCCCGGACGCCTCGATCGTCGCCGGTGTGCGTCCCGCGCGCACCGTCCGGGATCTCGCGCTGCCCAGCGTCCGGTCCCGCGGTCGCCGCGACGACGCCCGCTGCGGCGGGCACCGGACGGAGCGCCGGGACCACGACGGGTCGGGCGGCAGCCGCGGCAGCGGGGGCGCGCTTCGGTCGGCGTACCCGGAAGGTCAGGGCGGCGAGCGCGACGAGCGTGATCAGCCCGACCTCGACGGCCATCACCGGTCGCCAGCCGAGGCCCGCGCCGACGGTGACGCCGATGGTCAGCGGCGCCAGGATGCCCATGCCGGCGCAGACGGCGTTGGCCTCGGTGAGCGCGGCCGGGGCGGCGGGGCCGTGCCGGGCGGTGAGCAGCACGTTGACGCCGCTGATCACCATCATGCCGAAGGTGGCGACGACCGCGACGGCGGCGATGGTGGCGGGCAGCGGGCGGAGCAGGCCGAGCGCGGTGACGCCGGCGGCGACGCCGGCCAGGCCGAGCCAGACGGCCGCGCCTCGCCCGAATCGGCGGGCGACCGGGGCGAAGAGCGCGCCGCCGGCCAGTGCGCCGACCGCGATGCCGGTGCTGTGCAGGCCGGCGACCGCGGCGCTGGTGCCCTGCTCGTCGCGGAGCAGCGGTACGACCGGGCCGAACCCGTAGAGGAAGAAGCCCCAGAGGCCGAGCTGGGCGTAGGTCAGCCAGGTGGTCCGGTCACGGGTGAGGCGGGGCACCGGCCCGACGCTACGCGCGCCGGACCGGCACCCCGCCTTGAGTGAGAGGCAGCTCTCGCCGGGGTGTTAAGCGGGGCCCCTTCCTCTACCGAATGCGTTAAGCGGGGGCCCCGCCTTTCACCTCACGCTGCGGGCGAACTGGCGGGCGGCCCAGACGACGCCGGCGACCGCGAGCACGGCGATGATGCCGAGCCCCTGCCAGACGTTGTCGTTGCCCAGGTCGCCGTCGAAGAGCGCCCGGGTCCCGTCGACCGCCCAGGAGAACGGGTTCCACTTGGCCACGCCCTGCAACCAGCCGGGCGCGAAGGTGAGCGGCAGCAGGATGCCGGAGAGCAGCAGCACCGGCTGCGCGACGGTGTTCATCAGCGGGGCCAGCGCGTCCTCGCTCTTGACCTTGAGGGCGACGCCGTAGGAGACGGCCGAGGTCATCAGCGCGATGAGGGCGAGCATCAGGTAGGCCAGGAGCAGGTAGCCGATGAACACGCGCAGGTCGAACAGGAACGCCAGCACGGTGATGATGACGGCCTGGGAGATCAACGAGACCACGTCGCGCAGGGAGCGGCCGAGCAGCAGGGCGAGCCGGCTGACCGGGGTGACCCGGGAGCGTTCGATCACCCCGGCGCGCAGCTCGGCGATCAGGCCGAAGCCCTGGAACAGGCCGCCGAAGATGGCGAGCAGCACCAGCAGGCCGGGCACGAAGATCTTGTACGCGGCGGCCTGCGTCGGCGCGTTCAGCGCCGGCTTGAGCAGCGGGGCGAAGAGCAGCAGGTACATCACCGGCTGGAAGACGCCGACGAAGACCCAGACCGGGTTGCGCAGGAGCAGTTGTGCCTGGCGCTGGAAGATCAGCCAGGTGTCGCGGGCGAGTTTCATGACAGCTTCTCCGGGGGTCAGGACTCGCGCAGCGAGCGGCCGGTCTTGGTGAGGAAGACGTCGTCGAGGCTGGGGCGGTGCAGCTCGATCGAGCGCAGCTCCAGCCCGGCGTGGTCGAGGCGGCGCAGCACCTGCGGAATGGCGACGGCGCCCTCGTCGACGTAGAGGCGCAGGCCGCCCTCGTCGGCGGTCTCCAGCTTCGTCACGTACGCCTCGGTGTCGAGGAGCTGCGCGGCGTGCGGGGTGGTCGCCGCGTCCAGGCCGACGATCACCACCTCGCCGGAGATCTCGCGCTTCAGCTCGATCGGCGTGCCTTCCGCGACCACCTCGCCGTTGTCCATGATCGCGATGCGGTCGCAGAGCGCGTCGGCCTCGTCGAGGTAGTGCGTGGTGATGAAGACGGTCATCCCCTCGGTGCGCAGCCGGCGGATCTCGTCCCACATGTGCGCGCGGCTCTGCGGGTCGAGGCCGGTGGTCGGCTCGTCCAGGAAGACGATCTTCGGCTCGTGGATGATGCCGAGCGCGATCTCGACCCGTCGGCGCTGGCCGCCGGAGTAGGTCTTGCACTTGCGGTCGGCGTAGTCGCTGAGCTGGAAGGCGTCCAGCGCGCGGGCGGCCCGCCGGTGCGCGTCGGCCTTGGAGATGCCGTAGAGGCGGGCCTGGAGCACCAGCTCCTCGCGGGCGCTGGACTCGTCCCAGGTGCTGCCGCCCTGGGGCACGTAGCCGATCCGGCGGCGCACCCCGGCCGGGTCCTTGAGCAGGTCGGCGCCGGCGATGGTGGCCTGGCCACCGTCCGGCTCGATGAGGGTGGCGAGCATCCGCAGCGTGGTGGTCTTGCCGGCGCCGTTGGGCCCGAGGAAGCCGAAGATCTCCCCCTCGGCGACGTCGAGGTTGACGCCGCGCACCGCGTCCACGGTCTTCTTCTCGCGACCCGCGCGGGAGCGGAACGACTTCCGCAGCCCCCTGGTCTCGATCATTTCTGCTCCTGGTCGTCCGGGCCGGGGTCACCCGGCCACCGGTCAGCGGTTCGCGTCGAGGCTAACGCGATATAACTCTTGTGGTCAACGTTGATTATTTCGTGTCTGTGTCGGTCCAGCCGGACCAGCCCTCCGCGCGCTCCATCCCAGCGGGCAGGTACGACACCCCGGACTCGATCCGCTCCGCGATCCGTTCGCACCACGCCGTCTCGGCCTCGGCCCGGGCCAGCCACAGCTCGAACATCCAGCCCACGTGCACCGGCTTGCGGTTGCGCACCCAGTCGGAGTCCAGCGACGCGCGCATCGACTCGACGCCGGCGCGCAGCAGGTTGGCCCGGTTGCGCAGCGCCGCCGCAGCCTCGTCGCGCGGCATCGCCGGCAGGAACGAGAACGCCACCGCGAACGGGTCCGGCGACTCGTGCACCTGCCACCACTGCGCCCGCAGCAACGTCTCGAACTCGTCCTCGCCCTTCGGCGTCACCTCGTACGTGGTGCGGGCCGGGCGGGCGCCCACCTGCTCCACCGAGACCGTCCGCAGCAGCCCCTCGTCGGTGAGTTTGCGCAGCGCGTGGTAGATCGAACCGGGCTGCACGTTGGCCCACTTGTCCGCGCTCCAGCTCAGCAGTTCGCGGCGCACGTCGTAGCCGTGCACCGGCTGCATCCACCTGACCAGGCCCAGAATCATCATCCTTGTCGCCGACACCGGACAAGCGTAATAGCCAAGTTTGACTACAGTGCGACATCCCACACTGAGCGATCGTTAGGGCCAGCATGCCGGCCGATACACTCCCGGCATCGACCTCCCGGGAGGAGCCCTCAAGGTGCGCAAGGTCCTCATCGCCAACCGCGGCGAGATCGCCGTCCGCGTCATCCGCGCCTGCCGCGACGCCGGGCTCGCAAGCGTCGCCGTCTACGCGGACTCCGACCGGGACGCCCTGCATGCCACGCTCGCCGACGAGGCGTACGCCCTGGGCGGCGACACCGCCGCCGACAGCTACCTGCGCATCGACAAGCTGATCGACGTGGCCGCCCGGGCCGGCGCCGACGCGGTGCACCCCGGCTACGGCTTCCTCTCCGAGAACGCCGACTTCGCCCAGGCCGTCATCGACGCGGGCCTGACCTGGATCGGCCCCACCCCGCAGGCGATCCGCGACCTGGGTGACAAGGTCACCGCCCGGCACATCGCCCAGCGCGCCGGCGCCCCGCTGGTGCCCGGCACGCCGGACCCGGTGGCCGGCGCCGACGAGGTGACCGCGTTCGCCACCGAGCACGGGCTGCCGGTCGCCATCAAGGCGGCCTTCGGTGGCGGCGGTCGCGGCCTCAAGGTCGCCCGCACCATGGAGGAGATCCCGCACCTGTTCGAGTCGGCCACCCGCGAGGCGGTCGCCGCGTTCGGCCGGGGCGAGTGCTTCGTCGAGCGCTACCTGGACCAGCCCCGCCACGTCGAGGCGCAGGTGCTCGCCGACCAGCACGGCAACGTGATCGTGGTCGGCACCCGCGACTGCTCGCTCCAGCGCCGGCACCAGAAGCTGGTCGAGGAGGCGCCCGCGCCGTTCCTCACCGACGCCCAGCGCGCCCAGATCCACGACAGCGCCAAGGCGATCTGCCGGGAGGCCGGCTACCACGGCGCCGGCACGGTCGAATACCTGGTCGGCGCGGACGGCACCATCTCCTTCCTGGAGGTCAACACCCGGCTCCAGGTGGAGCACCCGGTGACCGAGGAGACCGCCGGCATCGACCTGGTCCGTGAGCAGTTCCGCATCGCCGACGGCGACAAGCTGCGCATCACCGAGGACCCGACGCCGCGCGGGCACGCGATCGAGTTCCGGATCAACGGCGAGGACCCGGGCCGCAACTTCCTGCCCGCCCCGGGCACCGTCACCGCGCTGCGACTGCCCAGCGGCCCCGGCGTCCGGGTGGACACCGGCATCTCGGCCGGCGACGTGATCGGCGGCAACTTCGACTCGCTGCTCGCCAAGGTGATCATCGTCGGCGAGACGCGTACCGAGGCGCTGGAGCGGGCCCGCCGGGCGCTCGACGAGATGGTGGTCGACGGCATGGCCACCGCGCTGCCCTTCCACCGCCTGGTGGTGCGCGACGAGGCGTTCACCAGCGAGCCGTTCACCGTGCACACCCGGTGGATCGAGACCGAGTTCGACAACACCGTGCCGGCCTTCACCGCCGCCGCCGGCGCCGCCGAGGCCCCGGCCGAGCGCGAGACCGTCGTGGTCGAGGTGGCCGGCAAGCGGATCGAGGTGGTCCTCCCCGCCGGCCTCGGCGCGGGTACGGCTGCCGCCGCGCCCGCCGCGCGCAAGCCGGCCCGCCGGGGCGGCACGGGCAAGGCCGGCGCCGCGGTCAGCGGCGACACGCTCGCCTCCCCCATGCAGGGCACCATCGTCAAGATCGCGGTGGCCGACGGCGACACGGTCGCCGAGGGCGACCTGGTCGTGGTGCTGGAGGCGATGAAGATGGAACAGCCGCTGCACGCGCACAAGGCCGGCACGGTGAAGGGGCTGGCCGCCGAGGTCGGCGCCGTCATCACCGCCGGCGCCCCCATCTGCACCATCGAGGGTTAAGGCGGGGCCCCCGCTTAACGCCTTCGGTAGAGGCGGGGCCCCCGTTTAACACCCCGCACGGCGGGTGGTCTGGGCCACCAGCGGCGGCGGGAAGCGCCGGGAGCGGGAATGATGGCCGGGTGCGGTTCCTTCATGGCGCGGTCCCCGCGCACGACCTGACCTACAACGACGTCTTCATGGCGCCCAACCGCTCGGAGGTGGGCTCCCGGCTCGACGTCGACCTGTCCTCCGGCGACGGCACCGGCACCACCGTCCCGCTGGTGGTGGCGAACATGACCGCCGTCGCCGGCCGGCGGATGGCCGAGACGGTCGCCCGGCGCGGCGCGGTCGCGGTGATCCCGCAGGACATCCCGATCGAGGTCGTCGCGAACGTGGTCGGCTGGGTCAAGCAGCGGCACCTGGTGCACGACACGGCGATCACGCTCGGCCCGACCGACACCGTCGGCGACGCCATCCACCTGCTGCCCAAGCGCGCGCACGGCGCGGTGATCGTGGTCGACGACGCCGGCCGGCCGGTGGGCGTGGTGACCGAGGCGGACACCGTCGGGGTGGACCGCTTCGCCCAGCTCCGGCACGTGATGTCCACCGAACTGCACACGGTGCCGGCGGACGCGGACCCGCGTACCGGATTCGAGCGGTTGTCGGCGGGCCGCCGGCGGCTCGCCCCGGTGGTGGACGCGGACGGCCGCCTGGTCGGCGTGCTGACCCGCGCGGGCGCGCTGCGCGCGACGCTCTACACGCCGGCGGTGGACGACCGGGGCCGGCTGCGCATCGCGGCGGCGGTGGGCATCAACGGCGACGTCACCGGCAAGGCCGCCGCGCTGCTGGAGGCCGGGGTGGACACGCTGGTCGTGGACACCGCGCACGGGCACCAGGAGCGGATGATGCAGGCGCTGCGGGCGGTCCGCAAGCTCGACCCGGGCGTCCCGGTCGCGGCCGGCAACGTGGTCACCGCCGACGGGGTACGCGACCTGGTCGAGGCCGGCGCCGACATCGTGAAGGTGGGCGTCGGACCGGGCGCGATGTGCACCACCCGGATGATGACCGGGGTGGGTCGTCCACAGTTCTCGGCGGTGCTCGACTGCGCGGCGGCGGCCCGCTCACTGGGCCGGCACGTCTGGGCCGACGGCGGCGTACGCCACCCGCGGGACGTGGCGCTGGCGCTGGCCGCGGGCGCCTCGAACGTGATGGTCGGCTCCTGGTTCGCCGGCACCTACGAGTCCCCCGGCGACCTCTACACCGACGCCGACGGCCGGCGCTACAAGGAGAGCTTCGGGATGGCCTCGTCCCGGGCGGTGAGCGCGCGGACCGCCGAGGACAGCGTGTTCGACCGGGCCCGCAAGGCGATCTTCGAGGAGGGGATCTCCTCGGCCCGGATGTACCTGGACCCGAACCGGCCGGGCGTCGAGGACCTGATCGACGAGATCGTCTCCGGGGTGCGCAGCGCGTTCACGTACGCCGGCGCGCGCACCCTGGACGAGTTCCACGAGCGGGCGCTGGTGGGCGTGCAGAGCACCGCCGGCTACACCGAGGGCATGCCGCTGCCGACGAGCTGGTGAGCTGGTGAACGTCAGGTGTTAACCGGGGCCCCCGCCTCTACCGAATGCGTTAAGCGGGGGCCCCTCCTTTCACCCAGGCGCAGGCAGGCGAGCAGGCCGATCAGCAGGAACCCGGCGGCGGTGAACGCGGCGTAGCGGGTGGCGTCGGAGAACGCCCCCTTCGCCTCCTCGGCGATCGGCGCGGTACGCGGGTCCGCCGCCAGCCCGGTGATCGCCGCGCCGGCGCTCTCCTTCACGGCGGTCACAACCTGGTCCCGCCCGGCCGGGTCGAGGCCGGGCTGGTCGGCCAGCCGGTCGCCGAGCAGTCCACCGAGGCCGGCGAAGAGCACGGTGCCGAGCACCGCGATGCCGAACGCGGAGCCGACCTGCCGGGCGGTGCTCTGCAGGCCGGAGCCCTGCCCGCTGCGCCGCACCGGCACCTCGGCCAGGGAGACGCCGGTGAGCTGGGCGGTGGCCAGGCCGACGCCGATGCCGTAGACGAAGAGGAACGCCACCGGCGCCCACCAGCGGGTGTCCGGCGCGACCACCAGGCCCAGCCCGGCCACGCCGACCAGTTCGGCGGCGACGCCGAGCTGCACCACCCGGGCCGCGCCCCATCGTTGGGTGAGCGGCGCGCCGATGCCGCTGGCCAGGAAGCTGCCGACGGCGAGCGGCAGCAGCGCCAGGCCGGTGCGGAAGGCGCTGTAGCCGAGCACGTTCTGGAACCACAGCGGCAGCGCGAAGAGCAGGCCGAACTCGCCCAGGCTGACGATCGCGGCGGCGAGGATGCCGGTGCGGAACGACCGGATGCCGAACAGCGACAGGTCGAGCAGCGCGGGCCGGCCGGCCCGGTTGCGGCGGATCTGTTGGGCCAGGAAGACGCCGAGCGCGGCCAGTCCGGCCAGCGCGGCCACCGGCACCGGCGAGATCGAGGCGGTCCAGTCCAGGCCGAACAGGCTGAACGGCCGTTCCCGCTCCCACCAGCCGTAGGTGCGGCCCTCGATCAGCGCGAACACCACGCCGGTCATGCCGACCACGGAGAGCAGCGCGCCGACCAGGTCGACGCCGCGTTCGGCGCGGTCGTCGCGGGACTCGGCGACGAGCAGCAGGGTGCCGACGATCACGGCGAGGCTGACCGGGACGTTGATCCCGAACGCCCACCGCCACGAGTACGTGGTGGTGAGCCAGCCGCCGAGCAGCGGACCGAGCGCCGCCGCACCGCCGATGGTGGAGCCCCAGACGGCGAACGCGATGCCCCGTTCCCGGCCGGTGAAGTTGGCGTTGAGCAGGGACAGCGAGGTGGGCAGCATCATCGCCCCGCCGATGCCCTGGAGCACCCGGGCGCCGATCAGCGCCTCGCCGGAGCCGGCGACCGCCGCCAGCACGCTGGCGACCACGAAGACGCTCACTCCGGTGACGAACATCCGCCGCCGCCCGGACCGGTCGGCGAAGCGGCCGGCGACCAGCAGCAAGGACGCGAAGACCAGGGTGTACGCCTCCTGGACCCACTGGGCGTCGGTGGAGGTGATGTCCAGGTCCCGGATGATCTGCGGCACCGCGACGTTCACGATGGTGGCGTCCACGATGATCATCGCGACGCCGAGGCTGATGGCGAGCAGCCCGAACCAGCGTCCGCGCCCGTCGCTGCGCATTGCGCCCTCCCCTTTAGCTAGATTTTCTAGCTACCCGAGATGCTAGCTTTAACCCGTGGAGGGGTCGCCGTCAACCGGAGCGGCCGGGCCCACCGGCCCGCCGCCGAGCAGCGAGGCCGCCCGTGCCCTGCGCGAGGTGCTGCGGATCGCCGGGGACACCCGGGCCGCGCTGGCCCGCCGGCTGGGCCTCGGCGCGACCGACGCCGCGGCCATCGACCACCTGGTCTCCAGCCCCGAACCGCTGGGCCCGGTCGAGCTGGGCAACCGGCTCGGCATCCGGTCCGCGTCCGCCACCACGCTCGTCGACCGACTGGTACGCGCCGGTCACGTCGCCCGCGCCCCGCACCCGCACGACCGCCGGCGGCTGAGCCTCCAGGTGACCGAGCACGCGGTCGGTGAGGTGCTGGAGGCGCTGCGCCCGATGCTGGTCGGCGTCGACCGGGCGGTCGCCCGGCTCACTCCCGAGCAGGCCGAGGCCACCGCGGCGTTCCTGCGCGAGGTCGCGGACGTGATGCGCGACTACGTGGCGACCGCGCCGGACGAGCCCACGACCACCCGGCGCACCGGCTCCGACCCCGGCTGAGGCGCTTCTCAGGAATTAGTTTGGGGCCTGATGATTCGGGCGCTAATCTAGCGCCCGTGAACATGGGACCGCTCGTCCGCTTCCCCGACGCGCTGCAGCACGCGCCGCTCGGCCGGCTCGTCTCCATCGCCGGCCACGTCGTCGAGCAGCACTGGGGTCGCTACCTGGCCGAGCACCACGGGCTCACCTCCGCCGGCATGCGCGTGCTGATGATCCTGCTGCGCTCCGGCGACGTCACCCACCGCGAGATGGCAGAGGTGTGCTTCGTCCGGCCGGCCACCCTCACCGGCATCGTCGACACCCTGGAACGGGACGGCTTCGTCGTCCGCCGACGCAGCCCCGAGGACCGACGCACGGTCCAGCTCACGCTCACCGACAAGGGCCAGGAACACGCCCGCGCGATCATCGACATGATCGACAGCGGCCGGCCGCTGACCTCGGTCGACGCCGACCCGGCCAAGCGAGCGGTCATCCGCGAATTCCTGACCGAAATCATCACCGGCATGTCCGACGGGGACCTCCGTCGGTTGAACCGGGACAGCGAGTCCGACACCGAGTCGCCAACGGGGAGACATCCGTGCTGATCCGCCTGCTCCGCACACACCTACGCCCGTACCGACGACTACTGGCCGCCGTGGTGGCGTTCCAGTTCGTCGGCACGATGGCCTCGCTCTACCTGCCCAGCCTGAACGCCGACATCATCGACCGCGGCGTCGCCCGCGGCGACACCGACGAGATCCTGCGTACGGGCGGGTGGATGCTGGTGGTCAGCCTGCTCCAGATCGCCTGCTCGATCGCCGCCGTCTACCTCGGCGCGAAGACCGCGATGGGCTTCGGGCGGGACGTCCGCAGCGCCATCTTCGGGCACGTCAACCGCTTCTCCGCCCGCGAGGTCGCACGGTTCGGCGCGCCGTCGCTGATCACCCGCAACACCAACGACGTCCAGCAGGTGCAGATGCTGGTGCTGCTGAGCTGCACCATGCTGGTGGCCGCGCCGATCATGAGCGTCGGCGGCGTGGTGATGGCGCTGCGCGAGGACGTCGGGCTCTCCTGGCTGATGCTGATCTGCGTGCCGGTGCTGGCCGTCGCGCTGGGCCTGATCATCCGCCGGATGGTGCCGGGCTTCCGGCTCATGCAGACCCGGATCGACACCGTCAACCGGGTGCTGCGCGAGCAGATCACCGGCATCCGGGTGGTCCGGGCCTTCGTCCGCGAGCCCTACGAGACGGACCGCTTCCGGGTGGCCAACACCGAGCTGACCGCGACCGCGCTGCGCATCGGCCGGCTCCAGGCGCTGATCTTCCCGATCGTGATGCTGGTGCTCAACGTCTCCAGCGTCGCGGTGCTCTGGTTCGGCGCCGGCCGGGTCGACTCCGGCCAGATCCAGATCGGCGCGCTGACCGCGTTCCTGGCGTACCTGATGCAGATCCTGATGGCGGTCATGATGGCCACCTTCATGCTGATGATGGTGCCCCGCGCCGCGGTCTGCGCCGAACGCATCTCCGAGGTGCTGGACACCGAGTCGTCGGTGGTGCCGGCGCCCGACCCGGTCATCGAGGTCACCGGGCACGGGGAGTTGGAGTTGCGCAGCGCCGGCTTCCAGTACCCCGGCGCCACCGCGCCGGTGCTGCACGACATCTCGTTCCACGCCCGGCCGGGCCGGACCACGGCGATCATCGGGTCCACCGGCGCCGGCAAGACCACGCTGCTGACGTTGATCCCCCGGCTGGTCGACCCGACCGCCGGTGCGGTCCTGGTCGACGGCGTGGACGTGCGGGAGCTGGCCCCGGACGAGCTGTGGCGGCGGATCGGGCTGGTGCCGCAGCGGCCGTACCTGTTCAGCGGCACGGTGGCGAGCAACCTGCGCTACGGCAATCCGGACGCCACCGACGCGGACCTGTGGGCGGCCCTGGAGATCGCCCAGGCACGCGACTTCGTGAGCGAGATGCCCGGCGGGCTGGACGCGCCGATCGCGCAGGGCGGCACGAACGTCTCCGGCGGCCAGCGGCAACGCCTGGCCATCGCCCGCGCGCTGGTACGCCGACCGGAGATCTACCTCTTCGACGACTCCTTCTCCGCGCTCGACCTCGGCACGGACGCCCGGCTGCGGGCCGCCCTCAAGGCGGTCACCGCGGACGCGGCGGTGGTGATCGTGGCCCAGCGGGTCTCCACGATCGTCGACGCCGACCAGATCATCGTGCTCGAGGACGGGGGTGTCGTCGGGATGGGACGACACGAGGAACTGCTGGCCGACTGCCCGACGTACGCCGAGATCGTGGCGTCCCAGCAGACCGCGGGGGTGACCGCATGAACGAACGCACCGAGCGCAGCGAGGGCCGTGAGGGCATGCCCGGCCAGCACCGCATGAACGAACGCACCGAGCGCAGCGAGGGCCGTGAGGACATGCCCGGCCAGCACCGCATGAACGAACGCACCGAGCGCAGCGAGGGCCGTGAGGGCATGCCCGGCCAGCACCGCATGAGCGCGCGGAGTGAACCGGCCGTACCTCAGCAGCAGCAGAAGGGCGAGCCGACGCGGCTGCCGCCGGGCGGGCGGCGTCCGGGCGGCCCGCCGCACATGAGCATGGGCATGCCGGCCGAGAAGGCGATGAACTTCGGGCCGTCGGCGCGCCGGCTGCTGGGGCGGCTGCGGCCGTACCGGCTCCAGCTCACCGGCGTGCTCGCGCTGGCCGTGGCCAGCGTCGGGCTGAGCGTCGTCGGGCCGAAGGTGCTCGGCCACGCCACCGACATCATCTTCAGCGGGGTGATCGGGCGGCAGCTCCCGCCCGGCACCACCACCGAGGCGGCGGCGCAGGCGGCCCGCGCCGAGGGCAACGGCAACTTCGCCGACATGCTCGCCCGGATGGACGTGATCCCCGGCGTGGGCATCGACTTCGACGCGTTGGGCCGGGTGCTGGCGTTCGCGGTGGTGCTCTACGTCGGCGCGAGCATCCTCCAGTGGGCGCAGGGCTGGGTGCTCAACGGCGTGGTGCAGGGCACCGTGCTGAAGCTGCGCGCCGACGTGGAGGACAAGCTCAACCGGCTGCCGCTGCCCTACTTCGACAAGCAGCCCCGTGGGGAACTGCTGAGCCGGGTCACCAACGACATCGACAACGTGTCGCAGACACTCCAGCAGACACTGAGCCAGTTGCTCACGTCGCTGCTCACCGTCGTCGGCGTACTCGGGATGATGTTCTGGATCTCGCCGTTGCTGGCGGTCGTCGCGCTCGTCGCGGTGCCGCTGTCGGTGATCGTCACCAGCCAGATCGCCAAGCGGTCGCAGCGCAAGTTCATCGCCCAGTGGAAGCACACCGGCGAGCTGAACGCCCAGATCGAGGAGGCGTACACCGGGCACGAGCTGGTCAAGGTGTTCGGCCGGCAGAAGGAGGTCGAGGCCGCCTTCCACGCCAAGAACGACGAGCTGTTCAACGCCAGCTTCGGCGCCCAGTTCGTCTCCGGGATCATCATGCCGGCGATGTTCTTCATCGGGAACCTCAGCTACGTCGCCATCGCGGTGGTCGGCGGCCTGCGGGTGGCCTCCGGTGCGATGAGCCTCGGCGACGTGCAGGCGTTCATCCAGTACTCACGGCAGTTCACCCAGCCGCTGACCCAGGTCGCGTCGATGGCCAACCTGTTGCAGTCCGGGGTGGCCTCGGTCGAGCGGGTGTTCGCGGTGCTCGACGCCGACGAGCAGAGCGCCGACCCGGCCGAGCCGGCCCGGATCGCCGACCCGCACGGCCGGGTCGAGTTCGAGCAGGTCTCCTTCCGGTACGACCCGGACACGCCGCTGATCGACGACCTCTCCCTGGTCGCCGAGCCCGGGCACACGGTGGCCATCGTCGGCCCCACCGGCGCCGGCAAGACCACCCTGGTCAACCTGGTCATGCGCTTCTACGAGCTGGACGCCGGGCGGATCACCCTGGACGGGGTGGACATCAGCACGATGCGCCGGGACGACCTGCGCGGCCGGATCGGCATGGTGCTCCAGGACACCTGGCTCTTCGGCGGCACCATCCGGGACAACATCGCCTACGGGCGGCCGGACGCCACCGAGGAGGAGATCCTGGCCGCCGCGCGGGCCACCTTCGTGGACCGGTTCGTACGCAGCCTCCCGGACGGCTACGACACCGTGATCGACGAGGAGGGCAGCAACGTCAGCGCCGGCGAGAAGCAGCTCATCACCATCGCCCGGGCGTTCCTGGCCGAGCCGTCGCTGCTGATCCTGGACGAGGCGACCAGCTCGGTCGACACCCGGACCGAGGTGCTGCTCCAGCGCGCCATGGCGGCGCTGCGCTCCGACCGGACCAGCTTCGTCATCGCCCACCGGCTCTCCACCATCCGCGACGCCGACCTGATCCTGATGATGGAGCGGGGCCGGATCGTCGAGCAGGGCACCCACGACCAGCTCGTCGCCGCCGGCGGCGCGTACGCCCGGCTCTACCGGGCGCAGTTCACCGGCGCGGTCATCGCCGACGAGGTGCCGGCGCCGGCCGGCCCGCCGGCCGGGATGCGCCCCGCCGGCACCCCGGTCGGGAACTGACGTGGATCCCGCGACAGCTCCGACACCGGGCACCGCCCGGGTGACCGTGCGTCACCCGGGCGGCCCGGCCGGGTCAGGCCGGCGGGAGCAGGTCGGCCGACCGGCTCGCGACCACCGCGCCGACGAGGCGCAACGCGTCCGCCCGGGGCATCGGGTCGAGACCGCGCCCGTCGCGCAGGCGCAGCGAGACCGATCCGTCGGCCACCTCCCGGGCGCCCAGCACCCCGACGTACGGGACGCGGCGGCGGGCCGCGTCGCGGACCCGGGCGCCCAGCGAGCCCGACTCGTCCACCTCGGCCCGCAGGCCGGCCGCCTCCGCCTCCCGGCACAACCGCCGGGCCGCGTCGGCCTGCGCGTCGCCGGTCGGCAGCAGCAGCAACTGCACCGGGGCGTACCAGGCCGGGAAGGCGCCCTGGTGCACCTCGATCAGGTAGGCGAACAGCCGCTCCATGCTGCCCACCAGGCTGCGGTGCACCATCACCGGCCGCTTCCGGCTCCCGTCCGAGTCGGTGTACGACAGGTCGAAGCGTTCCGGCTTGTCGAAGTCGAGCTGCACGGTGGAGATGGTCGACTCCCGGCCGGCCGCGTCCACGATCTGCACGTCGATCTTCGGGCCGTAGAACGCGGCCTCGCCGGGCGCCTCGACGGCGTCCACCCCGTCGAGCGCGGCGCGGAGCAGGTCCTCGGCCCGCGCCCAACCGGCGTCGTCACCGACGTACCGCTGTCCCGGGCCGCGCACCGACAGCCGGAACCCGGCCGGTCGCACGCCGAGCGCCGCGTGCGCCTCGCGGATCAGCCGCAGGATCTCCCGGACCTCGTCGCCGACCTGCTCCGGCGCGCAGAAGTTGTGCGCGTCGTTCAGCGAGATGGCGCGCACCCGGGAGAGCCCGCCGAGCACGCCGGAACGCTCCGCCCGGTACATGCCGCCCAGTTCGGCGACCCGCAGCGGCAGCTCCCGGTAGGACCGGCCGCGCGCGGCGAACACCAGCGCGTGGTGCGGGCAGAGCGCCGGCCGGAGCACGAACTCGTCGTCGGCGCTCAGCCGCATCGGCGGGAACATCTCGTCGGCGAACCAGCCGAGATGTCCGGAGCGTTCGAACAGCTCCCGTTTGCCCAGCGGCGGCGAGTAGACGTGCCGGTAGCCGGCCCGGCGCTCCAGCTCCCGGACGTACTCCTCGACGGCGTGCCGGGCGGCGGCGCCGGCCGGCAGCCAGATCGGCAGGCCGGCGCCCGCCAGCGGATCGGAGACGAACAGCTCCAGGTCCCGGCCGAGCCTACGGTGGTCGATCATGTCGCTCTCCTTGATCGGGTACGACCCGGAGGCGAGCGGTCCCGGAACGCCGCGAGGCCCCGGAGCGGATCGCCCCGGGGCCTCGTCGACGGAAACGTCAGTGCGG
This sequence comes from Micromonospora ferruginea, assembly GCF_013694245.2. NCBI lineage: Bacteria > Bacillati > Actinomycetota > Actinomycetes > Micromonosporales > Micromonosporaceae > Micromonospora > Micromonospora robiginosa. Next base: position 4,666,576 of record NZ_CP059322.2, read on the forward strand.
CGCGCCGGGAACACCCGGCGTCGTGGTCTTTCCCGCGCTGCGCATGCGGTCACGGTAGGCGCGCGGACACCACGGACGCACGTGAATTTCGGAGAGTGGGTGCGGGTCGCCGGCACGGGACCTGCCGACGACCCGCCGTGGCCCGGGCGTCGGGAACGGGGGACCCGACGGCACCGTTGCCACGTCCCGTCAACGGTACGCCGGTGCGCTCGGATCCGCCGCCCCGCTCCGGCGCGGGGGCCGGCGAACTCCGGCGAGGCGGCCGTCGTGGCTGACCTCATCGCCGGCGTCACGTCGCCGGTCTGGGCGTACACCCTGCTGTTGATCCTGCTGGTCGCGGACGCCTTCGTGCCGGTCGTGCCGACCCAGGTCGTGATGATCACCAGCGGCGCGCTGACCGTCTACGGCGGTCTCAGCCTCCCGCTCACCATCGCGGTCGGCGCGGCCGGCGTCTTCGTCGGCGACCTGGCCTGCTATCTGCTCGGCCGCAGCGCGCCGGCCCGCCGGGCGTCCCGGCAGGCAGCGCCCGGCCGAGCCCGTCGTGCGGTCGCCCGGGCCACCCGTCGGCTGCGCGAACCCGGACCGCTGGTGATCCTGCTCTGCCGGTTCGTGCCCGGCGGCCGGATGGCGGCGTGCTTCTCGGCCGGCCGCAGCCGCTACCCGTACCGCCTGTTCCTGAGCTACGAGGCGGTGGCGGCGGTCGGCTGGGCCGCCTACGGCGCGCTCGTCGGTCACCTGGGCGGCGCGGCGCTCACCGGGTCAGGGTGGCGGTTGCTGCTGATCGCCGGCGTCGCCGCGGGCGGGTTCGCGGCGGCCGGCTGGGCGATGACCTGGCTCGGCAACCGCCACCCCGCGACGCCACAGGCAGATGGTCACATCGAAGGAGGTCCGATCATGAACGGCGGAACGAACTGGCGCGACGTCCACGTGCAGGCCCAGCGGCTGGACCCCACCTGGAACGATCCCGAGCGGGTGGCCCGACGCCGACAGCTCAGGAAACAGATGTTGGCCGCTGTCGACGGGGCGCGGGTTGCCGGCGAGGAGTCGGACCCGCCGGCCCGGACCGAGGCTCCGGTCGACTAGTCATGCGCCTTCGAGAACATCGGAGTGCCGCACCCTGGATCGCATAAGCTCTACTTATGCTTGCCAGGTGTGGGAGATCAAGCTGCATCCCGAGGTCGAGGCCTGGTTCCTCGACCTGTGCTCAGGTGATCCACGCACGGCCGAACTCGTCGAAGAGGCGCTCGACCTACTGGCAGAACACGGCCCGGCCCTCGGCCGGCCGTTGGTCGATCGACTCAAGGGCAGCGTCTATCACCACATGAAGGAGCTGCGACCAGGATCGAGTGGCACGTCGGAGGTTCGCATGATTTTCGCGTTCGACCCCTTCCGCGAAGCCGTGTTCCTGGTGGCCGGGGACAAGTCGGGGCAGTGGCAGAGTTGGTACCGGATCGCCATCCCCTTGGCGGACGAGCGGTTTCAGGAACACTTGATCAGCTCGAAGGAAGATCGGACATGACCGATTGGGCGAACTGGCGCGACGTCAAGGCGAAGGCCCGGGAGATCGACCCCTCCTGGGACGACGCCGAGCGGGTGGCCGGGCGCGGCCGGCTCAGGGAACAGATGCTGGCCTCGGTCAGCGGCGCGCAGTTGGCGGAGATCCGTAAGCATTTGGGCATGACGCAGGCTCAACTGGCGGAAGCGGCGGGCCTGTCTCAGGCCCGGATCAGCCAGATCGAACACGGGGAGAGCGTCAACCTGGAGATCCTGCGCGCCTACGTCACCGGGCTGGGCGGTCACCTCGATGTCGTCGCCCGGATCGGAAACATCCGGCTCGACGTAGCCTGACCTGTTCCCGTACGCCCCGCTAGGGGGCGACCCGGGGATCGAAGTGGGTGGTGGTCCCGGATCCGTCTGGGGCGGCTCCGGCGACAGGCTGGGCCCATGCCTGGAACCCGGAGCAGCGGCCTGCTGGCCCTCGGCGGGATCGCCCTGGCGGCGGTGCTCGCCGTGATCGGTCACCTCGAGGTGAACGACGACCTGAATCCCCTGTCGCTGACCGTCAGCGACTTCGCCGTCTCCGACCGGGGCGGCGTCATCGACGCCGCGATGGCGGTCCTGGCGGCGGCCACCGCCGTACTCCTGCCGGCGCTGCGCCGGGCCGGCGCGGACCGGGCGTCGGTCGCGCTGCTGGCGGCCTGGTCGGCCGGGCTGCTGGCGGCCGCGGTGGTGCCCACGAACAGCCCCGGCCTGCCCATGGACACCGCGGCCTACGTGCACCGGTACGCCTCGGTGCTGTCGTTCCTGGCCCTGCCGCTCGCCGGGTGGCTGCTCGCCCGCCGCCCCGGCGGCCCGCCCGCCCGGTGGCTGCGCGCCCTGACCCTGACCAGCCTGCTGTTCGCCGCCGCGATGATCTGGTCCGCCTACCCGGGCGAGCGCGTCATGATCGGCCTGACCGAGCGCCTGCTCATCCTCACCGAGACCGCGCTCCTGGCCACGGTCGCCCTCCACCTGAGCAGGGCGCCGCGGCCGGCGAACACGGTTGACATCACGGTGCGGGCCGTGGGTAACGTCGGAGCCGCCGAGCGGTGCTGAGCGTCGACACAGGAGGTACGAGGCGATGGAGTCGGTGCGGTCGGGCGGCGGCAGTTCGGCGGGTCGGCATCGCTACGCCGTGGTGGACGTCTTCGCCGACCGTCCGCTCACCGGCAACCCGCTCGCGGTCGTCACCGACGCCGACGATCTCACCGACGAGCAGATGGCCGCCGTGGCCGTCGAGTTCAACCTCTCCGAGACCACGTTCGTCTCCCGGCCCACCCGGCCGGGGGCCGACCACGCGCTGCGCTGCTTCACCGCCGGCGGCGACGAGGTGGGCGGGGCCGGCCACAACGCCCTGGGCGCCTGGTGGTGGCTGGTCACCATCGGCGCCGCCGGCGCGCCGGGCGCCGTCCAGGAACTCGGTGGGCAGACGCTGCCGGTGCACGTCGACGTCACCGACGACGTGGTCACCATCGGGCTCGACCAGGGGCCGGTCGAGCTGGCCGAGTCCCCGGTGACGGGGCAGCAGGTGGCCGAGGCGCTCACCGGCGGCGAGCCGGTGCGGCTGGACCCGGCGCTCCCGCCGGTCACCGGCTCCGTCGGCAGCACCCATCTGCTCGTCGCGGTGGCCTCACCCGAGGACGTGGACGCCGCCGACCCCTACGGGCCGGCCCTGGCGCGGGTCCTGGCCGCCGCCGGGGCCGAGGGCTGCTACGTCTACAGCCGCGCCGGCGACGGGCACGACGCGTACTGCCGGTTCTTCAACCCGACGGTGGGGATCGCCGAGGACCCGGCCACCGGCACCGCAGCCGGTCCGCTCGCCGCCCACCTGCACCGGCTCGGGCTCGCCGGTGACCGGGTGCGGTTCCTCCAGGGCAGCGCGATGGGCCGGCCCTCGGTGCTGACCATCGACGTCACGCCCGCGGGGACCCGGCTCACCGGCCGCTGCGCCCTGGCGGCGACCGGCGAGCTGCACCTCTGAGGTCGGCCGTCCTACTCCAGCTCGTGCAGCATGAGCTGGCGGGCGGCCTCGGTGATCGAGCCGGACAGGCTCGGATAGATCGTGATGGTCTGGGCCAGCTCGTTGACGGTGAGGTTGTTCTCCACCGCCATGGTGATCGGCAGGATCAGCTCGCTGGCCTTCGGCGCCACCACCACGCCGCCGATCACCTGGCCGCTGGCCGGCCGGCAGAACAGCTTGACGAAGCCGTCGGCCAGGTCGTCCATCTTCGCCCGGGCGTTGCCGGACAGCGGCAGCATCACCTGACGGGCCGGGGTCTTGCCGGCGTCCACCTCGTCCTGGGAGACGCCGACGGTGGCCAGCTCCGGGTCGGTGAACACGTTCGCCGCGACGGTCCGCAGCCGCAGCGGCCGGACCGCCTCGCCCAGCGCGTGCCACATCGCGATCCGGCCCTGCATGGCCGCGACGCTGGCCAGCGGCAGCACCCCGGTGCAGTCGCCGGCCGCGTAGACGCCCGGCACGTTGGTCCGGGACACCCGGTCGACCGTCACGTAGCCGCCCCGGGCCAGCTCGACGCCGTATTCCGCCAGGCCCAGGTCGGCGGTGTTGGGGATCGAGCCGACCGCGATCAGCGCGTGCGAGCCGGTGACCTGGCGGCCGTCGGAGAGCACCACCTCCACGCCGTCGCCGACCCGGCGCACCGCCTCGGCCCGGGAGTTGTTGAGGATGCTCATGCCCCGGTTGCGGAACACCCGCTCGATCGCCATCGCGGCGTCGGCGTCCTCGTGCGGCATCACCCGGTCGCGGCTGGACACCAGCGTGACCTGCACGCCCATGGCCAGGTAGGCGCTGGCGAACTCGGCGCCGGTGACGCCGGAGCCGACCACGATCAGGTGCTCGGGCAGCTCGGGCAGGTCGTAGACCTGGCGCCAGGTCAGGATGCGCTCGCCGTCGGGCACGGCGGTGGGGAGTTGGCGCGGGGTCGCGCCGGTCGCGACCAGCACGGTGGAGGCCCCGACCGGGTACGCGGGCGAGCCGTCGGCCGGCGTGACGATCACCTGGTGGGTGTGACCGAGCGTGTCCTCGCCGAGGCGCGCGGTGCCGGCGACGAACTCCACCCCGGCCTTGACCAGCTTGGTGTGGATGTCGGCGGACTGGGCCAGCGCGAGCCGCTTCACCCGTTCGTGCACCGCCCGGGCGTCGACCGTGACCGCCTCCAGGCCGTCGGAGTGCACCCCGAACTCCTCGGTGTCCCGGTAGCCGGTGACCACCTCGGAGCTGGCGATGAAGGTCTTGGAGGGCACGCAGTCGGAGAGCACGCACGCGCCGCCGGCGCCGTCCGCCTCGACCACGGTGACATCGGCGTCCAACTGGGCGGCGACCAGCGCAGCCTCGTATCCGGCCGGCCCGCCGCCGATGATCACGATCTGGCTCACAGGTTTCGCCCCTCGTCTGTCCGCACAGTGACTTTCTTCTCCCCGTCGCGTCCGACACGCACCGTCGTATTCTCCCCCACCCGCCGACCGGGCTATCGTCGTCGCCGTGCGTCTCTACGCCGCTTACGGCTCAAACCTGGACCCCGCCCGCATGCGCGCCTACTGCCCGCATTCGCCGATGGTGGGCACCGGCTGGCTGGAGGGGTGGCGGCTGACCTTCGCCGGAGAGGACGTCATCGGCTGGGAGGGCTCGGTCAGCACCGTGGTCGAGGCCCCCGGCGACCGGGTCTTCGTGGCGCTCTACGACATCCACCCGTACGACGCGGCCCAGCTCGACGAGATCGAAGGGGTGACCGCCGGGACGTACCGCCGGTTGACCGTCCGCGTCTCGACGCTGGACGGGGACGTGACCGCATGGGTCTACGTCTTCGACGGCTATGAGGGCGGCCTGCCGACGTCCTGGTATCTGTCGGAGATCGCGAACGCGGCGGAGAAGGCGGGCGCGCCGGACGACTACGTCACCGAGCTGCGGTCCCGCCCCACCGGCACCGCGTCGGCGTAGCGCGTCTCCCACCCCGACAGTGTGCGCCGGGCGGGCGCCCGCGCGCTCGCCGACCCCGACGCGGGGGTCCCGGGTCACACCTGCGGGGCGGGCACGCTGCGCTCGTACATGTCGGTCCAGCGCTCCTCCACCAGCCCGACCGACCGGTAGAGCGTGACCGGCGCGGTCGGGTTGGCCAGGTCGACGCCCAGCCCGGCGCGGGCGCGGCCCTTCGCCGCGTAGACCGCGAAGGCCCGGCGCAGCAGCGCCGCGCCCACCCCCCGGCGGCGGTGGGCGGGCAGCACGGACAGCGTCCGGACCCAGCCCGCGTCGTGCTCGACCGCCTGGTCGGAGGACTGGAGGGCGCCGGCCGGCTCGCCGTCGACCTCGGCCACGAACCACTCGTCCCAGACCTTGCCGTACGACGGCAGCAGCTCCCGCCAGCGGTCGAAGTCGAGCGGCTCGTGATCCGGGGTGTCCCGGAACGCGGTGTCGTGGATCCGGTGGAACAGCCGCAGGTCGGCCTCGTCGTCGGCGCGCAGCGGCCGGACCGTGACCCCGGCCGGCGGCGCCGGCTCGGCGGGCAGGTCGGCCAGGGACCGGCTCATCCGGAGGTAGCGCTTGATCCGGGTGAACCCGGCCGCCACCAGCTCCTCCGCCCAGCGGGTCTCCGGCGCGTAGACGCCGGTCCGGGCGGTCAGCGCGGGCACGCCCCGCTCGGCGGCGCGTTCGGCGACCCGGTCGAGCAGCCGGGCCAGCAGCGGGGCGCGCAGCTCGACGCCGCGCTCGGGGTCGACGAGCACGTCCACCCACTCCCGGCCCACCCCGGTCGGGTTGCCCAGGATCGACCAGGCGACCGCCGTCCCGTCCGGGTCGGTGACCAGCCAGGAGTCCCGGGACGGGTCGACGAAGGGCGCGGTCAGCGCGTCCCGCACGTCGTCGGCGTCGAAGTCCGGGTGGCCCACCGCGAACGTGTCGGCGGCGTGCACCACCGCCAGGATCGCGGGGACGTCGTCGAGGGTGGGGCGGCGGGCCGTCCAACCGGCGGGGAGCGTCACGCGGCAGATCCTGGCAGCGGGCCGCCCGCGGCGCCTCCCATTTATCCGCGCCGTGCGTGCAGCCGCGCGGCGGTCAGCAGGTCGACCAGATCCGCGCCGCCGGCCGCGCCGAGCGCGTGGAACGCCGGGGACACCAGCCGGTCGGTCACCGCCTCGGCCCAGATCCGGCGTCGCACCAGCGGCCCGACCGGCGGGTAGGGCGGCGCCCACCCGCAGGCGGCGGCACCCGCCTCCCCCTCCGGGCCGGCCAGCACCGCCTCCAGCGGCGTCAGCCCGGAAGCCCGTACGGCGAGCAGGTAGGCCCCGGCGAAGTGCTCGCGCAGCAGCAGCAGGCCGACGGCGGCACGGGCGCCGGCGGACGGGTCGGACATCGGCATGGCCCGCCAGGCGGCGAAGAGCGGCATGGCGCTGCCGTCCGCCGCGTCGACGGCCCGGCCGAGGAGCCCGGCCAACCGGGACACGCCGGGCGCGTCGCCGAGCCGGGAGGTGCCCCACCGGCAGCACTCGGCCAGGTTGGCGGTGGCCACCTCCAGCGGCGGCACCGCGCGGGCGGCGGCGTCCCAGCCGTCCGCGACCGCCTCCGGGGCGATGAAGCCGAGCGCCGACGCCACCGTCTCGGCGCGGACATCACCGAGCGCGCCGGCCCGACCGGTGATGTAGAAGGCCCAGCCGGAGATGCCCAGCAGCCGGGCCCGGCGCAGCGTCGACGGGCAGCGGGAGAACGCCTCGCCCAGCTCCAGCACCAGCGGTTTGCAGGCGGCGGCGACCTGCTCCGGGGTCATCGGCGACCCACCGCCGTCCGTCCACCGTGGCCGCTCATCGCGCTCAGTCTGCCCGTTCGTCACCGGACTCGGCATCCCCCTCTTCGGCGTCGAGCGCCTCCAACACGGCCTCCACCTCGCCGGCCCGCCGGCGGGCGGCGGTGAGCGTCCGTTCCGCGCCCCGGCGGGCCAGCCGGGCCCGGCTCAGCTCCTGCTCGGCCACGGCCCGGCGGCGCTCCAGCTCGGCCAGTTCGGTCTCGATCCTCTCCAGCGTGGCGGCGCCGTCCCGCTCGGCCCGCTGGGCCCCGGTCAGCTCCGTCTGGGCCCGGTCCAGCTCGGTGCGCGCCTTCGCCAGCTCGCGGGTGGCCGTCCGCCGCCGCTTGGCCCGTTCGGCCCGCGCCGCCCGCTCCTCGCGGGCCCGGCGCGCGTCGGCCCGCTCGGCCGCCCGGTCCGGTACGCCGGATCCGTCCGCCGCCTCCGGTACGCCGGACCGCCCCGCCCGGGGCTGCTCCTCGCCCCCGGTGACCAGCCGTAGCTGGGGGCGGGGCACCTCGCCGAACCCGGCGTAGTGGCTGGCGCGCAGCAGCCGGCCGGCGCGTACCCGCTCGGCCACCTCGGTGTCGGAGAGCGCGGCGTTGAGCGTCGCCTCCACCTCGCCCAGCGGCAGTTTCCCGGCCGGCGGCGCGGCGGGCTCGGCGGCGGCCAGCCGGCGTACCTCCGCCACCAGCGCGCCCACCACGGCGCGGCGCTGGGCGGAGAGTTCCCGGAGGGTGCCGCCGCGCAGGTCGCGTTGCGCGGCGCGGAGCGACTCGGCGAGCTGGGCCAGGTCGGCGACCAGCTCGGGTCGGCGGATGGCGAGCAGGTTGACCAGCCAGGCCGCGACCGTGGGCCGCCGCAGCCGGCCGATCTCCCGGGCGGTACGCGGGTCGCCGGCCTCGCGCGCCTGGGCGACGGCGGCGTCCCGGGCCGCGACGAACCTCTCCGGCGGCGTGGCGTAGAGCCGCCGGACCACCTCGGTGGGAACGTCAGGCATCGATCCGGGTGCCCGGCTCCAGACGGCGGTACTCGGTGTTCGACATGGCGGTGTACTGCCGGTCCAGCACGCCGAACCCGTTCGCGTTGAGCAGCCCGTCGTGCAGCGCGTACGCGCGGCGCGGGGCGACCGCGCGGATGAAGTCGAGCACCTCGGAGAACTTCGACCAGGGCGCGTGGATCGGGGCGAACAGCGTGTCGACCTGGACGTCGTCGGGGACGAACAGCGCGTCGCCCGGGTGGTAGACCACGTCGTCGAAGAGGTATCCCAGGTTCGGGATCACCGCGAGGTCGGGGTGGATGACGGCGTGCTGCCCCCCGTACGCCCGCACCGGCACCCCGGCGGCGGTGAACGACTCACCGGGGGTGACCGCGACGAGCGCCTCGGCGGCGTCGCCGAGCACGTTCGCCAACGACGCCGGGCCGTGCACCGGCACCGGCCGCCGTTCCAGCGCGGCGGTCAACGCGGCAACGTCCACATGGTCCGGATGCTCGTGGGTGACCAGCACCGCGTCCGCCCCGTCCAGTGCCTCGGACGCGGCGCTGAAGACACCCGGGTCGACGACCAGCACTCCCCCGTCGTGTTCCAGCCGGAGGCAGGAGTGGGCGTACTTGGTGAGCTGCATCGTGACTCCTCGATTACCGAATCGTGACGTCCTCAGCGCAGTCTGCCGGAACCGGAGCGGCGACGCGTCGCGTCGGAGGTATCGGCCCCGACTCGCGGGGCCGTCGACGATCGGGAGCGGGGAATGGGCGGACGACGACTGCGGGGCGTGGCCCTGGCGGCGGTGGGCCTCGCCGCGGCACTGGCCGTGGGGGCCTGCAGCGCGGGTGGGGACAGCAACGGGGACAGCGGTGGCCGGGACGCGGCGGCGCCGGCGGCGGAGGGCGGCGCCGCGCGGGACCGGGACCAGGCGGCGCCGGGCGGGACCGGCGGCGCCGACCTGCGGGTGGACCAGCGGTCCATCATCTACACCGGCACGATGCAGGTCCGGGTGGACGACGTGGACGCCGCGGCGCGGGAGGCGACCACGGCGGTCACCGCGGCCGGCGGCTTCGTCGGCGGGGACCGGCGGTCGAGCCAGTCCGCCGACGCCCGCGCGGTGCTGACCCTGCGGGTGCCGGCGGACCGGTTCGCCGGGCTGCTCGACCAGTTGGCCGGCTACGGGCGGCAGGAGCGCCGGGAGATCCGCACTGAGGACGTCACCGAGCAGGTGGTCGACCTGGACGCCCGGATCGCCACCCAGCGGGCCCGGGTGGAGAGCGCGCGCAAGCTGCTCGCCCAGGCCAGCTCCGTGGACCAGTTGGTCACGCTGGAGAACGAGGTGGGCACCCGGCAGGCGGACCTGGCCGCGCTGGAGGCACGCAAGCGCCGGTTGGCCGACCTGACCGCGCTCTCCACCATCACCGTGACGTTCCTGGGCCGGGACGCCAGCACCGCCGAGGAGGGCGCCGACCTCGGCTTCCTCAGTGGGCTCGGCGGCGGCTGGGCGGTCTTCCTCACCTCGGTGCGCGTGCTGCTCACCGTGCTCGGCGCGCTGCTGCCGTTCGCGGTGGTGATCGGCGTACCGCTGTGGCTGCTGCTGCGGTGGCGCCGCCGGCGGCCCCGGCGGACGCCGCCGCCGGTCGGCCCGATGCCCGTCGGTCCGATGCCGGCGGGACCGCCGCCGGTCGGGCCGGCCGGCGGTCCGGTCAGCGCGCCGCCGTCAGTGCCCGCAGCGCGGTCTGGACCATGAGGCGTACGCCCGCCTCGATGGCGCGCTCGTCCACGTCGAAGGAGGCCCGGTGCAGGTCCACGTTGGGACCGCTCCGGCCGACGCCGAGGCGGGCGAGCGCGCCGGGCACGTGCTCCAGATACCAGGAGAAGTCCTCGCCGCCCATGCTCTGCGGCGTCTCGGCGATGCCCTCCGGCCCGAGCGCCGACGCGGTGGCGGCGGTGAACACCCCGATCGCCCCGGCGTCGTTGGTCACCGGCGGGCGACCGCGCAGGTATTCCAGGTCGACCGTGGCGCCGGTGGGGGCGAGCACGTCCCGCACCACCTGAGCCACGATCTTGGGGGCCTGGTCCCAGGTGTCCCGGTCCATCACCCGGAGTGTGCCGGCGGCGCACGCCTCCGAGGGGATGACGTTGTAGCGGGTGCCGGCCGAGGCGTGGCCGAACACCAGCAGCAGCCCGCTGTTGGCCGGCACCCGGCGACTGATCAGCGTCGGCACCTCGGTGACCAGCCGGCCGAGCGCGTCGACCAGGTCGACGGTCAGGTGCGGGCGGGCGGTGTGCCCGCCCGGCCCGGTGAGCCGGACGGTGACGTTGTCCGCGGCGGCGGTGATCGGGCCGACCCGCAGGCCGACCTTGCCCACCGGCAGGTTCGGGTCGCAGTGCAGCGCGAAGATCTGCACCACGTCGTCCAGGCCGCCGGCCTCGATCACCTCGAGCGAGCCGCAGGGCAGGATCTCCTCGGCCGGCTGGAAGATCAGCCGCACCCGGCCGTCCAGCTCGCCGAGATCGGCGAGCTGGGCGAGCAGCATGCCGACGCCGAGCATCACCGAGGTGTGCACGTCGTGGCCGCAGGCGTGGCAGACGCCATCCACCGTCGAGCGGTAGGGGACGTCCTTCGGGTCGCTCAGCGGCAGCGCGTCGATGTCGGCGCGCAACGCGATCACCGGCCCGTCGGGGCGGCCGTCGATGTCGCAGATGACGCCGTTGCCCTTGGGCAGCAGGCGCGGCCTCAGCCCGGCGAGCGACAGCTCGCGGTGCACCAGGGCCGCCGTCTCGAACTCCTCGCCCGACAGTTCCGGGTGGGAATGGATGTGACGGCGGGTCGCGATGAGGCCGGGCACCCGCAGCGCGAGCAGATGGTCGAGCTCGAAGGGCAGGGGCTGGGAACCGGTCGGCGACTCGGGCCGGGACGACGCCAGCGGGCCGCCGGAAGGCAGCGTCAACGCACTCGTCACGTCGAATTCTCGATCACTAGAGAGGGATGGATCATCGGGCAGAACAGCAGACAGCCTAGACCCCCGACGGTGACGCTGCGCAACGTCTTTCGCGTAGCGGTCGGACCGCGCAGCGTCACGAATGCCCTGGTGGGAGTGCTCGAATATCTGCGGGACAGCAGGTAGATCGTGGTCGGACGCCGTCATCTGCCCCCCACCTCCTACAACGCGTAACCGTTTCATCGGTTACCAAATAGCGAGTCGTCGTTCCGAATTGTCGCATTAGTCGCCGCAATTAACTGCCACTCCGACAATTGCCCGACAACATTCGGCTGCCGGGCGACTCCCGACGGTGACATGACGCCCCGGTGCGCGCCCGCACAGGCTGTCCGTCCCGTTCACCCGATCGGGTTACCCGTATTCCGAAATCGCACACCCGGACGCGACGCGGCCCGCGTCGACGCACCCCCTCGGGTGCGCCGGCGCGGGCCGCCGTCGGCACGCGTCAGAACCGGTCGCTCGGCCGGTGGATCCCCCAGACCGCCCGCAGCGTCCCGCACACCTCGCCGACCGTGGCCCGCGCCCGCAGCGCCTCCTTCATCGGGAAGAGCACGTTCGCGTCGCCCTCGGCCGCCGCCCGCAGCTCGGCCAGGGCCCGCTCGACCGCGCCCGAGTCCCGGTCGGCGCGCAGCTTGGCCAGCCGCTCCCCCTGGGCCGACTCGATCGTCGGGTCCACCCGCAGCGGCTCGTACGGCTCCTCCTCGTCGATCCGGAACCGGTTGAGCCCGACCACCACCCGCTCGCCCGAGTCGATCTCCTGGGCGATCCGGTAGGCGGACTGCTCGATCTCCCGCTTCTGGAAGCCGGCCTCGATCGCGTCCACCGCCGAGCCGTGGTCGAAGACCCGCTCCATCAGCGCGGTGATCGCGGTCTCCAGCTCGTCGGTCATCGCCTCCACCACGTACGACCCGGCGAACGGGTCGACCGTGGCGGTGAGGTCCGTCTCGTACGCCAGCACCTGCTGGGTGCGCAGCGCCAGCCGGGCCGCCTTCTCGGTGGGCAGCGCGATCGCCTCGTCGAAGCTGTTGGTGTGCAGCGACTGGGTGCCGCCGAGCACCGCGCCCAGGCCCTGCACCGCCACCCGGACCAGGTTGACCTCGGGCTGCTGCGCGGTGAGCTGCACCCCCGCGGTCTGGGTGTGGAACCGCAGCATCATCGACTTCGGGTTCTTCGCGCCGAACTCGTCGCGCATCAGCCGGGCCCAGATGCGGCGGGCCGCCCGGAACTTGGCGACCTCCTCCAGCAGCGTGGTGCGGGCCACGAAGAAGAACGACAGGCGGGGCGCGAAGTCGTCCACGGCGAGCCCGGCGGCGAGCGCCGCCCGGACGTACTCCACGCCGTTGGCCAGCGTGAACGCGATCTCCTGCGCGGGCGAGGCGCCGGCCTCGGCCATGTGGTAGCCGGAGATCGAGATGGTGTTCCACTTCGGCACCTCGGCCCGGCAGTAGGCGAAGGTGTCGGCGACCAGGCGCAGCGAGGGCTTCGGCGGGAAGATGTACGTCCCCCGGGCGATGTACTCCTTGAGGATGTCGTTCTGGATGGTCCCGTTGAGCGCCGTCCCGGGCACCCCGGTCTCCTCAGCCACCAGTTGGTAGAGCAGCAGCAGCACCGAGCCCGGCGCGTTGATGGTCATCGAGGTGGAGACCTTGTCCAGCGGGATGTCGGCGAAGAGCGTGCGCATGTCCTCGATGGAGTCGATCGCCACCCCGACCTTGCCGACCTCGCCGTGCGCGATCGGGTCGTCCGAGTCGTACCCCATCTGGGTGGGCAGGTCGAACGCGACGGAGAGGCCCATCGTGCCGGCGCGCAGCAACTGGTGGTAGCGGGCGTTGCTCTCGGTCGCGGTGCCGAAGCCGGCGTACTGCCGCATCGTCCACGGCCGGGACGTGTACATCGTCGGGTAGACCCCGCGGGTGTACGGGTAGCCGCCCGGCTCGCCCGACCGGGACTCCAGGTCCGCCGGAAGGTCGGCCGCCGTGTAGACGCCCTTGATCGGGAAACCCGACTCGCTTGACCGCGCATCGCTCATTACCGGATGGTAGGACGCGCCCGCCGCCGCACGGGTGAGGGATACCGCACACACCGGAGGTGAGTAGCCGCCCACGTACCGTCGAGTAGGTAAACGCCCGCCGCGTCGGGTTTCGCATCGGGCGTCGGAACCAGCAAGATAGAGGGGTTGTGTCCCAGCCCCCTCGATATCCCCCGGTGGCTTTTCTGTGACTCAGATTCCGACGTGGAGCGGTGGACCGGCCAGTCCCCCCACTGGACGCGCGGCGCCCGGCACCACCATCGGTGGTCGCTACTCGTTGCGCTCCCCGGTGGGCAACGGCGGCATGGGCACGGTCTGGCGGGCCACAGACACGTTGCTGCGCCGCGACGTCGCGGTCAAGGAGGTCGTCCTCCCGCCGGGGCTCGCCCCCAGCGACCGCGACGCGCTCTACGAACGCACGCTGCGCGAGGCCCGCGCGGCCGCCGCGATCCAGCACCCGGCCGTGGTGCAGGTCTACGACGTGGTCACCGAGGGTGGCCGCCCGTGGATCGTGATGGAGCTGCTGGACGCCCGCAGCCTGGCCGACATGGTGATCGAGGACGGGCCGGTCGCGCCCCGCGCGGTCGCCAAGATCGGCATCGCCCTGCTCGGCGCGCTGGAGGTGGCCCACGCCCTCAGCGTGCTGCACCGCGACGTCAAGCCGGCCAACGTGCTGATCTGCTCCGACGGCCGCTGCGTGCTGACCGACTTCGGCGTCGCCCGGATGCCCACCGACGTGCAGCTCACCACGCCCGGCATGGTGCTCGGCTCGCCGCACTTCATCTCCCCCGAGCGGGCCATGGGCCAGGAGTTCGGCCCGCCCAGCGACCTGTTCTCGCTCGGTGTGACGCTCTACACCGCGGTCGAGGGCCGGCCCCCGTTCGACAAGGGCGACCCGATCGAGACCATGCACGCCGTGGTCGAGGACCCGCCCGCCACCCCGCAGCGCAGCGGCCCGCTCACCGGCGTGCTGATGGGCCTGCTGGAGAAGGACCCGGCCCGCCGGCTCGACGTGCACCGGGCCCGCGCCATGCTGCGCGAGCTGCTCGCCGGCCCGCTGACCAGCACCGCCACCGCGGTCAACTCGGTCACCGACCCGTACGCGGTGGTGCCGGTGTCCCGCCCGGCCCCGCCGCCGGTCGTCGCGGCGGAGCCCAAGCCGGCCGGGCAGATCGGCGGCCGGGCGATGATCGGCCCCGGCGAGTCGCTGACCGACCGGCTCGCCTCGCTGCGTCGCGGTGAGCGCCCCGGCGCGGCACCGGCCGCCGGCGCCGCCGCGCTGGACGAGACCAGCGCCGACGCACTGGCCGGGCCGCTGCACACGCCCACCGGCGCGATGTCCGGGCCGGACGCGACCGACGCCACCCAGCGCATCTCGCCGGACGCCACGGTCCGCTTCGGCCAGGGTGCCGGCGGCGACGCCACCCAGCGCGTCCCCACCGGCCCGCCGGCCACCTACGGCGGTGGCGTCGACGCCACCCAGCCGGTGTACGGCGGCGGCGCGCAGTGGTCGGTGCCCGGCACCGGCCAGCCGTGGACCACTCCGGCCACCGCGCCGGGCGACGGCGGCCAGGCTTCGGGCCTGCTCGGCAAGGTCAAGGCGTGGCCCCGCAAGGTGCAGCTCGCCGCCGCCGGTGGCCTGGCCGTGGTGCTGCTGGTAGGCGTGATCGCGCTGACCGGCGGCGGCGACGACGCGCCCCCGCCGATCGTGGGCACCCTGCCGTCCAACTCGGCCGCCGCGCCGCCGGTGGAGATGCAGGAGCGCACCGTCAAGGGTGTGACCATCCAGGTGCCGAAGGGCTGGCAGCAACAGACCGGCGGCCTCTACGTCGACTACGTCGACCCGGAGGACGAGGGCCGCAAGGTGCGGGTCATCGCCGAGAAGTGGGGCGGCACCTCCATCACCTGGGCCGAGTTCGCCTCGCGGAACCTGAAGAGCAAGACCGCCAACAGCAAGACCTGCCCGGCGCCCTACAACGAGTTGTCGGTCTCCGAGCAGCCGCTCGCCGGCCAGCCCGCGGGCCAGCTCGAATACACCTGCGGCGAGGGCGAGACCATGCGGCACGGCATCTGGCGAGGGCTGGTCAAGGACGGCAAGGTCTACTCGTTCTACCTTTCCTCCACCGACGCGCGGTTCGCCGAGAGCAAGCCGATCTTCGACGCGATGGCCGGTTCGTTCCAGCTCACGGCGGCCAACTGAAACGAGGCCGACGACCGGTGGTGATCCGCCGCCGTGCTATCAAGAGGCAATGGCGGCGGATACCACTGACCTTGACGACCTTCGCGTGCGAGCCGAGCGCTGGCTCGCCGACGACCCCGACCCGGCGGACCGGGATGCGCTGCGTGCCGTCCTCGACGGGCTGCCCGGCACGGCCGCCGAGCTGGCCGACCGGTTCGCCGGCCCGCTGACCTTCGGCACCGCCGGGCTACGCGGCCCGCTGCGCGCCGGCCCGAACGGGATGAACCTGGCCGTGGTCACCCAGGCCGCCGCCGGGCTGGTCGGCTGGCTCGCCGCCCAGGGCGGCGAGGGTCCGCTGGTGATCGGGTACGACGCCCGACACGGCTCGCGTGCCTTCGCCGAGCGCACCGCCCAGGTCGCCACCGGCACCGGCCGGCCGGCGCTGCTGCTGCCCCGCCCGCTGCCCACGCCGGTCCTGGCGTTCGCGGTGCGACAGCTCGGCGCGGTCGCCGGGGTGATGGTCACCGCCAGCCACAACCCGCCGCAGGACAACGGCTACAAGGTCTACCTGGGCGCGCAGCTCGGCGGTGAGCTGGGCGCCGGGGCGCAGATCGTGCCGCCGGCCGACGCCGGCATCGAGGCCGCCATCCGGGCGGTCGGGGCGCTCGCCGAGGTGCCGCTCGGCCCGCCCGGCCAGGTGCTCGGCGACGACCTCGTCGCCGCGTACGTGGACCGGGCCGCCGCCGTGGTGGACCCGGCCGGGCCGCGGGACCTGAAGGTGGCGTACACGCCGCTGCACGGGGTGGGGGCGGCGGTGCTGACCGCCGCGTTCGCCCGGGCCGGATTCGGCGTGCCGGGCGTGGTGCCCGAGCAGGCCGAACCGGATCCGGCGTTCCCGACCGTCAGCTTCCCCAACCCGGAGGAGCCGGGCGCGGTGGACCTGCTGGTGGCGCTCGCCGACCGCATCGACGCGGACCTCGCCGTCGCCAACGACCCGGACGCGGACCGCTGCGCGGTGGCCGTCCGCGACGCCGGGTCCTGGCGGATGCTGCGCGGTGACGAGGTGGGCGCGCTGCTCGCCGACCACCTGATGCGGCGCGGGGTGACCGGCCTGTACGCGACCACCATCGTCTCGTCGACACTGCTGCGGGCCATGACCGGCGCGCGCGGGCTGCCCTACGACGAGACGCTGACCGGCTTCAAGTGGATCGTCCGGGCCGGCGGCGGCCGGCAGCCGCTGGTCTTCGGCTACGAGGAGGCGCTGGGCTACTGCGTGGCCCCGGGACACGTCCGGGACAAGGACGGCATCACCGCCGCGCTGACCGTCGCCGAGCTGGCCGCCGGGCTCAAGGCCGAGGGTCGTACGCTCACCGACCGGCTGGACGAGTTGGCCGCCGAGTTCGGCGTGCACCACACCGACCAGCTCTCGGTGCGGGTGGAGGACCTGCGGGTGATCACGGACTCGATGGCGCGGATCCGGGCGGCCACCCCGACCACGCTGCTCGGGCACCCGGTCACCGAGGCGTCCGACCTGCTCCCCGACGCGGACGTGGTGATCCTGCGCACCGACGCCGCCCGGGTGGTGATCCGGCCCTCCGGCACCGAGCCGAAGCTGAAGGCGTACCTCGAGGTGGTGGAGCCGGTGACCGGTGGCGATGTCCCCTCGGCGCGCCACCGGGCGAGGGCCGCCGTCACCGAGCTGCGCAACGAGATCGCCGCCGCCCTCGGCCTCTGAGGTGTAAGGAAGGGGCCCCGCTTAACACGTGGATGTTAAGCGGGGCCCCTTCCTCTACCGAAAACGTTAAGCGGGGCCCCCGCCTTGCACCTGGCGCTTGCCGAGGGCGGCGTCGACGGCCTGGGCGAGGGCGGCGATGACCAGGCTCACCGAAGGGCGCACCACGCTGTCGTCCAGGCTCACCGTGCCGGAGAAGCCGGCGCCGGCCGCGATCTCCTCCAGGCGCGCTCCCGCCTCGTCGGCGGCGGCGCCGGTCAGCCCGAGCGCCGGTTCCATCCGCAGCACCGCGACCAGCGTGGCGAGCGCGGCGGTCCGCTCGTCCGGGAGCTGGCCGCTGGTCAGCGCCTCGGCCAGCCGCCGCCGGATGTCCGCCTCGACCGAGGCGTCCGCGACCGGGTACCGGTGCACGTGGATGAAGCCCAGCTCGGTCTCGTCCACGTCGCGGACCACGCCCCGGCCGCAGAGGTCGCCGAGGATCCTGTCGCGCAGCCCGTGCCGCAGCCGCTGCACCCACGACGACGGCGTGTGCGGGGTGTCCGCGGCGATCTTGGCGAGGACCGCGTCGGCGATCGGCTCGCCGGTCGGCGCCGGGTCGACCACCGCCAGGTTCCCGTCCGCGTACGCGACCCGGCCGGCCAGGGCCAGCTCGACCAGCACCGCGGCGGCCATGCCCAGGTCCAGGCTGATCCGCGGCATGGCGGCCTTGCCGGTTTCGTCGTCATACGCGAGGAGGAGCAACTCCTCGGCGAGCGCAACACCAGTCATGGCCCGGAACGCTAGCGCCTCCGCGCAGCCCGCGCACCGACACGCCGAGGTCTCCCCTCCCGCCGCCCGGATCATGCGAAAAGGGCCCGTCCGAGCGGATCGGGCCCTTTTCCGTGCGCCTAGAAGCGCGGCATGCCGCCGAACTGGCGGTCGCCGGCGTCGCCGAGGCCCGGGACGATGAACATCCGGTCGTTGAGGCCCTCGTCGATCGACGCGGTGACCAGGCGCAGCGGCAGGCCGGAGCGCTCCAGCCGCTCGATGCCGACCGGTGCGGCCAGCACGCAGAGCACGGTGATGTCGGTGCACCCCCGGTCGGCGAGCAGCCGGCAGCAGTGCTCCAGCGAGCCGCCGGTGGCCAGCATCGGGTCGAGCACCAGCACCGGCCGGCCGCTCAGGTCCCGGGGCAGCGACTCCATGTACGCCCGGGGCTCGTACGTCTCCTCGTCGCGGGCCAGGCCCACGAAGCCCATCGACGACTCGGGCACCAGCGCGAGCGCGGCGTCGGCCATGCCGAGCCCGGCCCGCAGCACCGGCACCAGCAGCGGCGGGTTGGCCAGCCGGGTGCCCTCGGTGGCGGTGACCGGGGTCTGGATCGAGTAGTTCTCGACGGGGAAGGAGCGCGCGGCCTCGTACACCAGCATGGTGGTGAGTTCGCGCAGCGCGGCCCGGAACGACGCGGAGTCGGTCCGGGCGTCCCGCATGGCGGTCAGCCGCGTCTGGGCGAGCGGATGGTCAATGACGGTTACGTCCACGATCGCTCAACCTACCGGTCACCGGGCCGGCGCACGCCGGGTGCGGGCGGACCAGCGACGCCGCTCACGTATGACGCTCACAACCGGTTCGGCGTGACCAAGATCACTCGACTCGCGGGTGCGTACTATTCGGGGCATGACGGCGACAGCGACGTCGGCCCGGTCGGACCTCTCCGAGCTGGGACGATCCGAGACCGCTCTGCGGACCTTCCTGCACGGCCTGCCGGGCGTGGACCAGGTCGGCGCGGAGCAGCGGGCGGCCCAACTCGGCACCCGCTCCATCAAGACCACGGCCAAGGCCGAGGCGATCGACCTGGCCATCCGGATGGTCGACCTGACCACCCTGGAGGGGGCCGACACCCCGGGCAAGGTGCGGGCGCTGGCGGCCAAGGCGCTGCGGCCCGACCCGGCGGACCCGTCCTGCCCGCACGTCGGCGCGGTCTGCGTCTACCCGGCGATGGTCCCGTACGTGGCCGAGGTGCTGCGCGGCAGCGGCGTGCACCTGGCCAGCGTGGCGACCTCGTTCCCGTCCGGGCAGGCCCCGTTGGAGATCAAGCTCGCCGACGTCCGGGCGGCCGTCGAGGCCGGCGCGGACGAGATCGACATGGTGATCAACCGGGGCGCGTTCCTGGCCGGTCGCTACCAGGAGGTCCACGACGAGATCGTGGCCACCAAGGAAGCCTGCGGGGACGCCCACCTCAAGGTGATCCTGGAGACCGGGGAGCTGGCCACCTACGACAACGTGCGGCGCGCCTCCTGGCTCGCCATGATGGCCGGCGGCGACTTCATCAAGACCTCCACCGGCAAGGTCCCGGTCGCGGCCACGCTCCCGGTGACCCTGGTGATGCTGGAGGCGGTCCGCGACTTCCGCGCCGCCACCGGGCGTCAGGTCGGCGTGAAGCCGGCCGGCGGCATCAAGAACACCAAGGACGCGATCAAGTACCTGGTCATGGTCAACGAGACGGTCGGCGCCGACTGGCTCGACCCGGACTGGTTCCGGTTCGGCGCGTCGAGCCTGCTCAACGACCTGCTCATGCAGCGCACCAAGCTGACGACCGGCGTCTACGCCGGCCCCGACTACTTCACCCTGGACTGAACGCGATGTTCGAATACGCACCCGCCCCCGAGTCGCGCTCGGTGGTCGACATCCGGCCCTCGTACGGGCTCTTCGTCGACGGAAAGTTCGTCGACCCGTCCGACGGCGGCAGCTTCAAGTCGGTCAACCCGGCCTCCGAGGAGGTCCTGGCGGAGATCGCCGAGGCCGGCCGCGAGGACGTGGACCGCGCGGTCCGCGCCGCGCGCAAGGCGTACGAGAAGGTGTGGGGTCCGATGTCGGGCCGGGACCGGGCGAAGTACCTGTTCCGGATCGCCCGGATCATCCAGGAGCGCTCGCGCGAGCTGGCGGTGCTGGAGTCGCTGGACAACGGCAAGCCGATCCGCGAGTCCCGCGACGTCGACCTGCCGCTGGTCGCCGCGCACTTCTTCTACTACGCCGGCTGGGCCGACAAGCTGGAGCACAGCGGCTTCGGCCCCGATCCCCGGCCGCTCGGTGTGGCCGCGCAGGTCATCCCGTGGAACTTCCCGCTGCTCATGCTGGCCTGGAAGATCGCCCCGGCGCTCGCCGCCGGCAACACGGTGGTGCTGAAGCCGGCCGAGACCACCCCGCTGACCGCGCTGCTCTTCGCCGAGATCTGCCAGCAGGCCGACCTGCCGGCCGGCGTGGTCAACATCGTCACCGGTGCCGGTGACACCGGCCGGGCGCTGGTCGAGCACCCGGGCGTGGACAAGGTCGCGTTCACCGGCTCCACCGAGGTCGGCCGGGCCATCGCGCGCGCCGTGGCCGGCACCCGCAAGAAGCTGACCCTGGAGCTGGGCGGCAAGGCCGCCAACATCGTCTTCGACGACGCCCCGGTCGACCAGGCGGTCGAGGGGATCGTCAACGGCATCTTCTTCAACCAGGGGCACGTCTGCTGCGCCGGCTCCCGCCTGCTGGTGCAGGAGTCGGTCGCCGACGAGGTGCTGGAGTCGCTCAAGCGCCGGATGGCCCGCCTGCGGGTCGGTGACCCGCTGGACAAGAACACCGACGTCGGCGCGATCAACTCGGCCGAGCAGCTCGCCCGCATCCGCGAGCTGTCCGAGGTCGGCGCCGCCGAGGGCGCGCAGCGCTGGTCGCCGCCGTGCGAGCTGCCCGACCGCGGCTTCTGGTTCGCGCCGACCATCTTCACCGGGGTCACCCAGGCGCACCGGATCGCCCGCGAGGAGATCTTCGGCCCGGTGCTGTCCGTGCTGACCTTCCGCACCCCGGCGGAGGCGGTCGAGAAGGCCAACAACACGCCGTACGGGCTGTCGGCCGGGATCTGGACCGACAAGGGTTCCCGGATCCTGTGGATGGCCGACCGGCTGCGCGCCGGCGTGGTCTGGGCCAACACGTTCAACAAGTTCGACCCGACGTCGCCGTTCGGCGGCTACAAGGAGTCGGGCTACGGTCGCGAGGGCGGCCGGCACGGGCTGGAGGGGTACCTCAATGTCTGAGCGGGTCGCGGTACGCAAGACGTACAAGCTCTTCATCGGCGGGAAGTTCCCGCGCAGCGAGTCGGGACGGTCGTATCTCGTGCAGGACTCCAACGTGTCGCTGGCCTCCCGCAAGGACGCGCGGGACGCGGTCGTCGCGGCCCGGGCCGCGGTGAAGGGCTGGGCCGGGGCGACCGCCTACAACCGCGGCCAGATCCTCTACCGGGTGGCCGAGATGCTGGAGGGCCGGCGCGAGCAGTTCGTGGCGCTCGGCGTGCCGGCCGACGAGGTGGACGCGGCGATCGACCGCTGGGTCTGGTACGCCGGCTGGGCCGACAAGCTGCCGCAGGTCTACGGCGGCGCGAACCCGGTGGCCGGCCCGTACTTCAACCTGTCGGCGCCGGAGCCGACCGGCGTGGTGGCCGTGGTGGCGCCCGAGACGCCGGCGCTGCTCGGGCTGGTCAGCGTGATCGCCCCGGCGATCGTCAGCGGCAACACCGTGGTGGTGGCCGCCTCCCCGGCGGCGCCGCTGGCGGCGGTGACGCTGGCCGAGGTGCTGGCCACTTCCGACCTGCCGGGCGGGGTGGTCAACATCCTCACCGGGAAGATCACCGAGACCGCGCCGACGCTGGCCGCGCACATGGACGTCAACGCCGTCGACCTGACCGGCGTGACCGACGCCGAGCTGGCGGTGGAGCTGGAGGTCAAGGCCGCGGAGAACCTCAAGCGGGTGCTCCGGCCGGCCCCGGCCGATCACGACTGGCACGTCGATCCGGGCCTGACCCGGATGACCACGCTGCTGGAGACCAAGACGGTCTGGCACCCCAAGGGCGTCTGAGACCGGTCTACTACGCGGGGTAGGATTGACGGGTGACTCGGCTGGGGGACCTTGAGCGTGCGGTGATGGACGTGCTGTGGGACTCGGTGCCCGCCACGTCCGACGGTGTGACCGTGCGCGAGGTCGCCGACGCCCTGGACGGGCGTGAGCTGGCCTACACCACGGTCATGACGGTGCTCGACCGGCTCGCCGGCAAGGGCATGGTGCAGCGCGAGCGGGAGGGGCGGGCCTGGCGTTACCGGCCCGCCGCCACCCGCGAGGCGCACATCGCCCAGCTCATGCTCGACGCGCTCGACCTCGGCGGCAGCCGGGACGCCGCGCTGGTGCGCTTCGCCCGCTCGGTGACCGGCACCGAGGCGGAGGTGCTGCGCGCGGCGCTCGGCGCCGAGGCCGCCGGAACAGCCCCGAACGCCGGGCTGACCGACCGGGTCGAGGACCCGCGGCGGTCCGCCGGGTCGGCGCTCGACGAGGCGACGGACCGGTAGGGCGGCCACCGTGGCGTACGCCGTGCACTTCGCCGCGACCATCCTGGCCTGCTGGCTGACCGCGCAGGTCCTCGCCGCCGCGCGGTGGACGTGGCGCGCGCCCCGGGTGGCGATCGTCTGCTGGCAGGCGGTCGGGTTGGCGCTCGGTCTCTCCGCGATGGGCCTGCCGATGGCGGTGGGTCTCGCCGCCTACGACCGGCCGACCGGGGGCGCGTTGCTGGCGCTCGCCGACGACCTGGCCCACGGCACGCTGCCGCCCGGGGTGGGCGCGGCGCACCTGGGCCTGGTCGGGGTGGGCTTCGGCATCGGCGCGGTGCTGCTCACCACGACCGTGCGCGCGGTGCACGGCGCGGTCCGCGCCCAGCGCCAGCACCGGGAGTTGCTCAGCCTGGTCGCCCGGCGCGACCCGACGGTGCCCGGCGCGCTGGTGCTCGACCATCCGAGCGCGGCGGCGTACTGCCTGCCCGGGGTGCGGCCCCGGGTGGTGGTGAGCGCCGGCACGGTCGACCTGCTCGACCCGGCGGAGCTGGCGGCGGTGCTGACCCACGAGCGGGCGCACGCCCAGGAGCGGCACGATCTGGTGCTGCTGCCGTTCACCGCGCTGTGCCGGGCGCTGCCGTGGTTCCGCTGGGTGCGCGACGCGCACGCGCGGGTGGCGCTGCTGGTCGAGATGCGCGCCGACGACAAGGCCCGGGAGCTGCACGCGGACGAGCCGCTGGCCGGCGCGCTGCGCCGGTTCGCCGCCGCCGGGCACCGGGTGACGCCGGCCGGCACGCTCGGCATCGGCGACCGGGATCTCGACGTACGCGTGCAGCGCCTGCTGGTCGCGGACCGCCCGCCCCGGGTGCTGGGGGCGACCGCGCTGGCGGTGGCCGGCACGCTCGTCGCGCTGCCGATCTCGTTGTTCCTGAGCTGACGACCCCTACGGGGCTTCTCCGGGTTCGCGCATCCAGATAGGTAGGCAAGCTACGTGTAGGCTCGCTATGACAAGCGAACCAACCCGTGGGAGAACCGCCGTGGATCCCCTGCTCCTCGCCCGCCTCCAGTTCGCCACCACCACCTCGCTGCACTTCCTCTTCGTGGTGGTCACGCTCGGCCTGGTCACCCTGCTGGTCGGGCTCCAGACCGCCGGCTACCTCACCGGCAAGCCGGTGTACGAGCGGCTGACCCGCTTCTGGGGCCAGCTCTACGTGATCAACTACGTGCTCGGCATCGCCACCGGGATCGTGATGGAGTTCCAGTTCGGGCTGAACTGGAGCGGCCTCTCGCGCTACGTGGGCAACGTGTTCGGGGCGCCACTGGCCATCGAGACGCTCGTGGCGTTCTTCCTGGAGTCCACGTTCCTCGGCATGTGGATCTTCGGCTGGCACCGGCTGCGGCGCGGCCTGCACCTGGCGCTGCTCTGGGGCGTCGCGATCACCGCGTACGCCTCGGCGTTCTGGATCATGGTGGCGAACGCCTGGCTCCAGCACCCGGTCGGCTACGAGGTGCGCGACGGCGTCGCCCACCTCACCGACTTCGGTGCGCTGCTCACCAACCCCACGTTCGGCTTCGCGTTCGGGCACGTGGTCTCCGCGAGCCTGGTCACCGGCGGCCTGCTGATGGCCGCGGTCAGCGCCTGGCACCTGCTACGCGGCACCCCCGACTTCGCGCTGTTCCGCACCTCGCTGCGGCTCGGGCTGGTCACCGCGGCGCTCGCGGTCAGCGCGTTGCAGGGCTTCGGCTTCGCCCAGTTCGGCCCGGTCGGGCAGCTCCAGCCCACCAAGTTCGGCGGCGGCCCGGACCGGGACGCGGTGGTGGCCGACTGGACCGCCCGGTTCGGCCCCGGCGACTGGGATCCGCCGGTGCTGTCCAGCGTCGGTCTCGGCTTCATGATCCTGATCGGCTTCGCGCTGGGCTGCGTCTGGCTCCTGCTGCCGCTGCTCTGGCGCGACTGGATCATCCGGCTGCGGTTCCCGCTCTGGCTGGTCCTGCTCGGCCTGCCGCTGCCGTTCGTGGCGGTGCTGCTCGGCTGGATCGCCCGGGAGGTGGGCCGCCAGCCCTGGGTGGCGTACGGGCTGCTGCCCACCGCGCAGGCCGTCTCCCCGGTCCCGGCCGGGCTGATGCTCGCCTCGCTGATCGGGTTCAGCCTGCTGCTCGGCGCGCTCACCGTCACCAACTGGGTGCTGCTGGCCCGGCACGCCGCCCGGGGCGCGCGCGACCCGCTGCTCGGCCGGCCGCCCGCGCCCGAGCCCGACGACCACCACCAGCCCGTGTTCGCCTGAGGGAGCCCACCATGGAACTCGCCTGGTACGCCCTGCTCGGCCTCTTCTTCGCCACCTACCTGGTGCTCGGCGGCTACGACTACGGCGTCGGCCTGCTGCTGGCCCGGCGCGCCGGCACCGGACCGGGCGACGCGCTCGCCCGCCGGGTCGCGCTCACCGCCGTCGGCCCGTTCTTCCTCGGCAACGAGGTCTGGCTGGTGGCCGCGGTCGGCATCCTGTTCGGCGCCTTCCCCACGCTGGAGGGGGAACTGCTCTCCGGTTTCTACCCGGTGGTGCTCGGCGCGCTGGCCGGGGTGGTGCTGGTCACCGCCGGGGTGCAGTTGCGCGGCCGGGCCGGCGGCGAGGCGGCCCGGGCCGGCTGGGACCGGCTCGTGGTGGTCGGCAGCGTGCTCGCCGCGCTGGGCTGGGGCGCGCTGCTCGGCGGCCTGCTCCAGGGCGTGCCGCTCACCGCCGACGGGCACGTGGCCGGCGTCGGTCACGTGGTCACCCCGTTCGTGGCCGCCGCCGGGCTGACCCTGGTCGCGCTGGTCGCGCTGCACGGTGCGACCTTCCTCACGCTCCGGCTGCCGGCCGCCGACGCGCCGGCGCTCGCCAGGCTGGCCCGCGGCCTGGTGCCCGCCGCGCTCACCGCGATCGGCACGGCCACCGTCCTGGGCCTGCTCTCCGACCGGGTACGCGCCGCCGTGGCGCGACCGGCGGTCGCCGTACTCCTGCCGGTGGCGCTGGTGGCGGCGCTGCTGGTGGCCCGTGCGGCGCTGCGCCGGGGCCGGGCCGGGGTGGCCTTCGCCGCCACCGCGACGGCGCTGGCGCTGCCCGCGCCGCTGGTCGGGGCCGCGCTCTGGCCCCGGATCCTGATCTCCACCACCGACCCGGCGACGTCGCTCACCGTCGCCGAGGCGGCCGCCAGCCGCCCGACGCTGGCGCTGCTGGGCTGGCTCGTGCTGCCGCTCGTGCCGGCCCTACTAGGCTTTCAGGCGATGTGCTGGTGGGTGTTCCGGGGACGGATCGACGGCAGGGCACCGGTGTACTGGTGAACCGCCGCCCGTTCGACCCGCGTCTGCTGCGCCGGGTCCCCGCGGCCCGGCGCGACCTCGCCGTGCTCGCGGTGCTGGGCGGGCTCACCGCGCTGCTGGTGGTCGCCCAGGCCACCGCGCTGGCCACGCTGCTGGCCACCGCGATCGACGGGCGGCTGCACCGGGCGGCGCTGGCCGGTCTCCTCGCGGCGGTCGCCGCCCGGGCGCTGGTGAGCTGGGCGCAGGGCACGGTGGCGGCGCGGGCCGCCGCGACGGTCAAGGCGACGCTGCGGGCGGACCTGCTGCGCGCGGTCGGGCGGCACGGCCCCACCTGGGTCGCCGGCCGGCGGGCCGGGCAGCTCGCCACGCTCGCCGGTCGCGGCCTGGACGCGCTCGACCCCTACTTCACCGGCTACCTGCCGCAGCTCGTGCTGAGCGTGACCGTGCCGGCGGCGGTGCTGGCCCGGATCGTGTTCGCCGACTGGAGTTCGGCGCTGATCATCGCGCTGACCCTCCCTCTCATCCCGGTCTTCGGGGCGCTGCTCGGCTGGCAGGCGCAGGCCGCCACCGAGCGCCAGTGGCGGCGGCTGTCGCTGCTCGGCGGGCACTTCCTCGACATGGTCGCCGGGCTGCCCACGCTGCGCGCGTTCGGCCGCGCCCGGGCCCAGGTGGACGTGGTGCGCCGGATGGCCGACGGCCACCGCCAGGCCACCATGCGGACGCTGCGGATCGCGTTCCTGTCCGCGCTGGTCCTGGAACTGGTCGCCACGCTCTCCGTGGCTCTGGTCGCGGTGCCGGTCGGCATCCGGCTGCTCGGCGGCGGGATCACGCTCTCCACCGCGCTGCTGGTGCTGCTGCTCACGCCGGAGGCGTACCTGCCGTTGCGGGCCGCCGGCAGCCGGTTCCACGCCAGCATGGAGGGCCTCACCGCGCTGGACGAGGCGCTCACGCTCTCCGCCGTCGACGCGCCGACCGCCCCGGCCACCGCCGGGGGCACGGCGCCGACCGGCCGGGGCGAGATCCGCTTCGAGGGCGTGACCGTCGCGTACGACCGGACCACCGCGCTGCGCGACGTCACGCTGACCATCCGCCCCGGCGAGCGGGTTGCCGTCATCGGCCCCAGCGGCGCCGGCAAGAGCACGCTGCTCAACCTGCTCCTCGGCTTCGTCGCCCCGACCGCCGGCCGGGTCACCGTGGACGGCGTCGACCTGGCCGGCGTCGACCTGGACGCCTGGCGTCGCGAGCTGGCCTGGGTGCCGCAGCGGGCGCACCTGTTCGCCGGGTCGCTGGCCGACAACATCCGCCTCGGCGCGCCGGCCACTCCGGACGCCGCGCTGGCCGGCGCGGTCGCCGACGCGGCGCTGGACGAGGTGGTCGACGCCCTGCCCGACGGGCTCGACACCGTGCTCGGCGAACGCGGCCACGGCCTGTCCAGCGGGCAGCGGCAGCGGGTGGCGCTGGCCCGGGCGTTCCTCCGGGACGCCCCGCTGGTGCTGCTCGACGAGCCGACGGCCCGGCTGGACAGCGCCAGCGAGGCGGTCGTGCTGACCGCCACCCGGCGGCTGGTCGCCGGCCGGACCGCGCTGCTGGTCGCGCACCGGCCGGCGCTGCTGGCCGACGCCGACCGGATCCTGCGCGTCTCCGACGGCCGGGTCACCGAGCTGCGCCCGACCGCCACCGACCCGGCGGTGACCCGGTGAGTCCGCTCGGCGTGGCCCGGGGCCACCACGACGCCCGAGAGGTGACCCGATGACGGCGGGCGACGGCGTGACCCCGGTGGGCCGCGAGCCCGGCGGGCCGACCGGGGTTCCGGTGCGGCCGTCCGGATCGCCGGAGCCGCCGGCGCCGGCCCGTCCCGGCGCCGAGCGGGCGGTGCTGCGGCTGGCCCGGCCCTACCTGGGCCGCCTGCTGGGCGCCGGGCTGCTCGCCGCGGCGACCGAGTTCGCCGGGCTGGCGCTGATGGCGACCGCCACCTGGCTGCTGATGAGCGCCGCCGGCCGGCCGCCGCTCGACCGGTTGACCGTGGCGATCGTCGCGGTACGGGCGCTCGCGGTCGGCCGGGGCGTCTTCCGCTACACCGAGCGGCTCGCCGGGCACGACGCCGTGCTCCGCATGGTCACCGACGTCCGGGCCCGGGTCTACGCCACGCTCGCCGCCCGGCGAGAGTCCGCCGACCGTCGCACCGGGGACGCGCTCAGCCGGCTGGTCTCCGACGTGGAGGCGGCCCAGGACCTGCTCCTGCGCGTGCTCGTGCCGGGGTCCGCGGCGGCGCTGGTCAGCGTGCTCGCGGTCGGCGGCGCGGCGCTGATCTCGCCGCCGGCCGCCGGCGTCCTCGCGCTCGGCCTGCTGGTGGCCGGGGTGGCGCTGCCCGCGCTCGCCACCCGGCTCACCCGCCGGGCCGCCGACGAGGTGGCCCCGCTGCGCGGCGCGCTCGCGGTGGACGCGGTCGACCTCACCCACGGCGCCGCCGACCTGGCCGCCTTCGGGGCGACCGACGCCGCGCTGGCCGCCGCGCGGGGGCGGGCCGGCCGGCTGGCCCGGTTGGAACGCCGGCTCGCCGCGACCGGCTTCGCGGTGGACGCGGCCGGCGTGCTGGTGGGCGGCCTCACCGCCGCCGCGGTGGTGGTCGTGGCGCTGCGCGCCGGGGTGGGCGGCGTGCTGGTGGGTGTGCTCGCGGTGGGCACGCTGGCCGCCGTCGAGGTGGCCCTCGCCCTGGTCGCCGCCGCCCGGCAGCGCACCCAGCTCCGGGCCGGGCTGGCCCGGGTGGCCGACCTGCTCACCGAGCCCGCCGCGACGCCGCCGGCCGCCACCGCGCCCCCGGCGTCGGGCGGCCACCACGTGCGGTTCGAGGGCGTGACGGTCCGCTACCGGGCCGGCGCCGCGCCCGCGCTGGCCGGGTTCGACCTGGACCTGCCGGCCGGCCGCCGGGTGGCCGTGGTCGGGCCGAGCGGGGCCGGCAAGAGCACGCTCGCCGCGACGCTCACCGGCGCGGTACGCCCCGCCGCCGGCCGGGTCACCGTCGACGGCGCCCCGGTCGCCGACCTCCCCGCCGAGCACCTGCCGCGGCTGGTCGGCGGCCTGCTCGCCGAGGCGTACGTCTTCCACGCCACGGTGCGGGAGAACCTGCTGCTCGGCCGGCCGGACGCGGGCGAGGCGGAGCTGACCGGGGCCACCCGGGCGGCCGGGCTCCTGGACTGGGTACGCGACCAGCCCGACGGGTGGGACACCGTGGTCGGCGAGCAGGGCGGGCAGCTCTCCGGCGGGCAGCGGCAGCGGCTCGCACTGGCCCGGGCGCTGCTGGCCGCCCCGCCGGTGCTGGTGCTGGACGAGCCGACCGAGGGTCTCGACCCGACGGCGGCCGACGCGGTGCTCGCCTCCGCGCTCGCCGCCACGCCGGCCGGGCACTCGGTGCTGCTGATCAGTCACCGGCTCAGCGGCCTGGCCGGGCTGGACGAGATCGTGGTGCTGGAGGACGGCCGGGTGGCACAGCGCGGCCGGCACGACGAGCTGGTGGCGCGGCCCGGCTGGTACCGGGAGCAGTGGCTGCGCCAGGAGGCGGCCGAGCGCGGGTACCTCGCGCTCTCCCCCTGAGCCGGGTCGGGGATCTCCCGGACGCGGCCGGGGCTCGACGGTGGCAGGCTGGTGCCATGCGCGTGGATCAGGGGGCACGGGTCGAGGACCGGCTGCGCGAGCTGTCCGGGCGGCTGCACGGGCCGACCCGGCTCAAGGCCGACCTGCTGACCGAGGCGCGGCACGCGCTGGAGGACGCCGCCGAGGCGTACCGGGAGGGTGGCCTGCCGCGGGCGGAGGCCGAGCGGCGGGCGGTGGCCGAGTTCGGCAGCGTGGCCCAGCTCCTGCCCGGTTTCCAGGCCGAGCTGGCGGCCGGTGCGCTGCGCGGGTTGGCGCTGCGCACGCTCGCGGTGGCGGTGGTGCTGATGGCCGCCGGCGACCTGACCTGGCGGGGGTCGAGCTGGAGCGCCGGCCCGCGCCCGCCGGCCGGCTACCTGCTGCTCTCCGCCGCGCTCAACGGCATCTGGGGGCTGGTGGCCGGGTTGGCGCTGGCCGGGCTGCTGCTCGGCGTGCTGGCCGCCCGGTGGGCGTCGCCCGGCGTCCTCCGGGCGGCCCGGGTGGTCGGCTTCGGGCTGACCGGCGGGCTGGCGGTCGGCGCGGTCGCCGGGGGCGCGCTGTTCGGCTGGTCGGTCCGGCTGTGGGACGCCGCGCTGACCTGGCCCCCGATGATCATCGGGGCGGTGGTGGTGTCGGCGGCGTGGTTCGCGCTGGCCCGCTCGGCCCGCTGGTGGCTGCTCAGCACACGCGGTCCACGGTTGGCCCGCCGGTGAGGCGCGGGTCAGGCCGGCGTCGCGGGCGGCTCGTCCGCGCCGAGGAAGCGACCGACGGTGGCGCTGAACTCGCGCCAGCCGGCCCGTTCCCCGGCGAGCGCCCGGCCGCCGGCCTCGGTGAGCTGGTAGGTGCGGCGTTCCCGGCCGTTGACCGTGCTCCACGAGCTGGCCACCAGGCCGGCCCGTTCCAGCCGGCGCAACGCCGGATAGATGGTGCCGGTCGGCAGGTCCAGCGTGCCGCCGCTGCGCGCCCGCAGCGCCTCGATGATCGCGTAGCCGTGCAGCGAGCCCTGCTCCAGCACGGCCAGCAGCAGCGCGTCCAGGTGTCCGTGCAGCGCCTGCGCCCTCATAGGTAGAAAGCCTACTTGTCCGCGCTTCGGGACGCCACCGGGGTGCGGCTCCCGCCCGGAACGGGTCGCCCACTAGGGTATGTGCGCAGAGTCACTCGGCGGCGCGACGCCGCCGGGTGGGCACCCGAACGCACACGGAGGTCAGCGTGGCCCGCCAGTCGCCCCAACGGCCCGACGCCGACGAGCCCGAGCTCGACGACACCGAGACGCCGGCCGCAGCAGACGAGGTCGAGGTCGACCGCCCGGCGGCGGACCGCGCGCTCTGGGACGAGGTGCGCATCGACCCGGTGGAGATCGCACTGCCCGCCGGCACCGGCTACACGCTGCGGGCCTACCGGTCGGCGCGCGAGCTGACCCCGACCGACGTCGCCGAGCGCGACCTGGACGACCCCTTCCTGGCCCGCCGCCAGGTCGTCGAGACCGAGGACGACGAGGAGGTGGTGATCCTCGACGAGGAGTTCGCCGCCCTCTCCGCCGAGGAGGACGACGAGGACGACAAGAAGGACGGCAAGCGCGCCGGGACGGCCGGGAAGGCCGACCTGGACGCCGAGGCCGACGCGGACGCGGACGCGGACGCGGACGCGGACGCGGACTCCGAGGCGGACGAGGACGAGGCGGACGAGGACGACGCCGCCGGCGACGAGGAGGTGCCGGTCTTCCTCACCCACAAGGGCCGGCTGCTGCTGTTCAAGACGCCGGAGTCACTGGTCACTTTCATCCGTTCCGGTGCGCCCAACGACCTGTCCCAGCTGGACAGTTGGAATGAACTGTCCGAACGGCTGGAACCGGCCGACATCGCCCCGCTGGACGAGGACACCTACGAACTCGACCTGGTCGTGGAGAACCTTCGCGGCGGGCACGACGCGTGGGATCCCGCGCTCCTGATCGAGGCCGGCGAGATCGCCCGTGACCTGGCGTACGCCCTGCGGCTACCGGCCGTGCTCGACATGCTCTCCGCCGGCTCCAGCCTGGACGATCTGGACGAGGCGCTGCGGGCTTCCGTCAACGGCGGGCTCGGTGGTTTCCTGGGTCGCCGCCGGTTGAAGAAAATCGGGGCACAAACCGCAAGTCTGGGTTGGCGCACCATTGTCGGCAAGATCTCTGCCGTTGTGGACTGGCGCGACTGACCCGGAGCGGGGAGCATCAGTCTCTGGCAGAACAAGACACCTGTGTCCCGGGAGGAGGACGACGCCGTGGCGCTCGTGCGCGTGTACTGCGGTCTGGCCTCGGCAGATCCGGCCGACCGATCGGCTTCGGCCGGAACGACGCTGACGTCCGCTGTGGTCGACGACGCAGGCCGTCTTCTGCACGTCTGTGAGATCGGTGACGAGCCCGCCGGCTACGCCCGGCTGGTCGCGCTGCTGGTGGAGCGGTCCGGCGGACCGGCCGGCGCGGCGATCGCCGCGGACAGCGACGACCACACCGTCACCTCGCTGCTCAGCGCCGCCGGCCGGCCGCTGGCGATCGCGGACGACGACGCGGTCGACGACTTCGCCGAGCGCTTCGCCGACGACGACTCCCTCGAGGAGATGCAGTCCCCGCCGGCCGAGCGCCGCGCGGTCGGGCTCGCGCGGGCCCTGCAGGCCGGCGCGCTCTCCGCGGTGAGCCTCCCCACGCCGCGCGACCTCGCCGGCTACAAGCAGGTGCTGTCCGCGCACGCGGCCCTCGCCAGCGGGCGGCACTCGGCCGCGGTGACGCTGCGCGAGGTGCTGCGCGAGCTCTACCCGGCCGCGCTGCGGGCCTACCCCGACCCGGCCGAGCCGGTCGCCCTGGCGGTGCTCGACGCGCTGCCCGAGCCGGGCATGCTGACCGGCGCCGGCCGCGGCCGGGACATCGGCGCGGCCACCGACGCGGTGACCGCGCACCTGGCCGCCGAGGGCCTGGCCGACGCCGACACCGTCACCGAGGCGGTGACCGCGTTACGGGTCGCCATCTCCGAGACGCCCCGGCGGGCCACCGTCAACCGGGTGCTCACCGCCGCCGTCGCCGAGACGGTGCGGCAGGCCGTCGCGTCCGTCCGGGCCTGTGACGCCGGCTGCGACGCGCTGGTGGGCGCGCTGGCCGAGCGGGCCACCCCCGCGCCGGCCGCCGGTCGCCGGGCCGCCGCCCGCCGAGGCGAGCCGGTCGACGAGCTGACCGCGCCCACCGGACTGCGTCCGGTGCGCCCGGCGGAGCCGGAGCCGGTCGTCGAGCCGGCCGGCCGGCGCAGCCGCCCCGAACCGGAGTCCGACGCCGCCGCGTCCGCGGGTCGGCGCAGCCGCCCCGAGCCGGTCCCGGGTGGGCGGCGCAGCCGTCCGGAGCCGGTGTCCGGTCCGGCCGCCCCGACCGCGCCCCGACCGCTCGGCCCGCCGCCGGTGGCACCCGCACCCGTCGCGCCGCCGCCGGTCGCCCCGGCCCCGGTCGCCACCCCCGTCGCCCCGGCGGCGGCACTGGGCCGGCCGATGTCCGCGCCGCCGAGCCGTCCCGAGCCGACCGGCGCCCCACTGCCCTCCCGGGTGGACGGACCGACCAACCGGCCGGTCTCCGCGCCGCCCCCGCCGCCGCCCGGGATCACCCCGTTCGCCCCGGCCCAGCGCGGCGCGGTGCCGCCGGCCGAGGCCGGTGAGCCGTTCCGCCCGACGCTGACCACCGCCGCGATCAACAAGGCGCGGGCCGAGCGACAGCGCACGATCATCCCGCCGCGCCCGAAGACCACTCCGGCCGAACCGCCGACCGGCGGGTTCAGCGCCACCGACCTGAGCATCCCGGTGCCGAACCCGCGCCCGGCCGCCGCGCCGGAACCCGCACCGCCCGGCTCGCGTGCCAACTGGCCGCTGGTCAACAACGCCGACGAGCAGGCCGACCGGGAGCGGGAGGCGCCCGCCTACCCGTACGGGCGGAGCGTGGACGCGCCGAGCGACCCGGGCCGGGTCACCCCGCCGTGGCTCGCCGACGACCTGCCGCCGGAGCCCCCGATGCTGCGGCTGGTCGAGCCGCCGCCGCTGGCCGACCGGGCGCTGCGCACCGAGCTGGACCGGCCGACCGACCCGGGCCTCGACACGCCGCCGCTGCGGCTGGTCGACCGGGGCGACCCGGCCCGGACGATCGCCCGCGCCGAGATGCCCGCCCCGCTGGAGCGGCGTCCCGCGCCGAAGGAGCACCGGCCCCCGCCGGTCTCCGACGAGGGCGACGGCGACCTGCTGATCTTCGCGCAGGCCAAGTCCGCCTGGTTCGTCGGCCACGGCGACGAGGCCGACCTGGAGTGGGCGACCACCGCCGACACCGGCTGGCAGGCCGCCGAGCAGGCGGCCCGCCCGTCGATCGGCGCGGAGACCAAGGCCGGCCTGCCCAAGCGGGTCCCGCAGGCCAACCTGGTGCCGGGCTCGCCGCTGCGTGAGGAGCGTCCACTGCGGATCGTCCGCAACGCGGCCAGCCTCGCCGAGAACACCACCGGCTACTTCCGGGGGTGGCGGCGCGGTCAGGAGATCGGCGGTTTCGCCGTCGGCGGTCGACCGGGTCGTGAGGCGGCCGGCGGCTGGGACTTCAGCCGGGACACCGGTGACCGCGACGACGAGCGGGAATACGAGTACCGCTCGGCGGGCTACCGGTCCTGACCACCTGTCGCACCGCGGGTGTTCCTGCCCACACCCGGATAATTTGACGCCGGGTCCGGCCGGCCGGGAACATACCCGGCGGACCAGCGGCGGCGCGTGTTCGCCGGGGTGGGAAGGCGACTCCATTGGCGACACCGGCATTCGACTCCACCGTGCTCACCCGACGGGGCGTCCTCGCGGCCGCGGCCGGCAGCCTGCTGCTCGCGGGCTGCGGGCCGCAGGGTCAGCGGCCGGACGCGGGCGGGAACAGCAGCGCACCCGGTGACCAGAATCTGGTCGTCGGCGCCAGCCTGGAGCTGAGCGGACGCGGCGCGGCACTCGCGGTGGCGCAGCGGCGCGCCCTGGAGATCGCGGCGGAGACGCTGAACCGCTCCGGCATCCCGGTCGGAAACCTGATGCGGTCGGTCCGGCTGGAGATCCGGGACAACGGCAGCGACCTGGAGGTCGCCGCCCGGCACGCCGCCGAGATGACCCGCGCCGGGGCGCACGCCCTGGTCGGCGGCGTCCTCGGTGACACCGCCACGGCCCTCGCGGCGGCCGCCCAGCGGCTCAAGACGCCGTTCCTGGCGCTCGGCTTCTCCGACCGCATCGTGCTGCCGCTCTCCGACCGCACGTTCAGCTTCAAGCTCACCCCGGACGCTACCGACATGGCCCGGCGGATGGTGGACCTGCTCGAGTCGCAGCGGGTCCGGCGGGTGGTCCTGCTGGCCGAGGACGGGCCGCACGGCGACTCCGGCGTACGGGCGCTGAAGGACGCGTTGGACCGCAGCGGCGTGGA
Source organism: Micromonospora ferruginea (assembly GCF_013694245.2). Lineage (NCBI taxonomy): Bacteria > Bacillati > Actinomycetota > Actinomycetes > Micromonosporales > Micromonosporaceae > Micromonospora > Micromonospora robiginosa. The sequence goes on from NZ_CP059322.2 coordinate 4,701,526, forward strand.
CCTGGCGCGCACGGTGCGGCTGCCCGGCGGCGGGCAGAGCTTCCGGGCCGCCGCCGAACGGGCCGTCGCCGCGGATCCGGACGGCGTCGTCGTCTGGGCCACCGCACCCGACTCCGGCACGGCGGCGCGGGAGCTGCGGCGCGCCGGCCACCGGGGCGCGCTCTTCTTCGACGCCGGCGCGGTGGTGGACGACACGCTGCGCGGCGCCAACGCGAAGGCCGTCGAGGGCGCCTACGCGGTGCATCCGGCCTGTCTGGGCGGCTCCGCGTTGACCGCCACCAGCGGGGCACTGGTGGCCCGGCGGGACTTCGACTACCGCTACACCCAGAAGCACGGCTCCTCGGTGGGCTTCGCCCCGTACGCGGCGGACGCGCTCCAGCTCCTCGCGGCGGCGGCCCGGAAGGCGACGAGCCTCGACCGTGGCCGGCTGCGGGCGTTCCTGCAGACCCAGATGACCGAGGGCATCGCCGGTGGATACGCGTTCACCGCCGACCGGCACGGAGGCATGGAGGCCGACTCGCTCGGCGTCTACCAGGTGTCCCAGGGCGGCTGGGCCCGGTACGCCTGACCGCCGAGCGCCCGGACCGTCCCCGCCGGACGGTTCGTGCTGTCCGTCCCCCGTCCGGCGACGGACAGCACGAAGCGCCCGGTGGCACATGGCCGCCGGGCGCTTCCGCGCGTCGGTCAGGCGGGCGCGACGGCCCGCGAGCGCCGCATGGTGAGCACGTACTCGACCAGCGAGATCAGCACGTGCTTCGTCGACTCCCGGTTACGGGCGTCGCAGGGCACCACCGGCACGTCGCGGGAGATCGCCAGCGCGTCCCGGACGTCCTGCGGGTCGTGGTACTGCATGCCGTCGAAGCAGTTGATGGCCACCAGGTACGGCAGCCGCCGATGCTCGAAGAAGTCGATGGCGGCGAAGCAGTCGGCGAGCCGGCGGGTGTCCACCATCACCACCGCGCCGATCGCACCCCGGACCAGTTCGTCCCACATGAACCAGAACCGCGTCTGACCCGGCGTACCGAAGAGGTACAGGATCAGGTCACGGTCGATCGAGATACGACCGAAGTCCATCGCCACCGTGGTCGTCGTCTTGCCCGGCACCTGCCGGGTGTCGTCGACGCCCACGCCGGCGGAGGTCATGATCGCCTCCGTGGTCAGCGGCGTGATCTCCGAGACCGAGCCGACCAGCGTCGTCTTGCCGACGCCGAAACCACCGGCGATAACGATCTTCGCCGACGTCACGCGTCCGCTCGGCACCGGCGGCCGGTGCGACATGTCAGAGCCTGCGAAGTCCACTCAGCACCCTCTCCAGCAATTCAGTGCCCACCGCGTCGTCGGAGTCGTCCAGAATGGTCGGCTCGTGGACCGCGACCAGGCCATCCGTCGCCATGTCGGCGATGAGCACCCGGGCCACGCCGAGCGGAAGCTGCATCCGCGCCGCGATCTCGGCGAGCGACTGCACACGTCCGTCACACAACGCGGCTATGTACTGGTGTTCACGGCCTTGGCCACCGTTTCCAGTGGCCACCGCTCGGCCGCGCACCGTCGTCTCGACGAGCGCCTCCAGGGCGATGTCGAGCCGAGGACGGGTACGACCACGGGTCACGGCGTACGGCCGGACCAACGCTCCGGTCGGTTCGTCACGATCCGCCATGTCGCCGCTCACCTCCCTCGTACCCGACACCGGCTCGCCCCGGTGACACCCGTCGCTGTCGTTGTTGTTCCCGCTCCTGACCCACCGGCCAGCGCGTCATTCAGCCCATCATCCCCACAGCCGTGCGCGGCTGTGGCGTCAGGGCGTCACCCACCCGGTCGACGAGCAGGGCCATCTCGTACCCGACCTGGCCCACGTCGCAGCTACGCGCCGCGAGCACCGCGAACGACGAGCCGTCGGAGATGGACATCAGGAACAGGAAGCCGTTGTCCATCTCGACGACTGTCTGCAGCACCGCCCCGCCCTCGAAGCAGCGCGCCGCGCCCTGGGTGAGGCTGACCAGGCCGGACGCGATCGCCGCGAGCTGGTCGGCGCGGTCCCGCGGAAGGTCACGGGACGAGGCGAGAAGCAGGCCGTCGGCCGAGACCGCGACCGCGTGCGCCACTCCTGGCACCCGGTCGGCGAAGTTGGCGAGCAGCCATCCGAGATCCTGGGTAGTAGTCATCCTTGTTGCTCCTTCTGCCCGCTCCCGGCCACCGGGCCTGAGCCAGACTGCGAGGACTGCTGCCCGCCCGGAGTGCCCTCCGGGCCGGTCGTGTTGCTGTCGGTCGGGTGGTTACGCCCCCGCTGGACACCCCGATGGTAGGCCGAGAGCAGACCTCGGACCGCCTCCGGCGTCCGCCGTTGGACCGCCGGCGCCGGCTTGTCGATGCTGCCCGGCACGAGTTGTGCCATCGGCGTCCGCTTCGGCAGGCCCTTCTGGGTGGTCTCCGCGACCGGGACCTCGGTGGCCGCCGAGGCGGCACGCCATCCGTCGTCGGCCGCGGTCTGCCACGGCGACGACTGCTGCGGCGCCGTGGGCTGCCGGGTGGGCAACCCGCCGGGGTACGCGGGACGGCCGTTCCCGTTCGCCGCCCGGTTGTCCCGGGGTGCTCCGCCGGCCGTCGGAGTGTGTGCCATCGGTGTGTTACCTGTCGTTGCTGGTGTCGCCTGCGGCACGGGCCGACCGGCGGTGTCCACCTTGGCGAACTGCTGCGTCGCGGCGCCGTTCGCCGGAGCCGCCGCGGCCGGCGCCGCCGACTCCTCGGGCGAACCCGGCCGGCGGGTGCGGAACCACGCCGACTCGAGCTCCCGGAAGATCGGCAGCTCCATCGTCTCGTCCGCGTACCGCTGGCGGTTGCCGGCCTGCTGCGGCGCGACCGGCCGCGGCGCGGGGGCCGACTGCTGCGGCATGGCCGGCGGTGCGGCGGCCTGCTGCTCCGCCGCCGACGGGGTCTCGGACCGCGGGACCCGGGGCAGCTCGGTGGTCATGTCCATGCCGCCGGCGGTGCGCTCCGGCGCGACCGGCGCGGGCGCCTGGGCCTGGGTGACCGGCGGCCAGACCGGCGGCGCGCCGACGTGCGGCGCGGGCGCCGGACGCGAGGGCAGCCGCTCGACCGGCGGCGTGGAGGCCGGGCGGCCGTCGGCCGTCGGACCGGAGACCGGCGCGGCCGAGACCGGACGGGTCGGGAGCGGGGTGCCGGAGACCGGCGCGGCCGACACCGGGCGGGTCGGCAGCGGGGTGCCGGAGACCGGCACGGCCGACACCGGGCGACCCGAGTAGGGGTCGACCTGGTACGGGTCGCCCGAGACCGGGTGCCCGGAGACCGGCGCGGCGGACACCGGGCGGCCGGCGAACGGGTGGCCCCCGGCCGGGGCGCCGGAGACCGGCGGCAGCGGCGGCGCGGACACCGGCGGGATCGGCGGCGCGGAGACCGGCGGCGGGTTGTAGGGCCGCGCCTCGGGGCTGCTGGGGAGCTGACGCGGGATCGCCGGCTGCTGGCCGGTGACGGCGGGGTCGCCGTCGCCCGGGTTGCGCCGCTGGGGCAGCGGGTCGATCGGCTGGCCGTTCGAGGCCCGCGGCGGGTAGCCGTCACCGGCGCTCGCGTTGGCCCCGGTCAGGTCGGACCAGGCCGGCATGGCGCGACCGGCGTTCGCCGGGGTGCCGGCGCCGTTGCGGTGGCCCGGGTCGAAGGACCGGCCGCCGAGCGTGACCTGGTTGCCGGAGGCGCCGGGGTGCGGGGCCGGCGGCGGGGTGTGCGGGCCGTTGCCGAGCGCGGCCATGGCGCCGAACGCCGGGGCCGGGCCGGCGCCGAACGCCGGGGCGGGACCGCCCTGCTGCGGACCGCCGCCGAACGCCGCGGCGAGGCCACCCTGCTGCGGGCCGCCGCCGAACGCCGGCGCGGGACCGCCGTGCTGGGGGCCGGCGGCCGGGAGGGCCGGGACCGGTCCGCCGCGTCCGGCGAGGGCGCGCGGGACCAGGACCGTGGTGGGCAACGTGACGTCGGCGACGGTGCCCCGGTCGGCGGCGGGCCGCAGCTCGACCTTGACGCCGTGCCGGGCTGCCAGCCGGGCGACCACGACGAGACCCATCATCCGGGAGACCGCCACGTCCACCTGCGGCGGCGTGGCGAGTCGGTCGTTCAGGTCGTGGAGCTGGTCGGCGCTGATGCCGATGCCGCGGTCCTCGACGTAGAGCGAGGCGCGGTCGCCGACCCGGCGGGCCTCCACCATGACGTGCGAGTCCGGCGGGGAGAACGCGGTGGCGTTGTCGAACAGCTCGGCGACCAGGTGCACGAGGTCGTTGACCGCGTGCGCGGCGACCTCGATGTCCCGGTCGATGACACCGAACTCGATCCGGGTGTAGTGCTCGACCTCGGACTGGGCGGCGCGGAGCACGTCGATCAGGGCGGCCGGCTCACGCTGCACGCGGGTGGAGTCCGCGCCGGCGAGGACCAGCAGGTTCTCGTCGTTACGGCGCATCCGGGTGGCCAGGTGGTCGAGCTGGAACAGCTCGGCCAGCCGGTCCGGGTCCTCCTCGCCGCGCTCCAGCCGGTCGAGGTGGCCGATCAGGCGGTCGACCAGGATCTGCGAGCGGCGGGCCAGGTTGACGAACATGGTCGCGACGGACGCGCGCAGCGCGGCCTGCTCGGCCGCGGTCCGGACCGCCTCCAGGTGGACGGCGTTGAACGCCTCGGTCACCTGGCCGAACTCGTCCTTGCTGCGCACCGGCAGCGGCTCGGCGATCTGGTTGGCGAGCTGCACCGGGGAGAGCTGGCCGGTCACCTGCGGGTCGCGCAGCCGGGCGACCGCCTGCGGCAGGCCGTACTGGGCCACCGAGAGGGCGCCCTGGCGCAGGTCGCGCAGCGAGCGGGCCATCGATCGGGCGACCAGGTAGGCGAAGAGGATGGCCAGCAGCAGCATGGTGAGCAGCAGGCCGGTCTCGAGGAACACCGCGCGTTGGGTGTCCGAGCGCAGCTCGTCGGCCTGCCGGACCGCGTTGCCGTCGAGCCGGGACTCGACCGTGCGGATCAGCTTGGCGTTGCCGACCATGGCCTGGTCCCACTGGTCCGGCCCGAACGGCGCGCCCCGCATCGAGCCGCTGTTGTTGCCCCGCATGAAGCCGGTGAGGTTCTCCGCCTTGCGCAGGTCGGGACCCTCGACGGTCTGGTCGAAGAACTCGGAGTCGGCCGGGGTGGCGACGGACCGGAAGGTCGCGAGCGCCTGGGCCTGGGCGGTGCCGCTGGCGATGAACTGCTCGCGCAGCGCGGGACTGTACTGCCCCTGGGTGAGCGCCTGGTGCACGACCACCCGGCGCTGGGCCAGGTATTCCTTCTGCCGGGCCACCGCGGCGGCGGCGCGCATCCGGTCGCTGAGGTCGTTGTCGCCGGCGAGCTGGGTGGTCGAGTCGCGGATCGACAGCAGGTCCTCGATCAGGCTGTCGTAGACCTTCTTCGCGTCGTCGATCTTGAGCTTGCCGTTCAGCACCTGGCTGCGGGTCGCCGGCAGGTCCTTGAGCTGGTCGTCGATCTCGTTCAGCCGGACCTCGAAGTTGCGCGGCAGGGCGTCGAGTTCGCCACGCTGCCGGAGGTAGGGCGCCTTCGCCTGGTCCACCCGCTGGTTGGCCCGGTTGAAGGCCTCCTGGTACTGCGCCCGGGTCTGGAGTTCCTTCGCGCCGAGGAAGAGCACCGAACCGGCCCGCTCGTCCTGCATCGTGTCGGCCAGGTCACCCGAGTAGCCGATCAGGCTGGCCAGGTCGCCGGCCCGGTTGGCACTGTTGAGCGTCTCCAGGTGGTCGACCAGACCGCTGGTGCCCACCACGACCGTGGCGATGGTCGGCACGATCATGATCAGACCGAGCTTGGACCAGATCGGCATGTCGCGCAGCCGGCTCGCCGGCCGGCGCAGGCGCGACAGGAAGGAGCCCGCCGTCGTTGGCCGTTTGCTCACGTCACCGCCCTCGCAAAACCGCGTCCGACGTCACCTGAGGGCAACGCCGAGCGTCCGACCCGGCGGGTCGGACCTCCGAGATTCCATCACGCCGCCTCGCAAAGAGAAAGCCCAGGTTGTCCCTCGCCGGAGGTGTGATGAGATGTTGATGCAATTTGATAGCAATCCGTCTGGCCGGAGTCACTGAAGGTAATGGAACACCCGCACCGCGTCGTCCTGCTCGCCGGGCCATCCGGCTCGGGAAAGTCGTACATAGCACAGCGAACCGGACTTCCGGTGCTGTGCCTGGACGACTTCTACAAGGACGGCGATGACCCCACGTGTCCACGCCGAAACGGACAGGTCGACTGGGAGTCCCCCTTGTCCTGGGATGCGGACATGGCGGTGGAAACAATTGCCCGATTGGCCCGGGAGGGCAAGGCCGAAGTGCCGGTTTATGCGATCGGCGCGGACCGGCGGGTGGCCACCCGGCCATTCGACGTCGACGGATCGCCATTCTTCGTGGCCGAAGGGATCTTCGCCGCCGAGATCGTCGCCGAGTGCCGGCGCCGGGGCCTGCTCGCCGGGGCGTACGCGCTGCGCCGCCCGCGCGGTGCCACCTTCCTGCGCCGGCTCGCCCGCGACCTGGGCGAACAGCGCAAGGCGCCCCGGGTGCTGCTGCGGCGCGGCCTCACGCTGCTGCGGGCCGAGCCGGCCGTGCTGCGCCGCCAGACCGGGCTGGGCGCCGAGGCGGCCCGGGCCGGCGAGGTGCTGCGCGGGGTGGCCGCCCTGCTCGCCGGCCACCCCCGCCGACCCTGATCAGCCGATCAGCTTGGCGTACGCCGGCTTGATCACCTCGTCGATGATCCGCAGGCGCTCGTCGAACGGGATGAAGGCGCTCTTCATCGCGTTGATGGTGAACCACTGGAGCTCCTTCCAGCCGTAGCCGAACGCCTCCACCAGCAACGCCATCTCGCGCGACATCGAGGTGCCGCTCATCAGCCGGTTGTCGGTGTTCACCGTCACCCGGAAGCGCAGGTCGCGCAGCAGCCCGATCGGGTGGTCGGCGATCGACGCCGCCGCCCCGGTCTGCACGTTCGACGACGGGCACAACTCCAGCGGGATGCGCTTGTCCCGCACGTACGCGGCCAGCCGGCCCAGCGCGGGCGGGTTGCCCGGGGTGATGTCGTCGACGATCCGGACGCCGTGACCGAGCCGGTCCGCGCCGCACCACTGGATCGCCTGCCAGATCGACGGCAGCCCGAACGCCTCGCCGGCGTGGATGGTGAAGTGGAAGTTCTCCCGCTGGAGGTATTCGAACGCGTCCAGGTGCCGGGTGGGCGGGAAACCGGCCTCGGCGCCGGCGATGTCGAAGCCGACCACGCCGGTGTCCCGGTGTCGCACCGCCAGCTCGGCGATCTCCTGCGACCGGGCGGCGTGCCGCATCGCGGTGAGCAGGGTGCCGATCCGGATCGGGGTGCCCGCCTCGCCGGCCAGCGCGCTGCCCTCGCGGAACCCGGTGACCACGGCCTCGACCACCTCGTCCAGGGTCAGGTTCCGCTCCAGGTGCTGCTCCGGCGCGAACCGGACCTCGGCGTAGACGACGCCGTCGGCGGCCAGGTCCAGCGCGCACTCCCGGGCGACCCGCCGCAGCGCGGTCGCGGTCTGCATCACCGCCACGGTGTGCGCGAACGTCTCCAGGTAGCGCTCCAGCGAACCGGAGTTCGCCGCCTCGGCGAACCAGCGGCCGAGCGCCTCCGGGTCGGTGGTGGGCAGTTCGTGGCCGGCCTCGGCGGCCAGCTCGACGATCGTCGCGGGCCGCAGGCCGCCGTCGAGGTGATCGTGCAGCAGCGCCTTCGGGACCTTGACGATGTCCTCGTACGAGATTGCGACCATGCTCAGACCCTAGTCACCTGCGGTGCCGGCCCGGCACCGGACCGGCTCAGGGGCGCCAGCCGTACACCCGCTCGACGATCAGGCGCACCACCAGGCGGCCGTCGGCCACCATGGCGGCGCGGTAGTCCGCCCAGTCCGGGTGGTCGCCGCGGATCCGCCGGTAGACCTCGACCAGTTCCTCGACCGTCGCGTCGTCGGTCGCGGCGGCCGGCGGGGTGAGCGTGACCGTGCCCTCGGCCACCGCGTACGCCCCGCCGTCGGCGGTGGTCACGTGGAAGCTGGCCCGGGGGTCGCGGCGCAGGTTGCGCACCTTGGCCCGGTCGCCGGTGGTGGAGCAGCGGATCAGGCCCGGCTCGGCGAGGTAGTCGACGTTGGACAACTGGGGCCGGCCGTCGCGGCGCAGGGTGACCAGCACCCCGCGTCCGTGCTCGCCGAACAGTTCCCAGAGCCGCGTGCTCACGCGGTCTCCCGCAGCGGCGCGAGTGCGGCGGCCAGCCGGACGAGCCGGTCGAGCATCAGCCCGGCGGCCTCGTCCCGGCTCGGGTCGGCACGTAGCTCGCCTGACTCGTCCAGCGCCTGTCGCAGGAAGACGACCACCGCGTCGTTGACCGGCGTCATGTTCAAGGTCGTCACCACCTGCTTGATCATTTGCACCGCGCGCAGGCCCCCGGAGGTCATCCCGTAGCTGACGAAGCCCACCGGCTTGTGCTGCCACTCGTGGTAGAGGTAGTCGATCGCGTTCTTGAGCGGCGCACTGAAACCGTAGTTGTACTCCGGCATCACCAGGACGAAGGCGTCCGCGGCATCGGTGGTGGCGCTCCATGCGCGGGTGTGCTCGTGCAGGTAGACCCGCTCCGACGGATGGTGCGGCTCGTCGTGGAAGGGCAGCTCGACCTCGGCCAGGTCGACGAGGCGCACCTCGTCGAAGCCGTCGTGGCGGACGGCGGCGGCGGTGAACCAGTCACCGATGCGGCGGCCGACCCGACCGGGGCGGGTGCTGGCGACGATCACGTTCAGGCGGGGCATGGTGCGGTCACTCCTGTCGGGTCGGCGGCCGGGGCCGGCACGGTGAGTCGGGGAACGAGCCAGGCGACGATCGGACCGATGCCGACCGCGTAGAGCAGGGTGCCGGGACCGACGGCCCCGCCGAGCAGCCAACCGACCGCCAGCACGGTCACCTCGATCAGGGTGCGTACCGGGCCGAGCGGGAGGCCGCGGGCGGCCAGGCCGGTCATCAGCCCGTCGCGCGGACCGGGACCGAGGCGGGCACCCAGGTAGAGCGCGGTGGCGAGACCGTTGAGCAGGATGCCCGCGACCAGCAGTCCGGTCCGGCCGGCGAGCGGGTCGACCGGGGGGACCAGGGCCAGTGTCGCGTCGAGGGCCAGCCCGACCAGGGCGACGTTCGCCGCCGTGCCGACGCCGGGGCGCTGCCGCAACGGGATCCACAGCAGCAGCACCAGCAGCGCCACGCCGTTGACCAGCAGGCCCATCGGGAGCCGGGTGCGGGCGGCGAGGCCCTGGTGCAGCACGTCCCAGGACGCGAGGCCGAGGTCGGCGCGGACCATCAGCGCGACGCTGACGCCGAACAGGGTCAGGCCGGTGAGGAGCCGAACCACCCGGGCCGGCATTTTCGTTGACATGTCATCAACCTAGGTGGCGGATTGGTGACATGTCAACCAGTTGATAGGATCGGGGCATGGAGGAACCGCGCTGGCTCGACGAGCGGGAGGACCGCGCGTGGCGGGGCTACCGACGGATGCGCCGCCTGCTCGACCTGGAGCTGGCCCGTGAGCTGATGCAGGACGCCGGCCTCTCCGAGCCGGACTACGACGTGCTGAGCGACCTCTCCGAGACCCCCGGCCAGCGGATGCGGCTCAGCGAGCTGGCCGACCGGATGCTCTGGTCCCGCAGCCGGCTCTCCCACCACATCTCCCGGATGCAGCAACGCGGCCTGGTTGTCCGGGAGGAGTGCGCGACCGACGGGCGCGGCTCGGTCGTGACCCTCACCCCGGCCGGCCGGCAGGCCGTCGAGGCCGCCGCGCCGGGACACGTGGCCGCCGTCCGTCGCCACCTGATCGACCTGCTCACCCCGGCCGAACTGGCGGCACTCGGCACGCTCAGCCAGCGGGTGGTCGACCGTCTCGCCGGCCAATCCGGCGACGGCGACGATCGACGCGCGGAAGCGGCGGGCTGAGCCGTGGACCACCGGATCCTGGCCCGGCTGCGCTGCCCGATCTGCGGCGAGCCGCTGGCCGAGGCCACCGCCGGCACCACCCGCGCGCTGCGCTGCCCGCGCGGGCACAGCTTCGACACCGCCCGGCAGGGCTACGTCAACCTGCTCGCCGGCCGCGCCCCGCACAGCGGGGACAGCGCCGAGATGGTCGCCGCCCGGGCCGACTTCCTCGCCGCCGGGCACTACGACACCGTCGCCGCCGCGCTGGCCGCCGCCGGCCGGGTCGCGGCCGGGGACCCGTACCCCCTGGTGGTGGAGCCCGGCGCCGGGACCGGGCACTACCTCGCCGCGGTGCTGGCGGCGCTGCCGGACGCCGCCGGCCTGGCCCTCGACGTCTCCAAGCCGGCGCTGCGCCGCGCGGCCCGGGCGCACCCGCGCGCCGCCGCCGCGCTGGCCGACACCTGGCAGCGGCTGCCGCTGGCCGACCGGTCCGTGCGCGTGCTGCTGAACGTCTTCGCGCCGCGCAACGGCGCGGAGTTCCACCGGGTGCTCGACCCGGCCGGCGCGCTGCTGGTGGTCACCCCGGCCGGCGACCACCTCGGCGAGCTGGTCGAGGCGCTGGACCTGCTGCGGGTGGACCCGGCCAAGGCCGACCGGGTCGCCGACAGCCTGGGCGCCCACTTCGTCGAGGAGTCCGCCGACGAACACCGGGCCCGGCTGGCGTTGACCCGCGCCGAGGTCACCACGCTGGTCGGGATGGGGCCCAGCGCCTGGCACGCGGACCCGGACCGGCTCGCCGCGCGGATCGCCGCGCTGCCCGAGCCGACGCCGGTCACGCTCGCCGTGCGGCTGGGCACGCACCGCCCGCGCTGAGCGGGCTCAGGTGGACAGGTCGACCTCTTCCCAGCCCGGCGGGTCGTCGTGGTACGGCCCGCGCAGCACCACCGCCCACTCCAGCGCCCACCGGCGCTGCCCGATCGCGTTCGCGTCCACCAGGCCGGGCAGCTCCCGCCCGGCCTTCTCCGTCTCCAGGTAGGCCCAGTCCAGGCAGTAGTGCAGGTCGAGCAGGGCGGCGGCGTCGGCGGGATGCTGCGGGGCGGCCAGGATCCGGGCCCGCCACTGCGGGAACGTCTCCCCGGTGACCAGGTTCGGCATCCGCTCGACCAGCCGCTCGTCCACCGGCACGGTCGGGTCGAGCTGCTTGCTCAGGCCGAGCACCCAGGCCAGCGAGAAGAGCGCGTCGTGGTGCAGCACGAACGAACGGTGGTCGCCCCGGCCGCCCATCACGAACTGCCACTCCGGCGGCGTCAGCATCTCCACCAGATGCGACTCCAGCAGCCAGCTCATCGCGGCCTGCGGCGGCATGCCGAAGCAGCGGGCCAGGATCAGGTGCAGCACCGCGATCCGCGCCTCGATCTCCGGCGTCGGACGCAACTCGATCTCGTCACCCGGCTCCCAGACCAGCGGAAACTGCGGCGGTGGCAGCGGAAGACCCAGCCGGGACAACTCGTCGAGGCTCGCCTCACGGACGGCCCGGGGGTCGGGAGCGGATACGCGCAACGCCTCAGTCCCTGTCTGCTCGCCTCGGCTCGATGCCGGTCGGTCCCCCTGGCCTGCGAGGATAGCGGCTCCGACCGGCCCGGCACCATGCCCCGCCGGTCAGCCGATCCGTTCGATCACCAGCGGCGTCGTGGCCGGGGCCGCCGGCGCCACCCGGATCGCGTCGCGTGCCTGCGCCAACGCGGCCGGGATCCGCTCGGCGTGCTCGGCGCGCAGCTCGAACAGCGGGTCGCCGACGCGCACCGGGTCACCGGGGCGCTTGTGCAGCACCACGCCGGCCGGCACGCTGACCGGGTCCTCCTTGCGGGCGCGGCCGGCGCCGAGGCGCCAGGCGGCGACCCCGATCGCGTACGCGTCCACCTCGGCCACCCAGCCGTCCTCGGTCGCGGTGACCAGCTCGACCTCGTTGGCGGTCGGCATCGGGGCGTCCGGGTCGCCGCCCTGCGCCCGGATCATCGCGCGCCACGAGTCCATGGCCCGCCCGTCACGCAGCGCGGCGGCCGGGTCGGCGTCCGGCAGGCCGGCCGCGTCGAGCATCTCCCGGGCCAGCGCCAGCGTCAGCTCCACCACGTCGGCCGGGCCGCCGCCGGCCAGCACCTCCACCGACTCGGTCACCTCGACCGCGTTGCCGACGGCCAGGCCGAGCGGGGTGGACATGTCGGTGAGCAGGGCGACCGTCCGTACGCCGTGCGCGCCGCCCAGCTCGACCATGGTGCGGGCCAGCTCGCGGGCGTCGTCGACGTTCTTCATGAACGCGCCGGAGCCGACCTTCACGTCGAGCACCAGCGCGCCGGTGCCCTCGGCGATCTTCTTGCTCATGATCGAGCTGGCGATCAGCGGGATCGCCTCGACGGTGCCGGTGACGTCGCGCAGCGCGTACAGCTTGCGGTCGGCCGGGGCGAGCCCGTCGCCGGCCGCGCAGATCACCGCGCCGACGTCGCGGAGCTGGGCGATGAACTCGTCGTTGGACAGCGCTGCCCGCCAGCCGGGGATCGACTCCAGCTTGTCGAGCGTGCCGCCGGTGTGGCCGAGGCCCCGGCCGGAGAGCTGCGGCACGGCCGCGCCGCAGGCCGCGACCAGCGGGGTCAGCGGCAGCGTGATCTTGTCACCGACGCCGCCGGTGGAGTGCTTGTCGACGGTCGGCCGGGCCACCGGCGACAGGTCCAGCCGCTCCCCGCTGGCGATCATCGCGGCGGTCCACCGGGCGATCTCCGGGCCGGTCATGCCGCGCAGCAGGATCGCCATGGCCAGCGCCGACATCTGCTCGTCGGCCACCAACCCCTTGGTGTACGCGTCGACCACCCAGTCGATCTGCCCGTCGCTCAGCACACCCCCGTCCCGCTTCGCCCGAATGACATCAACCGCCGTAAAAGCACTCACTTCTGATGATCCAATCAGTAAATCGCGCGTGGTCGCACCGACCCCGCGAACGGTGACCGTCGAGGAATCGGGCCGACCGTGACCGGCAGAGGGATCAAGCCTGACCGCCCGGAGCCGGGCACGGTCGGCCCGATTCCCCACCTCAACCCCAGCGAACCGGAATCTCCGACGGCGGCTCACCCTCACCGGCCCAGAAGATGGTGCCGGACGCGTCCACCACCACCACGCGCGGCGTCCGCGCCAACCCCCACTCGATCGCCCCGACCGAATCGTCCCAGGTCGGGCCCTCTTCCAGCACGCCGGTCTCGGCGCCCTCGGTGTCGCCGGCCGACCGCTCCCAGTACGCCGTCCACACCTGCTGCCCGTCGGAGAGGTCGGGGTGCACGAACACCGTGCCCCGCCCCCGCCAGGCGGCCAGCCGGTCCGGCACCACGGGCACCGGGTGCTCGCCGGTGACCGCCTCGATGTCGGCCACGTCGAACGCGTGCGGCAGCAGCTCGGCCATCCGCAGCGGCCCGCCCTTCGCCTCGATCAGGCACTCCGGGCCGCCCTGCTCCCAGAGCAACTGCCGGCACCGGCCGCACGGCATCAGCGGCTCGCCGGTCGCGTCGACGCAGGACAGCGCCACGATCCGGCCGCCGCCGGTGGCGTGCAGCGAGGAGACCACGCCGCACTCGGCGCAGAGCACCACGCCGTACGCGGCGTTCTCCACGTTGCAGCCGACCACCGTCCGACCGTCGTCGACCAGGGCCGCGGCCCCGACCGGGAACTTCGAGTAGGGCACGTAGGCGTGCCGCATGACCTCGGTGGCGGCGGCCCGCAGCCGCTCCCAGTCGATCTCCATCACGACTCCCATTCTGCCCAATTCACGCCGATCGGTCGCGGACGCGGCCGGAGACGACGGTGCCCGGCGGGTCACCCCCGCCGGGCACGGTGCGTCGCGCGGCGATCAGCCCTTGATGTACGGCTTGCCGTCGGCGGCCGGCGCCCGGACCCTGCCGACCAGCCCGGCCACCGCCAGGATCGTCGCCAGGTAGGGCAGCATCGCCAGGAACTGGCTCGGGATGCTGCTGCCGATCGCGCCCAGGTAGGTGGCGAGCTGGTCGGCGAAGCCGAAGAAGAGCGCCGCGAGCAGCGCACCGGTCGGGCTCCACCGGCCGAAGATCAGCGCGGCCAGGGCGATGAAGCCTTTGCCGCCGATCATGTTCTTGGTGAACGAGTAGAGCGCCAGCGTGTACGACGCCCCACCGACGCCGGCCACCAGCCCTGCCATGATCACGTTGCGGTAGCGCAGCCGCAGCACCTTCACGCCGAGCGTGTCGGCGGCGGTCGGGTGCTCACCGACCGACCGGGTCCGCAGGCCCCACCGGGTACGGAACAGCGCCAGGTGGATGACCAGCACCAGCAGCAGGCCGAGGTAGAGGAAGATGTTGCCCCGGAACAGCGCCGGCCCGAGCAGCGGGATGTCCTTCAGCAGCGGGATCTCCCAGTTGCTGAACCGCGGCGCGCTGTTGTACTTCGCCGCGTCGGTCTGCATCAGCCGCTCGTACAGGAAGCCGGTGATGCCGACCGCCAGCAGGTTGAGCACGATGCCCATGACCACCTGGTCGACCAGGTAGCGGATCGCGAACACGGCCAGCAGCAGCGAGATGAACGCGCCGCCGATCGCGGCGGCCACCAGGCCCACCCAGACACTGCCGGAGATGCTGCCGAACAGCGCGCCGGAGAAGGCGCCCATCAGCAACTGGCCCTCGATCGCCACGTTGACCACGCCGGAACGTTCGCAGAGCACCCCGGCGAGCGCGCCGAAGATCAGCGGAAGCGCCAGGATGAACGTGCCCCGCAGCACGTTGACCAGCGGCATGAAGTTGCGCCCCTCGGGGGCGGCGGAGACCTGCCAGCACAGGAAGCTCAGCACGAAGGCGACCAGGCCGGCGCCGAGCAGCAGGGTGAACCAGCGCTTGGGCACGCCGGCCAGCAGCGCGGCACCGGCCGCGGCGGCGATGACCCCGAACAGGATCGCGCCGACCGTGCCGTTGATCTCCAGGGCGGCGCCGCCCTCGGTCTCGCTGAGCGTGAAGCGGGCCTGCTGGTCGGTGGCGAGCGCGCCGAACAGCACCGCCGCGAGCACGCCCAGCGCCAGCAGGACGGCACCGGCCTTGCGGGCCCGCGTCCAGAAACCCTCGTCGACCGCGGTGACCGCGACGTCGGGGACAGCCGTGGTGGACATGCTCACCAGCCCTTCGCGAGGCTCGTCTGCAGCCGGGCGGCGCGGGCCGCCCGGAGCTGGAAGATCGCCTTCACCAGGGCGGGGGCGGCGATGAAGATGACGATGAGCGCCTGGAGCACGGTGACCAGTTCCAGCGAGATCCCGGAGTACGACTGCATCCGGTTGCCGCCGGCCTGGAGCGCGCCGAACAGCAGCGCGGCCAGCAGCACGCCCCACGGCTTCACCCGGCCGAGCAGGGCGACCAGGATGCCGTCGAACCCGATCTGCGCGATCACCAGCGGGGTCAGCGCGTCGGCGGTGGAGCCGAGCACCATGTTCGAGCCGCCGAGGCCGGCCAGCAGGCCCGCGATCACCATCACCAGCACGTACGTCTTGGTCACGCTGATGCCGGCGGTCCGGGCGGCGTCCGGGTTGGCGCCCACCGCCCGCAGCTCGAAGCCGAGCGTGGAGCGGTTGAGCAGCCAGGCGATGAACCAGGTGGCCAGCACCGCGAGCAGGATGCCGGCGTGCACCCGCAGGTTGTCGCCGAGCAGTCGGGGCAGTTGCGCGGAGGAGTCGACCGGCTTGCTGATCGCGTCCGACCGGGTCGGGTTCTGCACCCCGCTCTGGACGATGATCCAGGAGAGGAAGTAGACCGCCACGTAGTTGAGCATGATCGTGTTGATCACCTCGTGGGCCCCGGTGCGGGCCTTGAGGATGCCCGGGATGAAGCCCCACAGCGCGCCGCCGAGCGCGCCGGCGATCAGCGCCACCAGCAGGTGCACCCCGGGGGGCAGCGGCAGCGCGAACCCGGCGACCGCGGCCAGGATGACACCGATGGTCGCCTGGCCCTGGGCGCCGATGTTGAACAGGCCGCCCCGGAACGCCAGCGCCACCGACAGGCCGGTGAAGACCAGCGGCGCGGTGTAGGTGAGCGTCTCCGAGATCGGGCCCATCGCGGCGGTGAAGCCGACCGCGTCCGGGTCGAAGATCGCGCCCTTGAACAGGTTCGCGTACGCCTCGCTGACCACGGTCCAGCTCGCGTTCAACGCGTCCGCCGGGCGGGCGGTGATGTAGCTGTAGGTGGCCAGCACCTCCGGGTCGGAGACGATGATCAGCACCGCGCCGACGAGCATCGCCAGCACGACCGCGAGCACGGTCACGGTGACCGTGTTGGCCGCCCACAGGTTGTCCAGGAAGAGCCGGCCCAGGCTCGGGCGGGGCTCGTCGGCGGGCGCGGGCCGCTTCGCGGTGGTGGTGACCGCCCGCTCGGTGTCGCCGGCCGGCGCGGTCGGCGTCGCGCGGGCTTCCTCGCGCGCCTGGAGCGCCTCGGTCGCCGGCTCCTTGTCCGGGGAGCCCGACGCCGGGTTCGGGTTCGTCATGCCTCGTCCTCGTTGCCGGGGCCCTCGGGGGCCGGGGCGGCGTCGCCCTCGTGCGGGGTCGCGGGCGCGGTGTCGGGGGTGATGCCGGCCATCAGCAGGCCGATCTCCTCGCGTGGGGTGTCCGGGCCGACGATGCCGATGACCCGGCCGCGGTACATCACCGCGATCCGGTCGGCCAGGCCAATCACCTCGTCCAGCTCGCTGGAGACCACCATGACCGCGGTGCCGACGTCCCGCTCGCGGATGACCCGGCTGTGGATGAACTCGATCGAGCCGACGTCCACACCGCGGGTGGGCTGGGCGGCGATGAAGAGCTTCAGCGGCCGGGACAGCTCCCGCGCCACGATCACCTTCTGCTGGTTGCCGCCGGAGAGCGTGCCGACGGCCGCGTCGGCCGACGAGGTGCGGACGTCGAACTGCTCGATCCGCTCCCTGGCCGACTTCGCGATCGCGTCCGGCTTCAACGACAGGCCCTTGCCGAACGGCGGCCGGTCGTAGATGTCCAACACCAGGTTCTCCGCCACGGAGAACTCCTTGACCAGGCCGTCGACGCTGCGGTCCTCCGGCACGTAGCCGACGCCGGCGCGCAGCACCTTCTTGGTCGACCAGCCCTGCGTCGCCTCGCCGTCGAGGGTGATCGCGCCGGCGAGCACCGGGCGCAGGCCCATGATCGCCTCGATCAGCTCGGTCTGGCCGTTGCCCTGCACGCCCGCGACGCCGAGCACCTCACCGGCGTGCACGGTCAGGTCGACGCCGTCGACCGCGCGGATCTGCCGGTCGTCGTCCACGACCAGGCCGGCGATCTCCAGGATCGGCTTGCCGGGCTGGGCGGGCTGCTTGTCCACGGTCAGCCGGACGTTGCGGCCGACCATCAGCGCGGCCAGCTCGTCCCGGCTGGCGCTCGGCTCGGCGGTGCCGACCGTCCGCCCGCGCCGGATCACGGTGATCCGGTCCGCGATCGCCTTCACCTCGCCCAGCTTGTGGGTGATGAACACGATCGACTTGCCGGCGGCCTTGAGCGACCGCATGACCGTGAGCAGTTCCTCGGTCTCCTGCGGGGTGAGCACAGCCGTCGGCTCGTCCAGGATCAGCAGGTCGACGTCGCGGGTGAGCGCCTTGACGATCTCCACCCGCTGCTGGATGCCGACCGGCAGGTCCTCGATCACCGCGTCCGGGTCGACCCGGAGGTTGTAGCGCTCGGAGACCTCGGCGACCTCGCGCCGGGCCCGCCGGCGGTCCAGCAGCCCGGCGAAGGGCAGCTTGACCTGCTCGGCGCCGAGCATCACGTTCTCGGCCACGGTGAAGACCGGCACCAGCATGAAGTGCTGGTGCACCATCCCGATCCCGGCGGCGATCGCGTCCGACGGGCCCTTCAGCCGCAGCGGCTTGCCGTCGACCAGGATCTCGCCCTCGTCCGGCTGGTAGAGGCCGTAGAGCACGTTCATCAGGGTCGACTTGCCGGCGCCGTTCTCGCCGAGCAGGGCGTGGATCTCTCCAGGCTCCACCGTGAGGTCGATGTGGTCGTTGGCGACCAGATCACCGAACCGTTTGGTGATGCCGCGCAGTTCGAGTCTCAGCGCAACCTCCTGGAGTGCGAGCGATGGTGCAGCGTAGCGACTGCCGCGCCGCCACCGCGCCGGGTGGGGGTGTCGGGGGATCACGGTGACCGGCCGCCCCGGGCGTGGGGTTGGAGAACCCGTACGCCCGGGACGGCCGGATCGTGCTAGCTGGTGCTCGCCGGCCCCGCTGCCGATGATCTCACCGCGGCGGCCGGCGGAGCGGTCACTTGGTCGGCTGGGCCTTCGAGGTGACCGTGATGGTGCCGGCGGCGATGTCCGCCTTGATCTTGTCGACCTCGGCCTTCAGGTCCGCCGGGACCTTGCTGTCGAAGTCGTGGTACGGCGCGATGGAGACACCGGTGTTGGCCAGGGTGCCCACGAAGCCCGGGGTGGACTGGAGCTTCTCGCCACCGGCGGCCTTCACCACGGCCTCCTTGACGGCCTCCGGGATGTTCTTGACGACCGTGGTCACGATCGCCGAGCAGTCCGGGGTGCTCTCGCAGCCGTCGACGTCGACCCAGACGACCGAGTACTTGCCGCCCGAGGCCTTGGCCGCGGAGGTGGTGCCGAGGCCGGCGCCACCGGCGACCGGCATGATGATGTCGGCGCCCTGGGCGACCAGCGCGTCGGAGACCTTCTTGCCCTCGTCCTGCTTGACGAAGTCGTTGGTGAAGGAGCCCTTCTGGGTGGCCTTGTCCCAGCCGATGACCGAGACGTTCTTGTTCTTGGCCTTGTTGTAGTACGCCACGCCGTCGGCGAAGCCGTCCATGAAGATGGTGACCGGCGGGATCGGCAGGCCGCCGTAGGTGCCCACCTTGCCGGTCTTGCTCATCCCGGCGGCGAGGTAGCCGGCCTGGAACGCGGCCTGCGCGGTGTCGAACTGCATCGGGTAGATGTTGCCCACACCCGGGTTGGCGTCGACGATCGCGAACTGCTGGTTCGGGTTCGCGGCGGCGGCCTTCTTGGTGGCGTCCGACATCAGGCCACCGACGGCCAGGATGAAGTCGCACTTCTGGTTGACGAACCCGGTCAGGTTGACCTCGTAGTCCGCCTCGGCCTTCGACTGCACGTTCTTGATGTCGATGTTGTCGTTCTCCTTCTTCGCCTCCTGGAGGCCCTTCCAGGCCGAGGTGTTGAAGGACTTGTCGTCGATGCCACCGACGTCGGTCACCATGCAGGCGCTGTACTTCTTGCCGCCAGTGCCGCCGGCGTCGTTCTTGTCGTCGTCCGGAGCCTCACCACACGCGGCGGCGCCCAGCACGAGGCCACCCGCCACGAAGGCGGAGGCGATCCGCATCCCACGCACAGAGCGCAAGACGTCTCCTTCCCATTGCGCCCGCGTCGTGCGCGGTACGCATGCCCTTGCGCCGGCCTGCGGTATGCCGCCGGCGTCCCACGTTACGGACGGGAGCGTACGCCCGCGCCCACCCACCGGCCGACAATCGTGCACGACTGTTGAGTGTCCGTTACCCCGGTGTAACCCTTGGGTGGGGCAGATCACTTTTCCGACCGGTAGGCGTGCGCGGGCGCGTCCTGAACGTCCGTTTCCCGGTGCCCTCCCGGCGCCCGGCGGCCTACCGCCAGAACACCGCGACCGCCGCGTTGAGCAGGGTCAACCCGATGATCGCAAGGAAGTGCCCGCGGTTCACGGACTCCCGCTTACGGGAGAAGAAGACCATGACGAAGATGAGCAGCGCGAGCACCAACTTGGTAACAAGCTTCGCCGGGGCCGGTTCGTCACCGTCGCGCAGCGGCGCGGAGAGCCCGAGACCGGTGAGGATCTGGATCACCGCTCCCCACAGCATGGCCGCGTTGATCCGCAGCCGGCCGCTGACGTACTGGGCGATCCCGCCGCCGAGCAGCAGCGCGAAGCCGATCAGATGGACGTAGAGAAGGATCAGTCGAAGAGCTTCCACGCCGGCCATTGTTCCCCATCAACGACGCCGCGTAGTAGTCAGCTCGCCGAGGTGCCGTCATACCGTGACCTGCGCCGCCACCGGCTGCTCCGCCACGGTCTCCCGGTCCGCGTCGGCTCCGGCCCGGCGGCCGGCCAGCACCAGCGCCAGCCCGACCAGCGCGTACCCGGACAGCACGGCCAGCGGCCGGCCGGTGCCCGCGCCGTCGAAGAACGCCGCCGAGCGCAGCAGCGTGCCGCCCGCGCCGACCGGCAGGAACTGTCCGACCGTCCCCCACGGCTGCGGCAGCAGCTCGGGCGCGGCGGCGACCGCGGAGAGCGGGTTGCCGACCAGGAAGACGAGCAGCGCCCCGAGGCCGAGACCGGCGCGGCCGAGCAGCGCGCCGAGACCCGCCACCGTGCCGGCCGCGGCCAGCGAGAAGAGGCCGATCGCGCCCGCCTCCCGCCACGGGTCGCCGTCGAGCAGGCCGAGCCAGCCGTGCAGCACCGTGACACCGGCCGCGCCGGCGAGCACCGCGTACCCGATCAGGCCGGCCAGCCGCGCGCGGCGGCCGGCGACCAGGAGCGTGAGCAGCGCGCCGGCCAGCATGCCGGTGAGCGCCAGCGGTAGGAACCCGGCGGCGAACCCGGCGCCGCGCGGGTCGTCCGGGTCGGTCGGCACGACCGCCGTCACCGGCACCGGGCGACCGGCCGCGAGCTGACCGGCGGCCTCGGTGAGCAGGGCCGCCACGGTCGGGCTGGCGGCCGGCGCGGTGTGCAGGGCGACGCCGTCCGGACCGGCCACGAACGCGGCGTAGACCTCCCGGTCGCGCAGCGCCCGGTCGGCCGCTGCGGCGTCCGGCAGCGCGGTGACGGCGAAGCCGCCGGGGCGGGCGGCGGCCAGCCGGGCGGTCAGCTCGGCGACGGCCGGCGGCGGACCCGCCACGGCCACCGGCAGGTCGCGCGGCGCGAGGTGCGCGGCGGGTGCCGCGAACAGCGGTACGAGCAGCGCCTGCACCACCACCGCCACGCCGACGAGCAGCGCGGTGAGGGTCCAGGGCGAGCGGGAGCGCAGCATCGCCATCTCCTTAAAACGAATGTTCGTTCTCTTGGAATGAGCGTGCGCCGTCGCCGGCTCGTTCGTCAAGAACGAACGTTCGCTTTAGGATGTGTGTCGTGCCACGCGTGTCCGAACAGCACCTCGCCGCCCGCCGCCGGCAGATCCTCGACGCGGCTCGGCGCTGCTTCGTGCGCGACGGGTTCCACCACACCTCGATGCAGGACGTGATCAAGGAGGCGGGGCTCTCGGTCGGCGCGGTCTACCGCTACTTCCCCAGCAAGAACGACCTGATCACGGCCATCGCCCAGGCGGTGATCGGGACCGCCGACGCGACCTTCGCCGACCTGTCCACCGCCGACCCGCCGCTGCCGCTGATCGGGGTGCTGGACCGCGCGCTGACCTTCGTCGACACCCAGCTCGGCCCGGACGGCGTGCTGCCGCTGGCGTTGCAGGTGTGGAGCGAGGCCCAGCGGGACCCGGTGCTGGCCGAGTTCGTCGCCGCCACGTACACCCGGTTGCGCGGCCACTTCGTCACCGCCGCGACCCGGGCGCGCGACGCCGGCGAGCTGTCCCCGGACGCCGACCCGGAGGCGGTGGGCGCGGCGCTGTTCGGTCTCGTGCCGGGCTACTTCACCCAGCGGATCCTCACCGGCTCCCCGGACCGCGCCACCTACCTCGCCGGCGCCCGCGCCCTCCTGCGCTGAGGTGTTGGGCGGGGGCCCCGCTTATGCAGAATGCGTTAAGCGGGGCCCCCGCCTTTCACCAGCGCCAGAGCTGGAAGGTCGGGCCGTCGGCGGGCAGCGTCGCGGCGCCGGGGCGCAGCGCGGGCGCGCCGCCGTAGATGTTGTCGGCGGCGGGCAGGCCGGTCAGGTGGACCGGGGCGCCGGGGGCGCGGCGGGCCATCGCCAGCACCGAGCCGGTCGGCGTCTCGCGGAGGAAGACCAGCGTGTCCGCGTCGGCGTGCACCCACCGCAGGCCGCCGTGCCGCAGCGCCGGCTCGTCGCGGCGCAACGCCAGCAACGACCGGTACGCGTCGAACGTGCGCCGGTCCCAGCTCTCCGGCCGGTGCCACGGCATCGGGGTACGCGAGCCCTCCCCGTTCGTGCCGGTCAGCCCCAGCTCGTCACCGGCGAACACGACGGGCGTCCCGGGCATGGTGGCGAGCAGCCCGGCGGCCACCTCCTGCCGGGCGGCGTCGCCGACCACGGTGCGGATCCGGGCCGAGTCGTGCGAGCCGAGGAGCTGCCACGAGTGCGTGTACGACCGCCAGGAGATCAGCGACCGGTAGGTGTTCATGGTGGCCAGCACCGCGTCCGCGTCCCGCCGCCGCACCCCGCCGGGCGTGCCGAGGAAGTTCGGCACCGGGCCGTCGCCGTGGCGCAGCCAGGACCACACCGGGTCGGTGAACCCGACGTAGTTCATCGTGCCGTGCCAGCCGTCGCGGTCCAGGTCGCCGGTGTGGTCGTGGCCGTGCTCGGCGAGCAGCAGCCCGTCCGGCCGGGTCTCGGCGACCACCTCACGCAGCAGCCGCGCCACCTCGTGGGTGTACGCGTCCGCGCCCCGCCGGCCGGTCATGTTCGCCACGTCCACCCGCCAGCCGTCCAGCCCGTACGGCGGGCGCAGCCAGCGGCGCAGCAGCGAGTCCTCGGCGGTGGCGAAGCGGCGGCGCAGCTCCGCGCTGCCCCAGTTGAGCTTCGGCAGCGACTTGACCCCGTTCCACGACTCGTAGTCCGAGCCGGGCAGGTCGAAGTAGTACAGCTCCCGCTCCGGCGCGTCGACGTCGGAGATCGCGTCGGTGAACCACCGGTGCGCGTCGCCGGTGTGGTTGCTGGTGATGTCGCCGAGCAGCCGCCAGCCCCGGGCCCGCACCGCGTCGGCGAGCCGGGCCAGCGCCGCGTCGCCGCCGAGCAGCGGGTCGACGGCGTCGAAGCTGGACGCGTCGTACCGGTGGTTGGAGCGGGCCGGGAAGATCGGGGTGAGGTAGACCGTGTTGACGCCGAGCCGGTCCAGGTGGTCCAGGCGCTCGGTGATCCCGTCCAGGTCGCCGCCGTAGAACTGGCGGGGCGTCTCCGGGCCGCGACCGACGACCGGGGTGTCCCAGTCGCAGGCGATGGCCCAGTCCGGGACGCTGCGGCCGGCCGCGCCGGCCGAGCGGGCGAACCGGTCCGGGAAGATCTGGTAGATCACCGCGTCCCGGGCCCAGGCCGGCGGCGGCGCGTAGCTGACCAGCTTGAAGTCGCCGTGGTCCGGCACGTCGTGGGCGGCCGTGCCGGCCGCGTTCAGCCAGCGGGCGCCGGCGTCGCCGTCGAGCAGGAAGCGGTAGTTGCTGACCGGGTTGCGGACCTCGACGTCGGCCCGCCACCACACGTCGCCGTCGACGGTGCGGTCGACGACCGCCTCGGCGAAGTGCGGCTCGCCGTCGCCGGTGGTGCGCAGGTGCACCCGGTCGACGCCGGCGCCGGCCGGCACCCGGACGAAGACGGGCACGGTCTGCCCGAGCGCGGGCTCCTGCTCCGGCACGTAGGTGGCGGAGCCGTCGTGGTGGGGCTGCAGGGACATGGTGCGGCCTTTCGCGTCGTACCGACAGTGAGTGGGGCGCCCGCCGCGATCGGTCACCCGACCGCGACGGTCGCCCTCCAAACCGCTCCGGTGTACGCCGACACGACGCCCTTGCCGCAGCGTGAGCCGAGGAGGCTCAGCCCTTGACCGCTCCGGAGGTGAGGCCGGAGACGATGTAGCGCTGGAGCAGTTGGAACACCAGCACCGTGGGGATCGCGGTGAGCAGCGTGCCCGCCGCGAACATCCCGAAGTTGTTGTTGCGCTCCCCCGCCACCAGGCCGTACATGCCGACCGCGAGGGTCTTCGAATCGGTGTTGGTGAGGAACACGTTGGCGATGATGAACTCGTTGATCGACCCGATGAACGCGAGCAGGCCGGTCACCGCCAGGATCGGCGCCACCAGCGGCAGCATGATCCGGAAGAAGACCTGCACGTGCGACGCGCCGTCCATGGTCGCCGACTCGTCCAGCTCCTTCGGCAGGGTGTCGAAGAAGCCCTTCATCAGCCAGGTGTTCGCGCCGAGCGCGCCACCCATGTAGAGCAGGAACAGGCCCCACGGGGTGTTGAAGCCGATCCCCGGGTAGAGGTCGGTGATCGTGGTGAAGATCAGGAAGATCGCCACGATCGCCAGGAACTGCGGGAACATCTGGATCAGCAGCAGCGTGAGCAGGCCGATCCGGCGCCCGGCGAACCGCATCCGGGAGAACGCGTACGCGGCCAGCGCCGACAGGAAGATCGACGCGAAGCTGGCCACGCCCGCCAGGAGCAGCGAGTTGAGGAACCAGTGGCCGAACGCGGTCCGGTCGAACAGGTTGGTGAAGTTCTCCAGCGACGCCCCGGTCGGCAGCAGCTCGGTGGAGGAGAGCGTGCCGAGCGGGTTGAGCGCCGCGGAGATCACGAACATGATCGGGAAGAGGCTGAACAGCACGGCCAGCACGCCGACCAGGTGCCGCCAGCCCACCAGGGCGAACCACCGGCCACGCGACCGTCGGGCCACGGGGGTCTCCGCGAGGCTGGTCACGAGTACACCTCCTCCTGCTTGCGGGTGCGCCGGAAGCTGATCGCCGACACCGTCGCCACGATCGCGAAGATGAAGATCGAGACGGTGGCGGCCAGGCCGTACTCGGCGCCCTGGGCGCCGAACGCCAGCCGGTAGGTGTACGTGATCAGCAGGTCGGTGGCGCCGTTGCGCGGGTTGTCCGGCGCGAACGGCCCACCCTCGGTGGTGAACAGGATCGCGTTGACGTTGTTGAAGTTGTACGCGAACGACGCGATCAGCAGCGGCGAGAGCGCCACCAGCAGCAGCGGCAGGGTGACCGCCCGGAACGACTGCCAGGGCGTCGCCCCGTCGACCGAGGTCGCCTCGGTCAGCTCCCGCGGGATGGCCTGGAGCGCGCCGGTGGCCACCAGGAACATGTACGGGTAGCCGAGCCAGAGCTGCACCAGCAGCACCGCGATCCGGGCCGACCAGGCGCCGCCGAACCAGTCGACGTCCAGCCCGAACAGGTTGTTGAGCAGGCCGAAGTCGGTGTTGAACATGTCCCGCCAGACCAGCAGCATCGCGAACGACGGCATGGCGTACGGCAGGATCAGCAGCACCCGGTAGAAGTTGGTGCCCCGCATCCGGGGCGAGTGCAGCGCGAGCGCGATGGCCATGCCGAGCAGGAAGGTGAACCCGGTGGAGCCGATCGCGAACGCGAAGTTCCAGGCCAGCGTGCCGAAGAACGGACCGGAGATGTTCGGGTCGGTGAGCACGGCGCCGAAGTTCTTCAGCCCGACGTTCACCTTCCAGCCCTGGGTGAGCCGTTCCCCGTCGGCGGCGACGAAGGAGCCGACCTTCTCGTCGGCGGTCCAGGTCTTGCCGGTCTCGCTGTCCTTGACGCAGTCGCAGCCGGCGTCGTACGCCCGGGCCGCCTTGCCCTCGTAGGCCCGGGTGAGGCCGTTGGAGCGGATCGCGCCGTCGTCGGTCGGCACGATCAGCGCGGTGACGGCGTCGCTGCGCCCGCTGGCCTGCCCGATGTTCAGCACGGTGTAGCCGTCGGCGGCGGTGATCTTGCCGCTGAGGCTGCTGACCGTGACGTCGGAGGCGTCGAGCTGGCGCAGCCCGCCCGCGTCACCGGCGAAGACCTGCTTGGTCTTCGGGTCGCTGAGCAGGAAGACCAGGTCGCCGGTCGCCGGGTCGCCCTTGGTGGCGATGGTCAGCGCGTACTCGGTGGAGCCGGGGACCTGCTTCACCGAGGAGGTCTGGATGGCGACGACCGCGTCGTCCTTGCTGCCGCGGTGACCGTCGCCGAAGTTCGTGAACGCGGTGCTGGCGGTGAAGAGCACCGGGAGCACCTGGAAGGCGATCAGGAAGAGCGTGCCGGGGACCAGGTATTTCGCCGGGATGTGCCGGCGGCCCAGGTAGAGGTAGAACAGGGCGGCGGTGGTGGCGACCAGGACGCCCAGCCCGATCCAGTGTCCGGCCTCGATGAGCGGGAACGCCGCCCAGATCGCGATCCCGGCCACCAGGCCGAGCAGGACCACCTTGACGACGAGGCCGGTCGCGGTGATCGGCGCGTGGTTCCGCGCGGTACGGGACGTGCGCGGGAGCCCGGGGCGGGCGGGCTCCCGGCCCGGGGTCCGCGTGGACCCCGGGCCGGACAGCGGCGCGCTCATTACTTGATCTGACCCTGGATGGTCTTGCCAGCGGCCGTGATCGTCTTGGCCGGGTCGGCGCCACCGATGACGGCGGCCTCGGCCTTGCCGAACGGGTCCCAGATCGCGGCCATGGCCGGGATCGCCGGGAGCACCTGGCCGTTCTTGCCGGCCTCGGAGAACTTGGCCAGGTCCGGGTCCTCGCCCTTGACCTGGTCGAAGGCGGCGGTCAGCGCCGGCGGGCGCGGCTCGGCCTTGTACAGCGCGACGGCCAGCTCGGGCTTGGTCACGTAGTTGGTGACGAACTCCTGGGCCAGGGCCTTGTTCTTGCCCTTGGCGGCGACGTAGAACGCCTGGACGCCCACGAACGGCTGGGCCTCCTTGCCACCGGCGAAGCCGGGGACCGGGGAGATGTCGTACTTGATGCCGGCCTTCTTGGCGTCGGCCACGGCCCACGGACCGGAGACCAGGAAGGCGCACTTCTTGCCGGTGAAGGTGGAGATCGAGTTCTCCGGGGTGATGGACCGCTTCAGCGCGCCGTCGCCCTTCTCACCGAGCTTCGCGATCTTCTGGAACGCGGCGATCGACTCCGGCTTGCCCACGCCCAGGTCCTTCGGGTCGTAGTCGCCGTTGGCGGCGGTGCCGAACAGGTAGCCGCCGGCCGAGGAGTACAGCGGGTAGATGTGGTACGCGTCGCCGTTCTGGCCGGACTGGAGGCAGAGGATCTCGCTGGCCTTCTTCTCCGCCTTGAGCTTCTTGCCGGCGGTGACCAGGTCCTCGATCGTCTTCGGCGCCTCGGGGGCCAGCTCGGTGTTGCGGAGCAGCGCCAGGTTCTCGGTGGCGTAGGGCACGCCGTAGAGCTGGCCGTTGAAGGTGACCGCCTTGACCGCGGTCTCGTTGAAGCCCGCCTTCTGCTCGGCCGTGAGCTGGACCGGGTCGATGGCGCCGTTCTGGACCAGGTTGCCGATCCAGTCGTGCGCGCCGACCACGGCGTCCGGGCCGGAGCCCTGCTGGGAGGCGGTGACGAAGTTGGTCTGCAGGTCCTTCGAGACGGCCTGGACCTCGACGGTCACGCCGTTCTCCTTGCCGAACTCCTCGGCGAAGGGCTTGAGGGCGGCGGTGCGCTTGTCGTCGGCCCAGATGACCAGCTTGCCACCGGTCGCCTTGCTGGCGGACTGCTCGGCGGCCGGCTTGTCGCTGCCGCTGTCACCACAGCCGGAGGCGGCGAGCGCCAGGCCGAGGACGGCGACCACACCCGCGGTACGGATGCGCATCGGTACTCCTGTCGTCATGGCGGCCCGCCGGGGGAAGGGCGACCGCCAGTGGAAACCTCTGAAAGTTCTTGCTGACCGGCGCGGGGGTGCTGCGCCGCTGCTCTCGCATGTTGCGGGGACGTTAGCAAGAGGTTGCAGAGAATGGAAGGGCTTGCAGAAGTGTACGCAAGACTTTGCCGTTGAGCTAAAGTGCCGCCATGCGCGCTCGACTATCCGACATCGCCCAACAGGCCGAAGTCAGCGAGGCCACGGTGTCGCGGGTGCTCAACGACCGCCCCGGAGTGGCCCCGGAGACCCGGCAGGCCGTCCTCACCGCCCTCGACGTGCTCGGCTACGAACGACCGGCCCGGCTGCGCAAGCGCAGCGCCGGCCTGGTCGGCCTGGTGGTGCCCGAGCTGGAGAACCCGATCTTCCCGGCGTTCGCCCAGGTCATCGAGTCGACCCTGGCGCAGTCCGGGTTCACCCCGGTGCTCTGCACCCAGACCCCGGGCGGGGTCACCGAGGACGAGTACGTGGAGATGCTGCTGGACCGCCAGGTGTCCGGGATCGTCTTCGTCTCCGGCCTGCACGCCGACACCGCGGCCAACCACGACCGGTACCGCGCGCTGATCGCCCGGCCGCTGCCGATGGTCATGATCAACGGCTTCGCCCCCAGCATCGACGCCCCCTTCGTCTCCTGCGACGACCGGGAGGCCACCGAGCTGGCCGTCGCCCACCTGGTCGCGCTCGGCCACCGCCGGATCGGCCTGATCACCGGCCCGGACCGGTTCGTGCCGGTGCAGCGGCGGGTGGCCGGTTTCCGGGCCGCGATGTCGCGGCTCGCCGGCGTGACCGGGAACGACCTGGACGAGCTGGCCGAGCTGTCGCTGTTCGGCGTGGAGGGTGGCGAGGCGGCCGCCGGCCGGCTCATCGACCGGGACGTCACCGGCATCGTCTGCGGCTCGGACCTGATGGCGCTCGGCGCCATCCGGGCCGCCCGGCAGCGCGGCCGCTCGGTGCCCGGCGAGCTGTCCGTGGTCGGGTACGACGACTCGCCGCTGATGGCGTTCACCGACCCGCCGCTGACCACCATGCGCCAGCCGGTGACCGCGATGGCGGTCGCCGCGGTCCGCGCCCTGGTCGACGAGATCAACGGCCACGCCGCCCCGCACTCGGAATACCTTTTCCGCCCCGAGCTGGTGGTCCGCGGCTCCACCGCCGTCGCCCGCCCCACCCCGCCGTCAAGCGCCAACGCCCCACGCCCACCTCCCTGGCCGTCCCCGCCTGACCTCACCGTCCCGGGATGCGGGACAACGGGTGGCGCGTGATCGGGCTGGCCGGGAGGTGATCGCGGTCATTTCTTGCGCAAGGAATGCTTGACTCTTGCAGAGCCGGCGCGGCATTCTGCTCAGACACCCTGTGCCGCCACAGAACGGGAATCGACACCGATGACCTCCGCCGCCACCCCCGCGCCGATGACCACCGACGACGACTGGTGGCGCTCCGCGGTCGTCTACCAGGTCTACGTCCGCAGCTTCGCCGACGCGAACTCCGACGGCGTCGGTGACCTCCAGGGCATCCGGGCACGCCTGCCCTACCTGCGCGACCTGGGCGTGGACGCGCTCTGGCTGACCCCCTTCTACACCTCGCCGCAGGTCGACGCCGGCTACGACGTGGCCGACTACCGCGACGTGGACCCGATCTTCGGCAACCTGGCCGACTTCGACGAGATGATCACCGACGCCCACGCCCTGGGCCTGCGGATCATCGTCGACCTGGTGCCCAACCACACCTCGAGCGCGCACCCCTGGTTCGCCGCCGCGCTCGCCGCCGGCCCGGGCTCGCCCGAGCGCGAGCGCTACCTGTTCGCCGACGGCAAGGGCGAGCAGGGCGAGCTGCCCCCCAACGACTGGGAGAGCATCTTCGGCGGCCCGGCCTGGACCCGGGTGGTCGACGGCCAGTGGTACCTGCACCTGTTCGACCCGGCCCAGCCCGACCTGAACTGGCGTCACCCCGAGGTGCGCGCCGAGTTCGAGGACGTCCTGCGGTTCTGGCTGGACCGCGGGGTCGACGGCTTCCGGATCGACGTGGCGCACGGGATGATCAAGGCGGAGGGCCTGCCCGACGTCGGCTTCAACTCGATGACCACCGGGCAGCGCCAGTCGGAGCTGCTCGGCAAGGGCCGGCTGCCCTACTTCGACCAGGACGAGGTGCACGACATCTACCGCGCCTGGCGGCCGATCCTGGACAGCTACCCGGGCGGCCGGATGGCGGTCGCCGAGGCCTGGGCCGAGACGCCGCAGCGGCTGGCCCGCTACATCGGCCCGGACGAGCTGCACCAGGCGTTCAGCTTCGACTTCCTCGACGCCACCTGGTCGGCCGACTCGTTCCGCAAGGTCGTCGACACCGCGCTGGCCGAGTCGACGATCGTCGGCGCGCCGACCACCTGGGTGCTCTCCAACCACGACCGGCAGCGCCACGTCACCCGCTACGGCGACGGTGACGTCGGCCTGCGTCGCGCCCGGGCCGCCGCGCTGCTGATGTTCGCGCTGCCCGGCTGCGCCTACGTCTACCAGGGCGAGGAGCTGGGCCTGCCGGAGGTGCTGGACCTCCCCGACGAGCTGCGCCAGGACCCGGCGTTCCGGCGCACCGGCGAGAGCCGGGACGGCTGCCGGGTGCCGATCCCGTGGAGCGGCGAGCTGGCCCCGTACGGCTTCGGGCCGGACGGCAGCGAGCTGAGCTGGCTGCCCGCGCCGGCGACCTGGCGTGCCCTCTCGGTGGCCGCGCAGACCGGCACGCCCGGCTCGACGCTGGAGCTGTACCGGGCGGCGCTGCGGATCCGGGGCGAGCACCCGGCGCTGGCCGGCCTGAACGGCATCACCTGGCTGGAGACCGAACCCGGCGTGCTGGCGTTCCGACGCGCCGCCGGTGGCACGGAGCTGACCTGCGTGGTCAACCTCAGCGGCGCCGACGTGACGGTGACCGGCCACGGCCGGCCGCTCGTCGCCAGCGCCGACCTCACCGAGCGGGGCGACGGCCACGTCCTGCCGGTGGACTCAGCCGCGTGGTTCGAACGGCGCTGAGCCGGGTAACCCGCCAACGACCTGGTCGTCCGTTGTGCCCCGCGCCGACGGGCGGCTGGGCTGCCGACCCCTTGTGGTGGGGGGTGAGGTGGTACCGGCCCCCGGGAGTCCGCTCCCGGGGGCCGGTGTCCATCGACGCGTGCGCCGGCGCTCAACCGCCCTTGGCGGTCAGCAGCGCGGCGATCCGGGCGAACCCGGCGCGGACCTCGTCGGCGTCCGGCGGATCGGCCGGCTCCGGCTCCGGCCGGCGTTCCGCGGCCAGCTCCAGCTCGTCGTCGATGACGTCCTCGAAGTCGCCGTAGAGGTCCGCCTGGTCGGTCTCGGCCGCCTCGTCCGCGGCGGCGATCTGCGCGGCGGCGATCTCACCGCGGATCTCCTCCGGGGTGAGCGCCGGCAGCAGCGGCTCCACCACCGCCATCAGTTGTTCCTCGGCCACCACCGCCTCGGCAAGAGCCAGCGCGTGCGGTCGCTCGTACGGGCCGCAGACCACCGGCTCCCACTCGTCCTCGGCGGCCAGCGGGCCGAACGTGATGATCCACGGCAGGCCCAGCATCGGCGAGTCGTCCGGCAGGTCCAGTGTCACGAGTGCGCCCACCGGCCCATCATGGTCGGTGCGCGCCCGCGCGGGGACCGCAATCCCCCGACTCTCCCCGCTCAGGCGACCGCTCTCAGCCACGCGTACCGGCGTCCAACGCCGCTCGGACCAGGGCGAGCGCCCGCTCCGGCGACACGCCCAGGCGGTGCGCCTCGGCCGCGTAGTCGACGGCGGACCGGTGCAGCCGGTCGGTGGCGTCGTCGCGGCCCGGCGCCACCACCGTGCCGTGCCGGCCCCGGGTCTGCACCAGGCCGGCGGACTCCAGCTCCCGGTACGCCCGGGCCACCGTGTTCACCGCCAGCCCCAGGTCGGCGGCGAGCTGCCGGACCGCCGGCAGCCGGGTGCCCACCGCCAGCCGACCGTCGGAGACGGCGCTCGCGAGCTGCGCCCGCACCTGCTCGTACGGGGGCACCGCCGACTCGGCGTCGACCCGCACCCGGAGGCTCATCCCCCGCCCCCGGGCGTGCCCGGATCGGTCTCCTCGTCGAGCACGTCCGCCTCCACGTCCACCTCCCGCGCACCCGCCCCACCCTCGGCCAGGTCCACCACCCGGCCGAACCGGCTGGTGGCGGCGAGCGCGGCGCCGAAGAGCACCAACTGGTTGAGCAGGTAGAGGTAGAGCAGCAGACCCACGGCGGTCGCCACCACCGTGTACGCCGGGTTCCGCTCGGTGCGAACCACGTAGTAGCGCCCGACGGTGTTGAGCAGCGTGATCCCGACCGCGACGGTCAGCACCGCCGGGCGCAGCCGGCGGCGGCTCATCCGCAGTCGGGGCACGGCCAGCAGCAGCGCGGCGGCGAGCACCGCGTTGACCAGCACGCTGAGCACCGCGCTGATCGTTGTCAGGCCGACCGAGCCGGTGCTGCGCAGCAGGAAGCGCAGCAGCGACTCCAGCGCGTCGACGGCGGCGACCGAGACGAAGAGCAGCACGAAGACCGCGACCAGCACGCCCAGGTCGACCAGGCGGCGCATCACCAGGTTGCCGGGCTGCTGGTTGAAGCCGTACATCAGCCGCTGGGAGGAGCGGATCGCCTCCACCCATCCGATGCCGGTGAAGACCAGGATGATCAGGCCGACCACGCCGACGGTGTTGCTGCTCTCGGCGATCTGCGCCGGGTCGAGGAACGGCAGGTTCTCCCGGAGGAACTCGGCCGCCGCACGGCTGACGTCCTCGTTGTCCCGCAGCACCGCGCCGAAGATCCAGTACGCGACCAGGGCGAGCGCGAACACGGCGAAGAAGCCGTAGTAGGCGATGGCGGCGGCGAGCCGGCCGGCGAGCAGGTCGGCGTAGAGCGTCCCGGCCTGCCAGAGGTGGTCGAAGACCGGTGAGCGACCGCGGGCCAGGTCGATCCGGCGCCCGAGGGCGGCCTCGATCCGGCCGAAGACGTTCACCCCGCCATCCTCGCCGATCGCGGCCCCCGGTGGAGGCGGCCCGGCCGGCCGGGTGTTCAGCGCCGGCCGCCGAGCCGGAAGTCGCGCCGGGGCTGCCACCGGGCCGCCCCGCTGTGCGAGAAGAGGGTGAACGCCTCCACCTCGAACAGCGCGGAGAAGTCGGCCAGGTCCTCGTACGCCTTGTCGAGCACCTCGGGCGGCACGTCCTGGGCCACGGTCACGTGCGGGTGGTAGGGGAAACGCGCCTCGCGGCGCAGCTCGGGGGCCGAGTTGATGGCGGAGGCGAGCAGCTCGCACTCGCTGATCCCGGCCGCCACGGTCACGAAGACCACCTGGGTGACCGGGCGGAACGTGCCGGTGCCGCGCAGGTGCAGGGTGAACGGCAGGTGCGCGGCGGCCACCCGGGTCAGGTGTTCCTCGACGGCGGGCAGCGCGCGGACCGGGATCTCGGTGGGCCCGAGCAGGGTGACGTGGGCCGGCACCGCCTGCGGGTCACCGGCGGAGACCCGACGGCGGGTGAGCATCCCGCCCCACGGCTCGGGGACGTCCACCGCGATCCCGATCTGGATCATGTCCCCGTCGCCCGTCACGTTGTCCGACATCTCTGTGCCGGCCGCTACTCGAACCGCACCGGGGGGAGGAACCCGACCCGCTCGTACGCGGTGCGCAGCGTGTCGACCGCCACCGCCCGGGCCTTCTCCGCGCCCCGCGCGAGCAGCTTGTCGAGCTGTGCCGGGTCGTCCAGGTAGCCGTTGGTGCGCTCCTGGATCGGGGTGACGAACTCCCGCACCACCTCGGCGAGGTCCTTCTTGAGGTCGCCGTAGCCCCGGCCGTCGTACGCGGCGACCAGGTCGTCGATGCCGCGACCGGAGAGCGCGGAGTAGATGGTGAGCAGGTTGGAGATGCCCGGCTTCCCCTCCGCGTCGAAGACGATCTCGCGGCCGGTGTCGGTGACCGCCGAGCGGATCTTCTTGGCCGAGCGGGCCGGGTCCTCCAGCAGGTCGATGATGCCGGCCGGGGAGGACGACGACTTCGACATCTTGGCGGTGGGGTCCTGCAGGTCGGTGATCTTGGCGGTGTCCTTCACGATGTGCGGCACCGGCACCCGGAAGGTGGTGCCGAACAGCGAGTTGAACCGCTGCGCCAGGTCACGGGACAGCTCCAGGTGCTGCCGCTGGTCCTCGCCGACCGGCACCGCGTGCGCCTGGTAGAGCAGGATGTCGGCGGCCTGCAGGATCGGGTAGGTGAACAGGCCGACGCTGGCCCGGTCGCTGCCCTGCTTCTGCGCCTTGTCCTTGAACTGGGTCATCCGGCCGGCCTCGCCGAACCCGGTGATGCAGCCGAGCACCCAGGCCAGTTGCGGGTGCTCGGGGAGCTGCGACTGGACGAACAGCGTGCTGCGTTCCGGGTCGATGCCCAGCGCGAAGAGCTGCGCGGCAGCCACCCGGGTGCGTCGCCGGAGCACCTCGGGGTCGTGCCCCGCGGTGATCGCGTGCAGGTCCACCACGCAGTAGAACGCGTCGTGGCTGTCCTGCAGGGCCACCCAGTGCCGCAGCGCGCCCAGGTAGTTGCCGAGGTGGAACGAGTCGGCGGTCGGCTGGATGCCGGAGAAGACGCGCGGGCGGACGGGTACGTCGGACATGGCGGCAATTCTGTCAGCAAGCTCCGGCATCCGTCATGACGGGCCGGCGGGTCGGGCCGGTACCGGCGGCGGTGCGGCGTTGACCTCGCGTCGGGGCTCGGGCAGGCGCCGCGTGGAGACCGCCAGCCGGGACACCCGTCGACCGTCGAGCGCCAGCACCCGCAGCAGCCAGCCCTCCGGATCGGTGGTGTCCGGCCCGTCGCCCGGGTCGACGGCGACCGGTACCTCGTCGCCGGCCACCGGCAGGCGGCCCAGCGCGGCCATCACGTACCCGCCGACCGTCTCGTACGGGCCGGCGGGCAGCGGGACGCCGGTGCGCTCGGCGAAGTCGGCCAGGTTGAGCCGGCCGTCGACCACGGCCGGCAGCCCGGCCGGGGCCGGGTCGGACCCGTCGGCCTCGTCGTGGATCTCCCCGACCAGTTCCTCGACCAGGTCCTCGCAGGTGACGATGCCGGCGGTGCCGCCGTACTCGTCGACCACCACGGCCAGGTGGTGTCCCTCCCGGCGCATCTCGGTGAGCGCCGCGAGGACCCGCTTGCTGCCCGGCAGCCGTTTCACCTCGCGGGCCAGCTCACCGACGGCGACCCGGCCGGCCGGCTCCGGTCGCAGCAGCACGTCCCGCAGGTGCACGAGGCCGATCACGTCGTCGTGCGTGCCGTCCACCACCGGGTAGCGGGTGTGCGGGTCGGCCCGGACCAGCCGCTGCGCCTCGGCCACCGGCAGGCCGGCGGCGAGGAAGACCACCTCGGTGCGGGGCACCATCACCTCGCGGATCAGCCGCGCGCCGGCCACCAGCACCTCGTCGATGATCCGGCGCTCGTCCGCGTCGAGCAGCGTGTTCGCCGCCACCAGGTCGCGCAGCTCGGCCTCGCTGATCCGTTCCCGCCCGGCGGTGGGGCTCGCCCCGAGCAGGCTGGTGACCAGGCGGGTGGCGCCGTCGGCGGCCCGCACCACGACCCGCGCCACGGCCCGGGCCAGCGGGCGGGGTTCGCGCCGGGGCCGCCCCGACGGTCGCCGCCGGGGCCCGGGACCACCCGCTTCCCGCATGACAAGCATGGTAGACAGCGCCCGCCGGGAGGTCGGGGCGATGTGCGGATCTGTTCAGTCCTGATGGATTGTGATGGAATGGAGCGGGGCTCACTCGACAGCGACGGCACGGCCGACCGCCGTAGGGTGATCGCGAACGGCCGACACGGACGCGGCCAGGCAGGAGGACCGACGTGAAACTGCTCGTCACCGGCGGCGCCGGCTACATCGGCAGCGTGGTGACCCGGATGCTGCTCGACCACGGCCACCAGGTGACCGTGCTGGACGACCTGCGTACCGGGCACCGCGAGGCGCTCGCCCCCGACGCCACCCACGTCGACCTGCCGGTGCACGAGGCGGCCCGGGTGCTCACCCCCGACGCCGGGTTCGACGGCGTGCTGCACTTCGCCGCCCTGATCGCCGCCGGCGAGTCGATGACCCACCCCGAGCTCTACTGGCACACCAACACCGTCGGCTCGCTCGCCCTGATCGACGCGGTCCGCGCCGCCCGGGTCCCGCGAATGGTCTTCTCCTCCACCGCCGCCGTCTACGGCAACCCCACCGAGCTGCCCATCCCGGAAACCGCCGTCAAGGCCCCCACCAGCACCTACGGGGCGACCAAGCTGGCCGTCGACATGGCGCTCACGTCCGAGGCCATCGCGCACGAGCTGGGCGCCGTCTCGCTGCGCTACTTCAACGTCGCGGGGGCCTACCGGCACGACGGCGCGGCCATCGGCGAGCGGCACGACCCGGAGACGCACCTCATCCCGATCGCGCTCGACGTGGCCGCCGGCCGGCGCGAGAAGCTCCAGCTCTTCGGCGACGACTACCCCACCGTCGACGGCACCTGCGTCCGCGACTACATCCACGTCGAGGACCTGGCCCGCGCCCACCTGCTCGCTCTCGACGCGGCCACGCCGGGCCGGCACCGGATCTACAACCTGGGCAACGGCAACGGCTTCACCAACCGCCAGGTGGTCGAGGTGGTCCGTGAGGTCACCGGCCACCCGGTGCCGGTCGAGGTGGCGCCGCGCCGCGAGGGCGACCCCGCCGAGCTGGTCGCGTCGTCCGCCCTGGCCCGCGACGAGCTGGGCTGGGTGCCGGCGAAGCCGACCCTGCACGACATGGTCGGCGACGCCTGGGCGTTCTACCGCGAGCACATCGCCGGGCAGACCTCGTGAGCGCGAGGAGCGAGCCGGGGTTGCGAGCCCCGCAGTCGGGAACGAAAGGCGGCGCGGTGAGCGACGTCGCGGACCGCGCCGCCGCCGGCTTCCGGCAGCGGTACGGCACCGAGCCGGACGGCCGCTGGGCGGCTCCCGGACGGGTCAACCTGATCGGCGAGCACACCGACTACAACGACGGCTTCGTGCTGCCCTTCGCGCTCCCCCTGCGTACCGTGGTCGCTGCGGCGCCGGGGCCGGACGGGCGCTGGACGGTCCTCTCGGAGCTGGACGACGAGCCGGTGGAGTTCGACGCCGCGGCGGCCGACGAGCCCGGCCGGGTCGACGGCTGGGCCGCCTACGTGGCCGGCGTGGTGTGGGCGCTGCGCGCCGCCGGCCTCGACGTCCCCGGCGCCCGGCTCGCGATCGCCTCCGACGTGCCGGTCGGCTCCGGCCTCTCCTCGTCGGCGGCCATCGAGGCGGCGGTGCTGGCCGCGCTCGTCGACCTCGGCGACCTCGACCTGCCCACCGACCGGTGGCCCCGGCTCGCCCAGCGCGCCGAGAACGACTACGTCGGCGCGCCCACCGGGATCATGGACCAGTCCGCGGTCGTCCGGGGGCGGGCGGGGCACGCGCTCTTTCTCGACTGCCGCACCGAGGAGGTCGAGCAGATCCCGTTCGACCTCGACGCCGCCGGGCTGGCCGTGCTGGTCGTCGACTCGCGCGCGCCGCACCGGCACGCCGACGGCGAGTACGCGGCCCGGCGCAGGAGCTGCGAACAGGCCGCCGCGACGCTCGGCGTGACCGCCCTGCGCGACGTGTCCACCGCCGACCTCGACGCGGCGCTGGACCGCCTGGCCGACGACGAGACCCGCCGCCGGGTCCGGCACGTGGTCACCGAGAACCAGCGGGTGCTCGACACCGTCGCGTTGCTGCGCGCCGACCGGGTCCGCGACGCCGGCCCGCTGCTGACCGCCTCGCACGCCTCGATGCGCGACGACTTCGAGATCACCGTGCCGGAGATCGACATCGCGGTCGAGGCGGCGCTGGCCGCCGGGGCGTACGGCGCGCGGATGACCGGCGGTGGCTTCGGCGGCTGCGTGCTCGCCCTGGTCGACGCCTCCGCCGCCGATCCGGTGGCGTCCGCCGTCACGGCCGCGTACGCCGAGCGCGGCTTCGCCGCCCCCGGCACGCTCACGGTGCTCCCCGCCGGCGGCGTCGCCCGGGTGTAAGGCGGGGGCCCTTCTTAACACACGTGTGTTAAGAAGGGCCCCCGCCTTACAGAGAAGCTCAGCCGGCCTCGACGATCATCCCGGCGCCGACCGTCCGGTTGGTCGCCTCGTCGATGATCACGAAGCCGCCGGTGGTGCGGTTACGGCGGTACTCGTCGGCGAGCAGCGGCACGGTGGTCCGCAGCCGTACCCGGCCGATCTCGTTGAGCTTCAACTCGCCGGCCGACTCGTCCCGGTGCAACGAGTTGATGTCCAACCGGTAGTGCAGCTCGCGCACGATCGTCCGCGCCGACCTGGTGGTGTGCTTGATCGCGTACCTGCCGCCGACCTGGAGCGGCCGGCTCTCGTCCATCCAGCAGACCATCGCCTCGATGTCCTGCGCGACCATCGGGGCGTTGTTCGGCCGGCAGATCAGGTCGCCGCGCGAGATGTCGATCTCGTCGGTCAGCCGGACCGTCACCGACATCGGCGGGAACGCCTCGTCCACCGGGCCGTCGGCCGTCTCCACCGAGGCGATCCGGCTGGTGAAGCCGGACGGCAGCACCATCACCTCGTCGCCCGGCTTGAGCACGCCCGACGCCACCTGGCCGGCGTAACCCCGGTAGTCGGTGACGGTGGTGGACTGCGGCCGGATCACGTACTGCACCGGGAAGCGGACGTCGACCAGGTTGCGGTCGGAGGCGATGTGCACCCGCTCCAGGTGGTGCAGCAGCGACGGGCCCTCGTACCAGGGCATGTTCTCCGAGCGGGAGACGATGTTGTCGCCCTGCAGCGCGGAGACCGGCACCACGGTCAGGTCCGGCACGTCGAGCTTCGCGGCGAACGCGGTGAACTCGTCGGCGATCCGCTCGTAGACCTCCTGCGACCAGTCGACCAGGTCCATCTTGTTGACGCACAGCACCAGGTGCGGCACCCGCAGCAGCGAGCAGAGGAACGCGTGCCGGCGGGACTGCTCCACCAGGCCCTTGCGCGCGTCCACCAGGATCAGCGCCAGGTCGGCCGTGGAGGCCCCGGTGACCATGTTCCGGGTGTACTGGATGTGCCCCGGGGTGTCGGCGATGATGAACTTGCGCCGCGGCGTGGCGAAGTAGCGGTACGCCACGTCGATGGTGATGCCCTGCTCCCGCTCGGCCCGCAGGCCGTCGGTGAGCAGCGCCAGGTTGGTGTATTCGTCGCCGCGCGCCGCGCTGACCGCCTCGACGGCGGCGAGCTGGTCGCTGAAGAGCGACTTGGTGTCGTAGAGCAGCCGACCGATCAGGGTCGACTTGCCGTCGTCGACGCTGCCGGCGGTGGCGAACCGCAGCAGGTCCATCGGCCGTACGGTGGTCTCGCCGTCGGCCGGGGCCAGGGTGTCGACACTCATCAGAAGTAGCCCTCCCGCTTGCGGTCCTCCATGGCGGCCTCGCTGACCCGGTCGTCGCCGCGGGTCGCGCCGCGCTCGGTGATCCGGGTGGCGGCCACCTCCTCGATCACCTTCTCCACCGTGTCGGCGTCCGAGCGGACCGCCGCGGTGCAGGAGGCGTCACCCACGGTCCGGTAACGGACCTGGGCCTTGAACGGCTGCTCGCCGGCGCGGGCCCGGAAGAACTCGTTGACCGCGTAGAACATGCCGTCGCGCTCGATCACCTCGCGCTCGTGCGCGAAGTAGATCGACGGCAGCGGGATCCGCTCCCGGGCGATGTAGTGCCACACGTCCAGCTCGGTCCAGTTGGACAGCGGGAACACCCGGATCGACTCGCCCGGGTGGTGCCGGCCGTTGTAGAGCGACCACAGCTCCGGACGCTGGTTCTTCGGGTCCCACTGGCCGAACTCGTCGCGGAAGCTGAACACCCGCTCCTTGGCCCGGGCCTTCTCCTCGTCCCGCCGGGCGCCGCCGAACAGCGCGTCGAAGCGGTGCTTCTCCACCGCGTCGAGCAGCACCGGCGTCTGGATCCGGTTGCGCGTGCCGTCCGCCGCCTCCCGGACCATGCCCTTGGTCAGGGCCTCCGGGACGCTCGCCACGATGAGCTGCAGGCCCAGCTCGGACACCCGCTGGTCGCGGTAGTCGAGCACCTCGGGGAAGTTGTGCCCGGTGTCCACATGCATCACCGGGAACGGGATGTTGGCGGGCGCGAACGCCTTCTGCGCCAACCGGAGCATCACGATCGAGTCCTTGCCGCCGGAGAAGAGCAGCACCGGCCGCTCCATCTCGGCGACGACCTCGCGCATCACGAAGATGCTCTCCGCCTCGAGCGCGTCGAGGTGCGACACCTGGTAAGCGGCGGGGGACGTCATGACACGAACTCGATTTGCTCGGATCCGCACATCGGATTCCAGACCTTTCCGGTCGGACTCGTGAAGAAGAACGCTCAGGTTACCCGGAGTGCCGCTGCAACGCTGCAAGCAACCGACTCGCGAGATCCTTGCGGCAGACCAGCAGATCCGGTAGACGCGGGTCGGCCTCGTTGTATTTCAGCGCAGAACCGTCGATCCGGGAAGCGTGCAGGCCGGTGGCCGTCGCCACAGCCACCGGAGCGGCCGAATCCCACTCGTACTGCCCGCCGGCGTGGATGTACGCGTCGACCTCGCCGGTGACCACGGCGGCGATCTTCGCGCCCGCCGAGCCCATCGGAACCAGATGAGCGCCGACATCCGCCGCCAGATCGGTCAGGAAAACCGGCGGACGGCTACGACTCGCCGCCAACCGGATGGTCCGCGCCCCAGCCGCCGTGGCCGCCTCCACCCGCATCGGCGGGTACGCCGGCGGATAGTCGGTGCCCAGCACCCGGTGCTGCGCCGGCAGACCCACCGCGCCCGCCACCAGGCCGTGCGGCGTCGGCGCGTTGCGCGACCAGAGCGCCACGTGCACCGCCCAGTCCGCGCGCCCCTCCTCGGCGTACTCCCGGGTGCCGTCCAGCGGGTCGACGATCCACACCCGGTCGGCGGTCAGCCGGGGCATCGCCTCGCTGGTCACCTCCGCCGTCCAGGCCAGCCGCGAACCCTCATCCTCCTCCGACAGGACCGCGTCCGCCGGACGCCACCGGGCCAGCTCGGTCCGGATCAGGTCGTGCGAGACCTTGTCCCCGGCCGACCGCAACGCCCCGGCGTCCGCGAAGCCCATCTCCGCGCGCAGGTCCGTCAGCGCCTGCCCGGCCCGCGACGCCAGCCAGCGGGCGAACGCGCCGTCGATCATCGGAGGACTGCCCATCGTGCCACCGCTCCCGTCGCCCGCCTTCGCCCACGCCGAAAGGCGCAGACTACCGGTCGGCCCCGGGCGCGCCGGTCAAGCCCCGTGGTACAGGTTCTGCGTCGGCTCCACACCCTTGGTGACCACCGACTCCACCACGTCCGCCGCGCGGTCGACCAGGAACTCCAGCTCCTTGCGCTCCGCGGCGGAGAAATCCGAGAGTACGAAGTCAGCCGGGTCCTGCCGGCCCGGCGGCCGGCCGACGCCGAACCGCACCCGCGCGTAGTCCTTCGTGCCCAGCGACTTCGACATCGACCGCAGGCCGTTGTGCCCGCCCTCACCGCCGCCGAACTTCACCCGCACCTGGCCGTAGTCGATGTCCAGCTCGTCGTGCACCGCGATCACCCGGGCCGGCGGGATCTTGTGGAACTGGGCCAGCCCCGCCACCGGGCCACCGGAGAGGTTCATGTAGGTCAGCGGCTTCAGCAGCACCAACTTCGGGCCGCCGAACCCCAGCCGCCCCTCGGCGGCCTCGGCCACCGCCCGCCTGTGCCGGCCGAACCTCGCGCCCACCCGAGCGGCCAGCAGGTCGGCCACCATGAACCCGACGTTGTGCCGGTTGTTCGCGTACTCCCGACCGGGGTTGCCCAGGCCGACCACCAGCCACGGCCCCGCCTCGTCCGTCACCTGAGACACCCCTTCCCGCTCGCTCACCCGACGCCCCGCTCCGATACGCCGACAGGCGCCCCCGGACCCGGGGACGCCTGTCGCACAGCCTGCGGGCCGATCAGGCCTCGGTCTTCGTCTCGGCCTCGGCGGTCTCGCCCTCGGCCGGAGCGCCCTCCGGAGACTCGGCGGTCTCCTCGCCGGCCTCGGCCTCGGCCTCCTCGGTGGCCTCCTCGACCTCGGGGAGGGTGGCCTCGAGCTGCTCGGCGGTCGGAGCGGCGGTCACCGAGGCGACAGCGGTCTCCTCGTCGGTGGCCAGCTCGACGCCGGACGGCAGCTCCACGTCGGCGGCGGTGATCGTGGTGCCCGGCTCGGCGCCCTCGATCGACGCCTCCAGGTGGTCCGGCACCTTGGTCGCGTCGGCGGTCACCGACAGCGTGTCGTGGTCGTGCACGATCAGGGTGTCCTTCGCGGCCTCACCGGTCAGCTGGACCGGGACCTCGACGGTGACCTTCTCGCCACGGCGGACCAGCAGCAGGTCCACGTGCTCGAAGCTGTCCCTGATCGGGTCACGCTGGATCGCCTTCGGCAGCGCCAGCACCTGGGTGCCGTCGCTGACCTCGATCGCGAAGAGCTGGTTGGCGCCGCCCTTGCGGATCGCGGCGGCGAACTCCCGCGCCGGAAGCGCGATGTGCTTGGGCTTCTCGCCGTGGCCGTACAGCACGGCGGGCACCTTGCCGGCCCGGCGGGTACGACGGGCACCACCCTTGCCGAACTCGGTACGGGGCTCGGCGCTGATCTTTACCTCGGACACGGGGAAACTCCTGATGCTTCGCTGCGGCGGCTTGTCGTCTGGCGGTGCTGGGCGAGGGGCTCGCTGGGGCTCAAGGTCATGAACGACCGCCCGGAGCACCGCGTCGATGACGGCGCCTCCGTGCGGTGCTATTCAGCAGCCCGCCGGGCACCCTCGCCGTGGCAACCGCACCAGTCTACCCGAGCGATTTCCCCGCTCTCCGGCAGTCCCCGTATCACGGTCCCGACCGGCCCGCAGGGCAACGGTCCGGCCGCCGGACGACGCCGGCGGCCGGGCCCGTCACCTCAGCTCAGGCCACCGAACAGGGTGGTCACCGAGCCGTCGTCGAAGACCTCCCGGATCGCCCGCGCCAGCAGCGGCGCGATCGACAGCACGGTCAGCTTGTCGAGCTGCTTCTCCGGCGGCAGCGGCAACGTGTTGGTCACCACGACCTCGCTGATCGGGCTGTTCTTCAGCCGCTCCGTCGCCGGGTCGGACAGCAGCGCGTGGGTCGACGCCACCACGATCTCCGCCGCCCCCGACTCCTTCAGGATGTCGGCCGCCTTGGAGATCGTGCCACCGGTGTCGATCATGTCGTCCACGATCAGGCACACCCGGCCCTCGACCTCACCGACCACGCGGTTCGCCACCACCTGGTTCGGCTTCATCGGGTCCCGCGTCTTGTGGATGAACGCCAGCGGGCAGCCGCCCAGCCGGTCCGTCCACCGCTCGGCCACCCGCACCCGACCCGAGTCCGGCGCCACCACCGTCATCGGCCGGCCCGCGTACTTGTGCTCGACGTACTCGGCCAGCACGTCCATCGCGAACAGGTGGTCCACCGGCCCGTCGAAGAAGCCCTGGATCTGCGCGGTGTGCAGGTCGACGGTGAGGATCCGGTTCGCGCCCGCGGTCTTCAGCAGGTCGGCCACCAGCCGCGCCGAGATCGGCTCCCGACCGCGGTGCTTCTTGTCCTGCCGCGAGTAGGGGTAGAACGGCAGGACCACGGTGATCCGCTTGGCCGAACCGCGCTTCAGCGCGTCCACCATGATCAGGGTCTCCATGACCCAGGTGTTCACCCCGTGCGTCACGGACTGCACCACGAAGGCGTCCGAACCACGCACCGAGTCCTTGAACCGTACGAAGATCTCACCGTTGGCGAACTCGTAGGCGTCGGCGGGCGTCGGCGCGACGCCGAGCACCTCACCGATCTCCTTGGCCAGCTCCGGAAAACCCCTCCCGGAGAAGAGCATCAGGCTCTTGCGGTTCTCGGCGACGATGCTGCCCATGGGCCCGTCTGCTCCCGTGTGTCGGTGGTGCCCGGCGGAGGTGGGGCCGGGGACTGTTCGGTTGCAGTATCCCCCCGGTTCACCGGTCCACCCATGGCCCGGCCGTCCCCGTGGATTCAGTCACCTTCGCTTGCGGACCCACCCGGCTCCGACGCACCCTCGCCGGCCTGCCGCGCCGCCTCCGCGGCCGCCGTGCCGGCCCGCTTGCGCAGCACCCAGCCCTCCACGTTGCGCTGCTGGCCCCGCGCCACCGCCATCGCGCCCGCCGGCACGTCCCCGACGATCACCGAACCGGCCGCGGTGTACGCGCCGTCGCCCACCCGCACCGGCGCCACGAACATGTTGTCCGCCCCGGTGCGCGCGTGACTGCCGATGGTGGTGTGGTGCTTGCGCACCCCGTCGTAGTTGACGAAGACCGTCGCCGCACCGATGTTGCTGTGGTCGCCGATCGTCGCGTCCCCCACGTACGACAGGTGCGGCACCTTCGAGCCCTCACCGATCGACGCCTTCTTGGTCTCCACGAACGTGCCGACCTTCGCCTTGCGGGCCAGCCGCGACTC
Source organism: Micromonospora ferruginea (assembly GCF_013694245.2). Lineage (NCBI taxonomy): Bacteria > Bacillati > Actinomycetota > Actinomycetes > Micromonosporales > Micromonosporaceae > Micromonospora > Micromonospora robiginosa. The sequence goes on from NZ_CP059322.2 coordinate 4,745,594, forward strand.
CGGCCGCAGGTACGCGTACGGGCCGACGCTGGCCTGCGGGCCGACCTCGGCGCCCACCGCGTGGCTGCGCACCACGCTCGCGCCCTCGCCCACCACGGTGTCGACGAGCGTGGTGTCCGGGCCGACCAGCGCGCCCGCGCCGACCGTGGTCGCGCCCTGCAACTGGGTGTTCTGGTCGAGCACGGCGTCGCGCTCCACGGTCACCGTCACGTCGATCCAGGTGGTGTGCGGGTCGAGGATGCTCACCCCGGTGCGCATCCAGCCCTCGTTGACCCGGTCACGCAGCAGCCGGCGCAGCCCGGCCAGCTCCACCCGGTCGTTGCAGCCGAGCGTCTCCACGTGGTCGGCCGCGACGTGCACCGCGACCGGCTCACCCGCGTCGCGCAGCAGCGCGAAGACGTCGGTCAGGTATTCCTCGCCCTGGTCGTTGTCGGTGGAGAGCTTGCCCAGCGCCTCGCGCAGCCGGGCCACGTCGAACGCGTAGATGCCGGCGTTGATCTCCCGCAGCGCGCGCTGCTGCGGCGTGGCGTCGCGCTCCTCGACGATGTGCTCCAGCCGGCCCTGCACGTCCCGCACGATCCGGCCCAGGCCGGTCGGGTCCGGCACCTCGGCGGCCAGCACGGTCGCCGCCGCAGCGGCCTCCTCGTGCGCCTCGACCAGGGCCACCACCGTCTCCGGCCGCAGCAGCGGCACGTCGCCGTTGATCACCACGACCGTGCCGGTGGCGTCCGGCACCGCGTCCAGCGCCATGCGCACCGCGTGCCCGGTGCCGAGCTGGCGCTCCTGGAGCACCGGCGTGGCGGCCGGGGCGACCTCGGTCAGGTGCGCCCGGACCTGGTCGGCGCCGTGGCCGACCACGACCACCGTGCGGTCCGCGCCCAGCGGCTCGGCGGCGGCCAGGACGTGACCGAGCAGGGTCCGGCCGAGCAGGGGGTGCAGCACCTTGGGCAGGGACGACTTCATCCGCTTGCCCTCACCGGCGGCGAGCACGACAACGGTGCGGAGGTGGGGCTGGGACACGACGTGGCTCCCGTCGGGACGGCGACAGTCTCGCGGTCATGCTAACCAGACCGGCTGGCAGGTTGCCGCGTACCCCAAGAAGGACGCCGATACCCCCGGAAATGGCTCGGCCGCCAGGATTCGAACCTGAAACACAAGAACCAAAATCTTGGGTGTTGCCAGTTACACCACGGCCGAAGGAACGGTGACAGCTTAGCCGGTCTCGCCCACCTCAAGTAGCCTCGGAGTGGGGGCATCGCCACTGAGCAGACCCTTCACCACGCCCGCCATCCACACGTAGAGTTCGCGTGATCGCGGTACGCGCACGACGAGGCAACCTCGGTAGTCCGCGCCGACGTTGATCCGCTTCGTCGTGGGGTTGTGTCTTTTCACGGTGGGGCGCTGGAAGGAAGCGAACTCTACGCCCAACTGACCAGCCCACCAGCGGCCAGCCGCCTCGGCATCCGCACTCTCGTGGATGGCGACCCGGTACCGAAGCTGTCGTCGGCTTCTTCCCGTCGCCTCGACGAAGCGCACGAAAAGCTCCACCAACCGCACATCACTATTGGTGAACGTCAGGTCATAGCGAGGGTTGGCGGGCTTGCTCTTCGTGCCTTCACACCAGTAGAGCACCGCGCCGACGAGCAGCAGCTCTCGCCGTGCGAGCGTGCCGACCCACTCGGCGGCCCGGTGCTGCGCTTCGCGCTCGGCATCCTCGCGCTGCGTCCGGCGCTCCGCCCAGCGCGTTGCGCGCCGGCCAGCCGCCACGCGACGACGCTGCACCGCCACCTCGGCAGAGGTGTCCAGCGGGAGGTGTCCGACCCATCGGTAGGCCGTCGACTTGGCGATGCCGAGCCGGTCGGCAATCTCGTTGACGGTTCGTCCCTCATCGCGCAGTCGACCCGCCGCCTCCTTGAGGCCGGCATCCCGCCCGCCCGTCCTTGACGAAGGGGTCTGATCAGCCATGCCCCATCCCCTCCACGGCATCCCTGATTCCCGCAATCACGCCCTCGATCCGCCAGTAGAGCTGGCGGCTTCGAGGAACGATGACGACCAGGCAGCCCCGGTATTCCTGGCCGACGTTCCGGCGTACTGTCGCCGGGTTGTGCCGCTTGAGCGTCGCTCGCCCGAAACGCTCCGGCGGAAGCCTCAGTCGCTCCGCCCACCATCGCTCGGCCGCCTTGACATCGGCCGACTCGTGGATGAGCAGCCGGTAGTTCGCCGTGTCCCGGTTGACATCGCAGGTGGCCAGGAACGCCAGAAACAGGGCGAGCAGGATAGGGTCGCTGTTGACGAATTCCAGTCGATCCTGCGTTCGCCACGGTTTCGACTTGCCCCCCTCGCACCAGTAGATCGCCGCGCCCAGCACCAGCAGGTCCCGTTCGCTGAGGCCACCCACCACACCGGCGGCCCGGGCTCGCTCGGCGGCCTGCGCCGCGTCCCGCGACTCCCGGTACGCGCCCCACCGGGCGTCCGTCATCGCCTTCGAGTGCGCGCGCCGCCGCTCGGCCGCCACCGGGTCGGGGTCCAGCGGCAGGTGTCGCACCCACTGGTAGGCGGTCGACTTCGCCACGCCGAGCTGCTCCGCGATCTGGTTCACCGACCGGCCGACCGCACGCAGCCGCAGGGCTTCGGCGCGGACGTCGTCCCGGGCCCGGGGCCGGCGGGTCCATTCCGGTGGCGGGACGCCGCGTAGCAACGCGTACACCCGATCCCGGCCGATGCCCAGACGGACCCGGATCTGTGCGACGGAGAGCTGTTCCTCGACGCGCAGCCGGCGCGCCTCGGCGGCAAGGGGATCATCAACCACCGCTTGAAAATAGAACACGCGTACGACAGATCGTGGACCGGTCGGCCCACGCGAGCAGCGCCTGGCAGGATGGGGCGGGTGACCGATGCACCCGGCAGCGACCGCGCTCGCCGGCGGGCCGTCCCGGCAGCCAAGCCCTCCCGGGTCCGGATGTCCGCGACGCAGCGACGCGAGCAGTTGATCTCGATCGCGCGGCAGATCTTCGCCGAGCGCGGGTTCGACGCCACCTCGATCGAGGAGGTGGCGGCGCGGGCCAAGGTCTCCAAGCCGGTGGTCTACGAGCACTTCGGCGGCAAGGAGGGGCTCTACGCGGTGGTGGTGGACCGCGAGGTCCGCTCGCTGCTGGACCGGATCACCACGGCGTTGACCGCCGGTCATCCCCGGGAGCTACTGGAGCAGGCCGCGCTGACGTTGCTGACCTACATCGAGGAGGAGACCAGCGGGTTCCGGGTGCTGGTCCGCGAGTCGCCGTTGATGTCGGCCACCGGCAACTTCAGCAGCGTGCTGAACGACGTCGCGCACCAGGTGGAGCACATCCTCGGCGCCGAGTTCTCCAGCCGGGGCTACGACCCGAAGCTGGCGGAGCTCTACTCGCAGGCGCTGGTGGGCATGGTGGCGTTGACCGGGCGTTGGTGGCTGGAGGTCCGCAAGCCGCGCAAGGAGGCGGTGGCGGCGCACCTGGTGAACCTGGCCTGGAACGGCCTGTCGCACCTGGAGTCGAAGCCGGGCCCGATCAGCGGTTAGGGCCCTCGGCGACCGGATGGTAGCGGCGGCGGCGCTCCTCCTCGGCGTGCTCGGGCGGCCCGACCTTGTCGTAGAGGCCGGTGGCGAGCAGGATCAGCCCGAACAGCATCGACACGATGACGGTGGACATCGAGAAGTTGAGGAAGTTCGCCGAGGTCTGCAGCACGGACATCATCAGGATGCCGGTGACCAGGAAGACCGCGCCGGCGGTGAGGTTCATGTAGTGCCCGAGGTTGTCGCGGCGCGACGCGCCGAGCATCAGGACCGCTCCGAAGATCACCGAGACCAGCGAGAAGGCCAGGTTGGTGCGCAACCCGAGGGCCCAGTTGGCGTCCCGGCCGAACAGCCCGTCGCCCCAGGTCTGGAACACGCCGTAGACGCCGAAGACCAGGATGTAGAGGCCGATGAGCCCGGACAGCACCCGGTAGAGCGGCCGCGCGGGGTGGTTCACCGGGAAGTGCGCCATGGTGCCCTCCAGTCGCCTGACTGATTCGGGGCAATTGTCGCCTGGACCGCCCATTCCCGTCCCGGAAACGCCGACGGCCCGGCGCACCGCGCCGGGCCGTCGGGACGGATCGGGATCAGAGCACCAGGCGGGCCTTCTGCCAGGCCTCGTGCTCGTCGTCGCTGCCGACCTTGCCGTACATGCCGACCACCAGGAGCACCAGCGACAGGGTCAGGACCACGACCACCGTCATGATCGAGAAGTTGAGGACGTTGGCGTCGGTCTGGAGGAACGCCAGCGCGGCCAGGCCGATGACCATCAGGGTGTAGGCCAACCACTGGTTGACCGCCACGTCGAGGTTGCGGCCGATCGCGGTGCCGGCCAGGATCACCGCGCCGATCAGCACCGACAGGAGCGAGAAGCCCATGTTGGTGCCCTGGCCGAGGACCTTCGTCTCGTCCTGGGCGAAGAAGTCGTTGCCGGCGGCGGCGATGACGCCGAGCGCACCGAAGACGACGAAGTAAAGACCAACGAGCCCGCCGATCGCCCGGAAGATCGGCCGCGCGGGGTGGTTGACGGGGGTGTGGGCCATCTCTGCGTCTCCAAGACCGTTCGGATGAGGGTTCCACCGCTGATTGTCCCGTACGGCGGTCAGTGACGCCGCACACCCCCCGCGGTCAGCCGCCCGGCAGCTCCTCGGCCAGCGCCAGCCACGTCTCCTCGGTGCGGTCCCGCTCGGCCCGCACCTCCTTGAGCTGGGCGTCCAGCTCGGCGACCCGGGCGTAGTCGGTGGCGTTGGCGGCGAGCTGCTCGTGCAGGTTCGCCTCCTTCTGCTCCAGCTTGGCGATCTGCCGTTCCAGCCGGTTGAGTTCCTTCTTCGCGGTGCGTGCCTCGGCGGCGGACATGCCGTCGCGGGCCGGGGCGGCCGTGCCCGGGGTGAGGTCGGCGGGCGCCGGGCCGCCGGCCGCGGCGGCGCGCGCCAGGTACTCGTCGATGCCGCCGGGCAGGTGCACCAGGCGGCCGTCGCCGAACATCCCGTACGCGACGTCGGTGACCCGCTCGATCAGGTAGCGGTCGTGGCTGGCCACCACGATGGTGCCGGGCCAGGAGTCGAGCAGGTCCTCCAGCGCGGCGAGGGTGTCGGTGTCCAGGTCGTTGGTGGGCTCGTCGAGCAGGAGCACGTTGGGCTCGCCGGCGAGCAGCCGCAGCATCTGCAGCCGGCGGCGCTCGCCGCCGGAGAGGTCGCTCACCGGGGTCCAGAGCCGCCGGTCGTCGAAGCCGAAGATCTCGGCGAGCTGGGCGGCGCTGATCTCCCGGTCGCCGAACTGCACCCGGCGGGCCACCTCCTCGACGGCCTCCAGGACACGCAGGTGACCGGGAAGCTCGGCGAGTTCCTGGGAGAGGAACGCCGGTCGCACGGTCTGCCCGGCGGCGAAGCGCCCGCCGTCGGCGCGGGTCACGCCGGCGAGCAGCCGCAGCAGGGTGGTCTTGCCGGCGCCGTTGCGCCCGAGCACGGCGACCCGGTCGCCGGGGCCGACCTGCCAGGTGGTGTCGCGCAGGATCTCCTTCGGCCCGGCGTGCAGGGTGACGTGCTCCAGGTCGTACACCTGCTTGCCGAGCCGGGCGGTGGCGAGCCGTTGCAGCGACATGGTGTCGCGCGGCTCCGGCACGTCGGCGATCAGCGCGTTTGCCGCGTCGATGCGGAACTTGGGCTTGGAGGTCCGGGCCGGCGGGCCGCGACGCAGCCAGGCGATCTCCTTGCGGAGCAGGTTCTGCCGGCGGGCCTCGGTGGCCGCGGCGATCCGCTGCCGCTCGACGCGGGCCAGCGTCCAGGCGGCGAAGCCGCCCTCGTAGGCCCGGACGGTCTGGTCGGCGACCTCCCAGGTGGCGGTGCAGACCGCGTCGAGGAACCAGCGGTCGTGGGTGACCACGACGAGCGCGCCCTTGCGGGTGACCAGGTGCCGGGCCAGCCAGTCGACGCCGCCGACGTCGAGGTGGTTGGTCGGCTCGTCGAGGACCAGCAGGTCGGCGTCGCGGACCAGCAGGGCGGCGAGCGCGACCCGGCGGCGTTCCCCGCCGGACATCGTGCCGACCGTGGCGTCGAGGCCGAGGTGGGGCATGCCGAGGCCGTCGAGGATGGCCCGGACGCCGGCGTCGCCGGCCCACTCGTGCTCGGCGCCCATGCTCTCGCCGAGCCAGGCGGTGCCGAGCACCACGTCGCGCACGGTGAGGTCTCCGGCCAGGTCCAGGCGCTGCGGCAGCCAGGACACACGCAGGTCCCGGCGGTGGGTGACCCGGCCGTCGTCGGGTTCCTCGGTGCGGGTGAGCATCCGCAGCAGCGTCGACTTGCCGGCGCCGTTGAGGCCGACCACACCGACCCGGTCGGCGTCCTCGAGACCGAGGGAGACGTCGGTGAGCAGCGGCCCGGCGGCGCCGTACCCCTTGGACACCCGGTCCAGGTTGACGATGTTGGCCACAGGCCCACCTTTCACGACTCAGGCGCCCCGGGGGCCGGGACGCCTGAGTCAAGGGTACGGGGCCTCAGACGATGCGGGCGCCGTGCACCGGCCCGTGCGCGACCCGGGCCTCCCGGCACACGCCGGCGGCGGTCAGCTCCCCGGCGATCCGTTCCGCGTCGGCCGCGTCGGCGGCGAGGAACACGCAGGTGGGCCCGGAGCCGGAGACGATGCCGGCGAGGGCGCCGGCCGCCTCGCCGGCCTTGAGCGTGTCGGCCAGCGACGGGCGCATGGTCAGCGCGGCGTCCTGGAGGTCGTTGCCGAGCGTGGCGGCGAGCACCCGCGGGTCCCGCTGGCGCAGCGCGCCGAGCAGCGCGTCGGTGCTGCCCAGCGGTGCGCCGGCGGCGCCGGTGTCACGCAGCCGGTCCAGCTCGCGGTAGGCGGCCGGGGTGGAGAGGCCGCCGTCGGCGATCGCCACCACCCAGTGCCAGGAGGTGGGGCGGGCCAGCACCGGGCTGACCGCCTCGCCCCGGCCGGTGCCGAGCGCGGTGCCGCCGTGGATCAGGAACGGCACGTCGGAGCCGAGGTCGGCGGCGATGTCGGCCAGTTCGTCGCGGGCCAGGCCGGTGCCCCAGAGCGCGTCACAGGCGACCAGCGCGGCGGCCGCGTCGGCGCTGCCGCCGGCCAGCCCGCCGGCGAGCGGGATCTGCTTGCGCAGGTGCAGCCGGGCGTGCGGGGCGACACCGGCGTAGCCGGCGAGGGCGTGCGCGGCGCGCAGCACCAGGTTGGTGTCGTCGAGGGCCAGCTCGCCGGCGCCCTCGCCCTCCATGGTGAGGGCGAGCGTGTCGCCGCGGCGGGCGGTCAGCTCGTCGTAGATGGAGATCGCGTGGTAGACGGTGTTCAGCTCGTGGTAGCCGTCCCGGCGCAGCGGACCCACCCCGAGGTGCAGGTTGACCTTGGCGGGCACCCGCACCTTGACCGGACCGCTGGCCCCGCGCCGCTGCCCGTCCTCGTCCTCCGGTCGCCAGGCCTCGGTCACCGGCGAAGCTCCCGCGGCCACGGGCGGATGTCGAACGGCTTCTGCACGGTCAGCTCCTCGGCGGGGTCGGGCAACGGCGCCAGCCTACTGGGCGGCGGCGGGGCCGTCCGGGGCCGACGCGGCGATGGCGGCGAACTGCTCGACGGTGAGTGACTCGCCGCGCGCGCCCGGGTCGACGCCGGCGGCGGTGAGCGCGGCGGCGGCGCGGTCCGCACCGCCGGCCCAGCCGGCCAGGGCGGCGCGCAGCGTCTTGCGGCGCTGGGCGAACGCGGCGTCGACCACCGCGAAGACCGCCGGGCGGGGTACGTCCGGGCGGGGCGGCTCGCGGCGGGTGAAGGCGACCAGCCCGGAGTCGACGTTGGGCACCGGCCAGAACACGTTCGGCGGGACCTTGCCGGCGGCCCGGGCGCGGGCGTACCAGGCGAGCTTGACCGAGGGGATGCCGTACACCTTGGAGCCGGGACCGGCGACGAGCCGGTCGGCGACCTCCTTCTGCACCATGACCAGGCCGTGCCGCAGGGTGGGCAGCTCGGCGAGCAGGTGCAGCACCACCGGCACGGCCACGTTGTAGGGCAGGTTCGCCACCAGCGCGGTCGGCGCCGGGTCGGCCAGGTCGGCGGCGGTGACCCGCAGCGCGTCGGCCTGGTGCACGGTGAGCCGGGTGGCGTCCGGGCCGGCGAACCGGTCGGCGGTGGCCGGCAGCGCGGCGGCGAGGGTCGGGTCGAGTTCCACGGCGTGCACGTGCGCGGCGACCGGCAGCAGCGCCAGGGTGAGCGAGCCGAGGCCGGGGCCGACCTCCAGCGCGACGTCGTCCGGGGTGAGGCCGGCGGCGGTGACGATTCGCCGCACCGTGTTCGGGTCGTGCACGAAGTTCTGGCCGAGCTTCTTGGTCGGCGTGACGCCGAGCCGCGCGGCGAGTTCCCGGATCTCCGCCGGGCCGAGGAGTCCGGTCACGCCCCGTAGCGTAAGCGCCCGCCCTTCGGTGAAAGGAGGGGGCCCTTCTTAACGCCTGGCGTTGTGGCGGGGCCCCTTCCTAACGCCACGGGCCGAAGGCGCGCTCACCGTTGGTGGAGATGTGGGCGCAGAGGGTGTCCAGGTCGACGCCGGTGGTCTCGGCGAGGAACCGCACGGTCAGCGGGATCAGGTACGACGCGTTCGGCCGTCCCCGGTGCGGCATCGGCGTCAGGTAGGGCGCGTCGGTCTCCACCAGGATCTGCCCGGGCGGGGTGACGGCGGCGGCCTCGCGCAGCGCGGCGGCGCTGCCGAAGGTGACCGTGCCGGCGAAGCTCAGCAGGAAGCCCCGGCGGACGCACTCACGGGCGAAGTCGGCGTCACCGGAGAAGCAGTGCATCACCACGGTGTCCGGCGCGCCCTCGTCGTCGACGATCCGCAGCACGTCGGCGTGGGCGTCGCGGTCGTGGATGACCAGCGCCTTGCCGTACCGCTTGGCGATGGCGACGTGCGCGCGGAAGCTCTCCTCCTGCGCGGCCCGCCCGTCGGCGCCGGTGCGGAAGAAGTCCATCCCGGTCTCGCCGACGCCGCGTACCCGGTCCTGGCCGGCGAGCGCCTCGATCTCGCGCAGCGCCTCGTCCAGGTCGGCCAGGCGGGGCGCCTCGTTGGGGTGCAGCGCCACGGTGGCCAGCACCGCCGGGTACCGGCCGGCGACGTCGGCGCTCCAGCGGGACGACTCCACGTCCACGCCGACCTGCACGAGCCGGTCCACGCCGACCCCGGTGGCGACGGCGATCGCGGCGGCCACCGGGTCGGCGTCGCCGGGTCCGCCGGGCGGCGTGCCGTACTCCCCGACGGTGATGTCGAGGTGGGTGTGGCTGTCCGGGACGGGCACCGGCAGCGGCTCGGGGACGGGCGGGAACTCGCCGGCCCGGCGGGCGGCGCGCTGCTTGCGGGTCTCGGTCTGCTCGGTCATCGCGGCCAGCATCACACACCCGCCACCGTCCGTTCACACGCCCCACATCTGACCGTCCTAGCGTGCCGGGGTGACCGTCACTGACCAGGCCGGCGGGGCCGCCTCCGAGCGGACCGGGCTACGCGTGACGTACGACGGCCGGGTGCATCCGGCCGAGGAGATCGCCCGGGGCGCGGCGTACGAGTTGTTCAGCGCCGACGAGGCGCCCGGCTTCGAGTGGTGTCCCCGGCCCGGCGCCGCCGGCACGTGGCGGAGGTTCGTGCACGCCACCGAGGTGCAGGCGGTGCTCGGGGCGGCGGAGCCGGCCGAGGAGGGCGACGCGCCGCTGCTGATGCCGGTGCACCGGGAGCACGGCTGGGCGTACGTGCACCGGCTGAGCCAGCGGCCGGCGGCGGCGGGCGACCCGACGCTGGCCGCGGTGCGGGCGTCGGCGGTGATCCGGCCGGGCACCCGGATGGTGAAGGTGCTCTCCGCCCGGCAGCTCGCCGGTTACGTGCGCGGTTGGCTGCCGCACGGCTTCTGCTACCGGGAGCACGACGTGGCGCACCTGCGCACGCCGGCCGGGATGGCGGTGCTGCGGGGCGACCCGGAGGGCGGCGACGTGGCGTACGCGTTGCGCTGGCGGGCCGCCGACCCGGCCGACTACGACGTGCCGGTCGGCCCGGCGCACCGTGGGCTGACCGTCCTGCCGCCCCGGGACCGGCTCGGGCCGCCGGTGCTGGGCACCGGGTTCGTGCCGAGCAGCGCCCAGCTCGTCCCGGAGTTCGTCACCCGCGACTTCGCCGACCTGCCGATGCCGGCGAACGCCACCCTGCTCGCCTATCCGGCGGAGGGGGTGGAGGTGGTGCTCTACACCTACCAGGCGGAGCAGCGGGGCTGGCTGCGGTTGGCCGGCCCGCAGTGGCGGCACCTGCTGGCGGCGGTGCCGGGGCTGGCCGCCGACCAGGAGTACGTGCCGACCGGCGACGCGCCGCGCTCGACCCGGCTGGTCGGCGGCTACGCCGGGGCGGAGTACGAGGCGGTGGCCGACCAGCCGGGCGGTTTCCGGGTGCTGGCGATGACCCGGGCGGCCCGCTATCCGGTGGCGGCGGTGGCCCGCCGGCTGCGGACGGCCGCCTGGCGCGGGGTGCCCTGCCTGGTACTGCGGGAGGAGGCGGGCTGGCTGCGGTTGCGGCTGCGCCGCCCGGATCCGGACGCGGTGGCCCGGACCGGGGCGCAGTGTCACGAACGCGGCGTCTACGAGGTCTGGGCGCCGGGCGCCGAGTTGACCGACGACCGGGTGGTGGACCTGCCCTATCCGGGGGCGAACGAATAGACGGCGGCGGGTCGGGAACGCGTCGGGGGTCCGAGACCCACGCGTAGGGGGAATTCCGACATGCCTTTCGTCACCGTCGGTACGGAGAACTCCGCACCCATCGACCTGTACTACGAGGATCACGGTGCCGGTCAGCCGATCGTGCTGATTCACGGCTTCCCGTTCAACGGGGCCACCTGGGAGAAGATGAGCGGTCCGCTGCTCGCCGCCGGGTACCGGGTGATCACGTACGACCGGCGCGGGTACGGCAGTTCCGCCCAGCCGGCGTCCGGCTACGACTACGACACGTTCGCCGCCGACCTGGACGTGTTGATGACCGAGCTGGACCTGCGCAACGCGATCCTGGTCGGGCACTCGATGGGCACCGGCGAGGTGACCCGCTACCTGGGCGCGTACGGGTCGGACCGGGTGGACCGCGCGGTGCTGATGGCCCCGTTGGCGCCGTTCCTGCTGAAGACCGCCGACAACCCTGAGGGCGTCGAGAAGAGCATGTTCGAGGGCTTCCAGCAGGCGATCATCGCCGACCGGTTCGCCTACCTGACCCAGTTCTGCGACGCGTTCTTCAACGCCAGTGAGAACCGGGGCAAGCTGGTCAGCGACGAGGCGTACCACGCGCACTGGCAGATCGGCGCGCAGGCGTCGGCTAAGGGCACCCACGACTCGGTGGACGCCTGGCAGACCGACTTCCGCGGTGACCTGCCGAACATCGACGTGCCGGTGTTGATCATCCAGGGCGACAAGGACAACGTGCTGCCGTACCCGAAGACAGGTCAGCGGCTGGTGAACATGCTGTCCGACGCCAAGCTGGTGACGTTGAAGGGTGCGCCGCACGGCACGCCGTGGACGCACCCGACCGAGGTCAACAACGCGCTCATGGAGTTCATCGGCAAGCCGAGCATGGCCACCGCCTGACCGTTCGACGGACCGCGGCCCCGGGATTCCCGGGGCCGCGGTCGCGTGCGTGCTCAGCCGGCCAGGCGGGCCAGCTCCTCGTCGACGACGGACGGTTCGAGCTTGCGGAACACCGGCTTGGGCGCCGCGAGCGGCCGACCCGCCTCCAGGGGTACGGACTCCCAGCGCGCGCCGACCGTGTAGTCACCGGTGAGCACCGGGTAGGCCGGGCCGCCGTCGAGGTCGTCGACCTCCTCGATCACCGGCATCGGCGCGTGCACGCCGGTGCCGCCGAGCAGCTCGTGGATCTGCTGCGCGGAGTGCGGCAGGAACGGGGTGAGCAGCGTGTTGGCGTCGCTGACCACCTGGAGCGCGACGTGCAGGACGGTGCCCATCCGCGGCTTGTCGTCGTCGCCCTTGAGCTTCCACGGCGCCTGCTCGGACAGGTACTTGTTGGCCTCGGCGACCACCTTCATGGCCTCGCCGATGGCCTGCTTCTGCCGGTGCCGCGCGATCAGGTCACCGACGACCGCGAAGCCGGCCTTCGCGGTGTCCAGCAGCGCCCGGTCGGCGTCGGTGAGCCCGGCCGGGTCGACCGGCGGGATCGCGCCGAAGTTCTTCGCCGCCATCGACACGGACCGGTTGACCAGGTTGCCCCAACCGGCGACCAGCTCGTCGTTGTTGCGGCGGAGGAACTCGGCCCAGGTGAAGTCGGTGTCGTTGCTCTCCGGGCCGGCCACCGCGATGAAGTAGCGCAGCGCGTCGGCGTCGTAGCGCTCCAGGAAGTCCCGGACGTAGATGACCACCTTGCGGGAAGAGGAGAACTTCCGCCCCTCCATGGTCAGGTATTCGCTGGAGACGACCTCGGTGGGCAGGTTGAGCCGGCCCAGCTCGCCGGGCTCGCCGTCGTGGGCGCCCGCACCGGAGTAGCCGCCGAGCAGCGCCGGCCAGATCACCGAGTGGAAGACGATGTTGTCCTTGCCCATGAAGTAGTAGCCGAGCGCGTCCTTCCCCTCGCCGTCCGCCGACCACCACTTCCGCCACGCCTCCGGGTCACCGGTGCGCCGGGCCCACTCGATGGACGCGGACAGGTAGCCGATCACCGCGTCGAACCAGACGTAGATCCGCTTGTCCGACCGGTCCTGCCAGCCCTCCAGCGGGATCGGCACGCCCCACTCCAGGTCCCGGGTGATGGCCCGGGGCTGGAGGTCGTCGAGCAGGTTGCGGGAGAACCGGAGCACGTTGGGCCGCCAGCCCTCCCGGGTGTCCAGCCACTGCCGCAGCGCGTCGGCCAGGGCCGGCAGGTCGAGGAAGAAGTGCTCGGTCTCCACGAACTCCGGCGTCTCGCCGTTGATCTTCGACTTGGGGTCGATCAGGTCGATCGGGTCGAGCTGGTTGCCGCAGTTGTCGCACTGGTCGCCGCGCGCGCTGTCGTAGCCGCAGATCGGGCAGGTGCCCTCGATGTAGCGGTCGGGCAGGGTGCGGCCGGTGGACGGGGAGATCGCCCCGGTGGTGACCTTCGGGACGATGTAGCCGTTGCGGTGCAGCCCGGTGAACAGTTCCTGCACCACCGCGTAGTGGTTGCGGGTGGTGGTGCGGGTGAACAGGTCGTACGACAGGCCCAGCGCCCGCAGGTCCTCGGCGATCACCCGGTTGTAGCGGTCGGCCAGCTCGCGCGGGGTGACCCCCTCGGCGTCGGCCTGCACCTGGATCGGGGTGCCGTGCTCGTCGGTGCCGGAGACCATGAGCACGTCGTGACCGGCCATCCGCATGTACCGGGCGAAGACGTCGGAGGGAACGCCGAATCCGGATACGTGGCCGATGTGGCGCGGGCCGTTGGCGTAGGGCCAGGCGACCGCGGCGAGAACGTGACTCATGAGCGTCAAGACTAGTGATTGCCGTGGGCGCTCCGCGAACCAATAGGGCGGGCGCCCCCGCCGTACGCCCGATTTGTCGCCGACACGCGGCCTGAGCTGCCCGACGAGCCCGGCGTGCCGGTGTCCAATGAACGTCGTGACCAGCAGACCAGCGGCACCCGAGCCGTCCGCGGCCGACCGGACCGCGCGGGCCCCGACCGGCGTCCCGGTGGCCCCGCAGCCCCGGCTGGACCCGGCGGACCCGCCGGTGGAGGTGGAGCCGACCACCGGGGCGCCGCGCGACGCCGTGCCCCGCCGGGTGCCGGTGCGGCAGCCACGCTGGCAGCGACGTTCCGCCCGGGCGGGCGACGAGGCGACCGGCTGGGCGCCGATCGAGGAGGTGCACTGGGACGGCACGCCGCTGCGCGACGAGCCGCGCTCACGTGCCGTGGACGCGCCGTCCCGGCGCCGGCCGGCCCGCCCGGTCCACCCGCCGGACCCGCCCGTCGGGCTGGCCGTGCTGCTGGCGTTGAGCCTGCTCGCCGCGTTCTTCGCCTGGGTGAGCGCCGGCCCGTTCTGGCTGGCGGTGGGGCACTCCACCGGTGGCACCGTGATGATCACCGAGTGCGTCGGGAGCGGGCTCACCCAGCGCTGCCGGGGGATCTTCGAGGCCGAGCGGGACCGCTTCCAGGCCCAGGGGGTACGGGTCAGCGGCGTACCGGCGGGGCACACCGCCACCGGCAGCACGTTGCCGGCCCGGATGACCGGCCCGGGCGGGGCCACCGCGTACGCGGACCGGGGCGTGGGCGGGCACCTGCGCTGGCTGCTCGGGCTGACCCTGGTGGTGGGCTGCGCGGCGGGGATCGCCAGGTGGACCGGCGCGACCCGGTTGACGGACCAGCGGCAGCGGCGCTGGGCGGTGGGGCTGGCGCTGGCCGGCCCGCTGCTGATCACGGTGGGGTTCCTCGCGGCCGCCTGGTGAGGGCGTAAGGCGGGGGCCCCGCTTAACGCTTTCGGTATAGGCGGGGGCCCCGCTTAACAGCGAGGCGTTAAGCGGGGCCCCCGCCTAACCCAGGCCCAACCTCAGCGGTGCACGACCGTGTAGACCTCGCGGCGGCGCAGCCCGTACGCAGTCGCGACCTCGGTGATCGCGTCTCGCCGGGACAGCCCGGCCGCCTCGCGCTCGTCGACTGCGGCGCGCAGCGTGTCGTCGTCCGGCCGGGCGGCCGGCTCCGGTGACGCGCCGGCCACGACCAGGGTGATCTCGCCGCGCACCTCGTTGTCGGCGGCCCATTCGGCCAGCTCGCCCAGCGGCCGGCGGACCACCTCCTCGTAGGTCTTGGTCAGCTCGCGGCAGAGCGCGGCGGGCCGCTCGGGGCCGAACGCCTCGGCCAGGTCGGCCAGCGCCCCGCCGATCCGGTGCGTCGCCTCGAACAGCACCAGGGTGCGTTCCTCGCCGGCCAGCGCCCGCAGGCGGGAGCGGCGCGCACCGGGGGTGCGGGGCAGAAAACCCTCGAAGCAGAACCGGTCGCAGGGCAGCCCGGACAGCGCCAGCGCGGTGGTGACCGCGCTGGGTCCGGGTGCGGCGGTGACCGGGACGCCGGCCTCCAGCGCGGCCCGGACCAGGCGGTATCCGGGGTCGGAGACGCTCGGCATGCCGCCGTCGGTGACCAGGGCGACGGTGTAGCCGGCGGTGAGCACCTCGGCGAGTTCCGGGGTGCGCCGCTCCTCGTTGCCCTCGAAGTAGGAGACGATCCGGCCGGGGACGGTCACGTCGAGGTCGCGGGCGAGCCGGGTGAGCCGCCGGGTGTCCTCGGCGGCGACCACGTCGGCGGTGGCGAGCACCTCGCGGAACCGGGCGGACGCGTCGGCCGGATTACCCAGTGGCGCACCGAGCAGCACCAAGCGTCCCACCTCGGACATTTCCCCCACGGCGTGCGCTCCCTCATCGACGGTCGTACCAATTTCGGGGACGACGGACGCCACCGGGCACCCTCGCAGCCTACGATCGCCGGGTGACGAGTGCGTCGACAGCACAGGAGCCCTCCACCACCGACCCGGCGGCCGGTTCGCCGGGCGACGACGGCGGGGGCGGCGGTGGGATCCCGGCCGCGGTCCGGCGCCGGCTCGCCACCGTCGACGACCAGCTCGGCCGAGGTCAGGCGTGGTTCGCCACCGCCGTCGTGGTGGCGATCGCCGCGATCCTGCGCTTCGTCGGGCTGAGCCATCCGTCCGGCAAGATCTTCGACGAGACCTACTACGCCAAGGACGCCTACGGGCTGATCGACCGCGGCGTCGAGTGGAACTACAAGGACAACGGCCCGTCGTACGTGGTCCACCCGCCGCTGGGCAAGTGGCTGATCGGGCTCGGCGAGTGGGCCTTCGGCTACCAGGACGCCGAGACCAACATCTCGGTGCCCGGGCACCTGATGACCACCGCGCCGGAGTTCGGCTGGCGCTTCGGCGCGGCGGTCTGCGGCACGCTGTCGGTGCTGCTGCTGGTGCGCATCGGCCGACGGATGTTCCGCTCGACCACGCTGGGTTGCGCGGCCGGCCTGCTGCTCGCGTTGGACGGCTTCCACCTGGTGCTGTCCCGCACGGCGATCCTCGACATCTTCCTGCTGCTGTTCGTGTTGGCCGCGTTCGGCGCGCTGGTGCTCGACCGGGACGCCCGGCGGCGGCGCTGGGCGAACGCGCTGGCGGCCGGGCTCGACCCGTCGCTGCCGGGGCGCGCCGGTCGGCCGGCGTCGGGCTGGCGGAACTGGCCGTGGTGGCGGCTGGCCGCCGGGATGCTGCTCGGCTGCGCCTGCGCGGTGAAGTGGAGCGGCGTCTACTTCGTACCGGCGTTCGCGCTGCTGGTGCTGCTCTGGGAGGTCGGCGTCCGGCGCTCGGCCGGGGTCCGCCGGCCGTGGCGCGACGCCGTGCTCGACGAGTTGCCGTGGCTGCTCGTGGCCGGCGTGCTGATGGTGGTCACCTACGTCGCCACCTGGTCGGGCTGGCTGCTCAGCGACGAGGGCTACTACCGCCTGGCCAGCCGCTACCCGGGCGTCGAGGGGTTGAGCGACACCCCGTTCGTCGGCGCGCTCATCAACCTGTGGGAATACCACAAGGCCGCGTACGGCTTCCACACCCAGCTCGACGACCCGCACAAGTACCAGTCCTGGCCGTGGCAGTGGCTGCTGCTGGGCCGGCCGGTCGCGTTCTCCTGGTCCGGCGACGGGAGCTGCGGCGCGTCGAGCTGCGCCTCCGAGGTGCTGCTGCTGGGCACCCCGCTGCTGTGGTGGTCGTTCCTGCCGGCGCTCGCCGCGACGGTCTGGCTGGGCCTGGCCCGGCGTGACTGGCGGGCCGGCGCGATCCTGCTGAGCGCCGCCGCCGGCCTGCTGCCCTGGTTCTGGTTCGCCCTCGACGGCCGGACGATGTTCTCCTTCTACGCCGCGCCGGCGGTGCCGTTCCTGGTGCTCGCCGTGGTCTACGTGCTCGGCGCGATCGTCACGCCCGCGCCGGTCACTTCGACGGCGGCGCCGCCGAGCGCCGAGCAGGCCAACGACCGTCGCCTGGTCGGCGGCATCATCGCGGGCGCCTATGTGCTGCTGGTGGCGCTCTGCTTCGGCTACTTCTATCCGATCTTCGTGGGCCGGATCCTGCCGTACGCGGACTGGTCCGCCCGGATGTGGCTGGACGGCCGCTGGATCTGAGCGTGAGCGCACGACGGCCCGGTGGGGACACCCACCGGGCCGAAATTCGGTTGCGATCATCCGGCCCGGCTGCATAGGCCGGTCGGACCACGAAAAAGCGCGCCCCGATCGCCTGCCACGGGGGAAGCGGGCGATTGGGGCGCGCAAGAAAGAGCTTAACCACACTCCGCCAACCGCACAACGGGTGCGGCCGGGTCAGATTTCCGACCGACGCGCCACCCCCCGAAAGGTTTACATCGGGCATCTAACGGTGGGTCAGCCCGGCAGAACATAACGAGTTCGACATCATCGCCCACCGGACCCCGGTCGCCGGGCACCGCCGGCCGCCCCCGACCCGGATGATCTTCCTAAGTGGATCTCACTACACTTCGCCCGGTGATCAACAAGAGACGATCGACGGCCGTCCTGTTCGGACTGCTGGCGGCGACCGCGCTGATCGGTCCGAGCCCCGCGGGGGCCGACGACGAGACCACCGAACCCGCCGCCGAACCACCGAAGGTCGAACTGGTCCTCGACGTGAGCGGTTCGATGCGGGCCCGCGACATCGACGGGCGCAGCCGGATCTCCGTCGCCCAGCAGGCGTTCAACGAGGTGGTCGACGGCCTGCCGGACGAGACACAGCTCGGCATCCGCGTGCTCGGCGCCGCCTACCGGGGCAAGGACAAGAAGCAGGGCTGCCGGGACACCCAGCAGATCGTGCCGGTCGGGCCGGTGGACCGGGCCCAGGCCAAGGCCGCCGTCGCCGGCCTGCGCCCGACCGGCTTCACCCCGGTCGGGCTCGCGCTGCGCTCCGCCGCGCAGGACCTGGGCACCGGCACCACCGCACGCCGGATCGTGCTGATCACCGACGGCGAGGACACCTGCGCCCCGCCCGACCCGTGCGAGGTGGCCCGCGAACTCGCCGCGCAGGGCACCCGGCTGGTGGTCGACACGCTCGGCCTCGCCCCCGACGAGAAGGTACGCCGGCAGTTGCTCTGCATCGCCGGGGCCACCGGTGGCACCTACACCGCGGCGCAGAGCGCCGACGAGCTGACCGGCCGGATCAAGCAGCTCGTCGACCGGGCCCGCGACACCTACACGGCCGCACCGGCGGTGGTCGGCGGCACGGCGGCCTGCGACGGCGCCCCGCTGCTCGCGCCGGGCGTCTACACCGACCGGGAGACGTTCTCCGAGCACCGCTGGTACCGGGTGCCGGTGCGTCCGGGGCAGGAGCTGCGCGCGTCGGTGAGCATCGCGCTGGACCGGCCGGTCAACCCCGACTACGGGGTGCTGCTGCGGGCCACCGCGCCGGACGGGCGGGAACTGGTCCGCGGCGTCGACGCCGGCAGCGGCCGGACCGACGTGGTCTCCGCCGGCCTGCGCTGGTCGGCCGCCGAGGAGGCGGAGGACGCCGCCACCCCCACGCCGACCCCCAGCGGTACGCGGGCCACCCGGACCGTCTGCCTGGTGGTCAGCAACTCGTTCGCGGCGCGGGACGGCACCCGGGCCGAGCCGGGCATGCCGGTGGAGCTGACCGTGGACGTGGTCGCCGCCTCCCCCGCCCCGGACGGGCCGGACCTCGGCCGCGGCTGGGTCCTGCTGCTCCTGCTCACCCTGGCCGGCCTCGTCACCGGACTGCTCGTCGGGCTGCTCACCCGCTGGTGGGTCGCCACCTGGAGGGAGAACTGAGGATGCGTACCCTGATCCGCGCCGCGGCGGCGACGGTCGCCGCCGGCCTCGCCCTCGCCCCTTCCGCGGCGCTCGCCGCGCCGAGCCCGTCACCGGGCGCGACCACCGTGGCCAAGGCCGGCACCTCGTTCCTCACCGCCACCACCATCGACGCCGGCCAGCCGGTACGGGTCGGCGCCTCGACCGGCGACCACCTCTACTGGTCGTTCCGCGCCGAGGCCGGGCAGGTGCACGAGGTCGGGGTCACGGTCACCTTCGGAAAGCCGCGCTCCGGCGCGTCCACCTGGACCGTCGACGTCTTCGACGGGCTGCGCCGCCGGCAGGCCTGCACGGCCGGCGCGCAGACGCCCACCGCGGAGGCGTCCGCCACCGGCGTGACGCTCGGCTGCACGCTGCGTCGGGTGCGGCCGTGGGCCGAACCGTGGTCGGGTGACCCGCTGCCCGGCGTCTACTACGTCCGGCTCTCCGTCACCGACCTGCCCGAGCCCGACCTGGGCGCACCGATCGACGTGGACCTGGTGGTCGGCGCGACCGACTCCGGTGGCGCCTCCGGCGACGACGGTGAGCTGGCCGCGCCGCTGGTGCCGAACACGCGGGCCGGCACGGTGCTGGCCGCCGAACCGACACCCGAACCGGCCGCCGAGGAGGAGACCGACCTGACCGGCTGGCTGCCCGAGGCCGGTTCGCGCTGGGTCTGGACCGGGGTGGGCGGCGTGCTCGCCGCGGTGGCCGGTGTCGCCGGCTTCGCGCTCACCCGCCGGCCCCGCCGCCGCTGAGACCGCGACCGGTGGCCGTCGTGAACCCGACGCGGCGGCCACCGGACGCTCCGGTCGTCAGACCGGACGCGGACCCCGGGGCACCCAGCCGATGAACCGGTCCTGCAACGCGGTGACCGGCGCGGAGCGCAGGTCGTGCGTGGCGGCCGCCAGGCAGGAACCGAGATAGACGCTCAACGACGCCCGGTCCACCTGGTACTCGATCAGCAGGTGCCGGCGTTTGGTGGCGCAGGGCCACTCGTCGCCGCACGAGCCGCAGGTCCAGTCGGGCGTCACGGGGACGTGCTCGCCGGACCGTGGTTCCGACGCCTCCACACCGGGGGTCATCGGCCACTCCTTCCCTGGATGTCGACGCTGCCTCCCCCCGCAACGTTCCTTCAGCGCCACACTGCGCTCCGGCGTTACGGTACGGTCACCGCGTGTTCCCGTCACCCACCGACGCTCGTGCATGACCTCCTGCCGTCCACCGTGGCGGTTGCGGTGGCCGGCCCGGCCGACTTCTCCGGCGACCTGTTGCCGGCCGAGCGCGTCGCGCTGGGCGACCGCGCGGTGCCCAGCCGCCGGCGCGACTTCACCGCCGGCCGGGTGTGTGCCCGGCGTGCGCTCGCCACGCTCGGCCTGCCGGTCGCGCCGGTGCCCGCCGGCGCGGACCGCGCCCCGGTCTGGCCGGCCGGGGTGGTCGGGGCGATCACCCACACCGACGGCTACTGCGCGGCCGCCGTCGCCCGCGCCGCCGACCTGCGCGCGGTCGGCATCGACGCCGAGCGGCACCGGCCGCTCTCCGAGGGGGTACGCCGGAAGGTGTGCGGCCCCGACGAGGAGGCGGACCTGGCCCGGCTGCCGGTCGGCCCGCCCTGGCCGACCGTGGTGTTCAGCGCCAAGGAGACCGTCTACAAGGTCTGGTACCCGCTGGTCGGCACCTGGCTGGGCTTCCCCGACGCCCGGGTCACGCTCGACCCCGACGCGGGGACGTTCCACGCGCGGATCGCGCCGGCCCGGCTCGCCGCCGCTCCGGTGCCCGATCCGCCGTCGACCCTGACCGGACGGTTCGCGGTGGACGACGGACTGGTGCGGACCGCCGCCGTCCTGCCGCACCGGTGAGGGCCTGACGGCCGGGTTGACCCCGGCTTGTACCGTCGTTCCGACTGAAAATCCCGAAGGTGCCCAAGGAGTACGGTGAGCCACCCTCAGCCTCCGTCCGGGTCGCAGGACCCGAACCAGCAGCCACCGGAACCGCCGACCGAGGCGTTTCCCACCGCGCCGATGCCGCCGGTGTCCGGCAGCCCCTGGGCGAAGCCCGCCCCGGACGCGCAGCCCACCTCGGGCGCGCCGCAGCAGCCGACCTCCGGGGCTCCCGCCTCCGGGGTGCCGCAGGCTCCCACCTCGGGCACGCCCTACCCGGCGCCACCCACCGAGGCGTTCCCGCCCGCGCCGCCCACCTCGGGCACGCCCTACCCGGCACCGCCGACCGAGGCGTTCCCGCCCGCGCCGCCCACCTCGGGCACGCCCTACCCGGCACCGCCGACCGAGGCGATCCCGCCGGCCGCGCCCACGGCGGCGTTCCCGCCCGCGCCGCCGACCGAGGCGTTCCCCCCGACCCCGTCCACGACGGCCTTCCCGCCGTCGCCGCCGACCTCGGGCGCGCCGTACCCGCCGCCGGGCAGCGCTCTTCCGCCGCCGGGCGGGGAGTACCCGCAGGCCGGCGCGTACCCGCCGCCGGGTGGTTCCTACCCTCCGCCGGGCGGGGAGTACCCGCAGGCCGGCGGCTACCCGCCGCCCGGTGGCTCGTACCCGCCGCCGGGTGGCGCCTACCCGCCGCCCGGCGGGGCGCAGCCGCCGTATCCGCCCACCTCCGGCGCGCCGTACCCGCCGCCCGGGCAGTACCCGTCGGGCGAGGCGTACCCGGCCGGCCCGTACCCGCCGCCGCCGGGCCAGCAGTTCGGGCCGCCGGCGAAGAAGTCCAACAAGAACGTCTGGCTCACCATCGGCATCGTGGCGGCGGTCCTGCTGCTGCTCTGCTGCGGCGGCGGCATCTTCGCCATCTACAGCGGGGCGAAGAAGACCCAGGAGGCGATCGACAACCTGCCCACCCCGGGCGTCACCTACAGCGACCCGGTCGACTCCCCGACCACCGCCGCTCCGACCGCCACGCCGCAGCCGGGCACCACCGACAACCAGACGTTCAACATGCCGGCCGGCGACAAGCTGATCATCAACGACGACGAGGGCACCGTCGAGATCACGGTCGGCAACTTCCAGACCAAGAACGCCGCCTGCCGGGAGTTCATGCCCGGCCCGAAGAACGGCATGTTCCTGATCGCCGACGTGACCGCCGAGGTCACCAAGGGCACCGGCTCGATCAACCCGTTCTTCTTCACCTGGAAGGGCGCGGACGGCACCGAGGAGAGCGGCATCGGCGGCGCGTTCTCCGGCTGCGGCAAGCTGATGACCTCGGGCAACAACCTGCCGGTCGGCTCCAAGCGCAGCGGCCAGCTCATCTTCGACGTCAAGGACCGCAACGGCGTGGTGGAGTACGAGCACCACCTGCGTACCGCCGGGTCCTGGAAGCCCTGACCCGCACCACCCCGCACGAGGGGCCGGTCCCGCCCGGGGCCGGCCCCTCGTCCGTTCGGGTGGCCTCGCCAGGCCATCCGGACATTTCCATGTGCGCGTGCCGCCCGCCGGTCGGCAGGCTCGAAGCATGGCCGACGAGACCACCATCCCGCTGCTGCCGTGCCGCCTCCTCGACGACGTGGCGCCCTTCTACCAGGCCCTCGGCTTCGAGGTGACATACCGGCAGGCCCGCCCCAACCCCTATCTGGCCCTGCGCCGGGAGGACCTCAACCTGCACTTCTTCGGCATGCCCGAGTTCGACCCGGCCAACTCGTACGGCAGTTGCCTCGTCGTGGTGGACGACCTGGCCGGCATCCACCGCGCCTTCGCGGCGGGCCTGCGCGCCGCGTACGGGAAGGTGCTCGTCTCCGGGGTGCCCCGGATGACCCGGCCCCGGACGCGCAGCAACCAGGACGGACACACCGGTTTCAGCATCGTCGACCCCGGCGGAAACTGGATCCGGTTCGTGGCCCGGACCCCGACGCCGGACGCCGACGAGGCCCCGGCCGGGCTGGCCCGGGCGCTGCGCAACGCGGTGGTGCAGGCCGACTCCCGGGGCAACCCCCGACAGGCCGCGAAGATCCTCGACGGCGCGCTGGCCAAACCGGACGCCGCCGACGACCCCGCCGTCGAGGTGGAGGCGCTCGTCTACCGGGCGGAGGTGGCACTGCTGCTCGACGAGCCGGACACGGCGCGGGACCTGCTGCGCCGGGCCGGGGCGGTGCCGCTGGACGAGGAGCGACGGACGCGGCTGGCCGACACGTTCCGGCACGCCGCCGACCTGACCGCCGCGCTGCCGCCCGGCTGAGGCCGCCGCTCGCCGGGAGTCGGACGCGGCGGCCGACGCTGGATGGGCCGTCGGGTGGGTGTCCCGGGGACCGCTGGTCGCCACGGTTCCGGCCGAACCGGTGCCTGCGGTCGCCCGGCCAGCACCGGGACTCATCGGTCGGTCCGAATCCCGCCATCTTCGTCATGACCGAGTGTCGAACCGTCGGCACGGAGCGCTCCGGTTGACCGCTGGCAATTGTTGTGGGCGAAAGCAGACTGAGGTGCGTGACGCATCCATCACCGCAGAACCCGTCGACCGTTCCGTTCGGCGCGCTGCCGGCGCACCCGCCGTCGAGGTGGCGCCGACTCTCCCTCGGCGCGAAGGTCGCGATCGTGTCCGCAGGCGTGCTGGTGCTCTGTTGCTCCGGCGGAGTGGCGATCGGCATGAGCACCGACTCCCCCGCCGGGCCGGGCAACAAGGACGCCGCGCCGGCCACGTCCGCCACGACCGGCGTCGAGGCCGCGGCGCCCGCGCCGGCGGTCGCGGATCTGGCGACCTCGACCCCGGCCGCGTCGCCGACCGAGGCGAGCCCGAGCGCGTCCCCGTCGCCCGAGGTCCAGACCAGGACCGTCACCTCGACCACGAAGATCCCCTACCCCACCAGGACGGTCAAGGACTCCACCCTGCCGAGCGGGACCAAGAAGGTACGCACACGCGGGGTCACCGGTGTCCGCACCCTCACCTATCAGGTGACGGTCACCGACGGCGTGCAGACCGCGAAGAAGCTGATCCGCTCGGTCGTCACGCGGCAGCCGGTCACCCAGGTCGTCGCCGTCGGCACCAAGCAGGCACGCAGGTGCGACCCGAACTACAGCGGGGCCTGCGTGCCGATCGCGAGTGACGTCGACTGCTCGGGCGGCAGCGGCAACGGTCCGGCGTACGTGGACGGTCCGGTCCGCGTCATCGGTAGCGACATCTACGATCTGGACCGCGACGGCGACGGGGTGGGCTGCGACGACTGACGGGATCGCACGCCACCTCACGTCCCCGCCTCTCCGGGACGTCGGGTGAGGACGGTGACCGCCGTCCTCACCCACCCCTATGCTGGGCCGATGGTTCTCGCGGACGTGGCCGGCTCCTGGGTCGGCACCAACGGCTTCCGGCTGATGCCCACCGACCCGCTCGTCGAGTCACCCGCCACGCTGACCGTGGCGACCGCCGCCGGTGGTCACCTGACCACGGTGGCCTACTCGTGGGCGCATCCGGACGACGGTCCGCAGGACGGCTTGGTGCTGATCGCCGCCGGCGAGTCGCCGGGTTCGCTGGTCGCCTGGTGGGGCGACTCCTGGCACCAGCAGCCGTCGACCATGGCGCTGACCGGCACGGCGGACGGCACAGCTCCGGTCACGCTGACCGGCGAGTACGGCGGCGGTTGGGCCTGGCGGATCGTGTTCGAGACCGTCGAGCCGGGCCGCCTGCGGATGCGGATGGACAACGTCGTCCCGGACGGCCAGACCGAGCCCGCCGGCCCGTACCCCGTCATGGTCACCGACCTGCGCCCCGCCTGACCGCTCCCGGCAGCGGGGCTGCCGGGCGCTCCGGAGGTGGGACGACACCTGTCGGGGTGTAGGCCGGCGGGATGTCGGGTACCTCGCGCCCGACCCCTTACCCCTGCTCAGGAGGATCCTATGACCGTGGTACTCGCCGTTGTCTGCAACGACGGGGTGGTGATCGGCGCGGACTCCCAGATCACCGAGAGCGACCGCGGTCTGAGCTTCCCCGCCCAGAAGCTGCACCCGCTGGGCGACTGCGCCGCCTGGGGCGGCAGCGGCGCGCGAGGAGTGCTCAACGACCTGCGCCCCCTCCTTCAGGACTCGGCCACCGCCATCCTGGAGGCACCCGACATCGGCGACGAGTTGCAGGAGCGCGTCCTGCCCGTCTTCAAGAAGCACTACGCGAACTACATCCCGGACGTGCCCGGCGAGGGCAGCGGCGGCGGAGTCTCGGCGTATCTGCTCGCGGCCGGCTTCAGCCAGGGTGGCCCGTGGATCGTGGAGATCAACCCAAACGGGCTCATCGGCCGCTACGAGGACGTGGGCTTCCACGCCATCGGCTCCGGCGCACCCATGGCCCAGCAGGCCGGCGCGCTGCTGTCCCACTTCCGGATGACGACGCGACCCGTCGAGTTCGGCGTGGTGGGCGTGGTGCGCGTGCTGGAGGCGCTGGAGCGGACCTCGCCGTCGGTCGGTGGGCCGTTCAGCGTCGCGTGCATCCGCGAGGAGGGTGCCCACCACCTCGACGAGAAGGAGATCGCCAAGGCGCAGAAGGACGCCGAGCGCTGGCGCGACCTCGAACAGGAAGCGCTCGACAAGCTGTTCGACTGACGCCGGCCGCTGATGCGACGAAGGCCGTCTCCGATCAACGGAGACGGCCTTCGAACTGGGTGGAGCTGAGGGGATTTGAACCCCTGACCCCCTCGATGCGAACGAGGTGCGCTACCGGTCTGCGCCACAGCCCCTCCGCCGGCAACCCGGCGTAGGTCCCACCCGGCTTTCACCGGGCGGGCCGGCGCCAAGGCTAACAGGTCCCGCCCCCGACACGCGAACCGCCCCGCCCTACGCCCCCAGTCCGCCGATCTTGGAGTTGTGGCACCGCCGATAAGCCGCCAACGAGACAAACCCTGGCACCACAACTCCAAGATCGACGGGGCGGGGCGGGGCAGGGCAGGACGGGGTCAGGCGCCTCGGCCGGACTGGTAGGGGCGACCGCGCAGGCCGCCGGCGCGACGGTAGGAGACCGAGCCGCCGCTCGCGGCGGGGGGCAGGTCCGCGGGACGGTCCAGGCCCATCGCGGTACGCCGGACCGCCTCCCGCTGGGCGGCCAGCCGGCGTTGGGCCTCCCGCCGGGCCGCGGCGCGCCGGGCCTGCTCGCGGCGCACCTCCGCCTGGCGGGCGGCCAGCCAGGCGGCCTCGCGGGCGTCCGCGCGCCGCCGCCGGCGCTCGGCCAGCGCCCGCTGCCGCAGGTGTACGACGTACGCGACGAGCAGCGCGCCGGTGACCGAGACACCGATCCAGAACCCGGGGCCGACCAGCATCACGCCGACCAGCTCGACCAGGTTGAGCAGGAGCAGCGCGGCGAGCACCCGGCGCCGGCGGTAGACCGCGGGGGTGTGCCGCCGGTGCGGCGGGTGCCGTCGGCGGGACTGCGCCGGGACCGCCGAAACGGGCCGGAGCCGGCCGGAGCGCCGCCGCACGGGCGGGGCGGACACCGGCCGAGCAAGACCGCCCGTGTCGGCATTCTCACTCAAGGTGACGACGAGTGCACGCGGCGGGTGCAGCGGCCGGCGTCCGGGCACGGTGCGTCGACGACGCTCGCGCTGGAGCACCCGCGCCGTCGACTGCGCCCGCTCCGCCACCAGCCGCTCGGTGGCGTCGTACCGGCGGACCAGCGCCGGAGCGAGGGCGAGCAGACCGGCGGCGGCGAGGACGGCGAGGAGCACCGACGTCGGCACCCTCACCCCTCCCGTCACCAAGTTCGGGGCGAGCGCCACACGGCCGCAACTTCTTCCGTCGACTCTCGTTAACGGCGCACATCATGCGGACCGGCAGCGCTTGCCACAGCTTGCAGTTACTTGAGGTTACGGGCCGCCGACCGAGATCACCGTGCGCCGCGCCGGGCGGTCACCGCCCGAACGGGTCAGCGCCGGTTGTCACGTACGCGGTGCCAACGGGCCAGCAGCCCGCCCTCGGCGGCCACTTCCTCGCCGGTCATCGCGTATCCGATGTGGTCCCGCCAGGCGCCGTCGATGTGCATGTACCGCACGTGGTAGGCCTCCTCGCGGAAGCCCAGCTTCTCCACCACCCGCCGGGACGGGACGTTCTCCGGTCGGATGTTCACCTCGATCCGGTGCAGGCCACCGGGGCCGAACGCGTGGTCCACGGCGAGCGCCACCGCGGTGGGGATCACCCCCCGCCCGGCCACCCGGGAGTCCACCCAGTAGCCCACGTACCCGGAGCAGAACGCCCGCCGGACGATGCTGCCCACGTTGAGGTGCCCGACCAGTCGCTCCTGCCCGTCCTCGCGCAGGCAGACCGCGAACGGCATGCCGTCGCCGGTGCGCGCCGACCGGCGCTGGTCGGCGTGGACCAGGCGGAACGCGGCCGGCGAGTTCGTCTGGTCCCAACCACCCGGCACATGGGACTCCCACGGGGCCAGCCACTCCCGGTTCGCCCGCCGGATCGTCGACCAGGTCACCGCGTCGGAACGCCGGTAGGGCCGCAGCACCACCGGACCGTCCACCAGCACCGCCGGCCACCCCGGCGCCCGCCGGAACATCACCGAACAACACCGATCGCGACTGCGGGGCTCGCAAGCTCACTCCTCGCGCTCACCGGCGCCGGTCCAGCAGCAAGACGTCCACGGTGGAACCGGCCGCGGCGGTGGTGACCCGCTCACCGAGCACCAGCAGGCCGTTCGCCTCGGCCAGGCCGGAGAGCGTGAACGGGCCGCCGGCCATCGGCTGCACGGTGTAGCCGCCGCCGCGCCGCTCGGCCACGTGCGCGGGACGGAACTCGCGCAGCCCCACCGGGGACGAGACCGTCTCCAGCAGGTGCGCGCGCACGCTTGGCCGGAACACCGGCTCGGCGCCGGCCAGCAGTTGGATGGCCGGGCGGGCCAGCACCTCGAAGCCGATCAGCGCCGCGCCGGGCTCACCGGGAAGACAGACCACCGGCACCTCCTCGGCGCCGACCGTACCGAAGCCGAGCGCCGTGCCGGGATAGAGGGCCACCTCGGTGAAGGTGACCGGGCCGGCCCGGCCGCCGTCGCGCCGGGACAGGATCCGGCGGACCATGTCGCCCGGCCCGGTGCCGGTGCCGCCGGTCGTGATGATCAGGTCGGCCCGCAGCGTCTGGTCCTCCAGCAGGCCACGCAGCGCCTCCGGGTCGTCGTCGCAGATCCCCACCCGGTACGCGAGCGCGCCCGCCTCGGCCGCCGCCGCGGTCAACGCGTGCGAGTTGGTGTCCACCACCTGCCCGGGCTGGCTGCCCCGGCCCACGTCGACCAGTTCGTCGCCGGTGGCCACGATGACCACCCGCGGGCTGGGTCGCACCACCACGTGCCCGATGCCGGTGGCCGCGAACACCGCCACCAGGGCCGGCGAGACGTACGCGCCGGCGCGGGCGAGCAGCGTGCCGGCGACCAGTTCCTCCCCGGCGCGGCGCAGGCCGTACCCCCGCTTGGGGGCGCGGAAGATCTCCACCGCGGCCATGCCCTGGTCGGTCCACTCCACCGGGACCACCACGTCCGCGCCGATCGGCAGCGGCGCGCCGGCCGCCACCGAGAAGCAGGCGCCCGGGGTGAGCCGCACCGGTCGCCAGCTCGCCGCGCCGAGGTCACCGACCACGTTGAGCCGGATGCTGCGCCCGCCGGGCATACCGGAGGGGGCCGGGACGTAGCCCGGCCCCCGGCTCCCTCCGGAGATGTCCTCCCAGCGCGCGGCGTACCCGTCCACCGCCGCCTGGTCGAAGGCGGGGAACGAGTGCGGGGCGACCACGTCCTCGGCGAGCACGTTGCC
Organism: Micromonospora ferruginea; assembly: GCF_013694245.2. Lineage (NCBI taxonomy): Bacteria > Bacillati > Actinomycetota > Actinomycetes > Micromonosporales > Micromonosporaceae > Micromonospora > Micromonospora robiginosa. Next base: position 4,774,172 of record NZ_CP059322.2, read on the forward strand.
GTACGCCTGGGTCAGGTCGAGGTCGAGCGGAGGCAGCGCTCGTAACCTGCGCAGCACGCTGCCCAGGTAGTCGGCGAGCGGCGTCAACTCGTTCGCGGCCGCCTCGGCGTCGGCCGTCGCGGTCATGTATTGGCACCGCCGGACGCGTTGCGCAGGCCGTTCAGGACCGCGTCGGTGACCGTCTCGTCGCCCTTGTTGACGAACTCGGCCAGCCACTTGCGGAACTCGGCGCCGAGATCCTCGCGCTCGGCGGCGATCTGGACCACGGTCTGCAGGTAGCCGAGCGGCATGCCGGTGTCGTAGCGGGTGCCCCGGTAGACGATGGCGTGCACCGGCACGCCCTCGGTGCGCAGCAGCTCCATCGCGTCGGTGAGCTGGATCTCGCCGCCGCTGCCCGGCTCGGTGCGCCGGATCGCGTCGAAGATCCGCCCCGGGAGCACGTACCGGCCGAGGACGGCCAGGTTGCTCGGCGCCTCCTCCGGGCTGGGCTTCTCGACCATGCCGGTGACCCGGACGACCTCGGCGATGTCCGAGTATTCCGACTCGGCCGGCTCGACCGAGGCGATGCCGTAGCGGCTGGTCTCGGCCGGGTCGACCTCGAAGAACGCGAGCACCACCCCGCCGGTGCGGGCCTGCAGCTCCAGCATGGCCGGCAGCAGCGGCTCGGAGGGCTTGACGAACTCGTCGCCGAGCAGCACCGCGAAGGGCGCGTCGCCGACGTGCGACTCGGCGAAGCCGACCGCGTGACCCAGGCCGAGCTGCTCCGGCTGGCGGCAGGTGTAGATGGCGGCCAGTTCCTCGGTGCGCTTGACCGCGGCCAGCAGCTCGGGCTTCTTGGCGAGCCGTTCCTCCAGGTCGGGCCGGCGGTCGAAGTGGTCGACCATGGAGGTCTTGCCCCGCCCGGTGATCAGCAGCACGTCGGTGATGCCGGCCTGGGTGGCCTCCTCGACGATGTACTGCAGGACCGGCCGGTCGACGACCGGCAGCAGTTCCTTGGGGACCGCCTTGGTGGCCGGCAGGAACCGGGTGGCCAGGCCGGCGGCCGGGATGACGGCCTTGACCGCGCGGGAGCGACCGGTCGCGGCGGTCGCTGAGGGGTTCGCTGAGTGCTCCGACATGTCGCGAGACTATCGGCCACGGCTCTGCCGCGGCGGGTGAGGACCGGAAGACGCGCCGCCCGGCCCGGCGCCCGCCGGGTCCGCCGCGCCGGCCCTCGGCAACCCGTCGGGCGGGGTGACCGTGGCCGCCACCACCGGAATCTCCTGGGTGGGCACCGGATCCCCGGCCGGCGCCAGCCGGTAGCCGTCCCGTCCGGCGGCCTTCGCCGCGTAGAGCGCGTCGTCCGCCGCGTCGAGCACCTGCTGCCCGCCGCCGGCGTGGTCCGGGTAGACCGCGATGCCGATGGACACGGTCACCGGCACCCGCAGCGGCTCGTCGCCGTGCCCGTCGACCGGCACCGGCTGGTCGCGGACCACCGCGCCGATCCGCTCGGCGACGATCGCGGCGCCCCGGGCGTCGGTCTCCGGCAACAGCACCACGAACTCCTCGCCGCCGTGCCGGAACGCCAGGTCCACCTCGCGGATCACGCCGCGCACCCGGCGGGCGAACTCGACCAGCACGGCGTCCCCGGCGGCGTGCCCCCAGGTGTCGTTGACGTGCTTGAACCGGTCCAGGTCGAGCGCGAGCACGCTGAGCATCCGACCGAACCGGTTCGCCCGCTCCACCTCCCGCCGGATCGACTCGCGCAGGTAGCGGTAGTTCCACAGCCCGGTCAGCGGGTCGGTGAGGGAGAGCCGCTGCGCCTCCTCGTGCACCCGGACGTTCTCCACCGCCACCGCCGCGTGCCCGGCGAACGTCCGCAGCATGACCAGGTCGTCGTCGTCGAACTCATCGCCGCCGAGCCGGTCGTAGAGCGCCAGCACGCCGAGCGCGGCGCTCGGCGGGGCGGCCGGGTCGCCGTCGGCCGGCGGGTGGCCGGGACGCTCCGGGCCGCGCGGGTCGGGGGCGGCGAACGGCACCGCCACGTACGTCTCGCAGGTCGGCTCCCCGGTCCGCGCCTTCGGCGGGGTCCACCGGCCGCGCAGCGGCTCCCCGGTGGCGGCCACCGCGCCGACCACCCCGGCGCCGACCGGCACCCGCAGCGTCGCCGGGTCGGTCGGATCCTCGGTCGGCCAGCGGCCGGTCAACCCCTCCACGCACTGCCCGACAAGCACGCCGTGGCCGTCGAGCAGCAACACCGCCCCGGCCCGCGCGCCGGTCCCGGCGATCGCGCTGTCCAGGATCACCCGCAGGATGCGTTGCAGGTCGTGCGTGCTGGCCAGCGTGTCGCCGAGCACCACCAGGTGGTTGCGGAGCTGGTCCCGGCTGCTGGTCAGGGCCGCCACGTAGCTGCCGGTCTCCCGGGTCATCCGGTTGAACGCGCCGGCCAGCCGCCCGATCTCGTCCCGGCTGCGCACCGGCACCCGGGCGGTCAGGTCCCCGTGCGCCACCCGGTCCACCGCACCGGCCAGCTCGACCAGCGGGCGGGTGGTCACCCGGGCCAGCCGCCAGGCGGCCAGCACGGCCAGCAGCGCGGCCAGTACGACCGCGGCGACCAGCGCGCCGTAGAGGCCGGGCGGGCGCTGCCCCGGCACCGAGAGCACCAGCGGCAGCGGCTGCCCCGGGGACGGCCCGACCCGGCGCACGTACCGGCCGTCGCCGGTCCCGGCCACCCGGTCCCCGGCCACCCGGCGGGCGGCGGCCAGCACCGCTGCGCGTACCCCCTGGTCCTCGGTCGTATGGGTGATCCGCCCGGGGTCGTCGAGGAGGGTGATCCCGACGCCGGTCACGGCCGCGAGCCGCGCCACGAAGGCCGGGTCGACGGGCTGCGCGGCGGCGACCGCGCCGAGGTCGGCGCCGGCCGGGTCGCGGAGCCGGACCTGGACGGCGAGCGCGCCCACCGGACCGGCCGGGGCGCCGGCGCAGTCCTGCCAGGGGCCGGCCGGCCCGCCGGCGGTGGCGTAGCTGGTCCGGCCGCTCGGGTCGGCGATCACCACGGCGGCGGCCAGGCCCCGGCCGACCACCTGGTCGGCCGCGCGCGACCGGGCCGCCGGGTCGCCGACCAGCGCGACCGCGTCGGCCGCCGCGCGGAGCTGCTGGCAGAGCGCGTCGACGGAGGTACGCACGCCGGCCGCGGCCAGGCCCAGCCGCTCGGTGGCGCGCCCGCGGTCGACCGCGCTCAACGTGGTGCCGACGAAGACCGCGCCGAGCAGCACGGGGCCGAGCACCACCACGAGGAAGGCCACTGTCAACCGCCCGCGTAGCGTCAAGCCTTCCCCCCGGAAGTTCCGCGCCCCTTGGTGCGATGCTGACACAGAGCGACCGGTAGACAAGCGTTGCGTCAGGAGTGTTGCGTGCCGGATTTTTCGGATGAGGTGCACGAGGCGAAACGGGAGCTGCGCGTCGCGCTGCTCGCCGCCCGCCGGTCGCTGCCCGCGACCCGCCGCGCCGAGGCCGCCGCGTCCGTGCAGGCCGAGCTGACATCCCTGGTACGCCGGCTGCGGCCGGCCCGGATGACCGCGTACGTGCCGGTCGCCTCCGAGCCCGGCGGACCCGACCTGCCCGAGGTGCTGCGCGCCGCGCTGCCGCCCGACGCGGAGCTGCTGCTGCCGGTGCTCGCCGACGACCTCGACCTGGACTGGGCCGCCTACACCGGTCGGGAGTCGCTGCGGGCCGCCGGCCGGGGACTGCGCGAGCCGACCGGGCCGCCGTACGGCCGGGCCGCCGTGGCCGGGGCGGACCTGGTGGTGGTGCCGGCGCTGGCGGTGGACCGCCACGGCGTGCGGCTGGGCCGGGGCGGCGGCTCGTACGACCGGGCGCTGGCCCGGGTGCCCGCGACCGTGCCGACGGTGGCGCTGCTGCACGACGGCGAGCTGGTCGGCGCGGTCCCCGCCGACCCGCACGACCGGCCGGTGCACTGCGTGATCACGCCGGCGGACGGGCTGGTCGCGGTGCCGGGTGTGGGACCGAGCGCTTCCGCTGGACGAATCCGGGTGTGATGACGCACCATTGGCACTCGAAGACCACGAGTGCCAGACCGGCCGTGCCAGATCCGGAGGAGAACGTGCCCACGTACCAGTACGCCTGCACCGCGTGCGGCCACCAGCTCGAGGCGGTGCAGTCCTTCTCGGACCAGCCGCTGACCGAGTGCCCGGCGTGTGAGGGGCGGCTGCGCAAGCTCTTCAACTCGGTCGGCATCGTGTTCAAGGGCTCCGGCTTCTACCGCACGGACTCCCGTCCGTCCGGTTCCGAGAGCAGCACCGGGACCACGAGCAAGCCGGCCAAGTCCGAGTCGTCCGGGTCCTCCTCGTCGGAATCCTCGTCGTCGGGGTCGTCCTCGTCCTCTTCGTCGGGGTCGTCCTCGGCGTCCGGGTCCGGGTCCACCGCCGGCAAGGCTTCGGCGGCCAGCTCGGCCTGATTCCGCCGCGTTCCGGAAGTGGCCGTCCCGCCCGGGGCGGCCACTTCGTGCGTTGCGGTGGTAAGGCGGGGCCCCCGCTTAACGCATTCGGTAGAGGCGGGGCCCCCGGTTAACACCTCCCGGGCGGTGGGCACCCGGCTCGGCGGGGGAGCCGGCGTTGGGGGTTCGGAAGCCGCCGCCTCGAACGCCGGCACCCGCTCGGGCTGGCCGGGCTCGTCGTCCACAGGCAGGCGGGTTATCCACAGGCTGGTCGCGGGGGCGACGCGGAGGGGCCGAGCGCGCCTAGCCTGCTGACGGGCCGGAAGCGGTCGGGCCGGTCGGTCGGGCCGGGCCGGTCGGGATGGCGGAGACGGGTGGGAGGCCGGCGGTGGCGGGTGCGGAGTCGACGTTGCGACCGGTGCGCTGGCGCGGGCTGCCCCGACGCCGGACGCTGGTACGGGTGACGCTGGTCGCGGTGCTCCTGGGGCTGGCCGCGGCGGTGCTGCACACCCCCGCCGGCTGCCCGCCCGGATCGCCCTCGGCCACCGGCACGACGACGACGCCCTCGGCCCGGCCCGGTGGGACGGCGGAACTGCCCGCCGGGGCGGTCGGTGTGCCGATCCGGCTGGCCGAGCCGGCCGCTCTCGCCGTGCTGCGCCCGGGTGCCCGGGTCGATCTGCTGGTGGTGCCGGCCGGCGGGTCGTCGGACCCGAGCCTGCTCGCCCCGCGCGCGCTCGTGCTCGACGTGGTGGGCGCCGGCGGGGCGGTCGACGGGTCCTCGGCGCTCTACCTGGCGCTGCCGCCGGAGCAGGCACGGCGTGCGGTCGGCCTGCCCGAGGGCAGCCGCTTCGCCGTGGTGGTGCGTGGCTGAGCCGGCCGGGCGGGTCAGTCCCAGTGCGGCGGGCGCTCGGCGAGCAGCCAGTCGTCCCTGCCGCCGGGGCGCTCGCCCCAGCCACGGTCGGTGTCGTCGGTGGTCTGCTCGGGCAGCACCACGAAGTCTTCGCTGAGGTCGACCACGCGGTCGTCGTCGCCGCGCGGGACCCGGATGCCGGGTTCGGTCACGAGCAGCAAGGATACCGCCGCCGGGCGGCCATCTCGACCCTCCCGGCCGTCCCCGGATCGGGTACGTCCTCCCTGAGCGCGCCCGCCACGTCCAGCTCGGCTCCGAGCCGAGCCGAGCCGAGCCGAGCCGGACGGTGCCGGGTCGGGCCGGACGGTGCCGGGTCGGGCCGGACGGTGCCGGGTCGGGCCGGACGGTGCCGGGTCGGGCCGGACGGTGCCGGGTCGGGCCGGAGGGCCGCGAACGTGATGCCGTTGGTGGATCGAGGCTCGCCGCGTCGGACGGCCGACCGGCCGGGGCGTTGGTAGCGTCGGTCGGCGTGACGACGCCGAGCGGTGGCAACTCCGACGACGAGACCTGGCGACGCCCCGAGCCGTCGGCCACGGCGGACGGGACACCGGTCGCGCAGCGGCCCGGTGACGACCGGCCGACCGGCACGGGCCACGCCGACGAGGGCGAGCCCAGGGAGCCGGGCCCCGCCGCCGGCACCGACCCGACGCCGGCCGAACGAACGGACCCGGCCGACCCGACGCCGGCCGAACGAACGGACCCGGCCGACCCGACGCCGACCGAGCGGACGGACCCGGCCGACCCGACGCTCGCCGAGCGGACGGACCCGGCCGACCCGACGCCGGCCGAACGAACGGACCAAGCCCACCCGACGCTCGCCGAACGAACGGACCCGCCCGCGACGGCCCCCGCCGAGGACCCGGGCGACGCGGAGCCCGCCGAGAGACCGGGCGACGCGGGAACCGACCCCGCCGAGGCGGGACACGCGGGCGCCGGTACGTCGGACACCGCAGTGACGACCCCCGCGCCCGAAGCGGGTGTGCCCGGAGGCACCAGCCCGTGGTCGCGTGAGGGCGCCTCGGAGAGCCCCTGGGCCAGGCCGGACCCGGCCGCTCCGACCGGCGGCTGGACCGCGACCGGCGGCGAGTGGCCCGGCCCGGCCGGGTACGCCGGCGCCCCCGCCCCGGGTGGCTACGCCGGACCGCCGACCGGCACCCCACCGCCGCCCGGCTGGCGACCGCCGGTGCACGTGCAGGTGCCGCCGCCCCGGCAGCTCCCGCCGCAGGACATGGCCGCCATGGACCGGTCCGAGCAGCGCGCCCAGCAGCTCACCTACGGCGTCGGGGCGGTCGTCGGGGTGGTGCTGCTGCTGCTGACGTGCCTGCTTTGCTCGCGGATCCTGTTCTAGCCGCAGGTCAGACGATCCCGTCCCACACCGTCTTGGCCCCGCTGTCACCGGTCAGGTAGACGTAGACCAGCGCGAACACGGCGAGCACGACCGCCACGGCGGTGAGCGCGATCGGCACCCAGCGGGGCAGGTCGCGGATGCGGGCGTAGCCCTTGGTGCTCAGCACGAGCAGGAGCGCCACGACCGCCAGGCCGAGCGTGAACCAGAGCAGCGTCTCGCCGTACTCGGAATGCTCGTGGATCTTCTGGAGCCCTTCGGCCGGGTAGCCGCGCGACTCCAGCACCTCCTCCAGTTCCTCGCCGGACTCGGTCGCCACCCAGGCGAGGATCGGGGTGACCACGGCGAGCGCCAACACCGCCCAGTCGAGCCGGGGCCGCCAGCGGGGCAGCACCCCGTAGGCGACGGTGAGCAGCGCCAGCAGCGGCACCAGCACCACCACCGCGTGAATGACCAGGACGTGGCCCGGGAGACCGTTGACTTCCCTGAACACCGACACCTCCGGCGAGTGGACGGATTCGCGCGCGGTCAGCGTACGACGCGGCGTGGCCGCACACCGAGATCCACGCAGCACGAACCGTGCCGGTTCATCCGGCGTGGCACTCTTGACCGGTGGACACCGACGACATCGGCCTGTTCGGTCCGGGCTCGGTCACGTGGAAGGTGCACGAGGAACCGGTCCTGATCGTCGCCGGCCTGCGCTCGCTCTACCTGCAGGCGCTGCATCCGCGCGCGATGGCCGGGGTGGCGCAGAACAGCAACTACCGCGCCGACGCCTGGGGCCGGCTGGTCCGCACGGCGACGTACGTGGCGACCACGATCTACGGCACCACCGCCGAGGCGGAGGCGGCCGGCCGGCGCCTGCGTGGGCTGCACGCGCGGATGCGCGCCACCGATCCGGTGACCGGTGAGGAGTTCCGGGTCGACGAGCCGGACCTGCTGCGCTGGGTGCACGTCACCGAGGTCGAGTCGTTCGTGAGCACCGCGCGCCGGGCGGGGCTGGCGCTGACCGACGACGAGGTGGACGGCTACTACACCGAGCAGCGCCGGACGGCCGCCCTGGTGGGGCTGGACCCGGCGTCGGTGCCGGGCACCGCCGCCGAGGTCGACGCCTACTACCGGGCGGTACGCCCCGAGCTGCGGATGACCCGGGAGGCGGCCGAGACGGCGTTGTTCCTGACCGCGCCGCCGATCCCGTGGAAGCTCAGCCCGCCGGTGAAGCTCGGCCTGAACCTGGGCCCGCCGCGCTGGGCGTATCTCGGGGTGGCCGGCACCGCGCTGGGGTTGCTGCCGCCCTGGGCGTTGCGGCTCTACGGCGGGCTGGGCCTGCCGACCACCGCGCTCTCGGCGGAGGTGGGCGTGCGGGCGTTGCGGCTGGCCCTGGCGGCGGTGCCGCGGCGCTACCGGGAGGGGCCGTTGCAGCAGGCCGCCAAGGAGCGGGCGGCCCGGCTCACGGCCGCCTGAGGCGTCCTCAGTCGGCGTCGGCGAAGCGTTCGACGGCCGACCACGGGTCCTTGCCGGGGGCCTGCGCGCCGGCCGGGCAGGTGCGCCGGTAGTCGCACCAGCCGCAGCGCGGCCCCGGCTCGGTGGGGAACTCCTCGTCGGGGTCGGCCCCGCCGGCCACCGCCCGCTCGGCGGTCATGATGTCGCGGGCGGTCTCCTCGGCGCGGGTGAGCTGCCGGTGCAGCGACTCCGGCGTGTGGTCGTGCGCGGCGACGGTGCCGGTGGGCAGGTGGTGCAGCTCGACCCGGCGGCACGGCCGGCGGAACACCCGCTCCGCCGCGTACGCGTAGAGCGCGAGCGCCTGCGAGCCCCGGGCGTCGTCGGCGTCGAGCCCGGTGCGGCCGGTCTTGTAATCGACGATGACCAGCTCCGGCCGGCCGTCCGGGCCGGGGCGGGAGTCGATCCGGTCGGTGCGGCCGTTGAACGCCAGCACCGCGGTCTTGACGGCGACCACCCGCTCCACGCCGATCGGCTCGTCGGCCGGGTCGAGGCCCGCCACGTAGGACTCGAGCCAGCCCAGCGCCCGGCGGAAGGCGTCGCGTTCCTGCTCGTCGTCGCGGTAGCCCTCGCGGACCCAGGTGCCCTTGAGGAGGGTGCCGAGCGCCTCGGGACGGCGGCGGTCGGGGGCCAGCGCATACCAGTTCTTCAGGGCGGTGTGGACGCTGGCGCCCAGCGAGTTGTGCGCCCAGGGCGGGCCTTTCGGCGGGGCCGGCCGGTCCACGTAGGCGTAGCGGTAGCGGCGGGGGCAGTCGGCGTAGGCGCCGAGCTTGCTGGGGGTGCAGACGAACAGCCGTTCGGGCATGCCCTCGAAGCCGAGCTGCTCGGCCTGCTCGGCGCGGGGTCGGGGCGCCCGGCCGCCGGTGGGTCGTCCGGTCGGTGAAGGTCGTCGCACACCGCTGATCCTGCCACCCGGCTGTGACACCGGCCGGACGGCTCAGGCGTTGTTGAGGTATTCGGTCACGAACGCCGCGATCGCGTCCGCGATGAGCTGCACCGCGATGGCGGCCAGCAGCAGGCCGGCGATCCGGGTCAGCACCTCGATGCCGCCGGGGCGGAGCACCTTGACGATCCCGCCGGAGAAGCGCAGCACCACCCAGACCGCGACCATCACCGCGACGATGGCGAGCGCGATGGCCACGTAGTCGGTGACGCCGCCGGCCCGCTGCACGAACAGCATGGTGGCCACGATGGCGCCGGGCCCGGCCAGCAGCGGGGTGCCCAGCGGCACCAGCGCGATGTTGGAGGTGACCTGCTGGCTCGGGTCGTCGGCCTTGCCGGTGAGCAGTTCCAGCGCGACCAGCACCAGCAGCAGGCCGCCGGCCGCCTGGAGGGCGGGCAGGTCGACGTGCAGGTAGGCCAGGAGCGTCTGACCCGCCACCGCGAAGATCACGATGACTCCGAGCGCCAGCGCCACGGCCTGCCAGGCGGCCCGGTTCCGGTCGCGGGCGGGCAGCGGCCCGGTGAGCGCGAGGAAGATGGGCATCATTCCGGGCGGGTCGACGATCACCAGCAGGGTCACGAAGACCTCGCCGAAGAGCTTGAGATCCACGCGGACACGGTAGCCGGGCGGCCGGAACGCTTCAGCCTGAAGCGACCGGGGTCACCCCCCGGGCCAGCCCGACGATCCGCTCGTACGCCTCGGGGCTCGTGGTGTGCGCGCCGAGCCGGACGGTCTTGTGCGTGCCGTGGAAGTCCGACGAGCCGGTGACCAGGAGATCCAGCTCGGCGGCGAGGCGGCGGACGTGCTCCCGTTCGGCCGGGCTGTGGTCCTCGTGGTCGGCCTCCAGGCCGGCCAGGCCGGCCGCCGCCAGGTCGACGATCAGCTCGTCCGGCACGATCCGGCCGCGCCGGCTGGCCCGGGGGTGGGCGAAGACGGGCACGCCGCCGGCCGACCGCACCAGCTCGACCGCGCGGAACACGTCGATGTCGTCCTTGGGCAGCCGGTAGCGCTCCCCCAGCCAGTCCGGCCCGAACGCCTCGGTGGTGGTGGCGACCAGGCCGGCCCGGATCAGCGCCTGCGCGATGTGCGGCCGGCCGACCGTGCCGCCGGCCGCGCCGGCCAGGATCTCCGTCCAGCTCACCGGGATGCCGTCGGCCTGGAGCAGGCGGACGATCCGTTCGCCGCGCTCCTCCCGGGCCAGCCGGACCCGGGCCAGCTCCGCCACCAGTTCCGGCGATTCCGGGTCGAAGAGGTACGCGAGCAGGTGCAGCGGGATCGCCGGCTCGGCGCCGGACCAGCGGCAGGAGAGTTCGGCGCCGCGGATCAGGGTGAGACCGGGCGGCAGGGCGGCGACCGCGGGCGCCCAGCCGGCCGTGGTGTCGTGGTCGGTGAGCGCCACCACGTCGAGCCCGGCCTCGGCGGCGGCCACGACCAGCTCGGCCGGGCCGAGCGTGCCGTCGCTGGCGGTGGAGTGGGTGTGCAGGTCGATGCGGGCGGGAGCGCTCACCCGCCCGACGCTACGCCCCGTCCGGCGCGACGGGGGTGTCGGCCACCACCACCGGCCGCTGCCCCGGCGGCACCCCGTCGAGCGTCGACGGGGTCGGCCGCTCGCCGGCCAGCACCCGGTCGGGCTTCACCCGGACCAACCCGCCGGTGGCGTCCACGTGCAGCGCGGCGCCGGCGCGGGTCCAGGCCACCGGGCCGGCCAGCAGCGGGCCGGCCGGGTGGGCGGCCGGGGCGCCGGCCGGGTTGACCAGCACGGCGGTGCCGTCGGTGCCGTTGGCCAGCAGCCACCGCCCGTCCGGGGAGACCGCGCCGAGCCCGTCGGCGGCCAGCTTCGGACCGCAGCCGGTGCGCGTCGGGGTGAGGTCGCGGGCCGGGTCGAGCAGTGCCAGGCAGGGCTGCCGCGCCGGCCCGGTGACGACCAGGCCGACCACCAGGCCGTCCGGGCGGGTGCCGTAGACGCCGCGTACGTCCGGGTTCACGCTGCCGGGCACCCCGCCCATCGCGCGGCGCCAGACGCTCATGCCGCCCCGGTCGGGCTGGGCGACCAGCACGTCGTCGCCGGTGAAGCCGACCGGCACGACGCCGGTCGGCGCGGCCACCCGGCTGGGCGCGATGAGCTGGCCGGCGACCACCCCGGCGGCGACCAGGTCGGGGCCGTCCCGCCAGGCCACCTGCCGGCCGTCCGCGGAGACCGCGACGGCGTCCGCGGCGGCGAGCATCACCTGCGGCGCGCCGCCCGTGGCGGACACCCACCAGAGGGTACGCCCGGCGGCGGTGGCCGCCGAGGTGAGCAGCCAGCCCTCCCGGTCGTGGATCCGCTGCGCCCGTTCGACGCCGCCCACCCCGGTCAGCTCCCGCCGCTCGCCTCCGCTGGTGTCCAGCAGGTCGCCGACGAGCAGGTCGAGTTCGGCGCGGACCGGCCCCGGCCGGGACACTAGAGCGGACGCGCGGGGCAGCGGGCTCGCGGACAGCCCGGGCGGGTCGCCGAGCACCACGGTCGGCGTGCCGCCGCGCCCGCCCGACTCGCTGAGCTGCGCCATCCCGGTGGTGACCACGACCGTCGCCGTCGCCGCCAGGGCCAGGCCGGTGAGCATCCGGCGGTGTCCGCTGCGCCGGGCGCGCCGCAGCACGTCGCCGGCCGGGTCGACGCGCAGCGGTCCGGGCCGCTCGACCCGACGGGTCAGCGTCTCCCGCAGCGCCCGTTCCAGCTCGTCCTCGCCCACGGCGAATGGACGCTCCGGGCTGCTCGTTCGGTTGTCACCGGCGGGCCGGACGCCGCTCATCGGGACTCCGCCGTGATCCCGACCGTCGGGCGGACCCGGGCCGTCGTCGTCGCCGGCAGGGCGGTCGCCGGGGTCGCGGGCCGGTCGCCGGGCTCGGGGTGCCGGGCGCGCGCGGTGGCCGGGGCGGCGGGCCGGCCGCCAGGCTCAGGCTGCCGGGCGCGCGGGGCCGCGGGTCGGCCACCGGGCTCGGGCTGCCGGGCGCGCGCGGTGGCCGGGGCGGGACGGCCGGCCGGCGCGGGCGGGGCGATCGGCGGCGCCTCGGCGGCCGGCTCGGTCGGCAGGCCCAGGGCGGCCTCGGAGCCGAGCCGGCGGCGCAGGGTGTTCAGCGCCCGGGAGGTCTGGCTCTTGACCGTGCCCGGGGAGATCTCCAGCAGGGCGGCCGTCTGCGCCTCCGACATGTCCTCGTAGAAGCGGAGCACCAGCACGGCCCGCTGCCGGGCGGGCAGCGCCTGCAGGTGCCGCCAGAGCGCGTCCCGGTCGAGCTGCTGCTCGATCTCGTCGACGCCGGCCCGTTCCGGCAGCACCTCGGTGGGCCGTTCACCGTGCCAGCGCCGGCGCCACCAACTGGTCGACGTGTTGACCAGGACCCGGCGGGCGTACGGCTCGATGGCGTCGATCCCGCCGAGCCGCTTCCAGGCCAGGTAGGTCTTGGTCAGCGCGGTCTGGAGCAGGTCCTCGGCGGTGGCCCAGTCGCCGGCCAGCAGGTAGGCGGTGCGGAGCAGGGCGCCGGATCGGGCCGCGACGAACTCGCGGAACTCCTCCTCCAGCGGATCCCTGCTCGCCACACTCACCTCCGCGCCCCCGTCCTGCCTGGCAGGCTCCCACGGCCGGGTGGGTCGGGTCGACGGCGAAAGGTGTGCAGTCCCTCCGATGTTCGGACGGAAAGTTTCAGGCGCCGTCGTCGGCCTTGGCCTCGTCGGCCTCCTTGCCCAACCGCGCCTCGACGGCCTGCGGCTCGTACATCTCCTCGACCACGCGCAGGTAGAGCTCGTTCGGGTTGGGCAGGTTCTTGACCTCGCGCAGCGCCTGCTCCTGACCCGCCGACTCCAGCACGAACGTGCCGTAGTTGAGGGCGCGGCCGGTCGGGGTCTGCTCGTATTTCATGTCGGTGACCCGGACCAGCGGCATCATCGCGACCCGCCGGGTGATGATCCCGTTGACCACCATCACCCGCTTGTTGGTCAGGATGAACCGGTCGTACCACCAGTCGGCGACCCGCCAGGCGACCCAGCCCATCACCGCGAACCAGAGCAGCACCGCGACCGTGGTGAGCGCGCCGACGTCCCGCCCGGCGAGGAAACCGGAGAGGTAGCCGAGCACGAACGTGGCGGCGATGCCGACGATGATCGGCGTGCTGAGGTGGATCCAGTGCCGCTTCCACTCGCCCCGGTAGCGCTCGGTGGGGAAGAGGTAGCGGGCGACCAGCGAGCTGGGCTCGTCCTCCAGGGGCAGCACACGGCGCGGGGCCATGCCGGAGGCGTCGACCCGGAGGCCGGCCAGCTCCTCCTCGGAGATCGGCTGTTCCGGGTAGCCCTCGGGGTCCCGCGCCCAGGCGCGACCGGAGCGGCCCTCGCCGGCATAGCCGGGACCGTCGCCGAACGCGGCGTTCTCCGACAGGGAGGGCCCGGCCCCGTAGCCGGAGCCGGCGCCGAAGCCGGGACCGTCGTCCGGGTCGATCCGGGGGATCGGCTCGGTGTCGCGCTCCCGGCGTGCCCGGTCGGGATCGTCCGGGTCGAAGGGGGGACCGGAAGGGCTTCCCATCGGCGGCTAGGCGACGAGGTTGGTGAAGAAGTCGCCGAAGCCCTGCGCGATGTCCATGATGCCGCCACCGAGAGACTTGAACACGTCGGCTGCCGAGTTGGGCCGGTAGGCGACGAAGAAGATCAAGAATGCGATGCCGGCCCAGGTGAGGACCTTCTTGACCATAGCGGGCCATCCTCTCGCGCGGAGCCGGGTCCGTTTACCGCAGCGGCACCCAGAGTATCAGCATGGTGTCTTACCGTGAATATCTGCGTCCGCTCCCCGACTCGCCGGTGCCGGCCGGTCAGGCCTGCCCGTGCAGATACGGGGACGGTGCGCCGTACACGAGCTCGGGCGGCGTCCACTCGGTCAGGTCGTGCAGTACGACCTCTTCCGCGAGGAGGTGACCCGCGCTCGCCGGCCAGGCTATCGCATGGAGCCACATTCCCCGAGCCTCGCCGGCGTACGCGCTTCGATCCGTTTCGGACCGGACGAGCCACAGTGGAGTGGGGTGACCGCCCACCCGGATCTTCGCGTGCGGCAGACGCTCGGGGTGACCAGGGCCGGGATCGGTCAGCGCCTCCTCGACCTGGGGGCCGGGGTCGGGGCCGGGCAGTCCCGCGAAGCGGGAACCGAGACCGACGCCGGGCTCCTCGGCCACGAAGATCAGGTCGGCCGGTCCACCGTCGAGCGGTGCCGGGCCGGCACAGGCGACCACCGTGGCGCGGACGCCGGCCCGCTCGTCGCCCGCCCAGGCCACCCCGGTCAGCGTCCAACCGGGCGGGAGCGGCCACGGGCACCACAGCGGCATCCCGGGCCGGTCGGCCGGTTCGCCGTCGGCGGCCACCCGCTCGACCACGCTCGCCATGATCTCGGCGCCGATGTGCTCCGGCACGTGCAGGGGCGCGACCGGGCCGCACCGCAGGCACCGGTACTCGCCGTGCATCAGGTCCGGCTCGCGCACCGGGCCCGCGCATCTCGGACAACTCACCGCGACTGTCACGTCTTCACGGTCGCCCCGGACCGGCGAGGCGTCAAGCGGGCCGGGCCGACAAAGATGGGATTTCCATCCGGCGCACCTCCATCGCCGGCGTCAGCCCGGCGGCGGCCCGGCGTACGACCGGATCCAGGCGTGCATGGCGATGCCGCTGGCCACGCCCGCGTTGATCGAGCGGGTCGAGCCGTACTGGGCGATCGAGAAGAGCGCGTCGCAGGCGGTGCGGGCCACCGGGGAGAGCCCCGGCCCCTCCTGCCCGAAGAGCAGGACGCAGCGGCGGGGCAGGACACCCGTCTCCAGCGGCCGGCAGCCGGGCAGGTTGTCGATCCCGACCACCGGCAGCCGCTCCCCGGCCGCCCAGGCGACGAACTCCTCGATCGTCGGATGGTGCCGGACGTGCTGGTAGCGGTCGGTCACCATGGCGCCCCGACGGTTCCACCGCCGGCGACCGACGATGTGCACCTCGGCGGCGAGGAAGGCGTTGGCGTTGCGGACCACGGTGCCGATGTTGAAGTCGTGCTGCCAGTTCTCGATCGCCACGTGGAAGTCGTGCCGACGCCGGTCCAGGTCGGCGACCACGGCCTCCCGCCGCCAGTAGCGGTAGCGGTCCACCACGTTGCGCCGGTCCCCGGCGGCGAGCAGCTCCGGATCGAGGCGCGGGTCGGCCGGCGGGTCGCCGGGCCACGGCCCCACCCCCACGTCGAGCTGGTCGTCGGTCACGGTCTGCAGAGGGTACGGGCCGGCCGGGCGCGTCGTCAGCGCAGGTCGAGCGCGCCGCCCAGCCGTTCCAGGAAGCGCCGGTCGGCCGGGCTGGGCGAGGTCTGGCCGGCGTGACACACCCGGGCGGCCACCGACTCCACCCACTGCCGGTACGCGGCGGAGTCGGCCGGGTCGGCCCGCCGCCGCAGCACCCGCACCGTGGCGCGGGCGGCGGCGAGCAGGTCCACCAGGTCGGTCAGGCGCTCGCCGCGCTCGGCCGCGCCGTCGTGGCGCGCGTAGATCGCGGTGACCACCGCGCGGATCAGGTCGCTGTCGAAGGCCCGGCCGGCGGCCACCGCGTCCAGGCCGGCCAGCCCGGCGGTGACGCCCCGGTGCGGGCGCCCGGGGCCGGGCGAGGCGGCGGCGACGAGCACGCGGCCCGGCAGGTCGGTCAGCAGGTCCCACTCCGCCGCGGAGTACGCGGCGGTGGTGGGCGGTGCGGCGCGGCGACCGGCAGAGGGCGGCTCTCCGGCGACGGAGTGGCTCATGGGGACCTCCAGCCCGAGCATATGCCCCGGGCGGAGTCGCGGGCCCCGTCCCCGCCGAACGGCGACGGGACCCGCGCGTCGCGCGTACCGGGTCAGCGCGGCTCGGGGAAGCTCGGCCGCTCCGGGTCGACGCCGTCCGGCACGGCCGCGGCCGCGTGCTCCTTCTTGGGGACCATGACCTTGCGCCGGAAGACGCAGACCATCGTGCCGTCCTGGTTGTAGCCCCGGGTCTCCACCGCGACCACGCCGCGGTCGGGCTTGGAGGCCGACTCGCGCTTGTCGAGCACGGTGGTCTCGCCGTAGATCGTGTCGCCGTGGAAGGTCGGCGCGACGTGCCGCAGCGACTCGATCTCCAGGTTGGCGATCGCCTTGCCGCTGACGTCGGGCACCGACATGCCCAGCAGCAGCGAGTAGATGTAGTTGCCGACCACCACGTTGCGCTTGAACTGCGAGGCGGACTCCGCGTAGTGGGCGTCCAGGTGCAGCGGGTGGTGGTTCATGGTGAGCAGGCAGAAGAGGTGGTCGTCGTACTCGGTGACCGTCTTGCCCGGCCAGTGCCGGTAGACCGCGCCGACCTCGAACTCCTCGTAGTAGCGGCCGAACTGCATCCTGGTCCCTTCGACGGGCGGCGATGGAGTTCGGCACAGCATGCCTTACCGCTGGTTAAGGAGAGGGCCGGGGCGCTCGCGCGGGTGGAAATGTCACACCGGGGGCCGTCCGGGGGGAGACGCAATGAGCGGCGGGGCCCTCCCCGGCACCCGCCGCCCACGCTCTGATGCTGAAGATTCTGCCGTACGGGGCGCGTTGCCGACAGAGACAGGCGTCACATTTATCTTTTCGTAACACTACTCAAAGTTACCAAGACCCCTCCGGTAAGCGATCTCCGCAGGCCGGATCCCGCCTTGTCAGGCAGCAAGTTACTGATTCGTAGCCGGAACGGAGCGTGATCTCCTTGGAAACGCTCCCATCACGTCCCGTCACGCAAATGCGTCATGCACTTGCGATCCGCACGCCCCGGGGAACAGATAAGGTTCGATGTGCCGAGGATCACCCCAGGCCGGCCCGGTGTTTCGCCCCGCAGGCCCCGGGAATTCCCCTGGATCAACCTTGGTTCCACCGGACGTACGGCAATCCGCGGTGATCGGAGAGAGCAATGTCAACGGTTGAGCTGACCACGGCCAACTTCGACGAGGTGACCGAGCGCGACGGCATCGTCCTGCTCGACTTCTGGGCGGACTGGTGCGGTCCGTGCAAGCGCTTCGCCCCCGTCTACGAGCGCTCCTCGGAGAAGCACCCGGAGATCGCCTTCGGCAAGGTCGACACCGAGGCGCAGCAGGAGCTGGCGGCCAAGTTCAACATCAGCTCCATCCCGACCGTGATGGCGATCCGCGACGGCGTCATCGTGTACGCCCAGCCGGGCGCGCTGCCCGAGTCGGCACTGGAGAACCTGATCGAGCAGGTCCAGCAGCTGGACATGGACGACGTCCGCAAGAAGCTGGCCGAGCACAAGCACTGAGCACGCTCCCGCCGCCGGCCGGACCCCGTCACGGGCCCGGCCGGCGGCGTTCGCGTACCCGGTGACCGGCGGGACGGACAGTGGGAAATGGCCGATTGAGGGACGGTTCCGGACGCTTCACTCGGCGTATCGTCACGGCCTGATGGAGACCTTGACCGCGCGCGGGCGTGCCGTCCGGCTGGCCGCCACCCTGCTCGGGCTGGCCCTGCTCCTCCTCGGCACCGTGCACGGCACCGACGACGACTTCCCGTTCGGGCCGTTCCGGATGTACTCCACCTCCGACCCACCCGACGCGCCCGCACCCGACACCCGGGTCGAGGGCGTCGACCGGACCGGCGCGGTGGTCTCCCTCGGCCAGGACGCCACCGGCATCCGCCGCGCCGAGATCGAGGGCCAGCAGGACCGGTACGCCGCCGACCCGAGCCTGCTGCGCACCGTCGCCGAGGCGTACGCGGAACGCCACCCCACCGCCCCGGCGCTGGTGGAGGTGCGCGTCGTGGTCCGCTGGTACGACATCCAGGGCGGACGCCCGACCGGCGAGTGGACCGACCGCACCGCCGTCCGCTGGGAGACCGCCGGATGACCGGCTGGCTCACCGAGGCGGTGCCGCGCGGCCGGGTGGCTGCCTTCCGCACCCTCGTCTACCTCTTCGTCGCCGCCGACCTGGTGGTCTTCACCCCGTGGGTCCGCACCCGCGTCGACGTGCCCGGTGACCTCTACCGACCGTTGCTCATCGGCCGGCTGCTCCCGCTGCCCACGCCGGATGAGGCCCTGGTCGGCATGGTCTTCTGGGTGCTGCTGGTGGCCGCGCTGCTCGCCGCGACCGGCCGGGCGCCACGGCTGCTCGGCTGGACGGTCTTCGCGCTCTACTTCGAGTGGATGATCGTGGCGATGAGCTACGGCAAGGTCGACCACGACCGGTTCGGGCTCCTGGTGGCGCTGGCCGCGCTGCCGACGGCCGGCCGGGCCCGGCACGGCGACCCGACCCGCACCGAGGCCGGCGGCTGGGCGCTGCGGGTCACCCAGATCGCGGTGATCTGCACATACTTCCTCGCCGCCTGGGCCAAGTTCCGCTTCGGCGGTCTCGACTGGGCGACCGGCTCGGTGCTGGCCCGGGCGATCATCCGTCGCGGCACCGACCTCGCCGACCTGATCGCCCAGGTGCCCCACCTGCTGATCGTGGCCCAGTTCGGCATCCTGGCGTTCGAGTTGCTCAGCCCGCTGGTGTTCGTGGTGCCGGCGCGGTGGCGGACGGCCGTGATCGGCTTCTTCTACTCGTTCCACCTGGCGACCGTCGCGACCATCACCATCTCGTTCGCGCCGCACCTGGTGGCGATGACCGCCTTCCTGCCGCTGGAGAAGGTCCGCCCGGTGCTGCTCGCCCGCCGGCTGCTCACCCGCCGCGCCGGCCCGCCCACCGTCACCGACCACCCCCGGTCCGCGTCGCCCGCCGACCCACCCGCGCCGGCCACGCCCCTGACGCCCGCACCGGACCCGGTCACCGGTCCCGCTCCGCTGGGCTGACGGACGTCGGGGCCGGACCGGTCAGGACGTCGGGCCGGGGCGGCCCGACGGGCCGTACAGGCGCTCCCGGGCCTCCTGCGGCAACGCGCACGCGGCGGTGCCGCCCGGCAGCCGGTGGCGGTTACGCGCCACCCAGCGGTACGCGGGCCAGGCCGCGGCGCGTACCGGCGGGAGACGCAGGCCGCCCCCGGCGACGCGCCAGAGCGGCCCGCTGTCGCCGAGCAGCCGGGCGATGGCGTCCGGCCCGGCGGCACGGGAGCCGTCGGCGCCCACCCACTGCACCGCCTCCTCGCACTCGGCCTCGGTCAGGCCCAGCGCCGCCAGGTCGGCGAACTGCCACGGGACCACCCGGGCACCGGTGGGGATACGACGCTCGATGAACTGCGCGCAGCGGGTGCAGAAGGCGCAGTCGCCGTCGTAGACGAAGGTCGACGTCTCCATGCGTCCATCCTGCACCCGCGCCGGGCGCGGCGGCGCGCGGTGTCCGGCGCGTCACTTGCGCTTCGTTCGTACACGTGTTCGAATGAGGTCCATGCGCTGGGACAACCTCTCCGCTCCCCCGGACGAGGGGACTCCCGATCGGGCGGCGCCGGCGGCTCCACCCCTGCCGCTGGCGCTGCCCGGCGCGATCGCCCGCACGTTCGACACCCCCGACTTCGCCGGCATGACCTTCTACGAGGTGCACGCCAAGTCGATCATCAACCGGGTGCCGGGGCAGTCCCGCGTGCCGTTCGAGTGGACCGTCAATCCCTACCGCGGCTGCTCCCACGCGTGCACCTACTGCCTGGCCGGCGACACGCCGGTCCTGATGGCGGACGGGCGCACCCGGCCGATCAGCGAGTTGGCGCCCGGCGACCGGATCTACGGCACCGAGCGGCGCGGCGCCTACCGCCACTACGTCGTCACCACCGTGCTCGACAAGTGGTCGACGGTGAAGCCGGCCCACCGGGTCACCCTGGCCGACGGCACCACGCTGGTGGCCAGCGGAGACCACCGCTTCCTGACCGAGCGCGGCTGGAAGCACGTCACCGGCAGCATGCGGGGCGCCGCCCGCCGCCCCTACCTGACCACCCGCAACCGCCTGCTCGGCACCGGTCGGTTCGCCGTCGCGCCGAAGCGTTCCACCGACTACCACCGGGGCTACCTGCACGCGCTGGTCCGCCACCCCGAGCGTGCCCGCCGAGGCGTCCGGCTGGCCAGCACCGAGGCGGAGGCGCTGGAGCGCGCCGAGCGGTTCCTGGCCGACGCCGGCATCGCGATCGAGCGGGTCGCCGGCCGGCCGGCCCGCCGGTCCACCGTCGTCCGGGTGGCGCGGCCCGTCGATGCCGACAGCCTCGCCGAGCTGGTCCGCCCGCTGGAGGAGCCGACCGACGACTGGCGGCTCGGCTTCCTGGCCGGCGCGTTCGACGCGGGCGGCAGTTGCAGCCGGGGCGTGTTCCGCGTCGGCGTCGCCGACGACGGGCACCGCCGGCTGGTGGCGGACGCGCTCGACCGGTTCACCTTCCGGTGGGTGCTCGACGGTCCGGGCCACCGCGACACGACCGCCCAGCTCCGGCTGACCGGCGGCCTGCCGGAGCGGCTGCGCTTCTTCCACCTGACCGACCCGGCCGTCACCCGGAAGCGCTCGATCGAGGGCGCGGCGCTCAAGTGCGCGGCGCGGCTCCAGGTGACCGCCGTGGAGGACCTGGGCCTGGAGCTGCCGCTGTGGGACATCACCACCGGCACCGGCGACTTCATCGCCAACGGGGTGGTCAGCCACAACTGCTTCGCCCGCAACACGCACACCTACCTCGACCTCGACGCCGGCGCGGACTTCGACCGCCGGGTCATCGTCAAGGTCAACGCGGGTGAGCTGGTCCGGCGCGAGCTGGCCGCGCCGCGCTGGCGTGGCGCGCACGTCGCCATGGGCACCAACGTGGACTGCTACCAGCGGGCCGAGGGGCGCTACCGCCTGATGCCGCCGATCCTCGAGGCGCTGCGCGACTTCGCCAACCCGTTCTCGATCCTGACCAAGGGCACCCTGCTGCTGCGCGACCTGCCCCTGCTCCGCCAGGCCGCCGAGGTCACCCGGGTCGGGCTGTCCTATTCGGTGGGCTTCGTGGACGAGACGCTCTGGCGGCTGGCCGAGCCGGGCACGCCGAGCCCGCGCCGCCGGCTGGACGCGGTCCGCCGGCTGACCGACGCCGGCTTCCCGGTCGGGGTGCTGATGGCGCCGATCCTGCCCGGCCTCAGCGACGACGAAGAGTCGATCGACGCCACCGTGGCCGCGATCGCCGCCTCCGGGGCCACCGACGTGACCCCGCTGGCGCTGCACCTGCGACCCGGCGCCCGGGAGTGGTACGCGCGTTGGCTGGCCCGCGAGTTTCCCCACCTGGTGCCCCGCTACCGGCAGCTCTACCAGGCCGGCGCGTACGCGCCGCAGGCCTACCAGCGGGAGGTCACCGCACGGGTGCGGATGGCGGCGCGCCGGCACGGGCTGCACCGGGGCGAGGCCGGGGACAATCGCCGGCTGCCCGAGTCGCCGCCGGACACCCCGGCGACCGAACAGCTCTCCCTCCTCTAGGCCGTGTCTTCAAAGAGTTACAACCATTGCAGTAGCGCGGCGATGGTGACGGTGGCCTGGTACGACGTCGCGGTCTTGTCGTAGCGGGTGGCGACGCTGCGGCACTGCTTGAGCCGGTTGAAGCAGCGTTCGACGACGTTGCGCCGTTTGTAGAGCTGCTTGTCGAACATTGGTGGCCGGCCGCCCCGACTGCCTCGTCGGCGGCGGTTGGCCTGCTGGTCAGCGCGCTCGGGAATGGTGTGCCCGATGCCTCGTCGGCGCAGGTCGGACCGGATGGCCTTGGAGCTGTAGCCCTTGTCGGCGATGACGTGGTCCGGGCGGACTCGAGGCCGGCCGGTTCCTACCCGCTGGACACGGATGGCGGCCATGACGTGGGTGAAGCGGGTGCAGTCGTTGACGTTGCCACCGGAGAGCACGAACGCCAGGGTCCGACCCCAGCCGTCGCAGGCGAGGTGAATCTTGGTGGTCAGTCCACCTCGACTTCGACCGAGGGCGTGATCTTGTGGTTCGTCCGATTCCCGCCGCCCCCTTTAGCGCCGGCTGCGTGCTGGTGAGCGCGCACGATCGTGGAGTCGACCGACACCAGCCAGTCGATGTCACCAGCCGCGTCCGCGTCGGCCTGGACCCCGGCGAGCATCCGCTCGAACGTGCCATCAAGGGCCCACCTGCGGAAACGGGTGTAGATCGACTGCCACGAGCCGTAACGGGCGGGCACGTCCCGCCACGCTGCTCCAGCCCGGATCTTCCACACGATCCCGTTGAGCACCCGCCGGTCATCCGCCCGCGGCCGACCACCGGTCACCGCCGACGGCAGATACCTCGACAGCGCTTCCCACTCGACGTCAGACAACTCGTAGCGACGACCCACGCGCTACATCATCCGACACCAAGATCCTTTGAAGACACCGCCTAGGGGCGGGCTCGGGTGCGGGTGATGCGCGTTAGGCTCGGCTGATGCGTTCCGCCCAGCAGCTTCTCGCCGACTCCGCCGTGATCGCCGTGGTCGGGGCCTCCCGTGACCCGGGCAAGGCCGCGCACCGCGTACCACTGGAGATGCAGCGACACGGTTGGCGGATCATCCCGGTGAACCCGACGGTGGACGAGTTGTTCGGCGAGAAGGCGTACCCCACGCTGGCCGACATCCCGCACCCGGTCGACCTGGTCGACGTGTTCCGCCCGGCCCGGGACGCGGTCGAGGTGGTCCGGCAGGCGGTGGCGATCGGCGCCCCGGCGGTCTGGCTGCAGCTCGGGATCGTCTCCGCCGAGGCGCGCCGGATCGCCGAGGAGGCCGGTGTCGACTACGTCGAGGACCGCTGCCTCATCGTCGAGCGGGCCGCCGCCGGGCTCTCCCGTCGTCGCTGACGACAGCGGGGGCGGTCACGTCGCCAGCGCCGGGCTTTCGGGGCGGCTGACCACGCCGGCCGCCGGGTCGGGGCCGAAGATCAGGTCGAGCTGGGTGTCGAGCGCGGCCAGCGCGGTCTCCGGCGGATAGTGCCCGCCGAGCACGTACACGCCGAGCCCCTCCATCACGGCGAGCAGGCCGACCGCCGCGCGTTCCGGGTCCACCCGGCCATCCGCGACGAGCGGTGATCCGGCGGCGATCTGGCCGGCGACGAACGCGAGCAACGCGGCCGTGCCCTCGTGCAGCGCGGCGGCGACGGCGGGCCGGACCGCGGTGTACGCGAGGAAGGCCAGCGCCACCCGCCCGTCCGCCCGCCGCTCCTCGTCCAGCGGCAGCAGCGCGGCCAGCATGGCGCGGAGCAGCGCACGGGGTGCCGGTGTCGCGCCGAGCGCCCCGACCGCCCGGCCCACCCGGGCCTCGTTGCGCTCGCTCACCACCGCGAGCGCGAACGTCATCATCTCGTCCCGGGTACGGAAGTAGTGCTGCACCATCCCGGCGCTGACGTCGGCGGCGGCGGCCACGTGCCGCAGGCTGACCGCCTCCAGCCCCTGCTCGGCCGCGACCCGCATCAGCGCGTCCGCGATGAGCGCCCGGCGCTCCCGGTGGTCGACCCGCTTCGGCATGCCCCCATGGTTTCACAATGCGACTGCATTGACACGAGCGCCGTTCGGCCTTTACATTGCGACTGTATTGCGAAAGAGGGGGTGCGACGGTGAGACGAGCGATCCGGCTGGCCAGGCGAGTCGTGGCGTACGAGTGGGGCATGTGGCGCAGCCTCACCCGGTGGACGCTGCGCCGCCCCTACCCGGTGGCGCCCGGCGCGGCGACGTTCGCCAACGTCGGCGGCGTGCAACCGATCCTGCTGGCCTTCATCGCCCTGTCCACGATCGAGATCCCGATCCTGGACGTGATCCTCCGGCACACCGTCGACTCGCCGACGATCCGGCACGCGGCGATCGGGATCGGCGTCTGGGGCGTGCTGTGGATGGTCGGGCTGCTGGCCAGCCTGCGGATCCACCCGCACGTCGTCGACGACGCCGGCCTGCGGGTGCGCAACGGAGTCTCGATCGACATCACGATCCCGTGGGCCGCCGTGGCCGACGTGGCGGTCCGCCGCCGGTCGCTGCCGTCCAGCCGCGCCGTGCGGTACGACGAGGACGACCCGGAGGTGCTGAACCTCGGCGTCGGCAGCCAGACCGCGATCGACGTGACGCTGCGGGCGCCGCTGACGGTGCCGCTGCCGAGCGGCCCGAGCACCGAGGTCCGGGAGATCCGGATGTACGCGGACGACCCGGCCGCGCTCGTCGACCGCGCCCGCCGGCACCTCCCCACCACTCAGCCGAAGCGTTAAGCGGGGGCCCCGCCTCTACCGAAAACGTTAAGCGGGGGCCCCGCCTTACAGCTTGTACTCCTTGAGGAGGCCGCGGGAGATGATCGTCTTCTGGATCTCCGAGGTGCCCTCGCCGATCAGCAGGAACGGCGCCTCGCGCATCAGGCGCTCGATCTCGTACTCCTTGGAGTAGCCGTAGCCGCCGTGGATGCGGAACGCCTCCTGCACCACCTCGGCGCAGTATTCCGAGGCGAGCAGCTTGGCCATCCCGGCCTCGACGTCGTTGCGCTGGCCGGCGTCCTTGAGCCGGGCCGCGTTGACCATCAACGAGTGCGCGGCCTCGATCTTCGTGCCCATCTCGGCGAGCTTGAACGCGATCGCCTGGTGCCGGGCGAGCGGCTGGCCGAACGTCTTGCGCTGCTGGGCGTACGCGACGGCCAGCTCGAACGCGCGAATCGAGATGCCGCAGGCGCGGGCCGCCACGTTGACCCGGCCCACCTCGATGCCGTCCATCATCTGGTAGAAGCCGCGGCCGACCTTGTCCTCGCCGCCGAGCACGGCGGAGGCCGGCACGGTGACGCCGTCGAGCACCATCTCGGTGGTCTCGACGCCCTTGTAACCCATCTTGTCGATCTTGCCGGGGATGGTCAGGCCGGGCGCGGTCTCGCCGAAGCCGGGCTCCTTCTCCAGCAGGAACGTGCTCATGTTGCCGTAGACCGAGTCGGCCCCGGTGTCGGTCTTGACCAGGGTCGCCACCACCGACGAGTACGCGCCGTTGGTCAGCCACATCTTCTGCCCGTTGAGCACGTAGGTGTCGCCGTCGCGGACCGCCTTCGACTTGATCGCCGAGACGTCCGAGCCGCACTCCGGCTCCGACATGGAGAACGCGCCGCGCACCTCGCCGGTGGCCATCTTCGGCAGCAGCCGGGCCTTCTGGTCCGCCGAGCCGTGCTGGGAGATCAGGTACGCCACGATGAAGTGGGTGTTGACGATGCCGGAGATCGACATCCAGCCCCGGGACAGCTCCTCGACCACCAGCGCGTAGGTGAGCAGCGACTCGCCGAGGCCGCCGTGCTCCTCGTCGATGGTGAGGCCGAACAGCCCCATCTCGCGCATCCCGTCGAGGATGTCGGTGGGGTACTCGTCGGCGTGCTCCAGCCGCTGGGCGTGCGGGATGATCTCCTTGTCGGCGAACTCCCGAACGGTTTCCAGGATCGACCGCTGCACGTCGGTCAGGCCGGGCGTCTGGGCGAGTCGAGCCATCTCAGCCTCCGGGGTCGGCGCATTACTCATGGGTAACTGAACGCTCGGTCAGTATCGGCCCCGGGACCGGCCGCGCCAAGGTGACCAGTCCACACAACCGCTGTGAAAAGGTTCACCGCTGCGGGTAGCGTCCGCAAGAGAGAAGGCGGTTGACCTGCGGCAAAGGGGGCGAGCGTGACCGACGAGCAGCCACCGTCGCCGTACGAGCCGCCGTCGCACGGCCAGCCGTACGGGCAACCGCAGTACGGCCAGCACCAGCCGCAGTGGGGCCAGCAGCCGCCCTACGCCCCGCAGCCGCCCTACGGGCAGTACGGCCCGCCCGGCGAGCCGCCGCGACCACGCGGCACCAACGTGCTCGCCATCCTGTCGCTGGTGCTCGCGTTCGTCTTCGCCCCCGCCGGCATCGTCTGCGGACACCTGGCCAAGCGGCAGATCCGGCAGACCGGCGAGGAGGGCGACCAGCTCGCCACCTGGGGGCTGATCCTCGGCTACGTGTTCACCGCGCTCGGCCTGCTCGCCTGCTGCGGCTGGATCGGCCTGGCGCTCTGGGCCAACTCCGACAACAACGGCTACTGACGCCTCAGCGGAACTGCGCCTCCCGCACGCTGTTGCCGCCGTCGACCACGAGCATCTGCCCGGTGATGTACGACGCGGCCGGCGAGCAGAGGAACGCGATGGCGGCGGCCACCTCGTCCGGCGTGCCGGGCCGGCCCACCGGCGTGCCGTGCCCCTGCTTGATCTCGGCCAGGGTGGACGCCGCGGTGTGGATGATGCCCGGCGCGACCGCGTTCACGGTCACCCCGTCGGCGATCATCTCCATCGCCAGCGCCCGGGTCAGCCCGACCACACCGGCCTTCGCCGCCGCGTAGGCGGCCTCGGTGGGCAGCGCGTTGACCGGGCCGGCGGTGGCCGCCAGGTTGACGATCCGCCCCCAACCGCGCTCGGACATGCCGTTGATGAACGCGCGGCTGCACAGGAACGCGGTGGTCAGGTTACGGTCGATCTCGCCGCGCCACTCGTCGTAGGTGAGCTGGGCCACCGGCCGCAGCACCTCCGGGCTGGCCCGGCTCGCCAGGCCCGCGTTGTTGACCAGCACCTCGACGTCGCCGAGCTGCTCGGCCACCGCGTCGGCCAGCGCGCCCACCTCCGACTCGTCGGTCAGGTCGGCGACGAAGCCGGTGACGCCCAGCTCACCGGCGCGCTCGTGGATCCGCCGGGTGGTCGACACGATCGCCACCCGGGCGCCCAGGTCGGCCAGCCGGCGGGCGGTCGCGTAGCCGATGCCGTCCGCGCTGCCCGCGCCGGTGACCAGCGCGACCCGGCCGTCCAGCCGCATGGTGGCGGTCTCCGGGAGCGGCTCGCCCCGACCCTGGTCGGCGCCGCCCGCCGGCTCGCCGGCACGCGGGCGGCGCACCGACCCCGGCCGGCTCATGTCCCGTCGCGACCGACCACCACGCGCGTCAAGTGCCATGCCCAGGATCCTGCCCGCTGTGGACCTTCCGGGCAATGCGGCACCCGGAAAGGGGGTCCTCCGGGTTGCTCCCGGATGGCTACCCTGACCCGGACCACGTACCTGGAGATGATCAGATGAGCTATCCCCCACCCCCCGGTGGTTGGCACGACCCCTCGGCGGCCGGGCCCCAGTCGAGCCCGCCGGCCGATCCGTACGCGCCCGTCGACCCGTACGCCGGCATGAAGTCCGCCGACCTGTACGCGGCGGCCGGTCATCCGCCGGCCGCGTACCCGCCCCCGGCGGGCTATCCCGGATACGGGTATCCCTCCGCACCGAAGCAGAACGGCCTGGCCATCGCCGCGATGGTCGTGTCGATCGTCGGCGCGCTCGGCCTCTGCGGTTACGGCCTCGGCGGCTACATCGGCGTGGTCGGCGCGATCCTCGGCCACGTGTCCCGCAAACAGATCAGGGAGCGCGGCGAGGGCGGCGAGGGCTTCGCCACCGCGGGCATCATCGTCGGCTGGATCTCCACCGTGCTGGCCGTGCTGGCCACCATCGCGATTGTGATCTTCATCGTCTGGGCGGCCAACCAGGACTCGTCCGGCTACGACAGCACGGGCTACTGAGCTCGGCGGGCCGCCCCAGGTGTGCTCCGGGGGCGGCCCGGGCCGGTCACTCCGACGGCGGGGTGAACGAGGAGGTACGCGTCATCCCGGCGGCGCGGCCCTTGGCCGCGATCACCAGCGCCATCTTGCGGGACGCCTCGTCGATCATCTCGTCGCCGAGCATCACCGCGCCGAGCTTCCCGCCCGCCTCCGAGGTGTACCAGTCGTAGGCGTCCAGGATCAGCTCGGCGTGGTCGTAGTCGGCCTGCGCCGGCGAGTAGACCTCGTTCGCCGCGTCGATCTGGCCGGGGTGCAGCACCCACTTGCCGTCGAAGCCCAGCGCCGCCGAGCGCTTGGCCACCTCGCGGAACGCGTCGGTGTCCCGGATCTGCAGGAAGGGGCCGTCGATGGCCTGCTTGTCGTGCATCCGGGCGGCCATCAGGATCCGCATCAGGATGTAGTGGTAGGGATCGCCCGGGTAGTCCGGGATCAGCGCGCCGACCACCAGCGACTTCATGTTGATCGACGCCATGAAGTCGGCCGGGCCGAAGATGATCGTCTCCACCCGGGGCGACGCGGCCGCGATGGCGTCCACGTTGACCAGCCCGGCCGCGTTCTCGATCTGCGCCTCGATGCCGATCCGCCCGACCTCCAGCCCCAGCGTCCGCTCGATCTGGGTGAGCAGCAGGTCCAGCCAGTGCACCTGCTCGGCGTTCTGCGCCTTCGGCAGCATGATGCAGTCCAGGTTCGCCCCGGCGCCCTCGACCACCTCGATGACGTCCCGGTAGGTCCACGGCGTGGTCAGGTCGTTCACCCGCACCACCCGGGTCTTGCCGGCCCAGTCGCCCTCGTTCAACGCGGCCACGATGTTCTTGCGCGCGTCCGGCTTGGCCAGCGGCGCGACCGCGTCCTCCAGGTCCAGGAAGACCTGGTCGGCGGGGAGGCCCTGGGCCTTGCCGAGCATCTTGACGCTGGAGCCGGGTACCGCGAGGCAGGACCGGCGGGGGCGACCGACAGCGGTCATGGATGCGCTCCTTCCAGCGTCCGGCGGGAAGCGCGCCGACGCGGCGGTGGATGTCGAGAACTTAACGATCCCAAAGGACGGGGCTACGCCACGGTAACCTCGTGCCGTGACCGGGGTGAATGGACCTGTGGAAGATCTCACTGAGCGTCGGATCGTGGTGCTCACCGGCGCCAGCTCCGGCATCGGGCTGGCCGCCGCCGTGGAGCTGGCCCGGCGCGGCGACCAGGTGGTGCTGGTCGGCCGGGACCCGGCCCGGCTGCGCGCCGCCGGGGAACGCGTGCGCGAGTCCTGCGGCGAGCAGCCGGAGCTGTTCCGCGCCGACTTCGCCGTCCTCGACGACGTACGCGGGCTCGCCGAGCGGCTGCGCGCCAGCTACGACCGGATCGACGTGCTGGCCAACAACGCCGGCGCGATCGTGCTCGAACCGATCACCACGGTCGACGGCTTCGAGCTGAGCATGCAGGCCAACCACCTCGCCCCGTTCCTGCTCAGCAACCTGCTGCGCGACCGGGTCCGGCGGATGGTGGTGACCGGCTCCGACGCCCACCGCAGCGGCGTGCTCGACCCGGACGACCTCAACGCCGCGCTGCGCCACTACCGCCCGTTCCGCGCGTACGGCACCAGCAAGCAGGCGAACATCCTGTTCACCGCCGAGGCGGCGCGGCGCTGGCCGGAGCTGCCGGCGTACGTGTTCCACCCCGGGGTGGTGCGCACCCGGTTCGGCACCGAGAGCCGGGCCGTGGCGCTCGCCATGCGGCTGCTGCCGTTCCGCAGCCCGGAGAAGGGCGCCGAGACGCTGGTCTGGCTCGCCTGCCAGGACCCGTCCCGGTTGACCGACGGCGGCTACTACGCCGACCGCAAGCCGCACCGGCCGCGCCCCAAGGCCGCCGACCCGGCGCTCGCCGCCCGTCTCTGGGCCACCAGCGCCAAGGCGGTCGGCCTGGACGCCTGACGGGTCACCGCGACCGCCGCCGCGCTGCCACACTCGACGCCATGACGACGGGGAACGAGGTGCTGCTGGTCGCGCTGGTCGACCTGAGCGCCGACGCGGCGGCCGGCCGGCGCTACGAGGACGCGGTGCTGGCGCTGCTCGACCGGCACGACGGCACGCTGGAACGGCGGCTGCGCACCGGGGACGGGCAGACCGAGGTGCACGTGATCCGGTTCGCCTCGCGGGCCGGCCTCGACGCCTTCCTGGTCGACCCCGACCGCGCCGCGCTCCGCGCCGAGCTGGGCGAGGCCGCCCCGACCACCCGGGTGCTGGAGGTCCACGACGTCTGAGGCGGTCAGTGCGACACGTGCACCGGGACGCTGGTGACCACCACGCCGGGCAGCGGCCGCAACGCCGCCCGCAGCCGCTGCTCGGCCCGGCTGTGCAGCAACCGGTGCCGGCGCCGGCGCAGCACCACCTCCGGCACGATCACGGTGAGCGTCAGCTCCGGGCGGGCGGTGTGCAACGCCTCCAGATAGTGCGCCAGCGGCCCGATCACCGCCCGGTACGGCGACACGATCGTCTCCAGCCGCAGGTGGTCGCCCCAGGCCCGCCACTGCTCCCGGAACCGGTCCGCCTCCGCCTCCTCCGGCGCGATGTGCACCGCCAGCGTCGGCCGGCCCAGCGACGCCGCGTACGCCATGGCCCGCAGCGAGGCCCGGTTCAGCCGGGCCACCGGCACCACCACCAGGTGACGTACCTGTTGGGGCAGTTCCTCCCCCTCGGCGGACCCGGCCGGTCCGGGCGGCGCGTGCGGGGGCGGCGGGTGCAGCGCGAGCGCGCGGTGCACCGTGGCGTAGTGCCCGTGGATCCGCCGGAAGAGCAGCACCAGCAGCGGCACCGCGACCACCACCACCCAGGCGCCCTCGGTGAACTTGGCGACCGCGGCGGTCAGCAGCACCAGCCCGGACAGCGTCGCGCCGACCGCGTTGACCGCCAGCCGGCGACGCCAGCCCCGCCCCCGGCGACGCCGCCAGTGCACCACCATGCCGGCCTGCGACAGCGTGAAGGCGAGGAAGACACCGACCGCGTAGAGCGGGATCAGCGACTGGGTGTGCCCGCCGAACGCGACGAAGACCACCAGCGCGGTGAGCGCCAGCGCCACCAGGCCGTTGCTGAACGCCAACCGGTCGCCCATGTGCAGGAACCGACGCGGGGCATGGCCGTCGCGGGCCATGAAGAACAGCAGCCGGGGGAAGTCGTTGAACGCGGTGTTCGCCGCCAGCAGCAGGATCAGCGCGGTGGTGGCCTGGAGGATCGCGTACCACGGGCCGGTCGGGAAGGTGACCCGACCGAGCTGGGACAGCACGGTCTCGTCCGCCCGGGGCACCAGGCCGTCGAGGTGGATCAGCCCGACCAGACCGGCGAAGAGCGTGACCAGCATGGCGACCATCCAGCCCAGCGTGGTGCGGGCGTTGCGCCACTCGGTCGGGCGGAACGCCGGCACCGCGTTCGACACCGCCTCGATGCCGGTCATCGACACCGCGCCGGAGGAGAACGCCCGCAGCACCAGCAGCAGCCCCAGCCCTTCCGCGGCCGGCACCGCCGGTGGCGGCACCGGCGCGAAACCCCGGGCCGCGGCCTTCGCGTAGCCGACCGCCAGCACCACCAGCAGCACCACCACGAAGGCGTACGTGGGCAGCACGAAGATGTTGCCGGCGGTGCGTACGCCGCGCAGGTTGCCGGCGAGCAGCACGGCGATCACCAGCACCCCGATCGGCACGGTCCAGCGGGTGAGCCCGGGCAGCGCCGAGGTGACCGCGTGCACGCCGGCGGCCACCGACACCGACACGGTCAGCACGTAGTCGAGCATCAGCCCGGCCGCCGCGGCCAGCCCCGGCGTACGCCCCAGGTTGTCCCCGGCGACGATGTACGACCCGGCGCCGTGCGGGTAGGCCGGGATGGTCTGCCGGTAGGAGAGACCCACCGCGACCATCAGCACCGCCAGCAGCGCGGCCAGCGGCAGGGCCAGCCCGAGCGCGGCGCCGCCGGCCAGCACCAGCACGGCGAGCATCGCCTCCGGCCCGTACGCCACGGAGCTGAGCAGGTCCGACGAGAGCACCGGCAGCGCGACCAGCTTGCGCATCCGCTCGTAGAGCACGGAGCTGCTGGCCAGCGGCGGCCCGACCAGGCTCCGGCGCAGCCGGGTGAGCGCCCGGCCGCGCCGGTCGTCGGGCAGGTGCGCCGGACCGGTGGCGACCAGCTCGTCCGGCTCCGCCACGGTGAACAGGTCGATCGGCGTGAGCCGACCGAACCGGGTCGGGCGCGGGCGGTGGTCGCGCCGGCCCAGCGTCGGGTCGACCGGCAGGTCGTCGGCGCGGCGCGGGCCGTGCCAGCGCGCGCCGAGGCGACCGAGCGCGGCCCGCTCCTCGGCGCCGAGCGGCGGGAACTCGGCCGAGGGGGTGACGACGGTGCCCTGTTCCGCCGCGTCGTCCCGGTCTGGCTCCATCCTCCGCACTGTCGCGCACGGCGGGGCGGCCGGTGACCGGTTCGGCCACAGTTCGGCCGACCGGCACCTACCCGACGGCGACCGGGTCGAGCAGGTCGAGCACGCCGGTGAGCGAGGTCAGCACCGGCCCGTCCCACTCGCGGTCGGCGTTGAACACCATGTGGCCGGCGAGGTCGGGCGCGGCCAGCCGGACAGCGCGCAGGCCCACCCGCTCCGCGCCGGTCAGCTCCTGGCTGCCGCCGTCGCCGACGTAGAGGCAGTCGGCCGGGGCCCGGCCCAGCCGGTGGCAGGCGGCCAGGTAGAGCGCCGGATCCGGCTTGCAGCGGCCGAGGCGCACCGAGAAGACGCGGGTGTCGAGCAGCGGGGCGACCGCGAGCTGGGGCAGGAACGCCGGCAGTTCGTGCGTGCAGTCGCTGACCAGCCCGGTCCGTACGCCCCGGCGGCGCAGCGCGGCCAGCACCGGCACCGCCTCCGGGCGCAGCCGGGTGTCGGCGCGTACCGCCCGGTGCCGGGAGGCGACGGCGGCGCGGACCGCGGCGTCGGAGGGGCGCACGCCGACCTGGGCGCAGACCCAGCGCATGGTCGACTCGGCGTCACCGAAGAACCCGCTGGCGCGCGCGTAGTAGCTGCCGTCGAGCACGTCGACCAGGGCCTCGGTGGAGCAGCCGAGCTGCTCGGCGATGACGTCGTGGGCGGCTCCGCGCCGGACGCTCTGGGTCAGCGTGCCGAAGAAGTCGAACAGCACCGCGTGGAACCTGGGCATGGGGGGGATGCTCCGGACGTCGAGGGGGAGGGTCGCCGGGTCGCGCATGATCGTAACGGAGTGCTGACGTTCCGTGTCGCCGGTCTCCGTGTGAGGATTGCTCCCCGTGTCCACCGCTCCACACCGCCCGCCGCTCGACGCGCCGACCCTCGGCGCGCTCGCGCTGGCCGTCGCCGCCGTCTCGTCCTCCGCCCCGCTGATCGCGTTCGCCGCCGCACCGGCGCTGGCCGTCGCGTTCTGGCGCAACCTACTGTCGGCGGCGGTGCTCGGCCCGGTCGCGGTCACCCGTCGGCGGGCCGAACTCCGCGCGCTCACCGTCGGGGCCGGCCGCCGGGAGGGGCTGTTCTGCGTACTCTCCGGTGTGGCGCTGGCCGCCCACTTCGCCACCTGGATGCCGAGCGCGAAGCTCACCTCGGTCGCGGCCGCGACCGCACTGGGGGCGACGCAGCCGGTGTGGCAGGGGCTGATCGCCCGCTGGCAGGGGCGGCGGCTGCCGGCGGTGACCTGGGCCGGCATCGCGGTGGCGGTGCTCGGCGCGGCGCTCGCCACCGGCGCCGACGTCGCCGTCTCCGGCCGCGCGTTCGCCGGTGACCTGCTGGCCGTGGCCGGTGGCATGTTCGCGGCCGTCTACACCGCCTTCGGCGAGCGCGCCCGGGCGAGCATCAGCACCACCACCTACACCACCGTCTGCTACGGGGTCTGCGCGGCGATCCTGCTCGTCGTCTGCCTGCTCGGCGGCGTGCGCCTGCACGGCTGGGACGGCGGGACCTGGCTGGCCATCGTGGGCCTGGTGGTCGGCGCCCAACTGCTCGGCCACTCGATGTTCAACTACGCCCTGCACCGGGTCTCCGCGACCACGGTCAGCGTGCTGATCCTGCTGGAGGCGCCCGGCGCGGCCCTGATCGGCTGGGCCTGGCTGGGCCAACTGCCCCGGCCGCTGGCCCTGCCCGGGCTGGCGCTGTTGCTGGCCGGCGTCGCCGTGGTCGTGCTCGGCGGCGCCCGGGCCGGACGGCGCGCCGCACCCGCCGCCGTACCCGCCGACGCCGCCCCGCCGCCCGACTGACCGGCCGGGTGGCCGGGCCGGGTGGCCGGGTGGCCGGCTTGGGCGTCAGCGGCGGCGGACCCGGTGCAGCCGGAACGGCTTGCGGACGGCCCGGACCGCCGACGCCGGCCGCGGCTGCTCGGCCAGCGACCCGGCCGGCAGGTCGCCGCCGGTCAGCGCCGTGCCCGCCGGGGTGAGCCGATTGACCGCGCAACCCTCGGCCGCCCACCGCGTCACCAGCTCGGCGGCCGAACCGGAGGCGTTGAGCCGCTTCGCGGCCACCAGCGGCGCGGCGGTGTCCCACTCCTCGGTGCCGGGTCGCAGCCGGGTCACCCGCGCCGGCCAGGTGACGATCCGGCCACCGTGGTCGCCGCGCAACGTCACCTCGGCCGCCTCGGCATCGGCCAGCCCGGGCGCGGCCTGCTCACCGGGCCCGGTCACCACCAGCAGCGCGCCGTCCAACGGCAGGCACCACAACGCGGACGCCGGGCCGTCGCCGACGCCGACCCAGCACACCGCGGCCTTCTTCACCGCCTCGTCCACCAGCGGTGGCGTCACCCGCTCGTCCACCTCGTCGCTCACCCGACCATCCTCCCGCATCCCGCGCCTGTCCGGGCCGACGACCGGGCCGCCCCCGGGCCCGGCCTCACCGAAGCCGGTCGGCGCCCCCGGTCCTCGTGGTGTACGCGGTCCTCGCGTTTGGCCGCAAAAGCCCTGGTCGGACCACCGGTCGCCGAGTGGACACAGCGGATCGGTCACGCGCGGAGCGCCGCCGCTCAGTGCCTTTGGAGCTGATATCAAAAACGACTCAGCCGGGGGTGCAGCGCCTGCGCCCCGGCCCCGGCCCGCACAGCTTGATATCACCAACGACTCAGCTCTAAAGGCGCTGGAACCGAGTGACCCGCCCAGCGCCCGGGCGCGAGAACAAGCGCTGAACCCCAGCGGGGAACAGACCGGCGCCGGGGGGCGGGAACGACTCAGCCGATGAAGGGTGGGACGGTGATCTCGCCGCGCGCCACCGGCATCACCTGGCCGGACACGGTCGCGCCGACCGCCGTCCCGCCCGAGGCGGTCACGGTGCAGGCCAGCGACGACGGCCGGTTGATCTCGATGCCCTGGCGCACCGAGTACGGCGTGCGGCCCTCGCCCGGCAGCAGGCCGCTGGCCACCAACCAGACGCCCAGGCCCAGGGCGGCCGAACCGGTGGCCGGGTCCTCCGGGACACCGATGCCGGGCACGAAGACGCGGGCGTGCGCGGTTTGCGACTCGGGATCCCAGGAGAAGAGGCTGACGTGCTCGACGCCGTACCGCTCCGCCGCCGCCGTGTTCAACCGTGCCCGGGGCACGGCGTCGGGGCGTACCGGAAGGTAGGGGAACTCCAGCCCGCAGCCGGCGACCCGCGGCGGCGGGCCGGCGTGGTCGGCGGCGGTGAGACCGGCGATCTCCAGCAGCGGCTCCGGGTCGAGTTCCGGGCCGAGCGTCGGCGTGCCCCCGGTCAGCGTCGCCCCGGTCTCGGTCACCTCGATCGGCAGCACGCCGGCGCCGCACTCCTGGGTGACCCTGCCCACACCGAAGACGCCACGCCGGCCGGCGGTCACCGCGGCGCCCACGCTCGGGTGGCCGGCGAACGGCAGCTCGTCGGTCGGGGTGAAGATCCGGGCCCGGTAGGTCGCGCCGGCCTGCGTGGGCGCCAGCACGAAGACCGTCTCGGACAGGTTGAACTCCAGCGCGAGCGCCTGCATCTGCTCGGTGGCCAGACCTTCCGCGCCGAACACCACGGCCAACGGGTTGCCGGCGAACGGGCGGTCGGTGAAGACGTCCACGATCTCGTAGGCCAAGGTCGACATGTTGTTAGAGAGTAGGCCCTTAGGCTGGTGCCCGTGAGTACGCCGAACCGGGTCTACATCGCTCGACTCGCCGGAGTCGCCGTCTTCGACCCGAACGGCGACCAGGTGGGGCGCGTCCGGGACGCGGTCGCCCGGATGCGGCCGACCCAGCGTCCGCCGGAGATCGTGGGGCTGGTCGCCGAGATGCCGATGCGGCGACGCATCTTCCTCTCCATCAACCGGATCACCTCGATCGACCCGGACGCCGTGGTGCTCGGCAGCGGCACCCTCAACCTGCGCCGCTTCGAGAAGCGCCCGAACGAGCTGCTGGTGCTCCAGGAACTGCTCGACCGGCGGGTGCAGCTCGACACCGGGCAGGCCGGCTCGGTGGTGGACGTGGCCATGGAGTGCAGCCGCGGCGGCGAGTGGGCACTGACCCGGGTCGCCGTGCGTGAGCAGACCGGCCGGCTCAGCCGCCGCGGCCACCTGCACCAGGTGGAGTGGGACCGGGTCCGCGGCCTCGGCGTGGTGGGCGACAACCGGGGTACGGCGAACCTGCTCGCAGTGCTGGAGGACATGCGCCCGGCCGACCTGGCCAACGCCCTCCAGGACCTGCCCGACGCCCGGCGCAACGAGGTGGCCGCCGCCCTGGACGACGAGCGCCTGGCCGACGTGCTGAGCGAGCTGCCCGAGCGCGACCAGGTGGAGATCCTGGCCGGGCTGGACCGGGAACGCGCCGCCGACGTGCTGGAGGAGATGGACCCGGACGACGCCGCCGACCTGCTCAACGAGCTGCCCCCGCCGGAGCAGGACGTGCTGCTCGACCTGATGGAGCCGGACGAGGCGGACCCGGTGCGCCAGCTACTGCGCTACGCCTCCGGCACCGCCGGCAGCGTGATGACCTCGGAGCCGGTGATCCTGCCGCCGGACGCCACCGTCGCCGAGGCGCTGGCCCGGATCCGTGAGGTGCAGCTCTCCCCCGCCGTGGCCGCGCAGGTCTTCGTGGCCCGCGCTCCGTTGACCACGCCGACCGGGCGCTACCTCGGTATGGTGCACTTCCAGCGGTTGCTCCGCGAACCCCCGGCCGACCTGCTCGGCGGGATCGTGGTCAACGACATCGACCCGCTCCGCACCTCGACCTCGCTGACCGAGATCACCCGTCGGATGGCCACCTACGACATGGTGGGCATGCCGGTGGTGGACCGGAACAACCGGCTGGTCGGCGCGGTGACCGTGGACGACGTGCTGGACCAATCCCTGCCGCGCGACTGGCGGGACCGGGACGCGGCACCGACCCCGTCCGCCACCGACGACGGGACCGGGGACGATGACTGAGCAGCGACGCGGCGAGCGGCTGGACCAGCCGCGCGCCCCCCGGGGCCTGCACCTGCCCCGGATCGACGCGGACTCGTTCGGCCGCTGGGCCGAGGGCATCGCCCGGGGCATGGGCACGGCGAACTTCCTCGTCTACATGACGCTGATCCTCGCCGCCTGGTTCCTCTGGAACACGCTCGCCCCGGCGCACCTGCGCTTCGACCCGTACACGTTCACGTTCCTGACCCTGGTGCTCTCCCTGCAGGCCTCCTACGCGGCCCCGCTGATCCTGCTCGCGCAGAACCGCCAGGCGGACCGGGACCGGGTCTCGCTGGACGAGGACCGGCGGCGGGCCACCATGCAGA
The DNA here is from genome assembly GCF_013694245.2 of Micromonospora ferruginea. Taxonomy (NCBI): domain Bacteria; kingdom Bacillati; phylum Actinomycetota; class Actinomycetes; order Micromonosporales; family Micromonosporaceae; genus Micromonospora; species Micromonospora robiginosa. Next base: position 4,811,508 of record NZ_CP059322.2, read on the forward strand.
AGGCCGACACGGAGTACCTGGCCCGGGAGATCGCCGCCCTGCGGATCGCGATGGGCGACGTGGCGACCCGTGACTTCCTCCGCTCCGAGCTGACCCGGCTGGCCGAGGAACTGGACGAGGCGGCCGAGCGGCGGCGCAAGCTGGCACGGCGGCAGCAGGAACGGGTGCCCCGGCGGCCGGCCGGCGAACCGCTGGACGAGCCTCGTGACGACTTCGACGGTGATTACGCCCACGACGGCCGGCAGGAGAGCCCGACGTAACATTGCGGGCATGTCAGCACCCGTCAGCACCGTCTCCGACGCGATCCAGGCCGCGTTGGCCACCGTCAACGACCCGGAGATCCGCCGGCCGATCACCGAACTCGGCATGGTCCGCTCCGCCGAGCGGGACGACGACGGCGTGGTCCGGGTGGAGCTGCTGCTCACCGTGGCCGGCTGCCCGCTGAAGGACAAGCTGCGGACCGACATCACCGCCGCCGTCGGCGCGGTGCCCGGGGTGAGCGGTGTCGAGATCATCTTCGGCGTGATGAGCGCGGAGCAGCGCCAGGAGCTGCAGTCGAAGCTGCGTGGCGGCGGCACCGCCGAGCCGGTGATCCCGTTCGCCCAGCCCGGCTCCCGGACCCGGGTCTACGCGGTCGCCAGCGGCAAGGGCGGCGTCGGCAAGTCCAGCGTCACGGTCAACCTGGCCGCCGCGCTGGCCGCCCGCGGCCTGTCGGTGGGCGTGGTGGACGCCGACATCTACGGCCACTCGGTGCCCCGCATGCTCGGCGCGGACGGTGCGCCGACCCGCGTCGAAGACATGATCATGCCGCCGCAGGCGCACGGCGTGAAGGTCATCTCGATCGGCATGTTCACCCCCGGCAACTCGGCCGTCGTCTGGCGCGGCCCGATGCTGCACCGGGCGCTGCAGCAGTTCCTCGCCGACGTTTACTGGGGCGACCTGGACGTCCTCCTGCTCGACCTGCCGCCGGGCACCGGCGACATCGCGATCTCGGTGGCCCAGCTCCTGCCGAACGCGGAGATCCTGGTCGTCACCACCCCGCAGGCGGCCGCCGCCGAGGTGGCCGAGCGGGCCGGCGCCATCTCGCTGCAGACCCACCAGCGGGTGGTCGGCGTGATCGAGAACATGTCCTGGCTGGAGCTGCCGGACGGCACCCGGATGGAGGTCTTCGGGGCCGGCGGCGGCGCGGCGGTGGCCGAGTCGCTGACCCGGACCATCGGCGCGCAGGTGCCGCTGCTGGGGCAGATCCCGATGGACACCCGGGTCCGCGAGGGCGGCGACGCGGGCCGACCGATCGTGCTGGCCCAGCCGGACGCGCCGGCCGCCAAGGCCATGTTCGAGGTGGCCGACCGGCTCGCGGTGCGCCGCGAGTCCCTGCTCGGCAAGCCGCTCGGCCTCAAGCCCGCGGGCCGCTGACCCTCGATTCCCCGCTCCCCCACCGCCCCTTCCCGGTCCGCCGGGGAGGGGCGGTCCGCGTCGGGGCCGGGGTGGGTCAGGTGGCGTCGTCGTAGGAGGGGCGGGGCGCCGGCGGGGTGGGGGCGGCGGGAGTCGCCACCGCCGGGCGGGCGGAGCCGTTGCGCAGGTCGGCCGCCTTGGCCACGTCCTTCAGCTCGTCGTGCACGCCGGTGACGTCCGAGCGCAGGTTGTCGTACATGCTCTGCAGCGGCTTCCGGATCGCCTGCTCGTCGTCCTCGCTGAGCAGGTGCTTGCGGATGAACGCCTTGGGGTGCAGGTCCTCCAGCTGGATGTCGGTGCCCAGCTCGCGGCTCAGGTCGCCGGTGGCGTTCCGCGCCATGTTCCGCAGGTTGCGGACCATCCGGAGGCCGTCGTTGATCACGTTGGGCAGCCGGTCCCCGAAGATCAACAGTGCCAGGAGCAGCAGGACGCCGATCTCCCACCAGTTCAGGTTCTCGAACACTCCGGCCTCCTCGTCCGTGTCAGGGCAAGCCTACGCACGTGAGGGGACCGTCGGGGAGGGGGTGACCGGTCCTCACTTCGCGTCCGCGGCGAGCGTCACCGAGGTGTTCTGCCGCGCCGCCCCGCGCCGGTACTCCACCGTCACCACCGAACCCGGCGCGTACTTGCGCACCAGCGCCACCAGATCGGTCGGGTCGGTCATCGGATGGCCGTCCAGCCGGAGCACCACGTCCCCGGTGCGCATCCCGGCGGTCGCCGCCGGGCCGGCCGGCTCGACCGCGTTGAGGCGGACCCCGCCGCCGGTCGCGCCGGTGCCGCCCACCGAGGCGCCGATCACGGTACGCCGGGCCCTGCCGGTGCCGATGATCTCCTCGGTGACCCGCTTCGCCTGGTTGATCGGGATGGCGAAGGCGAGCCCGATGTTGCCCGCCTCCTGCCCGTCGGCCACCAGCGACTTGATGGTCGAGTTCACGCCGACCACCCGGCCGCCCCCGTCCACCAGCGGGCCGCCGGAGTTGCCGTGGTTGACCGCGGCGTCGGTCTGGATCGCCGCGTAGTAGCGGGTCGGGCCGCCCGGCTCCCCCGCCTGCATGGTGCGGTCCAGCGCGCTGACGATGCCGGCGGTGACCGTGTTGGTCAGCGACAGCGGCGAACCCATGGCCAGCACCGGGTCACCGACCGCGAGCGCGTCCGAGTCGCCGAACTGCACCGGGGTCAGCCCGCTGCGGCTCACCTTGATCACCGCGATGTCCGACTCCGGGTCCTGCCCGACCACCGTGCCGGCCGCGGTGCTGCCGTCGTTGAACAGGACCGTGGCCTTGCCCGGGCCGTCCGCGACGACGTGGTCGTTGGTGACGATGTGCCCCTCGGCGCTCACCACGAAGCCGGAGCCCTCGCTGGTGCCGCCGAGGCTGGCCACCCGGATGGTGACCACGCTGGGCAGCACCCGCTCGGCGACCCCGGCCAGCGACTCGGGCTTGCGCTGGGCCAGCGCCGGGGCCTGCCCGGCCTGCGCGCCGAGCGTCGGCACGTCCCCGCCGCGCAGCACGGCGTAGGTCAGGGCGCTGCCGAGCGAGCCGGCCAGCAGCGCGGTGATCAGTGAGATGAGCACCACCTGACGCAGCCCCGGCCGGGTCGGCCGGTCCGGGTCGGTGACCGGCTCCGGCTCGCCCGACGCGTCGGGGGCGGCGGCCGGGACCACCACGGCCGCCGGCGCGTACGGGTCCCGCCACGGATCGGCGAGCGCGTCGGTCCACCAGGGCGACGTCGTCGAGCCCCCGGCACCCGGTTGCGGCTGCCCGGGGGCCGGCCCTCCCGCCGGTGCCCCGGCTCCGCCGGGCCGGCGCCAGTCCCAGCCGTCGGTCACGTCGTGCCTCCCACATCGTCCCGCTCGCCCCGCGCCGGGCGCCGGCGGAGCCGGACGACCGTGGCGCGCGGGACACGTCCAGGATTGCACGGATGCCCCGGGTGGAGTCAGGGGTTGCCGCCCGTGATCGTCCGGCGGCCGACTCGCGGCTGCGCGGCTACCGGGTCGCCTCTACGCTCACAGTGCCAACCGACCCTTCGCACCAGCCCGCCCCCGGAGGTGTCCCATCGCCATGGTCGCCGGTCACGGCAGTTCGACGGCCCAGGCGCTGCAGTTCGCCGAGTCGTACGTCACCGAGGACATCGTGCTGCGCACGGCCCGCGCGCTCGCCCACGAGGTGGGCGTGGAGGCGGTGACGCCGGGCGCCGGCGCCGCGCTGCGGCTGCTCGCCGCCGCCGGCAACGCCCGGGCGGTGGTGGAGATCGGCACCGGCACCGGGGTCAGCGGCGTCTGGCTGATGCGCGGCATGCGTCCCGACGGCGTGCTCACCACGATCGACGTGGAGGTCGAATACCAGCGCCTGGCCCGGCGGCTGTTCCAGGAGGCGGGCTTCCCGTCGGGGCGTACCCGGATCATCACCGGCCGGGCCCTCGACGTGCTGCCGCGCCTCGCGGACGGCGTCTACGACCTGGTCTTCGCGGACGCGGCGGCGACCGGCTTCGCGGCGTACGTGGACGCGGCGCTGCGGCTGCTGCGCCCCGGCGGGGTGCTCGCGCTCAACGGCGCGCTGGCCGCCGGCCGGATCGGCGATCCGGCCGCGCGGGACGTGGAGACGGTCACCGTCCGGGAGACGATCAAGGCGATCCGCGAGTCGGAGCACTGGGTGCCCGCGCTGCTGCCGGTCGGCCACGGCCTGCTCGCCGCCGTGAAGAGCTGACCCGGAGCGGTCAGCCCAGCGTCGCCAGCCAGCGCAGCAATCCGCGCACGCCCCAGCCGGTGGCGCCCTTGACCAGCTCGCCGTGCACGTCGTCGGACCACGAGGGGGCGGACATGTCCAGGTGCGCCCAGCGGTCCCGCAGGTCGCCGGTGAACTCCCGGAGGAAGAGCGCGGCCACCACCGAGCCGGCGCCCCGGGCCGGGGAGCTGTGCAGGTCGGCGAGGTCGCTGGCCAGGTATTCCAGGTAGTCGTCGGCCAGCGGCATCCGCCAGGCCCGCTCGCCGGCCGCGGTGATCCCGGCCAGCAGCCCGGCCGCCAGGTCGTCGTTCTCGCTGTAGAGCGCCGCGTGCCGCTTGCCCAGGGCCACCGCGTTCGCCCCGGTCAGGGTGGCCAGGTCGACCAGCAGGTCGGGCTTCAGCTCCCGGACGGCGTACGCCATCGCGTCGGCGAGCACCAGCCGGCCCTCGGCGTCGGAGTTGGTGCTCTCGCTGGTCAGCCCGCCGTAGTGGCGGATGACGTCGCCGGGGCGGAACGCCGAGCCGCTGACCATGTTCTCGGCGAGCGGGGTCAGCGTGGTGACCCGGACCGGCAGGCGCAGCGCGGCGGCGCCCAGCGTCGCGGCGACCACGGCGGCGGCCCCGGCCATGTCCTTGCGCATCAGCTTCATGGCCGGCACCGGCTTGATCGAGATGCCGCCGGTGTCGAACGTGATGCCCTTGCCCACCAGCACCACGTGGGTACGCGCGCCGGCCGGCCGCCAGTCCAGCTCGACCAGGCGCGGGCCCCGGGCGGAGCCGCCGCCGACGGCGAGGATCCCGCCGAAGCCCTCGTCCGCCAGCTCCCGGGGGCCGCGCACGCGCAGGTGCAGGTCGGGGCGGCCGGACGCGGCGGCGGTCACCTGGTCGGCGAACCACTCCGGGTGCTTCGTCGAGGACGGGGTGTTGGTGAGGTCGCGGGCCAGCGCGGTCATCTCGGCGGTGGTCCGGGCCGCGGCGAGCGTGTCGGCCAGCGCCTCCGGGTCGGCCACCAGCAGGTCGACCTGGGCCAGCGCGGGGCGCGGGCCGGCCTCGGTGAGACGGAAGCGGTAGGAGCCGAGCAGCAGGCCCTCGACCAGGCCGCGCAGCGCCGCGGCCCCGTCGGAAACCGAGATCGTGATCTGCGTCTCATCCTTGCCGGCGCGGGCCAGGGCGGCCCCGGCGGAGCGCCAGTCCGGCTCGTCGCCGTCGCCGACGCCGAGCAGCCAGAGGCGGCTCGGGGCGCCGCCCGGGCGCAGGTGCTCGCGCACCTCGCCGACCGCGCCGGTGAGGCGGGCGGCGGGCAGCAACGCGGTCGCCTCGGCGTGCACGTCGTCGCCGGTCGGGACGGCGGTCGGCGCCAGCACGGGCGGGGCGTCCGGCCCACCGGGACGCACGGGCAGGACGAGGGTGTCGGGCCGGGTGGGCCCGCTCACCAGACGAATGGCCAGCACGCTGGACCGTACCTCCGAAAACGATCTAAGCGGGACAGATTGCCGCTTGCCGGCCGGTGAAGGCCCTGAGCCACCGGCCAAGCCGGTGGCTCAGGGTAGGGCGAACCGTCCGCGCGGCGGACGCCGCGCGGACCGCTCCCCGAATCAGCCGGCGGCCGCCTTCAGCGCGTCACCCAGCGCGGTGGCCTCGTCGGGCGTCATCTCGACGACGAGCCGGCCACCACCCTCCAGCGGGACCCGCATGACGATGCCCCGACCCTCCTTGGTGACCTCCAGCGGACCGTCGCCCGTCCGCGGCTTCATCGCCGCCATGTTGTCTCCCCTCAGACCTACGCCAGGGTCGGTGGGTTGCCCCACAGCCACTTCGCCATCGCCACCCGCAAACGTCGCGGAGGCGTCGACTGACGATTTTCCCTGATGAACACCGCCGGACCCAAACCGAAGCAGCATTGATGTAACAGCATCTAGCTTATCTTGGATAGGCCTGTCACAATGTGCGGTCATGCAGGCACGGTCGGCACTCTTCGACCTGTACGGCGACCACCTCCGCGCCCGGGGTGGCCGTGCACCGGTCGCCGCCCTGGTCAAGCTGCTGGCGCCACTCGGGATAGCTCCACCGGCGGTCCGCACCGCGGTCTCCCGGATGGTCCGCCAGGGCTGGCTGGAACCCCTCCGGCTCGCCTCCGGGCCGGGATATTCGATCACCCCGAAAGCGGGCCGTCGACTGGACGAGGCGGCCTCCCGGATCTACCGGACCGGTCGGCACAGTTGGGACGGACGGTTCGATCTTCTCGTCCTCGCGGCACCCGCCTCCCGGCGGGACCGGCAGCGACTCGCCGCCAACCTCACCTTCCTCGGCTACGGCACCCTCGACGACTGCACCTGGGTGGCCACCCGCCCCGGCGAGGACGTCGACCTGCTGCTCGCCGAGGCGGGCGTGCGCTTCGAGCGGTTCACCGCCGCGCACGCGGCCGGCACCCCCGGCGCGATGGGGGTGGTCCGCCGGGCCTGGGACCTGACCGAGATCGGCCGGGCCTACGAACGCTTCGTCGCCGAGCAGAAGCCGTTGCTCTCCGGCGTCACCGTCCGCAGCAGCGACGAGGAGGCGTACGCGGCCCGGTTCCGGCTCGTGCACGCGTGGCGTACCTTCCTCTTCCGGGACCCGCAACTGCCCCCGGCGCTGCTCCCCGAGCGCTGGCCGGGCACCAGCGCGGCCGGGTTCTTCGACCGCCACGCGGCCCGGCTCCGGCCGGCCGCCGACCGGTACGTCGAGCAGTGCCTCGACGCCAGCAACCGCCTCGCCCGACAGAAGGGTCGTTAGAACCGTGACCGAGCCGCTGCTCGTCGACCGCACCGACGCCGTCGTCACCCTGACGCTGAACCGCCCGACGGCGATGAACTCGCTCGACGTGGCGCTCAAGGAGGCGCTCCGGGACGTCCTGGCCGAGCTGGAGACCGACCGCTCCTGCCGGGCGGTCGTGCTGGCCGGCGCGGGCGGCTCGTTCAGCGCCGGGCAGGACCTGCGGGAGCACGTGCGGACGCTGGAGTCGGCCGACGCCAAGCCGCTCGACACGGTGCGGGCGCACTACAACCCGATCGCCGCCCGGCTGGCCAACCTGCCCAAGCCGGTCGTCGCGGCGGTACGCGGGATGGCCGCCGGCGCCGGCGCGTCGCTGGCGTTCCTGGCCGACTTCCGCATCGGCGGCCCGAAGACCCGGTTCCTGATGGCGTTCGCCGGCGTCGGGCTCGCCGCCGACACCGGCGCCTCCTGGACGCTGCCCCGCCTGGTCGGCCACGCCAAGGCGGTCGAGCTGCTGATGCTCGCCGAGCCGGTCGGCGCCGAGGACGCCTGCCGGCTGGGCCTGCTCACCAAGCTGGTGGACGACGACGAGCAGGTGCTCCCGTCCGCGCAGGAGCTGGCCGCCCGGCTCGCCGCCGGCCCGACCGTCGCCTACGGGGCGATCAAGCGCCAACTCTCCATCGCCGACGCCGGCACGCTCGCCGACGCGTTGGCCGCCGAGGCGCAGGCCCAGGCGATCTGCGGGGCCACCAGCGACCACAAGGCGGCAACCATCGCGTTCGTCAACAAGCAGAAGCCGGTCTTCGAGGGCCGCTGAGCCGGTGGGGCGCCGCCGTCAGTCGTCCTCCTCCGGATCCTGGTTGGCCTCGACGCCCAGCACGAACGCCTGCATGGCCAGCTCGTCGCCGGACGGCGAGACGAACGCCGGCAGCTCACGCGGGCCCAGCTCCTGCACGTAGGACCAGAAGATCCGCACCGCCTCGGCCCGCGAGGCCGCCTCGATCGGCAGGTCGAGGCTGACCAGCCAGGTGCGCCGGGCCGGCGGCGGCCCGAGCCGGTCGGCCAGCGCCCGCCAGCGGGCCGGTTCGAGCGCCACGACCGGACCGTCCGGCGCCGGGCCGTCGACCGGCACCGGCTCGTCGAGCGCCCCACGGGTGTACGTCACCACGAGCGCGCCCGCCGTCGCGTCGGACTGCGGATCGTCCGGGTCCTCCCGGCCCCCCACCCCGGCCCGGGCGACCCGGCCCAGCGCCACCAGCCGCAGCGGCTCACCGACCAGCACCGCCACCCGGTCACCGGGGCGGGGACGGGCCGCCGCCGGCAGCCCGGTCAACTCCAGCACGTCGTGGTGCACCAGCCGCTCGGCCTGGTAGCGCTCGTCGGGCAGCAGCACCGCCCAGGCGTCCGGCGTGGTGTCACCGTCGGTCGTCCCGCTCGTCCGCGGCTCGGTGTCGGTCATGCCCCAATCCCATCACGCCGCCGCGTCACCGCTCGGCCCGGTCACCGTTCACGTGGCAGTCCGCGAGGTGGTCGTCCACCATGCCGGTGGCCTGCATCAGCGCGTACGCCGTGGTCGGGCCGACGAAGCGGAAGCCCCGCTTCTTGAGCGCCTTGGCCATCGCGGTGGACTCCCCGGTGATCGCCGGCACCTCGGCGAACGAACCGGGGCGCGCCGGCCGGGGCGGGGGCGCGAACGACCAGAGCAGCGCGGAGAGACCCTCGGGCAGCTCCCGCGCGGCGCGGGCGTTGGCGATCGCCGCCTCGACCTTGGCCCGGTTGCGCACGATCCCGACGTCGGCCATCAGCCGGGCCACCTCGGCCTCGCCGTAGCCGGCCACCGCCTCGATCCGGAACCCGTCGAAGGCGAGCCGGAACGCCGGCCGCTTGCGCAGGATGGTCAACCAGGACAGACCGGACTGGAACGCCTCCAGGGTCAGCCGCTCGTAGAGCGCGTCGTCACCGCGCAGCGGCCGGCCCCACTCCTCGTCGTGGTAGGCGGCGTAGTCGGGGGTGCTCGCTCCCCAGGCGCAGCGGGCGAGCCCGTCCGCGCCGGTCACCAGGTCAGTCACGGCGTCCACGGTAGGTGAGGGCACCGACAGGCTCCCGGCCCGGCTCGATGCGGCCCGGCTCGGCGCGGCTTGGCCGCGGCTCGGTGCGGCGCGGCTCGGCGCTCAGCTCAGGGCAGGCGGCCCTGCTCGACCAGGCGGGCGAACCGCTTCAACGCCTGGGTCAGGCTGAACTTCGAGCCGGGCCAGAGCACCGGCCAGGCCACCCGGCCGGCCGCCCCACCCGGCAGGTGGAACCACTCGTGCCAGACCACCTGGGTGCGGCCCCGGTCCATCGGGGTGCAGCGCAGCACGCCCGGGCCGCGCAGCAGCCGGCCGCAGTGCACCACCCCCACCTCGTACGGCGCGTCGACCCGGACCACCCGCATCTCGTCGCGCAGCGCGGCCGGGCCGAGCGCGGTGACCGCCTCGATCAGGCTCCCCTCGCCGCCGTCGCCCTCGACCACCCGGACCGTGGTGAAGGGAATCCAGTCCGACTGCCGTTCCCACGCGGTCAGCGCGGCGAACACCCGCTCGGCCGGCGCGTCGACGATCACCGTGGCGGTGACCTCGGCGGCACCCGGTTGGGCGGCCTCGGCGAAGCCGGCGGAACCCTCCGCGCCGGTCACGCCGACTCCGAGCGGACCGCCGGCCCGCGCTCCCGGTCGTCGATGCCGCCCGGACCGGTGGCGACGGCGTCCGCCGGGGAGGTGGTGTCCTCGACCGCGGCGGCGGCCGGCGCCTCCGCCACGCCCGCCTCGGCGGCTCCGCCCCCGGATCCACCGGCGGTGTCCGGCGCCGCGCCCGACTCGGACGCGGTGGCCCTCGACGGGGTGCCGGCCTCGGACCCGGTGGCGGCCCTCGACGGGGCGCCGGTCTCGGCTGCCGGGCCGCTGGCCGGCGCCTCGTCGGCCCCGAAGGCGGTGGCGGCACCCGCCGCCGCGCCGGCCGGGGAGGCGGCGGTGCGCTCGTTCGACCTGGCACGGGTGGGCCGGCGGGCCGGCGAGTCGGGCGCCGACAGGTCGATGGTCACCGGGTCGCCGCTCGTCGGGTCGGCGTCGAGGGTGGCCGTGACCGCCTCCTCGCGCGCCCGGCGCAGGGCGTCGGCGTCCTCGGTCCGCCCCTCCCGCAGCGCGACGTTCTCGGCCTCCAGCACACCGATCAGCTCGGACTTGTAGCCGATGTCGTAGGCCGCCCGCCGGAGCGCCGCGTCGACCTGGCCCATCCGGTAGCCGCGCAGCGCGGTGTCGAACCGGACGTCGGTCACGTCCGACTCGTCGAGCGGCCGCGCGCCCGGCAGGGGCACGGACCGCCCGTCCGGCTCGGCCGGCACCAGGCCCGGATCCCGCCCGGAGACCAGCACCGTCACCCCGAACACCACTGCCGCGACGGTCAGCGCGACGACCAAGAGGAGCAGAAACTGACCCATGCAGAGATCGTGGCATGCGGGCCGGGATCGGGCGAGCCCTCCGCCGCCTCCGGTCGTTCAAACGCCGCCCCGACGGGCGGCATCGGTGGCCCCGCGACGACGTCACCGCCCTCCGACGCCCATCGCATCGACGTGCCTCTACCTGCCTCCGCCCGACTCCCCGCCAGGCGAGAGGGCGTCACCGTCGCCACCGTCAACCTCGTGAGATGGATCTTCCAAAATCCAGGAACGGCGAAGATCTTGGTACGAAATGGCCCCCCGAGGGGCCGTTTGGTACCAAGATCTCGAAGCGACGCCGGGGCGGGCGGCGGGCGGAGCGGGATACCGTCGGGCTCGGCTGCGGGTCGGGAACCGAGGGACCGGGCGGCGAATCCGACCCGGCCGGCGGGTGCGGGCAGCCACGCCGCGGTCCGACCGACGCCGGTGACCAGCGGCGCGACGGTCGGCACGAACGTCCGGGCGGGGCGGGGAGACGAGGAGACGGGGATGAGCGGGGCGTTGCGGCTCGGTGGGCGGACCTTCGCCCCGGGTGAGCTGGTGGTGATGGCGATCGTGAACCGCACGCCGGACTCGTTCTTCGACCGGGGCGCCACGTTCGCCGAGGACAGCGCGCTGCGCGCGGTCGAGCGGGCGGTGACCGAGGGCGCGGAGATCGTCGACATCGGCGGGGTGAAGGCCGGCCCGGGCGACGAGGTGGACGTGACCGAGGAGATCCGCCGGACGGTGGACACCATCGCCGCGGTCCGGGCCGCCTTCCCGGACCTGGTCGTCTCGATCGACACCTGGCGGGCCGAGGTGGCGGTGGAGGCGGTCGCGGCCGGCGCGGACCTGCTCAACGACACCTGGTCGGGGGCCGATCCGGCGCTGGCCCGGGTCGCCGCCGCGACCGGCGCCGGGCTGGTCTGCTCGCACGCCGGCGGGCTGGCGCCGCGTACCCGGCCGCACCGGGCGGCCTTCGACGACGTGGTGACCGACGTGCTCGACACGGTCACCGGGCTGGCGGAACGCGCGGTCGGGCTGGGGGTGCGCCCCGACGGCATCCTGATCGACCCGGCGCACGACTTCGGCAAGAACACCCGGCACTCGCTGGAGATCACCCGGCGGCTGACCGAGCTGACCGACACCGGCTGGCCGCTGCTGGTGGCGCTGTCGAACAAGGATTTCGTCGGCGAGACGCTGGACCTGCCGGTGCCCGAACGGCTGGAGGGGACGCTGGCCGCCACCGCGGTGTCGGCCTGGCTCGGCGCCCGGGTGTTCCGCGCCCACCAGGTCCGCGAGACCCGGCGGGTGCTCGACATGGTGGCGTCGATCCGGGGTGACCGGCCGCCGGCGGCGACCCGGCGCGGGCTCGCCTAGGATTCACGCCCAGCGCAGGACGCCACGCCGCCAGGCGTAGAGGATGCCCAGCGCGACGACCGCCACGAAGACGCCCATCTCGACCACCGTGGTCGTGCCGAACCCGGGCCGGTCGAAGACCAGCGCCCACGGGAAGAGGAACACCGCCTCCACCGCGAACAGCACGTAGAGGTAGGCGTAGACGTAGTAGCGGATCTGCATCTGGGCCCAGTCGCCGCCGACCGGGTCGAGCCCGCACTCGTACGAGGCCCGCTTGCCCCAGGGCTCGGCCGGACGGGCGGGACGTAACACCCGGTTCGCCGAGAACGCCGTTACGAAGAAGAGCACGGCGGCGATCAGCAGCAGACCGAGCGTGGCGTACGAGCCGAGATATCCGGTCACGACCGGAGCGTACCGGTCCCGTTCAGACGTCTCGGACACGTTACGAAGTTGTTTCCTGGCGGGACTAGTGCCGGATGGCAACAGTCCCCGAATAATGAGAGCTCGTTGCCACGTCCCCCGGAGGACAGATGACCCGCCCCCGCGTTCGACCCGTATCGCGGGTCGCGCTCCGCCGTACCCTCGCGCTGTTCGCGCCCGCGCTGATCGCCGCGGCCGCAGCCGTCGTGGCGGTGGCACCGGGCTGGGCCGCGGCGGCCTACTCCGACCCGACCGGGGTGGTGCGGCTGGTCGAGCCGGGCGACCCCGGCGGCGATCCGGGCGGCGACCCGACCGAGCCGACGCCCACCGGCGACGCGACGACCACCGCGCCGGAGCCGACCACGGCCCCGACGACGGAGGCGGCGTCGCCGCCCACCACCCCGCCGGCACCGGCCACCACCACCACGGCGGCGCCGCCGCCACCGACCACGGTCGCGCCGGCACCGACCAGCACCGCGCCGACCACCACCGCACCCGCGCCGCCGCCGGTCATGCCGCCGGCGCAGCCGCCGCCTCCGCCGCGGACCCAGCCGGCCGGCGGCCCGCTGGGCGTGCAGGTCTCCACGGACGACGTGGTGCTGGCGCCGGACTACTGGAACGCCGACAGCACGGTGACCACGCTGCGGGTGACGGTGACCAACACCGGCGCGCGGGCGGAGCAGGTCCGCCTCGGCTACACGCTGCCGGCCGGCCTGACCGACGCCGGCACGCCCGGCTGCGTCGCCGCCGCCGCCGGCAACCACCGCTGCGGCGGTTGGACCGCCGAGCCGGGCGCCCGGTTCAGCGCCACCATCCGGGTCCGGGTCGCCGGCGACGCCTGGAAGGCCATGCCGCTGAGCGGGTCGGTCCAGGTCACCGCCGTCGCGCCCGGGGTCGACGGCGCGGCGTACGACGACGAGGGCTTCGCGGTGCTGTTCCCGCCCGGCCCGCCGGTGCCGGGCATCTCGCTGCGCGCCGACGAGGTCCTCTTCGACATCAGCGGCGCACCGAGCACGCTGACCGTACGGCTGGGCAACACCGGCGAGGTGGACGCGACCGGCCGGGTGGAGGTGCTCCTTCCCGCCGGGGTGACGGCGAGCGGCGACGGGTGCGTCGCGGCGGCCCCGGACCGGACCCGGTGCGAGCTGGGCCCGCTGCCGGCGGGCCGGACCGTGACGCTGCGACTGCCGGTGACCGCGTCGGCGGAGGCCCAGCGGATGGCCCCGCTCGCCGGCGCGGTGATCGGCCGGCTGGACCCGCGCAGCGGGCACGAGCGGCAGGTCCAGATGAGCTTCCGGATCAGTGCGGCGGCGGCCGGGTCCACCCCGGCGGCCGGGGTGCCCGCCCCGACCGGGTCGCAGGGCGTGCTGGCCTCGTCGGCCCGTTCCGACGACGGCGACACCTCGTCGCGGCGCATCGCGATCGCCCTGATCGTCCTGTCGGGTCTGCTCGTGGTGTTCGCGCTGGCGTTGGCCACCCGTTCGCTGCGCCGCCGCAGCGACGTCACCGTGCCGGGCCCGACCGCGGACCGGTGACGCCTCCCCGAATGGGGTGACCTGGATTACGGGGCGGGGCACTAAAGCCCGCAAAGTGGGGCATACACCGGCCGAATCGAGTCTCACACGTCGGACCTCCACCAAGGCGGCCCTAACCGTCCGACGTAGGCTCTGACGTGAGAATCGGAGCGGGCCGTGCCGGCGAGGGCGACGGCGCTCAGCGAAGCGAGGTGCGGGAGTGACCAAGCAGATCCGTCAACTGGACCGGGTGGTCATCCGGTTCGCCGGTGACTCCGGCGACGGCATGCAGCTCACCGGCGACCGGTTCACCTCGGAGACGGCGCAGTTGGGCAACGACATCTCGACGTTGCCGAACTTCCCGGCCGAGATCCGCGCCCCCGCCGGCACGCTGCCGGGCGTGTCGAGCTTCCAGGTGCACTTCGCCGACTACGACATCCTGACGCCCGGCGACGCGCCGAACGTACTGGTGGCGATGAACCCGGCCGCGCTCAAGGCCAACCTGGCCGACCTGCCGCGCGGCGCGGACATCATCGTCAACACCGACGAGTTCACCCGGCGCAACCTGGCCAAGGTCGGCTACGCGAGCAGCCCGCTGGACGACGACTCGCTCGCCGGCTACGCGGTGCACCCGGTCGCGCTCACCTCGATGACGGTCGGCGCGCTGGCCGAGCACGAGGTGTCCAAGAAGGATGCCGAGCGGGCCAAGAACATGTTCGCGCTCGGGCTGCTGAGCTGGATGTACTCCCGCCCGTACTCCTCGACGTTGCGGTTCCTGGAGCGCAAGTTCGCGGCCCGGCCGGAGCTGGTGGCGGCGAACGTGGCCGCGTTCCGGGCCGGCTGGAACTTCGGCGAGACGACCGAGGACTTCTCGGTGCGCTACGAGGTGAAGCCGGCCAAGATGCTGCCGGGCACCTACCGCAACATCACCGGCAACGCGGCCCTGTCGCTGGGCCTGGTGGCGGCCGGGGTCCGGTCCGGGCTGCCGGTGTTCCTCGGCGCCTACCCGATCACCCCGGCGTCGGACATCCTGCACGAGCTGAGCCGGCACAAGAAGCTCGGCGTGGTCACCATGCAGGCCGAGGACGAGATCGCCGCGGTCGGCGCGGCGCTGGGCGCGTCGTACGGCGGCGCGCTCGGCGTGACCACCACCAGCGGTCCGGGCGTGGCGCTGAAGAGCGAGACGATCTCCCTGGCGGTGGCGCTGGAGCTGCCGCTGGTCATCGTGGACGTGCAGCGGGCCGGTCCCTCCACCGGCATGCCCACCAAGACCGAGCAGGCCGACCTGAACATGGCCCTGTACGGCCGGCACGGCGAGGCCCCGGTCGCGGTGATCGCGCCGAAGTCGCCGTCGGACTGCTTCCACGCCGCGCTGGAGGCGGCCCGGATCGCGCTGACCTACCGCACCCCGGTCATCCTGCTGTCCGACAACTACGTGGCGAACGGCTCCGAACCGTGGCTGCTGCCGGACGTGGAGTCCCTGCCCGACCTGCGGGTCGAGTTCGCCACCCGGCCCAACGGCGAGGACGGCACCACCTTCCTGCCCTACCTGCGCGACCCGCAGACCCTGGCCCGCCCGTGGGCGGTGCCGGGCACCCCGGGGCTGGAGCACCGGATCGGCGGCCTGGAGAAGGCCGACAAGACCGGCGACATCTCGTACGACCCGACGAACCACGACTTCATGGTCCGCACCCGGGCGGCCCGGATCGAGACGATTCCGGTGCCGGACGTCGAGGTCGAGGACCCGGACGGCGACGCCCGGGTGCTGGTGCTCGGCTGGGGCTCGACGTACGGCCCGATCGGCGCCGCCTGCCGGGGGCTGCGCCAGCGCGGGCTGCCGGTGGCCCAGGCGCACCTGCGCCACCTGGCCCCGATGCCGGCCAACCTGGGCGAGGTGCTGCGCGCCTACGACAAGGTGGTCGTCCCGGAGATGAACCTCGGCCAGCTCGCGCACGTGATCCGGGCGCGCTACCTGGTCGACGCGATCGGCTACAACCAGGTCCGCGGCCTGCCGTTCACCGCCGCCGAGCTGGAGACGATGCTGGAAGAGGTCCTGAAGAATGTCTGAGCCCGTCGCCCTGAAGCTCACCGCCAAGGACTTCAAGTCCGACCAGGAGGTGCGCTGGTGCCCCGGCTGCGGCGACTACGCCATCCTGGCGGCCGTGCAGGGCTTCATGCCGGAGCTGAACATCGCCCGGGAGAACACCGTCTTCATCTCGGGCATCGGCTGCTCGTCGCGCTTCCCGTACTACATGAACACGTACGGGATGCACTCGATCCACGGCCGCGCGCCGGCGATCGCCACCGGTCTGGCGGTGTCCCGCCCGGACCTGTCGGTCTGGGTGGTCACCGGTGACGGCGACGCGCTCTCGATCGGCGGCAACCACCTGATCCACGCGCTGCGCCGCAACGTCAACCTGAAGATCCTGCTGTTCAACAACCGGATCTACGGGCTGACCAAGGGTCAGTACTCGCCAACGTCCGAGGTCGGGAAGATCACCAAGTCGACGCCGGCCGGCTCGGCGGACGCCCCGTTCAACCCGCTGTCGCTGGCGCTCGGCGCCGAGGCCACGTTCGTGGCCCGGACCCTGGACTCGGACCGCAAGCACCTCCAGTCGGTGTTGCGGGCCGCCGCCGAGCACAAGGGCTCGGCGTTCGTGGAGATCTACCAGAACTGCAACATCTTCAACGACGGCGCGTTCGAGCCGTTGAAGGAGCCGGCCACCCGGGACGACTTCCTGATCCGGCTGGAGCACGGGAAGCCGATCACGTTCGGCGCCGACGGGCAGTTCTGCGTGGTCCACCCGCCGGGCGGCTTCGGGTTGGAGGTCCGGGAGACCGCGGCCACCCCGGCGGAGGAGATCGTGGTGCACGACGCGACGGTCGCCGACCCGGCGTACGCGTTCGCGCTGTCCCGGCTGCCCGGGCTCGACCTGCGCAACACCCCACTCGGGGTGTTCCGCGCGGTGGAGCGTCCCGCCTACGACACGGTGGTGCAGGAGCAGGTGGCGGCGGCGCGGGCCGGCGTCGACCAGACCCCGGAGCAGCAGCTCTCGGCGCTGCTCGGCAGCGGTGACACCTGGACGATCCTCTGATCCACGCCTGATTCCGCGTACGCGAGGGCGGGCCGTTCCAGTCGGAACGGCCCGCCCTGTCGCGTCTCAGACCCCGGCGGCGACGGGCGCCCACAGCTCGTCGATGGCCCGCTCGGCCGCCGCGAGGCTCGCCTGGTGCAGCGGGATCAGCTCGGCCATGGCCGGGTTGACCGGGGCTAGGGTCAGCTCGGCGGAGATGAAACGCGGCTCCAGGCCGGTGCGCGACAGCCCGTGCGGCAGCCAGGGCTCGGCGTGGTCCCAGCCCTCGCGCGGGGTGCCGGCGCCGTAGCCGCCGCCCCGGGTGCCGAACACGACGAACTCGCGGCCGCCGAGCAGTCCGGCGCCGGTCTCCGGGTCGAGCGCGAGGCCGGGCGCGATGAGGTGGTCGACCCAGGCCTTGACGCTGCTCGGCGGCCCGAAGTTGTAGAGCGGCAGGCCGAGCAGGACCGTGTCGGCGCCCGTCACCTCGGCCACCAGTTCCTCGGTCAGGTGCCAGGACGCGCGCTGCGCCGGGGTGTGCTGCTCGGGCGGGATCGCCCGGGCGAGACCGCCGGCCGCGTCGAGGTGCGGCAGCGGGTCCTGGCCGAGGTCCCGGTAGGTGACCGTGCCGCCGGGGTGGGCGGCGCGCCAGGCGGCGGCCGCGCGGGCGGTGAGCCGCCGGCTGACCGACGCGTCGCCGGTGATGCTCGAGTCGATGTGCAGCAGGTGTGCCATTGGTTACTCCTCCATAGATGGTTCGTGCAGCACCAACTATTTATAGCAGGGCGATGTTCCGCGGGCCGCGTAGACTGGGTCACATGTCAGCCGGGCCCGCCGAGTCGGAGCGACGCTCCGGGCCACTGCTCCAGCACCTGGCCCGGCGGATGCTGCTGCGCTCGGAGTCCGCGCTGACCCCGCTCGGGCTGCGCCCCCGGCACCTGGTGGCGCTCACCGTGCTGCGCGACTCGGACGGCATCAGCCAGCAGGGGCTGGCCGGCACGCTCCAGATCGACGGCACCAACGTGGTCGGGCTGCTCAACGACCTGGAGGCGGCCGGCCTGGTCGAACGCCGCCGCTCCCCGGCCGACCGCCGCCGGCACGTGGTCAGCCTGACCGCGGCGGGCACGAAGCGGCTCGGTCAGGCGGAGTGCGCGCTCGCCGACGCCGAGGCCGACGTGCTCGGCGCGCTCTCCCCCGACGAGCGGGACCAGCTCTACGACCTGCTGCGGCGCGCCAGCCAGGGCTGCGCCCCATCCTGCGCCGAGGCGGTCCCGCCCCCCTGCTGAGGGAGGCGGAAGAGGCCCGACTGAGGGAGGCGGAAGCAGCCCCGCCGGTCAGACGGTGGTGGTCGCCTGCGGCCGGTCGTCGCGGACGTGGACCAGCATGTCGCCGGTCTCGATCGTCGCGGCGGCCCGGTCGTTCAGCGTGACCACCTTGCCCCGGCGGACCAGCGCGATGACCAGCGACTCCAGCTCACGCGGCGAGCGGCCCACCTCGCTGCGCTCGGCCGAGCGCATCGCCAGCGCCATGCCCTGACCCGGGGTGAGCAGGTCCTCCACCACGTCGATCAGCGGCGGGGCCGAGGTGGAGAGGCCGAGCAGCCGGCCGGCGGTCGCCGAGGAGACGATCACGTGGTGCGCCCCGCTCTGCTTGAGCAGCGGCGCGTTCTCCGCCTCCCGGACCGCCGCGATGATCCGCACCTGCCCGGCGGTGAGCTGCCGGACGGTCAACGCCACCAGCACCGACGCGTCGTCGCTGTCGGTCGCGATGATGACCGCCTTGGCGGTGCGGATGTGCGCCTCCTCCAGCACCGACGAGCGGGTCGCCGACCCCTCGATCGTCACCAGCCCGTTCGAGGTGGCCTGCCGCAGGGCCGCGCCGCTCCGCTCGACCACGACGATCTTGGACTTGTCCGCCCCGTTCTCCAGCAGCGCGGAGACCGCGCTGCGGCCCTTGGTGCCGTAGCCGCAGATGATGACGTGGTCCTTCACGGTTCTCCTCCACCGCGACAGGCGACGGCCGGTCCGGTACTGCTCGGTCAGGACTTCCAGGGTGGTGCCGACCAGGATGATCAGGAAGAGCACCCGGGCCGGGGTGATGAAGAGGACGTTGATCAGGCGCGCCGAGGGGCTGGCCGGGGTGATGTCGCCGTAGCCGGTGGTGGAGAGCGAGACCACCGTGTAGTAGAAGCAGTCGAGGAGGGTCAGCCCGTCCTCGTTGACGTCGCGGTAGCCGTCCCGGTCGAGCCAGACCACGAAGACGGTGGCGAAGACCAGCCCCAGGGCGGCGAGCAGGCGCAGGCTCAGCGCGCTCAGCGGCCCACGCCGCTGCGCGGGAAAATGGATCACCGTCGGTCCCGATCCGCCACCGTCGCCTGCACGCCCTCAAGATAGCGGGTACGCCCCGAGCCGGCCGGGCGGGCCGGGACCGGCCCTCGCGCCCCACGAGCGGTAAGGATCCCGTCACATCCGTCGACTTCTGGACGGGCAAGACTCAGATCCCACCGATCGTGACGAGGGAGAGTCGGATGCGTACACGTGCGGCACTGACCACGCTCAGCGTGGTCCTCGGGATGGCGCTGGTCGGCGCGTCGCCCGCGGTGGCGGGTCGGCCCGGGGACCGGCCGGGAACGACCTGGCCGACCCGACCGAAGCCCACCGCCGTCCCGTCGCCGACCGTCTCCACCCGGCCGACCGTCTCGCCGACGCCCACCCCACGGCCGACACCGAGCCCCACCGCGTCCCCGACGCCCACCGGCACGCCGACGCCGACCGGCACGCGGACGCCGACCGGCACGCCGTCGCCGACGGGCACGCCGTCGCCGACGGGCACGCCGTCGTCGATGCCGACGGCCAAGCGGACCGCTGTCGTGCTGCCGACGCTCGTGGCGGGCCGGGGCAGCTCGGCGCACGACGTCAACGCCGCCGGGGTGGCGGTCGGGGCGGCGGAGCTGGCCACCGGTTACTGGCACGCGGTTCGCTGGGTGGACGGCCGGATCGAGGACCTGGGCACGCTCGGCGGCCCGAACAGTCAGGCCGAGGCGATCGACGAGCGGGGCCGCATCGTCGGCACCGCCCAGGCCGCGGACGGCAGCAGCCACGCCGTCGCCTGGGTGAACGGCCGGATCCAGGATCTCGGGCTGACGGGTGGCATCTTCTCGATCGCGTTCGACACGGCCGGGGACCGGGTGGTCGGCGTCTACCACGTCACCGACAGCTTCTCCGGCCGGCGGGCGTTCGTGCGGACCGGGAACACCGAGATCACGATCGACGCGCCCCGGGGCGCGAGCGCCGCCGCGGTCAACGAGGCCGGCACGGTCGCCGGCACCTACGGCTTCAAGGACTGGACCGATCCTCCGTTCGTCAACCAGGCGTTCGTCTGGCGCGACGGGGTCCTCCGGTCGCTCGGCACCCTGGGCGGTCCCACAAGCGTCGCGAACGGCATCAACGATCTCGGTCAGGTGGTCGGCACCAGTGACACCGCGGACGGCCGGTTCGCCGCGTTCTTCTGGGACGGTTCGGCGATGCGCCGGCTGGCCAGCAGTTCGACCTCCCCGACGGCACAGGCCGTGAACGACTCGGGCCTGGTGATCGGCACCGACGGCGCCGGCGGCCGGGCGATGATCTGGCCGACGCCGACGGCCGGCTCGCAGGTGCTCCCGCTGCCGGCCGGGGCGGTGAGCAGCGTGGCGATCAACGTCAACGACGCCGGTCTGGTCATCGGTCAGGCGGACTTCCTCACGCCGCGCTGGCACAGCAGCGCCGTCGTCTGGCGGTGACCGCCATCGGCCCGGTCGGCACCGCGCGGGCCGGCCGGGCCGGTCCGCGCGGCCGGGACGGGGCATGATGGGTACGTCGGCGAACGGCGACCGCGAGGAGGCCGGCATGTCGTTGCTGCGACGGGTGATCGGCGGGGTGCTGCGGCGGATCCGCCTGCGGCAGGGCCGCACGCTGCGCGAGGTGGCGCTGGCCGCCGGCGTCTCCCTGCCCTACCTCTCCGAGGTCGAGCGCGGCCGCAAGGAGGCCTCCTCGGAGGTGCTGGCCGCGATCTGCCGGGCGCTCGGCATCCACCTCGCCGACCTGCTCGAGGAGGCGCGCGACGAGCTGCGCCGGGAGCGGCCCACGCCGGTCGGCTCCGGGGTTCCGCTGGCCCGGCTCGACCGGGTGCCCGCCGCCCGCGGCGGTCCGCAGCTCCGGGTCGGCCCGCCCCGGCTGCACGCCACCCGACGCCCGGCCGGCCCGAACCCGCCGCACGTCGCCCGCCCGTTCACCGCGCCGCCCAATGCCCGTCCGGTCCGCCCGACACCGCTGCTCGGCGGCGGGCTGCGCCCGGTGGGCCCGGGTCCCGCACCGCTCGGCCCGACGCTCGGCCACGGCACGCCGGAGCTGATCGGCACCGGCACCCGGATCTGGTTGATCCCGTCGCCGGTGGCGCGCCCGCGTCCGCGTACCTCACCGACGCTGGCCCGGCGCCGGGCCCGGGCGGCCCGACGGCGCCCGGTCGCGGCGTAGCCCGGGGTCGGCAGGTCGCGGCGCTTATGCCGAGGGCGAATCTGCCCGGGGCAGAAAGCCTGGGCCGGGCGGGTGCGCCCGGCGGACGCTGGAGACCGCCGGCTCGCCGGGCGGTCCCCCGCCCGCCGGCGTTACGGAGGTGGGCGGTCATGGGTGCGATCTGGATGCGCGACGAGGGGCAGCCGGCCTTCGGTGACCGGGTCTTCGATCGGCTGCTGAAGGAGCGGATCATCTTCCTCGGCACCGAGGTCACCGACGACTCGGCGAACCAGATCTGCGCGCAGCTTCTGCTGCTCGCCGCCGAGGACGCGGAGCGCGACATCTTCCTCTACATCAACTCGCCGGGCGGCTCGGTCAGCGCCGGCATGGCCGTCTACGACACCATGCGGTACGTCAAGAACGACGTGGCGACGCTGGCGCTGGGGATGGCCGGCTCGATGGGGCAGTTCCTGCTCTGCGCCGGGGCGGCGGGCAAGCGGTTCGCGCTCCCGCACTCACGGATCATGATGCATCAGCCCTCCGGCGGGATGGGTGGTACGGCCGCCGACATCACCATCCAGGCCGAGAACATGCTGCACGTGAAGCGCACCATGCAGGAGCTGATCGCCCGGCACAGCGGGCACACGCTGGAGGAGATCCAGCGTGACTGGGACCGGGACCGCTGGTTTACCGCCGAGGAGGCCCGCGAGTACGGCCTGGTCGACCAGGTGCTCTCCCGGGTCGACCAGCTCGCGGCGTGAGCGGGTGCGGCCCGGCCGGTGGCACGCCGGCCGGGCCGCCGCCTCCGGTCAGGGGTAACTGACCACCGGGCTGGTGCCGTACGAGCCGACGACCGGGGTGCCGGCCTCGTTGATCGTGCGCTCGATCCCGCCGCTGCCGTTGAGGAACACGGTGATCGCGTCGTGGAACCGTACGCCGGCGCGGCGCGGCGCCTCGATCGCCCGGTCGCAGCGGATGTCCACGCCCTGGTTGAAGTACGCGTAGACGCCCAGCCCCCACGCCTCGTGGGTGCGGACGTGCGGGGCGACCTTGTAGGAGGCCCAGCCGTCGCCGGTCGGGCTGCGCCAGGCGGCCTGGCTGGGCGGGTCGTAGGGCAGCTCGCTCTGGTAGAAGACGGTCCGCCCGCGCTCGCCGTTCCAGACCGTCTGCCAGCGCTGGTAGTGCTCGACGAAGAGCCCGTACGCGGTCACGTCGTCGCCGTTGACGATCACACCGGTGTCGGCGGTGTTGACGGTCCAGCCGATGGTGCCCGGGTTGCCGTGGTCGCCCCGCCAGGCCCAGATGTTGTCGATCAGCGTGTGCCGGCTGTTCACCACCAGGCTGGTCACCGCGCGCCCGGCGTACGGGCCGCCGATGCGGAAGAAGACGTCCTGGAGTGAGATCGGGTTCGTCGCGTGCGATCGGTGGCAGCGTCCCGCGCCGACCTCGACCAGCACCTCGGACTCGACCGGACCGGCGTCGACGAGCACGCCGGCGATCCGTACCCCGTCGACGTCCTCGATCCGTAGCGCCGCGTCGCCGGTGGTGGGCACGAGGCTGGGCATGCCGAGGCCGAGCACGACGGTGTTCGGCCGGCGGACGCGCAGCGCCCGGTCGAGCCGGTAGACGCCGGGGGTGAGCAGCAGGTGCCGGCCCCGGGCGAGTTCGGTGTTGATCCGCTTGGCCGAGTCGGTGGGCCGGGCGACGAAGAAGTCGGCCAGCGGCAGCGAGGGTGTCCCGGCGGCCCAGGTGGTGCCGGCGGTGTCGCGGCGCAGCCTCGGCACCGCGACCCGCCAGCGGCCCGCGCCGTCGACGAAGAGGTACGGCTTCTCGCGGACCACCGGGCTGGTTGGCAGCGTGGTGTACGGCGGGTCGGGGAAGCCCTGGGCGGGCGCGCCGATCACGCCGGAGAAGACCTGGTTCCACACCCCGTTGGTCCAGTCCCCGCCGAGTTCGCTGTCCCGGGTGAGCCACTGCTGCTGGGAGCCGTTGATGGTGATGCCGTCCACCTTGGAGTCGGCGATGAACCCGCCGCTGGAGTAGCCGCCGTTGCCGGGTTCCAGCCAGAGAATGCCCTTGACGTGCACCCGGCGCATCGGCGACGCCTGGGAGACGGCCCACTGGTTCGACCAGTCGGTGGGGGTGACGGCGAGGTTCTCCGCCGAGCGCCAGAAGTTGGTCAGCGCGGAGATGCCGGCCGGCGAGTTCGGGTCGGGTTGGCCGACCACCCGGACCGCGCCGTGGATCTCCACGTCGTCGGGGTGGGCGCCGAGGCCGGCGACGCTGGTGTAGTAGCCGAGCCGGGCGTCGACCTCGTAGCGGCCGGGCTTGAACAGCACGGCGTACCGGTCGAGGCCCATCTCGTTGTGCTCCTGGGCGGTGAAGATCCGGTCCAGGGTGGACTGGATCTCCGCGACCGGCGTGCTCGGGTCGTAGACGAAGACGTTCGGACCGAAGTCGGGCTCGTGGTCGGGTCGGGCGGGCCGCGCGGCCGGGGACGCGGCGGCGGCGGCCGGGAGGCCGAGGGCGGTGAGCGAGGCCGCCGAGGCGGTGAGCGTGAGGAAGCGGCGGCGGGAGGGGTCGGGTGATCGCATCTGCCTGCCTGTTCGGTGAGGGTACGGAGAGCGCTCTCTCAGCCGTTCCTACCGCACCGACGTCGATCCCACCAGACTTCCGGGTTCCGGAACCGGGAAGCAACGCGGCGTCGACCCGGTTGCCTCAGGAGACAGTTGATTGCTCAACCACAGGGAGCGCGCATGTCCATCGCCGTCACCGGGGCCACCGGCCAACTCGGCCGTCTGATCGTCACCGCGCTGCTCGACCGCGGCGTACCGGCCGGGGAGATCGTGGCGCTCGGCCGGGACACCGACCGGCTCGCCGAACTCGCCGGCCGGGGCGTCGTCACCCGGCGGGCCGACTACGACGACCCCGACTCGCTCCGCGCCGCCCTCGCCGGCGTCGACAAGCTGATGTTCGTCTCCGGCAGCGAGGTCGGCCGGCGCCGGCCGCAGCACGCCAACGTGGTCACCGCCGCCACCGAGGCCGGCGTCGGGCTGGTGGTCTACACCAGCATCGCGCACGCCGACACCGCCGGCATGCGGCTCGCCGCCGAGCACCGGGACACCGAGGGGTACGTCCGCGACGCCGGCCTGCCGTACGTGTTCCTGCGCAACAGCTGGTATCTGGAGAACTACACCGACCAGCTCGACGCGTACCGGAAGCAGGGGGTGACCGGCGCGGCGGGCGACGGGCGGGTCAGCGCCGCCACCCGCGCGGACTACGCCGAGGCCGCCGCCGTGGTGCTCACCGGCGAGGGCCACACCAACCGGGTGTACGAGCTGGGCGGCGCGCCGTTCACGCTGACCGAGCTGGCCGCCGAGGTCGCCGAGCAGACCGGCGAGCCGATCGGCTACACCGACCTGCCGGCGGACCGCTACGCCGACGTGCTCGTCACCGCCGGCCTGCCCGAGGGATACGCGGCCGTGCTGGCCGACAGCGACCTCGGCCTCGCCCGGGGTGAGCTGGAGGTCGGCGACGACCTCGCCCGGCTGCTCGGCCGCACCCCGACCACGCCGGCCGAGGCGATCCGCGCCGCGCTCTGACGAAATCCGCCGCGCCTGGCCGCCCGAGCGGCGGTCAGGCGCGCTCCGCGCGCTGTTTCGGTCAGGCGCGCTCGGCGCGCTGTTTCACGAGGTCGTCGACCAGGGTCTCGACGTAGTCGGCGGTCTCCTCCCAGCGGGTCACCGCGACGCTGCGGATGCCCATCGCCTTCACCGGGTAGTCGTTGCCGCCCACGTCGAGCCGGTCCCCCACGAAGAGCACGTTGTCGATCTTCAGGTCGAGGTGCTCCAGCAGCTTCCGCATGCCGTACGCCTTGTCCACGCCCTTGCGGGTCACGTCGATCGAGGTCGAGCCGCCGCCACGGACCTCCAGGTCGGGCAGCTTCGCGGCGACCGCGTCGCGCAGCTTCTTCTTCTTGCTGCCGTCCGGGTCCCAGCCGTACTTCTCGGCCGGCGGGGCCGACTGCCCCAGCGCGGAGAACGTGATCTGACTGCCCCGGTCCTCGACGATGTCGCCCCACGTCCTGGACTCCCACAGCCCGAGCGCCTGCGCCGACTCGGTCAGCGCGGTGACCACCCGGGCCTTGTCGGCCTCGCTCAGGTCCTCCGCGTAGACCAGCCGCCAGTCGCCGGCCGACCAGCGGTAGTAGCGGGTGCCGCAGGTCGGCATCAGGTGCAGCCGGTCGCGCTGCTCCCCGGTGAGGTCGAGATGGGCCAGCACCTGCGACTGGAACTGCTCGAACCGGCCACCGGAGATGATCAGGACGTCCACCTCGGTGAGCAGATGGCCGAGCAGGTCCGCCATCCGACGATCGATCTGGGACTTGGAAATCGCCAGGGTGTCGTCGAGGTCGAACGCCACCACTCGAAGATCGTTCACGAATACCTCATGTGTCGTCGCGGGCCGGCCGGGACTAGCAGGGTACCGGTGTGACCTGGCACCTCTCTGAGCGCCCGCGAACTGCGCCTGTCGACGGAGGGTAACAAGCCGACCGCAATCAGCGGCCCGGAAAAGCGGTCGACACACGTCGCGGCGACGCCGATGGTGGGCGGATGCGCCAGGAGGAGATCTGGGACGACGAGGCGGCCCGCCGCTACGACACGCCCGGGAGCGGGATGTTCGCGCCGGACGTGCTCGGCCCCACCGTCGACCGGCTCGCCGCGCTCGCCGGTGACGGACCGGCCCTGGAGTTCGCCGTCGGCACCGGCCGGGTGGCCGTGCCGCTCGCCGAACGCGGGGTGCCGGTCAGCGGCATCGAACTCTCCGTACCGATGCTGGAGCGACTGCGGACCAAGGCCGACGCGGCCACCATCCCGGTGGTCGTCGGCGACATGGCCGCCGCGACCGTGCCGGGCGAGTTCAGCCTGGTCTATCTGGTCTACAACACCATCGCCAACCTGCTCGACCAGGCCGAACAGGTGGCCTGCTTCCGCAACGCGGCGCGCCACCTCGCTCCCGGCGGGCGGTTCGTGATCGAGCTGTGGGTGCCGGAGCTGCGCAAGCTGCCCCCGGGCCAGCGGGCGACCGTGTGGCACACCGAGACCGGCTACATCGGCCTGGACACCTACGACGTGCTGCGGCAGCAGGTGGTGTCGCACCACTTCCGCTTCGGCGACGGCCGCGAGGCGCAGGTCTTCCGCACTCCGCACCGCTACATCTGGCCGTCCGAGCTGGACCTGATGGGCGAGCTGGCCGGCTTCACCCTGGAGAGCCGGCACGCCGACTTCTCCGGCGCCGAGTTCACCGAGGAGTCCCGCTCCCACGTGTCGGTCTACCGGCTGAAATAGGCTCCCCCGATGGCGAAGGTCCTCGTCACCGGGATGTCCGGCACCGGCAAGTCGACCGCGCTGCGGGCCCTGGCCGCGCGCGGCCACCACGCCGTCGACACCGACACCGACCGCTGGAGCCGGTGGGTGACGCTGCCCGACGGCACGACCGACTGGGTGTGGCACGAGGACGCCGTCGCCGCGCTGCTGGACGGGCACCGCACCGGGCACCTCTTCGTGGCCGGCTGCAAGAGCAACCAGGGCCGGCTCTATCCGCGCTTCGACCAGGTCGTCCTGCTCAGCGCCCCGGCCGACGTGCTGCTGGCGCGCGTCGCCGCCCGCAGCGACAACCCGTACGGCAAGCGCGCCGAGGAGCGGGCCGAGATCCTGCGCAACCTGGCCGAGATCGAGCCACTGCTGCGGGCGACCGCCACCGCGGAGATCGACGCCTGCGCGCCGGTCGAGGCGGTCGTCGGGCACCTGGAACGCCTAGCCTCTACGGATGTTCGACTCAGCGCTGGTCAATCTCCACACCGCCGACATCGAGGCGGGCATCCGCTTCTACCGTGACCTGCTCGGCTCCACCGAGACGTTCCGGGCCCCCACCGAGGGCGTCCCGGAGCACGACTCCGGCAACGGCAACCCGCTGCTCCGCGACCCGGACGGCAACCTCGTGGAGATCGTCTCCAAGATCTCGTGACGGTCCCGATCGCCGCATCGGGCCCTCGTCCGTGGACCGCCTCACGCCGGCAGCTTGCAGGTCCCGCCGGCCAGCTCCGACATCGCGCTGCGGAAACGGGACCACTCCTCATAACCTCCGGCCGCCGCGACGTCCGCCGTCACCCGTTCCAACTGCTCCTGGGTGAAAGCATCGGGCAGCCCGCGGACGGCGCTGACGTACCGCGGACCACGCACCGTGATCGGCTGCCACGCCGCCTCGGCCTCGCGCCACTCCGGACGCAGTCCCTCCGGCACCTCCCGCGACAGCAGCCGGCGCATCGTCTCGCTCTCCTGCGCCCACTGCTGTCCGAGGATCGACACCATCTGATCGCGCGACATCCTCCCGCGGTCGTCCACGCGCAACGCGTTGTCCCCGGTCGCGCGCGTGCTCGCGATGGCGTCGCAGGCCGCGAGAACCTGACGCTGGTACGCCGCGCGCCGCTCGCTGCGCTCGGTGGCCGCGGTGCCGGGCAGTGGTGCGACGAACGCGGCGACCACGAGCGCCGCACCCGACAGGGCGAGCGCCGCCCTCACCAGCCGACTCTTCAGCGGGGGAATCCTGACGCCCAGCGCCTCGACCTCCCCGAGCGCGGCCGCGAGCAGGAAGACGATGCCCAGGCCCAGGTAGACGTTGAGTCCGTCCATGTCCACCTCCGCCAGGCATCCCTGCCGGACAGGATGGGCTCCGGGCGGCGACGCCGGAAGAGCACCGTCCGGTACCTGACCCGGCCGGTCGCCGACGACTTCTGGCCGGTCCCGCGGAACCTTTCTCCCCACTCGTGAGTGGAAGTGATGAGAAGGGAGGTGACGGTGTCCGACGGTGATCTGATCTCCGAGTTGTACGCGGGCTGCTTCCGGCGGCTGGTCGTCCAGCTCTACGCCGTGACCGGGGACCTGAACGAGGCGCAGGAGGCGGTCCAGGAAGCCTTCACGAAGGCACTGGCCGCGCCCCGGCGGTTCGCTCGGCTCGACAACCCGGAGGCATGGCTGCGCCGGGTCGCGGTGAACGTGGCCCGCAGCCGGCACCGCCGGCGCAGGGTGCTCGACGGACTGTTGCGCCGGATCGGCCCGCCGCCGGCCGTCGCCGACCGCTCACCGGACCACCTCGCCCTGCTGGCCGCGCTGCGGGACCTGCCCGAGGGGCAACGGCACGCCCTGGCCCTGCACTACCTCGTCGACCTGCCCGTGGCTGAGGTCGCGGCCACCCTCGGCGTCTCGGCCGGCACGGTCAAGTCCCGCCTGTCCCGCGGCCGGCAGGCCCTCGCGGCGCTACTGGCCGACTCCGACATCACCGACAGCACGAGCACCGGGAGGATCGATGTCCGATCGTGAGTTCACCGGCTTCGACGTCGACACCGTTGCCGACGCCGTCCGGCAGCCACCCCTCGACGACCTTCGTTCCGCGGTGCGGGCCCGCCTTCGGCGACGCACCGGCGGGGTGGCGCTGGCCCTCGTGGTGGTCTTCGCCGGCATGGCGGTCCTGCCCCTGGCCGCCGGCACGCGCGGGGTCGGCTGGGCCGACCCGACCCCACTCCCGCAGGTACGGGACCG
This sequence comes from Micromonospora ferruginea, assembly GCF_013694245.2. NCBI lineage: Bacteria > Bacillati > Actinomycetota > Actinomycetes > Micromonosporales > Micromonosporaceae > Micromonospora > Micromonospora robiginosa. The sequence goes on from NZ_CP059322.2 coordinate 4,840,341, forward strand.
CGCCACCCAGCTCTTCATGACCGGTCCGGACTCCGGCGTCGGCGTCGAACAGGTCGACTTCGGCTGCACGGTGCGCTTCACGCACACCGAGGACGGCGGGCGGAGCTGGGCCGACTGGGACGCGGCCCGGTACCAGGCCACGACCTGCCGGGTCGACGGCTCCGGCAACAAGAATGCCGACCTGGACTTCTCCGTGCTCGGAGAGCGCTCCTACCTGGTCCGCGACGGCGACAGGTCCCGCCTCTCCACCGACTACGGCCGGACCTGGCAGGACGCGGAGCAGGCAATGGTGACGGTGCCCGCGTTCCCCGCGAAGGCCCGTCCCGTCTTCTGCCAGGAGGGCTGCGGGGCACTCCGCCAGCCGCTCGCCGTGGACCCGGCGACCGGTGCGGTGTACCGGCTCAGCGGGGTACCGACTTCGCCCTACCCGCCGTTCAGCATCTATCCGAGTGCGGACGGGACGATCTGGGTGACCTACTGGCCGGGTGACCCCGGCGTCATGGTGGTCGCCCGTAGCGTCGACCGGGGTGCCACCTGGAACATCTGGCGGCCGGCCAAGGGGGCGAACGTCATCGCTGTGGCAGGGATCAGCGAGCGGGAGGCGTACCTGCTGATCGAGCCCCCGCCGCCGCCCGGCGCCCAGCCGATGGAAATCACGGGTCCGTCCCAGTTGCTGCGCACCACGGACGGCGGAGCGACCTGGAACGATGTCGGCACCGACCTGCCAGGGGCGCCGGTGAACAGGCCCTTCACCATCGGCTCGGACGGCTCCCTGCTGGTCGCCCAGCTTGGCCACCTGAGGCCCGACCTGATCTCCGCCCTGCTCGTGAGCCGGGACGGGGGCCGGCACTTCACCAAGGAACGCGAGTACGGCGGCGGCGACGGCTCGGTGGGAGTCGCTCCCGGCTACGCCTGGGTCTACGGCCGCGACGACGTGTCGGCGCTCGGCGCGGACCACGTCCTGATCACCCAGGACGGAGCCTCCTGGACCCGATTCGCCCTCCCCGACTGAGCGCGGTGCGTCGGCTGCGCAGGTCGAGCGATCGAAGTCGAGGTGTATCCGCAGCTCAGTGGACGTTGTGGCTGATCGTTGAGGTGCCCCCGGCAGGATTCGAACCTGCGACACACGGTTTAGGAAACCGATGCTCTATCCCCTGAGCTACGGGGGCGCGAGGGCCCAGTCTAGCGACCTGGGGGTTCACCTGGGGTGGCAGGGAGTGGCCCACGTTCACCCACGTCCCGCGGACCCCCGTTGTCGCAGCCCAGGACCAGACCCGGAGTCTCCGTGCGACTCCGGTGATCTTGTTGGGCAGGGTGAAGCGGCCGGCGCGAGGGCTCGCGTCGGTGGAGAACGTGCTGGTTCAGGCTGCGGCGCGCAACGCGTCGTCGGGCGAGGGCGAGGATGGCTTGCCGGTGGTTCTTTCCCTCGGCGCGTTTCTTCTCGTAGTAGGCCCGCGATGTGGGGCTTTCACTGGCGGCGATGAACGCGGCCCTGGGCGGCGGCCGCCCGGAGTTCACTCCAGCGACTGAGTGAGGCACGAGACATCAACTGATACCCCCTGGGGGTATAAGGTGGTGGCTGAGGAGGTGGCGAGATGTCCGCTGAGGCACACCAGCACGACACCGACATGACTGCCGGCCACGCAGAGCACGGCGGGTCCGGGCACGGCGCTCACGACAAGCACGCCGGGCACGATCCGGAGGCGTTCCGTCGTAAGTTCTGGCTGACCCTGGTTCTCACCGTGCCGATCGTGGCCACCAGTCACATGGTGATGGACTGGTTCGGCTACCGGCTCGATTTCCCCGGGATCGGCCTGGTGGGGCCGGTGCTGGGGACGGTGGTGTTCGGCTACGGCGGTTGGCCGTTCCTGCAGGGCGCGGTAAGGGAAATGCGGGACCGGGCGCCGGGGATGATGCTGCTGATCGCGATGGCGATCACGGTGGCCTACGTGGCGTCGCTGGCCACCGCCCTGGGCGCCTTCGACCTGGACTTCTGGTGGGAACTGGCCGCCCTGGTCACCATCATGCTGCTCGGTCACTGGCAGGAGATGAAGGCCATCGGTCAGGCCCGCGGCGCGCTCGCGGCGCTCGCCGCCCTGCTGCCCGACGACGCCGACCGCATCGGCGACGACGGCCAGCCGCACCGGGTGTCGGTGGCCGACCTGCGGGTGGGTGACCTGGTGCTGGTCCGTCCGGGTGGCCGGGTGCCGGCCGACGGGAAGATCGTCGACGGTGGCGCCGACCTGGACGAATCGATGATCACCGGGGAGTCCCGGCCGGTGGCGCGCCGCATCGGCGACCGGGTGGTGGCGGGCACGGTCGCCACCGACGCGGCGATCCGGGTCCGGGTGGACGCGGTCGGCGAGGACACCGCGCTCGCCGGGATCCAGCGGCTGGTCGCGCAGGCGCAGCGCTCCAGTGGGCGAGCGCAGGTGCTCGCCGACCGGTTCGCCGCCTGGCTGTTCTACATCGCCACCGCCACCGCGGCGGTCACGCTGGTTGTCTGGAGCGTGCTCGGGAACCTCGACGAAGCCGTGGTGCGCACCGTGACCGTGCTGGTGATCGCCTGCCCGCACGCCCTCGGCCTCGCGATCCCGTTGGTGATCGCCCTCTCCACCGCGGTGGCGGCCAAGGGCGGCATCCTGGTCAAGGACCGGCTCGCCCTGGAGCGGATGCGCACCGTGGACGCGGTGCTGTTCGACAAGACCGGCACCCTGACCCGCGGCGAACACGTCGTGACCGGCGTCGTCGGCGGCGGTGACACCAGCGACGACGAGGTGCTCGCGGTCGCCGCCGCGGTCGAGGCCGACAGCGAGCATCCCCTCGCCCGGGCGATCGTCGCCGCCGCGCAGCAGCGGGAGTTGTCCCGGCGGGCGTCCGGCTTCCGGTCGCTGACCGGCCGCGGGGTCCAGGCCGAGGTCGACGGCGACACGTACGCGGTCGGCGGCCCGGCGCTGCTGCGGGAACTGAACGCGACGGCGACCGAAGGGCTGGCGGCCCGTACCAAGGAATGGGCCGACCGGGGGTCGGCGGTGCTGCACCTGCTGCGGACCGACGGCGACCGGGCCGTCGTGGTCGGCGCCCTCGCGCTGGCCGACGAGGTCCGCCCGGAGGCCCGGCAGGCCATCGCGGACCTGCGCGCCCAGGGCATCCGCAAGATCGTCATGATTACCGGGGACGCCCGGCCGGTCGCCGACGCGGTCGCCGCCGACCTCGGCTTCCGGCCCGGTGAGGACGAGGTGTACGCGGAGGTGCTGCCCGCCGACAAGGACGACGCGGTGGCGGACCTGCAGCGGCGGGGGCTGCGGGTGGCCATGGTCGGCGACGGGGTGAACGACGCCCCGGCGCTGGCACGCGCGGACGTGGGCATCGCGATCGGCGCCGGCACGGACGTGGCCATCGAGTCCGCCGGGGTGGTGCTGGCCTCCTCCGACCCGCGCGCGGTGACCGGGGTGATCGCCCTGTCCCGGGCCTCCTACCGCAAGATGATCCAGAACCTGGCCTGGGCCGCCGGCTACAACGTTGTCGCCCTGCCCCTGGCAGCGGGCGCGCTGGCCTGGGCCGGGGTGACGCTCAGCCCCGCCGTCGGGGCGGTGCTCATGTCGGCGTCCACGATCGTGGTGGCGCTCAACGCCCAACTGCTGCGCCGGGTGCGGCTACGTCCGCAGGAGAGCTGACCGCCGAGCGCGATCCGGAAAGCGGGTCGGCGGCGGCGTTGACCAGGCGCAGCCGTACCCGCTGGCGGGGCCTGGTCCAGCGACCTCGGTGCTCACCTGGGACGGCCGGGAGTGGGCCACGTTCACCTACGTTCCCAGCACCGCCGTTCTTCCAGCCCAGGACGGGTCAGCCGGCCAGCGCGCGGCGGCAACGGGCAAGTTCCGCGCGCAGGTCCCGGCGCAGGGCACGGTTCAGGCCGGGCTGGGCGAGCGCCTGGGCGAAGTCGTGGGCCGCCTCGTCCCACCGGCCCAGTCGGGCCAGGGCCGTACCCCGGTTGTAGCGGGGCACGGGGGCAGCCGACAGCGCCACCGCCCGATCCAGGTCGGCGAGCGCGGCGGCCACGTCGCCGCGCTCGAACCGGACGGCGGCCCGGTTCGTCCACGCTTCCACCAGGTCGGGGTCCTCGCTGAGGGCGCGGGTGAGCAGTTCGTCGGCCTCGGCGGGTCCGCCGCGTTCGGCGCGGACCAGGCCCAGGGTGCACAGCAGTGCGGGGTCCTGCGGAGCGCCGGCCAGCCCGGCACGTGCGTCGGCCTCGGCGGCGTCGAGCGCGCCGCGCTCCACGTGCAGGTTGACCAGGGCGATCCGGGCGTCGAGGTGGCCGGGGTCGATGGCGAGCACGCGCTCCAGGTCGGCGCGCGCTCGACCGGGGCGGCCCCGTTCCTGCTGGAGCACGGCCCGGTTGTAGTACGCCTCGGGCAGGTGCGGTCCCAGTCGGATGGCGGCGTCGTAGTCCCTGATCGCGTCCCGGGTCCGGCCCGCCGCACGGTACAGCGCAGCGCGGTCCACGTAGTACTCGCAGTTGTCGGGGTCGTGGGCGATCACGGTGTCCAGGTCGGCAAGCGCCCGCGTCGGGTCGCCCAGCGCGAGGTGGACCTGCGCCCGGTTGTGGCGCAGTCGGGCCAGGTCCTGCGGGCGCTCGCCGGGGCCGAGCGCGGCCGTCAACCGGGCCAGCCCGTCGTCGACGAGCCGCAGCGCGCGGTCGGGCCGGCCGGCCCGGCTGTCCAGCAGCGCCAGGCCCTGCTCGTAGAAGACCGTCGACAGCAGCCGCTGGCGGGGGTCGGCCAGCCCGGCGGCGAGGTGCAGCGCCCGTTCCAGCCAGAGCCGGGCCTGTTCCGGGTCCTGGTCGGCCGCCGGCAGGTGCCGGGCGTGCAGCATGGCGGTGGCGTACGCGGCCGACATGGTGATCTTCGGATCGTCGGTGACGGCCCGCGCCTCGTCGTAGAGGTCGAGCGCCTCGGCGGCCCGGTCCAGGGCCGCCAGCGCGGTGGCCAGGCCGGTGGTGAACGCCCACCAGTGCCGCAGGTCGCCGTCCGGGGTGACCGTCGCCCGCCCGCGCCGGGCGACCCGGGCCGCGTGGTGGTAGAAGCCGCCGGCCAGGCCGTCACCCAGGGCCCGCCGTAACGCCTGCGGGGTGCGTTCGTCGGGCGCCGGGTCGGAGGCCGCGTCGTCGCGTAGGTCGAGACGCACCGGGGTCGATCCGAGCCGGCGGGCCAGCGCGTCCAGCAGCTCGGCGGTCGTCTCGTCGGCACTGGCGACGTGGTCGAACCGGACGGTCACGGGCCGCCGGAGCGTACCGGCCCAGGCCGCCACCAGTTCCGCCGCGCCGTAGGCCAGGTAGGCGGTCCGGCGGGCGGGGTGGAACCGGATCGGCTCCTCCTCGGCGGCCGGCCGGGCCGCCGGATCGAGCTGGGGGGCGATCGCGCGCAGCTCGACGGTGTGCCGGGCCGCCAGGCGGGGCCGGTCGGCGGCGACCCGGCCGAGGAAGGCCGAGACCCCGGCGTACGGCCCGTGGTCGCGGTGGCAGTCGTAGCGCTCCGGACCGCCGGTCACCGCCGTGCCCACCGCCGCAGAGGCGGGCGCCCGTGGGCGCCCGCCTGACGGTCAGTTACCAGCACCACTCGATCCACAGTCGACGCGCGCCGGACACCAGGCGGAGCGCACCGGTGCGACGGATGGTCATCTTCTTCATGGGAACCTCCGATGTGATCCACCTCAGGGCTGGCCCAGAGCGTAACGCCGGTCGATGTAAATAAGAAGATTATTCGTCCTGACGAAGCTGTCCCGCCGGCTCCGCGCCTACCGAGCGGGCGGGCGGGTGGTGGCCGGGGGTACGGCCTCGCAGGTGGTGCCGTCGGCGGGCAGCTTCCCATCGATCAGCACGGCGTCGACGGCGGAATCGACGCACGGGCCGCTGGTGCGGTAGGAGGTGTGCGCGACGCCCTCGCGGGTGAGCAGGACGGCATTCTCCAGCCGCTTCGCCATGGCCTCCGCCCAGTGGTACGGGGACACGTTGTCCAGCCGGCCGCCGACCACCAGGATCGGCGGGGCCCCGGCGCCGGTGAGCTCCCGGGTGACGCGGTCCTTGTTCTCGACGGGCCACAGCGCACAGTTCAGCGCGCTGTAGGCGGCTCGGCTGCCGAGCCGTTCCCCGCGCTCGGTGATCTTCTTCGCCGCCGCGTGGTGCGCGGACAGCTTGTCCAGCTCCGGCCAGTCGACGCACCGGACGGCGTTGTGCGGCTCCTGGAGGATCGCGAACGGCCCACCGAACGGCGCGACCGTGATCCGTGAGACCAGGAAGTGCAGAGCCGTGCCGTTGCCCTGCTGCGCGGCGAGCAGGCCCGCGGTGAGGGTGGGCCAGAGCACCCGGTTGCCGGCGGCGGCCCGTACGGCTTCCAGGGCCATCGCCCCGTCGAGGGTGCCGCCCGGCGTGAGGCCCTCCACCGGGGGGACCCGCAGCGGCTTCGCCTCCAGCTTGGTGATCAGGGCGTCCAGCGCGGCCTTCGGATCGCCGTTGCCGAACGCGCACACCTGCACGCCCTCGCGGCGGCAGGTCTCGAACCAGGCGTCGAGCGTCTCCTCGTTGGAGCGGGCGACGTCGTCCAGGAGCCGCAGCGGGTCGTTCTGCCACAGGTCGGTGTCGACCGGGGCGTCGAGCACCATCTGGCGTACGCGGTCGGGGAAGAGCGTGGCGTACATCGGGCCGACCACCGTGCCGTAGGAGGCGCCGTAGAAGGTGATCTTCTCCTCGCCGAGCGCGGCGCGTACCCGGTCCAGGTCACGGGCCACGTTGTCGGTGGACAGGCTCGCCAGGAACTCGGGGCTCTGGTGGTCCAGGCAGCCCTTGGCGAAGGTGCGGGCGTCGGTGAGCAGCTTGCCGAACGGCTTGCCGCCGGGGATGGTCGGGTCGCGGTCCTCGGCCGCCTGCGCGGCGCGTTGCTCGTCGGTGAGGCAGCGCACGGCGCCGGATCTGCCGACACCGCGCGGGTCCATGCCGACGACGTCGAACCGGGCGACGACGTCGGGCGAGTAGGGGCCCTTGCCGTTGGCGGCGTCGATGGACGCGACAGTCTCGGTGGCCGACACCCCCGGGCCACCCGGGTTGATGAACAGGCTGCCGATGCGTCGCGCCGGATCGGTGGCACGGTGCCGGGTCACGGCGAGCGTGATCTGCTCGCCGTCCGGGTCCGCGTACTCCAGGGGCACCTCGACGGTGGCGCAGTCGAGGCCCGGCCCGCACTCCTTCCACCGCACCGGGTCCGGGGCCGGCGAGGAGCGGCCCGGCGCCGCCGTGCTGACGCCGCCGGTGCAACCGGTAAGGGCCAGCACGGCGGCGGCCAGCACCGCGGCGATCCGGAGCGGTCGGGGTGGCACGCGGAGATGTCGGTGGGAATGTGGCATGCCATCGACGCTAGGTCGGCCATCCGGCCTCGTTCTCCCACCAAGGCCCCGGATCCGCCGACCAAAGGAGGAGTGCAGGCGGTCACTCCGGGGGGACGAGTCCCGCCTCCTGCACGAGCAGCGCCACCTGTACGCGGTTGGTGAGGTCCAGCTTGGTGAGGATCGCCGACACGTGGGTCTTGACCGTGGTCAGGCCGAGGTGGTGCCGCGCGGCGATCTCCGCGTTGGTGCGCCCGGCGCCGATCTCGGTCGCCACCGTCCGCTCCCGGTCGGCGAGCACGTCGAGGCGACGTCGGGCGGCCTGCTGCCGACCGTCGTCCTCGGCGTCCGCGACCCGCGCGATGAGCCGACGCATCACCTCCGGCGAGAGCACGGGACGACCCTGCGCCGCGTGCCGGATCGCCACGACGAGCTCGTCGGGCGGGGTGTCCTTCAGGAGGAACCCGGCCGCGCCCGCCCGCAGGGCACGCAGGACACGGGCGTCGGCGTCGAAGGTGGTGAACACGATGACCTGCGGGCCGGACGAGCCGCCGCGCAGCGTCTCGGTGGCGGTGAGCCCGTCGGTGCCGGGCATCCGGATGTCCATCAGCACCACGTCGGGCCGGTGGCGCCGGGCCAACTCCACCGCTTCCGCGCCGTCGCTCGCCTCCGCCACCACCCGCAGGTCGGGAGCCCCGCCCAGCATCATCTTCAGCCCGAACCGGACCACCGGGTCGTCGTCGGCCAGCAGCACGTCGATGACCGGCCCGTCGCCGGCAGGCGTGTCGTCGGCGGGCGGGAGACGGGTCACGACGGCCAGGGTAGTCGCAGCCGGACCCGCCAGCCGCCCGAGTCGGTCGGCCCGTGGTCGAGCTGCCCGCCGACGAGCCGGGCGCGCTCCCCGAGCCCGCGCAGACCCGCCCCGGAACCATCGGTACGCGCGGGCGGACCGGCCGGCGGCGCGTTCACCACCTCGGCGGTCACCTGGTCGCCGGGCCGTCCGGTGACCCGGACCACCACCGACGTGCCCGGCGCGTGCTTGCGGACGTTGGTCAGGCCCTCCTGCACGAGGCGGTAGAGCGTGCGACCCTGCGTCTCCGGGAGGTTCCGGTCGTCGGTCGTCACGCCGGCCTCGTCCCGCAGCTCGACCGGCGTCCCGGCCTGACGGGCCTCGTCGATCAGCTCCGGGATGTTCCCGACGCCCGGCAGCGGCAGCTCACCCACGGGGGCCCGGAGCACCCCGATCACCTCGCGGAGGTCCTGCAGGGCGCGGTGCGCGTTCTCGCGGACCACCTCGGCGGCCCGCGCCCGGTCCGCAGCCGGCGCGTCGCGGGAGTAGGTGAGGGCGCCCGCGTGGACGCTGAGCAGCGAGAGCCGGTGTCCGAGGACGTCGTGCATCTCCCGCGCGAGCGCCTCCCGGGCCTCCCGGGCCGCATGCTCGGTCCGCAGCAGCGCCTCGACCTCGGCCGCCGCCGCCCGCTCCCGCAGGGCCGCGACCAGCGCCCGGCGGCTGCGTACGGACAGCCCCCACGCCACGGTGGCGAGGTTCCCCAACCCGATGATGGTGAACACCGTCACCGGCGGCGCCGCCGTCTCCGGCCACTGCACCTGATACCCGGCGAGCGCGGCGAGGCTGACCGCACACACCACGGCCGTCTCCCGGGTCGAGCGATGCACCGCGACGGTAAACAACGCGACGACCGCGGCCGGGGCGACCGTCTCCGAGTACGAACTCGCCACGGACAGGACGACGCCGAGCACGAACGGGAACCGGCGCCGCCACCACAGCGCCAGGCAGCCGAGCAGCCCGGTGACCCAGTCCGCGTACCGGAGCCAGGCGGCGACCGGCGTCGGGTCGGTCACCTGGGAGATCACCGAGATCAGGCCCACCACCCCGGCCAGCACGATCAGGGTGGCGTCGACCACCCGGTCGTCCACCGCCTCCCGGAGTGTCCGCCGTGGGGTCTCGGTTGCCCGGCTCATCACGTCGAGCCTAGGGCTCGCGGAGAGTCAGCACCTGGGTGTCCCTCCGCCGCGTCGACCTGTTGACCGCTGCCGCGCCGGCGCGGCCGACCCGCACGGAGACAGCGGCACCGCCGAGGGCACGGTGCCGCTGTCTCCGAGGCGGTCGGGGCCGCCGGCTGGTGTCGTTACGGCCGCAGCGCGTCGGCGGCGGCGGTCCAGGTCGACTCGTCCTCGACGTCGGCGACGGTGATCCCCCGGGCCACCTTCTCCAGCTCGGCCCGGGGCAGCCTGTCGCCCAGGCCGGAGGCGCTGACCTGGAGGGCGACCGTGCCGTCGGCGCTCCAGACGTTGCAGAAGCCGCCGACCGCGGGACCGCCGTCCCGGGCCCGCCGGTCGGACCCGGCGTAGCACCTCGTCCGGCCGGGCTCGGGCGCCTGGTTGGCGCTGGTGCTGGGCGTGACGAAGATGTGGAACCCGTCGGTGACGGCGCCCTCGACCGCGTCGTACGGCGCGGTCAGGCCCGTGGTGGGCGCGGCCGGCCTGGTGTAGGTCGCGCCGCCGTAGTCGCCGGCGCGGGCGGTGGCGACGCCGCTGAGACCGGGCATGGCGTGCGTGCCGGTCTGGAGCGGCAGGTAGCCGGCCGGCACGTAGCCCACCGTGAACGGCACCCGGGCCGGCGTCGGGCGGCTGGGCTTCAGTCCTCCGACCAGGCCACCGAGGTCCTGGAAGCTCGGCGTGGCCGCGTCGCTGGAGAACGACGTGACCGCCGCCCAGGCGTTGTCCGCGTACTCCCAGGCGAGCAGCTTGTTGCCCTCGTCCACCGGGTTGTCCGGGTCGAGGCCGACCGGCAGCGTCGCCTGCACGGCCCGGTGCCCGGCCACGGTGACGTTCCGGCCGCCGGCGATCCCGGCCGGGTCGAAGGCGCCCGGCCGGTAGACCGTCAGGTACGCCCACAGCGACGGCTTCCCGCCGCCGGCCCGCTTCCGCTGTTCGACGCGGCCGCCCTGCGCCTCGGCCTCCTCCGCCGTCAGGGGCTTGTCGTTGGACGTGTGGCCGTCGGAGTAGACGGAGGCGATCTGGTAGGCGGTGGAGGTGACGATCGGGTCCTGCACGTGCAGCGTGCCGGCGTCGTACCCCTGGAAGGTGAAGGTGAACGGCGCGGCGGCCGACCAGGTCGCCGCGGTTGCCGGCGCGCCGGCCGGGGCCGGTGTGGCCGGGGCGTTCCGCTCGGCACCCAGGGTGGGCAGCGCGACCGCACCGGTGACCGCGATCGCGACGAGCCCGGCCGCGCCGGCCGACGCGAACCCGGCCCGGCGACGCCGCTCGACCCGACGCCCCGCCGCGACGATGTCGTCGGCGGTACGCGCCATCGGCGGCTCGTCGTCCGTGACGGCGTCCACGAGATCACGCAACTGCATTGGTCCACTCCTCCATCGACGTCCCGGTGAGGTTGAGGTGTTCGCCGTCGAGCGACTCGCGCAGTTTCGCCAGCCCACGGGAGACCTGGCTCTTGGCGGTGCCCACGGTGCAGTCGAGGACGCGGGCGGTGTCCTCCAGGCTCAGGTCCAGGTAGTGCCGGAGCACGACCGCGGCCCGCTGCCGGGCCGGTACGGCGTCGAGCGCCACCCGCAGCCGCATCCGCTCGTCGGTCGTGCCGGCGGGGTCCCGCGACACGACGTCGGGCATGGCGTCACCGGCCGACCGTTCACGCCGCCAGGGGCGGCGGGTCTCGTCGACCGCGGCCCGGTAGACCATGGTCTTCACGTAGAGATCGGGCCGTTCCAGCTTCCGCCAGCGGGGATAGAGCTTGACCAGCGCGTTGGCCACGGCGTCCTCCGCCGCGTGCCAGTCGCCGCAGGTCACGTACGCCAGCTTGCGCAGCGACGCCATCTGTGACGTCACGAACTCGCGGAATGCTTGCTCGTCTTCGGCTCTCACGTCGCCTGCCTCCTCGTGCCGGAGGTAGAACGGAGCCACCGGTCCGGGAAGTTGCACCGCGCTTCGAAAAAGGCGGCGGGCGTCAGCGGGTGCGGCGGCACCCGGCGAGCAGGCGGGCCACCATGTCCTGCGCGTGCGCGCGCTCGTAGCCCGGTCCGAGGATGCACAGGTTGCCCACCGCGCGCATGAGGGTGTGCGCGGTCACCTCGGGGTCGATGTCCCCGGCCGCGACGCCGGCCTCGATCAGCGAGGCGCACGCGGGCACGAGTTCGTCGAGCATCAGCGTGTGCAGGGTGTGCAGGCCGGGGTCCTCGGACTGCAGGGCGGCGCCCAGCCCGTGCTTGGTCACCAGGAACTCGACGAACGCGTCGATCCAGCGCGTCAGCGCCTCGACGGGGGCGACGGACTCGCGGCGCAGCGCGGCGGCCAGCGCGACGCACTCCTCGATCTGGTGTCGGTAGACGGCGGTGACCAGCTCGGCCCGGCTCGGGAAGTGGCGGTAGACCGTGCCCAGGCCCACGCCCGCGCGCCCGGCGATGTCCCGGATCGGCGCCTGGACGCCCTGCTCCACGAACACCGCCGCGGCGGCGGCGAGCAGCGCCTCGCGGTTGCGCCGGACGCCTGCCTGGCGTGCGCCGGTGGCCTCGGTCACGGCTTCCTCCTTGTTGGCGGAACAATGTTCCGCTAGTGTTGGCGGAACGATGTTCCGTTCAAGTATGTCAGAAGAGGCAGGCACCACCATGCACACCGACCACCGCACCGCACCCCGGATCGTCTCGGTCAAGCCCGTCCCGGTGGCCACCACCGGGCGCGACCCCGGCCTGTCGGTTAAGGTCACCGCCCCGGCGACCGGCGACCACCTGCCGGTGATCGTCTTCTCGCACGGCAACGCCTGGTCGATGGACGGCTACGAGCCGCTCGTCGACAGGTGGGCCGCCGCCGGATTCGTCGTCGTCCAGCCGACCCACCTCGACTCCCGACGCCACGGCATCGGGTTCGACGACCCGCGGTTCGGCACCATCTGGCGGGTCCGGATCGCCGACCTGCACGCCGTCGTCGACCGGCTCGACGACATCATGGCCCAGGCCCGAGCCGCCGAGGTGCACGCCAGCGTCGACCACGACCGGATCGCCGCCGTCGGCCACTCCTGGGGCGGCCAGACCGTCGGCACCCTGCTCGGCGCCCGCGTCCTCGACGCCGACGGCCGGCCGGGCGAGGACTTCACCCACCCCGCGGTCCGGGCCGGCGCGCTCCTCGCCGCCACCGGCACCGGCGACACGCTCACCCCGTTCGCCGTCGAGCATCTGCCGTTCATGCGGCCGGACTACTCCACCATGACCACACCGGCCCTGGTCGTGGCCGGCGACCAGGACCGGTCGGCGATGTCCACCCGGGGGCCGGACTGGTTCACCGACGCCTACCACCTCAGCCCCGCGCCCAAGAGCCTGCTCACCGTCGTGGACGGGGAACACACCCTCGGCGGGGTCGCCGGCGAGAAGGTCGCCGAGACCACCGACGAGGACCCGGCCCGCGTCGCCTTCATCGCGGACGCGGTCTCCGCGTACCTGCTCGACGCCCTCGGTCTCGACGGCGTCGCCTGGAAGGCCCTCGGCGACCGCGTCGCGACCAGCGACGGCGCCTACCGCCTCGCCGACCGGTAGGCGCGTCGCCGCCGCGCTAGCCGGTGATCACCGGCCAGGCGTAGGCCAGCAGGGCACACGCCGCCCCGAGCAGCGCGAGCGAGAGGCCCCGGGTGGGGATGGGCAGCGCGGCGAGCACCAGCAGGATGACCGCGACCAGGTAGAGAAACGCTTGCACCGACATGGCAGTCTCCTCGGGATCGGCACCACGGGCGAGGCGATCTCTACCCCCGCCCGTGGTGCCGGGAAACCCCTCGCCTCAACCGATGCGGGAGGACGCCCGATCGTCGCCGGCCAGCCACTCCGGCGGCGGCGGCCGGCGGGTCAGCTCCACCATGGACTCCCGCTCGGCGTCGGTCTCGCCGTCGAGCCAGGCGTGCGCGCGGAACCCCTCGCTGGGCGTGGTCACGCCGATCACCAGTGTCCGGGCGACCCGCTGGCTGCCGTACCAGCGTTGCAGGACCAGGGAGCGCTCGATGCAGTTGGCGCCGGTCCGGCGCAGCACCCCGAGCACCACGTGCCGGTGCCCGCCGGCGGCGGCCGGCGGCGCGGGCAGCCGGACGGCGTCGAGGCTGCGGCGGGGAAGCTGCCGGCGGAGCAGTCGCACGGCGCGGGCCGTCCACACGGCGGTGCCCAGCCCCGGCAGGCCGTCCCGCCGGACCAGCCGGACCAGCGCGCCCGGCGACGGCAGCCGCCGGTCGAGCCCGCGCGGCGGGACGCCGACGACCGGTGGTCGGCCGGCCGACCGGTCGGCGGCGGCCTCCTCGGCGAGCCGACGCACCGCCCGGCGCAGTTCGGGCACCGCCCCTGGCACCCGGGCGACGTGCCGGCCGAACCGCAGGACCCGGGCCAGCAGCAGCCCGTGCCACCCGCGCCGGGCCAGCGGAAGGGTGTATCTCATCTCGACCGCCGTCGGGTACAGCCGGCGGGCCAGGTATCCCAGCCGGGTCCGGGCGGTGGGCAGTTCGCCGAGCTGCGCGAGGCCCAGCGCGACGGAGGATCCCTGGCGGGCCCGGAGCCACAGCGCCGCGCTCGCCGGCCGGATCAGGTCCAGCGACGCCGCCCGCTCGGCGCCGGCCGGCACCGACCGCAGGCCGACCGCGAACAGCAGCGCGGCGCCGGTCCGTCCGGCCAGGTCGGCCGCCGCCCGCCAGGTCTCGTCCGGGAACACCGCCAGGGCGCGCTCCAGGTCCGCGCGCGGCTTGGCGGAGTCTCCGGGTACGGCGGCGTGCAGCGCGACCAGCAGGGCGGTGGCCGCGGGACCGGGCACCGGGACCGTCCCGCCGCTGAGCGGGAGCGGCTCGGCCGAGGCGTGCACCTCGGCCCAGAAGGCCTCCCGGTCGTCCACCCCGTGGAAGCCGCGGTGCAGGTCGACGGTGAGGACGACGGGGCCCGGCAGGCGCCAGGGCCGCTCGTACGCGGTCGGGTCGTCGGGGAGCGGGCTGCGCCAGCCGAGACCGGCCAGCACCCGCTGCGCCCGGTCGAACGACGCGGGGGCGACCAGCAGGTCGATGTCGCCGTAGGCCCGTCGCCCGACCAGGTCGAGCCGGTGGGCCAGCCCCGGCCCCTTCAGCACGACGGCCGGGACCCCCTGGTCGGCCAGTGCGGCGCAGAGCGTCACGGCGGCGGCGTCGAGCGCGAGGCAGCGGACCGACCGGGCGATCGTGGTCATCGCGTCCCCCGCCCGTCGACGCACCGTCGCGGCGCGGTTCCCCCGTTCACGCCCTGACAACGACCGGTGCCGGGCGCGGATGCGGCGGGGCGACGGGGCCCCAGGAAGTGGTGGCCGTCGCCGGCGAGGCGTGGGCCGCGCCGGCGCCACCGGGCCCCGCCGGGGCAGCGGCGGGGCGGGAGGGGTGACAGGATCGGCCGCATGCGACGCAGATCACTGATCCTCGGCGCGGCGGCCGGTCTCGCCGCGCCCGTCGTCGCCGGCGCGGCGCCGGCCGCGGCGGCTTCCTCGCCGATCGGCACCGACCCGCCGCGCCCGCGACCACGGACCTATTCGCCGGCCAACAGGGCCACCGGCCTCACCACGCTGCCGGAGGCCACCCGGCAGGTCGTCGTCGTGACGGCGGCGAGCTGGAACACCAGTCAGGCCACCCTGGAGACGTTCGCCAAGGTCGACGGGCGGTGGACCGCGGTGTCCGCGGCGCTGTCCGCGCGGATCGGCTCGCAGTTCTTCAGCGACAACCATGTCGAGGGTGTCCCGACCACGCCGACCGGTGTCTACGCGTTCGGCCCCACGATCTACGGCATCGCCGCCGACCCGGGCGTCCGCCACCCCTACCACCGGGTCGTGACGAACGACTGGTGGAACGAGAACCCGACGTCGTCCGCCTACAACACGTTCCAGCACCAGGCCACCAGCCCGGGCGGCTACAGCGAGGCGCTGTGGACGGAGAAGCCCGCCTACACGCACTTCGCCGTGATCACCTACAACATGGCGCCGACCGTGCCGAAGCCGGTGCCCAACGCCGGCAGCGGCATCTTCCTGCACGAGTTCAGCAAGACGCCCTCCGGTCCCACCGCCGGGTGCGTCAGCCTGTCGCACGCCGACCTGGTCACCGTGCTGCGCTGGCTCGACCCGGCGGCTCAGCCCCGCATCGTGATGTGCCCGCTGGACAGCCTCGGCCGCTACTGACCGGCACGACCCGGGGCCCGGCGCGGAGAGCGATCCTCCGCGCCGGGCCCCGGGTGTCGGGTGGGGTCAGGCGGCGGCGCAGGTGGCCGTCCCGCCAGGGCCGGTGCCGTTGCCCTGGAAGCCGAAGTTGGTCGACTGCCCGGCGCCGACCTGGCCGTTGTAGCTCACGTTGGTGAACCGGACGGTCCCGCTGGTGCCGCTGGCCTGGGCGCTCCAGACGCCGGTGATCGCGGCGCCGCCGGGCAGCGTGAGGGTCACGGTCCAGCCGTTGAGGGCCGCCGAGCCGGCGGTGACCGTCACGCTCGCGGTGAAGCCACCGGACCACTGGTTGAGCACCACCGACGCGGAGCAGCCGTTGCCGGTCGGCGGCGGCGTGGTGGTGGGGGCGCGGTGGTCGGCGGGGCCGTGGTCGGGGGCGCGGTGGTCGGCGGCGCGGTCGTCGGTGCCGCGGTGGTCGGCGGGGCGGTGGTGGGCGGGTTGGGCGCGCCGTTGGCCAGGCTGAACGCCAGGTCCGGCTGGAACGAGCCGGCCGTGTAGCGGCAGCCGTCCGCCTCACCCGGCGGCTTCACCCAGAGGTACGCGTCGATGTTGGCGTCCCCAGTGTTGGTCGTCGGGTACGTCCCGATGCGCCGGTCGGTGTTGTCGTCGGCGCACCAGTCCCCGCTGGCGCCCCCGTTGCGGCTGGTGTCGATGACCTGCCGCTTGCCCGAGATGCCCATGCCGTTGAGGGCGGAGATGACGGCCCGGCCGAAGTTCGCCTCGCCGGAGGTGGGGTTGAAGTTGGACACGTTGGTGAAGAAGCCGTCGGCGTACTGCACCCCGGCGGCCCGGAGCCGGTTGGCCGTCTCGTTCGCGCTGTTCCAGGTGGAGTGGCCGCCGTCGAGGTACACCTTGGCGTTGGGGTTGCCCGACTTGATGGTCCGGGTGGCCGTCGAGATCGCCTGGTTGCGGGCGCTCAGCTCGGCGCCGCTCAGGCAGGTCTGGAGCGCGAGCGAGTCGGTCTCCAGGATGATCAGGACGGTCTGGTTGCCCAGCCCGCGGGCGAAGTTGGACACCCAGGTCTGGTACTGGTTGAGGTCCGGCGCCCCGCCGGCGCTGGCCCCGCCGCAGTCCCGGTTGGTGATCTCGTAGACCGACAGGACCGGGATCTGCTGCGCCGCGTTGGCCGCGCCGACGAAGCCGGAGACCTCGGACTGGATGGTCGACGGGTTGAAGTTGGCGAACCAGCGGGCCTGCGGCTGGCTCGCGATCTTGTCGCGGATGACGGCGGCCCGCGAGTCGCCGGGGTTGGCGGCGACCCAGCGCACGACGGCCGAACTCGGGTCGCGGTAGAGCGCCCCGGACACCGTGCCGGCGGACGCGCCGCCGACGCTGAGAGCGATGCCGGCGGCGGTCAGGCCGGCGACGGCCGCCGCGCCGAGGGCGGCCGGTCTGCGGCGGCGGAGGGAGAGGATAGCCACGATGTGTTTCCTCCTGACTACATAGATGTATCTAAGTTTATGGGAGCGTTCCCATGAAGGTAACGGAGTCGGACACCGCTGCCAAGATGCACGGCTGAACTACCCTCTGCGCCGTGGACACCCCGGAGATCGAGGCACCCGTCGTCGGCGTCACCGTCTATCCCGACCGGGCGCGGGTCACCCGCCGCGCCGGCCTCCGGCTCGCCGCCGGCGAACATCGGGTACGCGTCACGCCGCTCCCGCTCGGCCTGCGCCGTGACTCGATCCGGGTCGGCGGCCGGGGCGCGGCCACCGTGCTCGGCGTGGACGTGCGCACCCGACACCTGCCGAGCAGCGGCGACGTGCAGGTGGTCGGCCTGGAGCAACGACGACGCGAGCTGGCCGAGGAGCTGGCCGAGATCGAGGACGCCGACGGGATCGAGGAGCGGCGCGGCGAGTTCCTCGACCGGCTGGCCGAGCGCGCCGGCGGCACGTACGCCCGGGCGCTGGCCGCCGGCGACGCGCAACCGGCCGACGTGGCCGCCTTCGCCGACTCGGTCGCCGCCCAGGCCGCCGACAGCCGTGGCCGGCGACGCGAGCTGGCCCGGCGGCGGACCGAGCTGGCGGAGGAGACGGCCGCGGTGGAGCGCGACCTCGACGCCACGCGCGGCAAGCGAGAGCCGGACCACCTGGTCGCCGAGGTGACCGTCGCGGTCGAGTCCGACGACGCCGAGGTCGAGCTGGAGCTGACCTACCTGGTGGACGGCGCGCGCTGGCAGCCCTCCTACGACCTGCGGCTGGTCGACGACACCATGACCGTCACCTGGTTCGCACTGGTCAGCCAGAGCACCGGGGAGGACTGGCCGGAGTGCGACCTGCGGCTCTCCACCGCGCGGCCGGCGGCGGCGACCGGCGTACCCGAACTGGCGACCTGGTATCTCGACCGGTTCCGGCCGCCGTCGCCCCGCGCGGCGACGGCGGACATGCCGCTCGGGATGCCGCCGCCGGCGGCGCCCGCCGGCGGCGGTGGCCTCGCCCGGTCCGCGGCGCCCCGGCCCCCGGTGCGGGAGAGCGTGGCCGAGGTCGAGCAGGGGGTCAGCGCGGCCACCTACCGGCCGGCGCGACCGGTGGCGGTGCCCGCCGACGGCAGCGCGCACCGGGCCACGGTCGCGGTGCTGGAGCTGCCGACCCGGCTCGACCACGTGACCGCGCCGGTCCGGGCCGCCGAGGCCCACCTGCGGGCCACGGTCCGCAACACCTCGGACCACACGCTGCTCGCCGGTCCGGCGGCGGTGTTCCACGGCGCGGACTTCGTGGCGGCGACGAGGTTGCCGGTGTGGGCACCGGGCGAGGAGATCGAACTGGCGCTCGGCGTGGACGACCGGCTGCGGGTGGAGCGGAAGCTGCTCCGGCGCGCCGAGACGAAGGCCACGCTCGGCTCGACCCGGCGGCGGGAGGTGGAGTACCGGATCACGGTCGCCAACCACACGCCACGGCCGGCGACGGTGGAGGTACGCGACCAGTTGCCGGTGTCCCGCGACGAGGCGGTGGTGGTCCGGGAGACGGCGCTGACGCCGCCGCCGGCGGAGCGTACCGAGCTGGGCGAGGTGACCTGGCGGCTGACGCTCGCCCCGGGCGACAGCGGCGAGATCACGCTGGGCTTCCGGGTGGAGCTGGCCAGGGGTGTCGAGGTGACCGGCTGGCGGGAGTAGAGCGTTAGGAGGGGCCCCTTCTTATGCGGAATGCGTTAAGAAGGGGCCCCTCCTTTCCTGCGTCAGTGGCGACGGCGCCCATATGCGCCAGCCGCGATGTAGACGCCGGCAGCGGCGAAGAGGACCTGGATCAGCAGTTCGATCCAGTCGATGCCGGCGGTGTCGTCGACACCGAACAGGCCGGCCACGAGCGTGCCCAGGAGCGCGGCGACCACACCGATGACCAGCGTGAGCCAGATCGGGATGTTCTGCTTGCCCGGCACCACGAGGCGGCCGAGCGCGCCGATGACGAGACCGATGATGATGGCGGTGAGGAAACCGGTGACTTCCACGAGAGCCGTCCTGTTCTTCCGATGAACTGTCGTCCCGTTCGGTGCCCCGATCCGCCCGCCACCCAAACGCGAGGCGCGTTTCTTCACGCAACTGTCATGGCCGCCGCCGGCCGCCGCCGGGCGCGTCCTCCCGGTCGATACGCAGTTCCCGCTCCAGCTCGGCGACGACCGTACGCAGGTCGTCCAGGCGCTGGCTGATCGCGATCCGGTCCACCTCGTCCGGCACCCCGTCGCCGTCGGAGTCGTAGTCCGGGGACAACCCCTCGGTCATCTCCAGCCGGCGCGCCTCCTCCATCGAGTTGACGATGACCGCGATGAGGATGTTCAGCAGCAGGTTGACCGCGATCATCACGAAGCTGACGTAGTAGAGCAGCGTCCAGGACGACACCTCGAGGCCCTGCTCCAGCAGGTCGGGCAGCGTCTCCAGGGAGAGCAGCACGAACAGCGTCACCAGTGAGCGGCCGATGTCGCCGTACTGCTCCGGGTAGCGGTCGCCGAAGATGAGCCAGCCGGCCATGCCGTAGACGTAGAGGGTGACGCCGGCCAGCGCGAGGAACGCGGCCACGCCGGGCAGGCTGCGCCACAGCGCCGTGACGATGGTGCGCAGGCCGGGCGAGAAGCGGACCAGCCGCAGCACCCGGGCGACCCGGACGAACCGCAGCACGGCCGAGTCGCCGTGCAGCCCCGGCACGAAGATCGCCACGGTCACCAGCAGGTCGAACACGTTCCAGCCGTGCCGGAGGAAGTCCTGCGGGCGGCGGCCGTACGCCAGCACCCGGATGGTGATCTCCACGACGAAGACCACCCGGAACATCCACTCGGTCCCGCGCAGCACCGACGCCGTGGTGCCGGTGTGCGGGTACGTCTCGATGCCCAGCACCGCGCCGTTGGCCATGATCAGCACGACGATCGCGACCTCGAACGGTCGGGACGCGACGAGCCGGGCGCACCGGCCCGCCAGTCCCCGCTGCGCGCCGCCGCGACGGCGGTCCCCCCGCTGGGCCGGCACCTCAGCTCGCCGGTCAACCATCCCGACACCCTATGGGTTACCGTCGGCTGGTGATTCCGGCGACCGCGTACGCGCACTGGATCACGCCTGCGCTCCCGCTCTACGGCGACGACCACGAGCGGGCCGACTTCGCTCCCTGAGGCGCACTCCGTGCCACGCCTCTCACCCGACGTCTCACCTCCGGGAGCGACCCCCCATGTCCGTCGACAGCTCGATCCGGGCGGTGCTGCGTGCGCCGCAGGTCGCCTGGGTGCTCCTGGGCAGCCAGATCGGCCGGCTGCCCACCGCCAGCGGCCCGCTGGCGCTGCTGCTCTTCGCCCGCCAGTCGCTCAGCCTGGCCGCCGCCGGCCTGCTGGTCGCCGCGTACACCGCCGGGATGGCGCTCGGCACGCCGCTGCTGGCCCGGGCGGTGGACCGCTGGCGGCAGCCGCCGGTGCTCTGGGCCGCGGCGGTCGTCTCCGGCCTCGGCTTCGGCGCGGTGGCGCTCACCGGCGGGCACCTGGCCGGCGCGGTCACCGGCGCGGCGGTCGCCGGGTTCGGCACCCCGCCGCTGGAGGCGTGCCTGCGCACGCTCTGGCCGGACCTGCTGCCGCCGGGCACGGTGCCCACCGCGTACACGCTGGACATCGCACTGCAAGAAGTGATCTTCGTGGCGGGGCCGCTGGTCACCCTGCTCGCGGTGACCGTCGGCGGGCCGTCCGCGGGGCTGCTCGCCGCCGCCGTGGCGCAGCTCGCCGGTACCGCGCTGTACGCGCTCAGCCCGGCCGCCCGGGCCTGGCGCGGGGTGGCCGCGGTGCGGCACTGGGCCGGGCCGCTGCGGGTACGCCGGTTCGCGGTGATGATGCTCGGCGTGGTCGGCGTCGGCGCGGCGGTCGGCAGCATCGCGGTGGCGGTGACCGGTTACGCCGAGTCGGCCGGCGACCGGCGGCTCAGCGGCTGGCTGCTGGCCGCGCAGGCGGCCGGCGCGCTGGTCGGCGGCCTGGCCTGGACCCGGGTCCGGCCGGGCGGCCCCGGCCGGCTGCCGGTGCTGGCCGCCGCGCTCACCGCCGGTTTCCTGCCGCTGCTGCTGGCGCCCGGGCCGGTGCCGATGGCCGGCCTGCTCGCGGTGAGCGGGCTGGCGCTGCCGCCGGTGCTGACCGCCGTCTTCCTCACCGCCGAGCGGCTGGCCGAGCCGGGGACGGTGGCCGAGGCGTTCGCCTGGGTCAGCACCGCGTTCGTGGTGGGCAGCGCCGCCGGTTCCGCGCTCGCCGGGGTGTCGGCCGGCATCCGGTACGGCCTGCTGGTCGCCCCCGCCGCCGCGCTGCTCGGCACCGTGGTGCTGTGGGCGGTGGTCCGGCCGGGCCGCACCCGGGCACCCGGGCTCACAGCCAGCCGCGGCGCTTGAACAGCAGGTAGAGCGCGCCGCAGACGGCGAGCATCAGCGCGACCGCGAACAGGTAGCCGTAGCGCCAGCCCAGCTCCGGCATGTGGGTGAAGTTCATCCCGTAGACGGTGCCGATCAGGGTGGGCGCGAACAGGATCGCCGCCCACGCGGAGACGCGCTTGACCTCCTCGTTCTGCTCGAAGCTGGCCGCGGTGAGGCTGCGCATCTCCTCGTTCTGCACCTGCGAGACCAGGGTGGCGTTGACGGTCAGGATGCTCTGCAGCAGGTGCCGGAACCCGTCCACCCGCTCCACCACCTGGGTGAGGTGGTCGGCCACGTCCCGCAGCCGGCGGCGCAGTTCCTCGTCGGTGCGGTAGCGGTCGAAGCCGTCGGAGAGCGCCTCGACGACCTTCAGCAGCGGTCGCGCCGCCCGCTGGAACTGGATCACCTCACGGCTCAGCTCGTAGATGCGCCGGCTGGCGTTCGGGTCGCCGCCGAACACCTCGGTCTCGATCTCGTCGATGTCGTTCTCCAGGCCGGCGACCACCGGGGCGTAGCCGTCGACCACGCGGTCGAGCACCGCGTACAGGACCGCCTCGGGGCCGAGCGCGAGCACGCCCGGCTCGGCCTCCAGCCGGCGCCGCACCGCGGCCAGGTCGGGCGTGCCGCCGTGCCGGACCGTGATCACGAACCCGGGGCCGAGGAAGAGGTGCAGCTCGGCGAACTCGACCGCGTCCCGCGCGTCGAGGTAGCGGGCGGCGCGCAGCACCACGAACAGGGTGTCGTCGTACCGTTCCAGCTTCGGGCGCTGGTGGGCGTTGATCGCGTCCTCGACGGCCAGTTCGGGGAGCTGGAACTCGGCGGCCAGCGAGGCGATCTGCTCCCGGCTGGGCCGGCGCAGCCCGATCCAGGCCATGGCGTCGTCGAGCTGTTGCAGGCAGCGGAACGTGTCGGCCAGGCCGATCGGCGACGCCCGTCGTACGCCGTCGACGTAGACGCCGCTGTCGACCACGCCGGCGGGTCGTTCCGGCTCCGCCGCGCCGGCGTCCACGGCGTGCTCGTCCAGCCGCCGGCCGAAGCCCTCCGGCGGCGGTGCCGCGAACCGGTCGTCCGCCATGCCCCTCCCCCGCTGCCCGGCCGGCTCGCCGAGTCCCCCGCCGGGGTCGGCGCAAACGTCAGGGGCGGTAGCGGTAGCCCATGCCGGGCTCGGTGATCAGGTGCCGGGGTCGGGCCGGGTCGTCCTCCAGCCTGCGCCGGAGCTGGGCCATGTACTGCCGCAGGTAGTTGGTCTCCTGCTCGTATCCCGGCCCCCACACGTCGTGCAGCAGTTGCCGCTGGCTGACCAGCTTGCCGGGGTTGCGCAGCAGTTTCTCCAGCATGGCCCACTGGGTGGGGGTGAGCTTGACCTCCGTGCCGTCGTCCCGGGTGACGGTCCGGTCGGCCAGGTCGACGGTGTTGCGGCCGATCCGCAGCGCGGGGACGGCGGGCGTGGCCGGGGCGAGCCGGCGGGTCACCGCGCGGATGCGGGCGAGCAGCTCGTCCACCCCGAACGGCTTGGTCACGTAGTCGTCGGCGCCGGCGTCCAGGGCGGCGACCTTGTCCTCGCTGCCGGCCCGGCCGGAGAGCACGATGATCGGCACGGTGGTCCAGCCGCGCAGCCCCCGGATGACCTCGGTGCCGTCCAGGTCGGGCAGGCCGAGGTCGAGCACCACCAGGTCCGGCGGGTGGCCGGCGGCGGCCTTCAGCGCGCCCGCGCCGCTGTCGGCGACCTCGACGTCGTAGCCCCGGGCGCGCAGGTTGATCCGCAGGGCGCGCAGGATCTGCGGCTCGTCGTCGACGACCAGGATGCGGGTCATTCCTGCGGCCCTCCGGTGTCGGTGGCGGCCGGCAGCCGCAGCACCATGGTGAGACCGCCGCCGGGCGTGGTCTCCGGGGTGATGCTGCCACCCATCGCCTCGGCCAGCCCGCGCGACAGTGCCAGCCCGAGCCCCACTCCGGTCTGGTTGTCCCGGTCGCCGAGCCGCTGGAACGGCAGGAACACGTGTTCCCACTGGTCCTCCGGGATGCCCGGACCGATGTCGATCACTCGTAGCTCGACCTGGCCGCCGTGCGCGCTGCCGGTGATCGTCGGCGGCCGGCCGGGCGGGCTGTGCCGCAGCGCGTTGGCGACGATGTTGACCAGCACCCGCTCCAGCAGGCCGGGGTCGGCCAGCGCCGCCGGCAGGTCCGGCGCGATGTCCGTGGTCACCTCGGCCGCCGCGTCGCCCAGCTCGTCCAGGGCCCGGGGTACGGCGTCCTCCAGCCCGATCGCGGTCGCGGTGACGCCCAGCGCGCCGGCCTGCAGGCGGCTCATGTCCAGCAGGTTCGCCACCAGCCGGCCCAGGCGGTCCAGCGACTCGTCGGCGGTGGCCAGCAACTCGTCGGAGTCGTCGGCGTCGAACTCGACATCATGGCTGCGCAGGCTGCTCACCGCGGCCTTGGCCGACGCCAGCGGCGTCCGCAGGTCGTGGCTGACGGCGGCGAGCAGCGCGGTGCGCATCCGGTCGGCGGCGGCGAGCGGGCGGGCGGTGGCGGCCTCCTCGGCCAGCCGCTCCTGGCGCAGCGCGACGGCGGCCTGGGCGGCGAACGCCTCGACCACCCGACGGTCGGCGGCCTCCAGCCGGCGGCCGGCGAGCACCACGCTGAGCCGGTCGTCGACCGGCACCACGGTCTCCCCCGCGCTGGGGCTGCCGGGCGGCCGGTCGCCGACGCCGGCCACCACCCGCCAGGCGGTCTCCTCGGCGGACCGGCCCGGCCGCCCCTCCGCCTCGGCGGCCAGCTCCAGCACGCTGACCGCGCGCAGCCCGAAGGTCTCCCGGAGCCGGTCCAGCAGCGCCGGCAGCGGACGCGCGCCGCGCAGCACGCTGCCGGCCACGGTGGCCAGCGTCTGCGCGTCGGCGGACGCGCGCGCCGCCTCCCGGGTGCGCCGGGCCGCCACGTCGACCACGCCGCTCACCGCGACCGCCACGCCGACGAACACGCCGAGCGCGAGCAGGTTGTCCGCCTCGGCGATGGTCAGCGTCCGGAACGGCGGGGTGAAGTACCAGTTGAGCAGCAGCGAACCGCCGAGCGCGGCGACCAGCGCCGGCCACAGCCCGCCGACCAGCGCCACCCCGACCACGCCGGCGAGGAAGAGCAGGATGTCGTTGGTCAGGGTGAGGTCGGGCAGCGTCCGCAGCAGCAGCGTGAGCAGCGGCATGCCGAGCAGGGCGAGCGCGTACCCGAGCAGCCGGCGCCGGCGGGACAGCGCGGCCGGCACCGCCGCGCCCCGGCGCCCGCGTCCCGCTTGCGGGTGGGTGACCAGGTGCACGTCGATCGGGCCGGAGAGCGCGGTGGTGGTCACCCCGACGCCCCGGGCGAAGATCTGCGCGAACCGGCCCCGGCGGCTGGCGCCGAGCACGAGTTGGGTGGCGTTGACGCCGCGGGCGAAGTCGAGCAGCGCGGCCGGGATGTCGGTGCCGAGGACCTGGTGGTACGTGCCGCCGAGGCTCTCCACCAGCACCCGCTGGCGGGCGAGCTGGGCCGGGTCGGCGCCGGCCAGGCCGTCGCTGCGGGCCACGTACACGGCGAGCAGGTCGGCGCCCTTGCTGCGGGCGGCGATCCGGGCCGCCCGGCGGATCAGCGTCTCGCCCTCGGGGCCGCCGGTGAGCGCGACGACGACCCGTTCCCGCGCCTCCCAGGTGTCCGAGATGCCCTGCTGGGCCCGGTACGCGTCGAGCTGCTCGTCGACCTTGTCGGCGAGCCAGAGCAGCGCCAGTTCGCGCAGCGCGGTGAGGTTGCCGACCCGGAAGTAGTTGCCGAGCGCGGCGTCGATCCGGTCCGGCCGGTAGATGTTGCCGTGCGCCATCCGGCGGCGCAGCGCCTCCGGCGTCATGTCCACCAGTTCGACCTGCTCGGCGGCGCGGACCACCTGGTCCGGCACGGTCTCCCGCTGGGTGGCGCCGGTGATCTGCGCGACCACGTCGTTGAGCGACTCCAGGTGCTGCACGTTGACCGTGGAGAGCACGCTGATCCCGGCGTCGAGCAGCTCCTGGACGTCCCGCCAGCGCTTGTCGTGCCGGGAGCCGGGGACGTTGGTGTGGGCCAGCTCGTCGACCACCACCACCTCGGGCCGGCGGGCCAGCACCGCGTCCAGGTCCATCTCGGTGAGGTCGACGCCCCGGTAGGTGATCGTGCGCCGGGGCACCTGCTCCAGATCGCCGATCATGGCCGCGGTGTGCCGGCGGCCGTGCGTCTCGACCAGCCCGACGACCACGTCGGTGCCGCGCTCGGCGCGGCGTCGGGCCTCTTCGAGCATGGCGTACGTCTTGCCGACGCCGGGGGCCGCGCCCAGGTAGATCCGCAGCTCGCCTCTGCCCACACCTCATCCTCTCAAGGAACAAGGAGGGGGCCCCGCTTAACGCATCCGGTATAGGCGGGGCCCCTTCTTAACACCCGCCGGCGTCAGCGCGCCGGGAACTCCCGGTCCAGCGCCACGTTCAGCTCCAGCACGTTCACCGCCGGCTCACCCATGAAGCCGAGCGCCCGCCCAGCGGTGTGCGCGGCGACCAGCCGGCGGATCGCCGCCGGGTCCGCCCCGCGCTCCCGCGCCACCCGGGCCACCTGGATCTCCGCGTACGCCGGGGAGATGTGCGGGTCGAGGCCGCTGCCGCTGGCGGTGACCGCGTCCGCCGGCACGGCCGGCTCCGCCGGCGCGTCCCCCCGGACCGGGACGATCAGCCCGCCGGCGGCCACGTAGTCCTCGGCCGGCTCGGCCGGCTCGACCGGCACGCCCTGCCACGAGCTGACGAACGGCGTCGCCGGGGCGACCTGGTTGACGCTGACCACCCGGGTGATCCGGCCGGTGAGACCGTCGGCGCGGAACACGGCCAGCACCGCGCCGACCCCGTCCGGCGTGCAGTAGGGCCGCCGCCCGTCCACGCCGTCCCGCTCGCCGACCGCCCGGCTGCGCGCGCAGACCTGGGTGAGCAGGCTCGACGTGGAGTCGGCGGGGTCGGCGGCGAGCGTGTCCACCACGCTCTCCGGGCCGAGGTTGCTCGCCGCGGTGGCGGTCGGGTCGTAGCCGTCGCCGGCGGCGGACGGGCGGGACTGGAAGTAACGCGGGACGGGGTTGCCGTCCGCGTCGGTGAACGACTGCCCGATCAGCGAGCTGCCGACGGTCCGGCCGCCGGCGGTGACCAGCGAGCCGTCCGCCCGGCCGTCGAGGCCGGGGAGCCGGCCGACGGCGACCAGGGCGAGCGGGTACGCCAGCCCGAGCAGCACGGTGAACACGAGCACGGCGCGCAGGGCGGCCAGGTGCTGGGAGAGCCAACTGGGAAGGCGCATCACGAGATCCCCGGAATGAACTGGACGAGCAGGTCGATGAGCTTGATGCCGACGAACGGCACCACGATGCCGCCGAGGCCGTAGAGCCACAGGTTGCGGCTGAGCAGCTTCGAGGCGCTGGCCGGGCGGTAGCGCACGCCGCGCAGGGCCAGCGGGATGAGCGCGACGATGACGATCGCGTTGAACACGACCGCGGCGAGGATCGCCGACTCGGGGCTGGCCAGCCGCATGACGTTGAGCCGGTCCAGCGACGGGTAGATGCCGGCGAACATGGCCGGGATGATCGCGAAGTACTTCGCGATGTCGTTGGCGATCGAGAAGGTCGTCAGGGCCCCGCGGGTGATCAGGAGCTGCTTGCCGATCTCCACGATCTCGATCAGCTTGGTCGGGTCGGAGTCGAGGTCGACCATGTTGCCGGCCTCCTTCGCGGCCGACGTGCCGGTGTTCATGGCCACGCCGACGTCCGCCTGGGCCAGCGCGGGCGCGTCATTGGTGCCGTCGCCGGTCATCGCGACCAGCCGGCCGCCCTCCTGCTCCTTCTTGATCAGGGCGAGCTTGTCCTCCGGCGTGGCCTCGGCGAGGAAGTCGTCCACGCCGGCCTCGTCCGCGATGGCCTTCGCGGTGAGCGGGTTGTCCCCGGTGATCATCACGGTCCGGATGCCCATCCGGCGCATCTCGTCGAAGCGCTCGCGCATGCCGGCCTTGACCACGTCCTTGAGGTGGATGACGCCCAGCGCCCGGGCCGGCTCGCCGGCGGGGTGCTCGGCGACCACCAGCGGCGTGCCGCCGGTGCCGCTGATCGCGTCGACCAGCTCACCGACCTGCTCGGTCGGGTGGCCGCCGTGCTCGCGTACCCACTTCATCACGGCGGCGGCGGCGCCCTTGCGGATCCGCCGGACGCCGCCGTCGGCGGCGGCGAGGTCGACGCCGCTCATCCGGGTCTGCGCGGTGAACGGTACGAAGGTGGCGTGCGGGACAAGGCCGGGCTCACGCTCGCGCAGCCCGTACTCGTTCTTGGCCAGCACCACCACCGAGCGCCCCTCGGGCGTCTCGTCGGCCAGGCTGGCGAGCTGGGCCGCGTTCGCGACGGTGGCCGCGTCCACGCCGGCCACCGGCAGGAACTCGGCGGCCTGCCGATTGCCCAGGGTGATCGTGCCGGTCTTGTCCAGCAGCAGCGTGTTGACGTCGCCGGCCGCCTCGACCGCCCGGCCGCTCATGGCCAGCACGTTGCGCTGGACGAGGCGGTCCATGCCGGCGATGCCGATCGCGGAGAGCAGCGCGCCGATGGTGGTCGGGATCAGGCAGACCAGCAGCGAGACCAGCACGACGCCGGTGACGCCGGAGTCGGTGATCGCCTGCGTGTCCGGCGCGGCGGCCTGCCAGCCCTTGGCGAAGATCGCCATCGGCTGGAGCGTGACCACCGCGAGCAGGAAGATGACCGTGAGCGCGGCCAGCAGGATGTTGAGCGCGATCTCGTTCGGCGTCTTCTGCCGGTCGGCGCCCTCGACCAGCGCGATCATCCGGTCGATGAAGCTCTCGCCCGGCTTCTGCGTGATCCGGACGACGATCCGGTCGGAGAGCACCCGGGTCCCGCCGGTGACCGCGCTGCGGTCGCCGCCGGACTCCCGGATGACCGGGGCGGACTCGCCGGTGATGGCGGACTCGTCGACGCTGGCGATGCCCTCGACGACGTCGCCGTCACCGGGGATGATCTGCCCGGCCTCGACCAGCACGACGTCGCCCTGCCGCAGTTGCGGCGCGGGCACCGCCTCGTCGCGGTAGGCGTTGGCCGCCGCGCCCGGCGTCCAGCCGAGCAGGCGGGTGGCGATGGTGTCCTGCTTGGCCCGCCGCAGCGTGGCGGCCTGTGCCTTGCCGCGCCCCTCGGCGACCGCCTCGGCCAGGTTGGCGAAGACCACGGTCAGCCACAGCCAGACCGTGATCGCCCAGGCGAAGACGGACGGGTCGGCCACCGCCAGGACGGTGGTGAACAGCGCGCCGATCTCCACGATCAGCATCACCGGGTTGCGCCACAGCGTGCGCGGGTCCAGCTTGCGCAGCGCGTCGGGCAGCGACGCGACCAGTTGGCGCGGGTCGAGCAGCCCGCCGCCGACCCGGCCGCCGGGGGCCGCCGGCGCTCCGGCGGGGTGCAGAGGTGCCGTCATGTCCTTGTCTCTCATGGTGGTCACAGCCCTTCGGCCAGCGGGCCGAGCGCGAGGGCGGGCAGGAAGGTGAGCGCGACGAGGACCACCGTGACGCCGACGACCATGCCGACGAAGAGCGGCCGGTGGGTCGGCAGGGTGCCCTCGGACGCGGGCGTGGGTTGCTGGCGGGCCAGCGAGCCGGCCAGCGCGAGCACGAAGATGATCGGCAGGAACCGGCCGAGCAGCATGCACAGCCCCAGGGCGATGTTCCACCAGGGCGTGTTCACGGTGATGCCGGCGAACGCCGAACCGTTGTTGTTGCTCGCCGAGGTGAACGCGTAGAGCACCTCGGAGAGCCCGTGCGGGCCGACGTTGAGCGCGGTCGAGGCGTTGCCGGTGGCGAACGCGGCGGCGGTGCCGGTGAGCACCAGCGCGGGCGTGACCAGAAAGTACGCCGAGGCGAACTTGATCTCGCGCGACCCGATCTTCTTACCCAGGTACTCCGGCGTGCGGCCGACCATCAGGCCGGCGACGAAGACCGTGATCACGGCGAGGATCAGCAGCCCGTACAGGCCGGCGCCGACGCCGCCCGGCGCGACCTCGCCGAGCATCATGTTGCCCAGCGTCATCATCCCGCCCAGCGCGGTGTACGAGTCGTGGAACGAGTTGACCGCGCCGGTCGAGGTGAGCGTGGTGGCCGCCGCGAAGGTGGCCGAGTTCGACACGTCGAACCGCACCTCCTTGCCCTCCAGCGCCGCGCCGACGGCCTGCGGCACCGTGCCGTGCCCGGCCAGCTCGAAGACGTTGGTCAGGGTGATGCTGGCCAGCGCGAGGATCGCCATCACGGCGGTGATCGCGTGGCCCTGCCGGTTCTGCCCGACCATCCGGCCGAAGACCCGGGGCAGGCTGAACGGGATCACCAGGATCAGGAAGATCTCCAGCCAGTTCGTCCAGGCGGTCGGGTTCTCGAACGGGTGGGCGCTGTTGGCGTTGTAGAAGCCGCCGCCGTTCGTGCCCAGCTCCTTGATCACCTCCTGGCCGGCCACCGGTCCGCCGGTGATCGTCTGGCCGCCGCCGGTCAGGGTGGTCACGTCGGTGCCGCCGGACAGGTTCTGCACCACCCCGCCGAGCATCAGGACGAACGCGCCGAGCACCGCGATCGGCAGCAGGATCCGCAGCGTGACGCGGACCAGGTCGACCCAGAAGTTGCCCAGCTCGCCGGTGCGGCTGCGGGCGAAGCCGCGCACCAGGGCCACCGCGACGGCGATGCCGACCGCGGCGGAGACGAAGTTCTGCACCGCCAGGCCGGCCATCTGCACCAGGTGGCCCATGGTCGACTCACCCGAGTACCACTGCCAGTTCGTGTTGGTCACGAACGACACGGCCGTGTTCCACGCGCCGTGCGGCACCACCGGGTCGCGGCCCAGCGAGAGCCACAGGTGGTTCTGCAGGCGCTGCAACGCGTAGAGGAACAGCAGCGAGACGGCCGAGAAGGCGAGCACGCTGCGGACGTACGCGCCCCAGGTCTGCTCGGCGGCCGGGTTGACCCCGACCAGTCGGTATACGCCCCGCTCGACGCGGGCGGACCGGGTGCCGGTGACGACGCGGTACATGTGGTCGCCGAACGGCCGGTGGACGGCCGCCAGCGCCACCACCAGCGACAGCACGAACAGCACCCCGGCTGTGGTCGCGCTCATCAGAAGCGCTCCGGGAACAGCAGGGCGACGACCAGGAACACGCCCAGCCCGATCGCCAGCACCAGGCCGACGGCGTTGACGGCGCTCACAGCTTCTCCACACCCCTCACCACGAGGGCGAGAGCCGCGAACAGCCCCACCGTCAGCATCACGAACAGCACGTCAGACACGGCTGACCTCTCCTAGCGGAAATATGTCCCCGCGACCGCCTTCCGGTCGCGCCGGGCAATCACAACGCCAGGTCGGGCCCACCGACAGGGGCTATAACGCGACCATCACGCCGGGCCGCGGTTTCTTGACGCGCCTTTCACGCCGAGGGGTCGAGCGGGCCGAAGGCCGAGCGGACCAACCGGTTCGCCTCGTCCTGGTCCACGTCGGTGGCGACCAGCAGGTCGCTGGCCGTGGTGCGCACCTGGGCCACCACGACCGCGCCGGAGAAGTCCACCCCGGCCCGGTAGGCGTGGCCGGCCTCGGCGACGGCCCGCAGGGCGGCCTCGCGGCAGTGCTTGGGCTCGGCCGCGCCGCGGGCGAACTCCCTGCGCAGCTTCCGGGCCGCCTCGGCCAGCGCCGACACCGCGGCCGGCATGGCGTCCGGCACCCGCTCCCCGTCGGCGAGCAGGGTGACCGCCCGCCGGATCAGCGTGCCGCTGTTGCGCATCGCCCGGTCCACCGGCTCCACGGACCTGGCGTACCGGCCGAGCGGCCCCTCCCGGGCGGTCCAGTAGACCGGGGAGAGCGTGGCGGCCTCCCGGGCACCCTGCGCCGCCTCGCCGAACGCGCCCATCTCCGCCTTGTTGTCGCGCAGCCGGTCGCGGGCCACCCGGGCCGCCTCGGCGTCCCGCTCGCGCAGCGCCTCGGCGGTGCGGTCCAACTGCTCGGCGAGCAGGTCCAGCGCCGGACCGGCCGCCCGGTTGACGATCCGCAGCGGATTCAGCGGCAGCAGCACGGCGGTGACCAGCAGCGCGGCCCCGCCGCCGACCAGCGCGTCCAGCACCCGGGGCACCTCGAGGTTCGGCACCGACGGCGTCAGCGTGCCGATCAGCACGGCCGTCGCGCCGGCCTGCACCACGAGCGCCGGACTGCGGCCGACGGCCGCCGCCACCACGACCGCCAGCGTCACGATCAGACCGAGCTGCCAGGCACCGGCCCCGACCAGGCGGATCAGCAGGTCGCCGATCAGGATGCCCACCGCCACCCCGATGATCAGTTCCACCGTACGGCGCAGGCGTTGGCCCACCGAGGCGGCGAGCGCCACCACCGCCGAGATGGGCGCGAAGACCGGTTGGGCGATGTCCAACAATGAGTCCGCGACCCACCACGACAGGCCCGCGGCGAGTCCCGCCTGGGCGGCCAGCCCGGCGCCCGCACGGGCCCGCCGGAACCGGTCGGCCAGCAGTGCCGGCGCGGCACGCCATCGGTCGGCGAAGCCCCGTCCGCCCGTCCCCGCACCGGCCACGGCCGCGCGTACCCGCTTCCCGGCGGGTCAATCCCGCGCCGGGGTCAGCGGGTGGCGGCGTTGGCGACCAGGGTCTCGGCCACCTCGCGGACCTTGCAGTTGGTGTCCTGGGAGAGCTTCGACAGCAACGCGAACGCCTCGTCGGCCGAGCACCGCCGCTCACCCATGACGATGCCCTTGGCCTGCTCGATCACCGCCCGGCTGCGCATCGCCTCCTGCATCTGCCGGGCCACCGTGGCGGCGTTGTCGTAGAGGTGCGCGTTGGCCAGCGCGACGGCGGCGTACGCGGCGAAGTTCTCCGCCGCCCGGACGGCCTCGGTGTCGAACGCGTGCGCGGACATGCCGTACAGGTTGAGCGCGCCGGTGACCGCCTCCTGGATCGGCAGCCCGATCGACAGGGCGCTGCCGACCCCCGCCGCCCGAGCGTGCGCGGCCCACTCCGGCCAGCGCTCCTCCACCGCCGTGTCCGGCAGCGAGATGCTGGCCGCGCTCGCCGCGGCGTCCAGGCAGGGACCGCGCTCGTGCCGGTACTGTCGCTCGTCGAGTTCCCGGGCCAGGTCGCTGGTGCACGCGGCGCTGGAGTTGTGACCGTCCCGGGCGAGCGTGACGGTCACGTGCGCGCTGCCCGGAACGGTCCGGTTCGCCAGCTCGGCGACACGCCGCAGGACGTCCTCCAGGCTCGTCTCGTCGAGCCGGATCCGGCTCAGCTCGGCGAGCGCCTCACCCGGGTCCGTGCTCGGGGCTGCCATCAGCGCTCCTTCGCCGGCCGGTGGTCGGGACGGTCGGGCACCGCCCAACCTACCCACCGGTGGGACCGGGGGCACGGGAACGCGAGGTGCGACGACGATCGGAGCGACGTACTGTCGAGGCACGGGTCAAGACATGTGCCCACCACCCGCTCCCGGCCAGCCTCGTTCCCGGCCGCTGAGCGTCCGCCGAATCATCGGGTGGGAGGTGCCATGTCGGGGGAGTTGCCGGGCTTCGGCCGTCATCACGTGCCGACCGCGTCCGGGTCGTTCCGGCCGGACGAGCCGATCATGTCGCTGAGCTGTGCGGTCCGGGGCGACGTGACCAGGGTCTCGGTCGCCGGCGAGGTCGACCTCAGCAACGCCCACCTGCTGGTGGAGCTGCTGGAGAACGTCGCCGTCCAGGGGCCGCTGGTGGCGGTGGACCTCTCGAAGGTCACGTTCTTCGGCGCGCACGGCATCGACGCGCTGATGCGGATCCGGAACCTGATGGCCGAGCGGGGTGGACGGTTGACCCTCTGCTATCCGTCCCCGGTGGTCCGCCGCGTCCTCGGCGTGACCGGCACGTTCTCCGGGTTCGAGGTCGTCGAACGGACATCGGTTCCCGCGGTCGACCGGGTGACGGCACGTCGAGTCGTCCGGTCCCCCGCCGGGTCGTAGAGTTGTTCCGTAACTGACGTCCCGTCCGGGACGTCACGAACGAGCGTCAAGAAGCGGCGCGTGTCCCGATCCGTCGGATCGGACAGCGGTCCGCGACCGCGGGCCGTCCCCCGCCACCCGCCGTCCCACCCCCCTGGGGCGACGGCGCTTCGCACAAGGACGTCACAGCTCATGCCGCAGGCCCACCCCGACCTCGCCGCAGCCTTGATCAGACTCGGCCGGATCAAGTACGACGAGGTCGACCTCGACGTGGTGTTGTCGACCATCGCGCAGGTCGCCAAGGACACGATCCGCGGCGCCGCCGAGGTCTCGGTCACCCTGGTCCAGGGCGCCGAGGCGCACACCGCCGCGCACACCGGCGACCTGGCCCTGACCCTCGACGAGTGGCAGTACGAGCAGGGCCGCGGCCCGTGCCTGGACGCCGCGACCACCGGCACCGCCATGCTGGTGCCGGACATGTCGGCGGAGAGCCGCTGGCCGGAGTGGGCCACCCGGGCCCATAAGGCGGGCGCGGCCAGTTCCCTGTCGATCGGGCTGCCCATCCAGGAGGCGATGGTCGGCGCGCTCAACATCTATGCCGCCGAGCCGCGGGCCCTCGACGCCCAGGTCGAACTCGCGCAGACCCTGGCCGGCTACGGCGCCATCGCGCTGGCCAACGTCCACCTCTACGAGAGCACCGCCACGCTGGCGCAGCAGATGCAGGAGGCGATGCAGAGCCGGGCGGTGATCGAGCAGGCCAAAGGCATCATCATGGGCCAGCGCCGCTGCTCGGCCGAGGAGGCGTTCACCATCCTCGCCCGGGTGTCGCAGGACTCCAACCGGAAGTTGCGGGAGGTCGCCGAGTCACTCGTCGACCGCGCCGTGAGCGGCGGTCGGGAGTGACCGCCGGGCCGGGTTCAGCGGGGCATCTCCCGCCAGCCGGTGCCGCTCGACCGCCAGGCGCCGGCGAGGATGCTCGCCGAGACGCGGCTCGGGCACTGCTGGACCTTGGACCGGCCGGCGGCGCCGCCGATCTGGGCCTGAACCTGCCACTGCTGCCCGTCGGTGCAGATGTAGACGTCGCGGCGCCCGCGAGGGATGCTGACGCCGTTCCACCAGTGTTCCTCCACGACCATGCGGTGACCGTACCCCAGGCGACCCGGTCCGGCCCAGACCCGCAGGTCGGGCCGGGCCCCCACGGGGTCAGCCGTCCAGCCGGCGGACCATGTTCATGATGGTCTCGACCTGGGCGCCGCCCTTGATCGGATAGTTGGTGAAGCCGAGGTAGCCCCACCAGTCCCAGCAGCCGTTCGGGTTGACCCCGCTGGCGGTGGCCTGCGGATAGAGCACGATCAGCCGGTTGGTGTCGGCGTACTGGTTGAGGTTGGCCCGGTCGACGAACGCGGTGCCGACCTTCGCGTACCCCTGGGCGCAGCCGTGCAGGGCGACCAGCAGCCGGCAGGTGGTGCCGGCTGCGCAGGCGCTCGGCACGTACGCGAAGCCGTTGGCGTCCATGCTCAGCCCGTTGGCCCAGCCGTTGACCGCGAAGCTGTCCTGGCTGAATCGGATCAGGGTGCCGGTCAGCGGGCCGGTGTTCGGCGCGGCGACCGGGCCGAGCAGGTGCCCGAGGAACGCGCCCTGCGGGTCGGTGCCGCAGTCGGCGAGGTACGGCGAGGCGGTGGCGGTGCAGCCGACCGTGCCGTAGGGGGTGACCCACGAGTGTCCGGCCGCGCTGCCGGAGTCGTAGCGGACCCGCGCGCCGAAGTCCTGGTAGTACCGCACCAGGTCGTCGGTGACCGATTTCTTCACCGTCGCGTCGTTGTTGCCGTGGTAGACGTAGACCGGCTGGCCGGAGAGGTTGCCGGTGCCGTCGATCCAGCCGTACCCGGCCCAGGTGCGGGTGTACGCCTCCAGGTTGCCCAGGTAGGTGGGGTAGATGTTGTCGCCGCAGCCGTAGAGCGCCTGCGGGACGCTGTTCTGCGCGCAGTAGTACGGCCCGGCCGCGAAGATCGCCGCGCCCCGGATCCGGGACGAGTAGGCGACCTGGAGCTGGGTGGCCAGGTAGCCGCCGGAGGAGACCCCGGCGACGTAGACGGCGGAGACCGGGTACGCACGCAGCGTGCCGGCGACCGGCGGCTTGGTGGCGGGCGTGCTCGCGGCCCGGGCGGCGACCCCGCCGGGCAGGATCAGCAGGAACGCGGCGGCGAGGGCGGTGACGGCTTTCCACGGTGTGGTCATGGCGTTCTCCCGTCGGAGCGCCGGCGGGACGGCCGGCGTGCCGGCACCGTAGCGTGACATCGACCACAGCAGATATCCGTGCGGTCGACACGTCACCGGTCACCGCGGTGTGGCCCACCCACCGGGCTTAGCCGATCGCTACGGAGGGTAAAGGCAGATCATGGGACAGTTGCGCACCTCGCCGCCACCGCCACAGGCCACCGAGCTGGAGCGGTGGGTGCTCGACACTCCCGAGGAGCTGCGTGACGTGCGGGCCTCGCTGCGCGACGCGCTGAACCGGCACGGGCTGGTGCAGGGCGAGGACCTGGACGAGGTGCCGCACATGGTGCTGCTGGTCGCCACCGAGCTGTCCAGCAACGCGCTGCGGCACGGTCGCCCGCCCACCATCGTCACGCTGCTGGCCACCGACGACCGGTTCCTGCTCGACGTGGCCGACCACGACGTCAGCTCGGTGCCGGAGCTGACCGACGTCCGCCCGATGGAATCGGGCGGACGCGGCCTGTTCCTGGCCCAGTCGATCTCGCTTGACGTCGGCTGGTACGCGACCGAGACCACCAAGCACATCTGGGCGGCGTTCTCCCGGTAGGCCTCAGAAACCGGACACCGGGTGCGGAACGTACGGCGCCTCCAGCTCCGCCACCTCGGCGTCGGTCAACTCCAGCTCCAGCCCGGCGACCGCGTCGGTCAGGTGGTGCGGCTTCGTCGCGCCGACGATCGGCGCGGTCACCGCCGGGTGGCGCGCCACCCAGGCCAGCGCCACCTGCGCGCGCGGCACGCCCCGCTGCCCGGCCACCCGGCCCACCGCGTCGACCACCGCCCGGTCGTGCTCCTCGGTCCGCGCGTAGAGCGTGCGGCCGAACTCGTCGCTGTCCGTCCGCGCGGTCCGCTCCCCCGGATCCCGGGTCAGCAGGCCCCGGGCCAGCGGGCTCCACGGGATCACCGCGACGCCCTGGTCGAGGCAGAGCGGCAGCATCTCCCGCTCCTCCTCCCGGTAGAGCAGGTTGTAGTGGTTCTGCATGGAGGCGAACCGGGTCCAGCCGTGTCGCTCGGCGACCCAGAGCGCCTTGGCGAACTGCCACGCGTACATCGACGAGGCGCCGAGGTAGCGGACCTTGCCGGCCCGGACCAGGTCGTGCAGCGCCTCCATGGTCTCCTCGATCGGGGTGACCGGGTCGAGACGGTGGATCTGGTAGAGGTCGACGTAGTCGGTGCCGAGCCGGCGCAGGCTCGCGTCGATCTCACTCATGATGTGCTTGCGGGACAGGCCGCCCCGGTTCGGGCCCGCGCCCATCCGGCCGTGCACCTTGGTCGCGATCACCACGTCGTCGCGGTCGGCGAAGTCCTTCAGCGCCCGGCCGACGATCTCCTCGCTGGTGCCGTCGGAGTAGACGTTTGCGGTGTCGAAGAAGTTCACCCCCAGCTCCAGCGCCTGCCGGATGAAGGGGCGGGCGGCGTCCTCCGGCAGCGACCAGGGGTGCGTGCCCCGCCCCGGCTCGCCGTAGCTCATGCAACCCAGGCAGAGCCGGGACACCTGAAGACCGGTGAAACCGAACGTCACGTAGTCCATGCGTCCATCTCACCACCGGTCGGCGGGAGCCGCAGTCCCGGCGGGGTCAGTCGCCGTGCTCCGCGGTGGCCGCCGGGACGTCGCCCCAGACCGCCTTCGCGCCGGAGTCGCCCACCCGGTAGACCTGCACCAGGTTCGCCGCGGCCACCACCACCGCGAACACGGCCACCACCACGCCCAGCGCGCCCGGCCCGGACCGGGTCCCGTCGCCGGCCGGCCGCTCCGCGCGCCGGTGCAGCCAGACCAGCGCGACCGCGACGACGAGCAGCGGCAGCGCGAACCAGATCAACTGGTCGCCCAGCTCGGCGTGCCGGCCCGGGTCGCCGACCCGGTGCTCCAGGCTCTCCCCGCTCTCGGTGGCGAGCGGGATCGCGGCGGTGGCCAGCGCGGCGACCAGCACCACCAGCCAGCCGAAGCGCCCCCGCCACACGGGTCGCACGGCCAGCGCCACCACGCCCAGCGCGGCCAGCGGCAGCAGCACCACCACGGCGTGCACCACCAGCGGGTGCAGCGGCAATCCGTTCACGGAGTCAGGCACGTCGATCTCCTCGGCGTCGGGTCCGGTCCGGCCCCACAGTGCCCCGCGTTTCTTGCGAAGTTCTTGCGCCCGACCGCGCCCGAGGTGCGCCGGTCCCCTCAGGCGGACGGCAGCAGCAGGGTGAAGGTGGCGCCGCGCCCCGGCGCGCCGGTCACCTCGACGGCGCCCCGGTGCGCCCCCGCCACGTGCTGCACCAGGGCGAGACCGAGGCCGAACCGGCGGCCCGCCCCGGACGTGCCGTGCGCGAACCGGGCGAAGAGCCGGTCCGCCTCCGCCGGGTCCAGACCGACCCCGTCGTCGGCGACCTCGGCGGCCACCCGCCCGTCCCGGCGGGCCACGGTGACGGTGACGTGGCCGCCCGCCGGCACGTGCCCGACCGCGTTGTCCACCAGCGCCGTCAACGCCCGGCGCAGGGCCGCCCGGGCGCCCCGGACCGGCGCCGGACCACCGGTCACCCACCGCAGCTCGACCTGCCGCTCGGCGGCGTACGCGGACATGCTCGCCACCACCTCGCCGGCCACCTCGGCCAGGTCCACCTCGGTGTCCGGCAGCGGCTGGTGCTCGGCGGCGGCCGACACCAGCAGGTCCTCGACCACCTCGCCGAGCGCCCGGGTGTCCGCGACGAGCTGGTCGAGCTGCCCGGCCAGCCGGTCCGCCGGCTGCTCTCGGGCACGCCGGGCCAGCAGTTGCGCCCGGGTGTGCAGCACGGTCAGCGGGGCCCGCAGCTCGTGCGAGGCGTCCGCCACGAACCGGCGCTGCATGCCCAGCGCGGTGGCCAGCGGGGCGACCGCCCGCCGGGCCAGCAGCGTCGCCGTGACCAGCGCGCCGGCCAGCCCGGCCAGCTCGGCGACGAGCAGCGCCAGACCGAGCTGGCCCTGCCGCCGGTGCAGCGGGGCCAGGTCGGCGGCGACCGCCCAGCGGGTGCCGTCCGGCCGCTGCTCCACCGCCAGCCGGACCGGCCGGTCCTCGCCGGCCGTCGCGTCGCGGCGGCCCGGGGTGCGGCGTACCGCCCGGTCGAGCACCCGGGTCAGCTCCGGCGACGCACCAGGGGTCACCTCGACGACCGGGTCGCCGGGGCGCAGCCGGGCCAGGAACTGACCCGGTGGTGGGTCGTCCACGTCCTCGGCCGCGGCCAGCACCCGGCTCAGCTCGCCGTCCAGCGCCCGCGACTCCTGCCGGCTGGTCAGCGCGTACATCAGCGCGCCCACCAGCAGCAGGACCAGCCCGATCGCGCCGGCGGTCTGCGCCACGCTGCGCCGCCGGGCGCGGGTGAGCCTCGCCTCGTCCACGCTCAGCCGGCCCCGAGCCGGTAGCCCAGCCCGTGCACCGTGCGGACCGCGTCCCGGCCGAGCTTGCGGCGCAGGTGGTGGACGCAGGCGTCGACCGTGCCCGGCGCGTCGGCCCGGTCGAACGCCGTGCTCAGCAGCTCGGCCCGGGTGAAGACCTTGCGGGGCCGGCCGGCGAGCGCGTGCAGCACGGCGAACTCGCGGGCGGAGAGCGGGATCTCCTCGGTGCCGTCGACCACCCGGCGGTTGCCCACGTCGAGCCGGCGACGGCCCAGCGGCAACCAGCCCGCCGCGTCCGGGTGCCGGCGGCGCAACGCCCGGAGCCGGGCCGTCAGCTCCGCCACCTCGAACGGCTTGACCAGGTAGTCCTCCGCCCCGGCGTCCAGCCCCGCCACCCGGTCCGCCACCGCGCCGCGGGCGGTGAGCAGCAGCACCGGGCAGGTGACGCCGTGCGCCCGCGCCCGGGCGACCAGCTCCAGGCCGTCCAGCGCGGGCAGCCCCCGGTCGACCACCATCACCTGGTAGTCCCGGGTCAGCGCGCGGTGCAGGCCGAGGTGCCCGTCGCCGGCCACCTCGACCTCGTACCCCTCGTCGGCGAGCAGGTCGGCGAGGAGACCGGACAGGGCGCGGTCGTCCTCGACGAGCAGCAGGCGGGGGCGGTTCTCCACCGGCCCAGTATCTATCCGCCGGCCCGGCGGCTCAGTGGTCCCCGGCCGGGATCGGGTCGTCGTACTGGCCGGACGGGCCGGCCAGTGGCTCGCCGCCGACCAGCGGCCAGGCGTTCGGCGCGCAGCCGTGCAGGCCGAGCGTCTGCTGCACCATCACCGGGGCCGGGCCACCGGACCGGGGGCAGCGCTCGTGGCCCCGGCCCAGCCGGTGGCCCACCTCGTGGTTGAGCAGGTACTGCCGGTAGAGGTCCAGGTCGGGCACGTGCGGCACCCCGTAGACCCAGCGGGCCATGTTGATCACGACCCGGTCGCCGTTGCGGCAGGAGGTGTAGCGGTCGCTCGGGTCGTCGCACAGCTCGCCCCGGGTCACCGGCGTGGTCAGCAGCACGGTGAAGTCGGCCGGGCCGTCCCGGCCCACCCGTTGCAGCCGCCACCGGCCGTCGCCGGTCCACCCCCGCCGGTCGGCGAGCGTCGCCGCGACCTCCCGGGCGAAGCGCTCGACGTCCAGGTTGCGAATGCCGTCCTCCACCGCGACCCGGTACCGCAGCAGCTCGCCGGAGCGTCCGGCCACCGCGCCGACCGTGTCGGCGGTCCGGAAACCGCCCCCGCCCCGGGCCGGGTAGCTGATGCCGGGCGGCACCCGGCCGGCCACCGGGACCGGTGTCGGGGCGGCCGTCGCCGCCGGGCGCGCGGACGGCACCGCCGCCGGCACGGTCCGCTCCACCCGGGCCGAGGCCAGCAGGTCCGGGTGGCGGCGCACCACGTACCCACCGCCGGCCGTGAGGCCGGTCACGACGAGCACCGCCACCAGCGCGCGGACCCCGGCCCGCGACCTCCGTCGCCGCCGATGCACGCCCCGGTCCCGCCCGCCCACGTCGCTCTCCGTCCGTCGCCCCGCCCGTGCTCCCGCAGGAGAGTACGGACGCCGGGGCCGGTCGGTTGAACCCGCGGGCCGGGTACCGTCGGGTACGGGGTGGGCGACCTGCCGCCTGTCGGAGTCCAGGGAGAGCCACCCGTGTCCTCAGCCGAGCCGCTGCTCGACGCCGCCCTCGTGGCGGC
This sequence comes from Micromonospora ferruginea, assembly GCF_013694245.2. Lineage (NCBI taxonomy): Bacteria > Bacillati > Actinomycetota > Actinomycetes > Micromonosporales > Micromonosporaceae > Micromonospora > Micromonospora robiginosa. The sequence continues at coordinate 4,881,155 of NZ_CP059322.2, forward strand.
GCGCGGCGCCGACGTACGCGCCGCCGAGCGCGCCCTCGACCGGCTGGTGGTCGGCGACGGCCCGGCGGTGGACGCGGCGCTACTCACCCGCCTGTGCCGGACGCTGGGCCGGCTCTGGCCGCGCGGGTGGCAACCGGTCGACCTGGACCGGCTCGCCACCCGGCGGCTCACCCCGCGCGGCGCCCGGCTGCTGCGCGACGCGCTGGCCGCCCAGCGACGCGCGCTGCCCGACCCGGTCCCGACCTGGTTCGACGAGCAGCTCACCGACCTGGGCGCGCGCTGGGACGCCGACGCCGGCTGGCTGGACCGCCGCGCCGACGGCGACCGGATCACCGCGCTGCGCGACGCGGTCGACGCGCTCGTCCTGATCGAGGGGCTGCCGCCGATCGCGCTGCTCCGGCCGCCGCCCGGCGCCGCCGCCGTCCCGCTCGCCGCCGTCCCGGCCACCGGCTCCCGGATGCTCGACCGGGTACGCGCGCTGCTGGCGAAGGCGGAGTCGACCGCGTTCCCGGCCGAGGCGGAGGCGTTCACCGCCAAGGCGCAGGAGCTGATGGCCCGGCACAGCATCGACACGGCGCTGCTCGACGCCACCGCCGCCCGCCCCGACCGGCCGAGCGGGATGCGCCTGGGCACCGACGCCCCGTACGCGGCGGCGAAGGCGCTGCTGATCCAGGAGGTGGCGGGCGCGAACCGGTGCGAGTCGGTCTGGTCCGACGACCTGGGCTTCGCCACCGTGCTCGGCTTCCCCGCCGACCTGGCCGCGGTGGAGCTGCTGCACACGTCGCTGCTGGTGCAGGCCACCGCCGCGATGCTGCGCGGGCGGGCCGGGCGCGGCAAGGGCAGCGGGCGGCGCACCAAGGGCTACGACGAGTCGTTCCTCAACGCGTTCGCGCTGCGGATCGGCGAGCGGCTGCGGGCGGCCAGCGCGGCGGCGGCCGAGGAGCACACCGACGACCGGTTGCTTCCGGTGCTGGCGGCCCGCACGGACGCCGTCCGGGAACGCACCGAGCAGCTCTTCCCCGGCACCACACGGCACCGCCTCCAGGTGCGCGACAGCGAGGGCTGGTCATCCGGCACCACCGCCGCCGACCGAGCCTCCCTCACCGCCCCCACCCAGCCACCCCGCCCCCTGCGCGGAGCCCGCTGAACTCGGCCCGGCTCGTCCTGCGTCGATCATGAAGTTGGCCGGCGACGAAGCGGACATCGCATACCGCCAACTTCATGATCGCCGCGGTGCGGGGGGTCTGGGCTCGTGTCCGGCGCGCGCGAGCTGGTTACCAGGCGTGATGGCGATGTCCGGGGTGGAGGTGACCCCTCGGCGCCTTTGCTCTGCAGCCATCCGCGCAGCGGTTACGGAACGCGACCGAACCGGGTTGTCGCCGACATCGGTGCCCCTGACGGAACAGCAGGTAAACCGCGTGATGCGGATGTGGCTGCAGAGCAAAGGCACCGAGATGCGCCAGCCACTCCCGGGCAATGCCATTACTCTCCGCACCCACCCCAGCCGAACGCGCTGCGTAACCGACCGCTGGGTCAGTGAGCGAGGCGAGTAGCGGAGTCTCCACCTTGCCGGGCTGCACTTGTCCTGATCAGGGACGGGCTGGAAGCATGATCTCCTCTGAAGTCCAGGAGAGCCGATCATGCCCACCAGACCGCCGCACTACCTGCGCGTCGTCTTCGTGGCCGAGCCCGAATAGAAAGTCGGCTCGACGTGTCGGATCGGGGCGGCCGGCTCCGACCCGTCTGCGAGGCGCCACCGACGGTGGCCCCGACCCGAGGAGTGACCGTGAAGTACATGCTGCTGATCTGGAACCGGCCCGGCTTCGCCGACGAGCTGACCGAGGCCGAGCGCAACGCGATCTTCGGTGAGGTCGACGTCATCATGAAGGAGCTGACCGAGTCCGGCGAGCTGGTCGGCGGGGAGGCGCTGGCCCACCCGTCGCAGACCCGTACGGTCCGGCCGGCGGCCGGCGGCACCGAGATCACCGACGGGCCGTTCGTGGAGAGCAAGGAGCAGTTCGCCGGCTACCTGACGGTCGACTGCGAGACCCCGGAGCGGGCCGCCGAGATCGCCGCGCGCTGGCCGGACGTGCGGCACGGCTTCGGCGTGCTGGAGGTGCGCGCGGTGATGGAGCAGGCCGGGACGGAGATGTGACGTCCCGGGCGTTCGAGGACCTGCTGCGGACGCTCGCGCCGCAGGTCCTCGGCGTGCTCGTGCGCCGGCACGGCCAGTTCTTCGCCTGCGAGGACGCGGTCCAGGAGGCGTTGCTGGCCGCCGCCACCCAGTGGCCGGGGCAGGGCGTGCCGGAACATCCCCGCGCGTGGCTGGTCACCGTGGCGACCCGCCGGCTCACCGACGAGTGGCGCAGCGAGCACGCCCGCCGGGAGCGCGAGGTCGCGGTGGCGGTCCGGCAGCCGGCGTACGCGGCGGTCGCGCCGCCCGCCGACGAGGAGCCGCCGAGCGGGGACGACACGCTGAAGCTGCTGTTCCTCTGCTGTCATCCGACGCTGCCGGTCAGCGCCCAGGTGGCGCTCACGCTGCGGGCGGTGGGCGGGTTGAGCACCGCCGAGATCGCCCGCGCGTACCTGGTGCCGGAGGCCACCATGAGCCAGCGGATCCGCCGCGCCAAGCAGCGGATCGAGGCGGCCGGCGCGCGCTTCACGCTGCCTTCGGCGGCCGACCGGGACGAGCGGCTGGGCGCGGTGCTGCGCGTGCTCTACCTGATCTTCAACGAGGGCTACACCGCGTCGAGCGGGGACGAGCTGCACCGGGTGGAGCTGACCGGGGAGGCGATCCGGCTGGCCCGGGAGCTGCACCGGTTGCTGCCCACCGACGGCGAGGTGGCCGGGCTGCTGGCGCTGATGCTGCTCACCGACGCGCACCGGGCGGCCCGGACCGGCCCGGACGGGGAGCTGGTGCCGCTGGCCGAGCAGGACCGCACCCGCTGGGACCGGGTCGCGGTGGCCGAGGGGATCGCGTTGGTGACCGAGGCGTTGACCTGGTCGGCACCGGGCCCGTACCAGGTGCAGGCGGCCATCGCGGCGGTGCACGCGGAGGCGCCGACGGCGGCGACCACCGACTGGCCGCAGATCGTCGCGCTCTACCGGGTGCTGGCCCGGATCGCGCCGAACCCGATGGTGACGCTCAACCAGGCGGTCGCGGTGGCCATGGTGGACGGCCCCCGGGCCGGTCTGGCGCTGCTCGCGCCGCTCGGCGAGGACGACCGGACGGCCGGCCACCACCGGCTGGCCGCGGTCCGCGCGCACCTGCTCGAACTGACCGGCGACCGGGCGGACGCCCGGGCCGCCTACCTGGCCGCCGCGCGGGCCACCACCAGCCTGCCCGAGCGGCGTTACCTGGAGGTACGCGCCGCGCGCCTGGTCTGTTGACGCACGCCGGGCCGGCCCGAAGGCCGGCCCGGTGGTCGTGCGGGGCGTACGTCAGCTCTTGAAGGCGTCCTTGATCTTCTCGCCGGCCTGCTTGAGCTTGGCGCCGGCCTGGTCGTTGCGGCCCTCGGCCTCGAGGCGCTCGTTGTCGGTCGCCCGGCCCACGCCCTCCTTGACCTTGCCCGCGGTGTCCTGGGAAGCGTTGTCGATCTTGTCGTCGAGACCCATGGGAACCTCCACCTCAGCAGTTGCGTGACGACAACTGGTTACCCCGGCGGTCGGCGGCCCAATCCCACCTCACCCGATCGGGCGAAACCGCCGCAACCGGAGGCTGTTCGCCACCACGAAGACCGACGAGAAGGCCATCGCCGCGCCGGCGAGCATCGGGTTGAGCAGCCCGGCGGCGGCCAGCGGCAGCGCGGCCACGTTGTAGGCGAACGCCCAGAACAGGTTGCCCTTGATGATCGCCAGGGTGCGCCGGGACAGCCGGATGGCGTCCGCCGCGGCCAGCAGGTCGCCCCGGACCAGGGTCAGGTCGGCGGCCTCGATCGCCACGTCGGTGCCGGTGCCCATGGCCAGCCCGAGGTCGGCGCGGGCCAGCGCGGCGGCGTCGTTGACCCCGTCGCCGACCATGGCCACCACCCGACCCTCGCGCTGGAGCCGCTCGACCACCGCCACCTTGTCGGCCGGCAGCACCTCGGCGATCACCTCGTCGATGCCCACTTCGGCGGCCACCGCCTTCGCGACGGTGGTGTTGTCGCCGGTGAGCAGCACCGGTGTCAACCCCAGGCCGCGCAGCCGGTCGACCGCCGCGCGGCTGGTCGGCTTCACCGCGTCGGCCACCGCGAGCACGCCGCGGGCCCGCCCGTCCCAGCCGGCCAGCACCGCCGTCCGGCCGGCCGCCTCCGCGCCGGTCGCGGCCCGCGCGACCTCCTCGGGTACGTCGAGACCGCGCTCCCGCAGCAGCCGGAGCCGCCCGACCACCACGCTCCGGCCGTCGACCGCGCCGGTCACGCCCAGCCCTTCGGTGTTGGCGAAGTCGGTGACCGCCGGCAGCGGGCCGGCCCCGGTCGCCGCCTCGGCCACCGCCCGCGCGATCGGGTGCTCGGAGGCCGCCTCCAGCGCACCGGCCAGCCGGAGCAGGTCGCCGGCGTCCTCGCCGGTCGCGGGCAGCACCTCGGCCAGCGCCATCCGGCCGGTGGTGACGGTGCCGGTCTTGTCCAGCACCACGGTGTCGACCCGGCGGGTGGACTCCAGCACCTCCGGCCCCTTGATCAGCACGCCGAGCTGCGCGCCGCGTCCGGTGCCGACCAGCAGCGCGGTCGGCGTGGCCAGGCCCAGCGCGCACGGGCAGGCGATGATCAGGACGGCCACGGCGGCGGTGAACGCGGCGGTCGGCCCGGCGCCGGTGCCGAGCCACCAGCCCAGCGTGCCGGCGGCCAGCGCGATCACGATCGGCACGAAGACGCCGGAGATCCGGTCGGCGAGCCGTTGCACCGCCGCCTTGCCGGTCTGCGCCTGCTCCACCAGCCGCGCCATCTGAACGAGCTGGGTGTCGCCGCCGATCCGGGTGGCCCGGACCAGCAGCCGGCCGCCGGCGTTGACGGTGGCGCCCACCACGGCGTCGCCCGGCCCCACCTCGACCGGCACCGACTCGCCGGTGAGCATGCTGGCGTCGACCGCCGAGGTGCCCTCCTCGACCACCCCGTCGGTGGCGATCTTCTCGCCCGGTCGGACCACGAACCGGTCGCCGACCGCGAGCTGGTCGACCGGGATCCGGACCTCCTGCCCGCCGCGCCGCACCGCCACGTCCTTCGCGCCCAGTTCGAGCAGGGCGCGCAGGGCGGAGCCGGCGGTGCGCTTGGCGCGGGCCTCGAAGTAGCGCCCGGCCAGGATGAAGACCGTCACGCCGGCGGCGGCCTCCAGGTAGATGTTGCCGGCCCCGTCGCCGCGGGTGATGTCGAACCGGAACGGGTGCGTCATACCGGGCATCCCGGCGTCGCCGAGGAACAGCGCCCAGAGCGACCAGCCGAACGCGGCAAGCGTGCCGAGCGAGACCAGGGTGTCCATGGTCGCCGCGCCGTGCCGCAGGTTGACCAGCGCGGCCCGGTGGAACGGCAGGCCGCCCCAGACCACCACCGGGGCGGCCAGGGTGAGCGAGGCCCACTGCCAGTGGTCGAACTGCCAGGCCGGCACCATGGCCAGCACGATCACCGGCAGGGTCAGCACGGCGGAGACCCGGAGCCGGGTACGCGCGCCGCGCAGTTCGTCCACCGGCTCGGCGGCGGTGGTCGCCTCGGCCCGGGCGGGCGGGGGCGGCACCACGGCCGAGTAGCCGGTCTTCTCCACGGTGGCGATCAGGTCGTCCGGCGCGACCTGGTCGGCGTACCGGACGGTGGCCTTCTCGGTGGCGTAGTTCACCGTGGCCTCGACGCCGTCCATCCGGTTGAGCTTCTTCTCGATCCGGGCCGCGCAGGACGCGCAGGTCATGCCGCCGATCTTGAGTTCGATCAGGTTCGGCGCGGTGGGCAGCGCCTTTCCCGTGGTGGTCATCGCGGCACCTCCCGGTCAGTTGTGCCCGTGCCCCGGGGTGCCGTGTCCGGCGTCCGGGATCGGTGCGGTGGTGGTCGCCGGCGCGGTGGGCGCGGGCGTGGTCGGGTCGCCGGCCAGGACGGTGAACTCGGCGGTGTGCACCGTGTCGCCGTGCCGGAAGTCCAGGTAGAGACGGTACGCCCCGGCCGAGGGCACCTCGGCCGCGAACGTGACCGCCGGCCCGGCGGGTGTCCGCCCGTCACCGGGTTCCCCCTCCGGGTGCACGTGCAGGTAGGCCAGGTCGCCCTGGCGCAGCGCCACCAGGTGCCCGTACGCCCCGAGGTAGGGCTGGAGGTCGGTGACCGGGCGACCGTCCCGGCTGACGGTGAGGGTGAGCCGGCTGGTGCGGCCCGGCTCCGGCGTGCCGCCGAGCGTGACGGTGTAGCCGTCGACCGTGGTGCTGGTGGCCGGCGCTGGCAGCGGCCGGGCGGCCAGCGGGCCGGGGACGGTGACGTCGACGCCGAGGGTCAGCGCCTCCCCGCCGGTGGGGGTGAAGTCGGCGAACGCCCGCCACACGCCGGGCCCGGCGAGCGGTGAGGCGACCCGCCAGGTGCCGTCCTCGGCCAGTTCCGGGTGCACGTGGCGGAATCCGGACAGGTCGCGCCGGGCGACGATCAGGTGCATGCGCTTGTCGTGGGCCACCTCGTAGCGGGTGACCGGTCGGCCGTCCGGGCCGGTGATCCGGAACGCGAACTCGCCGGCCGGGGCGGTGACCGGCTGGAACGTGTGGCCGCGGTCGGAGACGAGCAGCCCGCCGGGCAGGTGCGCGGCGTCGGCCGGGCCCGCGTCGCCGTGGCCGGCGTCGGCCCCGTGGTCGGTGTCGGTGGTGTCGTGGCTGGTCTCGGTGGCCGGGGCGACGGGACCGGCCAGGTGGCCGATCCCGAACGCCCCGCCGAACACCGCCGCGAGGCCGAGGGCGAAGCCGCTCAGCTTCGTCGCCGTGTTCATGGTGCCTCCTCCGGTTGACGGATCGTCGGGCCCGTCACGCCTCGGCGAGGTCGTAGCCGGCCTCGTCCACGGCCGCGCGTACCGCGGCGTCGTCCAGCGGGCCCTGACTGGTGACGGTGACTCGGCCGGTGGCCAGGTCGACCTGGACGTCGGTGACGCCCGGCAGCGCGGTCAGCTCGGTGCTGACGGCGTTGACGCAGTGGCCGCAGGTCATGCCGTTCACCTGGTAGGTGGTGTCCATCTCGCCCTCCATTCGGATACCCCCTGGGGGTACAACGGGAACGTTAGCATACCCCCGAGGGGTACGCTATCCTCGACGCATGACCACGCCGTCCACCCCGACCCGGGGCTACACCGCCAGCAAGGACCAGCTCCTCGCCCGGCTCCGTCGCGTCGAGGGCCAGGTCCGCGGCATCGAGAAGATGGTCGAGGACGACCGGTACTGCATCGACGTGCTGACCCAGATCTCGGCCATCCAGGCCGCGCTGGACAAGGTCGCCCTGGGCCTGCTCGACGGCCACGCCCGGCACTGCATGCACGAGGGCGCCGCCGAGGGCCGGGCCGACGAGATGGCGACCGAGATGATGGCCGCCGTCGGCCGCCTGATGAAGCGCGGCTGAGCAGGACCTCCGGCCCCGGGAACGGGTCGCACGGCCCGGCTCCCCCGGCCGCTCGCGGACGTACCGTCGAGGTGACGGCAGGTCGGCGTCAGGCCGATCCGCCGGACGGACGGAGGGCGGCGCGATGATGTGGTCGGGCCCGATGATGGGCTGGATGTGGCTCTGGTCCCTGCTCGCGCTCGCGGCGCTGGCGGGGCTGTTCTGGCTGGTGGTCCGGCTGCCCGGTGCGGGCGCCGCGACGCCGGGCACGGCCCGGCGCATCCTCGACGAGCGCTACGCACGCGGCGAGATCGACGAGGACGACTACCGGCGGCGGCGCGCCGGCCTGAGCTGACCGCCGGCCGGCCGACGGCCGGCGGTGACCTCCCGGGCGGCCCGACCGGTCCTGGCTACCATGGCCCGGCGACGACCGGGCGTGGTCCGCACGCGTCCGCGCCGGCCGGTGACCGACCGGCCCGGTGACCGGGTCGCGCCGCGAACAGTTGGGAGACGCCGTGGGCGCCGACCACAGCCGCCCCGCCCCCGCGCCGCCGCGTGTCCGCCGGCTGCTCGTCGCGACCGTGGTGCCGCTCTTCGCGCTCACCGTCATCGCGGCGCTGGCGCTCTGGCCCCGCTCGGGGCCGGAACCGGCGGGCGGCGAGAACGTGCCGCGCCACCAGGGGACGGTGACCCGGGTGGTGACCGAGCCCTGCCCGCCGACCCCGGAGGCGCCGACCGGCGCCGGCGGCCCGTGCGGCACCGTGACCGTCGCCGCCGAGCAGGGCCCGGACGCGGGCCGGCAGGTCGAGACGCCGATCCCCGCCGGGCCCGGCGCGCCCCGGGTCGAGGTCGGCGACGAGGTGATCCTGGTCGAGCTGACCGACCCGGCCGACCCGACGGTGAAGGCCTACAACATCGCCGAGCACCAGCGCGGCACGCCGCTGGTCTGGCTGGTGGCGCTCTTCGCCGCCGCGATCGTGGCGTTCGGCCGCTGGCGTGGGCTGGCCGCGCTCGGCGGGCTGGTGGCCAGCTTCGCCATCCTGCTCGGCTTCGTGCTGCCCGGGATCGGCGCCGGCCGCTCCCCGCTGCCGGTCGCGATCGTCGGCGCCGCGCTCATCATGTTCGTGGTGCTCTACCTGACCCACGGGATCAGCGCGCAGACCTCGGTGGCGGTGCTCGGCACGCTCGGCAGCCTGGTGGTCACCGGCGTGCTCGGCACGCTCGCCACCGGCGCCACCCACCTGACCGGCTTCGGCAGCGAGGACGCCACCACGCTCTCCATGTTCCAGGGCGACGTGGACCTGCACGGGCTGCTGCTGGCCGGCATCATCATCGGCTCGCTGGGCGTGCTGGACGACGTCACGGTCACCCAGTCGGCGACCGTCACCGAGCTGGCCCGCGCCAACCCGGGGCTGTCCCGGCGGCAGCTCTACCGGGCGGCCACCCGGGTCGGCCGGGCGCACATCGCGTCCACCGTGAACACCATCGTGCTGGCGTACGCGGGCGCCTCGCTGCCGCTGCTGCTCCTGCTGGTCGCCGACTCCCGCCCGGTGAGCCAGATCCTCACCAGCGAGTTCCTCGCCCAGGAGATCGTCCGTAGCGCGGTCGCCACGCTCGGCCTGATCGCCGCCGTACCGCTGACCACGGCGCTGGCCGCGGTCGTCACCACCGCCGGGCGCCGCGAGGCGGACCCCGGCCGGCCGCCGCCGGATCGGGACGCGGCGATGGAGGCGCTCGGCGGAGGACGACCCGGCGGCCCGAGGAGTACGGAGGCCGCATGGTGACACTCCGCAGCGTGACGGCCGACGTCAAACGCGATGCGGCTCACGCTGGGCAATGTCGAATTCTCGCGATTGGTCGGCTTCCGGACGTAGATCCCCGGTCGGGATCTCGGGTAACCTCGCCCCCGGTCACCGCCGAAGGCGCGCACCGGCGCCTGCGGTGCCGCCGCCCAATCGCCTCCGGGCGAACCGGGGAACCAGGTACATGGGGTGAATCCGCGCGAGCGGTAGGGGCCACTTCCGTCCCGAACCCGTCAGCTAACCCGGTCGGCGGTCGACGGAAGGGAACACTGTGACGGCACCCCTGCGCCGCTGGTCGACACCCGTGGTGGCCGTGCTCGCCGCGCTCGCCGTGCTGGTCGGGCCGACCTCGGCGACGGCCGCCCCGCACGCCGCCGCCCCCAAGCCCTCCGGGCACGCGGAGGACGACGAGCCGCCGCTCATCACCGAGGCGATCGACTCCGCCAACCGGAACTACCTGCAGGCCAAGTCGAAGCTCACCACGTCGCAGCAGCGCCAGAAGCGGCTGGCCGCCGAGAAGGCCGCGGCCGAGGCCGAGCTGGCGGCGCTCAGCCCGCAGGTCAACCAGATCGCCGCGCAGTCCTACCGGACCGGCCGGATGGGCGCGATGGCGATGCTGCTGGAGAGCCGGTCGCCCGACTCGTTCGTGGAACGCGCCAGCGCCCTGGACGAGCTCAACCTCTTCAACGCGCAGCGGCTCGCCGCCGTCAACGACGCCAGGAACCGCGCCGAGCAGGCCAAGATCGCCGCCGACGCCGAGGTGCGCGAGCAGGAGAAGCAGACCAACGCGATGGCCCGCGAGCGGACCGAGGCGCAGAAGGCGCTGAAGCTGGTCGGCGGCCTGGGCTTCACCGGCGGCCTGGTCTCGGCCACCTCGCCGGTCGCCAAGATCGGCCCCGGCCGGACCGCCGACGGCGGCTGGAAGTCCGAGTCGTGCAGCGAGAACGACCCGACCACCTCCGGCTGCGTCACGCCGCGCACGCTGCACGCGTACAAGGAGGTCAAGCGCGCCGGCTTCAACCGCTTCGTGGGTTGTTACCGGCCGGGCGGCCCGTGGGAGCACCCCAAGGGCAAGGCCTGCGACTGGTCCCTGCAGAACAGCGGCTTCTCGCCGTGGCACAACAACGACACCCGCAGGTACGGCAACGAGGTCGCCGCCTTCCTCATCCGCAACGCGGACCGGCTGGGCATCTACTACGTGATCTGGAACCGGCAGATCTGGTTCCCGGCCACCGGCTGGAGTTCCTACAGCGGACCCTCCAACCACACCGACCACGTGCACATGTCGCTGCTCTGACGCGACAGGCACACACGGAAGGGGCCGCCCTCGGGCGGCCCCTTCCGTGTGTCCGGGTGCGACTCAGCCGGCGAGCGCCGGGTCCACCGGCGCGGCCGGGGCGGGCAGCGGGTCCGGGGACTGCGCCACCGTCCGCACCTCGCCGCCGCTGAGCCGGTACGACATGCCGACCACCGTGCACGCGCCACCGGCCACCCGCTCGGCGAGCACGGTCGAGCGGGCCAGCAGCGTCTCCACGATCTGCGCGATGTGGACGTCGACGATGCCGTCGAGGTCCTCGACCCCCTCCCGGGCGGCACGCAGCAGGCTGGGCGACACGGCGTCCACCACCGCGCCCAGGTGCCCGGCCGGGGCGGAGCCGGTGCGGACCGCCTCGCGGGCCGCCTGGACCGCGCCGCACGAGTCGTGGCCGAGCACCACCACGAGCGGCGTGCCGAGGACGGTAACCGCGTACTCGACGCTGCCGAGCACCTCGGGGCCGGCGGTGTGGCCGGCGGTGCGCACCACGAAGAGGTCACCGAGACCCTGGTCGAAGATGATCTCGGCGGCGAGGCGGGAGTCGGAGCAGCCGACGATCACCGCGAACGGGTGCTGGCCGTCGGCGACCGCCGCCCGACGACCGGCGTCCTGATTCGGGTGCTGCGGCACACCGGTGACGAACCGCTGGTTACCGGCCCGCAGCTCGGCGAGTGCCTCGTCGGGGGTGGTCGGGATCATCGCTGTTCACCTCGTCCTCACAGGGCACGACCAGGCCGGCCGGCGGCGGTGTCGGCCTCGCGACCCACCGTCACACGCGACCGACAGCACGTCAAGATTTCGTGATCCGCATTTCATACGTCAGCGTTCGACGTCGCGCCGGGTCGGGGTCCGGACCGCCGAAGCCATACGATGACCACCATGGCGACCACACCATCCGAGGACGGTAGCCGCCGCAACTGGACCTTCCTCACCAACCACGGGCACGTCCTGCTGGCCATCGCGCGCAACCCCACCGCGCGCCTGCGGGACGTGGCCGACGAGGTGGGCGTCACCGAGCGGGCGGCCCAGGCCATCGTGGCCGACCTGGAGAGCGGCGGCTACCTGCACCGCACCCGGGTGGGCCGCCGCAACGAATACACGATCAACCCCAGCGGCCGCTTCCGGCACCCGGCCGAGGCCGACCAGCAGGTGGGCGCGCTGCTCGACCTCTTCGCCGTCGAGTCGGTCGCGGATCCCGGCACCGAGCCGTGACCGCCGCCCCGGGCCCGCCCGTGCCCGCACGCCGCCGGCCGCGACGGTAATCTCAGCACGTGCGCGACAGCTTGCGGCCGAACGGGACGACGGGGCGCCTCCCCACCGCACACCGGATCCGGTCCGTCCTCTCCGGAGCGGCGGTGACCGCGCTGCTCGGCGGCGTGCTGACGGCCCCCGCGCCCGCCCAGGCCGCGCCGGCCTGCGGGCCCACCGGCGGCCCGGCCCCCACCGAGATGCCCTGGGCGCTGAGCCGGCTCGACCCGGCCGCCGCCTGGCGGGTCGGCAAGGGCGCGGGCGTCACGGTCGCGGTCATCGACTCCGGCGTCTCGCCGAGCCACCCGCTGCTGCGCGGCCGGGTGCTGCCCGGCGAGGACTTCAACCAGCTCGTCCACCTCAAGGGGCAGTGCGACCTGGTCGGCCACGGCACCATGGTGGCGGGCATCATCGCCGGCCGGGAGGGCAGCGGCACGCCATACACGGGCATCGCCCCGGAAGCCCGGATCCTGCCGCTGCGGGTGCTCGCCGAGAACAAGGAGAACTTCGACCCGGACGTGCCGGGCGAGATCGGGCGGGCCATCCGCTGGGCGGTCGACCACGACGCCGACGTGATCAACCTGTCCCTGGTCACGCTGGACGACCCGGCGCTGAAGTCGGCGGTCGACTACGCGCTCGGCAAGGACGTGGTGCTGGTCGCCTCCGCCGGCAACCGGCAGGAGAACCGGGAGGACCGGCCGGGCTACCCGGCGGCCTATCCGGGGGTCGTCGCGGTCGCCGGGATCGACGAGCAGGGCGGTCACGTCGGCAGCTCGGTCAGCGCGGACTACGTGGACATCGCCGGGCCGGGCCTGAACATCGTCGGTCCCGCGCCGCAGGGCTCCGGCTACCGCGCCGAGCCGCAGGGCGGGACCAGCTTCGCCACCGCGTACGTCTCCGGCGCCGCCGCGCTGGTGCGGGCCGCCCACCCGGACATCAGCCCGCAGGAGGTGGCCTACCGGCTGACCCGCACCGCCGACAACCCGCCCGACGGGCACAACGCCCAGGTCGGCTACGGGATGGTCAACCCCTACCGGGCGGTGACCGGCCTGCTGGGCACGCGCACCGACCCGCCGCTGGGCGCGATGCCGGCCCCCGCGCCGCACGCCGACCCGCTGGCCTGGCAGCGCACGGTCGCGATCTGGGTCGCCGTCGTCGGCGCGGTGCTGGCCGGCGTCCTGCTGACGCTGCGGCCGATCCTGGTGCGCGGGCGGCGGCGTGGCTGGCGGCCCGGCCGGCGCGACGTGCCGCAGGACGCCTGACCGGCCCGCCCGGGCGGGCCCGAGACCCCGCCGAGACACACCGCGGCCCCGCCCGGGGTGAACCGGAGCGGGGCCGCGGTGGACCGGTCGAGGGTCAGTTGCCCCAGACCTTGGAGTTGCTCATCTCCGTGGTCATGTAGTTCTCGCGGGCGATGCCCACCGCGCCGCCGATCTCGTTCAGGACCTTGTTGATGTCCCGGACGGCGGCGTCCCACTGGGCCTGGTGCTGCTGGTAGGCGGCCCGGTCCTGGCCCTCCCACTCCAGCTTCGTCAGCATGGCCCGCAGCGTGTCCAGCTTCTCGTCGATGGTCCGCGAGATGGCCTGCATCTGCTGGTTGCTGCTCTCGAGGACAGCGTAGTCAACCTTGATGCTCATCGATTCCTCCTCTGCCTGTCTACGCGGATCACGGGTTGAGCGCAGCGTGGAACTTGTCCAGCATCTGCTGCTGCTCTTCGTCGTTGACCTGGTGAGTCGTGCCGGACTTGTCGAGCAGGTCCGCGATGTTGTCCATCGCGGTCAGCAGCTTGGTCGTGTCCTCGTTCCAGCGCGTCATCAGGCTCTGGAAGCCCGTGGAGGCCTGACCCTTCCAGGCCATGGCCAGGTCGTCGACCACGTTCCACAGCTTCTTGAGCTCGCCGTCGACATCGCTGCGCGTGGACCGCACGTCACTCGCGGCGGTGTGCAGACTTGCTGCAGTGACCTCGAACGCCATGCTTCACACCCTTCCGTCATCTTGTGGCGGCGGATCCGCCGCGCCCCTCCCCCGCGGCAGGCGAAACACACCCCACCGACGGACACTTCATCCGAACCGTAGCGGACGACGTCCAACCCGCGCAGCCCTGCCGTCCCATCGTCGAATTCCGACAGGCCAACGCGATCCGGCCCGGACCGTACGAGGTGGACGGTCGGGTCGGATCAGGCCGGCTCGGTCCACGCGGTCTGGATCAACTGCTGGCCGTCGCGGCGCCGGACCAGCGTGCCCCGACCCGGTGGCTGCGGGCTGGGCCGCAGGTTGCCGAAGACCGCGCCCTCCTCGCGGCTGCCGGACATCAGCAGGCCCGGCGAGTCCAGCTCGCGCAGGCGTTGCAGCACCGGCTCGTAGAGCGCCCGGGCCACGCCACCCACCCGCCGCGTGACGATCAGGTGCAGGCCGATGTCCCGCGCCTGCGGCAGCAGCTCGTGCAACGCGCTGAGCGGGTTGTTGCCGCCGGAGGCCACCAGGTCGTAGTCGTCCACCAGGATGTAGAGCTCCGGCCCCTTCCACCAGCTCCGGTCCCGCAGTTGCGCGGTGGTCACGTCCGGGCCCGGCAGGCGGTTCTGCAGGGCGCTGCGGATCGACCCGAGGCCCTGGCTAAACACCTGGTTGGACGGCGCGTAGTCGAGCAGGTGGTCGCCCTCGACCGCGCCCAGCAGGCCGCGACGGTAGTCGGCGATGACCAGCCGCGCCTGGGCCGGCGTGTAGCGCTCGGCGATCCCCCGGGCGATCAGCCGCAACAGGTTGGTCTTGCCGCACTCGGCGTCGCCGAAGACGGTCAGGTGCGGCTCGCTCGCCAGGTCCAGGTAGACCGGGGCGAGCGCCGACTCGTTCACCCCGACCGGGATGCCCGGCGCGGCCCGGTCGACCACCCGGGCCAACTCGCCGGCGGTGAGCCTGCGCGGCAGCAGCCGGACCTTCGGCGCCGGCCGGCCCGGCCAGTTCGTCGCCAGGTGCCCGGCCAGCGCGATCGACGCCTCGGTCAGGTCCTCGACGTCGCGCTTGCCGTCGATCCGCGAGATCGCGGTCAGGAAGTGCAGCTTGTCGCGGGTCAGGCCGCGGCCGGGCGCGCCGACCGGCACGTTCTGCGCGGCCCGCCGGTCGATCTCCGACTCGGACGGGTCGCCGAGCCGCAGCTCCAGCTTGGTGCCGAGCAGGTCCCGCATGTTGATCCGGATCTCCGCCCAGCGGACCGCCGTGATCACCACGTGCACACCGAAACCCAGGCCCCGGTTGGCCAGGTTGGTGATGGTCTGCTCCAGCTCCTCGTACTCCTGGCGCAGCGTGTTCCAGCCGTCCACCACCAGGAAGACGTCACCGAACGGGTCGTCGGCGAACTCCCCGGCCGCCCGCCGCCGCCGGTAGCTGGCCACCGAGTCGATGCCGTGCTGGGTGAACCGGGTCTCCCGCTCGTCGATCACGGCGACCACCTCGGCCACGGTCCGCCGGACCGCCTCGACGTCCCGCCGGCCGGCCACCCCGGAGGTGTGCGGCAGCCCGTCCAGGCTGCGCAGCGCGCCACCACCGAAGTCGAGGCAGAAGAACTGCACCTCGCGTGGGGTGTGGGTGAGCGCCAGCGAGGCCAGCATCGAGCGCAGCATGGTGCTCTTGCCGCTCAGCGAGGCGCCCACGATCACCACGTTGCCGCCGGCCCCGGCGAGGTCGACCATCATCGGGTCACGCCGCTGCTCGTACGGCCGGTCCACGATGCCCACCGGGACCGCCAGCCGGCCCCGGCCCGGCCAGTCGGCCGTGGTCAGGCCGAACGTCGGGTGCACGCTCAACGGCGGCAGCAGCTCGGCCAGCCCGGACGGCTCGGCCAGCGGCGGCAGCCAGACCTGGTGCGCCGGCCGGCCCCGGCCCTTGAGCTGCCCGATCAGCACGTCCAGCATGGACACCGCCTTGCCGTCGCCGGCCTGCTCCGGCTCCGGCGTGGCCTCCGCCGAGGTGGGCAGTGCCGGCACCGGCACGTAGTCGATGCCGTACGGCACGATCCGGCGCTGCACCTGCGCCCGGGTGGAGCGCTGCACCTGCCCCGGCGCCCGGTACGGGCCGGACACGTAGGCGGCGCGGAACCGCAGCATGGTGGCCGTGTCGGTCTTCAGGTAGCCGTGACCCGGCGCGCTGGGCAACTCGTACGCGTCCGGCACGCCGAGCACGATCCGGCTCTCCACCGCCGAGAAGGTGCGCAGGCCGATCCGGTACGACAGGTGGGTGTCCAGCCCGCGCAGCTTGCCCTCCTCCAGGCGCTGCGAGGCGAGCAGCAGGTGCACGCCGAGCGACCGGCCGAGCCGGCCGATCATCACGAACAGGTCGATGAAGTCCGGCTTGGCGGCCAGCAGCTCGGAGAACTCGTCACAGATGATGAGCAGGCTCGGCATCGGCTCCAGCGGCTCGCCGGCCGCCCGCGCCTTCTCGTAGTCGTAACGGGAGACGTAGTTGCCGGCCGCCCGCAGCACCTCCTGCCGGCGGTTCATCTCGCCGGCCAGCGCGTCACGCATCCGGTCGACCAGCGGC
Organism: Micromonospora ferruginea; assembly: GCF_013694245.2. Lineage (NCBI taxonomy): Bacteria > Bacillati > Actinomycetota > Actinomycetes > Micromonosporales > Micromonosporaceae > Micromonospora > Micromonospora robiginosa. Next base: position 4,897,580 of record NZ_CP059322.2, read on the forward strand.
AGCTCGTCCGACAGGTTGGTGATCACCGCGCTGGTGTGCGGCAACGCGTCCAGCGAGGCGAACGTCGCGCCGCCCTTGAAGTCGACCAGGACGAAGTTCAGCTCCTCCGAGGAGTGCGTCACGGCCAGCGCGCCGACCACGGTCCGCAGCAGCTCGCTCTTGCCGGAGCCGGTCGCGCCGATGACCAGGCCGTGCGGGCCCATGCCCTCGTGCGCGGACTCCTTGAAGTCCAGCTCGACCACGTTGCCGTCCGGCCCCAGGCCGAGCGGGATGCGCAGCCGGTCCCGCTGGCTGCGCGGGCGCCACGTCTGCCGGGTGTCCACGGTGGCCGCGTCGCCGACGCCGAGCAGGTCGGGCAGCTCCATGCTGCGGGCCAGCGGCTCGTCGGTGCTGGCGCCCTGCTGCTGGGAGAGCCGGAACGGGGCGATCTGCCGGGCCAGCCCCTCGGCCGCGGTCAGGGTCAACCGGTCCGGCCGGCCCAGCCGCGACGACGTGGCGCCCCGCACCAGGTCGAGCCCGCTGCCGTCACCGGTGTCCAGGCAGAGCAGCCAGCGGCCGGCGTCGCGCGGCACCGCGCCGGACAGGTCCACCACGGTCGCGCCGAGCAGCCCCGGCCCGGTCAGCGCGCAGGTCGCCGAGACCTCGCCGCCGTCGAGCACCACCACCACGTGCGGCGCGGTGGTGAGCGGCTTCGCCTCGGGGGCGAACCGGGGACGCCCGCCCAGCTCGTTGGCGAGCGCCGACTCCGCCTCGCTCAGCCCGGCGAAGACCATCCGGCGGGCGCCGGCCGCGTCCGTACGCCCCGGGTGCTGGGCGTGCGGCAGCCACTTGACCCAGTCCCAGGCCGGCTGCCGGTCCGGCGCGGCCACCACGACCACCAGCAGGTCCTCCGGCGCGTGGAACGTGACCAACTGGCCCAGCGCGGCCCGGGCCAGGTCGAGCACCGCGTCCCGGTCGCCGCGCAGCGCGATCCGGCTGAACGCGCGCAGCGACAGCGCGGTCGGCAGCTCCGGCACGCTGGAGTGGGCCCGGACGAACCGGCGCAGCGCGATCGCGCTCATCGGCTCCAGGTCCTCCACCGGCTTGGTCTCCGGCGGCACGATCTCCACCGCCAGCCGCTGCGGACCGAGCGCGATCCGCACCTCGCCGAAGTCGTCCTCGGTGATCCGCCGCTCCCACAGCCGGCGCGAGGCGGCGATCGACCAGAGCGCGTCCGGCTCCGGGTGCCGCCAGGTCATCGCGGCGCGCTGCTGCTCGGCCGCCCGCCGGGTGCGCTTGCGCATCTGCGCCAGGTAGCGCATGTAGTCGCGCCGCTGGGCGTTCAGCTCGGCCTTGTCGTTGCCGCCGTTGCCGAGCGTGCCGAGCGCCATGCCCAGCATCGACACGCCGAACAGGCCACCGGCCACGTAGGTCATCATGCCGCCGCCCCGGCCGGCGTAGAGGAAGGCCATCGCGCCGACGCCGCACAGCATCGGCAGGATCATCAGCACCTGCCCCATGCCCTTGGCCTGCGGCTCCGGCAGCTCGGGCGGGGACTCCAGCAGCACCTCGCCGCGTGGCAGCGCCGGCCCCGGTTGACGCGGCAGTCGGCGGAACACCACCGTACTCACGGCTCTCCCCTCCCCAGAAGGTCTGCCACCGGCGGCGAGCGTCGGGTGGGCAACCTGTGCGACCGCCATCGTAGGTAATCTCCCGGAGGCGTCGTGGACCCGTGGGGGCGACGCCGACGGCCGGGTGGATCGTAGGCGAGCACGAGGAGGCCACTGTGGCGACGAAGACGGCGACCGGCGGGCTGAGCCGGATCACCATCGTGGCGCCGCGCACCAGGATGGATCTGGCGCTGCCGGCCGACGTGCCGTTGGCCGACCTGCTGCCCACGCTGCTGCGCTACGCCGGCGAGGATCTCGCCGACGAGGGTGTGCGGCACGGCGGGTGGAGCCTGTCCCGGCTGGGCGGGCAGCCGCTCGACGGCGGGCGCACCGCCGCGCAGCTCGGCGTCCGCGACGGCGAGGTGCTCTACTTCAACCCCCGCGCCGCCACCGCCCCCGAGATCGTCTTCGACGACGTGGTCGACGCCGTGGCCACCTCCACCACCCAGCGGGCCGGCGCCTGGCAGGTGGGCACCACCCGGGCGTACGCGGTGCTGCTCGCCTCCTCGGCGCTGGCCGCCGGCGCGGTCGCGACGCTGTTCGCCGGCCCGCCGCACCTGCCCGGCGCGGTGGCCGCCCTGGTGGTCGCGGTCGCCCTGCTGGTCGGCGCCGCGGTGCTGTCCCGGGCGGCCGGCGACAGCCGCACCGGCGCGGTGCTGGCCCTGGTCGGGGTCGGCTACGCGGCGGTCGGCGGCCTGCTGGTGCTCGCCGGTGACCGGCCGCTCGACGGGCTGGCCAGCCCGCACGTGCTGCTCGCCGGCACCGCGGTGGTGCTCTTCGCCGCGCTCGCCGCGCTCGCCGTCGGGGACCGGTTGCCGCTCTTCCTCGGCGCCGTCGGGGTGGGCGCGGCGGTCGGCTTCGGCGCGGTGCTCAGCCTGGCGTTCGACATCGACGCGGCCGCGTCGGCGGCGGTGGTGGCCGCGGTGGCGTTCGGCGCGCTCCCGGCGCTGCCGATGCTCGCCTACCGCCTCGCCCGGCTGCCGGTGCCGTCGATCCCGACCGGCCCGGAGGACCTGAAGACGGACACCGAGTCGGTGGACGGGCCGTCGGTGCTGCGCAACAGCGAGCGCGCCGACGCGTACCTCACCGGTCTGCTCTGGACCGTCTCCCTGCTGGTGCTCTGCGGCGAGGTGGTGCTCGCCGCCGACGGCCGGCTGCCGGCGATCCTGCTCTGCCTGGTGCTGGCCCTGCTGTCGTTGCTGCGGGCCCGCCCGTTCCTCGGCCGGGGCCAGCGCACCCCGGTGCTGCTCGCCGGCACCGCCGGCCTCGGGCTGACCGCGTGGGCGGTCTTCGACGCCGGCTCGCTGCCGGTCCGGCTGGGGCTGATCCTGGGCGGCCTGACCGTGGTGGCGATGATCAGCCTGGTCTACGGGCTGACCGTGGCCGGCAAGCGGATCTCCCCGGTCTGGGGCCGCACCCTGGACATCGTCGAGATCCTGCTGATCATCGCCCTGGTGCCGCTGGCCGTCTGGGTCTGCGGCATGTACGGCTGGATCGTCAACCTTCGACCGTGACGGTGCCCATCGCGGTGCCGACCGGCGCGGTCGCGTAGACGCCGGGGCCATGCTGGCCGTCCAGCGGGCGGGCCGGCACACCGGCCCGTCGGGCCGTCTCCCGGACGACCTTCACCAGCGCCTCGGCGTGCCCGTCCATGGCCGCCACCCGCAGCAGCGGCGGGATCCGCCGGCCGCCGGGGAGCACCACGGCGGCGACCGTGTGCGACGGCGCGGAGGTGGAGGTGACGGCGTCCACCAGCGCGCCCAGCGAGCCGTTGGGGCGCAGCCGCAACGCCAGGCAGCGCTGCGTCCAGCCGCCGCCGCGCAGGCTGGTCCAGGTCTCCGCCGGTGACTCCGGGGCCAGGTCCAGCCCGGCGCCGGAGACCACCGCCGCGTGCAGCTCGTCGCGGCCGAGCACCCGGTGGGCGAGCCCGGCCGCGTTGAGCGCCTTGCCGAGCCGGCCCACCCCGGCCGCCACCGTCCGGTGCACGCCGCGCAGCCCGCCGCCGCGGGTCACCGTCTCGGTGCGGGCGTCGCCCACCGACAGGCGCAGCGCCACCCACACCGTGCGGTGCGCCGCGGGCGGCGCGCCCGGCGCGGGGTACCAGACCAGGGTGTGCGAGACGACCTGGGTCTGGGTGACCGGGCCGGCGAAGTCGGCGAGCACCGCGAGCGCCCGGTCGACGGTCGCCGCCTCGATCGACCCGGCGGGTGCTCCCGGGCGGCCGGTCAGCGCCACCGCGGCGAACCAGCCGCGGTCGTCCTGGCCGATGCCGAGCCGGGTCCCGCGCTCGGTCAGCTCCACCACGGTCAGCTCCGGGGCGAGCGCGGCCAGCCGGGGGTCACCACCGGGCACCGCGCCCCGGGCCCGCTCGCGGCGCCGACGCAGCCGACGGCGCAGCATCAGGTCCTCGTACCACCAGCGGCCGCCCCGCCGGGCGAACGCGGCCACCACGGTCAGCAGCGCCGTCGCCCCGACGCCGGCGAGCAGCCAGACCGGGCCGGCGGTGGCGAACCAGACGGCGAGCGCGGCGCACTCGACCACGACGAGCTGGCCGACGACGACCGGGCCGAGCCGCCCCCGCCGGCGCTTGTCGGCCGGGGTGACCGGCCGGTCCGCCGGCACGGCGGCGGGGGCGGTGGCCGTACGACCGGGTGGCGCCTGGAGCTGCGTCATCGGTGAGCGTCCCTTCTGGACATCCTGGGCATCCGCCGGCGGGGTGCGTCGTCGCGAGGTGGACGGGGTCCGGCGCACCCCCGACGGCCCCTTATCGTAGGGAAGCCCGCGACGCTGTTCGGACCTGATCGTCGCGGACCCACCCCTGCCGGAGGTTAGTCATGCGGACCCGCCGCGATCAGGTGCAGGCGTACCGCTTCGTCACCCGCCGCATCGTCTCCGCGCTGCTCGCCGGCGATCCGGAGACCAACGACCTGCCGATGCGCCGCCTCGGCATGGCGGTGTTCGGCAGCGTCATCGCGGCGGCCGTGGTGCTCGGCGGCGTCGGCGCGTACGGGCAGCTCACCAGCAACTCCGCCCCGCTGGCCGCGAACACGGTGGTGATCGAGCGGGAGACCGGCGCCACCTACTACTTCGGCGACGACCAGGTGCTGCACCCGACGCTCAACTACGCCTCGGCGCGGCTCGTGGTCAACGACGCCGGTGCCGAGGTGCGCACCATGTCCCAGGCGTCGATCAAGGACCGGCCACGCGGCCGGATGGTCGGCATCGTGGGCGCGCCGGACGACCTGCCGGACCGCAGGTCGCTGGTCGGGCTCCCCTGGTCGGTCTGCGACGTGCCGGACCCCAACGACCCGCAGCGCTCGACCACCCGGCTGCTGATCGACCGGCCGCCGGCCGGCGGCACGCCGCTCACCGACCAGGCCGTGCTGGTCCGCACCAACGACGCCCGCTTCCTGCTCACCGGCGGTTCCCGGCTGCGCATCGCCGGTGACGAGCAGGCGCTGGCCGCGTTGCGGATGACCGGCGCGACAAACCTCGCCGTCGGGCAGCAGTTGCTCAACGCGGTGCCGGTGGGCCCGGTGCTGCGCAAGCCCACGATCGAGTCCGACGGCCGCCCGAGCGGGCTCACCGTGGCCGACCGGCCGGCCCGGATCGGGCAGGTCTACCAGGCCGCCGGCCAGCACTACGTCCTCACCCGGCAGGGTCTGGCCACGGTCCGTGAGGTGACCGCGCTGCTGCTGCTCGGCGGCGGCGGGGAGGCGATCGACATCTCCCCGGACGAGGCCGGCCGGCTTTACACCGACCAGCGGCTGGAGCCGGAGGGGCTGCCGGCCCGGATGCCCACGCTGCACGAGGTGCGGATCGGGCGCACCGTGCTGTGCGCCACCTACCGGTCCGGTCCGGCCGGTGAGCCGCCGACCACCACGCTGGAGGTCTTCGACTCGCCGCCGGCGGAGCTGACCGCGTCGACCGCGGTGCCGGCGCGGCAGGGCGACCGGGACGCGGTCCGCACCGCCGAGAGCGTGTTGCTGCCCGGCGGCAAGGGCGTGCTGGTGCAGGCCACCGCCGGGGAGAGCGGCAAGCCGGCGGCCGGCGCCACGGTCTACCTGATCACCGCGCAGGGGATCCGCTATCCGCTCGGCACCGACGGCGGCGACGCCCGCGGCGCGCTCGGCTACGGCGACGTCACGCCGGTGGCGGTGCCCGCCTCGCTGCTGGCGCTGGTGCCGACCGGGCCGACCCTGGACCGGGGCGACGCGCTGGCCTACTTCGACGCGGGGGCCGCGCCGGCGGGCACCGCCTCACCCTCGGCCGGCGGCGCGGCGGCCCAGGTCCAGGGCGGCTGACCGCGGGCGGCGACTCCGAAGTGGAGCGGCGTGGTCACGGGTCGCCCGGGCTGGCGCGATTCGACTAACCTGAGCATGGCTCCAACGGCTCTCGACGATGACAACGGGGATTCAGCCATGACCGGGCGCACGACAGTGGACGTACTGTCCTTGGAGGACTTCCACAGGCGGCTTGAGCGGCGTCTGCACGAGGCGGAGTCGGTGCTGCGCAAGCTCAACACCGAGATGCAGTGCCGACCTCCCGCGCTCGGCACGTTCACCGACGCGACCGACAACTCGCGTCGCTACTCCGAGATCCACCAGAGCTACGTCGACCACGTCGACCGGCTGCGCCGGGCGGTCCTGGCCGCCCGCGAGGCGACTCACACGATCATGACGAACTACAAGACCGCCGAGGCCCGCAACGCCGCCGCGGCGGCCGACATCGCGGCCGCCCTCTCCGGGCTGAACGAGGCGATGAAGCAGCCGAAGGAGGATCCCCGTGTCTGAATACACCCAGCGCTACCAGCACGTCAGCCACGAGGAGCTCTTCCAGGGCGTCAACGCCGGCGACCCGAAGCAGATCGAGGGCCTGAGCGCCCAGTGGACCTCGCTCAAGAGCACGCTGGACGACCTCACCCGCGACCTCGCCACCGACCTGGACGGGCTGACGAAGACCTGGACCGGTGACGCCGCGCGCGAGTTCCAGCGCCGGCTCACCATGGTCTCCGGCTACGCCGGCAACCTGGCCGAGGGCATGACCGGCATCCGGCAGGCGCTCGACATGATGGCCGGCGACCTGCGCGCCGCCCAGACCACGGCGGAGAGCCCGGAGAAGACCGACGACAACGACAAGCTGCTCTCCGGCGCCGGCAAGGGCTTCCTGCTCGGCGGCGCGCCGGGTGCGGTGATCGGCGGCATCATCGGCCACCAGCAGGACGAGGCCGAGCAGGAGAAGGCGCACCAGCGGATGGTGCAGGTGGTGGCGAAGCTGGCCGAGGGTTACGACTTCTCGGCGTACGGCCGGATCGTCGTGCCGGAGCCACCCGAGAGCGAGCTGCCCGGCCACAACGACCGCAGCGGCCCGACGCTGCACGACGGCCCGTCGGTCAAGACGCCGTCGTCCGGCCCGGGCCTGGGCAGCTTCGGTCCCGGGGCGAGCGGCACCGCGACCACGTCGGGCGTGCACCACACGGCCCCGACCAGCGGCACGCCGGGCGACGGCGGGCCGGGCAGCGGCACTCCGGGCGGCCAGCCCGGCGCGGGCGCCCCGGGCTCGGTCACCACCGGCGGCACGGTCGACCCGACCGGCACCTCGCTGGCCGGCGCCGGCCCGCTGCCCAACACCACAGGCGTCCCGACGGTCGGTGGCGGCGCGGGCTTCGGTCCGGGCGGCGGCAACCCGTCGACCCTGACGGCCGGTGGGGGCGGCGGCGGCCTGTTCGGCGGTCCCGGCGTGCTCAGCACCGGCTCCCTCGCCGGCACCGGCCCCAACGCGGCGTCCTCGGCCCGGATCGGTGGTGTGCCCGGCGCGGAGAGCCGGTCGGCGGCCGGCACCGGGCGGCTGACGTCCGGCCGTGGCGTGACCATCGGGGCGGAGGGCAGGTCGACCGGCCGCGCCGGCGCCACCGGGCGCCCCGCGATGGCCGGCCGCAACGGCGTGCTGGGCGGGCGTGGCACCTCCGACGACGACGAGTCGGAGGGCCGGCTGACCTGGCTCACCGAGGACGAGATGGTCTGGGGCGACGGTCGGGCCGCCCCACCGCCGGTGCTCGGCGGCAACTGACCCGGTCGACGGGCACGGCGCGGCATCCCATCGCGGGTGCCGCGCCGTGCTCGTCGTCGGGGGCCGGTCAGCAGAACGCGCCGGCCCGGGCGCCGCCGTCCTGCCGGGTGGTGCGGAAGTCGCAGAGGTCGTAGCCGTTGTCGGTGAGCGTCGCCTTGACGTCGGCGAGCTGCGTCGGGTCCAGTGCCGCCTCGCGGGAGAGCACGAAGCCGCTGCTGCGGTCCGGGTCGCCGACGACCGCCCACCGGTAGTCCGGGTCCAGCCCGATGACCACGTAGTTCGGGCCACCGAGGTAGATCCACCGACCACCGAGGTTGACGAACGAGACGGTCAGCGCCGAGTCGGCGGGCGGGTTCTCGCTGCGGGCCCGCCCGGTCACCGTGCTGGTGGTGCCGATGATCGTCCGGCAGGTGTTGCGGACGCCGACGGTGCCGTCGGGCTGGACGTCGTACCGGGCCTTGACGTTCTTGAAGCACTGGATCTCGAACCACTGCGGGATCGCCGCCACCTGGTACCAGTCGCCGGCGTACCGGTCGACGTCGACGTCGGCGACCGGGCGCAGCGGCCCGGTGTCGACCGCGGTGGTCGCGGCGTGGGCCGGGGTGGCGCCCAGGACGGTGGCGGCGGTCAGCGCGGCGACCAGCGCGGTGGCGGTGCGGCGTGCTCCCATGGCTTCTCCTCGTGCTCGGGGGTCGACCGCAGCAGTGCCCGGCCGGCGCCGCCGGAAACTGTCGACAATCTCATCGCCGTCGATGCATCCGTCGACGTCCCCGGGAGCGAAGACAAGGTCCGTCCACAACGATCCGTGGGGCGGCTCACGTAACCGGCAAGATCGTCGAGCTGCGGGATCGGCCGCTGACCGATAGGTTGATGTGGTGCTGCCCGTAGCGTTCGCCTCGTCCACCTGGACGGCGATGCTGCGTCGGATCGCCCGCACCGCCGTGGCCACCCTCGCGCTGGTCGCCGGCCTGCAGGGCCTGGCCGCCCCGTCCGCCGACGCCACCGCGACGACCCGCCCCGCCGTGGCGGTCGCGACCGTCGACATCGGCTCGGCGTCCCCGACGACGATCGGCGGCACGCACGCCGAGCCGGCCCGGGCGGTCCTCACCGTGGGCACGGCCGTCGCCGCGCCGACCACCGCCCTCGCCGCCCAGCCGGTCACCGGCGGCCCGGCCGTCGCCGACCCGACCGGCGACACCCACGTCGCGTCGGTTCCGGCCGCCGAGCGGGCGGTCACCGACCCGGGCCGGGCGGCCATCGCCCGTCGCGGGCCGCCGCGCGCCTGACGGGCCACCTTTCCGGTACGCCCCGGCGCGACCTTCCCGTCGCCGCCCGCCGCGCATCCCGTCGCGCCCTGCCGCGCACACCGCCCGACGCCCGGGCCCCATCGTTGCTCGACTCTCGTTCCACCGTGAGGTGCCGCAGATGCAGACCGTCTTCTCCACCGTCCTGCCGGACGTGCCCGCCGCCGCCGTGATCTGGCTGGCCCTGCTCGCCCTGGCGGCGGTCGCGGTCGCCGCGCTGATCGTCCGCCCGACCCGGTTCCGGTCGGTGTTCGGCGAACGGATCAGCGATGCCGCGCGGCCGAGCAGCATCGACCTGGCCGAGCAGTCGCGCGAGCAGGCCCGCGAGCGCAGCCGGTACGCGGACGAGGTCGCCGTGGCGGCGTCCCGCGCGGCCGTGACCGCCGAGCGGAGCCGGACCGAGTGGCTCGCCGCCCAGGACGAGGCCGAGGAGGCGTGGCGCGTCTGCCAGGCGGCGGAGGAGGACGTCCGGCGGCTGGCCGCCGCGGCGGCGTTGCCGCTGCCCCGCACGGCCCGGACCCCGGCCGAGTACGTGGACCGGGAGCGCTGGCTGCACCGGGCGGCGCTGGACGCCCAGTGGCGCAAGGAGATCACCGTGCAGCAGCTCAGCGACATCCTCGGTGGGCGCGGCTGGGACCCGAGCCGGCACCCGGTGGAGCAGGAGCTGCTGCTGCGCCGGCTGGTGCGCGACAATCTGCGCGCCCGCCAGCACGCCGCGTCGGAGCGGGAGCAGGCCGCGTGGCGGGTCGCCGAGACGGCTGCTGCTGCGGCGCGGAGCCTGCGCGAGGAGGCGTTCGCGGCGCTGCACCCGGTGGCCGAGCCGCAGGCGGCTCTCTCCATCGTGGGCTTCACCGGCCCGGACAGCACCCGGGAGCTGCCGACCGGTGAGATCACCCGCGAGCTGGCGCCGGTGGCCCGGGGCCGGGCCGCCGTGGTGGCCTACTGATCGTCCGGCGGCGATGGCCGGGCTCGGCTAGCGTGGTGCCGTGTCCCGTGAATCCTGGTTGCTGGTCGGCCTCGCCGCCGTCGTCGCGGTGGCGACGCTGGTCGGGGCGGTGCTGCTCGCGATCCGGGTGGTCCGCACCCGGCGGATGCTCGGCGCGCTCGGCGCCGGCGGCAAGGTCGCGTTCTACGGCGCGTTGATCTACACGATCCTCCCGGTGGACCTGCTGCCCGACCCCATCTACCTGGACGACATGGGCGTGCTGGCGGGTGCGCTGTTCTACCTGGGCCGGCTGGCCGCCAAGCACCGGGCGGCGCAACGCCTCACCCGGGACGCCCCGGCCGACTCGCTGCCCGCCGCCCCGCCGGGTGGCGCGCCGCGTCGATGACGGATCATCAGCGCGACAGGCCACGCGGCGAGCGAGGAGACGGCATGCCCGGCGATCACCGGTTGGACCCGCACGACGGGCGGGTGGCCCGTTTCTTCGCCGACCGGCACCTGGCCACGCTGACCACGTTGCGTGCCGACGGCACCCCGCACGTGGTGCCGGTCGGGGTGACCTTCGACCCGGACGCCGGGCTGGCCCGCGTGATCACCTCGGGTGGGTCGGCGAAGGCCCGGCACGTGGCCGCCGCCGGGTCGGCGGGCACGCCGGTCGCGGTGTGTCAGGTCGACGGCCGCTGGTGGCTGACCGTGGAGGGTCGGGCGGTGGTGCGCCGCGACCCGGAGTCGGTGGCCGAGGCCGAGCGGCGGTACACCGCCCGTTACCGCCCGCCGCGCCCGAATCCGGAGCGGGTGGTCCTGGAGATCACGGTGAGCCGCCTGTTGGGCAGTCTCCCCGACTGAGCCGTCTGTCCGGTTCCCGCGGGTGGGGCCGCTCACCACCGGAATGGCTCCACCAGCAGGGCGGTTGCACTCCGGAGAACGCCGAGCGCCACTGAAGGTGCCGCGTCTCCCCATGGAGCGTCGACCCCCGAATGGAGCCCAGCATGAACCCGATCATCCGTAGGTGCCTGCTCTCCGTCGCCGGTCTGGCCGCCGCCGGCAGCACCGTCGCCGGGCCGGCCGTGGCCGCCCACGCCGCACCGACCCCGGTCAAGGGCAAGGGTGAGCGCAGCGCCGACTACGAGTACCAGGCCCAGCCGAACTTCTTCTACTGCGGACCGGCCTCGACCCGGATCGCGCTCTCGGCCGAGGGCAAGGACGTCAGCCAGGACGAGCTGGCCGCCAAGTTGGGCACCACCGAGAGCGGCACCGACTCGGCCGTCGACGTCACCCGGGTGCTCAACGAGTACACCGGCGGCAAGTACCGGACCACCGAGATCCGCGACGACGTGGCGACCCGCGAGCAGGTGGAGCGGCTGCGGGCGGACGTCCGGGCCGCTGTGGACGCCGACCGGCCGGTGGTGGCGAACATCCTGGGTGGCGCCCGGGACGTCGACGGGGTCGAGCACTACTACCCCGGCCACTACCTGACCGTGGTGCGATACCAGGACGACGGGAACCGGGTGCTGATCGCCGACCCGGCCCGGCCGGACGAGCCGACGTACTGGATGAGCGTGACCGAGCTGGCCAACTGGATCGCCGGTCGCGGCTACAGCTCCTGACCGACGACGGATCCCGGGCCACCTCGGCGGCGGCCCGGGATCCGAAGGGGTGCTCAGCGGGCGGTGTCGCCCTGACCGGTGCGTTGCTGCGCCATGTCGACGCCCTTGTCGATCTGCTGGTCGTACTTGCCGCCGGTGCGCTGGTCGGCCATGTCGCCGGCCTTGTCCAGGCCCTTGTCGACCTGCTCGTCGTGCTTGTCGGCGAAGTCCTTGGCCTTGTCCATGAAGTCACTCATGTCGCATCTCCCTTCGGTACGTTGAAAGTCTTCCCTGCGGCCGGGGGCGCAAACACCGGGCGGGCGATGACGGCCCGGGTGTCGGATTCCCCCGTGTCGGGTACCAACGGCCACGATCGAGGAGGCGACGTGGACGCTGGCAGGCCCGACCCGGCCCGAGTTGACCCGGACCGGCGCGATCCGGCGCGGCCGGACGACGCACGGCCCACCGAGGCAGGGCCCGCCGGCACGAGGCCCGGCGAGGCGCGGCCGGACGGCGCGCTGCCGGAGGCGCGGACCGGCACGGTGGCCCACCCCGGGCCGCGACAGACCTGGGCGGGGCTGCCCTGGCCGGTGCGGACGGCGGTCACCTGGAGCGCGTGCCTGCTGGTGGTGGCCGCCGGGCTGTGGCTGCTCGGGCAGGTCGCGGTGCTCCTGGCGCCGCTGGCCGTGGCGCTGGCCGGCACGCTGTTCCTCACCGCGCTGCTCGACCCGGTGCTGGTGCGGCTGCGCCGGCTCCGGGTGCCGGCCGCGCTCGCCGCGCTGCTCACCGTCCTGCTGTTGCTCGGTGTCCTGGTCGGCGCCGGCGTCCTGGTCTGGAACCTCACCGCGAGCCAGTTCGGCGAGTTGAGCCAGCAGCTCGACGAGGGCCTGCAACGCAGCCGCGACTTCGTCACCTCCACCCTGCCGGTGACCGACCAGCAGCTCGACAAGCTGGTGGAGCAGATCCGCCAGGGGGTCAGCGGCAGCGCGCCCGACCCGGTCGCCGGCGCGCAGAAGGTCGCCGAGGTGGCCGGTGCGCTCCTGCTCGGCCTGGTGCTCCTCTTCTTCCTGCTCAAGGACGGCCGGTCGATGTGGCACTGGGTGCTGCGGCGGCTGACCGGGCCGCGTCGCGACGTGACCGCCGCGGCGGGCCGGGCCGGCTGGCGGACGCTCGACGCGTACAGCCGGGGCACGATGATCATCGCGGCGATCGACGCCATCGGCATCGGGTTGGCGCTGGTCGTGCTGCGCGTCCCGCTGGCCCTGCCGCTCGCCCTGATCACGTTTCTCGGCGGGTTCGTGCCGATCATCGGCGCCACCGTCGCCGGCGCGGTCGCGGTGCTCGTCGCGCTGGCCGCGAACGGCCCCACCACCGCCCTGCTCACGCTGGCCGCGGTGATCGCCGTGCAGCAGATCGAGGGCAACCTGTTGGAGCCGCTGGTGATGCGCCGCCAGGTCCAGCTCCACCCGGCGGTCATCCTGGTGGTGGTCACCGCCGGCACGCTGGTGGCCGGGGTCGCCGGCGCGTTCGTCTCGGTGCCGATCGCCGCGGTGCTCTGGCGGGTGCTGGACACCGTGCAGCGACACCGGACCGCCTCCGCCGCCGAGGCCGCCTGAGCCGGCCGAGGTCAGGCCGGGTGCGGCTGGCGCAGGTGGGTGACGAACCAGGCGCCGGCCTGGTCGGCCACCTGCTCCAGCGTGCCGGGCTCCTCGAACAGGTGGGTGGCGCCGGGCACGATCCGCAGTTCCGCCACCTCGCCCAGCGCGTCGGCGGCCTGCTCGTTCAGCGTGATCACCTGCTCGTCCAGGCCGCCGACGAGCAGCAGCGTCGGTGCGCGTACCGCCGTCAGTGAGCTGCCGGCCAGGTCCGGACGCCCGCCCCGGGACACCACCGCGCCCACCCGCTCGGGCCGGGCCGCGGCGGCGACCAGCGCGGCGGCCGCGCCGGTGCTGGCGCCGAACAGGCCGATCGGCAACCGTCCCAACTCCGGGTCGGCGCCCATCCAGTCGACGATGCCGGCCAGCCGCTCGGCCAGCATCCCGATGTCGAAGCGCAGCTCGGCGGTCATCTCGTCGCGCGCGTCCTCGTCCGCGGTCAGCAGGTCGACGAGCACGGTCCCCAGCCCGCGCGCGCCCAGCGCCCGCGCCACGGCCACGTTGCGTGGGCTGTGCCGCGAGCTGCCGCTCCCGTGTGCGAACAGCACCACCCCGACCGCACCCGACGGCACGACCACGTCCCCGACCAGCCCGCCCTCCACCACCGGCACCGAAACCTCACGCACAACCCCTCACCTCCCCACCCTCCATACCCCCACCCCGCCGATCATGAAGTTGACGGCCGGGAGAGCGCTCCCCAGCCGGCCAACTTCATGATCGACGCGGGAAGGCACGGGAAGGCGCGGGAAGGCGCGGGAGGGCGCGGGAAGGCGCGGGAGGGCGCGCGGGCGCGGGGTTGCGTTGACGTCGGTGGCAAGGTTTAGCGTCAGGCGGGACGGGGCGGGAGGCCAGATGCGGATCGGGGAGTTGGCGCGGCGGGCCGGCACGAGCACCCGGACGCTGCGCTACTACGAGACACACGGGCTGGTCCGGCCGGGCCGGACCGCCAACGGCTACCGGGTCTACGACGAGGCGGAACTCCGCGTCGTGCACGAGATCCGCTCGCTGCTGGCGATCGGTTTCGGGCTGGACGACATCCGCCCGTTCGTCGCCTGCCTGCGCGCCGGGCACGACTCCGGGGACGTCTGCCCCGACTCGGTGGCGGTGCTGCGGCGCAAGCTCGCCGAGGTGGACGACTACCTCGACCGGCTCGGCTCGGTCCGCCGCCGGCTGCACGACCAACTCGCCCACGCGATCGCCCAACGGGAGGAAACATGCCTCAGGACACGCGGACCGGCACGCTGAGCCCGGTCACCGACGCCACCTTCCCGGCCGAGGTGCTGGCCGCCGACCGCCCGGTCGTGGTCGACTTCTGGGCCGAGTGGTGCCCGCCCTGCCGGGTGGTGTCGAAGCACCTGACCGAGCTGGCCGAGGAGTTCGGCGACGCGATCCGTTTCGTCGCGCTGAACACCGACGAGAACCCGGCGACCACCCGCGCCCACCAGGTCATGTCCGCGCCGACGCTGCTCGTGTTCCGCGCCGGCGAGGTGGTCGCGTCGATCGTCGGCTCCCGGCCGAAGAACCACCTGCGGCAGAGCTTCGCCGCCCACCTGGACGGTTGACCCCCACCTCGGGCGGGAACGCGCGGGGTGACCGCGGAACCCGACCGATCGCGAGGATCCGAAGATGGCGAAGAAGGACAGGACCCGGGAGCAGGAACCCACCGACCAGGAACGGCGCGAACGGGAGTTGGAGCGCTCGCCGGACTGGGCCGACCAGGCGGCGTCGGCGCGTACCCCCGAGGACCCGCGGGCGGTCGCGCCGCGCGACGCGGGCGGACGCCCGTCCAACGGACCCCAGTTCTGAGGTACGCGGACCGCGCGGTCCCGCCCTCCGGGGCGGGGCCGCCCGGCCTCAGCCGGCCTGCTCCGGCAGGTGCATGAGCGGTGCCCGGCCGGGCGGCTGCTCGGGCTGCGGCCCGGGTGCGTGCGCCTGCGGCACCGGCACGGTGACCGGCCGCTCGCAGGTGACCCGCAGCGGCTCGCCGTGGTGCAGCAGGTCCAGCACCGTGTCCGGCCCGCCGTTGCGCAGCGAGTACGTCGTCTGGTGCGGCCGGACGTCGACGCGCAGCCGCATCGACCGCCACTGCAACGAGAACTCCAGGCGGCTGAGCCGGCTGGAGAGCCGGGGCGCGAAGGACAGCGTGCCGTCGTGGTCGCGCAGCCCGCCGAAGCCGGCGACGAGCGCGATCCACGCGCCGGCCAGCGACGCCATGTGCACGCCGTCGCGGGTGTTCTCGTTGAGGTCGTGCAGGTCCATCAGCGCGGCCTCGCGCAGATAGCGGTGGGCCAGCTCGGGGAAGCCCACCTCGGCCGCGAGGACGGCCTGGGTGCAGGCGCTCAGCGACGAGTCGCGGACGGTGCGGCGCTCGTAGTAGGTGAAGTTGCGCAGCTTCTCGGCGGCGCTGAACGCGTCCCCGCGCCAGTGCATGGCCAGCACCAGGTCGGCCTGCTTGACCACCTGCTTGCGATACAGGTCGAAGTACGGGTAGTGCAGCAGCAGCGGATACTTCTCCGCCGGCGTGTGCTCGAAGTCCCACTCCTGCAACCGGGTGAAGCCCTCCACCTGCTCGTGCACGTCGATCTCGGAGTCGTACGGGACGTGCATGTCCTGCGCGGCGTCCCGCCAGGCGGCGGCCTCCTCCTCGGTGACGCCGAGGTCGAGCGCCTGGTCGCGGTAGCGCATCGCGCAGTCGGCGGCGGTGAGCAGGTTCCGCTGCGCCATCAGGTTGGTGTAGACGTTGTCGTTCTTCACCGCGGTGTATTCGTCGGGGCCGGTGACCCCGTCGATGTGGAATCGGCCGGCGCGGTCGTGGTGGCCGAGGGAGCGCCACAGCCGGGCGGTCTCGACCAGCAGCTCCAGCCCGATCTCCCGCTCCAGCGCCTCGTCGCCGGTGACCAGCACGTAGCGGCGCAGCGCGTCGGCGACGTCGGCGGCGATGTGGAACGCGGCGGTCCCGGCCGGCCAGTACGCCGACGACTCGGGTCCTTCGATGGTGCGCCACGGGAACGCGGCGCCCTGCAGGTTGAGGGTGCGGGCCCGTTCCTGCGCCTGGGCCATGGTGTCGTAGCGCCACTGCAACGCGTCGCGCACCGCGCTGGGCTGGGTGTAGGTGAGCACCGGCAGCACGAACATCTCGGTGTCCCAGAACGCGTGGCCGTCGTACCCGGGTCCGGTGAGGCCCTTGGCGGAGATGGGCCGCCGTTCCGCGCGGGCGCCGGCCTGGAGCACGTGGTAGAGGCCGAACCGGACGGCCTGCTGCACCTCCGGGTCGCCCTCGACGCGCACGTCGGCGGCGTCCCAGAACGTGTCCAGGTATTCGCGCTGCGCGCGCCGCATCCCGTCCCAGCCGTCGAGGCGGGCGGAGGACAACGCGGCGCCGACCTGGTCGCGCAGCGCCGGCAGCGACCGGCGGCTGGACCAGCCGTACGTCAGGTACTTGACCACGCGCAGCTTCTCGCCCGGCTTGAGCACGCAGCCGATGGTGGTGCGGACCCAGTCCTGGTAGCCCTCGGATTCGATGGTGGTGCGTTCCGGGCCGTGCACGTCGTGGCCCATCGCGGCGGCGACCCGCAGGCCGCTGACCTTGGTGCGGTGGATGAGCAGGCCGCCGTCGTCGGTGGTCAGCTCCTCCTCGGCCTGCAACGGCGATTCGAGGACGGCGGCGACCCGGGGGTCGCGGCTCTGCGGCGGCAGGGACTCGTTCGCCACCAGCTCGGACTGGAGGATCAACCGCAGCGGGCCGTCAACGGCCTCCACCTCATAGTTGATCATCGCGACCGACCGGTGGGTGAACGACACCAGCCGGGTGCTGCGCACCTTGACCTCGCGGCCGGCCGGGGAACGCCAGTGCACCTCCCGCTGGAGCGTGCCGGCGCGCAGGTCGAGGACCCGCTCGTGGTCGAGCAGTTCGCCGTAGCGGACGTCGAGCGGCTCGTCGTCCACGAGCAGCCGGATCAGCTTGCCGTTGGTGACGTTGACGATGGTCTGCCCGGACTCGGGGAAGCCGAAGCCGGCTTCCGCGTACGGCAGCGGGCGCAGCTCGTAGAACGAGTTCAGGTAGGTGCCGGGCAGGCCGTGCGGCTCGCCCTCGTCGAGGTTGCCGCGCAGCCCGATGTGGCCGTTGGAGAGCGCGAAGACCGACTCGGACTGGGCCAGCACGTCCATGTCCAGTCGCACCTCGCGGACGTGCCACGGCTCGACCGGGTAGGACCGTTCCCGGATCATGCGGCCGGCTCCGTGGTCAGCAGCTCGTCCAGGTCGGTGACCACCACGTCGGCGCCGTGCGCGCGCAGCTCGTCGGCCTGGCCGACCCGGTCGACGCCGATCACGTAACCGAAGCCGCCGGCCTTCCCGGCGGCCACCCCGGCCAGCGCGTCCTCGAAGACGGCGGCGTTCGCCGGTTCGACGCCGAGCATCCGGGCGCCTTCCAGGAACGTGTCCGGGTGCGGCTTGCCCTGCAACCCGCGCTGGCGGGCGACCACGCCGTCGACGCGTGCCTCCAGCCAGCGGTCCAGCCCGGCGGCGTGCACCACGGCCTCGCAGTTGGCGCTGGCCGAGACCACCGCCCGGCGCAGCCCGGCCCGGGTCGCCGCCTCCAGGTAGCGCACCGAGCCGTCGTAGACCTCGACCCCGTCGTGCGCGATCCGCTGGAGCAGGACGACGTTCTTGCGGTTGCCGACGCCGTTGACGGTGTCCGCGTCCGGCGGGTCGTCGGGGGTGCCCTCGGGCAGGGTGATGCCGCGCGAGGCGAGGAACGACCGCACCCCGTCGGCGCGTGGTTTTCCGTCCACGTACCGGTTGTAGTCGGGTCCGGGGTCGAACGGGCGGAACGGCTCGCCGGTCTCGGCCGACCGGCGTCGCAGGAACGCGTCGAACGTCTCCGCCCAGGCCGCGTTGTGCACCTTGGCGGTCTGCGTGAGCACGCCGTCCAGATCGAAGAGACACGCGGTCACGTGCGCGGGTAGGCCCAGCATTGCCTGAATCTATCCAGGCGGGTCACCGGGCAAACCCGATTCGGGTGTCAGCGGTTCGGGCGCAGCGTCCAGGTGACGGTGAGTGTCGACGTGACGGTGCCGTCCTCGGTGCCGATCTCCACCTCGACCGGGAACTCGGGCCGCTGCCCGGCGTCCAGTTCGGCCAGCACGTCGGCCGGCGGGCGGCCGAGCCGCGCGGTGGCCAGCACCGACCCCATCGCCACCTTGCGGTAGCCGATGGTCGCGGTCACGGCCAGCGGTACGGCCCGGTCGAGCACCTGCCCGAACGCGGCCAGCACCACTGCGCCGGAGGCGGTCTCACCCAACGTGAACATGGCCCCGGCGTGCGGGCCGCCCACGTGGTTGTGGTGCGCCGGGTCGTCGGGGAGCCGGACCACGGCCCGGACGCCGCCGTCGGCCTCGGGCGCGACCTCAAGGATCTCGATGCCGAGGGTACGGGCGAACGGCACCGCTTCGAGGAGACCGGCCGCCACCTGCCGAGAGTCGATGGACATGCCCGAACGCTACTCGCCGGTAACTTCCTCGGCAAGCGGTCGGGTTTCGCCGGCCGCCGCTTCCGGGTAGCGGACGGCTCATGAACCGCAATCTCGTCACCGGTCTGCGGGTTGCGTGGGAGTCGCCGGAGTTCCGCGACGGTCTACGACAACTGATCGACCTCGACGAGATAACGGTGCTTCTGGCCACGCTGGCCGACCCGGATCACGAGCGCGAGGTCGAGCGCAGCCTGATGGGTCTGCTGCGGTCCGGCCTGGACACGGTCGAGATCCGGGAGGCCGTGTTGCTGCTGCTGGAACGGGACGCGGTACGCCGGCCACTCGTCGCGGCGGCGGTGGAACCACTCGCGGACCGGCCGGGTCGGGCCGCCGCGATCACCTCGGCGAGCGAGGACCCGGAGGTACGCCGTGAGGTGCGGACGGCGCTCGACAGCACTGACGTGCGCGAGTTGATCTGGCGGGCGGTCGACGACCAGATGAGCGAGAACCGGTTCGGCATGATCCGTCGCGCGGTGGTGCTGTTCGTGCGGCATCCGAGCGCCCGACGCCTCGCCTGGGCGCTGCGCCGGCACGGCGTGCTGCGCGAGCTGCGCCGCGGCGCGTGACCCGGGCCGGGGCCGGAGGCGCCGGCGCCAGGCCGTTGCGTGGCCGTGTCACAGCGGAGATCTCCGATCCCTACGCTTCGGTTGATGCGATCCCGTACGGCCGGGGCGGCGACGGTTCTGGTCACCGTGCTGTCGGCACTGCTCGTCCTCTTCGCCTGCGCCGGTTTCCTGCCGTTCGCCGCGCCGACGGCGCCCTGCCCGAACGAGTCGGTCGATCACTTCCAACAGGCGAGGATCCTCACCTTCTGGCTGCTCGTGGCGATGCTTCTGGCGGCGGTGCTGTCCCTCGCCCTCGCCCTGACAGGCGGACGGAGCCGGTCCCGGAACCCCTGGCCGTGGCTCGCGGCCTCCGTGCTGGCGATGGCGGTGAGCGCGAGCCTGATCACGCCCGTCGACCGGGTGGGCTCCTGCTGACGTCCGGCGCGAGGGGGCGACCCGGCGTGGCACCTGCCGGCGAAGGGATCACTTTTCAGCGTTATACCTTCCGGTCATAATCATGCCTCTGGGGTATACCGCGGAAAGCTGAGGCCTTCTGGCCGCGCGACACGCCGTCGATCCTGGCTCAAGGACCCAGCTCCGCCGACGACAGACCGGTGAACGGGTGACCCGGCCGGTCATGCGTGTGCGGAGCGGCCCGGACGCGAGTTGCCGCCTCGACCGGTGATCCGGTGGTCAGGAGCGCTTGGCGTGGGCGACGAACGCCGCCCAGCTCGCCGGCGTGAACGTCAGCGCCGGCCCCTGCCGGTCCTTGCTGTCGCGGACCCCGACCACGCCGGGCAGGTTGTCCGCCACCTCGACGCAGTTGCCGGAGTTGCCGCTGCTGCGGGTGCTCTTACGCCAGGTCGCGCCGGTCAGCTCCATCGTTTCGCCGCCTCCGAGATCGCCGCCAGGGTCGCCCCGTGCGGCATCGCCTCCGCGCGGACGGACTCCCAGGTCTGCCGCAGCGAGTTTATGTCCACGGTCCGCTCCACGATGGACCCGTGCAACTGGTTATCCAGGTAGCCGACGTCATCCCCGTCGGCCGGGGTCGCGAGCACGAACGCGCCGTTGAGCCCTGGGTAGGCACCGACCGTCTCGGGCACCAGGTGCAGGTGCACCCGAGGCCGCCGCCCCACCTCGACCAGGTGCGCCAACTGCTCCCGCATCACTTTCGACCCGCCGACCGGGCGGCTCAGCACGGAGTGGTCGAGCACCGCCACGAACTGCGGCGGCGCGGGCCGGTCCAGCACCGCCTGCCGTGCCACTCGGGCGGCCACCTGCTGCTCCAGTGCCTCGCCGACGAGCGGGCTCGCGCCCTCGTGCAGCGCGCGGACGTACTCCTCGGTCTGCAACAGGCCGGGGACCACCAACGGCTCGAAGCTGCGCAGCGCGGTCGCCTCCTGCTCGATGCCCACCCACTCGCGGAACCACGGCATCAGCGCCTCCTGCACCAGCGCGTCCCGGATGCGGATCAGCAGGCCGCCGCCGTGCAACACCTCGTCGCAGCGCTCGGTGAACTCGGCGCGCGGCGCGCGGCGGCACTGCTCCACGGCCGCCACCAGCGAGGCCGAATAGCTCACCCGCTCGGCAAGCGCCTCCTGGGTCAGCCCGGCCTCGGTGCGGAGTCGCCGCAGCTCACCGGCGAAGAGTTCCCACAACGGCACACGGATCATCTGCACACCTCTGCACACGGCTGCACACGGAAGTCGGCCGGTCGGACGGCCCGGACGGTGGGGGCGGAACGCCTTCCGACCCTAGCCACGCGGTGACGACACTGTCACGCAGTGAAGCCGGATTCGTCCGTAACCCGCCAACGACAGGAGCACCCGTGATGAGCCAACCGCCGGACGGGCCGGCGGCGGACCGCCCCCGGCCGTACCCCGGTCACGCCGCGCCGCACACGCCGCTGCGTCCGATGTGGTGCTGCCGGTCGTGCGGCCAGCCGTGGCCGTGCTCGACCGCCCGCCTGCTGCTCCGCAACGAGTACGAGGACAACCCGGTCAGCCTGTCCATCTACCTGTGCGGGCTGCTCTACGAGGCGACGCGGGACCTCTACCGCCTGAACCCGGCCGGCGCGCCCTCCCCCACCGACATGTTCACCCGCTTCGTCGCGTGGGGCCCGTACCGCCGCCCGCCGGTCTCACCGGGCGAGGAATGTTAAGCGGGGCCCCCGCCTATGCAGAAAACGTTAAGCGGGGCCCCCGCCTTTCATCTCCAGCCGACGTCGATGCGGTCGCCGCGCTCGTCGAAGAAGTGCAGCGCGTCCATCCGCACCTGCACCGCCAGCGGGTGCCCGGACGACACCTGCGGGTAGGGCGCCAGCCGTACCGCCAGCTCGGCCGGGCGGCGGTGGTGCCGGCCCGGGTCGGGCAGCACGCTGGTGCGGTTGCCGCTGCCGCCGTTGCCGTTCGACGACGGCGCGGCGGCCACCTCGGGCGAGCCGGAACGGCCGGTGAGCCGCTGCACCACCTGGCCGAAGCGGCGCAGGCTGCGCTGGCCGGGGGCGGTCCGCTCGACCGGGGTGCCCATCTCGTCGACCACGATCGCGGTGGCGCCGATGTCGAGGAAGGCCAGCGACTCGTGGCCGTGGTGCTCCAGGTAGCGGATCCGGCCGTGCAGCACGTCGCCGGCGGTGTCCGGGGCGACCGGGGTGAGCGCCTCGGCGCGCAGCCCGACCACGATCCGCTCGCCGTGGTAGTGCGCCACCGCGCGGCTGCGGATGTCGTCCCACGGCAGGTAGAGCGCCTGCTCACCGAGGTTCAACGCGACGTAGCGGTCGAGGTGGACGTAGACCGACGCCTCCAGCAGGTTCATCCGGGGGCTGCCCAGGAACGCGGCGACGTAGAGGGTCGCCGGTCGCCCGTACACCTGGGTGGGGGTGCCCACGTCCTGGAGCACGCCCTTGCGCATGATGGCCACCCGGTCGGCCATGGTCAGCGCCTCGGCCTGGTCGTGGGTGACGTAGATGGTGGTGACGCCCAGCTCCCGCGTGAGCGCGGAGATCTCCGCCCGCAGCTCGGCGCGCAGGCCGCTGTCCAGGTTGGAGAGCGGCTCGTCCATCAGGAAAAGGCCGGGCCGGCGGACTATCGCCCGGCCCATCGCCACCCGCTGCCGCTGGCCGCCGGAGAGCTGGCTGGGCTTGCGCGCGAGCACGTCGCCGATGCCGAGCGCGCCCGCCACGTCCTGGATGCGCTCGCCGCGCGGCCCGGGCTCGATGCCGGACAGCCGTAGCGGGAAGCCGATGTTGTCGCCGACGGTCATGTGCGGATAGAGCGCGAAGTCCTGGAAGACCATGGCGATCTTCCGGTCCCGCGGCGGCAGGTCGTTCGCCAGCTCACCGCCGAGCATGACCGCGCCGGAGGTCGGATCCTCCAGCCCCGCCACCATCCGCAGCACGGTCGACTTGCCGCAGCCCGAGGGGCCCAGCAGGACCATGAACTCGCCGTCGTTGACGTCCAGATTGATGGTGTCGACCGCGATCGTTCCGTCCTGGAACACCTTGGTGACATCCTTGAGCGCGACGGTGGTCACCGTCACCTCCCCCAGTCGCTCGCCCGAACCCGGGAATGACTGTGACCAGGATCATTCGATTCGCACATCGGGTAAACGTGCCATGTTCGGCTCGTGACAGTCCTATTAAGCGGTATTCGCCGGGCTGCACGGTTAAGTGACCAACCAGTAACCACTTTCAGGGTGTTTCGCCGAGGAACACCCGGCGCACCACCCGCTCGGCGGCGAGCCCGTCGTCGAGCGCGCAGAAGCGGGCCCGGAACACGGCCCGCGCCCGATCGGCCGCCTCGCCGGCCACCGCGCCGGAGCGGAACAGGTCGAGCAGGCCCGGGAGGTCCACCGCGACCGCGCCCGGCGGCTCCGCCAACAGGTCGAGGTAGACGCCCCGGGCCACCCGGTAGGCGTCCCAGTCCGGCGCGTAGACCACGATCGGCCGGTCCAGCACGGCGTAGTCGAACATCGCCGAGGAATAGTCGGTGACCAGCACGTCCGCGGCCAGGTAGAGATCCTCCACCCGGTCGTACGCGCTGACGTCCAGCACACCGCCCGCCGCCGGCCCGCGCGGCTGCCGCTCCCGGTCGTGGAAGTAGTGGCTGCGCATCAGCAGCCGCCCGTTCGCGCCCAGCACGTCGCGCATCCGGTCCGGGTCGAACGGGGGCCGCCAGCCGGGCAGGTGCTCCCGGTGCGTCGGCGCGTAGAGCACCACGTACTCGTCGGGTCCGATGCCCAGCGCGGCGCGGACCTGGCGGCCCTCGTCGGCGGTGGCCCGCGCCAGCCGGTCGTTGCGCGGGTAGCCGACCTCCAGCGTGGTGTAGTCGGCCGGGTACGCCCGCTCCCACATCTGGGTGGAGAAGCTGTTCGAGGTGACGCTGTAGTCCCAGCGGTCCACCCGGCGCAGCAGCCCGGCGAAGTTCATCCCCATCGCGCCCACCGGGTAGCGCTGCTGGTCGAGGCCCATCACCTTCACCGGCGTCCCGTGGTGGGTCTGCACGTGCACCGAGCCGGGGCGCTTGTGCACGAAGTCCGGGAAGTTCACGTTGTTGACCAGCCAGTGCGCCCGGGCCAGCACCCGGTGGTACTCGCGGGTGCCGGCGACGACGTACTCCACGCCCGGCGGCAGCGTGGCCACCCGGTCGCGCCGGACGATCCAGACGCCGCGCACCTGCGGGGCGAGCCGGCGCGCGGCCTCGTAGATCGCCGCCGGGTTGCAGGAGTAGCCCCGGTACCAGTAGGCCGCGTAGACCGCCAGCGTCGGGTCGATCGGCCGACGCAGCTCGGCCCGGTAGTACTCGGACAGCGCGGTGTCCCGGGCCCGCCGGGCGGTCCGCCGCAGCGCCGGCGCCACCCGCCGCCGGGCCCGCCCGGCCGTCCCCCGGGCCGCGTCGCGCACCCGGTGGACCTCGCGCAAAGCGCTGAACGTCCGCCACCGGCCGGCGGCCACCAGCCGGTGCTTCACCCCCTCCGCGCCGGGCGGGACCGGATAGCCGCCGGGCGGCAGGAAGTGCACGTAGTCGGCGTGCATCTGGGCGAAGAACGGCGCCCGCAGCTCCGGCGCGATCCGCTCGCCGTTGCCGAGCACGGTCAGGTGGTGCCAGACCATCCGCTCGAAGACCGCCGGTCGCAGCCCGTCCGTCCCCCACCGGTCCATCAGCCGGAACACCCGGTGCCACTGGGCGAAGACCTCGAAGTGCCGGTCGCCCCGGGTCCGGGTGATCGCCCCGGTGCGGCGCTGCCGGTAGTTGAGGCACACCCGGTCGAGCACGCCGATCCGGTCGGCCGCCATCAGCGCCGGATAGCTGAACGAGACGTCCTCGTACCAGCCCGGCGCGAAGCGGAGCCCGCGCTCGACCAGGAACTCCCGGCGGATCAGCCGGTTCCAGGCGGTGTGCAGCAGCTTCAGCACCTCCGGCCGGTCCCGCACCGTGAACGTCTCCGGGCCGGGCGGGTCGGGGAATACGTCGCGCATCGCGCTGCGGGTGCCGACGTTGTTCCAGTGCGCCCGCACGTGGTCCACGATCAGCACGTCGGGGCGGGTGTCCCGGAGCCGGTCGGCGACGTGCGGCAGGCAGCCGGGCACCAGCCAGTCGTCGCCGTCGACGAACCACACGTACTCGCCGACGGCCCGGTCCAGCCCGATGTTGCGGGCCGGACCGAGCCCGACGTTCTCGGTGAGGCGGACCGGGCGGACCCGGGGGTCGCGTGCCGCGTACTCGGCCAGGATCTCGCCGCTGCCGTCGGGCGAGGCGTCGTCCACCCCGATCACCTCGACGTCGGCGAACGGCTGGTCGAGGATCGAGTCCAGGCATTCCCGCAGGTAGCCCTGCACCCGGTAGGCCGGCACGACGAAACTGATCAGCGTCATCCCGGCCCGCCCTCCGTCAGCCCGGCGAGGTGGCACCCCCACGGGCGCGGGCCGGCAGGACCACCCAGGCGAGGACCACGCTCGCGACGAAAACCACCAAAAGGTACGCACCGATTGTAGCCAGAGTGATACTCACAATTCCGGCGACCAGTCCGATTGCCAGCAGCAGGGAGCGCCCCTCCCAGCCCAGCGTGGCGCCGTGCAGCGGCGGAGCCGACTGCCGCTTCTCCAACCGGGCGGTCAGGTCGTAGTGGTGCAGCGTGAGCACCAGCACGTACGCGAAGATCAGCCAGGCCGGCGCCCGCCCGGCCACCCCGACCGCGATGGCGAACAGATACTCGGCGGCCCGCAGCGCGGCCGGCACCAGCCAGTCCAACGCCCCGGCGTGCGGCGCCCGCGAACCCTGCGCCGCGCCCAGCAGCAGCACCATCGCGACGATCACGCCCCAGCTCGGCAGGTCGCGCCCGTCGTGCACCGCCCACAGCGCCCAGACCAGCAGCGCCGCCGCCGCGACCGCACCCACCAGCGCCGTCACCAGCGGCCGGCGCGTCGTCGGCAACGTCCGGGTCAACGGGCCGTCGTCACGGTGCAGGCCGGCGTCGACCGTGGTCAACACCGGCACCTTCATCCAGCGCGCCCGCAGCGTCCGCAACGCCCCGGTGTACGCGAACGCCAACGTGCCCCACACCAGCACCGCGCAGAGCGCCACCAGCGGCCCGAACAGCGCGGCGGCCACCGCGATCAACGCCCACCGCTCGCCGATCGGGAACACCACGGTCCGCTTCAGCCAGTACGACACCGAGCCGGTGTCCGCCTGCACCCGCGTCGACGCGGCGTTCAGCTTGCCGCCCAACCCGCCCGCGTCGCCGGTCACCACCTTCGGCCGGCGCGCGGCCTCGTCGTGCAGCGCGCCGTACCAGGTGTCGGTCATGTGCCGCACGGTCTGCAACGTCATCGCGGCCAGCGCCAGCGCCCAGCCGTAGCGGAACCCGGCGTGCGTCGCCCCGAAGCCGAGCCCGGCGTAGACCACGTACTCCTTGAACCGGTCCGCCATCGTGTCCAGCCAGCCACCCCAGGCGCTGAAGTGCCTGGTGTAGCGGGCCAGTTGCCCGTCCACGCAGTCGAGCACGAACCCCAGGTAGAGCAGCACGCCGCCGGCCACCAGCGCGGGCCGGCCGCCGACGCCGAACAGCACCGCCGCCGCCACCGCGAACAGCACCGAGAAGAGCGTCACCCCGCTCGGGCCCAACCCGATCCGGGCGGCGGCCTTCGCGACGTGCGGGGACCAGGTGCTGACGAAGAACGTGGTGAAGAAGTCGTCGCGCTCCTTCACCGACAGCCGCAGCTCGGCCCGGTCCTCGTCGACCGCCGCCACCGCCGCCTCGGCGGCGACCCGCCCGGCCGCGTCGCCGACCCGGTGCGCGACCAGCAGGCGTACCCGGTGGGCGAAGATCAGCGGCCCCCGGGCGGCGAGTGCGGCCACCAGCCGGTCCACCGCGCCCAGCGGCCCACCGGCCGCGGCCGCGCGGGCGGCGTCGGCGAGGGCCGGCAGGTCGGCCGCGCCGACCCGCAGCGCGCCACCGAACACGCCCGTCGCGTCCGCGTCGTCGCCGACCGCGACCACCTGGCCGCGCTCCTCCCGCACCGTCGCCTGCCCGGCGGCCGGCGGATCGGTGAGCACCAGCGCCACCGTCGGCCCGACCGGGCTGGTCGCGAGATGCCGGAGTACGGCCGTGTGCGCCACCAGGTCGACGCCGCTGACCAGAACCGGGCCGGTCGCGCCGGCCACCAGGTCGGCCAGCTCGGCCAGGTCGGCGGCGACGCGCACGTCGTCCGCCCCGGCCCGGCGCCACTGCGCGGCCAGTCGGTCTCCGAGCGCTTCCCCGCCCTCGGTGGCTCCGCCCGCCGCCGGCCCGGCGGCGAGCACGATCGCGAGCGTCACCGCTGCGCCGCGTCGGCGTAGGCCCGCAGTGCCTCGTCGATCGTCCCGTCGACGGTCAACCGTCCGGCGTCGAGGTAGAGCCCCCGACGGCAGAACCTCGTGAGGTCCTTGTCGTTGTGTGACACCAGCACCAGCGTGCGCCCTTCCGCGAGAAGTCGCTCGATGGTCGCATAGCACTTCGCGCGGAACTCCGCGTCCCCGACCGCGGTCACCTCGTCCACCAACAACACCGGGTGCGGCAGGTGCGCGATCACCGCGAAACCCAGCCGCACCTTCATCCCCGACGAGTAGTGCCGCACCGACGTGTCGATGGCGCGTTCCACCTGCTCACCTGCGAACGAGACGATCTCGTCGAAGTGCCGGCGCAGGTAGTCCGAGGAGAGCCCGTGCAGCCCGCCGACAAGGTAGAGGTTCTCCCGGCCGGTCAGGTCGCCGGAGAACCCGGCGGACAGCTCCAGCAGCGGCGCCACCCGCCCGTGCACCCGGATCGCGCCCTCGTCCGGGATGAGCACACCGGCGATCAACCGCAGCAGCGTGCTCTTGCCGGTGCCGTTGCGCCCCACCACGCCCACCGTCTCGCCCGGTTCGATCCGGAACGACAGGTCCCGCAGCGGCCAGAACCGACCGGCGTCCGGGTCGCGCGCGCCCCGGTGCACGATCAGCTCCCGCAGCCGGAGCTGCCGACGCCGGTTCCGGACGAACCGGATGCCCAGCCCGTCCGCCTCGATGATCGGCGCCACTCAGAGTTCCTTCAGCACGGCCGGTTCGAGGCGGTGGAACGACCACCAACCGAGCGCCAACACCAGCAGGCTGCCTCCCACGGTGACGGTGAGCAGCCGCGCGTCCGGGAACTCGTCCGGATACCAGACCGCGTGATGCAGTTGGAAGATCCCCACCAGCGGGTTCAGCTCGTACGCGACCTTGAGCCAGCCCGGCATGCCGGAGTCCCGCACCAGGTTGAACGGATAGATGATCGGGGTGGCGTAGAACAGCAGCCGGATCGCCAGTCGCATGATCCGCTCGATGTCGCGCATCAGCACGTTGCCCGCCGACAGCAGCAGCGCCAGGCCCACCAGCAGCACGAACTGCACGGTCACGGCCAGCGGCAGGGCGAGCAGGCTCCACCCCGGGTGGATCTTCCCGTGGCTCGCGTAGAGCGCCGCGATGGCGATCAGGATCGGCAGGCCGGCCAGGTACTCGGCGAAGCGGCCGGCGACCCGGCCGATCGGGAAGATCGGCCGGGGCAGGTTCATCGTGGTGATCAGCCGGGCCTGCCCGGTGAGCGCGCCGGCCGCCTCGGTCAACGCCGAACTGGCCCACATCCACGCGAAGATTCCGGTGATCAGGAACAGCGGGTACGAGCCGGCCGCCTCGCCCAGGTGCCGCCGGGTCGCCCCGGAGTAGAGCACCCCGAAGACGAACCAGTAGATCAGGCCCATGCCGAGGGGTTCGATGAGCGACCAGAGGTAGCCCAGCACCGACTGCTGGTACTTCACCGCGAGATCCCGCCGGACCAGGATCCGCAGCGAGGTGCGGGCCGACCAGAGCGCCGCGACGCCGGACGTCACCGCCTCATCGTCGCGCTCCCCCCGGCCGGCGCGGCGACGGTCCGCGCCGGATCACCCCAACGGGGTCAGCACTCGATGACGTTGACCGCGAGCCCGCCCCGCGCCGTCTCCTTGTACTTGACCTTCATGTCCGCGCCGGTCTCCCGCATGGTCTTGATGACCTTGTCCAGCGACACGTGGTGCACCCCGTCGCCACGCAACGCCAGCCGGGCCGCGGTGATCGCCTTGATGCTGGCCACCGCGTTGCGCTCGATGCACGGGATCTGCACCAGCCCGCCCACCGGGTCGCAGGTGAGCCCCAGGTTGTGCTCCATGCCGATCTCGGCGGCGTTCTCCACCTGCTCCGGCGTGCCGCCCAGCGCCTCCGCCAGCCCGGCCGCCGCCATCGAGCACGCCGAACCGACCTCGCCCTGGCAGCCGACCTCGGCCCCGGAGATCGACGCGTTCTCCTTGAACAGCACCCCGATCGCGCCGGCGGCCAGCAGGAACCGGACCACCCCCTCGTCGGAGGCGCCCGGCACGAACCGCGTGTAGTAGTGCAGCACGGCCGGGATGATCCCGGCGGCGCCGTTCGTCGGCGCGGTGACCACCCGGCCGCCGGCCGCGTTCTCCTCGTTCACCGCGAGCGCGAACAGCGTCACCCAGTCCATCGCGCGCAGCGGGTCGTCCGCGCCGTTCTCCGCCTCCAGGCCGCGCCGCAGCTCGGCCGCGCGGCGACGGACCTTCAACCCACCCGGCAGTACGCCGTCGTGGGTGCAGCCGTTCTCCACGCACTCCCGCATCACCTGCCAGATGTGCAGCAGCCCCGCGCGGACGTCCGCCTCGCTGCGCCAGGACAGCTCGTTGGCGAGCATCACCTCGCTGATCGACAGGCCGGTCCCGGTGGTGACCTTCAGCAGCTCCGCGCCGGTGAGGAACGGGTACCGGACCCGGGTGGCGTCCGGTTTGATCCGATCCGCCCCGGCGGCCGCCTCGTCCACCACGAACCCGCCGCCGACCGAGTAGTAGGTGCGGGACCGCACCTCGTTCCCGGCCGCGTCGAACGCCGCGAACGTCATCCCGTTCGGGTGGTACGGCAACGAGCGTCGACGGTGCAGCACCAGGTCCCGGTCCGGGTCGAAGTCGACCTCCTGGCTGCCGAGCAGGCGCAGCCGCCGCTCGTCCCGGATCCGCGCCACCCGTGGCCCGACGCCGTCGGTGTCGACCGTCTCCGGGGCCTCGCCCTCCAGCCCCAGCAGCACCGCGCGGTCGCTGCCGTGGCCGTGCCCGGTGGCGCCCAGCGAGCCGAACAGCTCCGCCTGCACCCGGGCCACGTCGGCGAGCTGCCCGTCGGCCTTCAGGCCACCCACGAACGTACGGGCGGCCCGCATCGGCCCGACGGTGTGCGAGCTGGACGGCCCGATACCGACGCTGAAGAGGTCGAAAACACTGATCATGGCTGCACTTTCCTCGCCGTCGTCCCCGTTGTGCGGTTCCGAACCGGTGCGATGCCGCGCTCCCTGTCCAGGGTTGGAACGGCCGGCGCCAAGGGTGGAGGCGCCGACCGGCGAGCCTACCCGCCCAGCTCAATACCCGCCCTCACCCCGCCTCACGCCCCCGCTCACCTGTCCCCACCGCCCCCGTCCACCGCCCACGCCTCGCACCCGCTCACCGCCCAACGCCTCGCCCAGCTCACAGCTCACAGCTCACAGCTCACAGCTCACAGCTCACAGCTCACGAGATCTTGGTAGTAAACGGCCCCTCCAGGGGCACTTTCCTTCCAAGATCTCTCCGTATCTCACCAACTGGAACGTCCATCCCAAACACCCCCGCCCACCCCGATCCCACCGCCTCCACCACGCGGTATTCGGACTCACCGCCCCCACCCGCGTCGATCTTGGAGTTGTGGCACCTCTGATAAGGAGTTAAAGCCGACATACCATGGCGCCACAACTCCAAGATCGACGGGACTGGCGAGCCGATCGCGCCGAGCCGAACGTGCCGCGCCGAGCGCAGTGCGCCGAGCCGGGCGGGGTCGAAACTCGAGCGGGGCGGAAGTGAGGGCCGGGTGGCAGCAGGTGCGGGGCGGGTACGGGCGAGGCGCAAGGAAGGGTGTCACGGAGACCGGAGCGCGCCGACGGACGGCGGGGGGAACAGCAGACCGCTCGTCGAGGCATCGGCGAATGTCGGTGGATGCGTCGGTGTGGGTGCTCCGGGGTAAGCACCTACGGGTGCCCGGGTCGCCGATCCTCCTCGGGGCCGAGGGCGCGGCGCGCACCCCTGCCTACCGTGGAATCAGCGCGGCGGATCGCCGCAGAAGTGGGAGACGACGATGAGTCGCAAACTGGTCCGGCCCCGTGAGGGGCGCATGCTCGCCGGTGTCTGCGCCGGCCTCGCCAAGCGGTTCGGCATGTCCGCCGGCATGGTCCGGCTGCTGTTCCTGCTGTCGCTGCTGCTGCCCGGCACCCAGGTGATCGTCTACCTGATCCTGTGGGTGCTGATGCCGAACGAGGACCGCTACCTCGCCACCCGCTGACCCGCACCCGACGGCGCGCCCGCCCCTGACGAGGGCGGGCGCGCCGGGCGAGGTCACGGGGCCGTGTAGGTGACGGTCACCTTCTGGTAGCCGAGGGAGCGCAGCAGCCCCTCCAGCATCTTGCGGGTGTTCTCCTGGGCGCGGGCGGTGAGCCCGCTGTCCCGGGCCGCGGCGGTGATCCGGTCCTCGGCCAGCTTGTAGATCTGCTGCTGCCGGTTGGGGTCGCCGGCCACCAGGTCGTTGAGCCGGTTGATCAGGCCCCGCTCCTCGGCGAAGACGTAGCTCTTGTCCATGTTCAGATCGGTCTCGCCGAGCTGCGGCGCGGGCAGCTTGATCTCGGCGGACTTGCCGTCGTCGGAGACCACCACCGCCCCGTCACCGATCTTGGCGAAGTCCACGTACGCCTCGACCCGGCCGGCGCCGACGAAGAGCGTGCGCTCGTTGAGCAGGAAGTCGGGCACGTTGCGCCGGTCCTTCTGCACGTCGACCACCACCTGGAAGTTGCCCTCCGCCGCGACGTAGCGGCTCAGGTCGCGGATCGACTGGAGCAGCGGCGGCTGGCTGCGGTCGGTCTGCTCCTTGGCGAACGGGTTGCGGAAGTCGGGCAGCAGGCCGGTCGCCTGCACGCCGAGCAGCGCCACCACCACCAGCGCGGCGGCGCCGAGCACCCAGAGCAGACCGCGGCCCGGCCCGCCGCCGGCCGGCGCGGGAACACCGGGCTCCGGGTCGTGCCGGTAGTCCGCCCGGTCGTGCAGGGACTCGCTGGTCGGGTATTCCGGGAACTCCCTGGTGGGCTGCTGGGTGTCACCGTCGCGGGCCATCGCCCTCACCGTCCTCGTCCGACACATCGACTGACAATGACGGTACGGGCACCGTGCGACACTCGCTCGCCGAGTGCCATGATCGGGTGAAAGCCCAGGTCAGGCGAACGCGGAGAGCCCGGTCAGTCGCTGCCCGATGACGAGCTGGTGGATTTCCGAGGTGCCCTCGTAGGTGAGCACGCTCTCCAGATTGTTGGCGTGCCGCATCACCGGGTAGTCACCGGAGACGCCGTTCGCGCCGAGGATGGTGCGGCACTGCCGGGCGATGGCCAGCGCCTCCCGCACGTTGTTCAGCTTGCCCACGCTCACCTGCTCGGGGCGCAGCGTCCCGGCGTCGGCGAGCCGGCCCAGGTGCAGCGCCAGCAGCAGCCCCTTGTTCCACTCCACCGCCATGTCGGCGAGCTTCGCCTGGGTGAGCTGGAAACCGGCGAGCGGCCGGCCGAACTGGGTGCGCGTGGTCGCGTACTCCAGGGCGGTCTCCAGGCAGTCGCGGGCCGCGCCGAGCGCGCCCCAGACGATGCCGTGCCGGGCCTCGGTCAGGCAGCTCAGCGGCGCCTTCAGCCCCGCCGCCTCGGGAAGCTGGGCGTCCGCCGGCAGCCGGACGCCGTCGAGCGCGATCTCGCCGGTCAGCGACGCGCGCAGCGACATCTTGCGCCGGATCTCCCGGGCCGTCACACCCGGCGTGTCCATGGGTACGGCGAAACCCCGCACCCCTTCGTCGGTGCGGGCCCAGACGACGGCGACGTCGGCGATCGGCGCGTTGGTGATCCACATCTTGGCGCCGTCGAGGATCCAGTCGTCGCCGTCGCGGCGGGCCCGGGTGGCCATCGACGCCGGGTCGGAGCCGTGGTCCGGCTCGGTCAGCCCGAAGCAGCCGATCGCCTCGCCGGTCGCCATCGCCGGCAACCAGCGCTGCTTCTGCTCCTCGCTGCCGAAGCGCCAGATCGCGTACATGGCCAGCGAGCCCTGCACCGAGACGAGCGAGCGGACGCCGGAGTCGCCGGCCTCCAGCTCCAGGCAGGCCAGCCCGTACGCGACGGCGGACGCGCCGGCGCAGCCGTAGCCGGTCAGGTGCATGCCGAGCAGGCCCAGCTTGCCGAACTCGCGGGCCAGTTCCCGGGCCGGCACCTCGCCGTCCTCGTACCAGCCGGCGACGTGCGGGCGGACCCGGTCGGTGACGAGCTGGCGCACGACGGCGCGGATCTGGCGCTCCTCCTCGCTCAGCGACGCGTCGAGGTCGAGCAGGTCGAGAGGAGTCATGGCGTCACCTTAACCAAGACTCAGGAAGGCGTCACTCGCCCTGTTCGCCGAGCACCAGCACCCGGGCGTGGATCTGGTTGCGCTGCTGCAGGGCGGCGCGCAGCGCCCGGTGCAGGCCGTCCTCCAGGTAGAGGCCGCCGTTCCACTGCACCACGTGCGGGAAGAGGTCGCCGTAGAAGGTGGAGTCCTCCGCGAGCAGCTTGTCCAGCGCCAGCTCCCGCTTGGTGGTGATGAGCTCGGCCAGCCGCAGTGGACGCGGTGGGATCTCGGCCCACTGCTTCAGCGTGAAGTTGTGCTCCGGGTAGGGACGCCCGTCCCGGACCGCCCTGAAGATCACGGCGCGTTCTCCTCCCCCAGGCCCGGCTGACGATGTGGGTGCCAGCCTAGCGGCTCAGCTCCACCGCCCCCGCCGCACCACATCATCCACCGGACGCCGCCCCCGGCGCAGCGACGGTGACCTGTGGTCGACGGCGCGGTAACCGATGGTGACGGCACCGATCGGCTGGAGTGCCGGCGGCACCCCGAACGCCTCCCGGTACGCGTCGGTCCGCTGCGGCGGGATGCCGAAGAAGCAGGCGCCCAGCCCCTCGTCCACGGCGGTGAGCAGCATCAGCAGCGCGGCGAAGCCGGTGTCCACGTACCAGTAGGGCACCGGCCAGCGCTCCTCGGCGCGGTCCGCCCAACCTTTGTCCGGCTCGGCGTAACGGTCCAGGTAGGCGTCCCGGTTGGCGTGCGGCACCACGATCAGCGGGGCCCGGCGCATCCCGGCAAGCCAACGCTCCCGGCCGCCGCCCTCGGGCGTGGTCGCGGCCCAGAACCGTTCGCGGTCGGCCGGCTCCTCCAGCACCAGGAAGCCCCAGCCCTGCGCGAACCCCGCCGAGGGGGCCCGGACCGCGTGGTCGAGCAACCGGTCCACCGTCTCCGGCGGCACCGGACGGTCCGGGTCGTAGTTGCGGACCATCCGGCGGCGCCGGACGACGTCGGCGAACTCCACGCTCAGACCTCCGGCCGGACGCCCCAGGCGCCGCGCCAGGTCTGCCCCGGGTCGAGCGTGATCAGGTCCTTGCCGGAGCGGAACGCGTCCGGCGGGCAGGTCATCGGCTCCACCGCGACCGAGCGGCGGTGCCGCTCCCCGCCGAGGGTGTCCCCGGTGAACACCTGCCACCAGCCGAACTCGCGGTCGGCCCAGATCCGCAGCCCGGACCCGCCGTCCGGCGCGCCGAGCGTCACCGCCGAGCCGCCGTCGGCGTCCCGCCGCACGTCGCCGAAGGCCAGGTCGAGCACCAGGTCGCCGATCGGGCGGGGCGAGGTGAAGTCGTACTCGGTGCCGGTCACGTCGGTGGCCGCCACCGGCAGCAGCCGGCCGTCCGTCAGCACCCGGTTGCGCCCCGGCACGCCCAGCAGCAGGTCGTCCACCGCCACCTTGGGCAACTGGAAGTAGGGGTGCACGGAGAAGCCGAACGGCGCCGGCTCGGCGGCCAGGTTGGTCACCTCGTGCTCGGCGCGCAGGCCGTCCGGGCCGACGCTCCACCGGCCGCGCAGCCGCAACGCCCACGGGTAGCCGGGGGTGGGCGGCAGGTCGTAGCCGATCGTCACGCTGTCCGGCGACTGCTCGACCAGCTCCCACCGGACCCAGTTGACCAGGCCGTGCAGGGCGTTGTGCCGCTCCGGCTCGGTCAGGTCGAGCTGGAACGAGCGGTCGCCGAACGTGTACCGGCCGTCGCGGATCCGATTCGGCCAGGGCGCCAGCACGTGCCCGGCCGAGCCGGGGCTCAGCTCGTCCTCGGCGTACCCGTCGAGGTAGTCCACGCCGTCGTGCCGGTAGGCCCGCAGCCCACCACCGACCTGCACCACGACGGCCTCGTGGCCGTCGGCGGAGATGGTCCACTGTGCACCCGAGGGCGCCCGCACGTCTTTCCCCATTCGGCGACCCTACCGTCACCGACGGTCTTCGGCGGGGCTGGTGGCGCGATAGCGGATCAGCGCGGGGAACGCCACCACCAGCAGGGTCGCCAGCACGGCGGCGGCGATGCCACCGCCCACCATGGCGACACCGGTGCCGAACCCGGCGGCCGTCGCACCGGCCCGCAGGTCACCCAGGCGCGGGCCGCCGGCCACCACCACCGTGTTCACGCCCTGGAGCCGGCCGCGCATCCGGTCCGGCGCGTAGACCAGCAGCATCGACTGCCGCAGGGTGGCGCTGACCAGGTCGGCGGCGCCGGCCACGCCGAGCAGCAGCACCGCCAGCCAGAGTTGGCCGGCCAGCCCGGCGAGCGCGATCGCCACGCCCCAACCGACCACCGCCACGGCCAGCGCCAGACCCTGCCGGCGGACCCGGCCGATCCAGCCGGAGGTGAGCCCGCCCAGCATCGCGCCGATGGCGATGGAGCTGTAGAGCCAGCCGACCGCCGCGCCGCCGCCGAAGCGCTCCTGCGCCAGCTCCGGGAAGAGCGCCCGCGGCATGGCCAGGATCATCGCGATCAGGTCGATGGCGAAGGAGAGCAGCAGCACCGGCGTGGTGGCCAGATAGCGGAAGCCGTCGACGATGCTGCCCAGCCCGGCCTTGCGGACGCCGCCGCCCGGGTCCGGCTCGGGTGGCATCGCCGGCAGCCGCAGCGTCGCCCAGAGCGAGACGGTGAACAGCAGCGCGTCCAGCCCGTACGCGACGGGCAGCGCGGTGCCGACGCGCCAGGTGGCGAAGATCAGCCCGGCGGCCAGCGGGCCGGCGACGGCCGCGGCGGTGAACGTGGTGTAGTTCAGCGTGGTGGCCGCCGGCACCAGGTCGGCCGGCACCAGCCGGGGCAGGATCGCGCTGCGGGCCGGCGAGGTGATCGCGAACGCCACCGCCTGCACGCCCACCAGCAGCAGGAGCAGCACCGGGCTGCGCGCCCCGACCAGCGACTGCACCAGCAGCCCGAGCGTCGCGGCCCAGAGCAGCGTGCCGGCGGCGAGCAGCACCCGACGCCGGTCCCGGGCGTCGGCGACCGCGCCGCCCCACAGCCCGAAGATCAGCAGCGGCACGAACCCGGCGACGCCGAGCAGCCCCACCCAGAACGAGCCGCCGGTGAGGTCGAACATCTCCACCGGCACCGCCACGGCGGTGAACTGGAAGCCGAACATCGCCACCGCGTTGCCGAGCCACACCCGCCGGTACGCGGGCACGCCAAGCGGGCGCAGGTCGATCGCCCAGCGGCGCGGTCCGCCCGGCCGGGCCTGCTTGACCTGCGTCACGGCGCGAGCCGCTCGACGGCCCAGCCGCCGCCGTCCGCCAGCCGGAACCGCAGCCGGTCGTGCAGCCGGCCGGCCCGGCCCTGCCAGAACTCCACCGTCTCCGGGCGCACCCGGAACCCGCCCCAGTGCGGCGGCGCGGGCACCTCCTCGACGCCGGCGAACCGCTCGGTCGCCGCCCGGTACTCCGCGTCCAGCGCGGCCCGGTCCGGCACCACCGCGGACTGGGTGCTGGCCCACGCCCCGAGCTGGGAGCCGCGCGGCCGGACCGCGAAGTATGCCTCGGTCTCCGCCCGGGTGACCTGCTCCACCCGGCCGGCGACGGTCACCTGCCGCTGCATCGGGAACCACGGGAAGACCAGGCTGGCCCACGGGTTGGCGGTCAGCTCGGCGCCCTTGCGCGACAGGTGGTTGGTGTAGAAGACGAAGCCGTCCGCGTCGAAGCCCTTGAGCAGCACGGTGCGGCCGCTGGGCCGGCCCCGGGCGTCGGCGGTGCCGACCACCATCGCGTTCGGCTCGGGCAGCGGGTGGGCCACCGCGTCGGCGAACCAGCGGGCGAACTGGCTGTGCCAGTCCGGTGCCAGGTCCGCTTCGGTCAGGCCCAGGTCGGCCGCGTACTCGTTACGCATGCCGGCCGGGGCGGGTGTGTCGCCTGTCACTCTCGCCGTTCCTCTCCCGGGCTTGCCGGCGTCCCCCGACGCTGGCCAGGCCTCGCTACCCAGTCTTCTCCCTGCCACACCGGCGTCCACCGGCGGGGATGTCGCGTGGCGCACAGTGGCTGCGGGTCGCGCACGTGGTTACTCACCGGGCAAGATGTCACGAACCACATCCCTGATGGTCGCCTGAGCTGCGGGGCCGGATCGGTCCCACCGGGCGCACCGAGCCGGAAGCCAGGAGACGACATGTCCGATTTCAAGCCGGGCCTGGAGGGCGTCGTAGCCTTCGAGACCCAGATCGCCGAACCCGACCGCGCGGGCGGTTCGCTGCGCTACCGGGGCGTGGACATCGAGGATCTGATCGGCCAGGTCTCCTTCGGCAACGTCTGGGCGCTGCTGGTCGACGGCCGGTTCGGCCCGGGCCTGCCGCCGGCCGAGCCGTTCCCGGTGCCGGTGCACTCCGGTGACATCCGCGTCGACGTGCAGTCCGCGGTCGCCATGCTGGCCCCCTACTGGGGTCTCGACCAGCTCCTGGACATCTCCGACGAGCAGGCCCGCGAGGACCTGGCCCGGGTGTCGGTGACCGCGCTCTCCTTCGTCGCCCAGTCGGCGCGCGGGCTGGGCCTGCCGGCGGTGCCGCAGAAGGAGATCGACAAGGCGGAGACCATCGTCGAGCGGTTCATGAAGCGCTGGCGCGGTGAGCCCGACCCGCGGCACGTCAAGGCCGTCGACGCGTACTTCATCTCGGCCGCCGAGCACGGCCTGAACGCCTCCACGTTCACCGCCCGGATCGTCGCCTCCACCGGCGCGGACGCCGCGGCCTGCATCTCCTCCGGCATCGGCGCCCTCTCCGGCCCGCTGCACGGCGGCGCGCCGTCGCGGGTGCTCACCATGCTGGAGGCGGTCGAGCGCAGCGGCGACGCCGAGGGCTACGTCAAGGGCGTGCTCGACCGGGGCGAGCGGCTGATGGGCTTCGGGCACCGGGTCTACCGGGCCGAGGACCCGCGCGCCCGCGTGCTCCGGCGCACCGCCAAGGAGCTGGGCGCGCCGCGCTTCGAGGTCGCCGAGGCGCTGGAGAAGGCCGCCCTGGCCGAGCTGCAGGCCCGCCGCCCGGACCGCGTGCTCGCCACCAACGTCGAGTTCTGGTCGGCCGTGGTGCTGGACTTCGCCGAGGTGCCGGCGCACATGTTCACCTCGATGTTCACCTGCGCCCGGATGGGCGGCTGGTCCGCGCACATCCTGGAGCAGAAGAAGCTCCAGCGGCTGGTCCGGCCGTCCGCCACCTACGTCGGCCCGGGCACCCGCAAGCCGCAGCAGGTCGAGGGCTGGGACGCCATCCCGCACGGCGTCTGAGGTGTAAGGAGGGGCCCCCGCTTAACGCATTCTGCATAGGCGGGGGCCCCTTTTAACACCCGCTCTGTGGCGTACGCCTCAGCGGCGGGCGTGGGACCAGCGGGTGGGTGAGGCCGGGTGGGTGCGAGGATGGGGGCCGGCAGCGCTGCCGGCCGGGTTCGGATCCCGGCCGTCCCGTGCGCCCGGCGCACGAGCCGGTCGACGGTCCGCGCCCGCAGGAAAAGGGCCCGCCCTCGCCCATGCGGAAGGATCGAGACAACCGTGGCTGACGCACCGACCATCCGGATTCCCGACGACCTCAAGCCCGCCGACGGCCGTTTCGGCTGCGGCCCGTCCAAGGTCCGTCCGGCGGCGGTCTCCGCGCTCGCCGACGTCGCCACCAGCTACCTGGGCACGTCGCACCGGCAGAAGACGGTCCGCGACCAGGTCGCCCGGCTGCGCCGCGGCCTCGCCGAGTTCTTCGCCCTCCCGGAGGGCTACGAGGTGGTGATCGGCAACGGCGGCACCACCGCGTTCTGGGAGGTCGCCACGTTCGGCCTGATCCGCGACCGGGCCCAGTTCGCCAGCTTCGGCGAGTTCGGCGCGAAGTTCGCCAAGTCGGTCAAGGATGCCCCGTTCCTGGGCGAGCCGACCGTCCGCAAGTCCGAGGCGGGCAGCGCGCCGTCCCTGGTCGCCGAGGCCGGCGTGGACGTCTACGCCACCCCGCACAACGAGACCTCCACCGGCGTGGCGGTGCCGATCAGCCGGGTGCCGGGCGCCGACGAGGGCTCGCTGCTGCTGGTCGACGCCACCTCCGGCGCCGGCGGGCTGGACGTCGACGTCGCCGAGACCGACGTCTACTACTTCGCCCCGCAGAAGTGCTTCGGCTCCGACGGCGGGCTCTGGCTGGCCCTGATGTCGCCGGCCGCGCTGGCCCGGGCCACCGAGGTCAAGGAGTCGGGTCGCTACATCCCCGCGTTCCTCGACCTGGTCACCGCGATCGACAACTCGCGGCTGGAGCAGACCTACAACACGCCGGCGCTGGCCACCATCTTCCTGGCCGCCGAGCAGACCGACTGGATGAACGCCCAGGGCGGGCTGGCCTGGGCGGCCAAGCGCACCGCCGAGAGCGCCGCCGCCGTGTACGGCTGGGCCGAGCGCTCGCCGTTCGCCGACCCGTTCGTGTCGGACCCGGCGCTGCGCTCCAACGTGGTCGCCACCGTCGACTTCGCCGACGGGGTGGACGCGACCGCGATCGCCAAGGTGCTGCGCGCCAACGGCATCGTGGACACCGAGCCCTACCGCAAGCTGGGGCGCAACCAGCTCCGGGTGGCGCTCTTCCCGGCCGTCGAGCCGGCCGACGTCGAGGCGCTCACCGCGTGCATCGACCACGTGGTCGAGCGACTCTGATCACGTCGTGACGCTGGGTGGTCGCCGGGGCTCCGGCGACCACCCACCGTGACCATCGCCGCAGCTCAGTCGCGACATGCCGGGGTGTCGCTCTCCCCACCGCTGGGAAAGTGAGCGTACGGTGGTTCGAGACGCACGGGTGGCCGGCTCGTGGCGTGTGACGGCCAGCGAAGCGGGACGGAGGCAAGCCGATGCGCCCAGTACGCTTCGTCGCTCTCTCCGAGGACGGCCAGGCCCTGGTGCTCACCGACGAGGTGGGCCGCCTGCTCGCGCTGCCCATCGACGAGCGCGTGGCTTCGGTGCTGCACGCCGAGCCGGGTGCGACCCCGCTCGCGGTGGTGCCCGCCTCCACCGATCCCACGCCGTCGCTGTCCCCGCGCGACATCCAGGCCCGGATCCGTTCCGGCGAGTCCGCGGAGGACGTCGCCCGCATCGCCGGTGTCCCGGTCGACCGGGTCCTGCGCTATGCCGGCCCGGTGCTCCAGGAGCGGGCCATGCTGGCCCAGCACGCCCGTCGCACCCGGCTCAAGGGTGCCGAGAAGCCGACCCCGCTGGCCGAGGTGGTCAACGGTCGGCTGGCCCAGCACGGCATCGACACCGAGAAGATCTCCTGGGACGCCTACCGCCGCGACGACGGCACCTGGCGGATCATCGCGACCTGGCCGTCCGGCAAGGCCACCGCGCAGGCCGTGTGGGATCTCGACAAGTCCCGGCAGAACGTGGTCGCGCACGACGACATGGCGCAATACCTGTGCGCCGAGCGTCCCACGCCGATCCTCGGCCAGGAGCCGGCGCCGGAGCGGGGCGGCCACGCGCTGCCCGGCCCGTCGCGCGGCGAGCCGAGCCGGGGCGGCCACGGCCTGCCGTCCGGGGTGGAGCAGGCCCGCCCGGGGCGGGACCCGATCCGCGCCGGCCGGGACGCGCTGCTCGCCTCGCTGGACCGTCCGCTCGGCGGCACGTCCGGGCGCGGCCTCGACACCCGTTCCCCGGCCGCGCTGGCCGGTTCGGACGCGCCCCGGCAGCGGGCGGTCGCCGGGGGCGCCGCCGCGCTGCTCGGCGGCGGCCAGGGCTCGGCGTTCGACGACGACTCGGACGCGCCGAAGGAGATCCCGGCCGTACCCTCGCTGGCTGTGCTGCGGCCCCGGCGCACCGGCAACCCGCCGGCGTCCGGCGGTGCGGGCGCCGAGTCGGGCGAGGCCGGCGGCAAGCCGCGCAAGCGGCTGCCGAGCTGGGACGACGTCCTCTTCGGCAGCGGCCCGGCGGCCCGCGAGTCCTCCTGACCCTCCGGTCCGCCCTGGCACGCACGCGTGAAGCGTGAGGCACTCGAAGTGCCCGCGTGCCAGGGTGGACCCATGGAGTACACGAACCTGGGACGCACCGGCCTTTCGGTGAGCCGGCTCTGCCTCGGCACGATGAACTTCGGGCCGCAGACGGACGAGCCGGACAGCTTCGCCATCATGGACCGGGCGCTGGAACACGGGATCAACTTCTTCGACACCGCGAACGTCTACGGCTGGAAGCTCGGCGAGGGCGTCACCGAGCAGATCGTCGGCCGCTGGTTCGCCCAGGGCGGCGGGCGCCGCGACAAGGTCGTGCTGGCCACCAAGGTGTACGGCAAGATGAGCGAGTGGCCCAACGACCAGGGCCTGAGCGCACGGCACATCATCCGGGCCTGCGAGGACTCGCTGCGCCGCCTGCAGACCGACACCATCGACCTCTACCAGATGCACCACGTCTCCCGAACCACGCCGTGGGAGGAGATCTGGCAGGCGATGGAGACGCTCGTCGCGCAGGGCAAGGTGCTCTACGTCGGGTCGTCCAACTTCGCCGGCTGGCACATCGCCCAGGCGCAGGCGGCGGCCGGCCGGCGCAACTTCCTCGGCCTCGTCTCCGAGCAGTCCATCTACAACCTGCTCACCCGGCACGTGGAGCTGGAGGTGATTCCGGCCGCGCAGCACTACGGGCTGGGCATCATCCCCTGGTCGCCGCTGCACGGCGGGCTGCTCTCCGGGATCATCCGGAAGATGGCCGACGGCAGCGCGGCCCGCGGCACGTCCGGCCGCTCGGCCGACGCGCTGGCCGAGCACCGCACCACGATCGAGGCGTACGAGAAGCTCTGCGCCGACCTGGGGCAGGATCCGGCCGACGTGGCGCTGGCCTGGCTGCTCTCCCGGCCGGGCGTGACCGCCCCGATCGTCGGCCCACGCACCATGGACCAGCTCGACCGCAACCTGGGCGCGCTCGACGTCGACCTGGACGAGGCCACCCTGACCCGCCTCGACGAGTTGTTCCCCCCGATCGGCAACGGCGGCCCCGGCCCCGAGGCCTGGGCCTGGTAGGTGTAAGGAGGGGCCCCCGCTTAACGCATTCCGCATAGGAGGGGGCCCCGGTTAACAGGCGTCAGAGCGGCCAGGCGGCGAGGCGGGTGTAGCGCGCCGGGCGGCCGAGGTGGCTGCGGACCAGCACCAGCTCGTCGGCCGACCAGT
The DNA here is from genome assembly GCF_013694245.2 of Micromonospora ferruginea. Lineage (NCBI taxonomy): Bacteria > Bacillati > Actinomycetota > Actinomycetes > Micromonosporales > Micromonosporaceae > Micromonospora > Micromonospora robiginosa. The sequence goes on from NZ_CP059322.2 coordinate 4,939,951, forward strand.
CCGGGCCGGCGTACCCGTGCAACGCCTCCCGGTCGGCCCGCACATCGGCGGGGTCGACGCGATCGCCGGGACGCGCGATGGTCAGGTGGGCCCGGAACGGCTTGTCGTCGTGCGGCAGCTCGGCCCGGCGCAACCCGTCGCGTACCAGCCGGGCGAGCGTGCCCAGCGCGTCCGGCTCACCCCCGACGTCCACCCACAGCACCGTGGACCGCCCCTGGCCGAAGCTGCCCCCGCCACCGAGTCGCAGCCGCGGCGAGCTGCCCCGGCCGTCCCGGAAGGACTCCGCGGCCAGCCCCAGCGCGCCCTCCACCTCGACCAGCCGGTCATCCGGCACCTCGCCGAGGAAGGCCAGCGTGAGGTGGAGGTGGGCCGGATCGGCCAGCCGCGCGTCGATCCGTAGCTCGGCGACCCGCGCCACCAGATCGGCGACCGCCGCCGCGGGCGGGTAGACCGCCGCGAAGAGCGGCACCCGGTCAGCGGTGCCGCTGGTGGTGCGCCGCCCGGGCGGCCGGCAGGGTCAGCCCGGCGGCGTGCAGCAGCCCTTCGACGCGTACCCGTTCGATCTCCCGGTCGACGCCGTCCAGCTCGGCCAGGTGCTCGGCGATGCCGAGGGCGTGGCAGGCGGCGCGCAGCCGCTCGTCGTACGCCTCGATGACCGCGCCGTGCCACACCACCGAGCGGTCGGCGGCAGCCAGCCGGTGGCCGCCGAGCCGGCGCAGGTCGGTGGCGAGTTGCTCCAGCGGGCGGCGGCCCTCCCGCTCGAACTGGGTGAGGTCGATGTCGCGGGTCAGCGCCTCGGCCTCGATGGCCCGGTCGAGCCGGGCGATGGTGCGGCGCTCGCGGCGGCGTTCCCGCCACTCGGCCCAGCCGCAGGCGACGCGGTCGATGATCTCGTCGGCGCAGAAGACCAGCGCGAAGAGGGCGGGCAGGCAGCAGACGGCGAGGATCGCCAGCGCCAGCAGCAGCCCCTGCCCCAGTCCCACACATCGAAGCTAAGCCCTGCCGCACCCACCCGCCACCCGTTTGCCAAAACAGACCCGGGTGTTAAGCGGGGCCCCCGGCTATGCGGAATGCGTTAACCGGGGCCCCCGCCTTTCACTCGTGCGAGGCGGACACCACGTAGAAGCGGGGCATCGGCAGCACCCGCATCCGCAGCCGCGCGCCGGAGCGGCGCAGTTGCCAGGTGAGCGCCAGCAGCGCGGCGGCCAGCGAGATCAGGCCACCGATCCAGATGCTCGCGCCGGCGCCGTACCGCTCGGCGACCCACCCGATGATCGGCGCACCGACCGGGTTCGTCCCCAGGAACACCAGCACCCAAAGCGCCATCACCCGTCCCCGGAAGGACGCGTCGACGCCGAGCTGCACCCGCTGGTTGGCGGCCTGGGCGAAGAAGACCATGAAGAACCCGGTGGGCAGCAGCAGCGTCGCCACCAGCCAGTACGCGGGCGCGAGCCCGACCAGCGTGCCGAAGCTGGCGCAGCCGATCGCGGCGCCGAGCACCAGCCACACCGAGGGCCGGCTGCGCCGGCCGGTCCCGGCGAGCGCGCCGACCAGCGCGCCGACCGCCAGCGCGGTGCTGAACAGTCCGAACGAGGCGGCGCCGGTCTGGAACACGGTCTTGGCCAGCGCGGCGAGGGTGAGCTGGAAGTTGAACAGGCTCATCCCGATCACCGACATGACGACCATGGGCAGCAGCAGGTCGGGGCGGCGGGCGACGTAGCGCAGGCCGTCCACCACCCGGGCCTGGTCGCGTTCGCCGGCCGGCGGCAGGTCCTTGCGGTGCAGTTCGGCCGGGCGCATCCGCACCACGTTGACCAGCGGGGCGACCGAGCTGAGCGCGGTGAACATGAAGACCGGGCCGACGTCGAACGCGGCGATGGCGAGGCCGGCGACGGCGGGGCCGACGATCCGGGCGGAGTTGAACACCGCCGCGTTGAGCGAGAGCGCGTTCGGCAGCAGCGGTACGCCGACCAGCTCGGAGACGAACGCCTGTCGCACCGGGGTCTCCACCGCGTTGGCGACGCCGAGCAGGGCGGCGAATGCGAAGACGTGCCAGAGCTGCACCACGCCGGTGACGACGAGCAGGCTCATGCCGAGCGCCAGGACGGTCCAGAACGCGTTGGCGACGAAGAGCAGCATCCGCTTGTCGTACCGGTCGGCGAGGCGGCCGGAGAGCAGCGTGAGCAGGAGTACGGGGGTGAACTGCAACGCGGTGACCACGCCGAGGGCGGTCGCGGAGTTGTCGCTGAGCTCGAGGACGAGCCAGTCCTGGGCGATGAACATCATCCAGACGCCGATCAGTTTGATCAGCTGTCCGGTGGCGAAGAGTCGATAGTTGCGGACTCGTAGGGACTGGAACATCGTGCTCAGCTTGGCCTGCACTCTAGGTGCGCCTCCTCGGGTCGGGTACGCCTCATCCACAACGGACGAAGCGGACCGCGCGACCCGGGTCAGGCGCGTGCGATCCCCTGGAGGATGTCCGCGGCCCGCCGCAGCGTGTCGCGTTCCTCTTCGGTGAGCGCGGCCAGCCGGCTGGCCAGCCATTCGTTTCGGGCCCGCTCGAACTGCTCGAGCACGGCCCGTCCCCCTTCGGTCGCCGCCAGGATGACCTGCCGTCCGTCGGTCGGGTGGGGGGTGCGCTGCACGAGGCCGCGCTCCTCCAACTTCGCGACGATCTTGGTCATCGTCGGTGGCTGCACCCGTTCCACGTCGGCCAGTTCCCGTGGCGTGAGGGCGCCCGCCAGGTTGAGGCTGGTGAGCGCCGACAGCTGGGTGACCGTGAGGTCGCCGACCGGTCGGGCCTGTCGGACCCGCCGGTTGAGCCGGGTGATCGCATCTCGCAGTTGGGGGGCCAACTGCGCCGGTGGCACGCGTTTCGCCGTCACCGTCCGCTCCGTCACACTAGTTAGCCTAACTAATGAGCCTGGCTAACGACATGCGTTATGACCAGGCTCACCAGCGTCAGAGCAGCACGGACTCGATCGGCCCGCGCAGGAAGTAGAGGACGAAGAGCGCGGCCACGCCGTACAGCAGGGGGTGGACCTCCCTGGCCTTGCCCTTCGCCAGCTTCACCAGCACGTAGCTGATCACGCCCGCCCCGATGCCGTTCGAGATCGAGTAGGTGAACGGCATCAGCACGATGGTGAGGAACGCCGGGATCGCGATCTCGTAGTCGGTCCAGTCGATGGTCCGGACCGCCGTCATCATCAGGAAGCCGACCACCACCAGCGCGGTCGACGCGGCCTCGAACGGCACGATCGCCGACAGCGGCGCCAGGAACATGGCCAGCAGGAACAACACGCCGGTGACCAGGTTGGCCACCCCGGTCCGGGCACCCTCACCGACACCGGCCGCACTCTCGATGTACGACGTGTTGCTCGACACCGACGCCGCGCCACCCGCGGCGGCGGCGATCGAGTCGACCAGCAGGATCTCCTTGGCCCGCGGCGGGGTGCCCTGCTCGTCGAGCATGTCCCCCTCCTGGCCGATCGCGACCATCGTGCCCATGGTGTCGAAGAAGTCCGTGATCAGCAGCGTGAAGACGAACATCAGCGGGACCAGCCAGCCCACCCGGGTCCACGAGTCCAGCACGTTGAAGTTGCCCAGCAGCGACAGGTCCGGCAGGTCCACCACCTGCTTCGGCAACTCGGGCACGTTGAGCGCCCAGCCCTTCGGGTTCGGCTTCCCGTCGACGAACGACGGGCCGATGTTGCCGATCGCCTCGACCACCACGGCCAGCACGGTGGAGGCCAGGATGCCGATCAGGATCGCGCCGCGGACCCGGCGTACCACCAGCACCACGGTGACCAGCAGGCCCACCACGAACACCAGCATCGGCCAACTGACGATCTTGCCGTTGATGCCCAGCCCGACCGGCACGGTGGAGTTCGCCGCGTCCGGCACCCGCCGGACGAACCCGGCGTCGACCAGGCCGATGATGGTCAGGAACAGCCCGATGCCGACGCCGATCGCGGTCTTGAGCTGCGTCGGCACCGAACGGAACACCGCGGTCCGCAGGCCGGTGAGCACCAGGATGCCGATCAGCACACCCTCGATCACCACCAGGCCCATCGCGTCCGCCCAGGTCATCTGCGGCGCGATCTCGAACGCGACGAGCGCGTTCACGCCCAGCCCGGCGGCCAGCGCGATCGGGAACCGGGCCACCACCCCCATCAGGATGGTCATCAGGCCCGCGACCAGCGCGGTCGCCGCGGCCAGCGCCGGGATGGCCAGGGTACGGCCGTCCGCGTCCTCCGCACCGCCGAGGATCAGCGGGTTCAACACCACGATGTACGCCATCGTGAAGAACGTGGCGAAGCCGCCGCGGATCTCCCGTCCGGTCGTCGACCTGCGGGCGGAGATCTCGAAGTAGCGGTCGAACGCGTTGCGCGGGTGCGCGGGATCGGGCGGTGTGCCGTGGTCCGCCGGCGGGGCAATGGACATCGGGTCCTCATCTGGTTGATCGACCGGTCTCGTCGCGCGCATCGTGCCAGATCACCCGGCGGACAGGGAAGGACGATCACGTACGCTGGTCCGGTGCCCCAGGAGCAACAGCCGCGGCCCGAGCCGCTCGACCCGCCGATGGTGCCGTTCGCCGTCGCCGGGCTGATCGCCTGGGCGGTGGCCGGCCTGGTGCTGCTGGTCTTCTTCCGCGACTGGCTCACCGCGCACGGCCACCAGAACTGGCTCTGGACCTGCCTCGCCGGTTTTCTGTGGGGCTTTCCCGGCCTGGCCACGATGATGCGGCACGACGCCAACCGGCGCCGCCGCCGGGCGGCCGCCCCGCGTCAGCCCTGACCGGTCAGGAGTGGCCGTACGGCTCCGCCGGCTCGGTCGACTCCACCGAACCCGGCGCGCGGCTGACCGACATCGCCTCGACTGCGCTGTCGTCGTAGACCGTGGGCAGTTCGTCGACGGGCGTCTCGACCGCACTGACGAGCGTCTCCGAGTGCGCGCCGCAGCCGTGGTCGGCGCTCACCACTCGGCCGTCGTCGGGGGCGAAGAAGTTTCCGCACGCCCCGAAGGACTGCCGCAGCGAGCCGGCCAGCGGCAGGTAGAACCCGCAGCTCCCGCAGCGGGCGGCGGCCGGCGCGGCGGTCGAGATGGCGGCGTCCGGACCGTGGTCGCCGTCGTACCAGCGCTGGGCGGTGTCGGCGCGTCCCTCCCGGGACAGCACCCGGGCCCGGCCGAGGCCCAGCTCCCAGGCGGTCTCCTCGACGGCCGGATCGTCGGAGAGCAGGTAGCCCGGGGCGAGCCGCTCGTCGTCCGCCGAGGTGGTCAGCAGGTCACCGGGACCGAGGTCGCCGGGCTGCAGCCGCTCCTGCCAGGGCACCCAGCCGGGGGCGAGCAGCGCGTCCGGGCCGGGCAGCAGGACGGTCTCGCAGATCGTGACGTGCTTGCTGCGGGCCACCCGGGTCACCGTGACGGCCCAGCGCCAGCCGCGGTAGCCGGCCATCCGGCACTCGAAGTAGTGGGTGACGACCCGGTCGCCCTCGGCGACGGCCTGGAGATGGTCGCCGACGTCGGTCGGCTCCACCTCGGTGATGGCGTCGCGGGCCACCTCGACGGCGGCGGCGCAGACCTGGTCGAGCCGGGGAGCGCGGGCGGATACGGGCCTGGTCACCATTCCATTGTTCCCCATGCCCGTCGGCGGGTTCTCTCCGGGTGATGCGGCGCGCGGGGAGCGGATGGGTGAGGATGGGACACATGGCGCTGTCCTCCCGCTCCGGCCGCTCCTTCCTCGGGCGGACCGTCGGCACCGGAATCCGCGCCACCCGGCTGCTGCTGCGGGGGTCGCTGCACGGCGGGCGCTGGATGACCCGCCGGGCCGGCACCGCCCGGGCCCGCAGCGCCGGCAACGAGGTGGGCATGGTCCGCCTGTTCGACCTGCACGCGCTCTCCTGCGCCGGGGACACGCTGATCGCCATCGGCCTGGCCGGGACGATCTTCTTCGACGTCCCGCTGGGTGAGGCCCGCAACAAGGTGGCGCTCTACCTGCTGGTGACCATGGTTCCGTTCGCCATGCTCGCCCCGGTGGTCGGCCCGCTGCTCGACCACTTCCGCCACGGCCGCCGGTACGCCCTGGCCACCACCATGCTCGGCCGGGCGTTCCTGGCCTGGCTGATCTCCGACTACATGGGCGGGCTCGGGCTCTATCCGGCGGCGTTCGGGGTGCTCGCGCTCTCCCGCGCCTACGGGGTGGCCCGGTCCGCGGCGGTGCCGAGGCTGCTCCCCGACGGGCTCGGGTTGTCCCAGGTCGGCGCGCGGGCCAGCGTCTACGGCACGGTGGCCGGGGCGCTGGTCGCCCCGATCGGGCTCGCCGCGTTCTGGCTCGGGCCGCAGTGGCCGCTCCGGGTCGCCTCGGTGATCTTCCTGCTCGGCATGGTGATCGCGCTCCGGTTGCCGCCGAAGGCCGACTCGGAGCCGCCGGAGCGGATGCCGCACCCGCTGCGCGCGATGCGCCGCCGCGACGGCGAGCGCCCGCTGGGCCGGGGCCGTCCCGCCGGTCGCCTGGTGATCGCCACGCTGATCGGCGCCGCGGCGCTGCGCGGGCTCTACGGCTTCCTGCTGCTCTTCCTCGCCTTCGCCATCAAGGCCGGCGACCTGACCACCGACTTCTTCGGCCGCGAGCTGAGCGCCCAGGCCGCGCTGGGCCTGGTCGGCGGCGCGCTGGCGGTGGGCACGTTCCTGGCCACCGCGCTCGGCACCCGGCTGCGGATCCACCGGCCGACCGCGATCCAGTCCAGCGGCACGATCATCGTGGCCGGCGTGGCGCTGCTCGCCGCGATCAAGTTCTCGCTGCCCATGGTGGCGCTGCTCTGCCTGGTGGCCGCGCTGATGAGCGGGATCGCCAAGCTGGCGGTGGACGCCTCGATCCAGGAGCGGATCCCGGAGCGGCTGCGGGCCAGTTCCTTCGCGCACTCGGAGACCGCCCTGATGCTCGCGTTCGTGGCCGGCGGCGGGCTCGGGCTGGTGCCGTTCACCGGCCTGATCGGGGTGGCGGTGGCCGCCGGCGTGGCCGCGCTGGTGGCCCTGCGCGGGGTCCTGGTCGCCAGCCGCCTGCGCGGCGAGCAGTTGATCGGCCGCCCCGTGGGCGACGACGAGCTGACCAGCGGCCACCCCGTGGGCGACGACGAGCTGACCCGCGACCCGGCGGGCCCCGCGCGGGAGCCGGCGGCGACCTCGTTCCCGGAGCCGCCGGTCACCTCGTTCGACGACCCGGCGCCCACCTCACCGGCGCCGCAACGCGTCGACAGGCCGGCGCCGAACGACGACGACCTCGCACCGCCCGGCTTCCACATCTACCGTCCCTCCTCGTCGGTCGGCGGCCCCGGCACGGCCGAGGACGAGAACCGGCGCGACCCCCGGGGGCCGGTGGCGTGAGCGGTCTGCTGGTGGTCACGGCGGTGCCCGCCGAGGCCGAGGCGGTCCGGGCCGGCCTCACCGACCCGACCGTGACGGTACGACCGGTCGGCGTCGGCCCGGCCGTCGCGGCCGCCGCCACGGCCCGGCTGCTGGCGCTGGCCGAGGCGGCCGGCCGGCCCTACCGGGCGGTGGTCAGCGCCGGCATCGCCGGCGGCTTCGTCGGCCGGGTCGCGGTGGGTGGCACGGTGCTGGCCGACCACAGCGTCGCCGCCGACGTCGGCGCCGAGTCGCCGGCCGGCTTCGTCCCGGTCGAGGAGTTGGGCATGGCCCCCGAGCTGCTGGGCGTCGGCCGCCGCGTGCCCGCCGACCCGACCCTGCTGGTCGCCCTGCGCGCCGCCCTGCCGGCGGCCACCGTCGGCACGGTGCTGACGGTCAGCACGGTGACCGGCACCGCCGCGAGCACCGCCGCCCTCGCCGACCGGCACCCGGACGCCGTGGCCGAGGCCATGGAGGGGTACGGCGTGGCCGTCGCCGCCGCCCAGGCCGACGTGCCCTTCGCCGAGCTGCGTACCGTCTCCAACCCGATCGGCCCGCGCGACCGCGACGCGTGGCGCATGCGCGAGGCGTTCGCCGCGCTCACCACCGCCGCTGCCGCGCTCCGCTGACCGTCTGGTCGAACCGCATCGCCGCCGGCCGGCTCAGCTCGACGCCGAACCCGCACGCGCGCAGGAAGTCGATTCCCGGCGACCGGGTCAGCGCCCGGACGCAGACCGGGCCACGGCTCGCGGCGATCGCGCCGTGGCCGGCACGGTCGGACCGGTCACCCGCCGCACGATCACCGACCTCCGGGCCCGCGCACGTTCCCGGCGCTCGTCCCGGCTATCCCGGTTCAGGCGGTAGCTCGCGGGCGGCACGGGCAACGGCCACGACCGCGGCGGCAACGTGTACCACTCGGCCCACCACGCACCCGGCCAGTCCCGGGGCTCGCGCACCTCCCAGACGTCGAGGTGGGCCGGGTAGCGGCGGCCCGCCTGGTCGCGCATGTCGTCATGGGGCACCGCGCCTGGCTCCGGCCTTGGCATCGGCCTTGGCATCGACTCTGGCATCGGCTCGGTCGGCGCCGTCGCCCGCGTGTCGGGTACGGGCTCCACCTTGACGCGAATCCCGGCGCCAGCTGCCCGCACCAGCCGCTCGACGGTGCGGTAGCGCGGATCCGTCGCCCGACCGGACTCGATCCGCGCCACTGCGGACTGGGCGAGACCCGCCCGCTCCGCCAGCTCGCGCTGGCTCAGATCAGCACGCCGCCGCAGTCGCCGCAGCAGGTCGCCCAGGTCGAGCTCCGGATCGATCGGTGATGTCGCGTCAGCCACCACCCCATGGTCACGGTGCTGGGGCGCGTTCCTCAACAGATCCCGCCTACCTGTGGATAACCCTGTGGACATCGACGTCGTCGCGGGACCGGGTGTGGACAGTCGAGTGCCTTTGGAGCTGAGTCGGTGGTGATGTCGCCACGATCGGGCGGATCTCCCGCCTCCGAGAGGGGCGAGCGGGCGGATCTCCGAACCCGAGTCCGGCCGACCGAGCGGCGGACGAACCGGGTCGGTCGGCAGACGCGACGGTAGAGCCGGGTGGACGGCGGACCGAGGCGGGCAGGCTGAGTCGTTTCTGATGTCAGCTCGAAAGGCACTCGGCGCCGACCTTCGCGCCGGCCTGGCAGCGTGCGGGGATCAGGGCGGCGACGCCGACCGGTGACAGCTCACACCTCGGCAGCCGGGGTGGCGGGTGGCGCGGCGGGCGGCGTTACGGTGGAGGCGTGGCGCTCTCCCTGGCGATTTCCCCCTGTCCGAACGACACGTTCGTCTTCGACGCGCTGGTGCACGGGCGGGTGCCCGGGGCGCCGGCCGTCGAGGTGACCTACGCGGACGTGGACGTCACCAACACCGCCGCCGAGCGGGGCGCGTTCGACCTGGTGAAGGTCAGCTACGCGGCGCTGCCGTGGCTGCTCGACGACTACCACCTGCTGCCCTGCGGGGGTGCGCTGGGCCGGGGCTGCGGCCCGCTGGTGCTGACCCGGGGCGACCGGGTCGACCTGTCCGGCGCGACCGTGGCGGTGCCGGGCGAGCGGACCACGGCGTACCTGCTGTTCCGGCTCTGGGCCGCGGACCAGGCACCGGCGCGGATCGAGGTGGTGCCGTTCCACGAGATCATGCCGGGGGTGGCGGCCGGCTGGTACGACGCCGGCCTGGTGATCCACGAGGCCCGCTTCACCTACCCCCGGCACGGGCTGACCGCCCTGGTCGACCTGGGCGAGTGGTGGGAGGGCGACACCGGGTTGCCGATCCCGCTCGGCGCGATCCTGGCCCGCCGCGGCACGGTCGACCCGGTCGAGGCCGCCGGGTGGATCCGCGAGTCGGTGCGGCAGGCCTGGGCCGACCCGGAGGCGAGCCGCGGGTACGTCCTCGCGCACGCGCAGGAGATGGAGCCCGACGTGGTGGACCGGCACATCGGCCTCTACGTCAACGAGTTCACCGCCGACCTGGGTGAGGCCGGCTTCGCCGCCGTGGAGGCGCTGCTGGGCCGGGCCGCCGACGCCGGGCTCGTCCCTCAGACCTCCAGCTCGCGCGCCACCGCGTGGACCAGCTGAGCGATCTTCTGCGCGGCCTTGCGGTCCGGGAAGCGACCCCGGCGCAGGTCCGGCTGCACCTTCGCCTCCAGCACCTTGATCATGTCTTCGACCAGGCCGTGCAGTTCCTCGGCCGGCCGGCGACGCAGCTCCGCCACGGACGGCGGTGCCTCCAGCAGCTTGACCCCCATGGCCTGGGCGCCCCGCCGGCTGTCCACCACGCTGAAATCGACCCGCTGGCCACCCTTGAGGTCGGCGACACCCGCCGGTAGCGCGCCCTTGGGCAGGAACACGTCGCCACCCTCGTCACTGGTGACGAACCCGTATCCCTTGGCCGCGTCGTACCACTTCACTCGACCCGTCGGCACCTGTCGAACCCCGCTCCACTCGAACCGTCTACCCCTCCAAGGCTAGCCCGATGATCCGGTCGACCGCCCGTGGGAATTCGACAAGATCATTAAGTACCTGATACGCGCCGGCCGCGCTCAACTCCGCCGCCGGACACGGGCCGGTCGCCACTCCCACGCCCGGGATTCCGGCCGCCCGCGCCGCGGCCATGTCGGCCACGTGGTCGCCCACGTAGAGCGTCGCGCCGTGCGCCCGCAGCGCGGTCGCCTTCTCTTCGGCGAACAGGTCCCCGGCCAACTCGTCGACCGCCAACCCCAGGTGGTCCAGGTGCAGCTTCGCCAACCGCCCGATCTTGGAGGTCACCACCATCACCCGCCCACCGCGCTCGTGCACCGCACGCACCGCGGCCTCCGCGCCCGGCATCGGCACCGTCGGGGTGATCGCGTACGCCGGATACAGCTCCCGGTAGAGCGTCACCGCCTCCTCGATCCGTTCCGGCGGGAACCAGTGCGCCAGCTCGGTACGCAGCGGCGGGCCCAGCCGGGACACGGCCAGGTCCGCGTCCACCGGCACGCCCGTACGCTCGGTCAACGCCCGGTAGGCGGCCGCGATGCCGGGGCGGGAGTCGACCAGGGTCATGTCGAGGTCGAAGCCGACCATCAGCGGAGACATGCCGAGAACCTACCCAGCGGGCTAGCGTGGTACGACGATGACCACCTCACTCGCCGACCACCTGCGGGCCCTCCCCGACGACTCGCTGGCCGCCCTGCTCCAACTGCGGCCGGACCTCGTCGTGCCGGTGCCGGCCGATGTGTCCGCCCTCGCCCTGCGCGCCCAGTCCCGGGTCTCCGTGGCCCGGGCGCTCGACGGGCTGGACCAGTTCACCCTGCAGGTCCTCGACGCCGCCCGGCTCACCCGCGGCCCCGAGGGCGCCACCTCAACCGACCAGATCCTCGCCATGGCCACCGCCGGGCCGCACCCGCCCGCCCCGACCGCGGTCCGCGCCGCGATCGACCGGCTCCGGGCCCGGTTCCTGCTGTACGGCGCCGAGCACGACCTGCACGTCGTGGGCGGCGTCGACGAGGTCTCCCCGTACCCGGCGGGGCTGGGCCGACCGGCGGCCGAGCTGGACGCCCTCGCGGCGGCCCTCTGCGCGGACCCGGCGAAGCTGCGGCGGACGCTGCTCGCCGCGCCGCCCTCGGCCCGGGCGGTCCTGGACCGGCTCGCCGCCGGGCCGCCGGTCGGCACGGTCGCGCCGGGCGCGCTGGAGGCGCCCGCCACCGGCGCCGAGGACGTGCTCCCGCCCGACCTGGTCAACGGCGGCGCGCCCACCGGCTCCCCGATCCGCTGGCTGGTCGAGCACCACCTGCTGGTGCGGATGTCCGGCGGCCCGCACGGCACGGTCGAACTGCCCCGCGAGGTGGGGCTGGTGCTGCGCCGCGACGCCGGACCGCTCGGCCCGCTGCACACCGGCCCGCCGGTGGTGTCCGGCCCGCCCCGCGAGGTCAAGGCCGTCGACTCGGCCGGCGCCGGGCAGACCATGGAGGTGGTCCGCTACACCGAGGCGCTGCTGGAGGCGCTGGTCCTCGAACCGGCGCCGCTGCTGCGGTCCGGCGGCGTCGGGGTGCGGGACCTGCGCCGGCTCGCCCGCGGTCTGGGCCTGGACGAGCCGACCACCGCGCTGATCTTCGAGGTGGCGTACGCGGCGGGGCTGACCGGGGAGCTGGAGCTGACCGGGGCGGCCACCACCCGCTACGGCGGCGACCAGCAGATCCTGCCCACCGGCGGGTACGAGGTGTGGCGCGCGGCGTCGCTGGCCCAACGCTGGGAGCAGCTCGCCCGGGCGTGGCTGGCGATGCCCCGCCAGGTGGGCCTGGTCGGCCAGCGGGACGACCGGGACCGGCCAATCTCGGTGCTCTCGCCCGAGGCGGAACGCGCGGGCGCGCCCACCGCCCGCCGGGCGGTCCTCGCCGTGCTGGCCGACCTGCCGCAGGGCACCGCGCCGACCCCCGACGAGGTGTTGGAGCTGCTGGACTGGCGGGCCCCGCGACGGGCCCGGGGGCGGGAGACGGCGCACCGCGAGGTGCTGGCCGAGGCGGCCCGGCTGGGCGTGACCGGGCTGGGCGCGCTCACCTCGTACGGGCGGCTGCTGCTGGCCGAGCTGACCGACGCCGACGAGCGGGGCGACGACCCGCTCGGGTTGCGCTCCGACGCCGAGTCGGGTGACCCGTCCACCGCGGTACGCGCGCTCGACGGGCTGCTCCCCGCCCCGGTCGACCACGTGCTCGTGCAGGCCGACCTGAGCGTGGTGGTGCCCGGCCCGCCCGACCCGGCGCTCGCCGCCGAGCTGGACGTGGTGGCCGAGCACGAGTCGGCGGGCGGGGCGAGCGTGCACCGGGTCACCACGGCGAGCATCCGGCGGGCCCTGGACGCCGGCTACACCGCCGACGACCTGCACGCGTTGTTCCGCCGCCGGTCCCGGACCCCGGTGCCGCAAGGGCTGAGCTACCTGGTGGACGACGTGGCCCGCAAGCACGGCGGGCTGCGGGTCGGCTCGGCCGGCGGCTACGTGCGCAGCGACGACGAGGCGCTGCTCACCGAGGTGCAGGCGGACCGGCGGCTGGAGTCGCTGGCGTTCCGCCGGCTGGCCCCGACGGTGCTGGTCACCCCGTACCAGGTCAACCGGATGCTGCTCGCGTTGCGCGACGCCGGCTACGCGCCGGTCCCCGAGGACGCCAGCGGCGCGACGGTGCTGGCCCGGCCGAAGACCCGGCGCGCGCCGGCCCGGACGCCGGTCACCGGCCGCGTGGTGGACCCGCTGGCCACCCCGAGGCTGCCGATGCCCCGCCTGCTCGGCGTGGTGGAGCAGATCCGCCGGGGCGACGCGGCGGCCCGGGCGGCGCGGCGGGCCCCGGCGGTGGTCCGCGGCGGGTCGGCGACCACCGGCCCGACGCCGGTGAGCGGGCACGGCGACGCGCTGGCCGTGCTCCAGCAGGCGGTACGCGACAAGGCGCTGGTCTGGGTGGGCTACGTCGACGCGCACGGGGCGACCGCGTCCCGACTGGTCCGGCCGGTCTCGATCGGCGCGGGCTACCTGCGCGCCGAGGACGACCGCACCGAGATGCTGCACACCTTCGCGCTGCACCGGATCACGGCGGCCGTGCTGGAGGAGTGACCGTCATTCCCCGTTGCGCCGCAGCGTGCCGATCACCGAGACGGCCAGCAGCAGCGCGAACGCCGCGCCGGCGGACTCGCCGACCGAGTCGACGAAGCCCTGACGCTGCACCAGCAGCCCGAACAGGAACCAACCGAACACGCCCACGGCGGCGACCGCGTAGCCGACCATCGCCGCCGTGGAGACCTGGTGCTGCTGCGTACGCTCGTCCTCGGGAAGCACGTCCTGATCGACGGTCATGCCAGCCCCTCCCCGCCCCGTGGTGGACCCGGCTTCCAGAGTGGCACCGACCGAACCGCGCGGACAGGGGTTAAAACCCTGATCCGGACGGTCCGGTCACGGGCACCGGCGGGGGCGGTGGGGCCGGGGCCGGCTCAGGTGCCCGGGCGGCGGCCGATCACCACGACGCGGGTGCCGATCGAGCCCAGCTCCCAGAGGCGCACCGCGTCGCGGTGCAGCAGGTTGACGCAGCCGTGCGAGCCGATCGCGCCGTTGTGCAGGTAGGTGGTGGTCTCGTGGAAGCCGATCCCGCCGTTGAACTGCTGCCAGTAGGGCAACCACACCTCGTACGGGTTGGACCACTCGCGCAGGTTCCGGCCGCCGACGGAGTAGGTGCCGGCCGGGGTGGCGTACCCGGACATGCCGGTGCGGGTGACCGTCGGGCCGAGCACCACCTTGCCGCCGCGCATCGCCCACACGGTCTGCCGGGTCAGGTCGACGCAGAAGGTGAGGCGGGAACCGGCCCGGCAGCGCGACACGTCGGTGCCGGCCAGCCGCTTCGCCACGTCGTACGTGGTGGGGCCGGCGCGCCCGGAGGCCGGGCTGATGCCGTACCGGGTCTGGAATTTCTTGATCGCGGCGCAGTCGGCGGCGGACTGCGCACCGTCCACGCTCAGCGTCCCGAAACCGCCCAGCCGACTCAGGTAGCTCTCCACGGCCCGCTGGTGCTCCCCCTGCGGGCACCCGGCGGACCGGCTCGGCTTCGGCGTGGCCCGGGGTTTCGGTGAGGTGGTCGCCGACGGCGACCGGGAGGGTTTCGGCGTGGCCGTCCGGCTCGGCTGCGCCGACGGGGACGTCGCCGGCCGCTCGGACGTGGGCGGCGCGCTCGCCCCCGATGCTCCCTCCGTCAGCCCGACCGGCGCGGGGGTGGTGCCCCCGGCGCCCTCCGTCTGCGGATCGAGCGCGCACGCGCCGACGCCGACCAGCACGACGACCGCCAGGCCGGCGACCCGGGCGAAGAACCGGACACGCTTCATGGGCCCTCCTGGTCAGTTGTCCCGCTTGCTAGACGTGTGGGGTGAGTATGACGTTGCCTGTCCAGCGAGACTTTTTTCGGACCGTCCCCGGCGTGTAACACTGGATGGTCCGCCTTCGGCAGGTCAGATGTGGTGCGGGCAGAGATTCCGGGCGATACGAGAGGACGCTGGCGTGAGCGGTGGACCACTGATCGTGCAGTCGGACAAGACGCTGCTGCTGGAGATCGACCACCCCGACGCGCAGGCGTGCCGGATGGCCATCGCGCCCTTCGCCGAGCTGGAGCGCTCGCCCGAGCACGTGCACACCTACCGGCTCACCCCGCTGGGCCTGTGGAACGCGCGGGCCGCCGGGCACGACGCCGAGGGCGTGGTCGACTCCCTGATCAAGTATTCGCGCTACCCGGTGCCGCACGGCCTGCTGGTGGACGTGGCCGAGACGATGGACCGGTACGGCCGCCTCCAGCTCGCCAACGACCCGGCGCACGGGCTGGTGCTGCGCGCCCTGGACCGGGTGGTGCTGATCGAGGTGGCGAAGAGCAAGAAGCTCGCCGGCATGCTCGGCGCGAAACTCGACGACGACACGATCGCGGTGCACCCGTCCGAGCGGGGCCGGCTCAAGCAGGCGCTGCTGAAGCTGGGCTGGCCGGCGGAGGACCTGGCCGGCTACGTGGACGGCGAGGCACACCCGATCGAGCTGGCCGAGTCCGGTGCGGACGGCGGCAAGCCGTGGACACTGCGGTCGTACCAGCGGGAGGCGGTGGAGGCGTTCTGGGCCGGCGGGTCCGGCGTGGTGGTGCTGCCCTGCGGCGCCGGAAAGACGCTGGTCGGCGCCGCGGCGATGGCGGAGGCGAAGGCGACCACGCTGATCCTGGTGACGAACACGGTCGCCGGCCGGCAGTGGAAGCGGGAGCTGATCGCCCGCACGTCGCTGACCGAGGAGGAGATCGGCGAGTACTCGGGCGAGCGCAAGGAGATCCGCCCGGTCACCATCGCCACGTACCAGGTGCTCACCTCGCGGCGCGGCGGCGCGTTCACCCACCTGGACCTGTTCGGCGCCCGCGACTGGGGCCTGGTCGTCTACGACGAGGTGCACCTGCTGCCCGCGCCGATCTTCCGCTTCACGGCGGACCTCCAGGCCCGCCGCCGGCTCGGCCTCACCGCGACGCTGGTACGCGAGGACGGCCGCGAGGGCGACGTGTTCAGCCTGATCGGCCCGAAGCGGTACGACGCGCCGTGGAAGGACATCGAGCAGCAGGGCTGGATCGCCCCGGCCGAGTGCACCGAGGTACGGGTGACGCTGACCGACGCGGAGCGACTGGCGTACGCGACGGCGGAGGCGGAGGAGCGCTACCGGATGGCGGCGACCGCCCGCACCAAGCTGCCGGTGGTCCGCGCGCTGGTGGAACGCCACCCTGCCGAGCAGGTCCTCGTCATCGGTGGCTTCCTCGACCAGTTGCACCAGCTCGGCGAATACCTGGACGCTCCGATCGTGCAGGGTTCCACCACGAACAAGGAGCGGGAGCGGCTGTTCGACGCGTTCCGCTCCGGCGAGATCCGCACGCTGGTGATCTCGAAGGTGGGGAACTTCTCGATCGACCTGCCGGAGGCGGCGGTGGCGATCCAGGTGTCCGGCACGTTCGGCTCGCGGCAGGAGGAGGCGCAGCGGCTGGGCCGGGTGCTCCGGCCGAAGGCCGACGGCCGGCAGGCGCACTTCTACACGGTGGTGTCCCGGGACACGATCGACACCGAGTACGCCGCGCACCGGCAGCGTTTCCTCGCCGAGCAGGGGTACGCGTACACCATCGTGGACGCCGACGACGTCCTCGGCCCTTCGCTGCCGAGCGTCGACTGACCGGCGCGGACGCCGGGCGGGCCGCTGTCGTGCGACCCGCCCGGCCTCTCGGTCAGCCCTTGCCGCTGGCGCGGAACGCGACCCAGGCGTCGCTCATCCGGTCGGCCTGACCCGGGGTGAACATGTTCATGCAGGAGTCCTGCGTGTAGTCCATGAAGTTGTGGATCGGGTCGAGCCCGGGTGCGGTGCAGGTGTCCGCGCCGACCGGGCAGTTGAACTGCGGCGCCGCCTCACGCGGCGTGTCGGCGACGAAGTCGCCGGAGGCGGAGCATCCGTGCGCGAACGTGTGCTCCAGCATCAGCCAGTGCCCCACCTCGTGGGTGAGCGTGTCGCCGAGCGCGTACTTGCCGGCCGTGCCGCCGGGCATCGACTCGTCGAGCATCACCACGCCGTCGATGTAGTCGCGGCCGTTGTTGTAGCCCTTCGGGAAGTACGCCCAGCCGAGCAGCCCGCCGCCGATGTTCGCCGCGTAGACGTTGAGCGTGCGGGAGTCACCGGTGTAGAGCGCCTTCTTCATGTCCCGCTCGTTCTTGCCCGGCACCACCGTGTACCAGGCGCTGTTCACGGTCCAGGTGGTGTCGACGAGCGAGAACCGGAACGGCGTGTCCGAGGCGTCGGCCGCGGTCCGGCCGGCGTACGAGTCGTTGAGCACGGTCATCTGCGCCGCGATCAGCGTGTTCCACCGGGCCTTCTCGGCCGCGCTCAGCTCGTGGTCGGAGACCATGTGGAAGACCGTCGGCACGGTGACGCTGCCGTTGGCCAGGCGCGGGGAGTCCTTGATCACGCCGTAGGCGTTCGCCTCGTTCTTGGAGTAGAGCTCCGGTTCCTGGGCGGTGGCGCCCGCGCTGACCCGGGCGGCGCTGTGCGTGTCGGCGCCCGGCGCGCAGGTCGCCGCCGTCGTCGGGGCGGCGGAGGCGGTGGCCGGTCCGCCGCCGGCGGTGAGGAACGTGGCGGCGGCAGCGGCGAGCACTGCCAGGTGGATGGTCGGTTTCCTGTGCATCGCTGCACCTTTCGAGAGGCATGGAGGAATACCGACGCGGGGTTGTCAAAGCTGCGGGTCGATGACGTCGTCGTCCCGACATAAGACCACGTCAGCGGCGTTCACAACACCCCCCGACGCCGGGCGCCGGCACCCGGGATGATGCCGCACCCGTTCCCTTTGGAGCTGATGGCAGACACGACTCGCCGCGCGGGCGTAGCCATCCACCAAGAGAGATCGGCGTCCCACCTCATGGACACCGCGTAGATCTTGGTACGAAATGGCCCGCCGAGGGGCCGATTCGTACCAAGATCTCGCACGATCGGCGATACCTTCCTGCACCGCGGGCGCCAATTTTCGCGCGCACCGCCGCCCGGGTGCTGGCCCAGCTCAGCGCCCGGGTGGAAGCGGGCGGGGTGACGCGCCCTGGCTCCGACGCCGCTGACCCATCCATGTCGTCAAGTTTTGTAGGCGGCCTCGGTCGGACGGCCGCCGGTCAGTGGCGCAGGTAGCGGGCGCGACGGCCGGCGTCGCGGAACCCGAGCCGGCGGTACAGCCGCGCTGCCGGGTTGTCGTCGTTGACGCAGAGCCACGCGGCGTCCGCGCCCGCCTCGGCGAGCCCGCGCAGCACGCGCGTCACCAGGTACGCGCCGACCCGCCGGCCGCGCCAGCCGGGCACCACGCCGACCTGGTCGATCCAGTCGCCGAGCACGGTGACGAATCCGGCGGTGTCGCCGTCCGGCCCGTGCGCGATCAGCGACAGCTCCGGCCGGTAGTCCTCGTCGTCGCGCAGGTCGCCCAGCCACTCGTCCGCTGCCGGCTCGACGAACCCGGGCCGGTCCGCGAACGAGGCGCGGTAGGCGTCGAACAGCTCCGGCCCGAGCGTGGCCGCCGTCACGGTGACGCCGTCCGGCGCGGCCACCTCGGGCAGCGCGTCGAGGTCGTGCCGCAGCACCCATTCCAGGAACGTCCGGGTGTATCCGCGCGCGGTGAACAGCGCCTCCGCACCGGCGGTCCACGTCTCGGTGGTGAGCAGCAGGTCCGCGCCGGCCGCCGCCGACTCGGCCCGGTCCAGCAGCCCGGCGCCGATCCCCCGCCCGCGCCAGGCCGGATGCACCAGCCCGGTGGCGGTGGCCGGGGCCCGCTCCGCGCCGACGCTCACGGCCGCGACCAGGTCACCGCCGTGCCAGGCCCCGACGGTACGCGGCTGGAGCAGTCGCGCCCGCAGCAGCGCCGGGGTGGTGAGCAGCGGCAGCCCGCCGTCCACGGCGAGGGCCGCCTCGGCCAGCCCGCCCAGCGCCGGCAGGTCCACCTCACCCAGCTCCCGCCAGATCAACCCGTCCACTGTTCTCCTGAGTGTTAAAAGGGGGCCCCGCCTATACCGAAAGCGTTAAGCGGGGCCCCCGCCTTACACCTCGAGCGCCGCGAGCAGGGCGCGGAGCTGCCGTTCGCGGCGGAGCCGGCCGGCGTAGATGCCGACCTGCCAGGCCGCCGGACTGCCCACCCGCTCGTTCCAGTGTCGAGCCAGCCTGCCGGTGTCCCCGCCGGCGAGCAGTGCCGCCGCCGCATCGGACGGCAGGTCGAGGACGAGGACCGGGGCCCCGGGCCGGTCGCGTTCCACCCGCACGCCGGTGAGCGCGCCGATCGGCAGCCGCACGTCCCACCAGGACGGATCGGCCGGGTCGGCGGCACCGAGTTCGTCGGCCCACACGCCGCGCAGTCGACCCCGGACCTCCCCGTCGCCGACCGAGAGCATCGGGTGTCCGGCGCCGTAGCCGTACCAGGTGCCGGCGGCGACGGTCAGGACCGGGTACGGCAGCGCGATCACCGCCGCCACCAGGAACGCGAGGACGTACGGCAGTGCCGAGCCGTGCCGGGCCAGCGGCGCGCCGGCGACGACGAGCAGCACGAACGCGACGGCGGCGAAGGCGAGCAGCACGAACACGGTCGCCGGGCTCATCCGGTAGCCGGCGCGGACCGGTCGCAGCGCGCCGAGCACCCGCAGCAGCGGCCGGCGCAGGCGCAGTTCCGCGGTCGCCGGGCTCATGACCGGCCGAGGTCGCCGTGCAGCTGTTCGAGCTTGGCCCGCTGCGCGTCGACGAGTCGCTGGTACCGGGCCACCTGTTCGCGGGCTTGGCGGACGGCGTCGCTGCCGTACACGTCGGCGCTGCCGGTCATCTGCGCCACCACCTCGGCCAGCTCGGCGGCGGCCGAGTCGGCGGCCCGGCCGGTGGCGGCGAGGATCGCCTCGCGCAGCTCGTACGTCTGCATCCGGCGGGTCTCCGCGGCCAGCTCGATGTCGACGAGGCGACCGCTGGCGGCGCACGTCGCCCGCACCAGTCCCGCGTCGTCGCTGCCCTCGCCGGTCAGGTCGGTGAGGGTGGCGGCGAACTGGTTGGCCTGCTCGGCCATGCCCTCGATGCGGCGTCGGGCGTCCGGGTCGATCACGGCGTCTCCTCTCCCGCGGCTCAGGCGAAGTTCTCGCCGACGCGGAACTCGGTCAGGTCGGGGGTGCCGGCCGCGCCGTCGTCCGGCAGCGTCATCAGCTTGAGGAAGTCCTTGGCGAGACCGTTGATGAGCGCCAGGGCCAGCCCACCCAGCGCGCTCACCGCCGCCACCATGGTGGTGACCGAGCCGGCCACGACCGCGCCGGTGGCCTCGATGACGGGTTCGAGGACGACGGCGGCGCCGGGCACCAGCTCAGCGGCGCGCATGGCGATCAGCCAGGTCAGGAACGGCACGGTCATCGCGCCCAGGGCGATCCACAGGCCGCCGAGGGCGATCTCCAGGGAGTGCAGCGCCTCACCGAGCGTCCGGATGTACGCGCCGAGCTCGTCCAGGTGCGCCTTGAGCTTGGTGGCCATGATGACGAAGCTGTCCTTGCCCTCGCCCTTCCAGGTGCCGGTGGCCGCCGAGCAGATCTTGTCGAAGTTGGCGTTCAACGCCTTCTGGAGCTGGTCGCCGTGGCGCATCAGGTCGGCGCCGGCCTGCGCGATGCCGACCGGGTTGGCCACGAAGAGCGCGGCGCCGGCCAGACCGATGACGAAGGTGGGGCAGAGCGCGGCGCAGGCCGCCATGCCGCCCAGGATCCCGCCGATCTCGGCCAGCGTGATCGAGGCGCCGACGGTGGCGGCGGCGCCGAGCGTGCCCGGGTCGGTGACGAGTTGCGCCACCCCGGTGCGGCCGTACGCGTCGCCGAACCCACCGGTCGGCACCGGTGTGCCGCCGAACCCGCCGACGTGCAGGTCCTCGGCGCGTTGGTACTGGTCGGCGACCTGGCCGAGTTTCGCGCCGATCTGCCGGCACACGTCGGCCGCGCCGCGCACGTCGCCGACCAGGAACTCGACGCGCTGGATGTAGAGCGCCTCGACCGGCGACAGGGCGATGCCGAATCCGGGCGGGTCGATGACGCTGTCCCGGGCGATCTCCTGCGCCTGCTGCGCGTAGTCCTCGGCGACGGTGCCGCCCAGCGTCCGGCCATGGATGCGGACGTCGTCCGGGTCCACGGTGAAGTCGGCCATGCTGCCCTCCCGGTGCGGCTCCCCGGGCATCGTAGGCGAACCATCACGCCCCGCGGTGCCCCCGACGATCCCGGGAACGGCCGGCTCAGAGGAGGCGGGTGGCCCGGTCGGCGGCGAGGTGGGCGTCCAGCCGCGTCCGGTCGAGGTGGGCGTGGACGACGACCGTGGCACCGGCGGCGAGCGGGGCCAGCAGCCACTTCAGGGGCTGCTCGTGCTCGACCGCGTCGACCAGCAGCCGGTCGCCGGCGCGCAGGTCGAGCTGCGTGGCGATCTCCGCCGCGAGCCGCCGCCACGCGCCGAAGCTGGTGCCGTCCGGGGTGGCCGGGTCGGCCGGGTCCACGGCGGTGTAGTCCGGCGGGTCGGCGGGGTGCCGCGGCACCTCGGCCGACCAGTCCAGCCAGCCCGGCGGCACCTCGCCGAGCGGGCCGGGCGCGGTGCCGACGAGGTAGCGGTGGGTGCCGTCGGGCACGTCCTCCAGCCAGTCGTCGAGGCGCGCCGGGGTCACGAACACCGCGTCGTACGGCCGGTCCGCGCCCGGCTCCAGCACCGGCAGGCCGGCCAGGGCCCGGGGTCGGAAGGAGACGCTCAGCCCGACCGACCAGGCCCCGAGCAGCACCGCCGCGGTGCGCCAGTGCGGCGGCAGCAGCACGGCCACCCGGTCACCGGGGCGCAGCCCGCAGCCGTCGCGGAGCAGGCCGGCGGTGCGGGCCGTCCAGGCCCCGAGCTGGGCCGCGTCCAGGTCGGTGCGTTCACCTGTCGCGTCGTCGCGGTAGCTGAACAGCGGCGCGTCGGTGGTCGCGGCCACGGTTCCGGATGCTGCCATCGGGTGCGCTCCTGTCTGGCGGTCAGCTCACCCTAGCCGGGTGAACCGGTCGACCAGGAGGGCCACTCGGCGGTCGTGTTCGGCCTGCCGCAGCCGGCCGTCGCGCATCAGCGTGACCAGGCCGTGCAGCCCGCTCCAGAACGTCTCGGTGAACGTCTCCAGGTCGTCGTCGCCGGCGAACGGGCGCAGTGTCTCGGCCAGTTCGGCGAAGGCGCGGGCCAGCTCGACCGGGGTGTCCTGGCTGGCGAAGGAGAGGGCGACCGGAAGCGTGAAGATCGCGTCGTAGAGCGCGGGCCGGCGGGCGGCGAACGCCGCGTACGCCGTGGCGATGCCGGCCACCGCCTGCCGCGGGTCGGCCGCGGCGGCCCGGGCGGCGGCGAGGTCGGTGGCGAGGTCGCCGGAGCCCTCCACGGCGACCGCCGCCATGATCGCGTCCTTGCCCTTGAAGTGGCTGTAGAGGACTGGCTGGCTGTACTCGATCTCGGCGGCGAGTCGGCGGGTGGTGACCGCGTCCCAGCCCTCCGACTCGGCCAGATCGCGGGCGGCGGCGATGATCGCCCGCTCGCGTTCCGCCCGCTCCCGTTCCCGACGCGCCTGAATCGACATGACCGTGATCCTAGCACCGCTAGCCATCCTGCCGATGCTCTGCTAGCGTCGCTTTCACATCTAGCAGCGCTAGCATTTGGAGTCGGTCATGCTCAGCCCCCTCGCCTACGGACTCGCCATCGTCCTCAGCCTGTTCATCGCCTTCATCGGCGTCCGCTTCCTGGTGGCGCCACGCGCCTCGGCCGCCGGCTACGGCGTGCCGGCGGCGGAACACGGCGGAGACCCCGCCTATCTGACGATCAAGGGCGTCCGCGACTTCACCTACGGGCTGGTCGGCCTCGCCCTGATCGCCTTCACCAGCGCCGACGCGGTCGCCTGGTTCATGCTCGTCGTCGCGGTGGCCCCGCTGGCCGACACCGTCATCGTGCTCCGGCACGGCGGCACCCGGGCCACCGCCTTCGGCATCCACTTCGCCACCGCGCTGGTCGTCCTCCTCGACGCCGCCCTGCTGTTCGCCCTCTAGGGCCGCGCCGCCGGCCGGGTCCGCGACCGTCGACTTTGGTCGCCGACCCGGCCGGCCGATGGCCGTATCGACGGGCCGGGCGGCTACGGCACGGTGCGGGCATGACGACCGAACCGATACGCCGCCGGCTCCTCCCGGCGGTCGCGTTGCTGCTGCTCGCGCCGTGGACCGCGGAGTGCGTCTGGGGCGGCTTCACGCTCGCCGGAATGCCGTTCCTCGTGCTCCTGCTCGCCCCGATGTACGGCGGGGCCGCGCTGCTGATCCGGGAGACCGCCCGACGCCTCGGGCTGGGCTGGCCGGGGATCGTCCTGCTCGCCGCCGCCTTCGGCGTGGTCCAGGCCGGCCTGGTCGACCAGTCGCTGTTCAACCCCGCCTACCTGGACGACACCCAGTTCGCCGGCACCCGCGCCGCCGCCGAGGCGACGCTGGTGCCCGGTCTCGGGTTCAGCGCCCGGCAGGCGGTCGACTACGTGGGCAACCACGTGGCATTGACCGTCTGCGCGTCGATCGCGCTCGTCGAGTCGTACCTCGGCACGGGCCGCCGGACGCGGCCCTGGCTGGGCCGTCCGGGGCTGGCCGTGGCCGCGCTGCTCTGGCTCGGCGGCAGCCTGCTGGTCTTCGCCGACGACGGCGGCCGCAAGGGCTTCCTGGCCTCGCCGGCGCAGCTCGGGTTCGCCGTGGGGGTGGTGCTGACCCTGGTCACCGCCGCGCTGTGGCGCGCCCGGCGACCCGCCGGCCGATCCGCCGACCCGGATGCGGCCGGCCGGGACGCGGCCGGCCCGGCGGTGGCCCGGAGAGCGCCCTGGCCGCTCTGGCCGGTGCTGGTCGTGCTGGTCGCCTACGTGGGGGCCGGCACCGTGCCGGGCTGGCCGGGAGTCGGGCTCGCGCTCGTCCTCGCCGCGAGCACGGCCGTCCTGCTCACCCGCTGGTCCCGGCGGGCCGGCTGGGGACAGCGGCACGTGCTCGCCGCCGGCTCGGCCAGCGTGCTCGCCGCCGCCGCCGGCGCGTACGACGTGCCGACCTACTCCCCGTCGAGCCCGACCGCGGACCTGGTGGGCGACGTGGCGGTCAGCGTGATCGTGGTGCTCCTGCTCGGTGGCGCGTGGTGGCGGGTCAGGCGGGCAGCTCGGGACCGCCGTCGAGCAGCGGCGCCAGCAGGTCACCCTGCTTCGCCACCCGCCTGAGCACCTCGGTCGCCGTCCAGGGGCGGGTCGACGGGCGCTTGCCGGCCGCGCCCGCCTCGACCTCGTCCCAGGTCAGCGGCGTGGACACGGCCGGCACCGGCTGGGCGCGCAGCGAGTAGGGCGCCACCGTCGTCTTCGCCGCGTTGTTCTGGCTCCAGTCGATGAAGACCTTGCCCGGGCGCAGGTTCTTCGCCATCTTCGACACGATCAGTTTCGGGTGCGCCTGCTCCAACTCCCGGGCGATCCGCCGGGCGTAGTCGGAGACGACCTCGGCGTCCTGCGTGCCGGCGATCGGGCAGCAGAGCTGCATGCCCTTCTTCCCGGACGTCTTCGGGTAGGCGTCGATCCCGTCGTCGGCCAGCCGGTCGCGCATCAGCAGCGCCACCTGGCAGCACTGCCTCAACGCCGCCGGCGCGCCCGGATCCAGGTCGACCACCATCACGTCCGGGTGCGCGCCGATCTTCCACTGCGGCGTGTGCAGCTCCAGCGCGGCCAGGTTGGCCAGCCAGACCAGCGTGGGCAGCTCGTCGCAGACCACGTAGTCGATGGTCTCCCGCCCCTTGCTGGAGCCGGGGGCCGGCAGGTTCTCGGTGCGTACCCAACCGGGGGTCGCGGCGGGTGCGTTCTTCTCGAAGAACGAGCCGCCGTCGACACCGTTGGGAAAGCGGATCCGGGTCAGCGCGCGGTCGGCCAGGTGCGGCAGCAGCACCGGCGCGATCCGGGTGTAGTAGTCGATCACCTCACCCTTGGTGAAGCCGGCCCGCGGGAAGAGCACCTTGTCCAGGTTGGACAACTCCAGCGAACGCCCCTCGACCTCGACCTTCAACCGGTCAGCCGGCATCGGAGACCTCCTCGGGCGGCTTGTCCGGGCGCAGGCGCAGGATCCGCGGGAAGCGCAGCCGGCCGTCCGGGGTGCGCTGGCCGTACCTGACCTCCACCACCACCCGGGGTGATACCCAGATCGCGCCCCGGGCATCCTCGCGCGGCACCCCCGCGGCGAACGGCGAGGCGTCGGCGCGCAGCGGCTCCAGCTCGCGCAGCAGGTCCCGCTCGATCGCCGCGCCGATCCCGCCGCCGACCCGCCCCCGGTAGACCAGCCGCCCGTCCGGCCCCGGCACGCCGACCAGCAGCCCGCCGATCCGCCGCGCGCCGGGCCGCCAGCCGCCGACCACGAAGTCGCCGGTGACCTCCAGCTTCACCTTCACCCAGTCCGGCGAGCGCACCCCGGGCCGGTAGACCGAGTCGGCCCGCTTGGCCATCACCCCCTCCAGCCCGTGCTCGCCGGCCGCCGCCCAGGTGGCCGGCCCGTCGGTGAAGACCGGCGGCACCGCCCACCGGGCGGCCCCGAGCCCGAGCGACTCCAGCGCCGCCCGCCGCTCCCGCCACGGCCGGGCGGTCAGGTCCACGCCGTCGAGCCGCAACAGGTCGAAGATCATGTACGTGACGGGGGCGGTCGCCGCCAGCCGGGCCGCCTTGGCCGGGTTGCGCACGTGCATCCGCTCGGCCAGCGCGGTGAACGAGGGCTGCCCGTCGGTGAAGAGCACCACCTCGCCGTCGAGCAGCGCGTCGTCGACCTGCTCGGCCAGGTTGAGCAGCTCCGGGTACGCGGTGGTCACCTCGACCCCGGACCGGGCGTAGAAGTGCCGGCTGCCGTGGGAGAGATCGGCGAGCGCGCGGATGCCGTCCCACTTGAACTCGTACGCCCACGCGGCACCGGCCGGGAGCTGCCCGGTCATCGCGAGCATCGGCTTCAGCGGCGCGCCGGGCACCTCCTGACTGTAGTTGCACGCCGAAGGGCGTGCGTCCCGTTCGATCGTTTGCGATTCTGGTGTTCAGCCGGGGAGAGGAGCACGGGGATGCGGGCCATCTGGAAGGGGGCGGTGTCGTTCGGCCTGGTGTCGATCGGGGTGAAGGTCTACTCGGCCACCGAGGAGAAGGACATCCGGTTCCACCAGGTGCACCGCGAGGACGGCGGCCGCATCCGCTACAAGCGCACCTGCTCGGTCTGCGGCGAGGAGGTCACCTACGACGACATCGCCAAGGGCTACGACGTCGGCGGCGGCGAGATGGTCATCCTCACCGACGAGGACTTCGCCGACCTGCCGTTGAGCACCTCGCACGCGATCGACGTGCTGGAGTTCGTGCCGGCCGAGCAGGTCGACCCGATCCTCTACAACAAGGCCTACTTCCTCGAACCGGAGGGCACCGCCACCAAGCCGTACGTGCTGCTGCGCGACGCGCTGAGCGACTCGGAGCGGGTGGCGATCGTCAAGGTGGCGCTGCGCCAGCGGGAGCAGTTGGCCACCCTGCGGGTCCGCGAGGGCGTGCTGCTGCTCAACACGATGCTCTGGCCGGACGAGATCCGCCGGCCCGACTTCGGCTTCCTCGACGAGGACCTGAAGGTCCGCCCGCCGGAGCTGGCGATGGCCAGCTCGCTGATCGACTCGATGGCCGGCGAGTTCGAGCCGGACGCGTTCACCGACGACTACCGGGCCGCGTTGCAGGAGGTCATCGACGCGAAGGTCGAGGGCCGCGAGGTGGTGCAGCCGGAGGAGGAAGAGGCCGCGCCGGCCGCCGCGGTGGACCTGATGGCCGCGCTGAAGGCGTCGGTCGAGCGGGCCCGCGCGGCCCGGGGCGAGGCGCCGTCCGGCGGCGGGGCCGAGCCGACGCCGATCTCGTCGGCCCGCTCCGCGAAGAAGACCCCCGCCAAAAAGACCACCGCCAAGAAGACCCCCGCGAAGAAGACCCCCGCCAAGAAGACGGCGCCCAAGAAGGCCCCCGCGAAAAAGAAACCCGCCTGAGATGTAAGGAGGGGCCCCCTCTTAACGCTTCCGGTAGAGGCGGGGCCCCTTCTTAACACCCGCGGCCCGTGGACAAGATGTCCGCGACCGCCGGTACGCTCCGCCGACCGTCGGTCAGCGAGAGGACCCTTCCCGTGCCCTACACCCCAGACTTCGCGCGGCTGCTCACCCCCGGCGCCCGGTTCGAGGACGAAACCGCCGTACACCTGATCGAGGCACATCCGGCCGGCGAGGTGGTGCTGCCGACCGGCCGCCTGGTGGGATGCGATCCGCTGGTCTGCCCGGAGAGCGACCCGTACACCGTCTCGGTCGCACCCGGTCGCTACCCGGCGCGTGCCTGGGTGTCGTCGGTCCGCCGCGACGGCGTCGAGACCGACCGGCGGGTCGCGGCGCTGGAGGTCGTCGTCCGCGACGAGCCGGTCTCGCGGTGGGAGATGGCCGTCGTGGACGGCCAGGACGTCGCCGAGCTGGGCCCGGACGACTTCTTCGGGTACGGCGTGGACGCCGGCACCGGCACGCTCGCCGACCGCGACGCGCTCGCCGTGGTCGAGGACTGGGACGAGGACCGGATCGAGGAGGTCTTCCTCGCCGAGGACGGCCACGCCGCCAGTGGTCCGGTGCCCGGCCTGGTCGACGTGGTCGTGGACGAGGTGACCGGCGCGAACGTGCTGACCGTCTGGTCGGGTTGGGGGGACGGCTGCTACGGCACCTGGGTGGGCCGCGGCGCGGACGACCGGGTCGCGAGGTTCGTCACCGATTTCATGGTGGTGCCCGCGGAAGGCTGACCTGTTAACCGGGGGCCCCGCCTATACCGAATGCGTTAAGAAGGGCCCCCGCCTTTCATCACGGTGGGGGTGTGGGCGGGTACCGTTTGCGCGCATCCACCCACCTGCAGGGAGTCGACGTGAGCGAGCGTGTGGAGAACCGGTCGGAGGACCAGGCCGCCCCGGCCACCAAGGCAGGGCGGCGACTGGCCGCCCAGTTGGCGGAGAAGAAGGCCGCCGAGGCGCGCCGGCGCCGGCAGTCGATGCTGGGCGCGGCGGCCGGTGTCCTCGCCGTGGTGGCCCTGGTCGGCGGCCTCGTCTGGCTGAACAGTGGGGACGACGACAAGTCGACCTCCACCGCCACCTCGGCCAGCCCCAGCGCTCCGGTCGAGCCGACCGCGCCGCCCGCCGCGGAGCTGCCCGCGAACATCGACCCGGCGCTGAAGACCAAGCCGACCGTCACGGCCGGTACCGGCGAGCTGAAGAAGCTGACCGTCACCACCCTGGTCAAGGGCACCGGCCCGGCGGTGAAGGCCGGGCAGACCATCACCACGAACTACGTGGGCGTCTTCTACAAGGACGGCAAGCAGTTCGACGCGTCCTGGGACAACGGCCAGCCCGCCACCTTCCCGATCGGCGTGGGCCAGGTCATCAAGGGCTGGGACCAGGGTCTGGTCGGGGTGCCGGTGGGCAGCCGCGTGCAGCTCGACCTGCCGGCCGCGCTGGCGTACGGCGACAAGGCCGAGGGCGGCCGTCCGGCCGGGCCGCTGCGCTTCGTGGTGGACGTGCTCGCCGCGCAGTGAGCGCCGGCGGGGGCGGACCGACCGGATCGGTGCGGTAGGCCACAGCGGCCTTCCCTGCCGGTGCGCACCGCCAGTAGGTTCGGGGTCACCGTGCGCGGTTCGCCGCGTACGGTGACTTCTCACCGACGCGGAGGTGCACGTGGCGGCGCTGGACGACCCCGGGGTGACCCGGCAGATGTGGACGCTCTTCGAGCCGGTCCACGCGGTCACCTACTTCCATCCGCGGGCCCGGGCCGCGTTCGAGGCGGTCGGGCTGCGCGGCTACTGGCGCGGCTACTTCGCCGGCCGGGCCGCGCCGCTCGGTGCGGTCGACGCGCCGACGGTGACCGCGGCGTTCTTCAGCTTCGCGCCGGGCATGGTGGCCCGGGCGTTGCCGTCGGTGTGGCGGCTGGCCTCCCCGGAGGAGGCGTTGCGCGCCCGGCTCACCGGCGCGGTGCAGGCGCTCGCCGAGTTCACCTACGAGCTGCCCGAGTCGCACCTCGTCGAGGTCGCCGACCTGCTCGAGGAGGCGGCCGGGCGGGTGGACACCGCCGGGCGGGTGCTCGGTGCCGTCAACGCCGCCCTGCCCCGCGGCGAATACCCGCTGGCCCGGCTCTGGCAGGCCGCCGCCACGCTGCGCGAGCACCGGGGTGACGGGCACGTCGCCGCGCTCGTCGGCACCGGGCTGGACCCGGTGGAGGTGGTGGCCTGGCGGTGCCGGGTCGACCAGTTCCGCGAGTTCCACCAGCCGGCCCGGGGCTGGACCGACGAGGAGTGGTCCGCCGCCGAGGAGCGGCTGGTGGAGCGGGGCTGGCTGACCGACGACCACGGCCCGACCGCGCACTCCACCGCCGCGTTCCGGGCGGTCGAGGAGGCCACCGACCGGGCCGCGTCCGGTCCGTGGCGGGCGCTGGGCGCGGAGCGTACGGCGCGGCTGCGGGACCTGCTCGAACCGATCGCGACCCGGTGCCGCACGATCATCCCGCCGAAGGCCCCGATCGGCCTGCCGGCGCAGCAGTCGACCCCGGCGACGCTGCCGCGCTGAACCGGGCCACCGGTTGGGGCAGGATGGCGGCATGGTGGACGCGGTGCTCTTCGACCTGGACGGCGTGATCGTGGACTCGGAGCCGGTCTGGGAGGAGGTCCGGCGGGCGTACGTGGCCGCGCACGGGGGCACCTGGCAGCCCGACACGCAGCGCCGGCTGATGGGCATGAGCACCGGCGAGTGGGCCGGCTACCTGAGCGGCGAGCTGGGCGTCGACCGGTCGGCCGAGCAGGTCGCCTCCGACGTGGTGGCCGAGATGGTCCGGCGCTACGCGCAGCGCGTACCCCTGATCGACCGGGCCGACACGGTGGTGCGCGGGGTGGCCGCGCGGTGGCCGCTGGGGCTGGCCAGCTCGTCGCCGACCCGGCTGATCGCGGCGGCGCTGGACGCGACCGGCCTGGCCGACGCGTTCGGGGCGACGCTGTCGACCGAGGAGACGGCCCGGGGCAAGCCGGCGCCGGACGTGTGGCTGGCGGTGGCGGCCCGGCTGGGCGTCGACTCGGCCCGGTGCGTGGCGGTGGAGGACTCGTCGAACGGGGTCCGCTCGGCGGCGGCCGCCGGGTGCCGGGTGGTGGCGGTGCCGCACGGTTCGTACCCGTTGGATCCGGACGCCGAGGCGCTCGCAGCCGTGCTGCTCCCCTCGATCGACGCGCTCACCCCGGAGCTGCTGGCGGGGTTGGGGCGTTAGGCGGGGCCCCTTCCTCTACCGGAGGCGTTAAGCGGGGGCCCCGCCTTACCGCGGCGCGGCATGTTCGCGCGGGGTTCGGGTAGCGCATTCCACGACGAGCGGAGGGACGGCGATGAAGGCGATCGTGTACGAGCGCAGCGGGGACGCCTCGGTGCTCCAGTTGGTGGAGCGGCCGGAGCCGGAGCCCGGTCCCGGCGAGGTGCTGGTGCGGATGGCCGTCTCGGGGGTGAACCCGACGGACTGGAAGGCCCGCGAGGCGTGGCCGCTGCCGGCCGGCTGGCAGATCCCGCACCAGGACGGCGCCGGGGTGGTCGAGGCGGTCGGTGAGGGCGTCGACCAGACCATGATCGGCGAGCGGGTCTGGGTGTGGGAGGCGGCCTGGCAGCGCCCGTGGGGCACCGCCGCGGAGTACACCGTGGTCCCGGTGCGGCACGCGGTGTCGCTGGGCTCGGCCTCGTTCGACCTGGGCGCGGCGCTGGGCATCCCGTTCATGACCGCGCACCGGTGCCTGACCGCCGGCGAGTTCATGCCGGACAAGCTGCACGCCGGCGCGTTGAGCGACCACGTGGTGCTGGTGCAGGGCGGTGCGGGCGCGGTGGGCAACGCGGCGATCCAGCTCGCCCGCTGGGCCGACGCCTGCGTGATCACCACGGTGAGCACGCCGGAGAAGGCGCAGCTCGCCGCCGCCGCCGGAGCCGACTTCGTGATCAACTACCGCGAGCAGGACGTGGTGGAGGAGGTCCGCAAGGTCGCGCCGGACGGGGTGCACACGATCGTGGAGGTGTCCGCCGCCCGCAACGCCGCCGCCGACGTGCGGATCCTGCGTACCGGTGGCGCGGTCTGCGTCTACGCCGACGACGGCGGCGACGAGGTGACCCTGCCGATCCGGCCGCTGATGGGTCCGAACGCGCGTTGGCAGTTCGTGCTGGTCTACACCGCGCCGAAGGTGGCCAAGGCGCAGGCGGTCACCGACGTCGCGGCGGCGGTGGCGCAGGGCGCGATCCGGGTGGGCGAGGAGGCCGGCCTGCCGCTGCACCGGCACCCGCTGGCCGAGACCGCGGCGGCGCAGCAGGCGGTACGGGACGGCGCGGTGGGCAAGGTGCTGGTCACCACCGCCGACGAGTAGGTGATTTCCCCGACATCAGGACAGAGGCGAACAAGTTTCGCGACAATGACGGTGCGGGTCACCCCGTAACGGACGGGCGGCCCCGGCGCGGTGCGAACGCCGGGGCCGCCCTCTGGGGAGGAATGTCCGTTGGATCGTGTTCCTACCCGTGTAGGCGACGGTACGCCGGAAAGTGTTACGGCGCGGTCAGTTCCCGCACCTCAAGCCCGCCGTCGGCGTACCGCGAGCGCACCACCTTCTTGTCGAACTTGCCGACGCTCGTCTTCGGCACCGCGTCGATGAACGCCCAGCGCTCCGGCACCTGCCAGCGTGCCACCGAGCCGGCCAGGAAGTCCCGCAGCTCCTCGGCGGTGACCGAGGCGCCCTCGCGGACCACCACGGTGGCCAGCGGTCGCTCGTCCCAGCGCTCGTCCGGCACGCCCACCACGCACGCCTCCAGCACCGCCGGATGGGCCATCAGGGCGTTCTCCAGCTCGACCGAGGAGATCCACTCCCCGCCCGACTTGATCACGTCCTTGGCGCGGTCGGTCAGCGTGATGTAGCCGTCCGGGGAGAGCGTGCCGACGTCCCCGGTCCGCAGCCAGCCGTCCCGGAACTTCTCGGCGTCCGGAACGTCGTCCCCGACGTACCGGGCGGTGACCCACGGCCCACGGACCTCCAGCTCCCCCACGGACGTGCCGTCGGCGGGCAGCGGCTCACCCAGCGGGCCGACGATCCGCGCGGCCACCCCGGCCGGCACGCGGCCCTGGGTGTAGCGGTAGCGCCAGGCGTCGTCGCCGGTGGCGCCGGCCGGCGCACGCGACACCGAGCCCAGCGGGGACATCTCGGTCATCCCCCAGGCGTGGATGACCTCGATGCCGTGCCGGTCGTGGAACGCGTGCATCAGCGCCGGCGGGCAGGCCGAGCCGCCCACGATCACCTCGGTCAGCGAGGAGGTGTCCACGTCGTGGCTGTCCAGGTAGGCCAGCAGGTCGGTCCAGATGGTCGGCACCGCGCCGGCCAGGGTGGGCCGCTCGGCGGCGATCATCGCGGCGATCGGCTCGGCCTGGAGGAAGCGGTCCGGCATGATCAGCGACGCGCCGGAGAGGAACGCCGCGTAGGGCAGGCCCCAGGACATGGCGTGGAACATCGGCACGATGGCCAGCTCCCGGTCCTTCGGGCCGAGGCCGAAGCCCTCCGGCATGCACACCTGGAGCGAGTGCAGGTAGATCGAGCGGTGCGAGTAGGCCACGCCCTTCGGGTTGCCGGTGGTCCCGGACGTGTAGCAGAGCGCCGCCGCGTCCCGCTCGTCCACCTCCGGCCAGTCGAAGACGTCCGGCCGGTCGGCCAGCAGCGCGTCCCAGTGGTGCACGGTGATCCGGTCACCGGCGGCGGCCACCAGCGGGGCCGGGTCGCCGCCGCCCACCACGACCACGTGGCGCACCGTGGCCAGCTCGCCGATCACGCGCGCGAGCAGCGGGATGAGCGTGGTGTCGACGAGCACCACCCGGTCCTCGGCGTGGTTGGCGATGTAGGCGACCTGGTCGGGGAAGAGCCGGAGGTTGAGCGTGTGCAGCACCGCGCCCATGCTCGGCACGGCGAAGTAGGCCACCAGGTGCTCGTTGTTGTTCCACATGAAGGTGGCGACCCGCTCGTCACCGGTCACGCCGCACTCGTCGCGCAGCGCGTGCGCCAGCCGGGCGGCGGCGCGGCCCACCTCCGCGTACGTCATCCGGCGGGGTTCGGCACCGGTCCAGGTGACCACCTCCGCCGCGCCGTGCACGGTGGCGCCGTGTTCGAGGATCCGGGAGATCTGAAGGGGGGCGTCCATCATCGTGCTACGCATGGGTAACAACGTAGTGTCGCCGTTCACACCAGCGGAACCCCCGGAACGGCCGAGACGCCCGGCAATGCTGCGTAGATTGTCCGGGTGAGCATCTCGTGGGCAGACTCGTACGTCGGCCAGCTCCGCGCGCTGGCCGGCGACCGCACCCTGATGTTCGTCGGCGCCCGCGCCGTGGTGCGCGACAACGCCGCCCGGGTGCTGCTGATCCAGCGCTCCGACAACGGCCAGTGGGCGCTCCCGGCCGGCGCCATGGAGCTGGGCGAGTCGATCGCCGACTGCGCGGTCCGCGAGGTCCGCGAGGAGACCGGCCTGCGCGCGCTGCGGGTCAGCGCATTCGCGCTCTACACCGGCCCGGACCGCACCCACACCAACATGTACGGGCACACCTACCAGGTCTTCACCACCGCGTTCCGGGTCGACGAGTGGGACGGCGAGCTGTCCCGGTTCACCGACGAGACCACCGACGCGGGTTTCTTCCACCCGGAGGAGTTCCCCGCCCCGCTCTCGTCCAGCGTCCACGAGACGCTCGCCGACCTGGACGTCTTCGAGCAGACCAACCGCCTCATCCTGAAGTAGGCCGGCGCTGCCGGCGGCATCCCGAGCGGGCCGGCTCAGAGCATCGTCTGCGACTTCGCCTCCATCTCGGCGGCGGCCTCCTCCTTCGACTCCTTCGGCAGCGGCTTGCCGCCCGGCGCGGCGGCCTTCCCGCCCAGCGGGTCGGCCCCGCCGGTGGCGCCCTGCGGGCCGGCCCCGCGCAACTGCTGGTTCGGCATGAGCAGGGTGACCAGCACCGCCAGCACCGCGACCAACCCGGTGGTCAGGAAGACCAGGTGCAGCGCCTCGACGAACGAGGACTGGATCGCGGCGCGTACCGGCCCGGGCAGGGCGAGGATGGTCGCCGGATCGTTGATCGAGATGTTCTCGGTGCCGCCGGCCGCCACCGCCGCCCGCTGCTGCGGCGGAAGCTGGGCGAGCGCGCCGGGCAGCCGGTCCGCCAGCGCGGAACTGAGCCGGGTGGACAGCACCGCGCCCAGGATCGCCACCCCGAACGAGCCGCCCAGCGAGCGGAAGAACGTGGCCGAGGAGGTGCCCGCGCCGAGGTCGCGGACGTCCACCGCGTTCTGCACCGCCAGGATCAGCGACTGCATGCACAGGCCCAGCCCGACGCCGATCACCACCATGTAGCCGAACGCGATCCAGAGCGACGTCGCCACCTGGAGCTGGCGGAACAGCAGCATGCCGGCCACCAGCACCGCCGAGCCGGCGACCGGGAACCACTTGTACCGGCCGATCCGGCTCATCGCCCGGCCGGTCAGGATCGACGTGACGATGATGCCGGCCATCATCGGCAGCATCAGCAGGCCGCTTCGGGTGGGCGAGGCGCCCTTGACGATCTGCAGGTAGAGCGGGATGAAGATGATCGACCCGAACATCACCAGGCCGAGCACGAAGCCGGCGGAGTTGGCCAGCGCGAACGTGCGGCTGCGGAACAGCCGCAGCGGCAGGATCGGCTCCCGGGTGCGGGCCTCCTGGAGCAGGAACGCCACGCCCAGCACCGCGCCGGCCACGAACAGCCCGACGATCACCGCGGAGCCCCAGGCGTACGAGGTGCCGCCCCAGCTCAGCGCCAGCAGCAGGCAGCTCACGCCGGCCACCAGCAGCGCCGCCCCGATCCAGTCCACGGTGTGCTCGCGGCGCTGGAACGGCACCAGCCGCATGACGTGCCAGCAGACCACGATGGCGAGGATCGCCAGCGGCACGTTGATGTAGAAGATCCAGCGCCAGTTCGTCTCCGCGAAGTAGCCGCCGACCAGCGGCCCGGCCACCGACGACAGGCCGAACACGGCACCGAACAGGCCCTGGTAGCGGCCCCGCTCCCGGGGCGGCACCACGTCCGAGATGATGGTGAAGGCCAGCGTCATCAGGCCACCCGCGCCGAGGCCCTGCACGCCCCGGGTGATGATCAACTGGGTCATGTCCTGCGACAGCCCGGCCAGCAGCGAGCCGAGCAGGAACGCGCCGATCGAGAAGAGGAAGACCGGCCGGCGCCCGTACAGGTCGGCCATCTTGCCGTAGAGCGGCGTGGAGGCGGTCGAGGCCAGCAGGTAGGCGGTGACCACCCACGAGTAGTGGTCGATCCCGCCCAGCTCACCGACGATGGTGGGCAGCGCGGTGCCGACGATGGTCTGGTCGAGCGCGGCCAGCAGCATGCCGGTCATCAGACCGAACATCAGCAGGCGGATCTGACGGGCGGGCAGGGCGGGACGGGCGGCCTGGGCGGTCATCCCGCTTCCTATCCCACCGGGGGCGGATCATGCCCCCGGTGGGACGTCGAGTTTTCAGCGTGCGGTGTGCCGCCCCTCGGCGAACTCCTCGACGATCTTGGCGCAGAACGCCGGCAGGTCGTCCGGCTTGCGGCTGCTGACCAGCCCGTTGTCGGTGACGACCTCCTGGTCCACCCAGTTCGCGCCGGCGTTGGTGAGGTCGGTGCGCAGGCTCGGCCAGGAGGTGATCGTGCGGCCACGCACCACGTCCGCCTCGACCAGCGTCCACGGGCCGTGGCAGATCACCCCGACCGGCTTGCCCGCGTCGAAGAACGACTTCACGAACCGGACCGCGTCCGGGTCGGCCCGCAGGAAGTCCGGGTTCGCCACGCCGCCGGGCAGCACCAGCCCGTCGTACGCCCCGGCGTCCGCCTCCTTGGTGGTGACGTCGACCGGGTACTGCTTGCCGTGGTCCAGGTGGTTGAACGCCTGGATCGAGCCGGACTCGATGGAGACCAGCTCCACCTGGGCACCGGCGTTCTCCACCGCCTCGCGAGGCTTGGTGTACTCGACCTCCTCGACGCCGTCGGCGGCCAGGAAGGCGATCCGCTTGCCCTGAAGTGTCGCTGCCATGCTGCTTCTCCTCTCCGGGGATGTCTGCACGGTTCCCCCGGCGGATGCCCCGAAACCGGACGTGACGGGTGGCTCCCGTCCCACCGGGCCGCCTCGCGACCAGGTTTGGTCGGTCGGCGCCGGGGGACCCGGAGGGGCATGGCAGGAGCAGCGGCGGAAGAGCGCCGGCTGGCCACCGTGGTGGCGAGCTGGCAGGAACGTCCCGTGCTTGTCGTCGGCGACGCCATGCTGGACGAGTGGCGGTTCGCCGAGTCGGAGCGGCTCTGCCGGGAGGCGCCGGCACCGGTCCTCACCCTGCGTCGCCGGATCTCCGCCGCCGGCGGTGCCGCGAACACCGCGGTCAACATCGCCGCGCTCGGCGGCCGGGCCGCGCTGGTCGCCCCGGTCGGCGCCGACGTCGCCGGTGACGAGCTGCACGACTGCCTGGACCGGGCGGCGGTCTGGGACCGCACGGCGAGCCAGCCCGGCCGGCCCACCCCGGTCAAGCGGCGGATGCTCGCCGGCAACCAGATCCTGCTCCGGGAGGACTCCGGCGGCCCGGACGATCCGCTGGACTCCGACGGGGTGGCCCGCCTGCTGACCGCGCTGCACTGCGCCACCGAGGAGCTGCGGGCGGTGGCCGCCGGGGCGCCGGTCACGCTCGTGGTCTGCGACTACGGCCTGGGCGCGCTGCCCTCGGCGGTACGCGCCTGGCTGGTCGCCAACCGCGACCGGTACGGCACGGTGGCGCTGGACGCGCACGACCTGGCCGACTGGCGTGGCCTCAACCCGACCGTGGTGACCCCGAGTTTCGCCGAGGCGACCCGGTTGCTGGCCCGCGCCGCCGCCGGTTTCGCCCAAACCGAGCGCGGTGCCGTCCGTGGCGGCGGCGACCTGCACCTGGACCATCCGGCGGGGGCCGACGGCCCGTCCGAGCTGGTGGTCGGCACCGCGCCCGGCGGGGCCGGCGATCGGCCGACCGGCGACCCGATGCGAGCGACCGACGACCCGGCCGGCGGGCGGGCCGCGGGCAGCCCGCATCCGGCGTCCGGGGCGCCCACCGGCGGGGCCGACCGGCCCTCCACGACGTCCGGGCCGACCGGCGAGCCGACACCGGGCGAGGAACGGGTGGCGCTGACCGGGAACGGGCTGAGCGTCACCGGCACCGGGGTGACCGTGAGCGCGACGGCCGGCGAGGGCGTGGACCGGGCCGTGCTGGCCGAGTCGCGCCTGTCCGAGCTGCGGGCGCACACCGGCGCGGACGTGGTGGCGGTGACGCTGGACACCGAGGGCGCGGTGGTCGGCGGCGCCGACGGCTCGCCCCGGCGCAGCCACAGCACCCCGGTCCCGGCCAGTCACGCCGTCGGGGCCGGGGACGCGTACCTGGCGGCCATGACGCTGGCGCTCGCCGCCGAGGCGAACCTGCCCACCGCCGCGCAGCTCGCCCAGCTCGCCGCCACCATCACCGTCGCCGACACCGGCACCTGCGTCTGCCGGCGCGAGGATCTGCTCGCCGCGTTGGGCGCCGGTGGCGACGAGGCCGGGCACCCGGCCCTGGTCGGCGCGGACGAGCTGACCGCGCTGGTCGCCGAGCACCGCGCGGCGGGCCGGTCGGTGGTGTTCACCAACGGCTGCTTCGACGTGCTGCATCCCGGGCACGTCCGCTACCTGACCCAGGCCCGCGCGCTCGGCGACCTGCTGATCGTGGCGGTCAACTCGGACGGCAGCGTCCGCCGGCTCAAGGGCGCGGACCGGCCGGTCAACCCGGTCGAGGACCGCACCGCCCTGCTGGCGGCGCTGGCCTGCGTGGACCACGTGGTGATCTTCGAGGAGGACTCGCCGGCCCGGCTGATCGAGGCGGTCCGCCCGGACGTCTACGTCAAGGGCGGCGACTATCCGCCGGAGATGGTGCCGGAGGCGCCGCTGGTACGCCGCCTCGGCGGGCAGGTCCGCACGCTCGGCTACGTGCCGGACCGCTCCACCTCGGCGATCATCGACCGGATCCGCGCCCAGTCGGTCACCGAGAGCAGGCCCGCGTGACCCGACCGCTCGATCCCGGCACGTCCGAGCAGTTCCGCCGCCCCCGGCGCGTCGACGTGCTGATCCCCACCCGCAACCGGCCGGCCGAGCTGGCGGTCACCCTGTCCGGGCTGGCCGCCCAGGAGGGCGTACCCGGCTTCGGGGTGGTGGTCAGCGACCAGTCCGACGGCGAGCCGGCGTACACGCACCCGGCGGCCGCCACCATGGTCCGGGCGCTGCGCCACCGGGGACACCCGGTGCTGCTGACCCGGCGGCTGCCCCGGCGCGGGCTGGCCGAGCACCGGTCCTACCTGCTGGGGCAGTCGGCGGCCGACGCCGTGCTCTGCCTCGACGACGACGTGTGGCTGGAGCCGGGCAGCCTGTCCCGGCTGGTCGGCGCGCTCGACGAGCTGGGCTGCGGGTTCGTCGGCAACGCGGTGCACGGGCTCTCCTACACCGACGACGTGCGCCCGGACACCCACCGGCACTACGAGGAGTGGCCGGGCCGCCCGGAGCCGGAGCGGATCCGCCCGGGCACGCCGGAGTGGCACCGGGCGGCGATCCACCCGGCGGCGAACCTGCTGCACGTCACCGAGAAGCTGGGCCTGCCGGCCGGCGCGTGGCGGGCGTACAAGGTGTCCTGGATCGGCGGATGCGTGCTCTACGACCGGGCGAAGCTGGTCGACGCCGGCGGCTTCGACTTCTGGGAGCGGCTGCCCGAGCGGCACCAGGGCGAGGACGTGGCCGCCCAGCTCGCCGTGCTGGAGCGCCACGGCGGCGCCGGCGTGCTGCCCAGCGGGGCCTACCACCTGGAGTCGCCGACCACGGTCACCGAGCGGGACGTGGAGGCGTGGGAGGTCGTGCTCAGCGAGTCGAACGCGGAGGTGTGAGCAGCTCGCGGGCCGCCTCCACCACCTCGACGGCGGGCACGTCGGCCACGAACGACACCCGGTGCGGGCAGTTGCCGTCGCCCGGCCGGTGCGGGTAGATCCCGGGCGTGCAGTCGACCCCGCAGACCGGGCACCGGGTGGTCCAGGCCGCGATCGGCCGGTGCCGGCCGCGCAGCGGTGACGCCCCGTTGATCAGGTTGCCGACCCAGAAGATCCCCACCGTGGGCGCGCCGACCGCGGCGGCCAGGTGCAGTGGCCCGGTGTCGTTGGAGATCACCAGCGCGCAGTCCGCGTAGGCGGCGGCGAGCGCGCCGAGACCCAACGTGCCGACCTGCGGGCGGACCGGCACGCCGGCCGCCGCGACCACCGCGTCGACCGTCTCCCGCTCCACCGGCGTGCCGGTGACCAGCACCTCGTACCCGTCGGCGACGAGCGCGCGGGCGACCTCGGCGAAGCTCTCCGCGGGCCAGCGCCGCCGGGTGTCGGTGGCGCCCGGGTGCAGCGCCACCCGGGGCCGGGTGGACGCGCCGAGCACCGCGGCGGCCTCGACCCGGTCGGCGTCGGTCACCGCCAACGCCGGGGTGATCGTGGTGGCCGGCGCACCGACCAGGGCGACCACCTCCAGGTAGCGGATCACCTCGTGCTGGTAGTAGACGTAGCGCAGCCAGCGGTCCAGCGGCGGCGCGTCCTCGGCCCGCAGCCCGGCGGTGACCCGCGCGCCGAGGCCGGTGACGAACGGGTTGGAGTTGGCGCCGCCGCCGTGCACCTGCACCGCCAGGTCGAACCGTTCGGCGCGGGCGGCGGCCAGGAAGTCGGCCGGGTCGCCCGGCGACTCGTCCGGGCCGGGTTCGCGGATGCCGGGGCCCGGCGGCACCACCAGCACCCGGTCCACCGGGCCGGGCCGGTCGCGCCAGAGCGCCGCGTGCCACGGCGCGCCGAGCAGCACGATCTCCGCCTTCGGGTACGCGGCCCGCAGCGCCTCCAGCGCGGGCAGCACGAAGATGAAGTCGCCGAGCGCGTTGGCCCGCAGCACGGCGATCCGCTCGACGTCCGCGACGCGCTCACCGGTCGGGCCGAGCGCCGACGACGCCTCCGGGGCGCCGCGCGGCGACGGACGCGCCGAGCCGGGGTCGTCGGACACAATCGTCACGGCGGCCCTAGGGACGGGTGTCCGGGTGGTGCAGCTCCCGGTCCGCGGCCGGGTCGGCCTGGCTCGGCGTACGACCGTTGGTGGCGCGCGGGCCGGTGCGGCCGACGGTGATGGTGCGCGGCGCGGGCCGGACCGCCCGGGGCAACCGCACCCGGAGCAGGCCGTGGTCCATCACCGCGTCGATCCGCTCGGGGTCGACGCGCGACGGCAGGTCGACGCGGTACTCGAAGCCCCGGGTGGTGAACCCGCCGGGGATGCCGTGGTCGGCGTTGACCTCGGCCTCCGACCGGGCCCGTACGCACAGCTCCCGGTCGTCCAGCTCGACGGCCACCTCCTCGGGTGCCACGCCCGGCAGCCGGACCAGCACCTCCCAGCCGTCGGCGACCTCGGACACCTCCACGTCGGGGGTGCCGGAGCGGCCGCCGACCAGGCGGCTCAGCTCGGAGCGCAGCGACTGCAGCTCGCCCATCGGGTCCCAGCCCTGCTGGCGGCCCCGCCAGCCCTTCGGGTCCGTCATCGCGCGCCGCCGATCCGCGCCGAGCGGGGTCGCAGTGAGCTGGGGGCGTCGAGGTCGTGTTCCGGGTCGACGCCGACGCCGAGCCGGTCCACCAGCTCGCCGCCGAGCCAGGCGCTGATCCCGAGGATCGCCACGGCGACCACCTCGATGGCGATCAGGGCGCCGCCGGCGGCGCGCGACTCGGCGTTGAGCCGCACCACCCAGACGGCGGCGAAGAGCAGGATCACCGCGATGTTCGCGGCGGCGTGGAGGAGCCCGACCCGTTTGGCCCGGGTGCCGGCCGGCAGGGCGAGCAGGTCGAACGCGCCGGCCGCGGCGGCCAGCAGACCGCCGATCAGGCCGATGGTGATGTTCCAGTAGGCGACCTCGCCGAGGAAGTCCGGCCCGCCGACGGTGTCGACCAGGTCGAAGATCACCGCGGTGACCAGCAGCGCCACCGGGAACATCACCAGCATCGGGTGCACGGGATGGCCGAGCACCTTGAGTCGGCTCTCCATCTCCGCCTCCAACCGTCGTGTCCGGACACGCGCCGCGATCCGGTCCCCACCCGCCGTCATCGCGGGCAAACCCGACGACCGGCGCTCTCCTACACTGACCATGACGGATCCGGAGCCGTCGCGGGCCGGAACCGTCGTCAAGGTCAACGGACGGGGGAGGCAGACGTGACGACACACGAGATCACCAGCCCGGAGGAACTACGCGACCTGCTGGGCGCGCCGACCGGCCGGGCGCTGGCCAAGGAACGCCGCACGCTGCACCAGCGGGACCGGGAGTGGCTGGCCGCCTCGCCGTTCTGCCTGGTCGCCACCGCCGACGCGGACGGCCGCTGCGACGTCTCGCCGAAGGGCGACCCGCCCGGCTTCACGCTGGTGCTGGACGACACCACCATCGCCATCCCGGAACGGCCCGGCAACCGGCGCGCCGACGGCTACCGCAACATCCTGGCCAACCCGCACGTCGGCCTGATCTTCCTGATCCCCGGCCGCACCGACACGCTGCGGATCAACGGCCGGGCCCGGCTGCTCCGCGACGCGCCCTGGTTCGCCGCCATGGAGGTCAAGGGCCACCGTCCGGTGCTCGCCGTCGAGGTGGCCGTCGAGCAGATCTTCTACCACTGCGCGAAGGCGTTCCTCCGCTCCGAGCTGTGGCAGCCGGAGACCTGGCAGCCGGACGCGCTGCCGCCG
This sequence comes from Micromonospora ferruginea, assembly GCF_013694245.2. Taxonomy (NCBI): domain Bacteria; kingdom Bacillati; phylum Actinomycetota; class Actinomycetes; order Micromonosporales; family Micromonosporaceae; genus Micromonospora; species Micromonospora robiginosa. The sequence continues at coordinate 4,981,813 of NZ_CP059322.2, forward strand.
CGGCCCCGGCTGATCAAGGAGGTGGAGGCCCCGGCGGAGAGCCTCGCCGACCTGGAACGGCACTACGGCCCCGACTACGCCAAGAAGCTCTACGTCTGAGCGGTCACTTCGCCGGCGCGTAGACCGCCGGCACCCCCACGTCGGACAGGGCCCGGGCGAGGTGCGGGGCGGTGGTCTTCACGTAGGCGGCGCCGATGTGTGAACCGCCCCGGTAGATCAGCACGTTGCCGAACACGACCGGGCACCTGTCGGTCGGGCAGATGGCGTCGAACAGGTCGATCATCTTGACCTCGGGCACCCCGGTCACCGCCCGCCGCTGCATCCGGTAGGCCTGGTCTTGGTCGTGGAGCCGGCGGTCGAACGCGCAGACGGACAGGCGCTTCCGGTTCTCGTCGGCGCACGCCACCGGCGCGCCGGGGGGAAGCGGGTTGTTGGCCATGACGACGACCTGCGAGCCCACCGAGTCGAGCTTCTTCCAGGAGGACCGCACGCCCGCGACCATCGCGTCGACCGAGACGCCCCGGCCCGTCCGGTTCAGCGCGGTCGGCGCCGACTGGGAGGTGACCACGTAGTCGGGACGCTCCTGCATGAGCCGGCTGAGCAGCGCCCGGTTCCACTCGATGCAGTCGGTGTAGGGATTGCCGGACTTGTCACCCTTGAGCACCTTGGCGCTGGTGAACGCGCACCCCGCCTTGGCGGCGATCACCAGCTTCCAGTCGTTCTGCTCGGCGAGCACCTGGAACGCCGGCAGCCACTGGTCCATCTTCGAGTCGCCGACCAGGGCGACAGTGGTCGCGCCATCCGGGTTGCCGTACGTGCACCACCGCACCTCGGCGCCCTCGACCTGCTGGAAACAGTTGTCCCGTTTCGTGACCGGCACGTCCAGGAACCCCTGCCGGATCTGCAGCGGATCCGGCGTGATCACGTCGAACCGCTCCGGCACCGGGCCGATCGGAGCGGTGCCGGCCCTGGTCGACAGCAGCGCCGCGCCCGGCGCGTACCGGCTCTTGGTGGGGACCGCGGCGGCCGCCCACGCGCCGAGCAGGACCAGGGCCAGGCCGGCGCAGATCCCGGCCAGGGTGAAGTTGCCGCCGAGGCTCAACGCGAGCCGCGGCGACGTGGCGATCTTCCGCGAGTAGCGCAGCGGGTTCTCCACCAGCCGGAAGGTGAGCCAGGCGGGCACCACCGAGGCGAGCGCCACCGCCAGGCCCTCGACCGTCGACAGCTTCCCCCAGTGGGCGGCGGCCACCACGAGCATCGGCCAGTGCCACAGGTAGAGCGAGTAGGACAGGTCACCGACCCAGCGGAACGGCAGCGTGCCGAGCACCAGCACCGGCCCCCGCGATCCCGCCGCCGGGCCGGCCGCGATCACCGCGGCGGCACCGAGCGTGGGCAGCGCGGCAGCGTACCCGGGCCAGGCCGTCTTGCCGCTCACCAGCAGCGACGCCGCCAGGATCGCGGCGAGGCCGAGCCACCCCAGGGCGACGGCCACCGCGCGTGGCATCCGGGCCGCCCGGGCCGCGATCAGCGCGACGCCGGCGCCCACGGCGAGTTCCCACAACCGCGTCGTCGAGACGAAGAACGCGCGGGCCGGCGAGTTCGCCGTCTCCAGGATCGACCAGACGAACGACGGCACGGCCAGCACCGCCAGACCGATCCACAGCACCGGCCGCACGTCGGAGCGCCGCAGCGCCCGCGCCGCCAGGATCGCCAGGACGATCAGCAACGGCCAGACCAGGTAGAACTGCTCCTCGACGGCGAGCGACCAGAAGTGCTGCACCGGTGATTCCACCGCGTTGTCGGCGGCGAGGTAGTCGACGGCCCGGTCGGCGAACCGCCAGTTCACCACGTAGACCGCCGCGGCGGCGATGTCGCCGCCGATGGCCTGCCAGTCGCCGCGGGGCACGAAGAGCCGGACCGCCACCGCGGTCGCCGCGAGCACCACCGTCGCGGCGGGCAGGATCCGCTTGGCCCGGCGGGCGTAGAAACCGATCAGGGAGACGCGCCCGGTCCGCTCGATCTCGGAGATGAGCTGCCCGGTGATGAGGAAGCCGGAGATCACGAAGAAGACGTCGACCCCGACGAAACCGCCGGGCAGGAACGACAGCCCGGCGTGGTAGAGCAGCACCACCCCGACGGCCACGGCGCGCAGCCCGGCCACGTCGCCCCGGAACCGGCTCGGGCCGCGCCCGGTCGCCTCCTCGGTGCGGGCACCGTCCCGGGAAACCTGGTTCGTCAACTCCGGGGAAGTCACCGCGATCCTCGAACTCTGGGGCGTCTGGCCAGGGAACGATAGCGGCTCCCCCGGACGTGGGCAATGCCGGACGGCCCGGTTAGGCCGCTGCCGGCGGGGTACCGGTTCCGGTGCAGATGACGGGACGACAAGGAGTGGTCATGACCAGGAAGGTCGAGAAGTCCATCGACGTCGACGTGCCGGTCAGCACCGCCTACAACCAGTGGACACAGTTCGAGGACTTTCCGCGGTTCATGGGCGGCGTGCGGGAGGTGCGCCAGCTCGACGACCGGCGGATGCACTGGGTGGCCGAGATAGCCGGCGTGCAGCGCGAGTGGGACGCCACCATCGTCGAGCAGGTGCCGGACCGCACCGTCGCGTGGGCCGCCACCGCCGGCACCCCCAACGCCGGCATGGTCCGCTTCGCGCCGATCGACGCCCACCGCACCCAGGTCCAGCTCCTGCTGGAGTACGAGCCGGAGGGCCTGGTCGAGCAGGCCGGCGAGAAACTGAACCTGGTGGACCGCCAGGCCGAGTCGGATCTGGAACGGTTCAAGGACTTCATCGAGGGCCGGCAGGTGGAGTCCGGCGGCTGGCGGGGCACGATCGCGCCCGGCGGCATCCCCGACCCGTCCGCAGGGGCCGACCTGCCGGACCCGGCGGCCCGGCACCGCGCGGAGACCGACGAGGAGCCGCCCCCGGAGACCGAACCCGAGTACGCGCCGACGGGCACCGTCCCGCCCCGCTAGACCTGCCTCCCTGCCGGAGTGGGCCCGGCGGGCCGACCGATGCGGTCGCGCCCGCCGGGCCCCCTTCGTCGCTTCGCGTCGTGGAAGTCGGCAGCCGCGGCGGCCCCCGCGAGCAGTCAGCGGCAGTCGACCTCGTGCATACCGGGCCAGACCGGCTGACCGCCGGAGCCGCGCAGGAGCAGGAGGCCGCCGTCGTCGCTCCACCTCAGCTTGTACGCGTGGTCGGTGATCGGTTTGCCGCCGTCGTCGGCGGTCCACGAACTCACCTGCCATCCGATCCCGCTGGCCGGGACGGCGTACACCTGACCACTGCCGGCGAAGAGGAACGACCGCTGCCGCGCGACCGCCCGGCAGCCGTCCGGCCCACCCGGCTCCAGCACGCGGTACGTGGCGGGAAGATCGCCCAAAAGGCCGAGTCCGGTGCCCGCCCAGGCGACGACGGTGAGCAGCACGAGCGCCCGGCGCGTCCGGGTGCTCCGACCCACGTCGTCCGGCACGCGCGCCCACCTGTCGACGAGGTGCCAGAACGGTGTGATCACCAGCGGTGCGAGCAGCAGGGCACCGCTCACCAACCACGTCGGGACGACCTGGTCGGCGACCACCAGCACCATGCCGCCCCACGAACCGAGGAGCACGAGCACCGCGAGCAGGACGCAGGCCGCGTCGACGGGGACGGGCAGCCCGACCCGGTCCCCCCGACCGGACGAGTCGACCCGCCGGGTCGGATCGGGGGTCTCCGGCCACGCACCCGCATCCCCGGTCATCCACCGCATGCTAGGGCACCTGCGACGGTCGGGGGCGGGTCACCACCGCACACCGGGCCGCAGGCCGGCTCAGGACGCCGTCACCATCAACAGGTGGCCGTCCGGGTCGGCGAACGTCGCCGTGTAGCCCCACGGCTGCTCGGCCGGCGGCGTCACCACGCGGGCGCCCGCGACCCGGGCCCGCTCGACGAGCCGCCGCACCTCGGCGGGATCCCCGGCGACCCAGCTCAGCACGCACTCGCTGTGTCCCCGCTCGGCGACCTCGTGGTCACCGATCACCCAACCGAAGCCGCCGCTCGGCACCAGCATCAGCCGCAGGCCGTCGTTCACCGCGAACTGGAGCGGCTCGGGAACCCCGTCCGGCGCCCGCTCCCCGAACGCCGCCCAGCCGAAGACCTCCCCGTAGAAGCGGTGTGACGTCACGCGGTCGGCGATCGGCAGGCTGACGGTCACGGTGGGATCGGCCATGGCGGCAACTCCAGGTCAGTGCGGAAATCAATTGTCACCGGGATGGACCGCGTGACCGGCCCGAACTCATCGGTCGACCGGGGCCCGGCGCGAAGCCGACCCGCCAACCGGTTGCCCCGGCTCCTAGGCGAACCGCTTCCACTGCCCCTCGGAGACGACCTCGACGGCGCCGTCGGTCACCGTGATGGCCGTCTGGTCGTCGATGGCGTACGCCGGACCCCCGATCTCGGCCGCCCACCGCTCCGCGCCGGCCATGGTGTTGTCCGGCTCCATACCCAGGTGCGGGAAGATCGAGAAGTCGACGAGCCCCAGCGTGCGGTCGTCCGGCGCGGACTGCCACCCGACGAAGTCCGCGCCGATCCGCGGGGTCAGCGCCATGCTCCCGCCGCTCAACCCCACCCAGACGGTGTCCCGCAGCGACGGCAGGAGGTCCGCCAGCCCGGACCGCCGCATCCAGTACGCCAGGTACGTGGCGTCGCCGCCGGCCACGAGCAGGACGTCGGCCTCCCGGACCCAGGGGACCCACCGCTCCGCGCCGACGCTGGGCAGCGCGGTCAGTTCGAGGACGCCCAGCGACTTCCAGCCCAGCCCGGTCATGGGCAGCGGCGTCTGACCGCTGACGAAGCGCCAGGCCGAGGCCGGTCCGCCCATGGGGTGGCACGCCGTGGGGATGCAGAGGGCGTGGGATTCGGCGATCGGCTTGCCCAGCAGGTCGACCAGCGCGTCGCGGATGCTCGGGTTCTGGACGCCCGCGGATGTGAGAAGAAGCTTCACGCCTGCCTCCGGTACGTAGCGGTCATGACGCTCACCCCGGTGGTCGGGAGAGCGGGTGCACGGAACTACAGACCGGGCGCCGAACCGGAACTCATCGCCGTCGACCGTGGGAAAAGAACGAAGCCCAGGTCGATGACCTGGGCTTCGGTGCCGAGCCGCCTGACGGAATCGAACCGTCGACCTACGCATTACGAGTGCGTCGCTCTAGCCGACTGAGCTAAGGCGGCAACGATCGTCAAGTGTACGGCACGCTCGGCCGGGCGCCGAACGGGATCCCCCTCGTCCGGAACCGGACATCGGGTCTCATCCCGCTCGGCTCGGGAGAGATTTCCCGGCCGGCGCGGACTACCCTGCGGCGGGTGAGCGACGATCACGTACCGCCGCGCCAGCCGGACCCCGAGACGCGACCGGGCGAGCGGGCCACCCGCCGGCCGCACAGCCTCGACCCGTTGGAGTTGGGTTTCACCCCGCGCCGGCCGGTCCCCTGGCTCGCGCCGCTGCTGCTGATCAGCACCGGCCTGCGGACGCTGCTGGCCATGCTGTTCGGGGCGTACCTGGACAAGCGCGAACTACAGAACGCCTTCGGCGACGACACGTTCCGGCAGGTCGGGCCGGACGGCGGGCTCTGGTTGGACTACGTGGCCGACCTGGGCGACGGCTTCGACGCCACCTACTCGATCGCCTACCTGCTCGCCCAGCCGGAGCTGACCGTCGACGGGCACCGGCTGCCCCGGGCGCAGACGCTGGTGATGGGCGGCGACCAGGTCTACCCGTCGGCCGGCTACGAGGCGTACGAGGACCGGAGCAAGGGCCCGTACCAGGCGGCGCTGCCGGTCGCCCCGCCGGAGCGTCCGACGCTCTTCGCGGTGCCGGGAAACCACGACTGGTACGACGGCCTGACCGCGTTCCTGCGCCTGTTCGTCCGGTCGCGGGACCGGCACTTCGGCGGCTGGGGCACCGGCCAGTCCCGCTCGTACTTCGCGATCGAGCTGCCGGCCGGCTGGTGGCTGCTGGGCCTCGACGACCAGTCCGGGTCGTACCTGGACGATCCGCAGCTCACCTACTTCGACGAGGTGGCCCGCAAGCTCACCCCGCGCTCCCGGGTGATCGTGGCGGTGCCGGCGCCGACGTGGGTCAAGGCCGCCGACCACCCCAACGCGTACGACTCGGTCGACTACTTCATCCGTACCATCGTGGCGCCCACCGGCGCGCAGGTCCGGCTGCTGGTCTCCGGCGACCTGCACCACTACGCCCGGTACGCGGGCCCGGAGCGGCAGCTCGTCACGTGCGGCGGCGGTGGCGCCTACCTGTATCCGACGCACAAGCTGCCGGAGAAGCTGGAGGTGCCGCCGCGGGACACGCTGACCCGGCGCGCCAGCCGCACCCGCGAGTACGAGCTGGCCGCCCGCTATCCGGAGAAGGCGCGCTCCCGCCGGTACGGCTGGGGCATCTTCGGCCGGCTGCCGTTCCGCAACCCGGGTTTCACCACGCTGCTCGGCACCCTGCACACGTTGCTGATGCTGGCCATGGCCGGGGTGGCGGCGCAGCGGGCGGACTCCACCGCGCAGCGGCTGTTCAGCGTTCCGCTGGTGGCGATGCTGGTGGTGACGCTGCTGGGGGCGGCGTTCTTCGCCAAGCCCCCCAACGCGGGCGGCAAGCGGCACGCCCGGCACTGGATCCTCGGGGTGGCGCACGGGGTGGCGCACGTGGCGCTGGCCGCCGGTGGCACCTGGCTCTGGCTGCACCTGCCGTTCTACGAGTGGCCGTGGCCGTTGCCGGCGGTCGCGGCGGTGGTGCTCTACGGCCCGGTCAGCGGGCTGGTCGCCAGCCAGTTGGTGGCGCTCTACCTGCTGGTGGCGGGCGCGTTCGGGGTGAACCTGAACGAGCTGTTCGCCGCGCAGGGCATCGAGGACTCGAAGGCGTTCCTCCGGTTCCGGTTCGACCCGGACGGCACCCTGACGATCTACCCGATCGCCCTGGACGAGGTCTCCCACGCCTGGCGCCTGAACTCCGACGACTCCCCCACCGCCTCCTGGCTGACCCCGAAGACCCCTGACCCCCGCCTGGCCGAACCCCCGATCACCCTCCGCTGACCGCCACCCACTCGTTGATCATGAAGTTAGCAGTCCGAATGGAGATCGACTTCGCCGCTAACTTCATGATCAACGCGCGGAGGGGGGTCAGGAGGGGTTGTAGTGCTGGTCGTGGGACTGGCGGGGGGCGCAGACGGAGGCGCGGCTGCACTGGCAGCGGGAGCCGTCGGCGTCGAGGCGGACCGTGACGGCGTCGCGCGGGACGCTGTGGCCGACCACCTTGCCCTCGCCCCGGGGCGTGTCGACGCGGGCGCCGACCGCCGGGGCCGACTCCTGGAACCGCTGGTAGAGCGGGTGTTCGTATTTCAGGCAGCACATCAGCCGCCCGCAGGCGCCGGAGATGCGCAGCGGGTTGAGCGGCAGGTCCTGGTCCTTCGCCATCCGGATGGTCACCGGCTCGAAGTCGGTGAGGAAGGTGGCGCAGCACAGGTCGCGACCGCAGGAGCCGATGCCGCCCTGCACCCGCGCCGAGTCGCGGGCCGAGAGCTGCCGCAGCTCGACCCGGCAGTGCAGGGTCGCCCCCAGGTCGCGCACGAGGGACCGGAAGTCCACCCGGTGCGGCGCGGTGAAGTAGATCGTGGTGCGGTCGCTGCCGGTCTCCGGCGTGCCGAGGACGTGGTCGACGGCGACCACCTTCATCGGCAGGCCGTGCTCGCGGATCAGCCGCTTGGCGGCCACCTTGGCGTCGGCCTTGCGCCGGCGCAGCACCTCGTCCCGGCGCAGGTCGTCGTCGCCGGCCGGCCCGGCCAGCTTCGGGAAACCGTCGGTGTCCTCGCTGACCCACTGCGCGGCCCAGACGCACTCGGCCACCTCCGGCCCGTCGTCGGTGGGCACCAGCACCCGGTCGCCCACCTGCGGGCGCAACTCACCCGGGTCGAGGTAGTAGAGGCGCCCGTACCGGTTGAAGCTGACCGCGCAGAGCATGCCCATGCGCCCACCCTACGCGGACCCGCGCCGCCGGTCGGCTCACCGGTCGCCGTCCGGTCACACCGCGCAGCGATCCATCCCGGTCGACCCGGCCGAAGCGACCCCCACGCCTCGCCCGGACGGTTGAAACCTGGGCCGGCGCCGGGACAAACGCCTGCCGACCGCGTTGAGTGAAGGCATACCTGCGGGGGGTGCAGGGGAAGGCCACGGCGTCGCACGCCGGTGCCCGGCCACGGCCGGATCGGCGTGCGACGCCGTGGACCGTCAGTAGCCGATCCGGGTGGTGCCGCCGTAGCGCGGCGCGGAGACGGCGCGGTCCCGCCAGGTCGTCTCCGCCAGGCTCGGCCCCCACTGGCGCAGCAACGTCTCGGCTCCGTCGTAGGCCACCCCGAGCACACTCAGCACCCGGGTGGCGATCTCCGCCGCCGCCGCGGCACCGGCCGGGCCGGCCTCGGCCCCGGGTCGGGCGGCGGCGTGCACGGTGACCGCCTCGGCCGAGCCGAGCACCTCGGCGAGCACCCGGGCCAGCGCGGCCCGGCTGCTCTCCACCCAGCCGGCCAGCGCGTCCGCGTAGCCGGCGGTCGACTCCAGCCGGCCGACCAGGCTCTCCGGCCCCTCGTCGAGGTGCCGGAGCAGGGCGGCGCGGGCGTCGTCGTAGGCCGCGGCGGCCGACCCGGACCAGGCGACCTGGTCGGCGAGGACGGCACCGGCGTCGTCGTAGCCCCGGACCAGCCGGCGCACGGCGTGACCGGCGCCGGTCAGCGGCGCGGGGTGCAGGTCGAGGAACTCGCGCACGGCCGCGCCGGGGAGCACCTGCATCCGGCGCAGCAGCGGCCAGAGCCGGTGCCCCTCGGGAGCGCCGGCGGCGAGCAGCGTGTCGACCCGGGTGAGCAGGTCGAGGCCCGGCTCGGCGAGGCGGTCCAGCGCGTCCATCAGGCCTCCCGGGCGAACCGGCGCGAGACCGCCTCGTCGGCCGCCGCGTAGCGTTCGGCGGCGCTGCGCAGCGCCGCCGCGGCGGCGGCCAGCCGGTTGGCGGCGGCCTGCGCCTCGCGCGCCCGGTCGGCGGTGGCCGCCATCCACTGCCGGTGCAGGGCCCGCCCCACCTCGCCGGGCCGGCCGGTGGCGTGGGCGCCGAACGCCGGGTGCGGCGGGTCGGTGGCGGTCACCGTGCGGGCCAGCGTGGCGAGCGTGGCGCCGGCGTCGTCGAGGCGGTCGGCCAGCGCGCGCAGCGATTCCATCTCAGGCTCCCGCCAGCGGCCGGTAGGCCGCGAAGGTCTCGTTGTGCAGCTTCTCCCGGGCCCACTGGGCGGCGTCGGCGGCGGCGGTCACCGCGGCCTGCACCGAGTTGGCCACGTCGCGCGGGTGGCGCTGGTGCAGCGGGCCGAGGAAGCGGACGTCGGTGATCCGCCCGCCGGCGGTGACCACCACCTCGACCAGCCCGTCGGGTGAGCGGACGGTGACCTCCACCGTGGCGACCGCCTGGTCGAACTCGGCCTGCAGGGTCTCGATGCGGCGGTAACGCCGCACCGCCTCCTCGATCCAGGCCTCGTCGATCTCCCCCCGCGCCATCGGCGCACTCCTCCCGGCCGGTCGGCACCGCCGGCCCCACCCCGACGCCGCCATCACTGAGCGTGCCGCCTCGGTCACCACGGCATCACCGGACCGTACCGCACGTCAATCGCGCGTGTCGATGCCCTGTGGACAGCGTGCGGACAGCGGGTTCAGCCCCGCCAGAGGGAGAGCATCATCGCCTCGACCGCGATCCGGGGCTTGACGTTCGCCTCGATCGCCGCCCGGCACTCCAGCACCGCCTCCAGGCGGCGCAGCGAGCCCTCGGCATCCCACTTCCGCGCGCCGGCCGCGGCCGTCGTCGCGGTGTCGGTGTGCACCGGGTCGACGGGCGCCCGCAGCGCCATGGTGAGCGCGTCCCGGTAGAAGCCGGCCAGATCCACGAGCGCCCGGTCGAGCGAGTCCCGCTGGGCCCGGGTGGCCCGCGACTTCTGCCGCTTCTCCAGCTCCTTGAGCTGGCCGGCGGCGCCCCGCATGGCACCGGCCGCGCCCCGGCCGGTGCCGCCCGCGCCGAGCGCGGTCTGCAACGCCGCCCGCTCCGTCTCGTCGGCCTCCGCGACCGAGGCGGCGGCCTCCGCCTCGGCGGCCTCGATCAACGCCGAGGCGGCGTCGAACGCCGCGCCCACACCGGTGAGCCGGCGCGGCACGGCGAGCACCGCCTCCCGACGCTGCCGGGCCTCCGGGTCCCGGGCCAGCCGCCGGGCCCGGCCCACGTGCCCCTGGGCGGCCGCGGCGGCCCACTGCGCCACGTCGGGGGCGATGCCGTCCCGGCGCGCCAGCACCTCGGCCACCGCGCCGGCCGACGGCTGGCGCAGCGGTACGACCCGGCACCGCGACCGGATGGTCACCGAGACGTCGTCCGGGTGGGTGGACGGGGCGCAGAGCAGAAAGACCGTACGCGGGGGCGGCTCCTCGACGGCCTTGAGCAGCGCGTTGCCGGCGGCCTCGGTGAGCCGGTCGGCGTCCTCGATGATCACGACCTGCCACCGGCCGCCGGACGGCGTGCTCGCCGCGCGCAGCACCAGCGCGCGCATCTCGCCGACGCCGATGGAGAGCCCCTCGGGCACCACGAGCCGCACGTCGGCGTGGGTGCCGGCCAGCGTGGTGTGGCAGCCGGGGCAGCGACCGCAGCCGGTGCCGTGCACGCACTGCAACGCGGCGGCGAACGCGCGGGCGGCCACCGAGCGGCCGGAGCCGGGCGGCCCGGTGAAGATCCACGCGTGCGTCATCCCGGCGCCCGGTTCCGCGGCAGCGGCCGGCTCGCCGAGGTCGCCGGACGTGCCCGAGCCGGGTCCGCCCGGGTCGCCGGGCCGGTCGAACTGTTCGGCCAGCGCGTCGAGGTCGTCGTACCCGTCGGTGTCCCCGCCGCCGGCGGGCGTCGCGACCGGCGCGCCGGCCCGCAGCAGCGCGGCGGCGGACGCGGCGGCCCGCCGCAGCGTCGCCACCGCCTCGTCCTGCCCGACCAGGTCGCCGAAGACGTCCGTCATCTTCGGCGGTGCTCCATCGCCACCAGCTCCGCGTCGGATAACTCGGGCTGGACCGAGGTGTCCGGCCCCTGGGCTGGGCGCGGGTGCACGATCCCGGCCGGGTCGACGAGGAATTCGTCCACCCGGCGCGCGACCGCGTCGGCGATCTCCTCGACCGGGCGCGACGCGTCGAGGACCAGGTAGCGCTTCGGGTCGCCGGCGGCCAGGTCGAGGAAGGCGTAGCGGACCCGCTCGTGGAACGCCACCGACTCGGCCTCCAGCCGGTCGGCGTCCGCGCTGCGGGCCGCCACCCGGCCCAGCCCGGTGTGCGGGTCGACGTCGAGCAGGACCACCAGGTCGGGCTTGAGCCCGCCGGTGGCCCAGGAGGAGAGCCAGGAGACCTCGTCGACCGGCAGTGTCCGGCCGGCACCCTGGTAGGCCAGGGACGAGTCGACGTAGCGGTCGCTGATCACCACCGCGCCGCGGACCAGCGCCGGGCGGACCACGGTGGCCACGTGGTGGGCGCGGTCGGCGGCGTACAGCAGCGCCTCGGCGCGCGGCGACGGCGCGTCGTCGTGGGCGGTGCCCAGCACCAGCGAGCGGATCCGCTCGCCGACCCCGGTGGCGCCCGGCTCGCGGGTGACCACGACCTCCCGACCGCCGCCACGCAGGCGCTCGGCGAGCGCGGCGAGCTGGGTGGACTTGCCGGCGCCCTCGCCGCCCTCGAAGACCACGAACAGGCCGGAGGAGACGAACGGCTCGGCCGGCATGAGCGGGCGGCCCCGGATCGAGCCCCAGAGGTCGGCGAGGACCGGCACGCCCTTCTTGTCGTCCATCTGGCCGAACGCGCTGATCCCGGCGAAGATGCCGGCCGCGCCGGCGGCGAGGAGCAGCAGGCGGGTCGAGGAGATGGAGATGCCCAGGTCGGCGATGGCGAGCTGGCGGGAGCCACCGACGCCGACCAGGAGGCTGCTCAGCGCGATGGCCAGGATCAGCACGAGCCGGGTGCCGATCTGCACCACCGCGAAGACCCGGCCGCGCACCTCGTCGGCGACCTCGCCGCCGAGCAGCGTGGTGCCGGCCAGGAACGCCATGCCGGCGCCGGCCCCGACCAGGATCGCGCCGACGATGGCCATGGACAGGTGGATGGCGAACGCGAGCACCAGCACCGATGCGCTGGCCAGCACGATGCTCATGCCGAACCAGCGGCGGCGGGACATGTCCCGCACGATCATCGGGCCGAGCCCGATGCCGAGCGCCAGGCCCACGAAGATCGCGCCGAAGAGCAGCGAGAAGGCGGCGTCACCGGCGCCGAGCGAGTTGGCGAAGAACTTGCCCGTGCCGACCACGATGCCGCCGCCGGCGAACGCGCCGAAGATGCCGAGCACCAGGCCGCGGACCAGCGGCGTCTGGCCGATGAACCTCCAGCCCTCGGAGAACTGGCGGAACATGCTCTGCTCGGTGCGCTCCGCCTCGCCGCGCTGGGCCTCGCTGATCTCCTTGATCCCGAACGCCACCACGAGCGCGGTGGCCAGCCGGGAGAAGGCGTTGAACCAGAGCGCGAGCTGGGCCGGCTGGGCCCAGTCGGGCAGGTTGCCGCCGACCGCGCCGGGCAGGCCACGGGTCAGCACCGCCAGCGCGACGGCGGCGGCCACCGGGGTCAGGCCGTACGTGGTGATCAGGGTGAGCTGGTTGGCCGCCTCCAGCCGGGTGCGCGGGATCAGGTTGGGGACCGCCGCCTCCTTGGCCGGGATCCACAGCAACGTGATCGACTCGATCAGGAAGGTGGCGATCAGCGCCCAGCCGACCACCAGGCCGCCCGCCGCGCCGGTGAGCGCGTAGAGCGGGATCGAGGCGAAGAGCACGAAACGCAGCAGGTCGCAGATGACCATCGTCCACCGGCGGTCGAACCGGTCGGCGAAGACGCCCGCGATCGGGCCGAGCACCAGCGCGGGCAGCAGCCGGATCGCGGTCACGCCGCCGAAGGCCGCGCCCTGGGCGGTGCTGCCGGACACCTGGGAGGCGGCGAACAGCGCGGTGGCGAGCAGGCCGAGCCAGTCGCCGAAGGAGGCCGCGCTGAGCACGATCCACAGCCGGCGGAACGGCCGGATGCGCAGCACCGAGCGGATCGCGGCGAAGCCGGACCGGTCGGTCTGTGTGCCGGGCGACGACACGCCGGACGACTCGCCGTTCTTCTGGCTTTCGATGGCCGTACCTCCACGTGCCGGCCCAGGTCTGGGCATCCCCGGTGGAACACTCTAGTCGCGCGGAGGGCACCGCCTGCCGCGACATTCACCTGCTCGCCGAGCCTAGGCCGCCGGGGCCACCGCCCGCAGCCCGGACAGACGCGAGGGTATTTCGCATTGGCGTCCAGACAGTTAGCGTGCAGACGTGCCCATCGACCGTGCCGAACTTCGCGATCGTCTCGACCGGGCGACCGCCCACCTCGACCCGCCGTACGCGGTGGTCGACCTCCAGGCGTTCGACGCCAACGCCGACGCGCTGGCCGGACGGGCCGGCGGCAAGCCGCTGCGGGTGGCCAGCAAGTCGGTGCGGGTCCGCGAGCTGCTCACCCGGGCGCTCAAGCGGGCCGGCTGGCACGGCGTGATGGCCTTCACCCTGCCCGAGGCGCTCTGGCTGGCCCGGGGCGGTGTCGCCGACGACGTGCTGGTCGCCTATCCGACCGCGCACCGGGGGGCGCTCGCCGACCTGGCCGGAGACCCGACCGCCGCCGAGGCGGTCACCCTGATGGTCGACGACGCCGGGCAGCTCGACCTGATCGACCGGGTGTGCCGGCCACAGCACCGGCCCGCGCTGCGGATCTGCCTCGACCTGGACGCCTCCTGGCGACCGCTGCGGGGTCGGGTGCACGTCGGCGTGCGCCGCTCGCCGGTGCACAGCGCCCGGGCGGCCGGCGCGCTCGCCGCCGCCGTCGCCGGCCGGCCGGGCTTCCGGCTGGTCGGCCTGATGTCGTACGAGGCGCAGATCGCCGGGCTCGGCGACGCGCCGCCCGGGCAGGCGCTGACCGGCTCCGCGATCCGGGTCGCCCAGCGCGGGTCGTACCGGGAACTGCTAGCCCGCCGGTCGGCCGCGGTCGCCGCCGTCCGCGAGCACGCCGACCTGGAGTTCGTCAACGGCGGCGGCACCGGCAGCGTGGCCGCCACCAGCGCCGACCCGGCGGTCACCGAGGTCACCGCCGGCTCCGGGCTCTACGGGCCGACGCTGTTCGACGCGTACCGTGCCTGGCGGCCGACCCCGGCGGCGTTCTTCGCCTGCTCGGTGGTCCGCCGGCCGGCACCCGGGCTGGCCACCGTGCTCGGCGGCGGCTGGATCGCCTCCGGCCCGCCGGCGGCGAGCCGGCTGCCCCAGCCGTGGCTGCCGGCCGGGCTGAAGCTGCTCGGCGCGGAGGGCGCGGGCGAGGTCCAGACGCCGCTCGCCGGCGACGCGGCGGACGCGTTGCGGGTCGGCGACCGGGTGTGGTTCCGCCACGCCAAGGCCGGCGAGGTGTGCGAGCACGTCAACGAGGTCCACCTGGTCGAGGGCGACGCCGTGGTGGCGACCGTGCCCACCTACCGGGGCGAGGGCCGGGCGTTCCTCTGACGTGACGACGGCGGGTCCTGGCGCACTCTCAGAACCCGCCGCCCGACGTGCCGCTCAACCCTGGCGCACGGCCTCGACCGGGGCGTTGACCTGCCGGTGCAGGTATTCCCGGATCAGCGCCTTCGCCTCGACCAGCACCCGCTCGTCGCCGTCCGCGCGGCGGCGGAACGCCAACTTGATCAGGGCGTCCGCGGCCTCGACCGCGACCTCCAGGTGGAACCGCAGGTCGGGCACCCCGGCCAGGCCGAACCGCTCGGTGAGTACGCGGGCGAGCTGCTCGGCGATCACGCCGTTGTTGTCCCGCTGGTCGTCCAGCAGGTGCAGGTCGACCACGTCGCCGAAGTGCAGGGTACGGAAACCGGGGACCGTGCGGTGCATCGAGATGTACTCGTCGATCGCCGCGTCGACCCCGTCCCACCAGTGGGTCAGGTCGTCCGAGGCGAAACGTTCGTCGAGCCGCTGGAGGTAGGACTCCATGGTGCGCAGGGTCAGTGCCTGCACGATCGCCCGCTTGTCCGGAAAGAACTGGTAGACGGACCCGATCGCCACCTCGGCACGCTCGGCGAGCAGGGTCGTGGTCAAGCCCTCGTACCCCACCTCGTCGACGAGCTCGGCGCAGGCGTCCAGCATCCGCTGGACGCGCGCGACACTTCGACCCTGCACCGGTACCCGACGCAGCGGCCCGGTCGTGGCGGCTGGTGTGGACACTCGGCGCCACCCCCCTTCGACGGATGAACATATCTGCACGTCACGAGTCCGTGACTACCGGTACAACGAGCCGGGCTCGATTGCGGTATTTACCAGGCACAACGTTCCTGATATGAATTCAGTTCATATTCATGTCGAGGAGTGTTCGCCATGGCCGGTCCCCCCGCCGCCTGGTCCAACTGGGCCGGCAACCAACACAGCACGGCGCTGGTCACCGAGCGCCCCCGTAGCGTCGCGGACGTCGCCGGGGCGGTCCGGCGGGCCGCCGACGCCGGCCGGAGCATCCGGGCCGTCGGCAGCGGCCACTCCTTCACCGCCACCGCCGTCGCCGACGGCCACCGGCTCGACCTCGCCGAGCTGGAGACCGACGTCACCGTCGACGTGACACGCCGCCTGGTCACCGTACCGGCCGGGATGACGCTGCACACGCTCAACGATCTCCTCGCCGGTCACGGGCTGGCGATGCCCAACCTCGGCGACATCGACGCGCAGACCATCGCCGGCGCGCTCTCCACCGGCACCCACGGCACCGGCGCGAAACTCGGCTGCCTCTCCACGTTCGTGACCGGGCTGACGCTGGTCACCGGCACCGGCGAGGTGCTGCGCTGCTCCGCCGACGAGCACCCCGACGTGTTCGACGCGGCCCGGGTCGGGCTCGGCGCTATCGGCGTGCTGGTCGAGGTCACGCTGCGCTGCGTGGACGCGTTCGTGCTGCGCGCCCACGAGCGGCCGGCCGCGCTCTCCGACGTGCTCGCCGACCTGCCCGGTCTCTACGAGCCGCACGACCATGCCGAGTTCTACTGGTTCCCCTACACCGACCGGGTGCAGGTCAAGACCAACGACCGGGTACCCGCCGACGACCGGCCGCTGCCCCGCTGGCGCGGCTGGCTGGACGACGAGTTCCTGTCCAACACCGTCTTCGCCGGGGCCTGCTGCCTCGGCCGCGCCGCGCCCGCCCTGGCCCCCCGGATCAGCGCCGTCTCCGCCCGCGCGCTCACCGAACGCACCTACACCGGCCGCTCCGACCGGGTCTTCTGCACCCCGCGCCGGGTCCGCTTCGTGGAGATGGAGTACGGCCTGCCGCGCGAGGCGCTGACCGAGGCGCTCACCGCACTGCGCCGGATCGTCGACCGGATGCCGTTCAAGGTGCTGTTCCCGGTCGAGGTGCGGTTCACCGCCGCCGACGACATCTGGCTCTCCCACTCCTCCGGGCGCGACTCCGCCTACATCGCCGTCCACCAGTACGTCGGCATGCCGTACGAGCCGTACTTCAGGGCGTTCGAGAAGGTGGCGACCGAGCTGGGCGGCCGGCCGCACTGGGGCAAGCTGCACTGGCGCGACGCCGAGTCGCTGGCATCCGCCTACCCGAAGTTCGCCGACTTCCAGGCCCTGCGCACCCGCCTGGACCCCCAGAACCTCTTCGAAAACCCGTACCTACGACAGATCCTCGGCCCCTGAGGCGAGATCTTGGAAGATGGTGGCCCTCCTGAGGGCCGCCCGCTTCCAAGATCTGCTGAGGATCCTCATCCCGGCCAGCCGGCGGCGCGGAGGGCGGCGCGCAGTTGGGCGAGCACCGTCTCCGGGTCGGCGCGCAGCGCCCAGGCGGGGAACCGGAGGACACGGTCACCTTCCACCCACAGGTCGTTCTGCCGGCGCATGTCCGCCCAGGCGTGCGCGGGGTCGAGATGCTGACCGCCGTCCACCTCGACGTGCACCCGCCACTGTTCGAAGTAGGCGTCGAGGTAGCGCCGCCGGCCGGCCGAGTCGCGCCGGACGACCTGGCGGGTCGGCTCGGGCAGACCGGCGCGCCGCACCAGCGCGAGCAGGTCCAGCTCACCGAGGGAGTGCGCGCCACCGGCGGCGTCGAGGGCGGTGGACAGGATCAGCCGACGGCGACGGGTCCGCGGCATCCGGGTGAGCACCTCGCGCAGCTCGGCGTCGGCGGTGAGACGCTGCTGGAAGGCGGCCGCCACGATGGCCCGGGCCTGGGCGTCGGAAGGCGCCCACTGGGCCGCGTCGACCACCGACCGGGCCATCGAAGTGCGTGGCGGCTGCCCAACCGGCACCACGTCCCGATCCGGCAGATGGGTCGTCCGGTGCGCCAGCACACCGGCCGGGAGGGGAGCGCGACGAACCGTGGCCGGCAGGAGCAGGTGCACGACCCGGCCTGGGAACCCCTGCAACCCGCCGGCCTGGGCTGCCGTGAGGCCACCGATCAGCGCGGCGGGGCCGGCGGCCAGCACCGCGATCCAGCGGCGCTCAGACGAACCGATCGGGCCGTTGTGGGCGACGAGAACCGCGCGGTGGGCCTGGCGCCAGCGGCCCGTCGCCAACCGGTGCCGGATCGCCTTACGACTGAGGTGGACGAGCGCCTGATGAATGCTGAGCACGTCCTCCTGGCGGAAGAGCAACCAGGTCAACTCGTCCGCGTCGTCCGACGGGAGCGCCCGCCGCATCTCCGCCCAGGAACCCGCCACCCGCCCGACATTGCCTGCCAACCCCCGTCCACCGCCGCCCCTGTGGACAACGGCGAGATCTTGGAAGGAAACGGCCCCCATGAGGGCCCTCTTCTTCCAAGATCACTCCTTCGGGGTTGACGTCGCCTTTCGGGGGGCCGCCTTCTTCGCGGCCGTCGCCTTCTTGGCGGTCGTCGTCTTCTTGGCGGTCGTGGTCTTCTTCGCTGCGGTGGTCTTCTTGGCGGGGGCGGCCTTCTTGGTGGCCTTCTTCTTCGGGGCCGGACCCTTCGCCCGCTTCTCGGCGAGCATCTCGGACGCCTCCTCCAGCGTCAGCGCCTCCGGCGTCTGGGCGCGCCGCAGCGACGCGTTGGTCTCCCCGTCCGTGACGTACGGGCCGAAGCGCCCGTCCTTGATCACCAGCGGCTTCTCGGTGAGCGGGTCGACGCCCATCTCCCGCAGCGGCGGCGCGGCGGCCCGGCGCTGGCGCGTCTTCGGGGCGGCCAGCAGCGCCAACGCCTCGTCCAGCGTGACGGTGAACATCTTGTCTTCCGAGTCCAGCGAGCGGAACTCGTCACCGCGCTTGACGTACGGGCCGTAGCGGCCGTTGTTGGCGAAGACCTCGACGCCGTCCGGCGCCACGCCCACCAGGCGGGGCAGGCTGAGCAGCCGCAGCGCCTGCTCCAGGGTGAGGTCGTCGGGCGACTGCGAACGCAGCAGCGACGACTTGCGCTCGCCGCTGGCCACGTACGGGCCGAAGCGGCCGGACTTGAGCAGGATCGGCTCGCCGGTCGACGGGTCGTCGCCGAGCTTGCGCTCACCTCCGCCGCCGAGGAACAGCTCCTGCACCTTCTCCGGGGTCAGCTCGTCCGGGGCCAGGCCCTCCGGGATCGGCGCCCGGTCCCCCTGCGAGCCGCCCTCCTCGCCGTCACCCTCCCCGAGCCCGAGCCCGAGCCCGAGCCCGAGCCCGAGCCCGGAACCGCCCGCTGGAGGTAGGGCCCGTAGCGGCCGACCCGGACGACGACCTCGCGCCCCTCGTCGTCGGTGTGCAGCGGGATGGAGTTGACGCTGCGCGCGTCGATCTCGCTGAGGTTCTCGGTGACCAGCTTCTTCAGCCCGCCGGCGTGCGCGATGGCCTGGTCGCCGGCGCCGTTGGCGCTGCCGAAGTAGAAGGAGGTGAGGAAGTCGACCGCGGCGTGGTCACCGCCGGCGATCTCGTCCAGCTCGTTCTCCATGCTGGCGGTGAAGTCGTAGTCGATCAGGCGCGGGTAGTGCCGCTCCATCAATCCGATCACCGCGAACGCCAGGAACGTCGGGATCATCGCCTGGCCGCGCTTGACGACGTATCCGCGGTCCTGGATGGTCTGCATGATCGACGCGTACGTGGAGGGGCGGCCGATGCCCAGCTCCTCCAGCGCCTTGACCAGCGACGCCTCGGTGTAGCGCGACGGCGGCTGGGTGTGGTGGCCCTGCGCGGCCAGCTCGTCGGCGGTCAGCGGCTGGTCCTTGACCAGCGTGGGCAGCCGCCGCTCGGCATCCTCGGCCTCGGCGTTCTCGTCGTCGCTCGACTCGACGTACGCGCGCAGGAAGCCCGGGTCGGTGATGGTCTTGCCGGTGGCGCCGAAGTCGGCCTCCTCCTGCGCCGACGAGACGGCCCGGATCCGCACCGACACGCTGGAGCCGACCGCGTCGGTCATCTGCGAGGCGATGGTGCGCCGCCAGATCAGCTCGTAGAGCTTGAACTCCTCGCCGGACAACTCCTTGGCCACGTCGCCCGGGGTGCGGAAGTTGTCCCCCGCCGGGCGGATCGCCTCGTGCGCCTCCTGCGCGTTCTTCACCTTGCCGGTGTAGCGGCGCGGCTCCGGCGGCACGCTGCGCTCGCCGTACAGCTCGACGATCTGCCGGCGGGCCGCGGTGATCGCGGTCTCCGACAGGTTCACCGAGTCGGTACGCATGTAGGTGATGTAGCCGTTCTCGTAGAGCCGCTGCGCGGTGCGCATCGTCTGCTGGGACGAGAACCGCAGCTTGCGGGCCGCCTCCTGCTGGAGCGTGGAGGTGATGAACGGCGCGTACGGGCGGCGGCGGTAGGGCTTCTCCTCGACCCGGGTGACCGTGAACGGCCGGTCCGCCAGGCGGGCGGCCAGCCCCCGGGCCCCGCCCTCGTCGAGGTGCACCACGCCGGCGCCGGCGCGCACCCGGCCGGTGGTCGGCTCGAAGTCCTTGCCGGTGGCGATCCGGTCGCCGTTCAGCGCGACGAGCGTGGCGTTGAACGTGCGCGGGCCCTCGCCCGACTTCGCCACCGCCAGGGTGGCCAGGATGTCCCAGTATTCGGCGGTGCGGAACGCCATCCGCTGGCGCTCCCGCTCGACCACGATCCGGGTCGCCACGGACTGCACCCGGCCCGCCGAGAGCTTCGGCATGACCTTCTTCCACAGCACCGGGGAGACCTCGTAGCCGTAGAGCCGGTCGAGGATGCGCCGGGCCTCCTGGGCGTCGACCAGGTCGCGGTCGATCTCCCGGGGGTTCGCCACCGCGGCCTGGATGGCCGGCTTGGTGATCTCGTGGAAGACCATCCGCTTGACCGGCACCTTGGGCTTGAGCGTCTCCACCAGGTGCCAGGCGATCGCCTCGCCCTCGCGGTCCTCGTCCGTGGCCAGGAAGATCTCGTCGACCTCCTTGGCCAGCTTCACCAGCTTGCTGATCTGCTGGCGGCGGTCCGCGGAGACCACGTAGAGCGCGTGGAAGCCGTTGTCGACGTCGACGCCGAGCCGCGCCCACGGCTCACCCTTGTACTTCGCCGGGACGTCGGCGGCGTTGCGGGGCAGGTCCCGGACGTGGCCGAAGCTGGCCTCCACGACGTACCCCGGGCCGAGGTAGCCCGAGATCGTCTTGGCCTTCGCCGGTGACTCGACGATGACCAGACGGGTGGTTCCAGCGTTGCTCGGCACGTCTCTCTCCGACCTCACTCCTACGCCATGCCCGCTTCGGGCCGTGTTGCACCGCCCGGACCACCGGTGGCCCGGACGTCCAACGTAACGCGCCGTCCACGTTCCGGGTTTCGTGGGCGGCAAACGGGTCGCTCCGTGGCGACCGCCGGCCGAACCCAGCCGGACGGCGCCACCGTACACCGTGGGTAGGGCGCCGAGCGGGTCACTGTGACGATCACACACCGCCCGGCGGAGGTCACCCCGGTCGTTTTCCTGCGCGGAACCGCCGGAGCGGGTGTCCGTGATCGGACAGCCGGCGGGATTGCGCGGCGGGTCAGCCCGGCCAGTCGCCGGCCGGCGCGGCCGGGGGCCGTTCCCCCACCAGTTCGGCGAGCCGGCGCACCCGCCGCCCACCGATCCGGTACGCCGGCCCGCCCCCGTCCGGCTCGACGAACGCGGCCGGCAG
This sequence comes from Micromonospora ferruginea, assembly GCF_013694245.2. Lineage (NCBI taxonomy): Bacteria > Bacillati > Actinomycetota > Actinomycetes > Micromonosporales > Micromonosporaceae > Micromonospora > Micromonospora robiginosa. Next base: position 5,003,010 of record NZ_CP059322.2, read on the forward strand.
CCCCACCGCGGCCAGCGCGGCGCGCACCGCCGGCCAGGTGGGCTCGTCGGCCGGGCCGAGCCCCAACCGGAACCCGGCCGGCTCGGTGGCCCCGGCGGCGGCGACCCAGAGCCGCAGCCGCCGCCCGTCGAGGTGGAACCGGGCCGGTGGCCGCTTCGCCGTGCCCCGCAGCCAGGCCCGGGCGAGCGGGGCCAGCGTGGTCGCGTACGCGGTGCGGACCCGGTGCCGGCCGTCCTCGGTCGGCTCCCAGCTCGCCGGCACCCCCCGGGCGCGCAGCTCGGCCACCAGCACGTGCACCCGCCAGGCCGCGTCCACCACCACGGAGAGCCGCGCGGTGCCGCCCATCCGCACCACCTCCGCCGGCCCGGCGAGCAGGCCGGCGAGGTCCGCCAGCGCGGGATCGGCCGCCTCGGTGGAGAACAGCGAGGGCTGGCGGGCCGGGTGCGGGGAGGGTGGCGTCAGCGACACTCCGGGACCTCGTCGAAGGCCTCTTTGAGTTCGGGTGAGTTGAGCTTGCTGGTGTCCAGCGCGCTCGCGTCGTACTCCTTGTTCAGCGTGTCCACGGCGGCGCGCACGCCGTCGTAGAACGGGCCGGCCTGGGCGGTGTCGAGCCCGTCGATGGTGGTCCGGGCCCGGCCGTAGGCGTCGCGCATCTTGCCCAGCGAGCCCTGGAACCCGGCCGAGACCTCGGTGCCGCGCTCGACCTCGGGCACGCCCGCCTCCTCGACCTTGCGCCGGGCCGTCTCGCTGGCCTGCTCGGCCCCGGCGAAGAGCCGCACCAGGTTCTCCTTGGCCTGCGTCGGCGTGGTCTGCGCGGTCATCTGCTGCTGGGTGCTGCTGGTCAGCTTGGAGATCTCCGCGCGCCACGGGCCGAGCGCCTGGCAGACCGAGGCGGCCCAGGCCCGCGGGCTGGGGCCGCCGCAGCCGGCGACGACGAGCACGAGCGTGGCCAGGACCACCGTGAGCTTTCCGGCGGTTGCCGCCCGGCGCGTACGCATGCGATGCAGCGTACGACCTCCGGGTGGAACTGCCACCGGTCAGGTTTGGCGCGGTTCCCGGCCGGCCGGGGGCCGACCGGGAACCGTCCGGTGGAGATCAGGCGTTGACCGCCTCCGGGTGCTGGTCCGGGGTGCCGGCACCGTGGTCGGAGTCGTCCATCGCCACGCCCTTGCGCTTGCTGAACACCACCGCCGCCACGATGATCAGCGCGGCCACCACGGCGATGGTGATCCGCAGCGGGGTGTTCCGGTCGTCGCCCACGCTCCAGGCCACCACGGCCGGGGCGATCAGCAGCGAGACCAGGTTCATCACCTTGATCAGCGGGTTGATCGCCGGGCCGGCGGTGTCCTTGAACGGGTCGCCGACGGTGTCGCCGATGACCGTGGCGGAGTGCGACTCGGAGCCCTTGCCGCCGTACGCGCCGTCCTCGACCAGCTTCTTGGCGTTGTCCCAGGCGCCGCCGGAGTTGGCCAGGAACACCGCCATCAGCGTGCCCGCGCCGATCGCGCCGGCCAGGTAGGAGGCGAGCGCGCCCGGGCCGAGGCCGAAGCCGACCGCGATCGGGGCCAGGATGGCCAGCAGGCCGGGGGTCATCAGCTCGCGCTGCGCGTCCCGGGTGCAGATGTCCACGACCTTGCCGTACTCGGGCCGCTGGGTGCGGTCCATGATGCCGGGCAGCTCGCGGAACTGCCGGCGTACCTCCATCACCACGGCGCCGGCCGAGCGGGACACCGCGTTGATGGCCAGGCCGGAGAAGAGGAAGACCACCGCGGCGCCGATGATCAGGCCGACCAGGTTGCGCGGGTTCGCCACGTTCAGCGCGTTGAGGATCTCGGTGCCGACGTCGCCCACGCCGGCGTCGGCGTACGACGAGCGGAGCGTGTCGGTGTACGAGCCGAACAGCGCGGTCGCGGCCAGCACCGCGGTGGCGATCGCGATGCCCTTGGTGATCGCCTTGGTGGTGTTGCCGACCGCGTCCAGCTCGGTCAGCGTCCGCGCGCCGTGCTCGTCGATGTCGCCGGACATCTCCGCGACGCCCTGCGCGTTGTCGGAGATCGGGCCGAACGTGTCCATCGCGACGATGACGCCGACGGTGGTGAGCAGGCCGGTGCCGGCCAGCGCGACCGCGAACAGCGACAGCGTGATCGAGCTGCCGCCGAGCAGGAACGCGCCGAACACGCCGGCGCCGATCAGCAGCGCCGAGTAGACCGCCGACTCCAGGCCGACGCTGATGCCGGCGAGGATGACGGTGGCGGCGCCGGTCTGCGAGCTCTTGCCGATGTCCTGCACCGGACGCTTGTTGGTCTCGGTGAAGTAGCCGGTGAGCGCCTGGATCGCGGCGGCCAGCACGATGCCGATCACGACCGCGCCGATGGCCACCAGTCGCGGGTTGCGGTCCACGTCGGTCAGCCCGCCCTCCAGCTCACCGAAGGTGGCCGGCAGGTAGGCGAACGCGGCGACCGCCACCAGCACCGCGGAGATCACCGCGGAGATGTAGAAGGCCCGGTTGATCGCGGTGAGGCCGTTGCGGTCGCTGGTGCGCAGCCGGGTGATGAACACGCCGACGATCGCGACCAGCACGCCGATGGTGGAGATGATCAGCGGGAAGACCAGGCCGTCCTCGCCGAACGCGGCCCGGCCCAGGATCAGCGCGGCGACCAGCGTGACCGCGTACGACTCGAAGAGGTCGGCGGCCATGCCGGCGCAGTCACCCACGTTGTCGCCGACGTTGTCGGCGATGGTCGCGGCGTTGCGCGGGTCGTCCTCCGGGATGCCCTGCTCGACCTTGCCGACCAGGTCGGCGCCGACGTCGGCGGCCTTGGTGAAGATGCCGCCACCGACCCGCATGAACATGGCGAGCAGCGCGGCGCCGAAGCCGAAGCCCTCCAGCACGGTCGGGGCGTCACCCTTGAACAGGATGACGACCAGCGCCGCGCCGAACAGGCCGAGGCCGACGGTGAGGAAGCCGACCACGCCACCGGTGCGGAAGGCGATCTTCATGGCGCCCTCGCGACCGCCTTCGCGCTCGCGCGCGGCGGCGGCGACCCGCAGGTTGGCGCGGGTGGCCAGCCACATGCCGGCGCCGCCGATGAACGCGCTGAACAGCGCACCCACCACGAAGAACGCCGAGCGGCCGATCTTCACCAGCGTCTGGTTGCCGTCGGTGTCGTGCACCGGCAGCAGGAACAGCAGTACGACGGCGATCACCACGAAGATCGCCAGGGTGCGGAACTGCCGCAGCAGGTACGCGGAGGCGCCCTCCTGCACCGCCCCGGAGATCTCCTGCATGTTGGTGGTTCCCGTACCGGCTGCCAGTACCGCCTTGGTCAAGGCGGCGGCGAAGACGAGCGCCACCAGCGCGATGACCGCGGCGATGACGACGTACGTCACGTTGGCTCCGGTAAGGGACAGTGCGCCGCCGTCGGCGGCCAAGGTCCCGGACATCTGTGTCCTCCTGTACCGAACACGCGTCGGCTCGTGGAGACGCACGGTCCGACGCCTGGATGCGAACTCGCCAGCGCGCGCCATCCACCCGTTCCCGCTGGCTGCGGGCAGCGATCACTTGCTGACAACCCGGGTACTGTAGCCCTCCCGCGTGGTGAGGGTCACACCGAGGGGGCACCCACTCTCGATGATCTTCGTAACTGTGTTATGCGAGGAAATCTGATATATAGGGCGGTCAACACGACGAGGCCGCGCTCCCCGTCGGGGAACGCGGCCTGCGGACGGAACGGGTCAGGCGCGGCCGGCCGGCCAGGCCATCCGGACCTCGGTGCCGACACCCTCGTCGACCGGACGGACCTGGAGGTCCTCCACGAAACCGGCGAGCAGGGCGAAGCCCACGCCGGTGGTGAGCGCGTCCTCGCTGAGCGACTCCTTGGCCAGCTCGTCCGGGCCGAGCGCGGCCAACCCGAGGCCCGCCTCGATCGGGGCCCGGTCCACCACCCGCACCGTGTACGAGCCGCCGTCGGACATCTCCACGTACACCGGTTCCGCCAGCCCGTACTGCCGGTGCAGGGCGACCGCCCGGGTGCACGCCTCACCGATGGCCAGGCGCACCTCGTCGAGCAGATCCTCACGCACGCCGGCCCGGCGGGCCACCGCGACACCGACCAGACGGGCGGTGCGGACGTGGACCGGGGCCGGCGAGAAGGAGAGCTTGACGGTGGCCATCACGCGCCGGTGGAGTCGGCGGCGATGGCCGCGTCGACCGTCGGGTGCAACGGGAAGACCTGGTCCAGGGCGGTGATCCGGAAGATCTTGAGCAGCGGCTCCTTGTCGCAGACCAGGGCGAAAGAGCCACCGGCCGACCGGAGCCGCTTGAGCGCGCCGACCAGCACGCCGAGCCCGGTGGAGTCGAGGAAGTCCACCCGACCCAGGTCCACCACCACGTGGCGGGCCCCGCCGTCGATCAGCTCGATGAGCCGTTCCCGCAGCCGGGGGGCGGTGTAGACATCCACCTCACCGCCGACCTCGAGCACCGTGTGCTCCCCCACGGCGTGGGTCGCCAGTGACAGCTCCATCGGCCCCTCCTCGGTAAACTCTCCTGGGCATCTAACCATCCCCCGCGCGACCGCCTCGGGTCACCGGCCTGCCCCTCCCCATACCCCCACCCTGCGGTTCCCAATTCCGAACACCAGTGCGAGAGTGCAGGACGTGACCGACGACAGGCCCGGCCCGAGGCACGCGCCGGGCGAGCTGCTGCGGCGGTTGCGGCTGCGCCACGCCGGCGACCCGGTCACCCACGTCGAACGGGTGCCGGCCCGCGTCGGCGAGCCCGCACCGTGGCCCGGCTGGGCGCCGGAGGACCTGCGGGCGGCGTTCGCGCGACGCGGCGTCGTCGCCCCGTGGCGGCACCAGGCCGAGGCCGCCGAGCTGGCGTACGCGGGACAGCACGTCGTCGTGGCCACCGGCACGGCGTCCGGCAAGTCGCTGGCGTACCAGCTCCCGGCGCTGAGCACCCTGCTCGACGACCCCCGCGCCACGGTGCTCTACCTGGCCCCGACCAAGGCGCTCGCCGCCGACCAGCTCCGCGCCGTCGCCGGCCTGGACCTCGACGGGGTACGCCCGGCCACCTACGACGGGGACACGCCGCGCGCCGAACGGGAGTGGATCCGCCGGCACGCCCGGTTCGTGCTGACCAACCCGGACATGCTGCACCACGGCATCCTGCCCGGGCACGCGCACTGGTCCGGCTTCCTGCGCCGGCTCGCGTACGTGGTCGTCGACGAGTGCCACACCTACCGGGGCGTGTTCGGCTCACACGTCGCGCACGTGCTGCGGCGGCTGCGCCGGCAGTGCGCCCGCTTCGGGCGTACCCCCGTGTTCTTGCTGGCCAGCGCCACGTCGGGTGACCCGGCGACGGCGGCCGGGCGGCTCACCGGCCTGCCCGTCACCGCCGTCACCGAGGACACGTCGCCGCGCGGCGGGGTGACGTTCGCACTCTGGGAGCCGCCGCTGCTGCCGCCTCCCTCCTCGGACGTGGAACTCGCCGACCTGGTGTCGGTCCGGCGGTCCGCGCTGCGGGAGACCGCCGACCTGCTCGCCGACAGCGTGGTCGAGGGGGTCCGCACGCTCGCGTTCGTCAGGTCCCGCAAGGGCGCCGAGGTGGTGGCCGCAACCGCGCGGCGGACGCTCGACGAGGCGGTGCCCGGGCTGGGCGACCGGGTGGCCGCCTACCGCGCCGGCTACCTGCGCGAGGAACGCCGCGAGCTGGAACGGGCGCTGCTGCACGGCGACCTGCTCGGCCTGGCCTCCACCAACGCGCTGGAGCTGGGCGTCGACCTGGTCGGGCTGGACGCGGTGATGATCTGCGGCTGGCCGGGCACCCGGGCGTCGCTCTGGCAGCAGGCCGGGCGGGCCGGCCGCAGCGGCGGCGAGGCCCTCGCGGTGCTGGTGGCCCGGGACGACCCGCTCGACACCTACCTGGTGCACCACCCGGAGGCGCTGTTCGGGCGCCCGGTCGAGGCCACCGTGCTCGACCCGGCGAACCCCTACGTGCTCGCGCCGCAACTCGCCTGCGCCGCGCACGAGGCCCCGCTCACCCCCGCCGACCTGGACCTCTTCGGCGAGGGCGCGAAGGAGGCGGTGGACTCGCTGGTCGAGGCCGGCGCGCTGCGGCAGCGGCCCACCGGCTGGTACTGGCGGCACCGGGAACGCCCCGAGGTCGACCTGCGCGGCGAGGGCGGCGCGCCGCTCTGCGTGGTGGAGGAGTCCACCGGCCGGCTGCTCGGCACCGTCGACGGCGGCTCCGCGCACTTCCTGCTGCACACCGGCGCGGTCTACCTGCACCAGGGCGTCTCGTACGTGGTCGACTCGCTCGACCTCGCCGACGGGTGCGCGCTGGTGCACGCCGAGGAGCCGGACTGGTCCACCCACGCCCGCGACGTCACCTCGCTCTCCGTGGTCTCCGTCCGCTCGTACACCGACGCCGGCCCGGTCGGGCTCTTCCTCGGCGAGGTGGACGTGACCAGCCAGGTGGTGTCGTACCAGCGGCGTCGCATCGCCACCGGCGAGGTCATCGACACCCGCCCGCTGGACCTGCCGGCCCGCGAGCTGCGCACCGTCGCGGTCTGGTTCACGCTCTCCCCCGGGTCGTTGGCGCGCGCCGGCGTGGAGGCGGCGGACGTGCCGGGGGCGCTGCACGCCGCCGAGCACGCCGCGATCGGCCTGCTGCCGCTGATGGCGACGTGCGACAGGTGGGACATCGGCGGGCTGTCCACCGCGATGCACCCGGACACCGACGCGCCGACCGTCTTCGTCTACGACGGCCATCCGGGCGGGGCGGGGTTCGCCGAGCGGGCGTACCGGACGGCCGCCGCCTGGCTGCGCGCCACCCGCGACGCGATCGTGGAGTGCGGGTGCGAGACCGGGTGCCCGTCCTGCGTCCAGTCCCCGAAGTGCGGAAACGGCAACAACCCGCTGGCCAAGCCGGAAGCCGTCAAGGTCCTCGACGTGGTCCTCACCAACCTGGCCGCCGCCGCGTCCGGCGCGACTACGCACGGCGCGACATCCGCCGTCCCGACAGACGTCGGCCCGGACGTCCGTCCGGCGGACGTCGGCCCGGCGGGCGGTGGCTCGTCAGGTGACGCCGCGGCTGACGACGGGTCGGGGCAAGGCGGGATGCTGCCACGGCAGGACGACCGGGCGACCCGCCGATCCGCAGCCGGCCGCAACACGACGGACTGACCCGTCTCCCCCACCCCCACCCACCCCGTCGATCTTGCAGTTTCGGCCCACACTTCGTCCTTTTGGCACCGATATGCCTGGGCACAAAGTGCAAGATCGACGGGGTGGGTGGTGGAGGAGTGGTCTGGTGGGTGGGACGGGGGCATGAGGTCGGCGGCGTTGGGGCATTGATGTATGGGAGCGCTTCCATGCATTGTTTCGGTAGCGCAGACGTGACCGACACCCGTCCGCCGGAGGTGCCACCGTGGCCGACACGATCGCCGAGACCGTCGAGCTGCTCTACACCATCGACCAGGAAAGCCTCACCCCCGACCAGCAGATCGCGCTGGGTACCGCGCTGGCGAACCTGGCGCAGGCGGAGCGGCTGGAACAGATCAACGAACGCCTGCGGGGCATCCACCAGGTGCTCAACACCTGGGCGATGAAGGCCACGGTCGACGGCGGCCGCTGAACCGCATGCGGTGTCGTACCGGCTGGTCGAGGTGGCACGGGCCGCCGGCATCTCGCCGAGGTGCGGTCGACCGGTCCTCGCCGGCTCGCCGAGATGACGGGCGTCGACCGACGACGCCACCCGGCCGACCCGGGTCGGTCGAGCGGCCACCCCGGCCGACCCGGGTCGATCCAGCCGACGGGACGGCGGCGGGGGCGGGGGCGGCGTTCTGCGGGTGCGCGCTGGTGGCGGTGCTGTGCGACACTCCGGCGACCCCTCGAAGGAGATCAGATGTCGCTCGACAGCCTGCAGGCGCAGCACCGGTTCATCGTCCGCCAGCGAATCCGGATGATGGTCAACCAGTACGAGGTGCACGCCGTGGCACCGGACGGCTCCGAGGGCGGGCTGCTCGCGTTCGCGCAGCAGAAGCGGCTCGCCTTCAAGGAGCAGGTCACCATCTACACCGATGACACCAAGCAGTACCCCCTTCTCGGCTTCAAGGCACGCCAGCGCCTCGACCTCGGCGCCACGTACGACGTGACCGACCACGCCGGCAACCCGATCGGCCTGTTCCGCAAGGACTTCGCCCAGTCGCTGCTGCGGTCGACCTGGCATGTCGAGCAGCCCGGCCTGCCGCCGGCGACCGGGCAGGAGCGCAGCCTGCCGGTGGCACTGCTGCGCCGTTTCGTCGACTCGCTCTCCTGGCTGCCCTACCACTTCGACTTCCTGGCCGGAGGCCAGCCGGTGTTCTCCGTCGACAAGAAGTGGGGCCTGCGCGACCGGTACGTCGTGGACATCCAGCACCCGCACATCGACCGCCGACTGGTCATCGCCATGGCGGTTGGCCTGGACGCCCTCCAGTCCCGCTGACCCCGGACGTCGGCCGGCGAACCCGCCACGACGGGCTCCGCCGGCCGGCTGCCCGGCCTCGTCCTGCGCCCTACCGGCCAGGCCGGGCGGTCTTCCGGCTCTGCCTCAGAGGTCGCCGATCCGGGCCGGGCCGGCCCGTGCTGTCGCGGTGGCCACGCGCGCCAGCCCGGGTAGCGGCACGACCCGTACCTGCGCGGTCACGACCAGGTCGAGACCGTCGGTTCGGCAGCCGGTCAGCCGGCCGCCGTTGGCCGTCACCAGCGCCGCGGCCCGCCCACACGCGGCGTCCGCCCCGTCGAGCGCCCGGCTCGCACCCGCGAGCGCGCCGAAGTCGGCCGCGATCCGGGCCTGATGGCGGGCGCACCGGGCGGCCCCGAGCCCGGCGCCGAACAGCCCAGCCAGCACGAACACCAGGCCGAGCGCGAGCAGGCACACGGTCGCCCCACCCCGGTCGGCCGCCGCCACGTCCACGATCGGTCGGCGGGCCGACCCTCCGGCGGTCACGGCACCGGCCCGGGCGCGCCGGGTTCCACGGCGGCCACCGCGACGCCCGACACGGAAAATCGGGGCAGCCGCGCGCCGAGCGCCCGGACCGGTGCCCGGACGGTGGCGGTCACCAGGTCCCCGGTCACGGTCACCGTCACCTCCGCGCCGGCAGGCGCGTGACGAGTGCCGGCGGCGACGCCTGGTTCGCCCCGGGCCGCGGCGAGTGCGGCCTCCCGGGCCGCGTCCACACAGCCCACCCGGGTGGTCACCGCGTCGACCGAGGTGAGTCCGGCGAAGAGGAGGAGCATCAGCGCCGGCAGGCCGGCCGCCAACTCGGCGGTGAACGATCCCCGCTCCCGGGGACCCCACGGTCGACGCCGGGCGACGCCGCGCCGCATCGTCGTGCCGGACGCCGGGACCGTCGGGACGCCGAGCCGCCGGCCGGCCCACCGGCGCCCGGTCACTTCAGGGCCCGGTCGATCACGGCGGTCAGGGCGGACTGCACGTTCCCGGAGGTGAGCACCTTCAGCAGGATTCCGGCGAAGGTGACCGCGGCGAGGGTGCCCACGGCGTACTCGGCCGTGTTCATGCCGGCGTCACCCCGCAGGCGGGTGAGGAGCTTGCGCATGTCGTACGTCCCTTCTCGATGGTTCACAGCACGTCGCCGAGGACGGCGACGATCACCGGCACCAGACCGGCGAGAATGAAGGCGGGCAGGAAGCACAGCCCGAGCGGCAGCACGATGAGCACCCCGGCGCGCCGGGCGGACGCCTCGGCCGAGGTCGAGCGTTCGGCCCGCAGGTCGTCGGCGAGCCGGGTGAGCGCGCCGGCCAGCGCGGCACCGCTGTTCGAGGAGCGGATCGCGGCGTCGACCAGGCTTCCCGCCCCGGGCACGGTTCGCAGGTGGGCCCAGGCCTCCGTCGGCGTACCGCCCAGGTTCAACGTGCGGCCCACCCGGCCGAGCCGGTCCGCGAGCGGACCGCCGAGCGCCTCCGCCACCGCGAGCGCCGAGCGGTCCACCGGAGCGCCGGCCCGGAGCGCCGCGGCCAGCAGATCGGCGGCGAGTGGCAGGTCGGCGGTCTCGCGCAGACGCCGCTCCCGCACCTCGCGGGGTTCGATCCGGCGGAGCAGGCGGTCGGCGGCGAGGCCGGCCAGCGGACCGACGAACAGGCCGGCCCAGCCGCCGACGACCACCGCCACGGCCAGCGCGGCCAACCCGGCGCCCATCCGGATCCGGTCCGGCCACCACGCCGGTCGGGCCGGCCGAGGGGCGGCTGCGAGCCGGCGTAGCCGCCCGGCCGGACGGACGGCCGGCGCGGCCACCACCAGGAGCGACGCGGCGCCGCCGAGACAGGCCGCGGCCACCACCTGACGGGACATCAGGCGGCCCGCCCGGGCCCGACGCCGAGCCGTTCCGCCCAGAGCAGTCCGCCGATCTGCAGAACGACTGCGGCGACGGCGCTCCCACCACCGACCGGCGTGTGCAGGAGCACAGCCACCGGGTCGACGCCGATGGCGTAGCCGAGACCGATCCCGCCGAGCGGCAGGGCGGCGAGGAGCCAGGCGGTCGCCCGGGCACCGGCGGCCTGGGCGGCGGCCGCCGCCAGGCCCCGGTCGGCGGCGCGGGCATCGGCCTCGATCCGCTCCAGCAGGTCGGCCAGCGGCGCCCCGGTCCGGTCGGCCAGGCACACCGCCGCCCGGCACAGCCGGGCGATCCGCCCGGTGCCCTCGTCGAGCACCGCGCCGGTGGGCAGGCCGGCGCGCAGGTCGGCGGCAGCGGCGCCGAGCCGGTCGAGCTCACGGCGATGGGCCAGATCGGCCGCCCGGTGCGCCCGTCGGCGCAACGCCGCGCGGGCCGCGAGGGCGCCGTAGGCCGCCAGCACCAGCGCGGCCACCGGGCCGCCGAGAAGCACGCCGACCATCCCGCCGAGCACCGCCGCCGCCGGCACCGCACGCCGGGCGGGCACCGCCGCCCGGAGTCGTCGCCCACCGGCGAGGGGTCGGCCGCCACCGTCGAACCACCGGCCGGAACGGTGGCCGTCGAGACCAGGCTGGTGACCGGCGGAGCCGGGCAGGTGAGCGTCGAGATCGGGCTGGCGACCGGCAGACCCGGTCCGGTGACCGGCGGGATCGGGCCAGGGAGCGTCGAGGCCGGAAAGCTGGCCGCCGAGACCGGTCCGGCGTCGTGCACGGACCGGGCCGGCGCCCGGTCGGCGCGACCGGTCGAGCCGGCCGGGCGGTCGTCCGAATCCGACCGACGCCTGGTGCCCCGTCCCTCGGGTGCCGGCAGCTCTCCGGCTGCCGGTCGGACCGGAGCCTCCGGACACGGCTCCCGCGTCGAGGACCGCCCGCCGCCGGACCCGACCGCCGCGTGCCGGCCAGGCGACCGCCACGGCGGCACCGGACAGGAGCACGACCACCAGCCAGAGCTGCCCGGTCACGACGAACCGCCGGGCCAGACCGCCCTGAGGATCGGCGGTACGGGCACACCGCGCTCCCGCAGCAGGTTGCCGAGCGACCGGGCGGCCAGGCCGAGGCCGCGGCCGCGGATCCAGGCCGGCACCACGGTCACCACCCGGTCGGGCCCCTCCGGCAGGAGCAGGCCGATCGAGTCGAGCACCCGCCCCGCGCCGGTCCGGCGGAGTTGGAGGACCACCTGCAACGCGGCGGCGACCTGGGCGTGCAGCGCGACCCGGGGCAGCCCGCCGAGCATCCCGAGCGCCTCCAGCCGGGCCGGCACGTCCGTCGGGGCGTTGGCGTGCAGCGTCCCGGCGCCACCGTCGTGACCGGTGTTCAGCGCGGCCAGCAGGTCGACCACCTCGGCGCCCCGGCACTCGCCCACCACCAGCCGGTCCGGTCGCATCCGGAGCGCCTGCCGGACCAGGTCGCCGAGCCCGACCGTGCCGGCGCCCTCGACGTTCGCGGTGCGGGCCTGCAACCCGATCACGTGCGGGTGCACCGGACGTAGCTCGGCGGCATCCTCCACCAGGACGATCCGCTCGTTGCCGGGCACCAGCCCGAGCAGCGTGTTGAGCAGGGTGGTCTTGCCCGATCCGGTGCCACCGGTCACCAGGTAGGCCAGCCGGGCAGCCACCACCGCGTCGAGCAGCGGGGCGACCGGCCGGGGCACGGTGCCGTGCTCGACCAGCTCGTCCAGCGTGAACGGTCGTTGCCGGAAGGTGCGCAGCGACAGGTAGGGGCCGTCGGTCGCCACCGGCGGCAGCACGGCGTGCAGCCGGGTGCCGTCGGGCAGCCGCGCGTCGGCGTACGGCGAGGCGTCGTCGAGCCGGCGACCGGCGGCCGCGGTCAGCCGCTGCGCCAACCGACGCACGTCGTCGACCGTGCCGAGCGGCACGGGCACCTGCTGCAGCCCACGTCCCCGGTCGACCCAGACCCGGACCCCGTTCACCAGCACGTCGGTGACCTGCGGATCGGCCAGGAACGGCGCGAGCGGGCCGGCGCCGACGAGGTCGTCGTGCACCCGCCCGGCGAGCCGCAGCAGGGTGGTGTCGCCGAGCACACCGGCGGCCGGCTCGGCGCGTACCGCGGAGACGACCGCGGCGGACGTGACCGGCGTGGCCTCGGCGGCGAACCGGTGCCGGACGCGGGCGGCGAGTTCCTCCGGATCGGCCGGCCCGGTCACGCCGCACCCGCCGCGGGCCGACCGGTCAGCTCGTCGACGAGACGCTGGCAGAGCACGGCGAGCGGGCCCTTGCCGGTGGCGCCCGGCGCCTCGCCGCGTTCCAGCCCTCGGCACAGGCCGGGCTCGGGCCGGAGCGTGCCGGCGAGCGGGAGGCCGAGCGCGCGGGACACCTCGGCCGCCCGGAGCCGACCCGGCGCCGGGCCCCGCACGATCACCGACAGGTCGGCGCAGTGCGGGGCCACGACGGCGGCCACCCGGGCCGCTGCGGCGGTGGCCCGCAGCTCCGCGGGCACCACGAGGAGTGCCCGGTCGGCGGCCTGGAGGGCGATCACCGCCGCGTCGTCGAGATGCCGGGGCAGGTCGAGCACCACCAGGTCCCGCCCGCGCCGGCCGGCGTCGACCGTGGCGGCCATCGCCTCCGCCGGGAGGTGCCGCAGGTCGCCGCGGTCCCACGAGAGCACCACCAGGTCGCCCCGGCTGGGCAGGGCACGGACCAGCGCCGGCGGGTCCACCCGCCCGTCGGCGCCGGCCAGCTCGGGCCAGCGCAGCCCGTCGAGCTGCTCCCAACCGAGCACCAGGTCCAGCCCGCCGCCGAGCGGATCGGCGTCGACCAGGAGCGTGCGCAGCCGGGCCCGGGCCGCGCTGACGGCGAGCCCGCCGGCGAGCACGCTGGCCCCGGCGCCACCGCGCCCGCCGAGCAGGGCCACGACCCGCGCCGGGCTCGCGCCCGCCGGCCCGACCAGGCACTCGGCGAAGCGGTCGACCAGCCAGGGCTCCGCCGCCGGCAGGGTCGCGACGTGCTCGGCGCCGATCAGCTCGGCCAGCTCCGTACCCGGATCGAGCTGGTCGGCGCGACCGACCAGGACCGTGCGTGGACGTCGTGGCAGGCGGGCCCGCAGGCAGGCCGCCGCCTGGTCGGCGCCGACCAGCACCAGCGGCGCCGGCGCCCACCGGGCGCGGGCGGCGGCCGGATCGGCCGCCAGCTCGACCTCGGTGCCGCCGGCCGCGGCGAGCCGCAGCAGCTCGTCGAGCAGGTCGCCGTCCGCGGTGACCAGCAGGGGCAGTCGACGGTACGGCGGGAGCGGGGTACGGGGCAGCATGGCGGCCTCCATCGGTCGGACTCGGACGTGCCGCGCAGTAGCCTGCCCAATCGGCCGAGCCGGACGGGGCACGCCGAAGGCCCTTCTGTGGACAACGGCGCGATGTGGACAGACCTCGGTCGACGAGTGGATCTGCTATGCCACCGGGTCGGTACGGACAGACCGCCAGCCATTGACTAAGGGGATTGTCCGTCCCGCATAATCGGATCCCTTGCCGCAGCACGGACGGCACCGGCTCGCGGAATCGAGGCCATGACCGATCCACCGCAGGGCGCCGGAACCCCACCCGCCCGCCGCCACGCCCGTCCCGCGCCTCCGAACGGCGACGCCTGGCTCCGCGACCCGTCACCGGCCACGCTCGCCTCGGTGGCGATCGGGGTCGTGGTCGTCGTGCTGGTCGGCACGCTCAGCTTCTTCGCCATGCCGCGCCGACCCGACCTGCCACCGCCCATCGGCAGCGAGGCGATCCTGGCCTCCCCGACAGACTCCACGCCGGCCGCGGACCTGCCGACCGGGTCGTACTCCCCGGCGCCGGTGTCGCTCTCCACCCGCGCCGCGTCGCCGACCCGCCGGCCCGCGCCGCACCGGACCAGCCCGACCGCCCGGCCGCCCGCGCCGAGGCCCTCGGCCAGCAGCGCGAAGCCGCCCGCGCCCCGGCCGGGTGAGCTCACCCCGCTCCCGGCGTCCCGGGAGTCGACGCTGCGCTCGCGCAGCGGCGGCCCGGAGACGTTCGTCGACTTCGTCAACGCCCGGTCGGCGCCCGTCGTCGTCCACTGGCTCGACTACGGCGGCCAGCGCCAGCGGTACGCGGTGCTGCAACCGGGGCAGGCCTACCGTCAGCAGACGTTCCTGGGCCACCCGTGGGTGGTGACCGACGAGCGGGACCAGGCGCTCGTCTGCTTCGAGCCCGCGCCGCAGACGCTGCGGGCGGTCATCCGCTGATCCGGTCCACTATGGATGCTTTCGTCCTCGGGGTGTAGCGCCACGGCCACGCTCAGCGGTAATCACGGGCAGCGCGATTCACGAGGTGCGACCCTGATCGCCGGACGGATGTTCCTCGGGCAGGGGTGGCCGCACGTGTCGCAGGTCCCTCGGATCGGCCGCCCCGCAGGCGGTGAAGTTGCGGCGGGCTTCGAGCAGGCTCACATTCCGGTTCGGGCCGCCGCGTACCCGGCCGGCGTCGTGCTCGTCCTGACCGTCGTCCTCCCAGAAACAGACGTCGCAGATCTCGTAGCCGCCCCGCTCGCCCAGCGTGAGGAAGCCGCAGCACGGGCAGGCGTACGGGCCACCGTCCGGCCCGCGGTTCACGTTGACGAACTGCGCCGCGTCATCCCACCTCACGGCGCCCAGCCTTCCACCCGCGCGGAGGGGGAGCCACAAAGGGACGACCCCCGTCGGGGGGAGACGGGGGTCGTCGGGTGGTTCGGCTCCGGGGGGGTCGAGCCGAACCGACTCAGCGGTCACGGGGGGTGCAACCGCCGAGGGTGTGCGGGCGACCGGACGCGAACTCCTGTCGCGAGGACAAGCATGCCGCAGCCGACCCTTATACGTCGAGTGGTGTTCACTCCACGCAAAGCTAATTTCTCGCACAGAGATGTGACCACCGTCACTCCGCCGGGTACACCTTGCCCACCCGGCCCCGGGGTGGGCGGTCGCGGGCGTCCCGTCCGGCTAGACTTTCGCGCCGTGGGCCGTAGTGCCGCTTTCTTCGATCTCGACAAGACCGTCATCGCCAAGTCGAGCGCCCTGGCGTTCGGTCGGCCGTTCTACCGGGACGGGCTGATCACTCGGCGTGACGTGGTCAAGTCGGCGTACGCGCAGCTGATGTTCCGGCTGGGCGGCACCGACGAGCAGACCATGGCCCGGACCCGGGACTATCTGGCCACGCTCTGCAAGGGCTGGCCGGTGGAACAGGTCCGCCAGATCGTCGCGGAGACGCTGCATGAGCTGATCAACCCCTATGTGTACGCCGAGGCGGCCGCGCTCATCGAGGAGCACCAGGCCGCCGGGCGGGACGTGGTGCTGGTGTCCGCCTCGGGCGAGGAGATGGTCCGCCCGATCGGCGAGCTGCTCGGGGTGACCGACGTGATCGCCACCCGGATGGGGGTCGTCGAGGGCCGCTACAGCGGCGAGGTCGAGTTCTACGCGGCCGGTCCGAGCAAGGTCGACGCGGTGGGCGAGCTGGCCGGCGAGCGCGACTACGACCTGGCCGACTCGTACGCGTACTCCGATTCGTACAGTGATCGGCCGTTGCTGGAGTGCGTGGGGCACCCGAGCGTGGTCAACCCGGACCGGGCGCTGCGCAAGCTGGCGGCGGAGAACTCCTGGCCGGTGCTGGAGTTCCGGCACCCGATCCCGCTGGGCCGCCGGCTGCGGGAGCGGCCGGCGGTGCCGGTCGCGGCGGCGGCGCTCGGCGTGGGTGTCGGCGTGGCCATCGGCATCGCCTGGTACGGCCGGCACCGGCGCACCCGCGCCGCCGCGCCGACCGCCTGACCGGCCACCCGGCCGGATCTCGTCCGCATCGCCTGTCACCTCCGCGTGATCGCGTCGACGTCCCACGACAACGCTATTGAGCGAACGCTCAAAAGCACCTACGCTCCCCGTTAAGCGATCGCTCAAAACGGGGAGAACGACATGGACGAGCAGGACGAACAGCCACCCCGGCGCAGCCGTGCCAACTGGATCCTGGCGGGGCTGATCGCCACCTTCGGTGTGGTCGTCTTCGTGTTGACGGTGCGGGCCGGACAGGGCGACAGCGCGCTGCTCTTCGTGGCGCTGCCCGTCCTGTTGGCGGCAACGCTGGCCCTCACCCCGGGCCGGTCGACGCACGGCCGGGTCTTCACCGTCACCACCATCGTCCTGCTGCTCGCGGCGGTGGCGCTGCACGAGGGCGCCGTCTGCGTCGCGTTGGCCGCACCGCTGGTCTACGCGGTGGCCCACGGTGTCACCGCGCTGGTGCACGCGCTGGCGAAGTCGTCGCGGACCTACGCGATCGTGGCCGTGCCACTGCTCCTCCTGCCGGGGCTGGAAGGCACCTCGCTGGCACCACGGGTCTCCCCCGAGCAGCGGGTCGAGGTGGTGCGCGTGGTGGCGCTCCCGGCCGACCAGGTGGCCGCCCGACTGGCCGCCGGCCCTCGCCCGACGCCGGTGCGCGCGCTTCCCCTGCGAGCCCTCGGCGTTCCGGCGCCCGACCGGATCAGCGGTGACGGGCTCAACGCCGGCGACCGCTGGATGTTCGGCTACCACGGCAGCGCGCACGGACCCGGCGGTCACCTGGTCGCCGAGGTCGAGTCCAGCGAGGCGCGGCACGTCGCCTTCCGGTTCGTCCAGGACACCTCGATCACCGCCCGCTGGTTCACCTGGCGGCACGCCGACCTCCGGTGGCGGTCGATCGACCCCGGGCACACCGAGGTCCGGATCGTCGTCGACTACCGGCGGGGCCTCGATCCGTCCTGGTACTTCGGACCCCTCCAGCAGTTCCTCCTCGCTGAGGGGGTCGGGCACCTGCTCGACATGACGAGGCTGCGATGACGGCGGCCCGCTACCTCGCGCTGGCCGTACCCCTCGCGGCGGTGATCGTCACCGGCCGGCACGAGCGGGACCGGAACGTGCGTGCGGCGGCGCTGCTGGCCTTCCTGGCCGCCATGGTCGGCATCGCCGCGCTCAACGAGGTGGCGCGCTCGACCGCCTGGTACGGCTTCGCCCCGGTGCGGGGCACCTACCGAGGCATGCCAATCGACCTCTGGATCGGCTGGGCGGCCCTGTGGGGCCCGCTCCCGGTGCTGCTCCGCCGGGCGTTGCCGCTGCCGCTGGCGTTGGGCCTGCTGCTCTGGCTCGACGCGGTGGCGATGCCCGCGCTGCACCCGCTGGTGCGGCTCGGCCCGCACTGGCTGGTCGGTGAGCTGCTCGGCCTGGTCGCGGTGGCCCTGCCGGCGCAGATGCTCGGCCGGTTCTGCGCCGACCGGCGTCACCTACCGGCCCGCGCGCTGCTCCAGGTCGCCCTCTTCGCCGCCGTGCTGCTCTGGTTCCTGCCGTCGGTGGCCTTCGAGGTGGGGGACGGTTCGTGGACCCGGCTGACCGCGCTGCCCCCGTCCGCGGCGGTGCTGGTCGCGCAGGTCGCTCTTTTGGTGGCGACGCCCGCGCTCATCGCCGTGCGGGAGTTCGTGGTCCGGGGCGGCGGCACCCCGTACCCGTGGGATCCGCCCGGCCGCCTCGTCACCACCGGTCCGTACGCCTACCTGGCCAACCCCATGCAGTTGGGCGGGGTGGCCCTGACGCTGTTCCTCGGGGTGCTGACCGGAAGCGGCACCCTGCTGCTGACGGCGGGCGCGGCGGTGGCTTTCTCCACGGCGGTCGCCGGGCCGCACGAGCGGCACGACCTCCACACCCGCCACGGCGACTCCTGGCACGACTACCGGCGGCAGGTCCGGACCTGGTGGCCGCGCTGGCGGCCGTACGCGCCGGAGCGACCCGCGGTGCTCTGGCTCGACGACGACTGCGGGCCGTGCGGGGCGACGTGGCGGTTTCTCGCCCGGCGCGACCCGGTAGGGCTGATCGTCCGACCTGCCCGGGAGCACCCCGGAGTCCTGTGGCGGGCCGGCTACGCGGGCGGCGACGGTCACGAGGAACGGGGGGTGGCCGCCGTCGCCCGCGCGCTCGAACATCTCCACCTGGGCTGGGCCCTGGTCGGGTGGACCCTGCGGTTGCCCGGCGTGACCTGGCTGGCCCAACTGACCACCGATGCGATGATCGCACCGCCGCATCCGGTGAAGCCCCGAGGAGAGCCATGTCCGACACCAAGCAGCGCCTCCTCGACGGGGCGATCGCGGCAATCCGTCAGCACGGCATCGCCGGCATCTCGGCGCGGACCATCGCGGCCTCGGCCGGAGTGAACCAGGCGCTGGTCTTCTACCACTTCGGCAGCGTGGACGACCTGCTGACCGCGGCCTGCCGGGCCAGCACCGCCGACCGGGTGGCGCACTGGTCGGTCGCCCTGTCCGGGGTCGGCTCGCTGCGGGAGCTGCTCGCCGTCGGGCGCTCCCTGCACGAGCGCGAGCGCGAGTTGGGCAACGTCTCGTTCCTCGCGCAGATGCTCGCCGGCGCGCAGACCGACGAGCGGCTGGCCGCGCCGACCGCCGGTGCCCTCCAACTCTGGGTGGACGAGATCGAAGCGGTCCTGCGCCGGCTGCTCGCCGGCTCCCCGTTCGCCGAGATCGCGGACGTTCCCGGCCTGGCCCGGGCCGTGTCGGCCGCGTTCGTCGGCCTGGAGCTGTACGACGGCGTCGACCGGGTGGCCGCCGATCGGGCCCTGGCGGCGCTCGACCAGCTCGCGGTGCTGATCGAGATCGTCGACGACCTGGGGCCGCTGGCCCGGCGGGCGCTCCAGGCGAAGGTCAACCGGGCGGTCCGGCGGGACTGAGCCGGTTCAGGAGGCGGCGAGCAGGTCGTCGCCGATGATCGTGATCTGGTCCGCGCCGACCTCCACCGCGCTCAGGTAGTGGCGCAGCCAGGACCGCAGTCCGTCGGGGGTGCCGGTGGCGAACGCGCCGGCCGCGCCGACGTACTCCGGTTCCCGCTCCCGGTGCCCGACGTCCACGGCGACCAGCCCGCGGGGGTCGAAGCCGGTGGAGATCAGCACCAGCCGCGCGGCGGCCCGGGCCACCACGCCGGAGGGGCCGGGGAACGGGCGGAGGTTGAGCAGTTCGCCGTGCACCACGGCGGCGAGCACCAGCGGTGGCACCTTCGTGCCGCCGGCCACCAGGTCGGACAGGGCGTCGAGCCGGGCGGCCACCACCGGGTCGGTGACCGGGCGGCCGAGTTCCGCCTCGGTCACCACGTCGCGGGCGGCGAGCACGTGCAGCCGGGCGAGCACCTGCCGGGGGGCCTTCGGCCAGAGGTCGCTGAGTCCGGGCAGCGCGCCGGCCACCCGCAGCGCGCCCTGGAGCACCGGGTCGGTGACGGTGCCGGCGCGTACCTCCTCGCGGTCGTGGTCGCGGCCCTCCAGCGCCGCGCTGGCGACCGCGGAGCGGAGGCTGATCTCGGCGGCGAGCGGCCCGCCCTGGCGGCGCAGCGCCCGGTGCCGGTGGGCCTGGTCGACCCGGTCGCGGGCGCGCTCGACGGCGGGCGCGACGTCGGCGAGCGCGAGCAGCGGGGCCAGCGGATCAGTGGTCACCCTGACAAGGTACGGGGTGTTAAGCGGGGCCCCTTCCTCTACCGGAGGCGTTAACCGGGGCCCCCGCCTTACACCTCAGCGCGGAGGGGGAGCCGCTGAGCGCGCGGAGCGGGGCGGGCGGTCGCGGGCGCGGTACGGCGGGACTAACCTTCCCCGGAGTAGGGAGACGCAGGTCACGCGACGAAGGAGTCACCGTATGAGCGAGGCATTGGCCAATCTGCTGAACGAGACGCGCCAGTTCCCGCCACCGGCCGAACTCGCCGCCAACGCCAACGTGACCGCGGCGGCGTACGACGAGGCGGCCGGTGACCGGCTCGCCTTCTGGGAGCGCCAGGCCGGCCGGCTGACCTGGGCGCAGCCGTGGGAGCAGGTGCTCGACTGGTCGAACGCCCCGTTCGCGAAGTGGTTCACCGGTGGCCGGCTCAACGTGGCGTACAACTGCGTGGACCGGCACGTGGAGGCGGGCCACGGCGACAAGGTGGCGATCCACTGGGAGGGCGAGCCGGGCGACACCCGCACGGTCACCTACGCCGACCTGCACCGGCTCACCTGCCAGGCGGCGAACGCGTTGACCGAGCTGGGCGTGACCGCCGGCGACCGGGTGGCGATCTACCTGCCGATGATCCCGGAGGCGGCGGTGGCGATGCTCGCCTGCGCCCGGATCGGCGCCACCCACAGCGTGGTGTTCGGCGGCTTCTCCGCCGACGCGTTGACCAACCGGATCCAGGACGCCAGCGCCAAGGTGGTGATCACCGCGGACGGCGGGTTCCGCCGGGGCAAGCCGTCGGCGCTGAAGCCGACCGTGGACGAGGCGGTGGCGAACTGCCCGTCGGTGGAGCACGTGCTGGTGGTGCGCCGCACCGGCGAGGAGGTCGGCTGGTCGGCGAAGGACCACTGGTGGCACGAGGCGGTGGAGAACGCCTCGCCGGAGCACGAGGCGCAGCCGTTCGACGCCGAGCACCCGCTGTTCATCCTCTACACCAGCGGCACCACCGCCCGGCCGAAGGGCATCCTGCACACCACCGGCGGCTACCTGACACAGGCGTCGTACACCACGCACGCGGTCTTCGACCTGAAGCCGGAGACCGACGTCTACTGGTGCACGGCCGACATCGGCTGGGTGACCGGCCACTCCTACATCGTCTACGGCCCGCTCTCCAACGGCGCCACCCAGATCATGTACGAGGGCACCCCGGACACGCCGCACAAGGGCCGGTTCTGGGAGATCGTCGACAAGTACAAGGTCAGCATCCTCTACACCGCGCCGACGCTGATCCGCACCATGATGAAGTGGGGTGAGGACGTCCCGGCCGGCTACGACCTGTCGTCGCTGCGCCTGCTCGGCAGCGTCGGCGAGCCGATCAACCCGGAGGCGTGGATCTGGTACCGGCAGTACGTGGGCCGGGGTGAGCTGCCGGTGGTCGACACCTGGTGGCAGACCGAGACCGGGGCGATGATGATCTCGCCGTTGCCGGGCGTGACCGAGGCGAAGCCCGGTTCGGCGATGGCGCCGTTGCCCGGCATCGCCGCCGACGTGGTCGACGACCAGGGCGAGTCGGTGCCGAACGGCGGCGGTGGCTACCTGGTGCTGACCGAGCCGTGGCCGTCGATGCTGCGCACCATCTGGGGCGACGACAGCCGGTTCCTGGAGACCTACTGGTCGCGGTTCGGCGCGGGCGCGAACGCCGGCGACAAGTGGGTCTACTTCGCCGGCGACGGCGCCAAGAAGGACGACGACGGGCACATCTGGCTGCTCGGCCGGGTCGACGACGTGATGCTGGTGTCCGGGCACAACATCTCCACCACGGAGGTCGAGTCGGCGCTGGTCAGCCACCCGTCGGTGGCGGAGGCGGCGGTGGTGGGCGCGACCGACCCGACGACCGGGCAGGCGATCGTGGCGTTCGCCATCCCGCGCGGCAGCGCGGAGATCTCCGGCGACGCGGGCGAGCAGCTCATCGCCGAGCTGCGCAACCACGTGGCGAAGACGCTCGGCCCGATCGCCAAGCCGCGGCAGATCATGCTGGTGCCGGAGCTGCCGAAGACCCGCTCCGGCAAGATCATGCGACGACTGCTGCGGGACGTGGCGGAGAACCGGTCGCTCGGGGACGTGACCACGCTCCAGGACTCCTCGGTGATGGACCTGATCTCCTCCGGGATGGGCGGGGGCCGGTCCGACGAGGACTGACCAGGGCGGTAACCGGGGGGCGGGTCGCGCGGCGGCCCGCCCCCTCGTCGTACGCGAAGATCATGCCGGTCGATCGGCCGAGGCGCACTGGCCTGTTCACCCCTGTCGATGGCGCGCCGAGTCGACTACCTTCAGCCGCAACCGGCGGATTTCGACAGGTGTCACTGAGTCGACCGGTCCCTCACCATTCCCGACGATCGGAGTGGCATGCTCCCCATTTCGCAGTCCAAGGCGGGCAGACGACTACTCGTCGCGCTGCCCGCCATCGCCCTCGCGGCCACGTCGCTGACCGCGACGGGCAGCGCGGCGGCCCAGCCGTCCCGGCCCGCACCGGCGACCATCGCGGCGGACGAGTACTACATCAACTACGCCGAGCCCGAGGTGCAGCCGGACACCGGCGGCAAGGAGACCAAGGGTAGGGACGGGGTCTTCTCCTCCCCGGCCGACGAGGCCCGCGCCTACGACCGCAAGTACGCCGGCGGCAACCCGGCCACGGCGCGTGAGCTGGCCAAGCTGGAGGCCAAGTCGATCCGGACCGGGCAGAGCCCGCGAAAGATCAAGAAGGCCAAGAGCACCCAGACCGCCAAGCTGCTGACGCTGCTGGTCGAGTTCAACGACAAGGCCAACGACGACTTCACCAACGTGATGGTCCCGAAGACGGTCTTCGAGGACCGCACCTGCGTTCCCGGCACGGTGCAGAACGGGCCGCGGCACAACACCATCCCGAACCCGGCCACCCTGCCGCACAAGGACAACAACTCGATGTGGGTGCCGGACTTCTCCCCGGCCCACTACGACAAGATGCTCTACACCAAGAAGGGCATCACGGAGCGGGTCCGCAAGGACCTCAAGGGGCCGGACGGCAAGCCGGGCATCAGCCTGGCCGGGCGGACCATGCACAACATGTACCTGGAGATGTCCAAGGGCGCGTACACCGTGGACGGGCAGGCCAGCCCGTGGATCACGGTCCCGCACTCGGAGGGCTGGTACGCGGCGTCGCGCTGCTTCCAGGACGAGAACGGCAACTGGGTCGCCGGGCGTGAGCAGTCGATGAACGGCCACCCGGACAACCCGCAGGGCGCGGGCCGGCTCGCCACCGACGCGATCGACGCGCTGGCCGCCGCCGACCCGAGCTTCCCGTGGGCCGACTACGACATCGAGGACCAGAGCGACCGCGACGGCGACGGCAACTTCCACGAGCCGGACGGCGTGATCGACCACCTGGTGCTGGTGCACGCCAACCAGGGCAAGTCCCGCGGTGGCGGCGACGTCGGCGTCTACTCGGTCTGGGCGCACTCGTCCACCGTGGCCGGCGGCTACACGATCCCCGGCACCAACCTGAAGGTGTCGAACTACATCGTGCAGCCGGAGGACGCCGGCGTCGGCGTCTTCGCCCACGAGTTCGGGCACGACCTCGGCCTGCCGGACCTCTACGACACCTCGGGCAACGCCGACTCCGACGTGGACTTCTGGGACCTGATGGCGTCCGGCTCGCACTCCGGCGAGATCTTCCAGGCGCTCCCCACCCACATGGGCCTCTGGGACAAGTGGGTGCTCGGCTGGGCCGAGCCGAAGACCTTCGGGCCGGGTGACCGGGCCAAGCTGGTCAAGCTCGGGCAGACCTCGCGTACGCCGGTCGGCACCGAGGACGGCATCAAGATCGACCTGCCGGACAAGGTGATCACGCTGGCCGAGCCGCACAGCGGCGCGAACATGTGGTACTCCGGCGCCGACCAGGCGTGGGCGGACGTCAAGCTGAGCCGCACGGTGACCGTCCCGAACGCCGCCGACGCGAAGTTCTGGATGTGGAACGACTACGTCATCGAGGAGGACTGGGACTACGGCTTCGTCGAGGTCTCCACCGACGGCGGCGCCACCTGGACCGAGCGCAAGGTGTACGACGAGTCCGGCGCGCTGGTCTCCACCGACGACGGCTACGCCGACCCGAACGGGCGGATGGTCGACTTCGGCAACAAGAAGTACGGCCTGACCGGCAGCACCGACGGCTGGCGCCACGACTACGTGGACCTGTCGCCGTACGCCGGGCAGACCGTGCAGGTGCGGCTGCGGTACGCCACCGACGAGGCGTTCCAGGAGCGCGGCTGGTTCGCCGACGACTTCTCGGTGACCGGCGGCGGCGCCACCACGTGGAGCGACGACGTCGAGGGCGGGGCGGCCGGCTGGACCCAGACCGGCGGCACGTTCACCGACACCAGCGGCGCCGGCTGGCACACCGACTCGGGCACCCAGGTCAAGTCGCACTACTACCTGGCCGAGTGGCGCAACTTCGACGGCTTCGACAAGGGCCTGAAGTACACCTACGACACCGTCTACTCGCACGAGGCGTGGAAGGTCGACCGGATCTCCTACAACGCGCCGGGCATGCTGGTGTGGTACCGGGACACCGAGCTCGGCGACGTCAACCACGTCACCGGGCAGATGACCGCGCTGCCCAGCTACGGCGCCAAGGGCGGGCTGCTGATCGTCGACTCGCACAACGACCCGCTGCGCCGCACGGGCGAGGCGGCGGCGAAGGACCCGTCGGTGCTGAAGAACCTGCCCAGCCGCCCGCAGTCGTCCAACGCCGCGTTCGGGTTGACGAAGACGTACCCGTTCAAGGAGTGCCTGGAGGCGTCGGACGAGCCGTACAGCGAGTACTGCACGAAGTTCGGCGCCCAGGCGCCGGTGCGGGCCTTCACCGACGCCAAGGGCTGGTACCCGGGCATCGAGATCCGCGACGGCGCCGCGTACGCGCGGGACAACGACGCCTCGGTGGTCGTCCCGTCGAAGGGCAACCAGAAGTACACCACCCGGGTGGTGAACCCGGACGGCAGCCCGGCGACCGACTGGTACGGCACCGAGTTGGGTGGCGGCGCGATCGTGCTGGGCACCGGCAACCCGCGGGACGCGGGTGTCGCGTACGGCACCTCGATCGTCATCCTGAAGGCGGCGAAGGACAACGCGTACGCCACGGTGTTCGTGGTCCCGCCGAAGAACTGATCAACAACGCTAAACCGGAACCGGAATGCCCGGAAAAATGGGCTGAACGGTCCGGATGAAGGGAAGGGTCGGGAGCGGCATCGCTCCCGACCCTTCCGCATATCCACAGGTGTCGTTGGAATCGGCCGAACGGACATCGGCGCTGGTCAGCGCCCCGCCGATCGGCCGGGGTGTGACGGGGAAAGACGCCGCCAACAAAAAGTTGCCACAAATCGACGCGCGCATCTTCCCACCGGTCCCGGCAGTGTCTATGTTCACCAAGGGTCCCACTTGTGGGACGTTCCACCGGCCCGTACCCCCAAGGGCCGGTTCCCTCACACCGGAGGTACCACGTGCGCAAAGTCGCAGTGGGTCTGCTCGGGCTTTCGCTGACCGCGACGGGGCTGATGGCAGGTACGTCCGCCAGTGCCGCGCCGACGCCGAAGCTGCCGACCACCGCTCCGTCGGTGGCCGAGCCTGCGCAGGCTGAACACGACCTGCCCAACCCGCTCGAGGACAAGCGGCGCGCGCTGCGCCAGGAAGGCCTCAGCGAGGTTCTGTCCGGCAGGGCGAAGGCCCAGAAGATCAACGGCAGCACGGTCGTCAAGGTTGGCGAGACGGCTGCCGAGGGTGCCTCGGCGGGCAAGGCCGCCCGGAGCACCAAGGCCGGCAAGGGTCCGACCAAGGACCAGTACGTCGAGCTCTCCCGCGAGCGGACCGACAAGATCTTCGTCATCCTCGCGGAGTTCGGCGACGAGCGGCACCCGGATTTCCCGGACAAGGACACCGACCCGAACACCGCGGGTCCGACCAAGTTCGACGGGCCGCGCGTCAACCAGATCCCCCAGCCCAACCGGGCGGTGGACAACTCCACGGTCTGGCAGCCGGACTACAGCGCCGAGCACTACCGGCAGCTGTACTTCGGCACCAAGCCGGGTGACGAGTCGCTGAAGCAGTACTACGAGGCCCAGTCCTCGGGTCGGTACAGCGTCGAGGGCGAGGTCACCAACTGGGTCAAGGTCAAGTACAACGAGGCCCGGTACGGGCGCTCCGACGACCCGAAGGCCGACGACGACCCGACCGGCGACCCGGCGGTCTGCGACAGCAATGTCTGCAGCAACACCTGGGACCTGGTCCGGGACGCCGCGAACCAGTGGGTCGCCGACCAGAAGAAGCAGGGCCGGACGGACGCGCAGATCGCCGCGGACGTCAAGTCGATGGACGAGTACGACCGTTACGACTACGACGGCGACGGCAACTTCAACGAGCCCGACGGCTACATCGACCACTTCCAGATCGTCCACGCCGGCGGCGACCAGGCCGACGGTGACCCGATCCAGGGTGAGGACGCCATCTGGAGCCACCGCTGGTACGCGTACGCCAGCGACCAGGGCAACACCGGTCCGGCCGACTTCCCGGCCGGTGGCACGCAGATCGGCAACACCGGCGTCTGGATCGGCGACTACACGATCCAGCCGGAGAACGGTGGCCGGAGCGTCTTCTACCACGAGTACGGTCACGACCTCGGTCTGCCGGACGACTACAACGTGGGCACCAGCGCCGACAACAACAACGAGCACTGGACCCTGATGGCCCAGAGCCGGCTCGGCGCCAAGAACGACGCCGGCATCGGTGACCGCGGTGGTGACCTGGGCGCGTGGAACAAGCTCCAGCTCGGCTGGCTCGACTACGAGACGGTCGTCGCCGGTCAGAAGCGCACCCTGAACCTGGGGCCGCAGGAGTACAACTCGTCCAAGGCGCAGGCTGCCGTCGTGGTGCTGCCGCAGCGGGAGTACACGTTCCAGAACGGCAAGCCGTTCGAGGGTACGAAGCAGTACTTCTCCGGTAACGCGGACGACCTGAACAGCTCGATGACCCGGACCCTGGACTTCACCGGGAAGTCGACGGCCGCTCTCACCATGAAGGGCCGGTACAACATCGAGACCGGCTTCGACTACATGTTCTTCGAGGCGTCGCTCGACGGCGGTAGCAGCTGGGTGAGCCTGCCCGGCACCGTCGACGGTCGGCCGCTGAAGGAGATCTCCCCCGGCCGCTTCGCCCTCGACGGCAGCAGCAGGGGCAACTGGGTCGACGTCAACATCCCGATGGACGCGGCGGCCGGCAAGGTCGTGCAGTTCCGGCTGCGCTACCAGACGGACGGCGGTGTGTCCTCCGGCGGCTTCTACGGTGACGCCATCACCGTGACCGCCGACGGTCAGACCGTTCTCGCCGACGGCGCCGAGGCCGGCACCAACGGCTGGACCCTGGCGGGTGGCTTCGGCATCGTCGAGGAGACCTACACCCGCAAGTTCGACAACTACTACATCGCGGGCAACCGGTCCTACGTCTCGTACGACAAGTACCTGAAGACCGGCCCGTACTTCTTCGGCTACGCGAACACCCGCCCGGACTACGTGGACCACTACGCGTACCAGGAGGGTCTGCTGATCTCGTACTGGAACCTGCGTTGGGCGGACAACAACACCGCTCCGGCGTCGGCGACCAACCCGGGTGGTCACCCGGGTGAGGGTCGGAACCTGTACATCGACTCGCGTCCGCGGCCGCTCTACAACCTGACCGGGCAGCCCTGGCGGGCCCGCGTCCAGGTCTACGACGCGCCGTTCAGCCTGAAGAAGGCCGACTCGTTCACCCTGCACATCAACAGCCAGCCGCAGTACATCCGCGGTCAGGCCGCTGCTCCGGTGTTCGACGACAGCAAGCAGTACTGGTTCGCCGAGCTGCCGAACCACGGTGTCAAGGTCCCGAACAACGGGGTCAAGATCCGCGTGGTCGAGCAGAACGGCACCTCGATGAAGATCCGCATCTCCTGATCCACGGATCGTCGCACCACAGCGAGGCCCGGGCGGTTCCACCGCCCGGGCCTCGCCCCGTTCCGGGGGAACCAGCGGGCGCCGCCCCGCGTCGGACCCTCGTGACCCCTCGCACCGCCCTACGGACCGCCCTGGCGACGACTCTCGTCGCCGCGCTCGCGGGCTGCGCCTCAACCGGAGACCCGATGCCCCGAGACGAGCAGGTGTCCCCCGCCGCGTCCACGCCCGCGCCGTCGGGCCCGGCCGCGTCCACGCCCGCATCGCCCGGGCCGGCGGCCTCCGGCTCACCGGCCGCACCGGCCGGTCGCCCCACCCCGCTCTCCGCCACCCGGCCGCCGATCCCGCGCCGGCCTGCCGGGCCGCCGAAGAAGCCCACCGACGCCCGTCCGGCCGGCGTGGTGGCCGGCTGGATCACCCGGGGTGGCACCGGTCCCTGCTACGGCCTGGTGGACGAGAACGGCCGGGAGTACGCGCTGCACGGCCCGGACGCCGGCGAGCTGCGCGAAGGCGCGTTCGTCTCGCTGCGCCTGGCCCCCGGTGACTCCGCCGTCGACTGCGGCCCCGGCGTGCCGATGCGGATCGTGACCGACTGACTCCCGACAGCACACGTCCGTCCTCCGGTCAAGGGAGGTACGGACGATTGACCCGACCTGCGGAAGCAACGACGATCGTCACTGCGTGGCTGCCGGTCGGGTCGGGCGACCGCCATGGCTCCCGGGCAGCCGCGTGGCAACGGGGGGCACCATGTCTGGAGAGCTGCTGTCCGACGACGTCCATCGAGAGACTTTCCGTCCCACCGCGAGAGCGGTCAGCGACCGGCACGCGTCCGTTCTCGACGAGCTGCGCCGTTCGATCTCCACCAGCCAACACGATCTGCACCGGGCGCAGAGCCACCTCGCCGAGGCGAGCAGCGAGTTGCAGTGGTGGATCAGTCGGCTCGGCGAGGGGGCACAGCCCAGTGAGCCGGGCATCGACGTGGTGGCGGACGACCCGGAGTTCCGTCGGCTCTCGGGCCGGCTCTGCGAGCGGGAGGCGGCAGGTTGCCGGCTCCTGCACGGCGAGCCGTCCGGCGGCGCCGCGCCGGAGCATCCGATGCCCGCGCCGGGCGACGCCGGGCACCGGGGCGTCGCGGCGCGTACGCGGCTGGAGGCGGCGGACTACCGGGACGCGGTGACCCGGGCGGGCCGCTCCGGTCACCGCTTCCGGGTGCTGCCCCTCCTGGTCACCACGATGCAGCTCGCCGACGGGGTCGCGCTGCTCTCGCTGCGGCAGCCGGCGGGTCCGGTCGGTCTGCTGCTCCGCCGCGCCGAGCTGGTGGAGTTGGCGCGCCAGCACTTCGACGGGGCCTGGGTCCGGGCGCTCCCGGTCGACCCCGGTCGGACGGCGCTGGACGCCCCGCCGGACGCCGACCAGCCGTCCGAGGTGCAGCTTGAGATCCTCCGGCTGGCCGCGGTGGGCGCCAAGGACGAGTCGATCGCCCGCAGCCTGGGCCGCAGCACCCGGTGGGTGCGGCGGCACTTCGAGATGCTCGAGGAGCAGCTCGGCGCGGTCAACCGGATGACCCTCGGCATCGCGGCGGTCCGCCGCGGCTGGATCTGATCTTGCAACTTGCGGACCGCGGGCCACTCCGCCCTGCCGCGCCGCGCGAGCCGACGACATGATCGGTGCATGTCGATGGAACTTCCACCGGCACACCCTCTACAGAGGGACCCGGAACGGGGAAGGATCACCTTGCGAAGGACACCCCTGCGGCGACTTGCCGCAATCGCGCTCACCGCCGTCACCGCGATCGGTGGGCTGGTCGCCGTGCAGTCCCCGGCCGCTGCCGTGTCACCCGGCTTCGACCACACGATCTACTGGAACGACGTCCTGCTCAAGACCTACCGGGCCGTGGGCGGCCCGCCGACCGTCCTGGCCCGGGCCGGGGCGATGATGCACCTCGCGATGTGGGACGCCACCGCCTCGCTGTCCGGCACCCAGAGCGCCTACCTGGGCAAGGTGAGCCGGCTCCCGAACTGGAGCTACGACCTCGACATGAACGTCGACGCGGCCGCCGTCAAGGTGCTGCGGGCGGTCTTCCCGACCCGCGACTTCACCGCCGACTACCAGGGCGCCCGCGTCTTCCCGCCGATCGGCGAGCCGGGCCCCGAGGGATGGAGCACGAGCGTCGGCGACGGCACCGCACAGAACATGATCAACGCCCGGGCGAACGACGGCTCCGGGAACAACACCGCGTACACCCCGACCATCGCCGCCGGGCAGTGGCGGCCCACCGAGGCCGGCACGGTCGCGGCCAGCCCGAACTGGGGCCGGGTCACGCCGTTCGCGCTGACCTCCTCCTCGCAGTTCCGCCCCTCGCTCCCCGGCGGCTTCACCACCATCACCTCGATGCTGACCAGTTCCACGTACGCGACCCAGGTCAACGAGGTGCGGAACTACGGCGGGTCCACCAGCACGCTCCGCACCGCCGACCAGACCCAGGCGGCCTTCTTCTGGGCCAACGACCTCAACGGCACCTACAAGCCCCCGGGCCAGCTCTTCGAGCACACCCAGATCATCGCCAAGGCCAAGGGCACCGCCGCGACGAGCCGACTCTTCGCCCTGGTCGCCATGGCCATGGCGGACGCCTCGATCGCGGCCTGGGACGCCAAGTACGAGACCACCATCGACCTGTGGCGCCCGGACACCGCGATCGAGGAGCCGCAGAGCGACGGCAACGCCGCCACCACGCCCAACAAGGCGTGGGAGCCGCTCTCCACGGCCGCCGACGGCACCCACTTCTCGCCCAACTTCCCGGCGTACATCTCCGGTCACGCCACCTTCGCCGGGGCCTGGGCAGGCGTCATGAAGCGGTTCTACGGCACCGACGCGGTCACCTTCACCGCCACCACCGAGGACCCCAAGGCGTCCGGGGTGCAGCGCACCTTCACCTCCTTCTCCGCCGCCGCCAACGAGAACGCCCTCAGCCGGCTCTGGCTGGGCGTGCACTACCGGTGGGACGCCGACGCCGGCCTGGCGACCGGCGACGCGGTGGCCAACCGGGTGTTCAGCAACTACCTCCGCTGACCGTCACGACGCGGGGCCGGCGACGCCGTCGCCGGCCCCGCGCTCGCGTCCCGAGCAGCCCGGCGCATCCCGGAGAAATCCCTGATCCTGAGCACCTGCGGGGCCGGCGGAGAACCGCCGGCCCTAGGCTGAGCCCCATGACCGACCAGCGCGGCGGGGCCGCCGACGAGTCCTGCGTGATGCCCGAAGGGCCGTGGACGCACCGGTTCGTCGGCGCCAACGGCAGCCGGTTCCACGTCGTCGAGGCGGGCACCGGCCCGATGGTGCTCCTCCTGCACGGCTTCCCGGAATACTGGTACGCCTGGCACGAGATGCTCCCCGCGCTCGCCGACGCCGGCTTCCGCGCGGTCGCCGTCGACCTGCGCGGTTACGGCGCGAGCGACAAGCCACCCCGGGGGTACGACGGCTACACGCTCGCCGCCGACGTGGCCGGCCTGATCCGGGCGCTCGGTGAACGCTCGGCCACGGTGGTCGGCACCGGCGCCGGTGGCCTCATCGGCTGGACCGCCGCTTCGTTCCACCCCACGCTGGTCCGCCGGCTCGTGGTGCTCGGCGCGCCGCACCCGCTCCGGCTGCGTACCGCGATCGTCGCCGACCCGCGCGGCCAGTTCGCCTCGGCCACCGCGACGTTGAAGTTCCAGCTCCCCCGCTACGAGCACATGCTGACCCGGGACGGCGCCGCCGAGGTGGAGGAGATGCTGCGCCGGTGGGGCGGGCCGCGCTGGGTCGACGGGCCGGACTTCGCCGACTACGCCCGGTGCTGCCGGGTGGCGATGCAGATCCCGCAGGCCGCGTTCTGCGCGCTGGAGGGCTACCGCTGGGCGTTCCGGTCGGTGCTGCGGCTGCACGGCTACCGGTTCGTGAAGCTGATGCAGAAGCCGCTGGTCACGCCGACGCTGCAACTGCACGGCGCGCTGGATGAGGCGTCGCTCCCCCGCACCGCCCAGGGCTCCGGCCGCTACGTCAGCGCGCCGTACGAGTGGCGGCTGCTCGACGGGGTCGGCCACTTCCCGCACGTGGAGGCACGCGACCTGGTGCTCGGCGAGATCCTGCGGTGGGCGAAGTCCTGACTCAGACCCGCTGCTCGCCCAACCCGGCCACCTCGGTGGCGGGCGCCCAACCCTGGTAGACGCCGAAGTCGAACGCCTCCAGCCCCATCGCCTCCGCCACCGGCCAGCGCCCGCCGGTGTACTCCACCCGCAACCAGCCCTCGTGCTCGGCCAGCACGATGAACGGCTGCCCCTGCCAGGTGCAGGTGGTCCGCACGTACGCCAGGTCGTCCACCTCGACCGCCGGCACCACCCGGACGTACCGGCCGGGGCGTACCTCGGTGAAGCCCTCGTCCGGTTCCGGCTGGTAGAGGCGGACGTCGTCGCCGTCCGGGCTGGCCTGGTACTCCCGGCCGTGCCAGCGGGCCACGTAGCCGTCGCGGGTCACGCCTCGTCCGCCTTCCGCCAGAGCAGCGCGTCGGTGTCCAGGACCGCGACCAGC
The DNA here is from genome assembly GCF_013694245.2 of Micromonospora ferruginea. Lineage (NCBI taxonomy): Bacteria > Bacillati > Actinomycetota > Actinomycetes > Micromonosporales > Micromonosporaceae > Micromonospora > Micromonospora robiginosa. The sequence continues at coordinate 5,035,451 of NZ_CP059322.2, forward strand.
CGGGCGTCGCCGTCCGCCCCGACCCGCCACAGCTCGGCGCCGTGCGGCAGCCGCGCACTGTCCACCTTGAACTCGGCGACCACGTCGCTGCTCTCCCCCGGCGCGAAGCCGTTGCCGCGGAACGGGGGCCGCTCGATCACCCAACCCTCCATCGCGCGCATCGCGGCCTCGTTCTGCCCGCCGTACGGGATCCGGTAGAGGCTCGGCCGGTAGGCCGGCCAGCGCAGCAGGTAGAACTCCTCGTCGTCGGGGGAGAACGGGGAACCGGGATGGCCGAGGCCGAGGGCGTCGAACAACTCCGCCGGGGTACGCAGGTGGGCCAGCTCGCCGGCCCGGTGCACGAACCCGGAGACCCGGTCGTAGCCCCGCTCCAGGTAGTAGGCGAGCTGACTCGCCGCGATCGCCTTCTGCATCGTCACCGGCCGGCTCGGCGGCGTCGCCGGGGCGTCCGTCCGGGGCTGGGCCTTCGGGGCCGGCGTGGAGGCGGCCGGCTCCGGCTCGGTCTCCGGGTCGTCGCCGAGCCCCACCTCGGCGGCCCAGTTGGCCAGCGCGAGAACCTGCTCCCCCGGGTACGCCGCACCGACCGGGCTGCCCGGGTTCACCAGGAACGACCAGTTCTCGTCCGGCCACCGGCGGATGAGCTGGACGAACTTGACCCGCATCGTGTCGACCGGGCCGTCGGCATGCTCGGCGAGCCGCTCCGGCGACGTGTAGACCACCACGTACCGCACCCCGTCGACCGTCTCGGTGCGCCAGGAGAAACCCTTGTCACCGGGGCGGCTGCCCGGCGCCGAGTCGAACGCGACCGGCAGCAGCACCCGGGCCAGCAGCAGGGTGGTGAGGAAGCCGTCCGCGTTCCCGCTGCCGAGAGCGGCCAGCAACTCCTCCTCGACCTCGTTGGCCGGCTCGAAGTCCGGATCGTCCGCCGGGGTCGCGGTGCCTCCGGTGGCCGGCTCGGCCCCGGTCCGCTCGACGTCGCCGGGCCGGTACGCCGTCTCCCCGGCCTGGTCCGACCCCGCCGGCTCGCCCGACCCCGCAGGCTCTCCCGACCACGCCGAGTCGAACAGCGCCGTGGTGGGCTCCTCGGGCGGCACCGGCGTGAACAGCGCGGTCGTCGGCTCCTCCGGCGCGTACCGCGACGTGGTCGGCTCGGCCGAGGCCGCCGGGGCGAACGCCGTCGTCGGCTCCACCGACGACGTCGGGCCGAACAGCGCCGTGGTCGACTCCTCCGACGCCGCCGGCGCCGACGCGAACGACACGGTGGCCGACTCCTCCGGCGACACCGGCGCGAACAACGACGTGGCCGGCTCGACCGAAGCCGCCGGGGCAAACGCCGTCGTCGACTCCTCCGACGACGCCGGGGTGAACAGCGACGTGGTCGGCTCGACCGAAGCCGCCGGGGCAAACGCCGTCGTCGGTCCCACGGACGCAGCCGGGTCGAACAGGGACCCACCCCGCTCCGACGCCGACGACGTCGACGCGAACAGCGCCGTGGTCGACTCCTCCGACGCAGCCGGTGCCGACGTGAACGACACGGTGGCCGGCTCCTCCGGCGACACCGGCGCGAACAACGACGTGGTCGGCTCCGGCGCGGACGCGAACGACGACGGGGGCGGCTCCACGGACGCGGCCGGGTCGAACAGCGACCCACCGCGCTCCGACGCCGACGACGTTGGCGCGGACAGCGCCGTGGTCGACTCCGCCGGCGCCGGCGCGAAGAACGACGAGGTCGGCTCCTCCGACGAGACCGGCGCGAACAGCGATGTGGTCGGCTCGGCGGGGGATGCCGCCTCCTCCGGAGAACGCGGCGCGAACAGTGACGTCGTCGGCTCGCCGGAGGACGCGGCCGACCGGGCGAGTGGCACGGTCAGGTCGTCGGGCCCGGCCATCGGCGGGAGCGGGGCCGTCGCCTCCTCGTCCGGCACGGTCGGGTCGGCCGGCGGGTCCGCGAGCGTCGGGGCGGCGTACTCGTCCGCGGCCGGTGGCGACCAGGCCGGCACCGGCTCGGTCAGGTCGCGGGCCTCGACGACGATGCCCTCGATGACGATCGGCGTGAAGTCACGACGCGGCGCGGGCGGGGCGGACACCGGCTCGGCCATCGACGGCGGCAGTTCCTCCGCCTCCACCGGCGCGTCCGGGACGGGCCAGCCGGGGGTGTCCCGGTCCGGGGCGGCCGGCGCCGTCTCGTCCGACGTGGGCACGGCCGGGCCGGCGTGCCGGCGGGGCAGCGTGCGGGTGACGTCCTCGGGTGGGCGGGCCGGCTGGAACGGTGTGGCCGCCTCGACCGGCCGGGGCGGCGGCGGCTCGTCCGCGCCCACCTGGAACGCCCGGGTCGGGTCCTCGCGTACCGGCTCGTTGAGCGGCCGGCGCCGTGGGAACGGCTGGCCGCCGGCGAACCGGGACGGCGGGGTCGCCCGGTCGCCGGAGCGCCGGGGCGCGTCCAGCGGCGAGGACCGTCGGCTGGACCGTCCGGAGGTCGGCTCGAAGAAGGACCGGGCCGGTGGTGGCGCCGGCGGCACCGGCGCCTCCTCGGCCGGTGCGGTGCGGCCGGCCGCGAACGGGTCCGGCTCGTCCGGCCGGCGACGCAGGTCGGTGAGCCAGCCGTCGAGCGCGTCCGGGGCGGCGCCGTCGCCGGGCGCGACCCGGCCGCGGTCACCGGTGGCCGGCTCGCGGCGGCGGGACGAGGCGGCCGGGACACGGCGCCCCAGGACCGGAACGGTCCGCATCGGCACGGTGGCCGGCTCCTCGGGCTCCGCCACCCGGCCGATCGGCTCGGGCGGGACCGGAGGCGCGGAGGCGGCGGGAGCCGGGACGAGCGGATCCTCGCGGGCGGATCCGGTGACGCCGTTGCGGGCGGCCCGGGTGGCGCTCTCCACCCGCTCCAGACGGGCTCGCGCGCCCATGGTCCGGCCGGGCAGCCGGACGTCACCCCGGGCGAGCTGGGCGACGTACCAGGCGGGCAGGTAGCCCTCGACCGGCAGGCCCGGGTTGACCGCCAGCCACCACTCCTGGTTGGGCCAGCCGGCGGCCAGATCCGGGTACGACAGGCGACGCGTGGCGCCGGCGTTCTCCCCCAGGCTGGCGCGAAGCGCGGCGACGGAGGTGAACGCCAGCACGTGCGTCCGACCACCGGAGGTCCAGGTGCCCCAACCGGCGGTCGAGCCACCGGCGACCGGCAGCACAAGATCGACGTGGGTCAGCACCCGGAAGTATCGTTGCTGGTCCTGCGCGTGCAGCGCGTCCCGCATCGCCACCTCGGCCTCGGTGGCCGGCTCCCATCCGGTCACGGCCACCTCTCCTTCCGTGAACAGGCCACAGGCATCGCCTACAACCTACAAGGTGGTAACCACATCACAATGCCTGGCCATCGACGGACGACCGTGGCGTCGGCGAGGCGCTAACATCCCGTTCCGGAGTCGACACGTTACGGAGGTCGTCGATGGCTCGGCACCTCGCGCGTCCGGCCCTGGCCACCCTGGCGACCCTCCTCGCCACCGGCCTGCCCGCCGCTCCGGCGGCGGCCCGCGCGCCGTCCGGCTGCGCCGCGCCGCCCGCGCCGGCCCGTCCGGTGGCCGAGCAACCATGGCCCCAGCAACGGTACGCGCCGGAGCGGCTCGCCCCGCTCGCGACCGGCGCCGGCGTGGTGGTGGCGGTGGTCGACTCGGGGGTGGACCGGTCCCACCCGCAACTCGCCGGCCGGGTGCTGGCGGGCGCGGACTTCCTCGACCCGGGCGGGGACGGCACCCGGGACTGCGCCGGCCACGGCACCGGGGTGGCGAGCATCATCGTCGCCACGCCACGACCGGGCGTCGCGTTCCGCGGGCTCGCGCCGGGCGCGCGCATCCTGCCGGTCCGGGTGAGCGAGCAGCAGGTGGTCGAGGGGCGGGAGTCGGGACGCACGGTCGACGCGGCCGGCTTCGCCCGGGCCGTCCGCTGGGCGGTGGACCACGACGCGGACGTGCTCAACCTGTCCGTCGTGCTCTACGCGGACGACCCGGCCGTACGCGCCGCGGTGGCGTACGCGGTGCGGCGGGACGTGGTGGTGGTGGCCGCCGCCGGCAACCTGCACGACAACGGCGATCCCCGGCCCTACCCGGCGGCCTACGACGGGGTGCTCGGGGTGGGTGCGATCGGCTCGGACGGCTCGCGCGCCGCCTTCTCCCAGACCGGCGCGTACGTCGACCTGGTCGCGCCGGGCGGCGAGGTGCTGATGGCCGCACCCGGACAGGGCCACCACCGGGCGGAGGGGACCAGCTATGCCACGCCGTTCGTGGCCGCCACCGCGGCGCTGCTGCGGCAGTATCGCCCAGGGCTGAGCGCGGCCGAGGTCGACGCCCGGATCCTGGCCGCGACCGACCCGGCGCCGGGGCGGGGCGAGGGCTACGGCGCGGGGGTGCTCAACCCGTACCGCGCGGTGATCGAGGCGCCCGGCGGGGTGGACGCCCGCCCCCGGGGCGGAGCCGCGCTGCCCGCCGACCGGCCGGACCCGGCCGCGGTGACCCGCCAGTCCCGCCGCGACACGGCCCGGGACCGGGCACTGCTGGTGGCCGGCGTGACAGGTGGCGTGGCGGTGCTGGTGGCGCTGCTGGCCGTGGTGCTGCCCCGGGGAGCACGTCGGCGTTGGCGGCCGGCCGGCCCGGCCTGACCGGCGGAGGCGGCCCGGGTGGGGCACCCGGGCCGCGCCCGGATCAGTGGAACAGGTTGGCGTTGCGCTTCTCGGTGTCGAGGTAGTCGGCCGCGGAGTCCTCCACGGCGAGCTTGATGTCGCGCAGCATCGCCTGCATGTCCTGGGAGGCGGCCCGCCACCGGGACTGCCGCTGCTCGTACGCCTCACGCGCCTCGCCGTTCCAGCTCGCCACCAGCGGTGCGGCGTCGCGTTCGAGCTGCGCGAGTTGGCTCTCGAGGGTGGTCAGCGCCCGTTGGATGTCCGCGCCGGCCTGTTGCAGGGCGGCGAAGTTGACGACCAGCACACCGTGCTCCATGGTCCCGTCCCTTCCGATGCTCTAGAGCGGCAGCTGGATGCCGCGGTTGGTGCCCGACACCCGGCCGGCGGCCTCGGTGTCGGAGACGTCGTAGTGCCGGCCGGCGCTGCGGATCGCGGTGGCGGTCTCGCGCAGCGCCCGCTGAAGGGTCGCCTGGTCCTGCGCCCACTGCTGCTTGACCTGCGTGAACGAGCGCCCACCGGCGCCCCGCCAGGCCTGCTGCAGCACCTCCAGCTCGGCCATCAGGCCGCTCAGCATGGTTTGCAGCGACTGGTCGACCTGCTCGAACTTCGCGGCGGTCTGCTGCATCACCGCGGCTTCTGCCTGGGTCTGGGACATCCCGGACGTCACCTCGTCTCCTCGGTCGTGGCTGGTCACCGATGTGACCACCGTGGACTCGTCGGCGCGGCGCTCGCGGCCGCCGGAGGGGAGGGGACGGCGGGCGCACGCGTGACGATTTTCGTCGCTGACGGTAGCCGTCCCAGTCCGGTTCTGCTACCCCCCGGGGCTCCCCTGTGGACAACGACGCCACTACGATGAGCCACGGCGGCGTCACCCGGCGGGCCGGACGAGGAGGTGTGGTGACCGCGACCACGACCGACCGGCCCACCTCCGCGACCGCGTCGGCACCACAGTGGAGGCGACGACCGGCCACCGCGGTGCGCGCCGGCCAGGTGGTGACCACGCAGGTCGCGGCCGCCGTGCTCGTGGCCGCCGCGGGGCGTGGTGTCGTGCCCACCGCGGTCGCGCTGCTGACCGCGGCGCTGCTGCTGCCCGCCGCGTGGGTCCGGTTCCGGGGCCGCTGGTGGCACGAGTGGCTGACCGTCGCCGTGGCGTACCTCAGTCGTCGCCGCACCCTCCCCGCGGCGGCCGATCCGGCGGCGCTGCTGGAGCTGGTCGGGCCGGGCACGGTGGTGCACGCCGCGGAGCTGGCCGGTGGCCCGGCCGCCGTGCTGCACGACGAGGCCGGGCTGACCGCGCTGCTGGAGATCGGCGATCCGGACGATCTGCTCGGCGACCACCCGCAGGCTCTGCCGGCGCCGCACGACCTGCTTCCCCCGGCCGGCCCGGAGAGCCCTCCGGTCCGGCTCCAACTGCTCTTCTCGGCATCCCCGGCGCCCGTGCCGGCCGTCGCCGGCGGCCCGGCCGGCACGTCCTACCGCCAACTCACCGACGGGCGGCTGGCCGGGCGCGCCCGGGTGGTGCTGGCGGTCCGGGCGGTACGGGCCGACGGTTGGCCGGACGACGAGCTGCTGCGGGCGCTCGCCGGCACGGTCCGGCGGATCGTCCGCCGGCTCGGCCCGCTCACCGGCCGCCCGCTGGGCGTGCCGGCGGCGCTGCGGGTGATCGCCGAGCTGGCGCACCACGACGCCGGCGCGCCGGCGCGGGAGACCTGGTCGATGCTCACCGTGGGCGGGTTGCCGCAGGCCACCTGGCGGCTGCGCCGCTGGCCGGACCCTCGGGGTGAGGCCGTTCGCTCGCTGGTGCCCCGGTTGCTGGCGGTGCCGGCCACCGCCAGCACCGTCGCGCTCGTCGTCGGACCCCGCGTCGGCGCCGCGCCGGCCCCGGCCGAGCTGACCGTCCGGGTGGCCGCCGGGAGCGCGGCGGAGCTGGCCGCGGCCGAGCGGGCGCTGGGCCGGGTGGCCGCCGACGCGGGAGTGGAGCTGCGCCGCCTCGACGGCGAGCACCTGACCGGGCTGGCCGCCACCCTGCCGCTGGCGGCGACCGGGGCGGGCGCGCCTCCGGCCGGCTCCCCGCCGACCGCGCCGGACCTGCCGGTCGGCGGGTCCGGGCTGATGGTGGGCGCCAACCGGCGTGGCGGCCCGCTCACGGTCCGGCTGTTCCGGCCGGCGACCACCCGGGTGCTGCTGGTCGGCGGGGTGCCGGCCGCGCAACTGATCGTGCTGCGGGCGTTGGCGCTCGGCGCGCGGGTGGCGGTACAGACCGCCCGGCCGAGGGCCTGGGAGGCGTTCGTCCGGGGGGTCGGGGCGCCGGTGCCGCTGGTCCCGCCCGGGCGGCCGGTCGGCGGCCCACCCGGTTCGCCGTTGCGGCCGCTGCTGCTGGTGGTCGACGCCGGCCCGGTGCCGCCGGAGGCCGGTCCGACGACGGCCTGGCAGTCCGTGCTGGTGGTCCGCGACGAGCTGACCCCGGCGGACGCACCGGCGCTGGCCCGCGCCGACCTGGCCGTCCTGCAACCGCTCGACCCGGCCGAGGCGGCGCTGGCCGGCACGGCGCTCGGTCTCGGCGCCTCCGCCGACTGGCTCACCCGGATCCGCGACGACATGGTGGCGGTGGTCAACCGGCGGGCGCTGCGGTGGGCGCTGCTCTCGCCCACGCCGGTCGAGTCGCAACTGGTCGGTCGCCCGACCCGGCGCTGAGCCGTCGGCACGGGTTCCGCGGGCGGAACCGGCGTGGCACGATCCCGGCCATGGATTTTCTGAAGGGTCTTCTGATCCGGGTGGTCACGACGGCGGTGGCCTTCTGGCTCGCCACGCTGCTCATTCCGGGCATCTCCCTGCACTCCGGGTCGGTCACCGAGACGGTGACCACGCTGCTGCTCGTCGCGGTGATCTTCGGCGTGGTGAACGCGGTCCTCCAGCCGATCATCAAGACCGTGGGCTGCGGCTTCTACCTGCTCACCCTCGGCCTGATCGCGCTGGTGGTCAACGGTCTGCTCTTCCTGCTCACCAGTTGGATCGCCGGCGAGGCCGGACTGCCCTTCCACGTGGACGGGTTCTGGCCGGCCGCGGTGCTGGGCGCGCTCTTCGTCGGCATCGTCACCTGGATCCTCGGCGCCGTCCTCGACCGCGACTGACCGGTCCCGGCCGGTCGCCGCCCGTCCGGCGACCGGCCGTCCGGCCAGCGGGAAACCGACCGGCGTACGACCCGGGTGCCGCACTACCCTCGGCCGGGTGTTCACCGTGACCCGCGCCGACGGCTACCAGCTCAGCACCGACCCGGACCGGCTCGACCTGGAGCGGGTGCACGCCTGGCTCGCCACCGACGCCTACTGGGCGCTCGGGCGGGACCGGCCGACGGTCGAGCGCGCCTTCGCCGGCTCGATCGGCTTCGGCGTCTACCGGCCGGGCGACCTGCGGCAGGTGGCGGTCGCCCGGGTGGTGACCGACCGGGCCACGTTCGCCTGGTTGTGCGACGTCTACGTGGACCGGGCCGAGCGGGGTCGCGGGCTGGGCACGTGGCTGGCCGGGGGCGTCCGCGAGCACCTGGCCGAGCTGGGCGTACGCCGGATCCTGCTGGCGACGCTGGACGCCCACGGGGTGTACGCGAAGCTCGGCTTCCAGCCGGTCGCGGCGAATCGGTTCATGGAGCTGGACGAGCGCGTGACGCCGGTCACCGGAAAGGACCAAGAGCCGGATTCACCACTTACGGTGGAGCGGTGAACCAGCTCCGCCTCGGCTACCTGTACGGCATCGGCGCGTACCTGCTCTGGGGTTTCTTCCCGATCTACCTGAAGCTGCTCCGCCCGGCCGGGCCGGTGGAGATCCTCGCGCACCGGATCGTCTGGTCGGTGGCGTTCGTGGCGCTGCTGCTGGCCGCGATGCGCCACATCGGCTTCCTGCGGACGCTGGCCCAGCGGCCCCGGGTGCTGGCCGGCATCACGCTCGCCGCCGCGCTGATCGCGGTCAACTGGGGCACCTACATCTATGGTGTGAACTCCGACCGGGTGGTGGAGACCGCGCTCGGCTACTTCATCAACCCGCTGGTCTCAGTGCTGTTCGGCGTGGTGGCGCTGCGGGAGCGGCTGCGCCCGGCGCAGTGGGGCGCGCTCGGCGTCGGCGCGCTCGCGGTGGCGGTGCTCACCGTCGACTACGGGCGACTGCCGTGGCTGGCGCTGACGCTCGCGTTCAGCTTCGCCGGCTACGGCCTGGTCAAGAAGCGGCTCGGCCTGCCCGCCGTGGAGGGGCTCTTCGTCGAGTCGGCGGTGCTGGCGCTGCCGGCCCTGGCGTACCTGGCCTGGCTGTCGGCGCGGGGCGACTCGACGTTCGGGCACGTCTCGGCGGGACACACCGCGTTGCTGGTGCTGGCCGGGGCCGCCACCGCGATCCCGCTGCTGCTCTTCGCCGGTGCGGCGAACCGGCTGCCGCTGTCCACCGTCGGCATGCTGCAGTACCTGGCCCCGATCCTCCAGCTCGGTTGCGGCGTGCTGATCTTCCACGAGCCGATGCCCCCGGCCCGGCTGGCCGGCTTCGCCCTGGTCTGGCTGGCCCTCGTGGTCTTCACCACCGACGCCCTCCACCACTCCCGCCGCCGCCCCCACCCCACCCCACCCCGCCCCCGCCCCCGCCCCCACCCTCGCCGATCTTGCACTTACTGCCCCGACAGAAAGGGCGAACCGCCCGTAACGAGGGCCGCAAGTGCAAGATCGCGGAAGCGAGGGGTGGGGGTGAGGGGTGGGGGTGAGGGTGAGGGTTAGCGGAGGTCGTAGGTGAGGATGGGGGTGTCGGGGGCGCGGCGGAGTTCCAGGCGGACCAGTTCGCCCCTGGTGAAGCGGGTGACGCCGGAGAAGCGCAGGTCGTCGCCGGGGGCGGCCAGCCAGGAGCCGATCTGCTCGATCGCGCCGTCCGGGCCGTGGGCCACCAGCCGGAACGTGTACGCCTCGCGGTGCCCGGCCCGCCTGTCGTAGCCGCAGTGCATGGTCACCTCGGTGCCCCACGGCGTCTCGGTCAACCCCACCTCGGCGTGCACCGGGGCGGTGCCGGCGACCGGCCGCATCGAGGTGAGCGCCACCGGCCGGGTGGCCGGCTCGGCCGGCGGCCGGACCACGGTCACCCCGACCCCGGCCAGCACCGCGAGCACGGCGGCGGCGAGCGCGGTCAGCGCGTACCGCCGGCGGGAGCGCGACCGGTCGCGGCGCCGTCGCTCCCGGGCGGCGTCGAGCAGTCCGGGCACCCGGGATGCCTCCGGGCCGACCTCCAGGAACTGCTCCAGCCCGGCCGGGTCGAGCCGGCCCAGCAGACCGGGCAGCACGGCGATCTCGGCCACCGCCTCCCGGCACTGCGCGCAGCCGGCCAGGTGCCGCTCGTAGGCGGCCCGGTCGGCCGGGGCGAGGGCGCCCAGCACGTACGCCCCGTCGTCGTGCGCGAACTCGCAGCGGGTCATCCGGTCACCCCCATCTCGGCCAGCACCAACCGCAGCGAGCGCAGCGCGTAGTGGGTGCGCGACTTCACCGTGCCCGCCGGCACGCCCAACCGGGCGGCCGCCTCCGCCACCGAACGCCCCTGGTAGAAGCACTCGACCAGCACCTCGCGGTGGGTCGGGCTCAGCCGGTTGAGCGCCTCGGCCACCGTCCACGCCTCCACCGCGCGCTCCGTCTCGTCGACCGTCTCGGCGGTTTCCGGCAGTTCGTCGGTGTAGACCTCGCCGACCCGGGCCGACCGGCGACGCCACGCGTCGATGGCCAGGTTCCGGGCGGTGGTGAAGAGCCAGGCGCGCACCGAGCCCCGACGCGGGTCCAGCGACTCCGGGTGCCGCCAGGCGCGCAGCAGCGTCTCCTGGACCAGGTCCTCGGCCCGTGGCCGGTCGCCGTTGACGAGCCTCAGCGCGTGCGCGAACAGCGCGTCGGCGTGCTCGTCGTGCAGCGCGCGCAGCAGTTGGGCGTCGTGGTCACTGATGGCGGTACCTCGCTTCCGGCGGCGGGGAGACCGGCGATGCGTCCGCCCGTCCGGGCGTTGCGTTCGCCCTTCCATACGTGCCGTGACGCCGAACGGTTCAGCCGCAGGTCAGGCCGGAGCTGTTCACGCCCGGTTCACATCCGGGCCGACCGACGCTCACCGCGCCCTGGCACCGTCCGGCGGGTACGCGCAAGGGCTGACCGCCCGGCGCGCCTTCTCCAGTCCGATCAGGAGGCTCCACCTCATGAGCGACCGTCCTCGCCTGCTTCCGCTGCTGGGCGGCACCCGCCACGGCAGCCGTGACGCGATGACCTGCCTGTACCGGTGCGGCAACGCCTGCGACCACCCGGTGCCCAACCGCTCCGACAACCCGTACTTCGGGGACCTGGTCGACGCCGAGGTCTCCCGGCGCGGCGTGGTCCGGGCCGGCGCGGTCGGCGCGCTGGTGCTCGGCTTCGGCGGCGCCGCCGCCGGTGCGCTGGCCGGCGCCGCACCGGCCGCCGCCGCGCCCGCCACGCCGGCCGCGCCCGGCCCGGACCCGGCCGCCGCCGGCCGCCCGGGAAGCGGGGCGCTGACGTTCACGCCGATCCCGCCGAACAAGCTGGACACGCTGGTCGTGCCGAACGGCTACGACCACGCCGTCGTCATCAAGTGGGGCAACGAGGTGGTGCCGGGCGCACCCGCGTTCGACGTACGCCGCCAGAGCGCCGCCGCCCAGGCCGAGCAGTTCGGCTACAACAACGACTTCGTCGGCGTGCTGCCGATCGACCGCAGGCGCGCGCTGCTCGTGGTGAACCACGAGTACACCAACGAGGACCTGATGTTCCCCGGCTTCACCGGTCAGGACGCGTTGACCGTGGAGCAGGTGCGGGTGGCGATGGCCGCGCACGGCATGTCCGTGGTCGAGCTGGAGCGGGTGGCGGACACCGGCCAGTGGCGGCCGGTACGGCGCGGCCGGCGCGAGTACAACCGCCGGGTCACCGCGCTGGCCACGAAGTTCGAGCTGACCGGGCCGGCCGCCGGTTCGGCCTGGCTCCGGACCGCCGCCGACCCGAAGGGCCGGACCGTCGTCGGCACGCTGAACAACTGCGCCGGCGGGGTCACCCCGTGGGGCACCGTGCTCTCCGGCGAGGAGAACTTCAACCAGTACTTCGTCGGCGGCGACGGCGCGCCGGCGGAGCTGAAGCCGAAGCTGGCCCGCTACGGCATCCCGACCGACGTGCGTTACCCGAGCGGCAGCCGCAGGTGGGACCGCGCCGACGAGCGCTTCGACCTGGCGAAGCACCCGAACGAGGCGCACCGGTTCGGCTGGGTCGTCGAGATCGACCCGTTCGACCCGGAGTCCCGGCCGCGCAAGCACACCGCGCTGGGCCGGGTGAAGCACGAGGGCGCGAACGTCATCGTGGCGCGCAGTGGTCACGTGGTCGCGTACATGGGCGACGACGAGCGCTTCGACTACCTCTACAAGTTCGTCTCGGACAAGAAGTTCATGCCGGGCAACTCCTGGGTGGCCCGCAAGCACAACCTGACGCTGCTGGAGTCCGGCACGCTGTACGTGGCCCGGATCGAGGGCGACAGCCCGGCCGGCGAGATCGACGGCACCGGCGCGCTGCCCACCGACGGGGGTTTCGGCGGCCGGGGCCGGTGGATCAGGCTGGTCAGCGGCAACCGCTCGTACGTCGACGGGATGACCGCCTCCGACGTGCTCACCTTCACCCGACTGGCCGGCGACAAGGTCGGCGCGACCAAGATGGACCGTCCCGAGGACGTCGAGCCGAGCCTGCTCACCGGCAAGGTCTACGTGGCGCTGACCAACAACACCGACCGGGGCAAGGCCGGCAAGGCGCCGGCCGACGAGGCGAACCCGCGCAACGCCAACAAGCACGGCCAGATCCTGGAGCTGGTCGAGGACCGGGGCGACAACACGGCCGAGACCTTCGCCTGGTCGCTGCCGATCGTCTGCGGCGACCCGGCCGACGCGTCGACCTGGTTCGCCGGCTACGACAAGACCAGGGTCTCCCCGATCTCGTGCCCGGACAACGTCGCGTTCGACGCCACCGGCAACCTTTGGATCTCGACCGACGGCAACGCGCTGGGCAGCAACGACGGCCTCTTCGCCACTGCCGTCGAGGGCCCGGAGCGGGGGCACCTGAAGCAGTTCCTCACCGTGCCGCTGGGCGCGGAGACCTGCGGCCCGTTCATCACCAAGGACAACCGGTCGGTCTTCGTGGCCGTGCAGCACCCGGGTGAGATCTCCGGCGCGTCGGTGGAGAACCCGGCCTCCACCTGGCCGGACGGCGACTTCGCCAAGCCCGGCGTGGTGGTCACCTGGCGCCTGGACGGCGGCGCGATCGGTAGCTGACCCTCCCCGGGGCGGTCCGGCGCTGGACCGCCCGCTGACGGGCCACCATCCCGACCGGGGTGGTGGCCCGCTCAGTTCTCGGTGGCGATCCCGTCGGCGATCGCCCGCGCGGCGGTGAGCAGCTTGGCCCGGACCACCCGCGCGGAGGTCATCATCTCGCTTGCCGGCAGCGCGCAGGCCAGCACCACCCGCCGCTCGATGTCCTTGTCCGGGGCGACGAGCACGGCGGCGCAGGCCACGCCCTGCCGGAACTGGCCCAGCTCCAACTGCATGCCGCGCCGGTCACCGGCGGCCAGGTCGGCCTCGAACGCCTCGACCGTGGTGAGGGTGGCGGTGGTGAACGGACGCATGCCGTACTCGCGCAGGTAGCGGAAGCGCTGCTCGGCGGTGAGCGTGGCGAGCAGGCTCTTGCCGAGCGCGGTGGCGTGCGCGCCCTCGTCGAAGCCGGGCACCAGGTCCTCCATGTAGGGCGAGCGGGGCCCCTCGGCGCACGCGGTCACCGCCACCTGCCCGCCGACGAAACGTCCCAGGTAGTGGCTCCAGCCGGTGTCGGCCGCGGCCCGGCGCAGGGCCTCACCGACCGGCGGCGGCCCGCGGAACGCGGTGACCAGCTCCCGGTAACGGTCCGCGATCTCCAACCCGACGATGTACGTCCCGTCCTCGCGCCGGATCACGTAGCCCTCGTACGCCAGCGTGCGCACCAGGTGGTAGGTGGTGGCGACGGTCAGCTCGCAGCGGCGGGCGATCTGTTTCACGGTGAGGCCCCTCGGCGCACGGCCGACCGATTCGAGCACTCGAAGCGCGCGGGAGACGCTGCGGATCAGGTCCGAAGGTTCCGCCAGGGGGTCGCGCACAACCACCTCCGCCGCCGGGGACTTACACCATATGAAAAACAGGCCGAGTGCGAAATGCCTGTTCGGGTCGAGGATGCCAGATCGGCGGACACAGACGGTGCACCGACAGACACGATCAGCAGCAAAAACGCGGGCGGCGTAGGTTGGCCGACGATGACCGAAACAATTTCACGGACCGGCCCGCCGGTGGCCGGACGGGCGGTCCGGGTGGGCGCGGGCGCCACCGTCACCACGATCGCCTGCGTCCTGCCGGTCTTCCTGGTCGGCGGCCTCGCCGTCCAGCTCGGTGACGAGTTGGGCTTCAGCCCGACCGGGCTGGGCCTGGCCGTCTCCGTCTACTTCGGGATCAGCGCGCTCGCGTCGGTGCCCTCCGGCGCCCTGGTCGAGCGGTACGGTCCGGCCCCGGTCGCCCGGGTGGCCATCGGGCTCTCGGCCGGCTCGCTGCTGGCCGTGGCCGGGCTGGCCCGGTCCTACCCGGCGCTGGTCGCGCTGCTGGCGCTCAGTGCCGCCGCCAACGCCCTCGGCCAGCTCGCCAGCAACGCCGCGCTCGCCGAGCACGTGCCCGCCCACCGGCAGGGGCTCTCCTTCGGCGTGAAGCAGGCCGCCATCCCGGTCTCCACGCTGCTGGCCGGCGCGGCGGTGCCGACCGTCGCGCTGACCGCCGGCTGGCGCTGGGCGTTCGTGGCGGCCGCCGGCGCCGCGCTGGCCGCGCTCGCGGCCGTACCCCGGGCCGGCCGCGACCGGCGGACCGGGACGCGCTCCGCCGGCCGCGGCGGCGGCACGGGCGCGCTGGTCGTGGTCGGGCTGGCCGCCACGCTGGCGGCCGGCGCGGCGAACGCGCTGGCCACGTTCCTGGTCGACTCGTCCGCCGGCCGGGGGCTCCCACCCGCCCTGGCCGGTCTCACCCTGACCCTGGGCAGCGCGGTGTGCGTGGTGGCCCGGGTGGGCGTCGGCTGGTTGGCCGACCGCCGGGCGGGCGGACACGTCGGCGTCGTCGCCGGGCTGCTGCTGGCGGGCTCGGTGGGCCTGCTCCTGCTCGCCGTGGCCGGCCCGGCGCCGCTGGTCGTGGGCGTGGTGCTCGGCTTCGGGCTCGGCTGGTCCTGGCCCGGGCTGCTGAACTTCGCGGTGGTCCGGCTCCACCCGCAGGCGCCGGCCGCCGCCACCTCCATCACCCAGACCGGGGTGTACGCCGGCGGCTGCCTCGGCCCGCTCGGCCTCGGCGCGCTGGCCGGCGCCGCCGGTTACCCGGTGATGTGGCTGACCGCCGCCCTGGCCATGCTCCTCGCCGCCCTGCTCATGCTCCTCGGCGCCCGCCGGCTCTCCGGAGGTCAGCTCGTGCGGTCGGCGATGTAGTCGCAGAGGGACTCCAGCGCGCGACGCGCCGGGCCCTCAGGCAGCGGGGCCAGGCGGGCGCGGGCCTCCTCGGCATAACTGCGCACCGTCTCCCGGGCCCGCTTGAGCGCCGGGGACTCGCGCAGCAGGGTGAGCGCCTCGGCGTGCAGGGCGTCGTCGACCAGCGGGCCGGTGGCCAGGATCTCCCGCAGTCGCACGCTGGCGGCGTCCGCGTCGTCGCCGGCCAGCGCGTAGAGCACCGGCAGGGTGGGCACGCCCTCCCGCAGGTCGGTGCCGGGCGTCTTGCCCGACTGCACCGACTCGCTGGCGATGTCCAGCAGGTCGTCGGAGAGCTGGAAGGCGACGCCGATGACCTCGCCGTACCCGGCCAGGGCCTCGATGTGCGCGGCGGACGCGCCGCCGAACATGCCGCCGAAGCGGGCCGAGGTCGCGATCAGCGAACCGGTCTTCTCGGCGATGACGTGCAGATAGTGCGCGACCGGGTCGGTGTCGCGCGGGCCGACCGTCTCGGCGATCTGGCCGTGCACCAAACGGGCGAACGTGCGCGCCTGCAGCCGGACCGCTTCGGGGCCCAGGTCGGCCGCGATGTCCGCGGCCCGGGCGAAGAGGAAGTCGCCGACCAGGATGGCCACCGAGTTGGCCCAGCGGGAGTTGGCGCTCGGGGCACCCCGCCGCACGGCCGCCTCGTCCATCACGTCGTCGTGGTAGAGCGTCGCCAGGTGGGTGAGCTCCATCACCACGGCCGCCGGCACCACCTGGGCGGCGTCCGGATCGCCGAACTGGGCGCCCAGCGCCACCAGCAGCGGGCGGAACCGCTTGCCGCCGGCCTCCATCAGGTGCCGGGCGGCCTCGGTGACCAGCGGGTCGGCGCTGATCACGCTCGCGCGCAGCTCCGCCTCGACCCGGTCGAGCACGCCCAGCACGGAGGCCTCGACGCGCGGGTCGGCGAGGTGCAGGCCGAGCGCGCCGAACTGACCTGAACGCTCGCCAGCCGGATTCACCACGTCTTCAACCATGCCACACCCGTTCGACCTGCTCGGTGAGGGGGATACGGACCGGGGGCCGGCACGCCACGGCGTGCCGGCCCCCGGTGTGACCACCTCTGTCATCGCACGAATTCGGCGGCACCGGTGGTCAGGTCGAGCAGGGGCCCGGGGACCACGCCGAGGACCAGCGTGGCGAGCACGCCGATGACCAGGGCCGCCGAGGTGAGCGCCCCCGGCACGGTCACCGTCGGGGTGGCCTCACCCGGCTCGGAGAGCCACATCATCACCACGACCCGCAGGTACGGGAACGCCAGCACCATGCTGGTCAGCACACCGGCGATCACCAGCCAGGCCTGGTTCGCCTCCAGCGCCGGGCCGAAGACCGCGAACTTGCTGGTGAAGCCGCTGGTGAGCGGGATGCCGGCGAACGCCAGCAGGATGAACGTGAAGATCGCCGCGAAGAACGGCGAGCGGCGGCCCAGCCCGGCCCAGCGGGACAGGTGGGTGGCCTCCCCGTCCGCGTCGCGCACCAGCGTCACCACGGCGAACGCGGCGAGCACCGAGAAGCCGTACGCGGCGAGGTAGAACATCGTGCCGGACAGCCCCTCCTTGCTCGGCGCCAGCACACCCACCAGCAGGTAGCCGGCGTTCGCGATCGACGAGTACGCCAGCAGCCGCTTGATGTCCGTCTGGGTGACCGCCAGCACCGCGCCGACCAGCATGGTCAGCACCGCCACCGCGCCGATCACCGGGGTGAAGTCCCAGGAGGCGCCGGCGAACGCGACGTGGAACACGCGCAGCAGCGCACCGAACGCGGCGACCTTGGTGCAGGCGGCCATGAAGCCGGTCACCGGCGTCGGCGCGCCCTGGTAGACATCAGGCGTCCAGACGTGGAACGGGGCGGCGGCGGCCTTGAAGAGCAGGCCGATGGCGAGCAGCGCCATGCCGGCGAAGAGCAGCACCTGGCTGGACGAGGACTCGCCGACCGCGGCGTGCACGGTGGCGAAGTCGACGCCCGCGCCCCGGCCCGGGATGCCCGAGGTGAAGCCGTAGATCAGGGCCACGCCGAACAGGAAGAACGCCGAGGCGTACGCGCCGAGCAGGAAGTACTTCATCGCCGCCTCCTGGCTCAGCAGCCGCCGGCGGCGGGCCAGCGCGCAGAGCAGGTAGAGCGGCAGCGAGAACACCTCGAGCGAGATGAACATGGTCAGCAGGTCGTTCGCCGCCACGAAGATCAGCATGCCGCCGATCGCGAACGACATCAGCGGGTAGACCTCGGTGGCCCCGCCGACACCCTCGGCCTGCTTGCGGTCCTCCGGCGACTCGGCGGTGACCGCGGCGTGCGCCACGAAGGCGCCGCCCCGCTCCACCGTGCGCTCACCGACGAGCAGCAGCGCCATCACGGCCAGGACCAGGATCGCGCCCTGGAGGAAGAGCGTCGGCCCGTCCACCGCGAGCGCGCCGCCCGCGGTGATCACCCGACTCTCGGACTTGAGGATCACCATGGTGATCGCGGCGAGCACCGCCACCAGGGCGAGCCCGAGCTGCACCGCGTTGCGCAGGCGGCGCGGCACGAACGCCTCGACCAGGACGCCCAGCAGGGCGGCGCCCAGCATGATCAGGATCGGAGCGAGCGCCGCGTAGTCGATCGACGGCAGCTTCAGTTCACTCACTTCGCGGCCTCCTGGACGCTTCCGACCTCAGGGGCGGGGTCGGACTTGCCGACGTCCTGCATGGTCGCCTGGACGGCGGGGTTGATGACATCGGTGACCGGCTTCGGATAGAAGCCGAGCAGCACGATCAGCGCGATCAGCGGCGCGACGACCACCTTCTCGCGCAGGCTGAGGTCCCGTCGCATGCCCTCGACCTCGGTCAGCGCCGGGTTCAGCGTGCCCTGGGTGGTGCGCTGCACCATCCACAGCACGTAGGCCGCCGCCAGGATGATGCCGAGCGTGGCGATCACCGCGACCGGCTTGTTGACGGTGAACGTGCCGATCAGCACCAGGAACTCGGACACGAACGGCGCCGTGCCGGGCAGCGCCAGCGAGGCCAGACCGGCGAAGAAGAGCACCCCGGCCAGCACCGGGACCAGCTTGCCCGCGCCGCCGAAGTCGCTGATCAGCGCCGAACCGCGCCGGGCGATCAGCATGCCGACCACCAGGAACAGCAGGCCGGTGGCGAGACCGTGGTTGAGCATGTAGAGCACCGCGCCGGTGCCGGCCTGGGTGGTGAAGGCGAAGATGCCCACCCCGATGAACCCGAAGTGCGCGATCGAGGTGTACGACACCAGCCGCTTCAGGTCGTTCTGCCCGACCGCCAGCAGCGCGGCGTAGATGATGCCGATCACGCCGAGCGCCAGCGCCCACGGCGCGAACCAGCGCGACGCCTCCGGGAACAGCGGCAGGCAGTAGCGCAGGATGCCGAACGTGCCGACCTTGTCCAGCACGCCGACCAGCAGCGCCGCCGCACCGGCCGGCGCGGCGCCACCGGCGTCCGGCAGCCAGGTGTGGAACGGGAAGAACGGCGCCTTGATCGCGAAGGCGAGGAAGAAGCCGAGGAACAGCCAGCGGGCGGTGTTGGTGGCGAACTCCGCCTGGCTCAACGCCTGCCAGTCGAAGGTCTTGCCGCCGACCACCCAGAGGCCGATCACCGCGGCCAGCATGAACAGGCCGCCGACCAGCGAGTAGAGGAAGAACTTCACCGCCGCGTACTGCCGCTGGTGGCCGCCGTAGCTGCCGATCAGGAAGTACATCGGCACCAGCATGACCTCGAAGAACACGTAGAACAGGAACACGTCGGCGGCGGCGAAGACGCCGATCATCGTGCATTCGAGGACGAGCAGCAGCGCGAAGTAGACCGGCACCGAGCGCTTGGACGACTCGGCGTCGTGCCAGGACGCCAGGATGACCAGCGGCACCAGGATCGCGATCAGCATCAGCATGACCAGCGCGATGCCGTCCACCTCGAAGGTGAACCGCACGCCCCAGTTCGGGATCCACGGGTACGACTCGCGGAACTGGAACCGGTCGCCGCCGGCGGAGAAGGCGAACCACATCACCACCGAGAGCACCAGCACCAGCAGCGACCAGCCGAACGCCACCAGCTTGGCCAGGTCCGGCCGGCTGCGTGGCAGCAGCGCCACCACCAGGGCACCGACCAGCGGCGCCACGGTCAGCACCGAGAGGAACGGGAAGTTGGACATTATTCGGCCTTACCTCCGTCGTGACTGCGTGGCCCGCCGGCGGGGGCGGCCGCGTTGAGGTCGATCACGCCAGCCACCCCGCCTGCACCGCCAGGAACGCCGCCACCACGAGCAGCGCGCCGGTCAGGATCGAGGTCGCGTACGACCGCACGAAGCCGGTCTGCAGCCGCCGGAGCCGGCCCGAGCCACCGCCCACCGCGGCGGCGAGGCCGTTGACCAGCCCATCGACGCCCCGGTTGTCGAGGAACACCAGCGCCCGGGTGAGGAAGATGCCCGGCTTCTCGAAGACCGCCTCGTTGAAGGCGTCCGTGTAGAGGTTGCGGCGGGCGGCGGTGACCACCACGCCGGCCGGCTGCGGCTCGGTGGCCGTGCCGTTGCGGAACAGGAACCAGGCCAGCCCGGCGCCGAGCACGGTGATCAGGATGGAGAGGATGGTGATCACGGTGTGCGAGAGCACGCCGTGCGCCTCGCCACCGGCCTCCTCGCCGAGCACCGGGGTCAGCCAGGACACCACGCTGTCGTTCAGCGTCATCAGGCCACCGGCCACCACCGAGCCGGCGGCGAGCAGGATCAGCGGGATCGTCATGAGCTTCGGCGACTCGTGCGGGTGCTCGATGTCCTCGGTCCACCGCTTCGGGCCGTGGAAGGTGAGCACGAAGAGCCGGGTCATGTAGAACGCGGTGAGCCCGGCGCCGAGGAGCGCGGCCATGCCGAACAGCCAGGCCGTCCAGCCCTCCCGCTCGAACGCGGACGCGATGATCGGCTCCTTGGAGAAGTAGCCGGAGAGCGGCGGGATGCCGATGATGGCCAGCCAGCCCATCATGAAGGTGAGCCAGGTGATCTTCATGTACTTCGACAGCCCGCCGAAGCGGCGGATGTCCACCTGGTCCTTCATGCCGTGCATGACCGAGCCGGCGCCGAGGAACATGTTGGCCTTGAAGAAGCCGTGCGCCAGCAGGTGGATGATGGCCAGCGCGTACGCGCCGCCGCCCAGGCCGACGCCGAGGAACATGTAGCCGATCTGGCTGACCGTGGACCAGGCCAGCACCCGCTTGATGTCGTCCTTCGCGGCGCCGATGACACAGCCCAGCAGCAGCGTGAGCGCACCGACGCTGACCACCACGAGCTGGAGCGTCTCGTTCGCCGAGAAGATCGGGTTGGAGCGGGCGATCAGGTAGACGCCCGCGGTGACCATGGTGGCGGCGTGGATCAGCGCGGAGACCGGGGTCGGGCCCTCCATCGCGTCCGGCAGCCACGCCTGGAGCGGGAACTGGCCGGACTTGCCGGCCGCGCCGAGCAGCAGCAGCAGGCCGAGCACCAGCACCGTGGTCGAGGTCATCGAGCCGACCCCGTTGAACACCTCGTCGTACTGGGTGGTGCCGAGCTGGGCGAAGAGGACGAAGATGCCGATGGCCAGGCCGGCGTCGCCGACCCGGTTCATCAGGAACGCCTTCTTGCCGGCGGTGGCCGCGCTGGGCCGGCCGTACCAGAAGGAGATCAGCAGGTACGACGCCAGGCCGACGCCCTCCCAGCCGAAGTAGAGCATCACGTAGTTGTTGCCGAGCACCAGCAGCAGCATCGCGGCGACGAACAGGTTGAAGTACCCGAAGAACCGTCGCCGGCCCTCGTCGTGCGCCATGTACTCCACGGCGTAGAGGTGGATCAGGAAGCCCACCCCGGTGATCAGCAGGACGAACACCGCGGCCAGCGGGTCGAAGAGCAGACCGAAGTCCACCTTCAGGTCGCCGACCGTGATGAACTGCCAGAGGCTCGACTGGACCTGCTTGTTCTCCAGGCTACGGAGCTGGAAGAAGTAGGTCAGCCCGAGCACGAACGAGGCGCCGATGGCGGCCACGCCCAGCCAGTGGCCCCAGCGGTCGGCCCGCCTGCCGAGCAGCAGCAGGATCGCCGCGCTGACCAGCGGGATCGCCACCAGCAGCCAGACGCTGCCCAGCAGCCCATCCGCCGTAGCGAATTCCACAGTCTGTTCCACGACTGGCCCCTCAGTACTTCAGCAGGTTGGCGTCGTCGACGCTGGCCGAGCGCCGGGTCCGGAAGATCGCCATGATGATCGCGAGCCCGACCACGACCTCGGCCGCCGCGACCACCATCACGAAGAACGCCATGATCTGGCCGTTCAGGTCACCGTTGATCCGGCTGAACGTGACCAGGGTCAGGTTGGCCGCGTTGAGCATCAGCTCGACGCACATGAACAGCACGATCGCGTTGCGCCGGACCAGCACGCCCACGGCGCCGATGGTGAACAGCACCGCCGCGAGGATCAGGTAGTAGTCCGGGGTCATTTGTCGGTCCCCTTCAGTGCGGTCTCCTCCGACGTCATCTCGCGCACCGGCATGATCTCCGGGATGCCGCGGTCGGTCAGCCGGCCGTCCGGCAGGCGGGCCGGCGTGGCCACCGAGGAGGAGGTGGCGAAGACGCCCGGGCCCGGCTTCGGGCCGGGGTAGTTGCCGGGCCGGAACCGCGCCTTCATGGTGGCGACCTGGTCCATCCGGTCCTCCTTGCGCCGCTCCACGTGCGCCAGCACCATCGCGCCCACCGCGGCCGTGATCAGCAGCGCCGAGGTCAGCTCGAAGGCGAAGACGTACTTGGTGAAGAGCAGCCGGGCGATGCCCTGCACGTTGCCCTCGGCGTTGGCCTGGTCGAGCCCGACCGCCTGGACGCCCTTGAGCGCCCGGTAGAGCCCGGTGCCGACCAGGCCGGCGAAGCCGAGCCCGAGCACCACCGCGGCGACCCGCTGGCCGCGCAACGTCTCGATCAGCGAGTCGGACGCGTCCCGGCCGACGAGCATCAGCACGAACAGGAAGAGCATCATGATCGCGCCGGTGTAGACGATGATCTGCACCATGCCGATGAACGGCCCGGCCTGGAGCACGTAGAACACGCCCAGGCAGAGCATGGTCAGCACCAGCCAGAGCGCGGAGTGCACCGCGTTGCGGGCCCACACCATGCCGAGCGCCCCGATCAGGGCCAGCGGGGCGAGGATCCAGAAGGTGACCTCCTCGCCCCCGGACACCTCGCCCGCCGCGGCGAGCACAGTCTGCGTGGTCATACCCCTGCTCCCTTGCCCGCCTCGGACCGCTGCGCGGCCTGCTCGGCGCCGGGGAAGGTCACGCCGGGGTGCTCCTCCACCGGATACCGGCCGCCCGCCGGCGACTGCTCGGCGCCGGCCGAGGTGCCCGGGTTGGTGAGCGCGCCGACGTAGTAGTCCTTCTCGCTGTCACCGAGCCGCATCGGGTGCGGCGGCTGCTCCATGCCCTCGAGCAGCGGCGCGAGCAACTGCTCCTTCGTGAAGATCAGGTCCTGCCGGTTGTCCCGGGCCAGTTCGTACTCGTTGCTCATGGTGAGCGACCGGGTCGGGCAGGCCTCGATGCAGAGCCCGCAGAAGATGCACCGGGCGTAGTTGATCTGGTAGTTGCTGGCGTACCGCTCACCCGGGGAGAAACGCTGCTCCTCGGTGTTGTCGCCACCCTCCACGTAGATCGCGTCGGCCGGGCAGGCCCAGGCGCACAGCTCGCAGCCGATGCACTTCTCCAGCCCGTCCGGGTGCCGGTTGAGGATGTGCCGCCCGTGGTAGCGCGGCGCCGAGACCGGCGGCTTGAACGGGTAGTCGGTGGTGACGACCTTCTTGAACATGTGCGAGAAGGTGACCCCGAAGCCCTTGAACGTTCCGGTGATCGCGCCCACGTCACACCTCCCTGGACTCGGAGCCGGCGACGACGTTGGCCGGCTCCCGCTCGGCGACCACGCGCTTGGTACGCGGGCTCGGCGGAACCTGAAGATCCATCGGTGGCAGCGGGAAGCTGCCGTACGGGCGGCTGTCCGCCTGCTCCTGCGGCGACGGCTTCGGCTGCTTCTTGCGGCTCGGCCAGAAGAGCGTGGCCAGCAGCAGCACGCCCGCGCCGATGGCGGTGACGAGAAGCCGGTCCTTGGTCTGCCAGTCCTCGATCGAGCGGAGCCCGGCGAGCACCAGGATCCAGACCAGGTTGATCGGCAGCAGCACCTTCCAGCCGAAGCGCATGAACTGGTCGTACCGGAGCCGGGGCAGCGTGCCGCGGAGCCAGACGAACACGAAGACCAGCAGGATCACCTTGCCGAAGAACCACAGCATCGGCCACCAACCATCGTTGGCGCCCGACCACAGCGTGATCGGCCAGGGGGCCCGCCAGCCGCCGAGGAACAGCGTCGTGGTGACCGCGGACATGCTCACCATGGCGACGTACTCGGAGAGCATGAAGAGCGCGAACTTCAGCGAGCTGTACTCCGTCATGAAGCCCGCGACCAGCTCCGACTCCGCCTCCGGCAGGTCGAAGGGCGCCCGGTTGGTCTCACCGACCATGGCGATGAAGAAGATGATGAAGCTGGGCAGCAGCAGGATCGCGTACCAGCCCGGGGTGGGCAGCTCGAACCCGCCGATGCTCAGCCGGGTGGCGTCGCCCTGCGCGGCGACGATCCCGCTGGTCGACATCGTGCCGGCGGTCATGAAGACGGCCACGATGCTCAGCCCCATGGCGACCTCGTAGGAGATCATCTGGGCGCTGGAGCGCAGGCCGCCGAGCAGCGGGTAGGTGGAGCCGGAGGCCCAGCCGCCGAGCACGATGCCGTAGACGCCCATCGAGGAGCAGGCCAGGATCACCAGCACCGCCACCGGCACGTCGGTGACCTGGAGCGGCGTCCAGTGGCCGAAGATGCTCACGCTCGGGCCGAACGGGATCACCGACAGCGCGGTGACCGCGGAGATCACCGAGATGGTCGGTGCGAAGAAGAAGACCACCTTGTCGGCGGCGCGCGGGAGGATGTCCTCCTTGAACGCCATCTTCAGGCCGTCGGCGAGCGTCTGCAGCAGGCCGAACGGGCCGACCTGGTTCGGGCCGGGCCGGACCGCCATCCGGCCGACCACCCGCCGCTCGAACCAGACGCCGAGCAGCGTGGCCAGCAGACCGAACGCGAACGCGAAGACGATCTTCCCGAGGACCAGCCACCACGGGTCCTTGCCGAAGTCGGCGAGCGTCGGGTCCTGCGCCGCGAGGACGACGGTATTCACTCGGAGACACCCCCTGCGTTGAGGAGCGGACCCGGGCGCGCGGCGGCGTCCGCGGCGACAGGCGCCGCGGTCACCTTGACGACGTGACCGGACGTCGCGCCGAGGCTGCGTCGCACGGTCGAGCCGGGTGAGTTGGTCGGCAGCCAGACGACGCCGTCCGGCATCTCGCTGATCGCCGCCGGCAGCGTGACCGCGCCGCGGTCGGTGCCGACCGTGACCGGGTCGCCGTCGGCCACGCCGAGCGCCTCGGCGGTGCCCTTGCCCAGCCGGACCACCGGCGGGCGGGCGGTGCCGGCGAGGTGCTCGTCGCCGTCGGTGAGGCTGCCCAGGTCGACGAGCTGGTGCCAGGTCGACAGCACGGCCTCGCCCGGTCCGGGCTGCGGCACGGTGGCCGGCTCGACCGAGGGCGCGGACGGCCGGGACGTCCGGGTACGCGGCAGCGCGCCCAGCTCGCGGCGCACGCTCAGCACGTCACCGACGCCGAGTCGCACGTCGAACTGCGCGGCGATCGCGTCGAGCACCCGGCCGTCGGTCATCGCGCCGGTGTCGAGCACCCGCTCGAAGGTGCGCAGCCGGCCCTCCCAGTCGAGGAAGCTGCCGGCCTTCTCGACCGCCGGGGCGACCGGGAAGACCACGTCCGCCCGACGGGCCACCGCGCTCATCCGCAGTTCCAGGCTGACCAGGAACGGCACCGCGTCCAGGGCTTCCTCGGCCCGGCGCGGGTCGGCCAGGTCGGCCGGGTCGACGCCGGCCACCACCAGCGCGCCGAGCGTACCGTCGGCGGCCGCGGCGAGAATGCCGTCGGTGTCGCGGCCGGCCTGGCTGGGGATCACCCCGGCCGGCAGGTCCCACGCCTCGCCCAGCTCCGCGCGAGCGGCCGGTTCGGTGACCACCCGGCCGCCGGGCAGCAGGTTGGGCAGGCAGCCCGCGTCGACCGCGCCGCGGTCACCCGCGCGCCGTGGCACCCAGGCCAGCCGGGCGCCGGTACGCCGGGCCACGTCCGCCGCGGCGGAGAGGCCGCCGGGCACCGCGCCCAGCCGCTCGCCGACGATCAGGATCGCGCCGGGCTGCCCCAGCGCCTCGGCCACGGTGGCGTGCTCGGCCAGCACGCTGGCCTCCTCGCCCGGCACCACCCGGGCCAGCTTGGCCCCGAGCTTCTCCAGGCCGCGGGTCGCGAACGGCGCGAGCGCGTACACCGTGAGCTTCTTCTTCAGGTACGCCTTGCGCAGCCGCAGGAAGAGGATCGGGCACTCCTCCTCCGGCTCCAGGCCGACCAGCACCACCGCGGGCGCGTTCTCCACGTCCGCGTAGGTCACGTCGGTGACCCCGGCGACGTTGCTGGCCAGGAAGTCGGCCTCCTCACGGGAGACCGGGCGGGCCCGGAAGTCGATGTCGTTGGTGTGCAGCGCGACCCGGGCGAACTTCGCGTACGCGTAGGCGTCCTCGACGGTGAGCCGGCCGCCGGTCAGCACGCCGGTGCCGGTGCCGGCGTCGCGGGCCGCGCGCAGCCCCTCGGCGGCCCGGGTGAACGCCTCGCTCCAGGACGCCTCGCGCAGCTCACCGGTCTTCTCGTCGCGCACCAGCGGGGTGGTGAGGCGGTCGAACGCGCGAGCGTACTGGAAGCCCCAGCGGCCCTTGTCGCAGTTCCACTCCTCGTTCACCGCCGGGTCGTCGCCGGCCAACCGGCGCAGCACCTTGCCCCGCCGCCAGTCGGTGCGCTGCGCGCACCCGGCCGAGCAGTGCTCGCAGACGCTGGGCGAGGAGACCAGGTCGAACGGGCGGGAGCGGAAGCGGTACTGCGCGCCGGTGAGCGCGCCGACCGGGCAGATCTGCACGGTGTTGCCGGAGAAGTAGGAGTTGAAGGGGACATCCCCCTCGTCGCCCTCCTCGCCGTACGCGTCGTCCCGGTAGATGTTGATCTCCTCGTGCGAGGAGCGTCCCATCAGGTCGATGAACTTGTCGCCGGCGATCTCCTCGGAGAACCGGGTGCACCGCTGGCAGAGCACGCAGCGCTCGCGGTCGAGCAGCACCTGGGTGCTGATCGGCAGCGGCTTCGGGTACTCCCGCTTGTGCTCGTGGAACCGGGAGTCCGTGCGGCCGGTGGACATCGCCTGGTTCTGCAGCGGGCACTCGCCGCCCTTGTCGCACATCGGGCAGTCCAGGGGGTGGTTGAGGAGCAGCAGCTCCATCACCCCCTCCTGGGCCTTCTTGGCGACCGGCGAGGTGAGCTGGGTCCGCACCACCATGCCGTCGGCGACGGTCTGGGTGCAGGAGGCGACCGGCTTGCGCTGGCCCTCCACCTCCACCAGGCACTGCCGGCAGGCGCCGGCCGGGGCCAGCAGCGGGTGGTCGCAGAAGCGCGGGATCTCGGTGCCCATCTGCTCGGCCACCCGGATCAGCAGGGTGCCCTTCGGCGCGGTGACCTCGACGCCGTCGATGGTCAGCGTGACGGTCTCGGTCTGCTTGGCTACGTCGGTCATTAGTGGGCTCCCACCAGAGACTTGTCCGACAGCTTCGGCGCGGTACGTCCCTCGATGTAGTCGAGGTAGTCCTGCTTGAAGTACTTCAGCGAGGAGGTCACCGAGCTGGTCGCACCGTCACCCAGGCCGCAGAACGAGCGGCCGAGGATGTTGTCGCAGGTGTCGAGCAGGGTGTCGAGGTCCTCGTGGGTGCCCTGGCCGGCGAGGATGCGCCGGTAGACCCGGACCATCCAGTAGTTGCCCTCCCGGCACGGGGTGCACTTGCCGCACGACTCGTGGTGGTAGAACTCCAGCCACCGGTAGGTCGCGTAGACCGGGCAGTCCTGGTCGGAGAAGATCTGGGTGGCCGTGGTGCCCAGGATCGAGCCGGCCGCCGCCACCCCCTCGAAGTCCAGCGGCACGTCCAGGTGCTCGGCGGTGAGCAGCGGCGTCGAGGAGCCGCCCGGGGTCCAGAACTTCAGCTCGTGCCCGGGCTTCATTCCGCCGGCCAGCTCGATCAGCTCGCGCAGCGTGATGCCCATCGAGGCCTCGTACTGGCCGGGGTGGGCGATCCGGCCGGAGAGCGAGTAGATCATCGGCCCGGAGGACTTCTCCGTGCCCATGGTCTTCCACCAGTCCGCGCCGCCCAGCACGATCGGCGGCACGCTGGCGATGGTGCCGACGTTGTTGACCACGGTCGGGCTGGCGTACAGGCCGTGGGTCGCCGGGAACGGCGGGCGCAGCCGGGGCTGACCCCGGAAGCCCTCCAGCGAGTCCAGCAGCGCGGTCTCCTCACCGCAGATGTACGCCCCGGCGCCGGAGTGCACCACCAGGTCCAGGTCGAACTTCGAGCCGAGGATGTTCCGGCCCAGGTAGCCCTTGGCGTACGCCTCGTCGACCGCGCTGCGCAGCCGGCGGGCGGCGTGCACGGCCTCGCCGCGGATGTAGATGTAGGCCCGGCTGGCCCGGATCGCGTACGACGCGATGATCACGCCCTCGACCAGCGAGTGCGGGTCGTGGGTCATCAGCGGCAGGTCCTTGCAGGTGCCCGGCTCGCCCTCGTCGGCGTTCACCACCAGGTAGTGCGGCTTGCCGTCACCCTGCGGGATGAAGCCCCACTTGAGACCGGTCGGGAAGCCCGCGCCGCCCCGGCCGCGCAGCCCGGAGTCCTTGATGAGCTGGATCAGGTCGTCCGGGTGCGCCTTGAGCGCCTTGCGCAGGGCGGCGTAGCCGTCCAGCTTCTCGTAGGTGCCGAGTCGCCAGGCGTCCGGCGACAGCCAGCGCTTGGTGAGCACCGGCGTGAGCTTGGCCAGCGTCTCCGGCCGAGGCGTGGTCACTTCCGGGCCCCCGTTCCGTTCGCGTCCGCCGGGTCGGCGCCGTCGGCGTCCGTACCGGCCTCGGCCTCCTTGAGGTTGCGCTCCTGCGCGTCGGCCGCGTCGCCGGCGGGCTTGCCGTCGCCGGCCGGCGGGTTCGCCGCCGCGCCGGCCGCCTCCGCCGCCCGCGCGTCGCGGGGCGCCGGGGCCGGGCCGTCCACCGGCAGCTTGGTGCCGGGCGCGTCCGCCACCGGGGTCTTCGCGTCCGGCTGCCGGGTCTCCGCGGTACGCACCTGCGGCGACTTGTCGTCCGGCGCCTTCACGTCCGGCGCGGTGCTGCCGCCGGCCGCCGCGGGCGTCGCCGGCTCGGCCGCGCCCGCGTTCCCGGCGGTGTCGGCCTTGGCCGGAGTGCCCGTGGCGTCGGCCTTCGCCGGCTCGGGCGCCTTCTCCGGTGCCGGGGCGGGCTTCTCGGCCTCGGCCTTCGCCTTCGCCTCGGCGGCGGCCCGGTCGGCCTCGGCCTTGCTGCGGATCGGCGTCTTCGGGTCGTAGCCCGGCACCGAGATGCCGTGCTGCTCGGCCAGGCGCAGGCCGCGCAGGCTCGGCTCGCCCGGCCCGCCGTCGGCCACCGCGCCGTCCCGCTCGTCGGCGAAACCGGCGAGCTGGACCGCCATCTCCTTGAGCGTGCAGAGCCTGGCGCCCCGGGTTGGCATCGGCCGGCCGCCGGCCTGCAACTCCTGCACCACGCCGAGCGCGCCCTGCGGCTCGACGTTGTCGAAGAAGTCGTAGTTGACGGTCATCACCGGGCCGTAGTCGCACGCTGCCAGGCACTCGGCGTGCTCCAGGGTGATCTTCCCGTCGGCGGTGGTCTCCTCGTGCCCGACGCCCAGGTGCTCGGCGAGCGTGTCGTAGACCGTCTGCCCGCCCAGCACGTCGCACATCGTGTTGGTGCAGACGCTGACCAGGTAGTCACCGGTCGGCTTGCGCTTGTACATGGTGTAGAAGGTGGCGACGGCGCCGACCTGGGCCTTGTTCAGCCCCAGCACCTCGGCGCAGAACTCGACGCCGGCCGGGGAGACGTAGCCCTCCTCGGACTGGACCAGGTGCAGCAGCGGCAGCAGGGCCGAGCGGGACCGGTCCGCCGGGTAGCGGGCGATGATCTCGCGCGCCCGCAGCCGGGTCTCTTCGGTAAACGTCGTACTCATCGGTCACAACCACCCATCACGGGGTCCAGCGAGGCGCCGCCGGCGATCACGTCGGCGATCAGGCCACCCTCGGCCATGGCCGGCAGGGCCTGGAGGTTGACGAAGCTCGGCTCCCGGTAGTGCACCCGGTAGGGCCGGGTGCCGCCGTCGGACACCGCGTGCACGCCCAGCTCGCCGCGGGGCGACTCGATGCCGACGTACACCTGGCCCGGCGGGACCCGGAAGCCCTCGGTGACGAGCTTGAAGTGGTGGATCAGCGACTCCATCGACTGACCCATGATCTTGGCGACGTGCTCCAGCGAGTTGCCCATGCCGTCGACGCCGATGGCGAGCTGCGCCGGCCAGGCGATCTTCTTGTCGGCGACCATCACCGGGCCCGGCTTCAACCGGTCGAGCGCCTGCTCGACCAGCTTCAGCGACTCGCGGATCTCCGCCAGCCGGACCAGGTAGCGGCCCCACACGTCACCGTCGGTGTGGGTCGGCACGTCGAACTCGTACGTCTCGTAGCCGCAGTACGGCATGGTCTTGCGCAGGTCCCAGGCGAGCCCCGCCGAGCGGAGCACCGGACCGGTGATGCCCAGCGCCACACAGGCGGTGGTGTCGAGCACCGCGACGTTCTGGGTGCGTTCGATCCAGATCGGCTGCCCGGAGAGCAGGTTCTCGTACTCCTTGAGCTTCTTCGGCATCAGCACCAGGAAGTCGCGGATCTTGCGGATCGCGTCGTCCGGCACGTCCTGTGCCACCCCGCCCGGCCGGACGTACGCGTGGTTCATCCGCAGGCCGGTGATGGTCTCGAAGATGTCGAGGATGTACTCCCGCTCGCGGAAGCCGTACAACATCATGTTGATCGCGCCCAGCTCCATGCCGGTGGTGGCCAGCCAGACCAGGTGCGAGGAGATCCGGTTCAGCTCCATCATCAGCACCCGGATGGTGGTGGCCCGCTCGGTGACGTCGTCGGTGACGCCGAGCAGCTTCTCCACCGCGAGCGCGTACGCCGTCTCGTTGAAGATCGGCGAGAGGTAGTCCATCCGGGTCACGAACGTCGAGCCCTGGACCCAGTTGCGGTATTCCAGGTTCTTCTCGATGCCGGTGTGCAGGTAGCCGACGACCGAGCGGGCCTCGCGGACCGTCTCGCCCTCCAGCTCCAGGATCAGCCGCAGCACGCCGTGCGTGGACGGGTGCTGCGGACCCATGTTGACGACGATGCGCTCGTCGTTGATCGGGTCGGTGCCGGAGACGACCTGGTCCCAGTCCCCACCGGTGACGGTGAAGACCTTGCCCTCGGTGGTCTCGCGCTCGGTCGCGTAGTTGGACGTGGTCACTGGTAGGACCTCCTACGGTCCGGCGGGGGAATTTCCGCACCCTTGTACTCGACGGGTACGCCGCCGAGCGGGTAGTCCTTGCGCTGCGGGTGCCCCTCCCAGTCGTCCGGCATGAGGATCCGGGTCAGGGCGGGGTGGCCGTCGAAGACGATGCCGAACATGTCGTACGTCTCCCGCTCCTGCCAGTCGGCGGTCGGGTAGACGGCGGTGACGCTCGGCAGGTGCGGGTCCTCGGCGGAGACCGCGGCCTCCAGCCGGACCACCCGCCGGTAGGTCATCGAGGTGAGCTGGTAGACCACGTGCAGCCGGCGCTCGTCGGCGCCCAGGTAGTCCACCCCGGACACCGAGGAGCACAGCTCGAAGCGCAGCGACAGGTCGTCGCGCATCACCTGGCAGACCTCGGCGATGCGCTCCGGCCGCACGTGCAGGGTCAGCTCGCCCCGGTCGACCACGACCTTCTCGATCGCGTCACCGAACTGCGGGTACGCCTCCTCCAGCGCGTCACGCACCTCGTCGAAGTAGCTCCCGTACGGCCGGGTGGCCTCCTCGATCGGCTTGCGCGGGCGGACCAGGCCGCCGTAGCCGGACACGTCGCCGGTGCCCTGGTTGCCGAACATGCCCCGACCGGCGGGGCCGGCCGGCGGGTACTCGGCCGGCGCGGTGCCGCTGGCGCCGACGGGAGTCGTGGGCACCGGCACCCCGCCGTCGTTGGTCCGGTCGTTCGGCGAGGTCATTTCGGGCCCCCCTGCGTCTGGAGGTGGTTCTGCGCCTTCATCCAGTTCTCGATCCGCAACTGCTCCTCGCGCCCCTCGCGGACGGCCTTCGTCCACTCGGCGCGCCGGGCCTTGTCGTTGCGGTACGACGACGGCATCGAGCCGTACGGCACGACCGGCACGTCACCGCGCTCCTTGCGGGCCTCGAGCATCTTGCGGCCGTTCGGGCCCAGCGGCTCGTACATGATCTTCTCGCGGAGCTTGAGCACCGCGTCGATGAGCATCTCCGGCCGGGGTGGGCAGCCGGGGAGGTACATGTCGACCGGGACGACGTGGTCGACGCCCTGCACGATGGCGTAGTTGTTGAACATGCCGCCGCTGCTGGCGCAGACGCCCATCGAGATGACCCAGCGGGGCTCGGCCATCTGGTCGTAGATCTGCCGCAGGACCGGGGCCATCTTCTGGCTGACCCGGCCGGCCACGATCATCAGGTCCGCCTGCCGGGGCGAGGCGCGGAAGACCTCCATGCCCCACCGGCCCATGTCGTAGTGCGGGCCACCCGCGGCCATCATCTCGATGGCGCAGCAGGCCAGGCCGAACGTGGCGCCCCAGACGGACGACTTCCGCGACCAGTTGACCAGCTTCTCGACGCTGGTGAGCAGGACGCCGGAGGGAAGCTTCTCCTCGATGCCCATCTGCTACCTCCTCAGTCCCAGTCCAGGCCGCCGCGCCGCCAGACGTAGGCGTAGGCGACGAAGACCGCGACGATGAACATGACCATCTCCACGAAGCCGAAGATCGGCAGGGCGTCGAAGGAGACCGCCCAGGGGTAGAGGAAGATGATCTCGATGTCGAAGACGATGAAGAGCATCGCCGTCAGGTAGAACTTGATCGGGAACCGGCCGCCGCCGACCGGCTGCGGGCTCGGCTCGATGCCACACTCGTACGCCTCGAGCTTGGCCTTGTTCAGTCGCCGGGGGCCGGCGAATCGGGCGGCGGCCACGGAGAACAGTGCGAACCCCGCGGCGAGGGCGAACAGCCCGATGATGGGTGCATAAGGAGAGAGCGTCATCGTTGTCCCCTGCTCGTCCTTCCCTGACCTCGGTGGTTGGCCAAAATCACACTATTCACGTCCCTGACGACCTCGGTCGGCGGGGGTCGATCTCTGTCCGGCCCGTGGTCGGTCGACCCCGGGCCGGTGGTTCCTACACGGCCGGCGCCACCCTCGTCATGGCGTTGATGACCCGGTCCATGGCGTCCCCGCCGCGCGGGTCGGTGAGGTTCGCCAGCAGCTTGAGCACGAAGCGCATCAACATCGGGTGCGGCATGCCGTGCTTGGTGGCCATCCGCATCACCTCGGGGCGGCCGATCAGCTTCACGAAGATCCCGCCGAGCCGGTAGTAGCCGCCGAAGCGGGCCTTCAGCTCCTGCGGGTAGGCCATCAACGCGCGTTCCCGCTCGGCGCCGGCCGGGCGGGCGAGCGCCTGCACCGCGATCTCCGCGGCCAGTTCGCCGGACTCCATCGCGTACGCGATGCCCTCGCCGTTGAACGGGTTCACCATGCCGCCGGAGTCGCCGACGAGCAGCACGCCCCGGCTGTAGTGCGGGACCCGGTTGAAGCCCATCGGCAGGGCGGCGCCGAGGATCGGACCCTCCGCGTTGGCCTCGTCGGTCATCCCCCAGTCCTCCGGGGTGTTGGCCAGCCAGTCGGTGAGCAGCCTGCGGTAGTTCGTCTTACCGAAGGCCGAGGAGGAGTTGAGCACGCCGAGGCCGACGTTCACCCGGCCGTCGCCGAGCCCGAAGATCCAGCCGTAGCCGGGCAGCAGCGCGTCGTTGCCCTTGGCCCGCAGCTCCAGCCAGGACTCCAGGTAGTCGTCGTCGTGCTTGGCGGGCGAGCGGTAGTAGCGGCGGACCGCCACGCCGATCGGCCGGTCCTCCCGCTTGGCCATGCCGAGCGCGAGCGGGAAGCGGCCGGAGACGCCGTCCGCGGCGACCACCAGCGGCGCGTGGAAGGTGGCCGGCTCCTTGTCCGGGCCGACCTCGGCCTGCACGCCGATCACCCGGTCGTCCGCGTCGAGCACCGGGGCCAGGACGTTGACGCTGGTCCGCAGCTCCGCACCGGCGGCGACCGCCTGGCGGGCGAGCAGGTCGTCGAAGTCGAGCCGGGTCCGGACCAGGCCGTAGTTGGGGAAGCTGGCCAGGTCGGGCCAGTCCAGCTCCAGGCGGACGCCGCCGCCGATCACCCGCAGGCCCTTGTTGTGCAGCCAGCCGGCCTCGGGCGAGGTGTCCACGCCCATCCGGATGAGCTGCCGCACGGCCCGGGGCGTGAGCCCGTCGCCGCAGACCTTCTCCCGGGGAAACTCCGTCTTCTCCAGCAGCAGCACGCGTACGCCGTGCCGCGCCAGGTGGTGTGCCGTGGCCGATCCTCCGGGACCGGCGCCCACGACGATGACGTCGGCGTCGTTCTCCACCGCGGTCATCCGCGCCTCCTCCCGCATGCTCGTGAAATGCTTCACAAGCCGATCGGGTTGGAGTCTATGACCGGCGTTACACCTGTATGCGCCCAGGGGGGCCTAACTTCTCGGAAACCGGCCGGTAAGAGTGTGGAGATCGGTCACGGGCGGGCCGGCGCGGCCGGTCCGAGGCCGGCGTCGAGCCGGATCGTCTCGGGCAGGTGGTCGCGCAGCGCACCGCCGGCCGCGCGGTCCAATGCCGCCAGCACCTCGGCGACCACCTGGCGGACCTCCGCCGGATCCGCGCCGGCCAACTCCCTGAGCTGCGCGATCAGCTCGGCGGCGTCGTCGTCGGTGGCGGCCTGGTCGGATCCGGTCATGGGCGCGAGCCTACGGCGCGAACCAGCCCGAAGTCCGACATTCACGAAATGGCGCGAAGCGGCGATCAGTTCCGGACCGCGCGGTGCAGCGCGACCACGCCGCCGGTCAGGTTGCGCCACCCCACCCGGCCCCAGCCGGCCGCGCCGACCCGGGCGGCCAGCGCCGCCTGATCCGGCCACGCCCGGATCGACTCGGCGAGGTAGACGTAGGCGTCCGGGTTGCTCGACACCGCCCGCGCCACCGCCGGCAGCGACCGCATCAGGTACGACAGGTAGACCGTCCGGAACGCCGGGTTGACCGGGGTGCTGAACTCGCACACCACCAGCCGCCCGCCCGGCCGGGTGACCCGGGCCAGCTCGCGCAGGGCCGCGTCGGTGTCGTTCACGTTGCGCAGCGCGAAGGAGATGGTCACCGCGTCGAAGCTGGCGTCGGCGAACGGCAGCCGCAACGCGTCCCCGGCCAGCAGCGGCACCGCCGGACGGGTGCGCTTGCCGGCGTGCAGCATGCCCAGCGACAGGTCGGCGCCGACCGCGTACGCGCCGGAGTGGGCCAGTTCCTCGGTGGAGACGCCGGTGCCGGCGCCGACGTCGAGCACCCGCTCGCCGGGACGCAGCCCGAGCGCCGCCCGGGTGGCCCGCCGCCAGGACCGGTCCTGCCCGAAGGAGAGCACGGTGTTGGTCAGGTCGTAACGGGCCGCCACGCCGTCGAACATGGCGGCGACCTCGTGCGGCTGCTTCTCCAGGCTGGCGCGCCCGCCCTGCGGGGAACGACTGTTCACCCCTCCACTCTGCCAGCAACCCACCCCGGGTACGGCGCGGGGGCGAGGTGGTCGCCCACCTCGCCCCCCGGCCGTGTCCGGTGCGACCGGCTCAGTCCTCGGTGCGCTCGTCGCTCGGCGCGACCAGGACCACCTTGCGGCGCCGGGACAGCATCAGCAGCGCCGCGCCGGCGGCGAGCACGACCGCGCCGATGCCGCCGATCAGGCCCACCTGCATGCCGGTCACCGGCAGGCCGCCGTCGCCGGAGCCACCGCCGCTGCCACCGCCCGCGGTCGGGGTCGGCACCGCGGTCGCGCTGCCGCTCGGGGTCGGCTCGGCCGTCGGCGTGGCGGTCGGGGTGGGCGTCGGGTTCGGGGTCGGCTCCGCGCTCGGGTCGACGAAGACGTCGAACTGGGCGGTGTTGTCGCCGTCGTCGACCTCGGAGAAGGTACGACGCTGGGCCGAGCTGGCGACGCGCGGTGCCTCCTCGGGCTCACCGGCGGCGCGCTCCAGGCCCTCGGCCCAGACGAAGCCGGGACGGAGCAGCTTCTCGGTCACGTCCGCGCCGACCTTCACCCGCACCGGGGCGGCGTAGTACTGGCCGGGCTTGAGCACCACGCCCCGGTCCACGCAGTACGCCTGCGCGGTGCCGCCCAGCTCCTGCGCCTCGCAGCCCTCGGGCAGCTCGGCGAAGGTGACGCCGGCCGGCAGCGTGATCCCGTACGCGACGCCGGTGGCCTTCTTGCTGCCGTCGTTGAAGACGGCCCAGTCCAGCGGCGCGGTCTCGCCCGGCCGCACCGGACGGAGGTTCACCTCGCCGGTCTCGTCGCCGTCGACCTGCACGTCGGCGTGGACGTCCTGCACCCAGGTGGTGAGGTCGTAGCCGGGCGCGGTGACG
The DNA here is from genome assembly GCF_013694245.2 of Micromonospora ferruginea. Classification (NCBI taxonomy): domain Bacteria; kingdom Bacillati; phylum Actinomycetota; class Actinomycetes; order Micromonosporales; family Micromonosporaceae; genus Micromonospora; species Micromonospora robiginosa. Next base: position 5,071,384 of record NZ_CP059322.2, read on the forward strand.
GTGACGTCGTGGTCGACGGTGTCCAGGATCCCGTCGCCGTTGGCCGCGCTGATGGAGACCGTGAGCGTGCCGGCCGCGCCCCTGCCCCCGGTGGAGAAGAGCGGGATGCCGAAGTCCTCGGTGGTGCCGGCGGCCAGGTCGCCGAGCAGGCAGGAGAAGGCGGTGCCGGAGACCTTGCAGCCGTCCGGGACGAGCACCCCCACCTTGCCGGACTTGAGGCCCTTCGTCTCCACGGTGACGCGGACGTCCTTGGCGTCGACCGTGCCGGTGGCGTTGTTCACCTGGAACTTGAACGGCTTGGCCTTGGCCTCGTCGACGCCCTTGGCGAGCTGGTAGCTGAGCGGGATGAGCTGGAGGTCGGCGTCGCCGGCGGCGTACGCCGGGCCGCCGACCGCGCCGAGGCCGGCGGTGGAGAGCAGGGCCACCACGCCGGCACGCGCCAGTGTGGATCGGTAACGGAAGGTCATGGTTCCCCCGGGGGTAGGGACGTGCCGATCAGGCACGGAACGAACGGACGGTACCGGAGCGACGCGGCGCGGCGCCAGCGCTGCGCCGATGGAAATCCCATCTACCTCGACGAACAGCAGGGGCGGGATGGTCACCCATCCCGCCCCTGCCGCGGTGCATTATGTGAACGGCCCTCATGGGCCGATGGAGGACGACAGGCGTCAGACGGCCGACTTCTCGTCGCCCGGGGTCACCAGGACCACGCGACGACGGCGGGCGGCCATGAACAGCGCGCCACCGGCGGCCAGCACGGCGACGCCGACGCCGCCGAGCAGGCCGGCCTGCGGGCCGGTGACCGGCAGGCCACCGTCGTCGTCACCCTCGCCGCCACCGGAACCGCCGGCGGCGGCGGCGACCACGACAGCGTACGCGTCGGTGTTGTCGGTGGCGTCGACCTCGACGGGCGCGGCGGCCTCGGCGTTCGCCGGGAGGGCGCTGCGGCCGGCGGCGCGGGCGGTGAGCGACTGGGTGCCCAGCGCCTCGACGGTGACCTTGCCGCCGCTCAGGCTGCCGGCCTTGACGTCCTTGCCGACGGTGAGCAGGTGGTAGGCGCGGAGACCGGCGATCGGCTCGTCACCCGGCTTGTCCTTCGACTCCGGGATCAGGTCCAGGCTCGCGTAGGTGCAGACCCGGGAGGACTTGGCGGCGTCGTCCACGCAGCCCTCCTCGGCCTCGGCGAACGTGACGCCCTTGGGCAGCTTGACCGAGATCTTCAGGCCGGCCGCGGTGGCGTCGCCCTGGTTCCAGGTGCTGTAGATGAGCTGGGCGGTCTCACCGGCGTGCAGGTCACCCACCACGGAGATCTTGTTGCCCTCGACCTTGACGGCCTTGTCCACGTCGGACGCGACCACGGTCAGGTCCGGGCCGGTGCCCTCGACGTTGACCTTGACGGTCACCTCGTTGTTGGACTCGTCCGGGTCCGGGCCGTCGTGCAGGATGATGGCGCTGATCTCGCCGGCGTCGCCGACCCCGGCGCCCTTGCGCTTCAGCGGGAAACCCCAGTCGACGTCCGCGCCGGCCTTCAGGGTGTCGCCCTGGATGCCGCAGAGGATGATGCCGTCCTCGCGCTTGTTGCAGCCGGACTCGTCAATGTCCACCTTGCTGGTGTCGAGCTTGCTGATGTCCAGGCCGACCAGGATGCCCTTGGCGTCCACCTTGCTCTTGTTGAGCAGGGAGACGCTCGCGGTCTTGCCCGGCGCGCCCACGGCGATCGTGGTGCCGGTGGCCTCGATGGCCAGGTCGGCCGAGGCCGGCTCGGCCATCGCCGGCGCGGCGAAGAGGCCGGCGGCGAGGACGCCGGTGGCACCGGCGAGCACGCGACTACGGATAAGCATGGAAGTGGATCCCCCCGTGGGGTGCAGGAAAGGGTACGGGCGGGGACATTAGCGGTCTGCGATCTTCCCCGCCATCCCGCTCGACGGACGTTCACGACCTGCACACCTAAGGATCGCTTAATGGCGGTCCGAATTGATCGCTCTTGCTCCCCTGCGCCCCGACCGGCGGCCGGACGACCAGCCTGCCGGAAGCACCCTTTCGCTCAGCAACCATCGGCCGTTCGACCGAACGCCGACGCGCGCCGGCCGTCACCGACCGTGCGGGCACCCACGCGAGCGGTCAGTTCACCTCGACCAACGGCAGCGACCGGCCGGCGCCGCCGCCCGGCAGGGCGATCGACGAGAAGTGCGAGACCACCCGGTCGTCGCTCGGGTCGTCGGCGGGCGTGTGGTGCACCGCGAGCCGGTGGTAGAGCGTGTCCCGCTGGGCCGGGATCCGGTCCGCCGAGCGGATCATGCCGATCAGCTCGTGCAGGTTGGACCGGTGCCGGGCGCCGGCCGAGGAGATGACGTTCTCCTCCAGCATGATCGAGCCGAGGTCGTCCACGCCCATGTGCAGGGCGAGCTGCCCGACGTCCTTGCCCGTGGTCAGCCAGGACGCCTGCAGGTGCGGCACCGTCTCGAAGAAGAGCCGGGCCACCGCGATCAGGCGCAGGTATTCCAGCGCGGTGGCCTGGGTGCGGCCCTTCAGGTGGTTGTTCTCCGGCTGGTAGGTCCACGGGATGAAGGCCCGGAAGCCGCCGGTGCGGTCCTGCACGTCCCGGATCATCCGCAGGTGCTCGATCCGCTCCGCGTTGGTCTCGCCGGTGCCCATCATCATGGTCGCGGTCGACTCCAGGCCCTGCCGGTGCGCCAACTCCATCACCTCGAGCCAGCGCGCGCCGGACTCCTTCAGCGGTGCGATGGCCTTGCGCGGCCGGTCCGGCAGCATCTCGGCCCCGGCGCCGGCGATCGAGTCCAGGCCGGCGGCCTTGATCCGGGCGATGGCCTCGTCGAGGCTCACGCCGGAGACCTTCGCCATGTGCAGGATCTCGCTCGGGCCGATCGAGTGGATGGCGAGCTGCGGGTAGGCCTGCTTGACCGAGGAGAACAGCTCCTCGTAGTAGTCGACGCCGTAGTCCGGGTGGTGCCCGCCCTGGAGCATCACCTGGGTGGCGCCCAGCTCGACCGCCTCGCCGCAACGGCGCAGGATCTCCTCGGTCGGGTGGGTCCAGCCCTCGGCGTGCTTGGGGGCCCGGTAGAACGCGCAGAACTTGCACGCCGTCACGCAGACGTTCGTGTAGTTGATGTTGCGGTCGATCAGGTACGTAACGATGTTGTCCGGGTAGCGGCGCCGCCGGACCGCGTCGGCCGCCTCGCCCAACGCGTGGAAGGGCGCCTCGGTGTAGAGCAGCAGGGCCTCCTCGGGCGTGATCCGCCCGCCGTCCGCGCCACGCTGCAGGATGTCGTCGATCTCCCGGCTCACCGTCACGTCCCCGAGCCTACGTCGCGCCCTCGACGGCGGACACGCCCCTCCTCGGCCAGGTGACGAGAACCCCAGTCGCCGGGTCAGGCCATCCCGGGGCTCGCCACCGGCAACCCCACCGCCTTGGCCGCCTCCAGCAGCCGCCGGTCGTAGGTCAGGAAGGCCACGAACTCGGTGGCCGCCTGGCGGGCCAGGATCTCCGCGGTGGCGAGGTGGATCGCGTCGAGACTGCGCAGCATCGGCTCCGGATAGGCGCCCGCAGTTGCCCGGACCGCGGCGTCGATCTCCACCCGGTAGAGGCGGCCCAACACCGACGGGACACCGACCAGCGCCTGCGGCGCAGCGCGGCGCAGCGCTCGCGGCACCTCCACCTCGACCAGGACCGACGAGACCAGGGCCGTGCCGGCACGGTCGTTCAACCAGCCAAGCAGTTCTGGGGTCTCCTCCTCCCGCCGGAGCATCTTGATGACCGCCGCCGAGTCGAGGTAGATCACCAGCGCTCCTCGTCACGCGCCTCGACCAGGGCCGCCGCGACGTCCACCGTGGGATCGCCGAGCACCGGCGGCATCGGCACCGGCCCGGCCGCGGTCGGTGCCGTCGCCCGGCCTTCGGCCACCAGTCGTCCGAGCAGGGCGTCGCCGGCCAGCACCGGGACGAGACGGGCGATCGGCTCCCCCCGGTCGGTCACCTCGACCGTCTCGCCCGCGCGCACCCGGGCCAACACCCGGCTGGTGTGTTGGTTCAGCTCCCGAACAGCGATCCGCTCCATGCGACCAAGTGTAGAACGTCGCGTTCTACATGTCACGCGTCGTAGTCGACCGTCAGCCTGTCGGTGATCGGGCTGGACTGGCAGGTCAGCACGTATCCGGCGGCCACCTCGTCCGGCTCCAGCGCGTAGTTGCGGGCCATCGTCACCTCGCCCTCCACCACCCGGGCCCGGCAGGTCGAGCAGACCCCGCCCTTGCAGGCGTACGGCAGCTCGCTCCGCACCCGCAGCGCCGCGTCCAGCACCCGCTCGTCCCGGCCCATGGTGAAACTCGACGAACGCCCGTCCAGCACGAGCGTCACCTCGGTGCCGGACCCGTCACCGGTCCGCTCGACCGGGCGGCGCGCCGGCTCCGCCGCGGAGTCCACGTGGAACAGTTCGGTGTGCACCGCCTTGTCGGGCAGACCGCGCGCGGCCAGCACCGCCTTGGCGTCCTCCACCATGCCGTACGGGCCGCAGAGGAACCACTCCTCGATCTCGTCGCCCGGCACCACGGTGTCGAGCAGCCGGGTCAGCCGGTCCGCGTCGATCCGCCCGGAGAGCAGCGGTGACTCGCCCATCTCGCGGGAGAGCACGTGCACCAGGTGCAGCCGGGTCGGATAGCGGTCCTTCAGGTCGGCCAACTCCTCGGCGAACATCACCGTGTTCGCCGTGCGGTTGCCGTACACCAGGGTGAACGTGCTGGCCGGCTCGACGGCCAGCGCGGTCGCGGCCAGGCCGAGCACCGGCGTGATGCCGGAGCCGGCGACCACCGCGCCGTACCGGCGGACCCGGTCCGGGGCGAACGCGGACGTGAAGTGCCCCAGCGGCGGCAGCACCTCGACGGTGTCGCCGCCACGCAGCGCGCCGCAGGCGTACGCGGAGAACGCGCCGCCCGGAACCTCGCGCACCCCGATCCGCAACCGGCCGTGCCGGGCCAGCTCGTCAGGCGTGGAGCTGATCGAGTACGAGCGCCGCGCCTCGTCGGCCTCCGGGTCGTCCGCGACCGCCGGACGGCGGACCGTGAGGTGCTGCCCGGCCCGGAACGCGAACGTCTCCCGCAACTCCTCGGGCACCGCGAAGGTGATCGACACCGAGTCGTCGGTGAGCCGGTCGACGGCGGCGACGGGCAGCGGGTGGAAGACCGGCCGGCGGCGCACCGGACGGGTGATGGTGACAGTCACAGCGCCTTCAGGTGGTCGAAGGGTTCGGAGCAGGAACGGCAGCGCCACAGCGCCTTGCAGGCGGTGGAGCCGAACCGGCTGACCTGCGTGGTCTCCGGCGACCCGCAGCGCGGGCAGCGGACCGCCAGGGTCAGCGGGACCACCGTGTCGTCGCCGCGCGGGACGGGCGGCGCGATGCCGGCGGCGGCCAGCTTGGCCCGGCCCGTGTCGGAGATCCAGTCGGTGCTCCAGGCCGGGTGGTAGACCGTGCGGACCTCGGCGTCCGGGTGCCCGGCGGCGGCGAGCGCGCGGCGGATGTCCGCGCGGATCACGTCCATCGCCGGGCAGCCGGTGTAGGTGGGGGTGATGGTCACGACCACCCGGCCGGTGTCCGGCTCCCGCTCGACCTCGCGCAGGATGCCCAGCTCGTCGATGGTGATCACCCGGAGCTCCGGGTCCACCACCGCCGCTACGGCCGTCCTCGGGTCGGTCACCGTGGTCACCATCTCGCCCCCGGGTGGGCACGGTGCAGCACCTGCATCTCGGCCAGCAGGTAGGAGAGGTGCTCGGTGTGCACGCCGTCCCGGCCGCCGCCCGGCGCCCAGCTCGTCTCCGGGCGGGTCAGCGTCGCCTCGTCCAGCACCGCGGCCACGGTGGCGTCGACGTCGGCCCGCAGGGTGGCCGGGTCGACGGGCGCCCCCGGGGCCGGGACGAACAGCTCGTGGACGTACGGCCAGACCTGGTCGACCGCGTCCTGCGCGCGGCGGTGCGACTCGTCGGTGCCGTCGCCGAGGCGCTTCATCCAGAGCGAGGCGTGGTCCAGGTGGTACGCCGACTCCTTGCGCGCCTTCGCGCCGATGGCGGCCAGCCGCTCATCGGCGCAGCCGGCCAGCGCGGTGTAGAGCGGCAGTTGCCAGGCGGCCAGGAAGAACAGCTTCGCCACGGTCACCGCGAAGTCGCCGTTGGGCAGCTCGACCAGCAGGCAGTTGCGGAACTCCCGGTCGCCGCGCAGGTAGGCCAGCGCGTCCTCGTCCCGGCCCGCGCCCTCCAGCTCACCCGCGTACGTGAGCAGGAGCCGGGCTGCGCCGAGCTGGTCGAGGGCGATGTTGGCCAGCGCGATGTCCTCCTCCATCTCCGGCGCGCGGGTGGTCCACTCGCCGAGCCGCTGCGCCGCGATCAGCGCGTCGTCGCCGAGGCCGAGCGTGAAGTCGAAGACCGTCGTCACAGGTGCGACACCCCGTCCGGGACCTCGTAGAACGTCGGGTGGCGGTAGACCTTGTCGGCCGCCGGGTCGAAGAAGGCGTCCTTCTCGTCCGGGCTGGACGCGGTGATCGCGCTCGCCGGCACCACCCAGATGGAGACGCCCTCCTGGCGACGGGTGTAGAGGTCGCGCGCGTTGCGCAGCGCCAGCTCGGCGTCGGGCGCGTGCAGGCTGCCGACGTGGGTGTGCGACAGGCCGCGCCGGGCCCGCACGAAGACCTCCCACAGGGGTGAGGACTGACTACTCATGCCGCCACCGCTTCCTTCTGCTCCGCCCGCTTGGCGGCGTACGCCGTAGCGGCCTCCCGTACCCATGCGCCGTCGGCGTGGGCCCGCTGCCGGTGCGCCATCCGCTCCCGGTTGCACGGCCCGTTGCCCTTGATCACCCGCATCAGCTCGTCGTAGTCGGGCTGGGTGTAGTCGTACGCCTGACGCTCCTCGTTGAAGCGCAGGTCCGGGTCGGGGATGGTCAGGCCGAGCACCTCCGCCTGGCCGACGCACATGTCGACGAACCGCTGGCGCAGCTCGTCGTTGGAGAAGCGCTTGATCTTCCAGGCCATCGACTGCGCGCTGTGTGTGGAGTCGCCGTCCGGCGGGCCGAACATGGCCAGCGACGGATACCACCAGCGGTTGACCGCGTCCTGGGCCATCGCCTTCTGCGCCTCGGTGCCGTGGGCCAGCGTGTGCAGGATCTCGTAGCCCTGGCGCTGGTGGAACGACTCCTCCTTGCAGACCCGGATCATCGCCCGCGCGTACGGGCCGTAGGAGCAGCGGCACAGCGGCACCTGGTTGACGATCGCCGCGCCGTCCACCAGCCAGCCGATCGCGCCCACGTCGGCCCAGGTCAGGGTCGGGTAGTTGAAGATCGAGCTGTACTTCTGCCGGCCGTTCAGCAGCAGCTCGACCAGCTCGTCGCGGCTGATGCCGAGCGTCTCGGCCGCCGCGTAGAGGTAGAGCCCGTGACCGGCCTCGTCCTGCACCTTGGCCAGCAGGATGGCCTTGCGCTTGAGGGAGGGCGCCCGGCTGATCCAGTTGCCCTCCGGCTGCATGCCGATGATCTCGGAGTGGGCGTGCTGGGCGATCTGCCGGATCAGCGTCTTCCGGTACGCCTCCGGCATCCAGTCCCGGGGTTCGATCTTCTGGTCGGCGTCGATCACGTCGGCGAAGTAGGCCTCGGCGTCCTCGTCCGGCGCCGGACCGCCCCGCCGGGCCCGCGCCGCCGCCTCGCGCAGCGCCGCCTCCGCGGCTTCCACCTCGCCGAGCAGGCCGCCGCCCGGAGCGTCCTCGGGCGGGGCGAAGTCATTGCCATACATGAAGCCAGTGTTACAGCTCGCGCCGGATGACACCAGAGGGTGTAACAGGATTCCGGTACGACCTTCGGTGATCGGGCCAACGCTCACCGTGGTCGCCTCTGACCTGGGCAAACGCGTGTGACGTCGACCACTTGCCGGCCAGAAAACCTCCCAAGGCCCGCATATCCGCTCAATATCCCGCCCACCCGGCGAGTCGCCGGGTGTCGGGATCTGGCGGTTGGCCGGTCCGGAAGTAGACTTCCCCCGGCACACCGATCGGCTGCCGTTGATCGCCACCGCTCAGGCCACCGTCCCCCGGCCTTGTGGCGATCGGGCCGAACACATGCGCAAGCGCCGGTCCCCCCGGCCAGACATCTGGAGTTCACCCACTCATGCGACCTCGCGTGACCATGGTGCTCGCCGTCGTGGCGGTCCTCGTCGGCGGCGGCTTGCTGGTGCCCGCCGCGTACGCGAAGCTCTCCGGCGGAGACGGCCTGAGCACCCTCGGCGGCGTCGGTGCCGGCGCCGAGCAGGTGCCGGCGCCCAGCCCCACCGCGCCGCCACCCCCGACGCTCGCCGACGCCCCGGTCTCGGTGAACTTCAAGGGCCAGTTCTTCTCCTGGGCCCTGATGGACCGGAAGACCGGCGCCGTCACCGGCGCGAAGAACATGAGCCAGACCAGCTCCACCGAGTCGATGCTCAAGACCTGGATCGTCTCGGACTACCTGCGCCAGCTCGGCGACGAGGAGCCGACCGCCGCGTTGAAGAAGGCGGCGAGCGTGGCCATCCGGGACAGCAACGACGACGGCGCCAACCGGGTCTACCGCGAGGCTGGCGGGTCCTACAAGCCGCTCCCGGGCAACAAGCTGAACCCGGTGCTCCAGCGCGCCGTCAAGATCTGCGGCCTCACCGACACGAAGGCCGGCACCGTGCCCGCGTACCTGGGCTGGTGGAGCTTCACCCAGATGTCCCCCCGGGACGCGGTCCGGCTCGGCGACTGCATCGCCGACGGCAAGGCCGCCGGGCCGAAGTGGACGAAGTGGGTCCTCGACGAGATGGCCAACGTCCGGGGCAGCATCAAGAGCCAGCAGGCGAAGTCCGGCGGCGGCAAGTGGGGCATCGTCGACGGCCTGCCCGCCTCGATCAGGTCCCAGGGCCCGGTGAGCATCAAGAACGGCTGGACCCAACTCGTGTACGACGGCAACTGGCACGTCAACTGCCTCGCCGTCACCGACAAGTGGAGCCTCGCGGTGATGATGCGCTACCCCGGCAGCGCCGGCCTGTCCTACGGGTCGAAGGTCTGCGCCAGCGTCGCCACGCAGCTCGTCACCCCGCAGCCCGGCGCCGCCCTCAAGGTGCCGCAGCAGCCGGTCGGGAAGCTCTGATGGCCGGCGCCCGGCGTCGGCCCGGCAGCCATCACCGCCCGCTGGCGTTCACCGCCGTGGCCGTGGCCCTGGTCGGACTGCTGATCCTCTCGCTGCGGCTGGTCCCCGGATCGCCCTCGCAGCACACCGCCGCGTCCCGCCCCGAGGCGACCGGTGAGCGGTCCACCGCGAAGCCCACCGGCCGCGACGCCCGACCGGCGCCGGCCCGCTCGCTGGAGCCGCTGCCGTTCGAGGCCAAGGATCTCGACGACCTCGACCTCAAGGGCTGGTACGCCTGGTCCGTGCTGGACAAGCGCACCGGGAAGATCATCGGCTCGAAGAACATGGCCGAGACCAGCACCACCGCGTCCCTGATCAAGTCCTGGGTGGTGGCCGACTACCTGCGGCGCAGCGCCGAGGACGGCAAGACGCCGAGCGACGCGAAGCTCGCCGACGCCACCCGGATCATCCGCGACAGCGACAACACCCGGGCCCAGGAGTTCTACGAGAGCGTGGGCAGCGCCGCCTCGATCAAGCGACTGATCTCGATCTGCAAGCTGACCGACAGCAAGGTCGCCGCCGACGGCGGCTGGAGCCGCACGCTGCTGTCCCCCCGTGACACCGCCCGGCTCGGCGTCTGCATCGACGACGGGCGGGCCGCCGGGCCGAAGTGGACGAAGTGGCTGCTCAACGAGATGCGGCTGGTCCGCGGCGACGGCGACTTCGGCATCCGCAAGGCGTTCCCGGCCGCCCAGCAGAAGAAGATCGCCATCAAGAACGGCTGGATCGACCGGCAGAAGGAACAGGAATACCACGTCAACTGCCTGGCCATCGGCGACACCTGGACGATGGGCGTGATGGTCAAGAGCCCGTTCAGCGTCGGCGGGTGGGACTACGGCATGAAGGCCTGCGAGCAGATCACCGAGGCGCTGCTGCGCGAGCCGACCTGATCCCCGGCCGGCGCGCTCAGCCCTGGAAGAACTCCGGTCCGCCCGACGGCAACGCGGGCACCTCGCCGTAGGCGGCGGCCCGGCGGGCGAACTCGCGCAGCCCGGCCACCTGCCGCTCGCCCAGCGAGAAGTCGAGCGTGCGGAAGTAGGTCGCCAGGGTGGCCGCGTCGAACGGCTCCCAGCGGGCCGCCGCCTCGGCCACCTGGTCCAGCTCGGCCAGGCACAGGTCACGCGAGCGCAGGAACGCCTCGTGCACCTCCTTGACCAGGCCCGGGTGGGCGGCGGCGAAGTCGCGACGGACCGCCCAGACCGCGAACACCATCGGCAGCCCGGTCCACTCGTGCCAGGCCTGCCCGAGGTCGGTCACCGCGAGGCCCTTGCCGGGCGCCTCGTAGAGCGCACGCAGCGCCACGTCGCCGATCAGCACCCCCGCCTCGGCCTCCAGCAGCATCTGGGTCAGGTCCGGCGGGCAGCGGAAGTATTCCGGCCGCACCCCGTACCGCTCGGCGAGCAGCACCTGGGCGAGCAGCACTCCGGTGCGCGAGGTGGAGCCCAGCGCCACCCGGGCGCCGTCCAGCTCGGCCAGCGGCCGGGTGGAGACCATGTTGACCGAGAGCACCGGGCCGTCGCTGCCGACCGCCAGGTCCGGCAGGAGCAGCAGCTCGTCGGCGTGCTTCAGGAACTCCACGAGCGTGATCGGGCCGATGTCGAGGTCGCCGCGGACCAGGTCGGCGCTCAGCTTGTCCGGCGAGTCCTTGTGCAGGTCGACGTCGAGCAGCGCGCCGGACCGCATCAGCCCCCAGTAGATGGGCAGGCAGTTGAGGAACTGGATGTGCCCCACCCGGGGGCGGGCGATGCGGTCGGCCATGACCCGACCGTATCCCCGCGGGTGGCTCCCCGCCCCGCCGGGAGCCCCGGAGTGGTCCACCCCGCACCCCGGTGAAAGGCGGGGCCCCTTCTTAACGCCTCCGGTAGAGGAGGGGCCCCTTCTTAACCGGCCACTCCCACCGGGGGCGGCGCGGCGGCGGGGACGGCGGCGCGCTCGGCGCGTACCGCGCGGCGGACCGGCCAGGCGAGCGCCACCACGACCAGCAGGCCGGCCACCCCGCAGCCGGCGACCAGCGGCCGGGGCTCGGCCACCTCCATCAGCAGGCCGCCGACCAGGTAGCCGGCCATCCCGCCGCCCTGCACCGCCGCGCCGAAGACCGCGAACGCGCGACCCCGGGCCAGTTCCGGCACCCGCCTGGCCAGCAGCAGGTTGCCGAACACGTTCTCGCCGCCGTTGGCCACGCCCCCCAGCAACCAGATCGGCACCAGGATCCACGCCGACGGCACCGCCGCCGACGCGAGCACCGCCAGGCAGCAGCCGCCGAGCAGGACCAGCCCGGCGCCGAGCAGCGCGCCGTCGTCCGCGAGCCGGCGGGCGACCCGGGCGAACAGCCAGGCGCCGAGCACGATGCCGAGCGTCCAGGAGCCGGTGACCAGGCCGTAGACGGTGGTGGAGCTGTCCAGGGTCTCCCGGATGAAGAAGACCTCGATCACGTTGATCGCCCCGACCGCGCCGACCACCGCGGCCACGCTGCCGACGAGGACCACCAGCAGCGGGTCGCGCCGCAGCCGCCAGGCCGGCGTGGTCGACGTGGTGCCGGCCGCCGCCGTGGCGCGGCCACCCCGTCGGGTACGGATGAGCAGCGCGGCCACGACCAGCGCGAGGTAGCTGACCGCGTCGACGAGCAGCGGCACCCGGGTGCCGAACTGCCCGACGAGCAGCCCGGCGAGCGCGGGGCCGGCGAGCGCGCCCAGAGTCCCGGCGGTCTGGTTGAGCGCGCCGGCCCGGGGCAGGTCCTCGGCCCGGACCATCACCGGCACCAGCGCGGCGAGCACCGGCTGGGTGACGGCCAGCCCGGTCGCCAGCAGCGCCACCAGCGCGACGACCAGGGCCGGAGCCGTCGCGTACGCCAGCGCCACGCAGATCGCGGCCTGGACCAGGCCGGCGGCGACCAGCAGGACCCGGCTGTCCACCCGGTCGGCGAGTCGACCGGTCAGCGGGGCGAGCGCGACGAGCGGCAGCGTCGCGGCGAGCAGCAGCACGGAGACGGCGAGGCCGCCCGCGCCGGCGGACTGGAGCGCGAGCGTCAACGCGGTGGCCGCGAGGAAGTCACCGCAGCTGGAGACGCCCCGGGCGGTGGCGGCGATCCACACGTCCGACCAGCGCGATGAACCAGTTGTGAAGGACATACTTCGAAAATAATCCTTCACAACTGGCTGGCGCAACCCCACGGGTCAGTCGATGGGCATCGCCCGGTACTGCACCGCCACCTTCCGGGCGCCCGCCGGCGGGTCGGTCCGGTTCCGCTGCCGGTACGGCGACGTCAGCGCCCGGACCGCCTCGTTCAGCTCGGCCAACTCCTCGGCGGTCAGCAGCAGCACGCTGTCGCTGAACCAGGTCGCCTCGTACCACTCGCGCGACTCGTCCGGCGCCCGGCGCATCCACTCCCGGACCCGCTGCGCGTCCCGCACCAGGTGGGCCTCCACCAGGGCCGCCTCGGCGGCGTGCGTCTCCGGGTCGGCGTCCCGCCCCACCTCGACGGAGTACGACGGGTTCACCGCCTCCCACACCCGCTCCCGCGCGTCACCCCGGCCGGCCGCCTCCCGCACCAGGCCGAACTTCGCCAACTCGCGCAGGTGGTAGCTGGTGGCGCTCGGCGAGAGACCGGCGATCCGGGCGCACTCGGTGGCGGTCGCGCCGCCCTCCGCCGCGCTGAGATGTTCCATGATCGCCATACGGGCGGGATGGGCGAGCGCCCGCATCACCTGCGGGTCGCTGATGGTCACCCGGTGCTGTTCCGGACGCGCCTCGGTCATGCCCCCATGATCCCGCGCCGACGTGCGGCAGGCAGCGCCCCGGGTCACGACGTAAAGGGGGCGCGTCGGCGCGGAGCGGTTCCGTATAGTGGATGACCGCCCGACGGCCGCGGTGAGCATGCACCGCAGCGGACGTCCCCGCGCCGGGAGCAGGCCATCCGCCCCGGACACGCGAGCGAGCATCATGTTGAGCCCTGGGAGTTCACAGTGCCCGCAACAGAACTGGAAGACGCCACCGTCCTGGACGCCGAACTCGTCGCCGAGCGCGCCCATCTGGACACCTCCCGCGCCGCGCTGAGCCGGATGCGGGAACGCGCCGAGTCGCTCTTCGCCACCGGCGACAAGGTGGCCGGCGACGCGTACACCGCCGAACAGCTCGGCCGGCACATGGCCCGGCGGGTCAAGGAGCTGGCCGACGACCCGACCACCCCGCTCTTCTTCGGCCGGCTCGACTTCGGCGGGAACGCCGACAGCCCGCACTGCGGGGACGAGGACCCGGACCACGCCGGGCGCGACTACCACGTCGGGCGGCGGCACGTCACCGACGACCTGGGCGAGCCGCTGGTGCTGGACTGGCGCGCACCGGTCTCCCGCTCGTTCTACCGCGCCAGTGCCCGCGACCCGCAGGGCGTCGCGGTGCGCCGCCGGTTCGGGTTCAGCGCCGGCGTGCTCACCAGCTTCGAGGACGAGCACCTCGACCGGGGCGAGGAACTCGGCACCGCCAGCCGGATCCTCACCGCCGAGATCGAGCGCCCCCGCGTCGGCCCGATGCGGGACATCGTCGCCACCATCCAGCCCGAGCAGGACGAGCTGGTCCGGGCCGACCTGGCCGACTCGATCTGCGTCCAGGGCGCCCCGGGCACCGGCAAGACGGCGGTCGGGCTGCACCGCGCCGCGTACCTGCTCTACCTGCACCGGGAGCGGCTGCGCCGGTCCGGGGTGCTGATCGTCGGGCCGAACCGCGCGTTCCTGTCGTACATCGCGGCGGTGCTGCCCGCGCTCGGCGAGGTCGAGGTGGCGCAGGCGACCGTGGAGGACCTGGTCGCCCGGGTGCCGCTCCGCGCGGTCGACGAGCCGGCCGCCGCCGCGCTCAAGCACGACGTCCGGATGGCCGAGGTGCTGCGCCGCGCCGTCGACGCCCACATCGGTACGCCCACCGAGCCGATCATGGTCTCGGACGGCTCGTTCCGCTGGCGGATCGGCCTCGACCCGCTGCACCGGGTGGTCGCCGAGACCCGCGCGGAGGGCCTGCCGTACGCCACCGGCCGGGAGCGCGTCCGCGCCCGGGTGGTGGGGCTGCTGCAACGCCAGGCCGAGGCCCGCCGCGCCGAGTCGCCGTCCGACGCCTGGCTGCGCCGGATGAGCCGGATCAAGCCCGTCGCCGACCTGCTCGACGCGGTGTGGCCCGCGCTCACCCCGGACGGCCTGGTGCACCGCCTGCGCACCGACGCCGACGCGCTCGCCAGCGCCGCCGACGGGCTGCTCACCGCCGAGGAGCAGGAGCTGTTCCGCGCCGGCAGGGTCGGGCGCACCCCGAAGGCGACCCGCTGGACCGCCGCGGACGCCGTGCTCATCGACGAGGCCGCCGGGCTGCTGGAACGGCCCGGCGGCTTCGGTCACGTGGTGGTCGACGAGGCGCAGGACCTGTCCCCCATGCAGTGCCGGGCCATCGCCCGCCGCAGCGAACACGGCTCGATCACGCTCCTCGGCGACCTGGCCCAGGGCACCGCGCCCTGGGCGGCGACCGACTGGCGCGAGTCGCTCAGGCACCTGGGCAAGCCGGACGCGGCGGTGGTGCCGCTGAGCGTCGGTTTCCGGGTGCCGGCCGTCGTGGTGGCGTTCGCGAACCGGCTGCTGCCCGCGCTCGCCGTCGACGTACCCGCGGCCCGGTCGCTGCGCCACGACGGGGCGCTCGACGTGCGTACCGCCGAGGACCTGACGGCCGCGACGGTGGCCGAGGTGCGGGCGGCGCTGGCCCACGACGGCTCGGTCGGGGTGATCGCGGCCGACGACGCGGTGGACCGGCTCCGCGCGGCGCTCGCCGACGCGGGCGTGGCCACCGCGACCGTCGACGACGTCGAGGCCGCGGCGCGCGTCACCGTGGTGCCGGCGACGCTGGTCAAGGGCCTGGAGTACGACCACGTGGTGGTCGTCGAGCCGGCCGCGATCGTGGCTGCCGAGCCGCGTGGCCTGCACCGCCTGTACGTGGTGCTGACCCGCGCGGTCTCCCGGCTGGCGGTGCTGCACCGCGAGCCGCTGCCCGGGCCGCTGGTCGCCTGACCGGCCGCGGCTCAGGCCGTGAGCGCGGTGGCGACGGCGCGCAGCGGCGCGCCCGACTCGGCGATCGGCACGGTGAAGGCGAGCCACGAGCCGTCGGTGAACGTGAGGCGGAGGCGCTTCGGGTTGAGCCGATGCCAGCCGACCCGCGCGGACGCCACCTCGGCACGCGCGACGGCCCAGACCACCTCGGTCTCGGCGAGCGCCCGCTCCTCGGCGTCGCGCCCACCCAGCAGCTTCACGCCGCCGGTGCGACAGACCAGCAACCGCCGGTCGGTGACCGCGAGCAGGGTCTCCCGCACCTGGACGTCCGGCCCGGACGCACTGACCGCCCGGTGCAGCCGGGACGCGGCCGAGCCGGGCGCGCCGCGACCGGCGATCCCCCAGCCGACCAGGTCGACGAGACGGTCGCCCCGCTCCCAGGTGGCCAGCGGCAGCAGCACGTTCAGCAGCACCGAGCCGACGGTCCGCCGGCCCGGCCCGGCGGTCGGCGCCGGCTCGGGCGGCGGTGGCGGGGTGAGACCGCCGCCGACGTCGGCCTTGGCCTGGGCCAGCACCCGCTCACCCGGCTCGACGAGCCGGCCGATCGCCTCGCGGTATCTGGTCTCGTCCATCGGCTCAGTATCGGTCGTGGCCGTAGCCGTCGTCGGCGCGGCGCTCCGCGGCCGGGGCGTTGCCCATCACCTCGCCGACGATCTCGCGCACCCGGGCGGCGGCGGCCTCCTGCGCCCGGTTCGCCGCGGCGGTGAACTCCTCCGCCAGGGTGTAGGAGTCGAACCGCATGGCCCGCGCGTTGATCTCGGTGGAGAGGATCTTGCCGTCGGCGGCGGCGACGACCGTGACCAGGCCGGAGTCGCTCGCGCCCTCGGCGCTGCTCTGCTCCAGCTCGGCCATCCGCGCGCCGAGCTCACGCTGCCACCCGTCCAGGTTGCGGGCCAGCGCCTCGATCCGGTCCAGGGCCGGGAACGTCATGGCTGCCTCTCAGTTCACGATCGAGTCGAACACGTTCTGCACACCCCTGGTGTAGGGGCCGAGATCCTCGCGGTAGGTGCCGTCGACCAGGTAGTTGCGGTCCTTGTGGCCGTCGGAGACGTCGTGCAGGCCGACGCCGGTGTCCAGCAGTGCCCCGCCGATGCCCGGGATGTTCACCGGGGACGCCTGGTTGATGGCGAACTTGCCGGGGAACAGGATCGCGGTCCGTTTCATCTTGAACGCGAACGCCTCCTTCGAGTAACCGGACTTGTTCCAGGCCTTGTACGCCTTCTTGGCCTTGCGCAGCTCCATCACCAGCTTGCGGTAGCGGGTGAGCAGCTCGGCGACCTTCTCCAGCTTGGTGACCAGCTTGGTGAGGATCTCCGCGAACCGCGCCACGATCTTGACCATGCGGCCGACCGTGGTGGCCAGCCGGGCCAGCACCCGCACCACGGTGGCCGCCAGGGTCACGCCGGCGCTGAGCGCGGCCGCCACCGCAGCGATGATCACCTCGGTGAGGAACCAGAGCAGGAACTCCAGGATCAGCTCGACCAGCAGGTTGAACGCGTCGACCGCCGCGTTCGCCGCGTCGACAAGCACCTCCTTGGTGCCGTCCAGCCCCTTGGCCAGCTCCTCGATCGCCTCCTCGACGGACTCCATCGAGGCGTGGAACTTCTCCGCCGCGTCCCCGTCCCACGCACCGCGCAGCCGGGCCCGGTCGGCGACCTGGTCACCGGCGATCTGCCGGACCGCCTCGCCGGTCGTCAGCGCCAGTTGGGCGGCCTGCATCAGGTCGTCCGGCTCACCCGCGACCAGTTCCAGCAACTGCTCGAACGGCCACAGCACCGCGTTGGAGAGCGGCTTGAACGGGTCGGGCGTGCCCGACACGATCTGCTCGAAGTAGGTCTTGTTGCGCTGGAGCGCCTCGGTGCTCATTCCGCCCCCTCAGACGCCCGGCGTGAACATGTCGGTGGTGGCCACGTCGGTGCCGGTGTAGGCGTCGGCGGTGTCCGTCATCCCCTCGGCGATGTCGGCCATCACCTCGGCACCCTCCTCCAGCCCCTGCAGACAGGCCTCGAACTGTTCCGCGTACGCGGCGGCCAGGCTGAACGACGCGGGCATCACGCCGAAGGAGTGTCGGGCCACGTGCCCGTCGCGGAACACCCGGTGCAGCTCACGGAACCGGGTGGCCCGGTCCCGGGAGGCGGCGGCGAACGCCGCCAACGCCTCCGGCTGGACGTCGAGATTCCTGCTCGGACTGGTCACGGACCCTCCCCAGTGTCCGGTCGGAAACTACCGCCGTCGTCGACGGCGTCCACAGACTAGGTGATGCACGCACCCCGACAGGGGGCGGTGCGACTGGCGACGGCACGGTAGACAGGGGAGGCACGCCCTTCCCGCCCGAGGAGCCCCGCATGATCCTGGCCCGCGCCGAACAGGTCAGCCGCCGCTACGGCGAGGTGCTGGCGCTGGACCGGGTCGACCTGACCGTCCGGGCCGGCGAGCTGGTCGGCCTGCTCGGCCCGAACGGCGCCGGCAAGAGCACGCTGATCAATCTGCTGGTCGGGTTGCGCCGGCCCACCGCCGGCCGGGTCGAGCTGCTGGGCGGCGACCCGCGTGACCCGGCGAGCCGGCGGCAGCTCGGGGTGACCCCGCAGGAGACCGGGCTGCCCGGCACGCTGCGTGTCGGCGAGGTGGTCGACTTCGTCTCCGCGCACTACCCCGACCCGGTGCCCCGGGGCGAGCTGCTCGACCGGTTCGGCCTCGCCGACCAGGTCCGCCGGCAGACCGGCGGCCTCTCCGGCGGGCAACGCCGCCGGCTCGCGGTCGCGCTGGCGTTCGTCGGCCGGCCCCGGCTGGTGCTGCTCGACGAACCCACCACCGGGCTCGACGTGGAGGCGCGGCACGTGCTGTGGGAGTCGATCCGCGGCTTCCACGCCGACGGCGGCACGGTGCTGCTGAGCAGCCACTACCTGGAGGAGGTGGAGGCGCTGGCCCAGCGGGTGGTGGTGATCGGCCACGGTCGGGTGCTCGCCGACGACTCGGTGGCGGCGATCCGCGGCATCGTCGGCGTGCGCCGGGTCAGCCTGGTCGCCGAGGACCTGCCGGCGCTGCCCGGGGTGGTCGCCACCGAACGCGCGGACGGGCGGGTGCACCTGCTCACCACCGACGCCGACCAGCTCGTCCGGGACCTGGTCACCGCCGGGGTGACGTTCCGCGACCTGGAGGTGCGCCCCACCTCGCTGGAGGAGGCGTTCCTCGCCATCACGGCCGACGACCGGCCCGCGCCCACCCCCGTCTAGGAGAACGCCGTGCCGCTCGCCCTCGTCCACGCCCGCTACCAGCTCCTGGAGATCGTCCGGATCCCCGTGGCGGTGGTCGGCAGCGCGTTCTTCCCCGCCGCGTCGATGCTCTTCTTCGTGGTGCCGTTCGCCGGTGACGACCCCACCGGGGCCACCTACGCCACCGCCGCCATGGTCACCTTCGCGACCATGAGCGCCAACATCTTCCAGTACGGCGTGGGCGTCGCCGAGGATCGCGACCAGCCCTGGAACCCGTACACCCGGACCCTGCCGGCCGGGCCGGCGCCCCGGCTGACCGGGCGGATCCTGGCCGGCCTGGTCCTGACGTACCTCTCGATGGTGCCGGTGGTGGTGATCGCCGCGGTGGCCACCGAGGCCCGGGTGACCGCGGCGCAGTTCCTGCTCGGGCTGGCCGCGGTCGCCGTGATCTCGGTGCCGTTCACCCTGCTCGGCCTGGCGATCGGCTATTCGCTGCCGAGCAAGGCGGCGATCGTGGTGGCGCAGGTGCTCTTCTTCCCGCTGGCGTTCGGCGGCGGCCTGCTCTCCGCGCCGGACGACGCGCCCGGCTTCGTCAAGGCCGTCGCGCCCTACCTGCCGACCCGGGGTGCCGTGGAGCTGATGTGGGCGGCGGTCGCCGACTGGGATCCCGACCCGAAGGCGCTGGTGATGCTGGTGGTCTGGGTGCTGGTGCTCGCCGGGGTCGCCGGCTGGGCCTACCGGCGGGACGAGGGACGCCGCTTCACCTGACCTTTTGTCCGGTTCCGGCCCGGTGGCCGACCCGGCGGTGCCACGATGCCGGCAGGGCGGGCCAGCGGGGCCGCTCCCGGCGAGAGGGGTCACCGTGAACGGCGTCGAGCCCGGCACACCCTGCTGGACCGACCTGGCCACCCCCGGCCTGGAGGACGCGAAACGGTTCTATCCGGAGCTGTTCGGCTGGACCGGGCGGGTCTCCACCGTGCCGGACGCCGGCGGCTACACCGTCTTCTACAAGGACGGCCGGGCCGTCGCCGGGGCGGGCCCGCCGGCCACCCCCGACCAGGTGCCGATCTGGTCGACCTACGTGGCGACCGACGACGCCGACCTGGTCGCCACCCGCGTGGAGGCGGCCGGCGGGCAGGTGCTGGTGTCGCCGTTCGACGTCAGCGGGCAGGGCCGGATGGCGGTGCTCGCCGACCCGGCCGGCGCGGTGTTCAGCGTGTGGCAGCCGATGGCGATGCGCGGCGCGGAACTGTTCAACGCGCCCGGCGCGATGTGCTGGAACGAGCTGGTCACCCCCGACCCGGACGGGGCCCGGGAGTTCTACGCGCTGGTCTTCGGCTGGCACGCCGAGGACCGGCCGGACGGGTCGATCCCCTACGTCGGGTGGCGCTGCGGGGCCCGTATCGTCGCCGGCATGCTGCCGCGGGCCGAGCCGCTGCCGACCGACCTGCCGGCGTACTGGACGGTCTACTTCGCGGTGGAGGACACCGACGCCACCGCGGCGCGGGCGGCCGAGCTGGGCGGGACCATCCTGGTGCCGCCCCGGGACAACCCGGCCGGGCGGTCCGCCGCGCTGCGCGACCCTCAGGGCGCGCTGTTCTCCGTATCCACCCTCCGCTGACGGTGTAAGGAGGGGCCCCCGCTTAACGCATTCGGTAGAGGCGGGGCCCCTTCCTAACACCTTCTAGCGGCGGCGGAGCGGGACCACGTGCGGGCCGTGCGGGCCGGGGATCACCCGGACGTGGGCGCGGTAGTGGCGGGCCAGCAGCTCCTCGGTGAGCACCTCGTCGGGCGGGCCGGCGGCGGCCACCCGGCCGTCGGCGAGCAGCACCAGGCGGTCGGCGTACTCGCCGGCGACGGAGAGGTCGTGCATGGTGGCGAGCACGGTCAGGTCGTGCTCGCGGCGGAGCTGGTCGACCAGTTCCAGCACCTCCTGCTGGTGCCCGATGTCCAGCGCGCTGGTCGGCTCGTCGAGCAGCAGCAGGGTGGCGCCCTGGGCCAACGCCCGGGCCAGGAACACCCGCTGCCGTTCCCCGCCGGAGAGGGTGGCCAGTTCGCGGCGGCCGAACCCGCCCAGGTCGAGTCGGTCCAGCACCTCGTGCACGGCGGCCACGTCGGCGGCGGACTCCCGACCCAGCGGCGGCATGTACGGGGTGCGCCCCAGCAGGACGTAGTCGAAGACGGCCATGCCGGCCGGCACCACCGGCGACTGCGCCACGGTGGCCACCACCCGGGCCCGGTCGCGGCGGCGGAGCGCGTGGATCGGCGTACCGAAGAGGGAGACGGCGTCCGGCGCGGGCAGCAGGCCGCCGACGGCGCGCAGCAGGGTCGACTTGCCGGCGCCGTTGGGGCCGATGACGGTGACCCACTCGCCCACCGCGACGGCCAGGTCCACCCCGGCCAGGACTGGCGTGCCACCCAGCTCCACCCGCAGGCCCCGCACCTCGACGGCGGCGCTCACGTTGCTCCTCCGGCGTGCGACTGCGGGGCTCGCAACCCCGGCTCACTCCTCGCGCTCACGCTGCTCCTCCGGCGTGCGACTGCGGGGCTCGCAACCCCGGCTCACTCCTCGCGCTCACGCGCGCAACCCCCGGGCGGTACGCAGGACCAGCACGAAGAACGGGCCGCCGAGCACCGCGGTGACCACGCCGATCGGGATCTCGGCCGGGGCGGCGGCGGTGCGGGCCACCACGTCGGTCAACGCCAGGAACGCGCCGCCGAAGAGCATGGACAGCGGCAGGATCACCCGGTGGCTGGCGCCGGCCAGCAGCCGGACGGTGTGCGGCACGATGATGCCGACGAAGCCGATCAGGCCGGAGGCGGAGACGGCGGCGGCGGTGCCGAGCGAGGCGGCGACGATCAGCAGGTAGCGGGAACGCTGCGGGTGCAGCCCGAGGCTGGTGGCCTCGTCGTCGCCGACGGAGAGCACGTCCAGCTCGCGCCGGTGCAGCAGCACCACCACGCTGGTGAGCACGAAGTAGGGCAGGACCAGCAGCACGTCGTGCCAGCCGGCGGTGGCCAGCCGGCCGAGCAGCCAGGAGTAGACCTGCTGGATGGTGTCGGAGTGCTGTTGCAGCAGGTAGGTCTGCCCGGCGGAGAAGAACGCCGAGACCGCCACCCCGGCCAGGATCAGCGCGGCCGGGGAGCGGTCCCGCCCGCCGGCGACGCCGAGCAGGTAGGTCAGCACGACCGCGCCGAGCGAGCCGACGAACGCGGCGAGCGGGATGGTGACCGGCAGTCCGGTCAGCGCCCCGCCGGCCCCGGCGCCGAGCACGATCGCCACGGTGACCGCGAACCCGGCGCCGGCGGCCACCCCGAGCAGGTACGGGTCGGCCAGCGGGTTGCGGAACACGCCCTGGTAGCAGCCGCCGGCCAGGGCGAGCAGCGCGCCGACGAGCAGGCCGAGCACCACCCGGGGCAGGCGCAGCTCGGTGACGATGGCGATCTCCCGCTCGGTGAGCCCGCTGTCCAGGTGCACCCCGGGCAGCAGGTTGAGCAGTTCGGCGGCGACGCTGCCGGGCGGCAGGCTGACCGGGCCGAAGGAGACGCCGGCCACCAGCGCGACGAGCACCGCCGCCAGGCCGGCGAGCAGCCAGCGTTTCCGCAGCCGCGCGGGGCGGGCCGGGGCGTCGGCGCGGGCGGCGCCCCGCCGGGGGTGGGGCAGCCGGCCGGCCGGCCGGGACGCGTCGGGCGTCCCGGCCGGCACGGGGTCCACCGGTCGTACGGCCACGGTCAGGCCGGGACCTTGGCGGTGGCGTCGACGATCACCTTGAGCAGGTCGACCACGCGGGGGCCCCAGCGCGAGGCGATGTCGTCGTCCAGCGCCACGACCTGGTTGTTCTTGACGGCGGTGACGCCGGCCCAGCCGCTGCGCGCCTTGACCGTGTCCGCGCTCTGCTGGCAGCACTTGGTGTCGGCCAGGAAGACGAAGTCGGGGTTGGCCTTGACGATGACCTCCTGGGAGAGCTGCGGGTAGCCGCCGCTCTTGCCGCCGGCGTCGGCCGGGTCGGCGATGTTCTCCAGGCCGGCGAGGCCGTAGATGGTGCCGATGAAGGTCTTGCTGGTCGCGCTGTACAGCTCCGGGCCCAGCTCGTGGTAGTAGGTCAGCTTGTCGGCGCGCTTGGGCAGGTCCTTGGTGAGGGCCGTGATGTCGTACTTCATCTTCCGCACCACGGCGTCCGCCTCGGCCGGGTGGCCGGTGAGCTTGCCCAGGTCGGTGAGCTGCCGGTAGGTGTCGTCGAGGGTGGCCGCGGCCGGGGCGAGCAGGACCGGGATCTTCAGCGCGACGAGCTGGCTGGCGATCTTGTTGGTGTCATTGGCGATCACCACCAGGTCGGGGCTCTTCGCGGCGATCGCCTCGGCGTTCGGCTGGTAGCCGGAGAGGTCGCTCTTGGGCGCGTCCGCCGGGTAGTTCGACTGGTCGTCGACGGCGGTGACCTGCTTGCCCGCGCCGACGGCGAACAGCATCTCGGTCGAGGTCGGCGAGAGCGAGACGATCTTCTCGGGGCGCTTGTCCAGCGTCAGGTTGCCGACGCTGACCGGGAAGGCGCCGCCGGAGGCGCCGGCGGCGGGGGTGTCGTTCGAGGTCTTCTCGGCGCAGCCGCCGAGAAGCAGCACGCCGGCCGCGAGCGCGGCGGCGAAGAGTCGAGGGGTACGTCGGGTCATCGGTCCTCCTGTCGGTCGAGGAGCGTGGTGCTTCGCCGACAGGAGGAAGGCCCGTCCGCGAGGCGCCCTTCCTCGAGAGCGCATGTCGCGACCGGGCCGCAGGCGACCTGGCTCGTCCCACGTCCGTCGGCGCCGGCGGGAGGCCGACGCCGCGCGTACGGGGCATCACAGTTGCGGGACAGCGCCGGTTTCACACCGGCTTCGCTGTGGCACGGTCGGTGTCACGGTAGCGCACGACCAGCGGAGATCGCCGGGACGGGAGGGTGGTGGGGACCCCGGTGGGGGTGGGACCGGGGTCCCCACCTTCGTGGTGAGGTCAGCAGTACTGGCTCTGCTTGCCGATCGCCCGGTACGGGCAGTCGGCGTACTCGGACAGCGTCAGCACGGCGTCCCGGTTGCGCGAGGTCTGCGCCGGGATCACCTCGTCGGGCGGGTAGAACCCGCCGCCGGAGGCCGAGCCGGGGTACATCTCGAAGGTGTACGCCCAGATCTTGTGGGCGCCCCACATCCAGTCGATGCTGGTGCCGTCGGCGATGTACAGGTCGCTGGACTGCTCCGGGGTGTAGCCGTTGCTCGCCGCCATCTGCTGGCCGATGGTGGCGAAGGTGTTGTACTGGTCGGTGGTCATCCCGGTGGCGGTGTTGCTGTACGTGTAGCCGTACGGCCAGAGCACCAACTGGGAATAGGTGTGGAAGTCGATGTTCGCCTTGATCTGCTGCACCCCGCCGACGACCCGGCCGTTGACGAAGTTGCGCAGCGCGGCGGTCTCCGGGGCGGAGAACGCGGACGGGCCGCGGTAGGTGTCCGACGACTTGGAGCTGGACGAGCCGCCGCAGCAGCCCCACTGGTAGCCCCAGTTGCGGTTCAGGTCGGTGCCGACGTACGTGGAGCCGCTGTTGGGCTGCCGGTTCTTCCGCCAGGAGCGGTAGGAGCCGGTGGCGATGTCGTACTCGCTGCCGTCCGGGTTGACGGTCGGCACGATCCAGATCTCCCGGGAGTTGACGATGTTGGTGATCCGGGAGTCGCTGCCGTAGTTGTCGGTGAACAGGTTGAGCAGGTAGATCGCCATCTCGACGGTCAGGTGCTCGCGGGCGTGCTGCTGGGCGTTGAACAGGATCTCCGGCTCGTTCTCGTCGGTGGCGACGTTGTCGGAGATCTTCACCGCCATCAGGTCCCGGCCCTGGTAGGACGTGCCGATGCTGAGTTTGCGGGCGATCGTCGGGTGGTCGGCGACCACCTTGTTCACCACCGTGGTCAGCTCGGCGTAGTCGTGGTAGTTCGAGTCGGCGGGCGGGAAGGCGTAGGTGGTCGCGCCGCCGGCGGGCGCCGGGGCGACGTCCTTCTCCAGCCGGAAGCCGAGCCGGGTGATCGCGGCGGCCTCGGCGGAGGTCGCCGTGACGTGCAACACACCGTGTTCGGAGTAGTCGACGGCGGCGCCGGTGCGGGCGACGGCGGTGCGGTCGGCGACGGTTCGCGGGCCGAGCACCCGGTAGGCGACGGCGGCCGGTTCACCGGCCCGGTCCGGGGCGGGGCGGGCGGCGGCCGGGGCGGCGGCGGTGACGACGAGGGTCAGGCCGACGGCGGCGACGAGCGCCAGCCGGCGGCGGGGCGGGAGCGAGCGGAAGGCCATGGAAAACCTCCTCGGGGTACGGGGAGATCCCGTTGTCCGCACACTTCACCAGGAGTCACATGGTCATATCAACATTCATCTCTCTCTGGGTCCATCCCGACCGGATCCTCACGCCGGCAATAATTTTCCATGCTTGAACATCTGGCGAAACTTCACGCCAAGCGCGACAGTGAACGGCAACGACGCCGTCTCCCCGTGGAGCTGCCATGTTCGGAAGACCCCTGCGTACGGTCGCCCTCGCCGGTCTGACCGCGCTCACCCTCCTCGGCACCACCGCCCCCGCCCAGGCACACGCCCCACGCCCGGGCGTCACCCACGACGAACAGATCACCTTCCAGGAGTTCTCCCGCTACCCCGACTGGCGCGGCGGCACGCACCAGGGCACCCGCGCCGTGCCGGGCCGGCACCCCGCGCTGACCATCGGCCGCCCCGCCGGCACCACCGAGTTCACCGACGAGCACACCGGCACCACCCGCACCTGGGAGTACGCCACGTGGACCTCGCCCGAGCGGCGGATCGGCTTCGACGCCACCGAACTGGTCGCGTCGTGGAACGCCAGCACCCCGGCCGGCACCTGGATCCAGATCGAGCTGAACGGCACCTACACCACCGGGAAGCACACCCCGTGGTACGTCATGGGCCGCTGGGCCTCCGGTGACCAGGACATCAAGCGGTCCACCCTGGACGGCCAGGGCGACCCCTGGTCGAGCATCTGGACCGACACGTTCTCCATCGACGACGCCGCGGCCGGGGTGCTGCTGCGGTCGTACCAGCTCCGGCTGACGCTCTACCGCGCGCCCGGCCAGGCCGCCGCGCCGCAGGTGCGGATGCTCGGCGCGATGGCCTCGAACGTGCCGGACCGGTTCACCGTCACGCCCAGCCGGGGCGGCATCGCCTGGGGCACCGAACTGGCCGTGCCCCGCTACTCGCAGAACGTCCACATCGGCGAGTACCCGGAGTACGACGGCGGCGGCGAGGCCTGGTGCTCGCCCACCTCCACCGAGATGGTGGTCGAGTACTGGGGCCGCAAGCCCTCGGCCGAGGACACCGCCTGGGTCGACCCCTCCTACGCCGACCCGACCGTCGACCACGCCGCCCGGATGACCTACGACTACGAGTACGAGGGCGCCGGCAACTGGCCGTTCAACACCGCGTACGCGGCCGGCTTCCCCGGCCTGGAGGCGCGGGTCACCCGGCTGCACTCGCTGGACGAGGCGGAGCGGTTCATCGCCGCCGGCATCCCGGTGGTCACCTCGCAGTCGTTCCTCGCCAGCGAGCTGGACGGCGCCAACTACGGCACCTCGGGGCACCTGTTCGTGATCGTCGGCTTCACCGCCGACGGCGACGTGATCGTCAACGACCCGGCCTCGTCGTCGAACGACGCGGTCCGCAACGTCTACAAGCGCGAGCAGTTCGAGCAGATCTGGCTGCGCACCAAGCGGTACCGGGCCAACGGGACGGTGGCCTCCGGCTCCGGCGGCATCGCGTACCTGATCAAGCCGCTCGACCGGCGGTGGCCCACGCTGAGCTGAAAGGAGGGGCCCCTTCTTAACGCCTGGCGTAGAGAAGGGGCCCCTTCTCACCACCCGGTGGGCCGGTGCGCCGGCGGCGGAACGCGCGAACGAGCATGACCGCCCACGCCACCGCCGCGGCCGCACCGATCAGCATGAAGGCGACGGAGACCAGCCCGACACCGCCACTTGCGGTGCCGTACACGTCGCTCCGAGCGCCGACGTCGCGGGCTGGCGCGGTGGCACCCGGAGGCATCCGTCTCGGCCCGCCCTTGAGACCGACGTCCGTCCTCCGCGCGCCGCCGTCGGACGCCACGAAGTCACCGGTGGACGTGCAGACCCTCTTGCGGCACTCCTCGCTGACCGACGTGTAGGTGCCCGGCGTGCCCGCTCCGACGTGCGCCTGCCAGGCCAGCCAGGAGACGCGGCCGCCGCCGCCCAGACAGACGAGTGCGACCACCGGCAGGACGACCCAGACGGCGCGCTCCAACCACCTGTCGGCTCGTGCTCGCATGATCGTCATCGTACGGAGCCGCCGCCACGCACCGGTGGGTGCCGGTCAGCCCCGGCGCTCGCCGTCCTCGGTGGCCCCGTCGTCGCCGGCCAGGGCGGAGCGCAGCCGGTCCTTCTCGGCGCGACGCCGCTCGGCCGCCTCGGCCATCTCGCCGGCCATCTCGTCCCGCCAGCCCCGCAGCAGGAAGAACGACAGCGCGGCGGAGGAGACCAGCGCCAGCATCAGCCGCAGGAACATGTTCATCTCGACGAACCAGAGGGCCGCCAGCACACCGACGAACAGCCCGACCCGGCCCAGCGTGTACTTGACCGCCGCGCTCATGCCCGAATTCCCACTCTCTCCGCGCCTCAGCCCGTCCGCCGGGCCAGCCAGTGCACGCCATGAAACCAGATCACCGCGTAGACCACGGTGAACACCGCCGCGGCCAGCGCGCCGGTGAACAGCGCCGGCAGCCCCGCGGCCAGCCCGGCCACCAGCAGCCCGGCGAGGACGCCGACCCCGAGGCCGACCAGCGCGGCCAGCACCCGGGCGGCGCCGAACTCCCAGGCCCGGAAGTCGTCCCAGAACAGCCAGAGCGGCAGGATCACCGCCAGCCAGCCGTTGGTCCGCCCGAACCCGCCGGCGCCCACGGCGGCGAACGCCCACTCGAAGAGCAGCAGCGCCAGCACCCCGATCACCAGCCCGGCCAGCGTCACACCGAGCAGGTCACCCAGGGTGAGGATGCGCCCCTCGGCGTCCCGCCGGGGGAAGGCGCGCTGCTGCTCCTCGGTGCCCATCGCCGTGCTCAGGCCCAGACCTGCTGCGGCTCGGAGCGGCGGTCGGCCATCGACGGGGCGGCGTCGTACTCGCGGACGGTCTCGTAGCGGGTGTTCCGCTCCACCGGGCGGAAGCCCGCGTCCCAGATCAGGTGGAGCAGGTCGTCCCGGTGCATGGTGTTCGGCGTGCCGTACGAGTCGGCGTCGTGGGTGATCTTGTATTCCACGACCGAGCCGTCCAGGTCGTCCACGCCGAAGTTGAGCGAGAGCTGGGCCACCGAGAGCCCGTGCATGACCCAGAAGCACTTCACGTGCGGGACGTTGTCGAACAGCAGCCGGGAGACCGCGAACGTCTTGAGCGACTCGGCCGGCGACGCCATCGTGGTGCTGGCCTGGATCCGGTTACGGACCTTGCCGTCCGCCGAGTCGACGAAGTCGTGCTGGT
The DNA here is from genome assembly GCF_013694245.2 of Micromonospora ferruginea. NCBI lineage: Bacteria > Bacillati > Actinomycetota > Actinomycetes > Micromonosporales > Micromonosporaceae > Micromonospora > Micromonospora robiginosa. The sequence continues at coordinate 5,099,380 of NZ_CP059322.2, forward strand.
AGCGCAGCGGGATGAAGACCTGGAAGCCACCGGTCTCGTCCTGCAGCTCGCGGAGCCGCAGCACGTGGTCCACCCGGTGCCGGGGCTCCTCGATGTGCCCGTAGAGCATCGTCGACGGCGTCTTCATGCCCTTCGAGTGGGCCAGCCGGTGGATCCGCGACCAGTCCTCCCAGTGGCAGGCGTGGTCGACGATGTGCTGCCGGACCTCCCAGTCGAAGATCTCCGCGCCGCCGCCGGTCAGCGACTCCAGCCCGGCGTCCATCAGCTCGTCGAGGATCGCGTCGGCGGTGAGCCCGCTGATCTTCTCGAACCACTGCACCTCGGTCGCGGTGAACGCCTTGAGGTTGACCTTCGGCAGCGCGGCCTTCAGCTCGCGCAGCACCTTGGGGTAGTAGCGCCAGGGCAGCGTCGGGTGCAGGCCGTTGACGATGTGCAGCTCGGTGAGCTGCTCGTCCTCCATCTCCTTGGCCTTGCGGACCGCCTCGTCGATCCGCATCGTGTAGGCGTCCTTCTCGCCCGGCTTGCGCTGGAACGAGCAGTACGCGCACGAGGCGGAACAGACGTTCGTCAGGTTGAGGTGCCGGTTGACGTTGAACATCACCCGGTCGCCGTTCAGTTCGGTACGCCTGTGGTGGGCCAGCCGGCCCAGCCAGGTCAGGTCGTCGCTCGCATAGAGCGCGATGCCGTCCTCGCGGGTGAGCCGTTCCCCCGCGTAGACCTTCGCTTCGAGCTCGCGCTTGAGTCCGGCGTCCATCCGAGAGCCACGTCCTTCCACCTGGGGTCCCGATCGAGCGTACGTCGCGGGTCGAACGGACCGCCGACGCGGTCGACCACAGCGACCCAGTTCACCGCCCGTCACCCTCCGCACATCGACATCGCTGCGGCGGTGAGGTAAGACAAGAGTGGGGCGGAACACACACCAGTGCCGTCCTGTCTCATCACGCCCACGACGCGTGGCGCGCACCAGACCGGACGGGGAGCGGAATGGTCGACAGCACCAAGGCCCGACGGCGATGGAGCCGGCCACCGGTCATCTCACCGGTGCTGCGCCCAACGCTCTGGTCCGCCCTGCTCGGGGCGGTCGCGGCCGCGGCGCTCGCCACGCCCGCCTGGGCCGATCCGCTGCCCGACACCGTCCCCAGCGCCGGCTCCCGGCCGCAGGTCGCCGGCAGCCTCCAACTGCCCACCACGGCGGGCGCCGTCCCCGGCGCGACGATTCCCGGCGGCACGGTGCCGGGCGGTGTGCCGGGCGCGACGACCGGCGTCACCAACCCGGCCGACGGCCCGCTGATCGCGCAGATCAACCAGGTCGACGCCCGGGTCGCCCAACTCGGCGAGGAACTGCTGCGGGTCAAGGGCGAGCGTGACGCGGCCCAGACCGAGCTGACCGCGGCCCTCGGTCGACTCACCGAGGCACAGGCCGCACTCGCCCGCGCCCAGGAGAACGCCAAGAGCGCCGCCGCCAACGCGGTCAAGGCCGACGCCGCGCTGCCGCCCGGCGAGTTCGGCGCCAGCCTGCGCCAGTTCAGCGACCTCCAGCGGATCACCCGGGGCGACAAGGCCGAGGGCGCCAGCACGTCGGTGACCGGTGAGCTGCTGCGCGCCACCGACGCCGAGCGGGTCGCCCGCGAGGCGCACGCCTCGGTCCAGCGGCGGGTCACCGAGAAGACCGCGGCGTTCACCCGGGTCGAGACGGACCTGCACAAGCAGGAGGCGGCGCTGCTCAAGCTGCGCCGGGACAACGCCACCAAGCTGCTCGAGATCGAGCGCCGGGAGGACGCCGCCGAGCAGCAGCGCGGCAACCCGTACGTCGTCAACCAGAGCATCAACGGCCTGGTCGCCGACCCCCGGGCGTTCGACGCCGTGCGCTACGCCCTCGCCCAGCTCGGCGACCCCTACCTCTGGGCCGCCGAGGGGCCGGACCGGTTCGACTGCTCGGGCCTGATGCTCGCCTCGTACCAGGCGGCCGGCTACCGGGGCCTGCCGCGCGTCTCCCGGGACCAGTACTTCGCGACCCGCTCCCGCACCGTCAGCCCGAACGCGCTGCTCCCGGGCGACCTGCTGTTCTTCGCCTCCAGCAGTAGCTGGACGAGCATCCACCACGTGGCGATGTACATCGGCAACGGCAAGATGGTCGAGGCGCCCCGGACCGGCGACGTGGTGAAGATCTCCGTCGTCCGCTGGTCCCGGCTCTACGCGGCGACCCGGGTGGTCGGCGCCGTCCCCGCCCCGGCCACGCCGGTGCCGGCCCCGACCGTGCCGACCAACCCGCCGAAGCCGAAGCCGACCCCGAAGCCGACGAAGACCGGCACGCCCAAGCCCACGGGTACGCCGAAGCCGACTCCGAAGCCGACCAAGTCCAGCCCGACGCCCACCCCGTCGACGAGCACCACGCCGCCCACGACGCCGAGCCCGTCCGACTCGCCGAGCCCGACCCCGAGCCGCACCCCCAGTGCCGAGCCGAGCACGACCTCGGCGGCGCCGACCGAGAGCGCCGCCGCGCCGTCGAGCAGCGCGGCGAAGCCCACCGAGAGCGCGGCGGGCAGCGAGTCCGCGAGCCCGACCAGCGCCGGCTGACCCAACCGCCCGCTCCGACTGTGTTCCCGGGCCGGAATGTGGCACGGTGAGATCCAGGCACTTCCGGCCGGCGCCACGGCCGGGGGCGAGCGTGGGTGCGGAGGGCGAGATGGGCGAGCACGAGGTTCCGGCGGAAGCGGTCCACCCGGGATCGACGCCCGACCCTGCCGCTGACGCCGACGAGCGCCCGGCGGCGCCGGTGGCCGTGGCACGGGCCCGGGTGAGCGTGGCCGGTGCGGCCGTGCCGCCACCGCCTGGTGACGAACGTCCCGGGCCGCCGGCCAGCGCCACCACCTATCGGGCGGGCGCTCCGGCGGAGGCCGCGCCACCGCTCGACCGTCGCCGTCCCGGCGCGACCGTCCCGCCGACGAGCTGGTCCGCCTTCGCCGCCGCCGAGCGGCCGGCTTCGGCTTCGGCCGACGATGCCGACCGTGCGGCCCCCGAGCGCACGCCGCTCGGCTCCGCGCCGGCCGGCAGCCTCGCGGCACCCCGTCTCGACGATGCCGAGCGTCCGACGCCCGACCCCACGCCGCTCGGCTCCGCGCCGGCCGGCAGCCTCGCGGCACCCCGTCCCGGCTCCAGCGCCGGCCCGCCGATGCCGGCCCCGGCCGATCCCGGCCCAGCCGGTACGAATGCCGCTGACCCCAGCGCAACCGACGCAGGCCGGGCCGATACGCCCTCGGCCGACGTCAGCCCGGCCGACGCAAGCTCCGCCGACGCGAACCTGACCGGCACGAGCCCAGCCGACGCAAGCTCCGCCGGCGCGAACTCGACCGACCCGGACCCGGTCGACGCGAGCCCAGCCGGCCCGAATCCGGCCGGCACGAATCCGGCCCTCTCGGAGCCGACCGGCCCGGACCCGACCGGCGTCGACGCCACCGACCACCCGGTCTCCGCCCGCGACGACGCCCACCCGGGCGCGACCGGCGGCTCCTCGGTGGCGCCGAGGATCTCCGGGGCCGCCCAGGTGCCCGCGCCACGGCAGTCGGACGATGCCCCGGCGGGCGGTGCTCCACCGCACCGCTCCGGCGAACGGGTGGCCGCCGGGCGGGCCGCTGTCGCTCCGCGTACCGAACCGCCGGCCGCCCGGGCCAGCGCGTCGGTGCCGGGCCTGAGCCGGGTGACCGCCGACGAGGTCGCGGCCTCGGTGGCGGCCGCTCCCGCCGCCGCGAAGGTCTACCGGGCCGGCCCGGTCAGCCCGGAGCCGCCGGAGCCGGCCCAGCCACCGGAGCCGGCGCAGCCGCCGACGCCGCACGGCCCCGAACCCGAGCCGGCACCGACCCCGGTTCCGGGCCCGACGCCGCCCGCGCCGCCCGTTCCCGAGCCGGAGCCACCGCTCCGCCCGACGCCTCCGATGCCCGGCCCGCCGGTGCCCACGCCGTCTCCGGTGCCCGGGCCGAATCCGGGTCCGGGACCGGACCCGAACGGGCCGATCCCACCGGTGCCCGGGCCTCCCACGCCGCCACCGGGACCGCTGGTGCCTCCGCCGCCGTCGCCGCCGGGTCCGATGCCCGCGCCGCCGTTCCCGCCGCCGCCGGCGATGGCCGGGGCCGCCGGGACGCCGCCGGCCTGGGCGGGCACGTACGCGTCGCCTCCGCCGACCGCCACGCCCCCGCCGCCGGTGGTGCCCGGCCCGGCGCTGCCGACCTGGCCGCCGCCGGCCGCTCCGGCCCGCAACGTCGAGGCCACCCGTCCGGTACGTCCGCAGTCGGGCGGTCAGGACCTGGCCGGAACCGCGTACGGCGGCACCGAGGGCCCGGGCTTCAACACCGTCTCGTTCCCGCAGGGTAGCCCGTTGGAGAACTCCGGTTCGTTGACCGGCCACATCCTGGCGCAGGGCTGGTCCGAGGACGCCCCGACGACCCGGACCAGCAACGCCAAGGTCATCGTCGTGCTCGCGGTGGCGCTCACGGTGCTGATCGCCATCAGTCTGTTCGTGGTCTTCCTGGCCAACGACGCGTTGAGCGGGCTGACCGGCGCGATGCCGGCCCCCTGACGGGGTGAGTCCGCCCACTACGGCCGCGCGGTGCGGTGGCCGTGTCGGCGGATCGCCGTACACTTGTCGGGATCACTGACCCGGCGCGCGGCGACTGCGCGCCCATGGGCGATCTTGCGGGCGATTCGGCGGCGGTAACGGAGCCGTGGCGGGCCAACGCGAAGATGCGCCCCGCTCGAAAGGCATTTCTTGACCACCTTCGCTGACTCCGGCACGTCCCCGTCCGTCGACCCGACCACCGACACCACCGACTTCGCCTCGCTCGGCCTGCCCGGGCCGCTGGTCGAGGCGCTCGCCCGACAGGGCATCACCACCCCGTTCGAGATCCAGCGGGCCACCCTGCCGGACGCGCTCGCCGGCCGTGACGTGCTCGGCCGGGGCCAGACCGGCTCGGGCAAGACGCTCGCCTTCGGCCTGGCGGTGCTCGGCCGGCTCGCCGAGCGCAACCGGGCCCGGCCGCTGCACCCCCGCGCCCTGATCCTGGTCCCCACGCGTGAGCTGGCCATGCAGGTCAACGACGCGCTGGTGCCGCTGGGCAAGTCGATCGGCATCTTCCTGAAGACCGCGGTCGGCGGCGTGCCCTACGACCGGCAGATCGACGCGCTGCGCCGGGGCGTGGAGATCGTCGTGGCCACGCCGGGACGGCTCGGCGACCTGATCACGCGCGGTGTCTGCCGGCTCGACGACGTCGAGATCACGGTGCTGGACGAGGCGGACCAGATGGCCGACATGGGCTTCCTGCCCGAGGTCACCGAACTGCTCGCGAAGACGCCCGCGGACGCCCAGCGGCTGCTCTTCTCGGCCACCCTGGACAACGACGTCGACGCGCTGGTCAAGCGGTTCATGACCGACCCGGTCACCCACTCGACCGCGCCGGCGACGGCCGCCGTGTCCACCATGGACCACCACCTGCTGCTGATCCCGCCGCACGACAAGTTCGCGGTCACCGCGTCCATCGCCGCCCGGGACGGCCGCACCATGGTCTTCGCCCGTACGCAGCTCGGCGTCGACCGGCTGGTCGAGCAGCTCAGCGCGGTCGGCGTGCGGGCCGGCGGCCTGCACGGCGGCAAGACCCAGCGGATGCGCACCCGGACGCTTGCCGAGTTCCGCGAGGGCCGGACGAGCGTGCTGGTCGCCACCGACGTGGCCGCCCGCGGCATCCACGTCGACGGGGTCTCGCTGGTGCTGCACGTGGACCCGCCGAAGGACCCGAAGGACTACCTGCACCGGGCCGGCCGCACCGCCCGGGCCGGCGAGTCCGGCGCGGTGGCGACCCTGGTCCTGCCGAAGCAGCGGCGGACCACGCTGGCCATGCTGGAGAAGGCGGGCGTCGAGCCGTCCCAGGCGCGGGTCCGCGCCGGCGACGAGGCGCTGGCCGAGCTGACCGGCGCCCGCGAGCCGAGTGGCGTGCCGGTGCGCGAGGAGCCGGAGCCGCGTCGCGGTGGCCCTCGCCGCTTCGGCGACCGGGACGGGCGCGGCTTCGACCGGGGCGGCCGGAGCTTCGACGGCCGCGGCGAGCGGAGCTTCCGCGACCGGCCGGCGGGCGAGCGCGGCGGCTTCCGGGACCGGCCCGCCGGCGAGCGCGGCTTCCGGGACCGCCCGGCGGGCGAGCGGGGCGGCTACGGCGACCGGCCGACCGGCGAGCGCGGCTACCGTCCGGCGGGCGAGCGCGGTGGCTACGGCGACCGGCCGGCGGGTGAGCGCGGCGGCTACACCGGCCGTCCGGCGGGCGAGCGCGGCGAGCGTCGCTACGGCGACCGGCCCACCGGCGAGCGCGGTCACGGTGACCGGTTCGGTGGCGATCGGCGCTTCGACCGGCCCGAGGGCCGGGACGACCGGCGCTTCGGTGAGCGTCGGTTCGACGACCGCGGTGACCGGTTCGGCGGCCGTCCGGCCGGGGAGCGCCGCTTCGGCGAGCGCGCGGAGCAGGGCCGGCCCGGTGGCGACCGACCGGCGGGCGAGCGCGGCTACGACCGGCCGACCGGTGGTCGCGGCTTCGGCGAGCGACGGCACGAGGACCGCCCGCAGGGCGAGCGCCGCTTCGGCGACCGCGACGGCCAGGGCGAGCGCCGGTTCGGCAGCCGCGACGGCCAGGGCGAGCGCCGGTTCGGCGACCGCGACGGCCAGGCCGACCGGCGGGGCGGGTTCCGCTCCGAGGGCCGGGGGCGGGACGACCGGCCGCGCGACGACCGGCGTGGCTTCGGCGGGCGCCCGCCGGCGCGTACCCACTGATTCGCGAGACCACCTGGACGCCGCCGTCGAGCACCCGCTCGGCGGCGGCGTTCGCGCATCCGCTGCCGGTGGCCGCCGGCTCGCGTAACGTCCGGTCCATGCCGAAGTCGCTCTTCTGGACCAGGACCGACACCGCCGGCTCCGAGCACGTGGTGCTCGACGACCGCGAGGGGCTGACCGCGCACGGCGTGGCGCTGGCGGTCGACCCGATCCCCTACACCTGCCGGTACCGCCTGACGATCGCACGGGACTGGTCGACCAACCGGCTGGAGGTCGAGGCGGACGGCGCCGGCTGGGCGCGGAGCGTACGGCTGGAGCGGGGTCGGGACGGGTGGCGGGTGCGTACCGGTGAGGAGGGCGACCTGGACGCGGCGTTGCGCGCGGCCGGGCACCCACCGGCGGGCCTGCCGGGCACGGACGACCCGGGCCGGCTGGCCGAGGTGCTCGACGTCGACCTGGGCGGTTCCCCGCTGACGAACACGCTGCCGATCCGCCGGATCGGGCTGGGTCGGCTCCCCGCCGACCTGGCCACCAGCGTGACGGTCGCCTGGGTGCTGCTGCCGGGTCTGGCCGTGGTGCCGGCCGAGCAGGTCTACACGTCGCTCGGCCCGGCCCGGGTCCGCTTCGCCAGCGGCACCTTCACCGCCGACCTGGAGGTCGACCCGGATGGGTTCGTGGTGCGCTATCCGGGGCTCGCCGAGCGGGTCGGGGACCGCTGACCGCTCAGGCCGGCCAGGTGCCGTCGGTCAGGAACCGGTCGACGGCGGCGAGGTGCGGTCCGAGGTCGAGGCCCTGCGCGGCCACCCACTCGTCGGAGTAGTAGGTGTCGGCGTAGCGGTCGCCCGGGTCGCAGATCAGCGTGACCACCGAGCCGGTCCGGCCGTCCGCGATCATCTCCGCGATCAGGCCGAACGCGCCCCAGAGGTTGGTGCCGGTGGAGCCGCCGACCCGGCGGCCGAGCACGGCCGAGCCGGCCCGCATCGCGGCCAGCGAGGCGGCGTCCGGCACCTGCACCATCCGGTCCACCACGCTGGGCAGGAAGGACGGCTCGACGCCGGGCCGGCCGATGCCCTCGATGCGGGAGCCGCGGTCGGTGCGGACCGACCAGTCGCCGGCCTGCCAGGCCGGGTAGAACGCGGAGTTCTCCGGGTCCACCACGCACAGCTTGGTGGGCAGCCGGCGGTAGCGGGCGTACCGGCCGATGGTGGCGCTGGTGCCGCCGGTGCCGGCGCCCACCACGATCCAGGCCGGCACCGGGTGCCGCTCCAGCGCGAGCTGGGCGTAGATCGACTCGGCGATGTTGTTGTTGCCCCGCCAGTCGGTGGCCCGCTCGGCGTAGGTGAACTGGTCCATGTAGTGCCCGCCGGTGTCCTCGGCCAGCCAGCGCGCCTCGATCACCACCTTGGCCGGGTCCGCGACCAGGTGGCAGCGCCCGCCCTGGAACTCGATCTGGGCGATCTTCTCCGGCGAGGTGGAGGCGGGCATGACCGCGATGAACGGCAGCCCGAGCATCCGGGCGAAGTAGGCCTCGGAGACCGCGGTCGACCCGGACGACGCCTCGACGACCGTGGTGTCCCGGCCGATCCAGCCGTTGCACAGGCCGTAGAGGAACAGCGACCGGGCCAGCCGGTGCTTGAGCGAGCCGGTCGGGTGCACCGACTCGTCCTTGAGGTAGAGGTCGATCCCCCACTCCCGGGGCAGCGGGAACGGCAGCAGGTGGGTGTCGGCGGAACGGTTGGCGTCCGCCTCGACCGTGGCGATCGCCTCGGTCAGCCAGCGCCGGCCGGCCTCGTCACACCTGTCGAGATGAGTCACGCCGGCAACGTTACAAGCGAGGCGGGCTCGCCTCCGGCCGGACCCGGCGCGCCTGCCGGCGCTGCCCGGCCCGGCCGGCGGCCCGCACCACCGGGGTCAGGGCCAGGGCGAGCCGGGGGTACGCGTCGAGCAGCCGCACCTGCGCGCCGCGCCAGCGCGGCAGGCTGACCACCGGGCGGGGGCGGCGGGCCAGGCGTACCGCCCGGGCGGCGACCCGCTCGGGCGTGAGCAGCGCCCCGGTGAAGGAGGCCAGCGCGCCGGGGTCGTCGAGCTTGTCGTGCAGCATCGGCGTCCAGATCCCGTCCGGGCACAGGCACGACACGTGTACGCCCCGGACGCCGGCCATCCGCAGGTCGCTCAGCGTGCCGAGGCTGAACGCCAGCAGCGCGTGCTTGCTGGCCGCGTAGACGGTCTCGCCGGGCGCCGCGATCAGCCCGGCCAGCGAGACGACGTTGAGCACGTGCCCGTGGCCCTGGTCGCGCATCACCGCCACGGCGGCCAGCGTGCCGTTCATCGCGCCGAGCGCGTTGACCTCCACCACCCGGCGTCGGGTCGGCGCGTCGTGCGCCCAGGAGGGACCGGTGACCAGGATGCCGGCGTTGTTCACCCAGAGCCCGAGCCCGCCCGGCGCGCCAGCCGCCTCGGCGGCCACCGCGGCGCAGGCCGCCTCGTCGCGGACGTCCAGGGGTCGGGACCAGCCGCCCAGCGGCCCGGCGGCGTCGGCCGCCGCCGCGGCGTCGACGTCGGTTAGCAGCACCCGCCAGCCGTCGGCGTGCAGCGCGGCGGCGAGCGCGCGGCCCAGCCCGCCGGCCGCTCCGGTCACCACGGCGGCACCGGGTGTCGTGGTCGTCATCGGCGCACGCTAACCGCCGGCACGGCGGTGGGGCCAGTCTCAGGCGGTCGGGGGTTCGAGCGGCTGGGGGCGGTTCTCCCACTTGGTCGACAGGGCGATGCCGGTGCGGGTGGAGGCGACGCCCGGGGTGCGGTTCAACCGCACGATCAACTGTTCCAGCTCGGCGATGGTGCCCACCCGCGCCTTGAGCAGGAACGATTCGACTCCGGCCATGAAGTAGCAGGATTCGATCTCGGGGATCTGGCGGAACGCCTCCAGCACGTCGTCGGTGTCCGCGTCGGAGTTCTCCACGATGCCGATCAGCGCGGTGACGCCGAGCCCGACGGCCTCCGGCTCGACCTCGGCCCGGTAGGCGCGGATCACGCCGCCGGACTCCAGCTTGCCGACCCGCTCGTGCACGGCGGGCGCGGAGAGGCCGACCTGCCGGGCCAGCTCGGCGTACGACAGGCGGGCGTTTCCGCGCAGCAGCTCCACGAGGCTCAGGTCGATCGTGTCCACGGAGAGTGACCCTATCGTTTTGGGCCTGACCCGACGTGGTCGGCACCCGTTGAACGTGACGTGACGTCGCCATTCACAAACGCGCGGTCACGGACGTTCTCCGCCGGTACCATTTACTAACTTTCTCACTGTGTGCGTTTTTCGCGTTTGGCGGACACGCCCGGTCGCTGGTGCTGTAATTGCCATACGTCCCTCATGACGGCTCTGGGCTCGCACCGGCCGGGGGCAGTGTGTTCAGCCGGGGGCTTCGTCGACGCGAGGAGGGGGCTGTGGACACTGGAGATCGCCTGCTGACACCGGGTGAGGTCGCTGCGCTGTTTCGGGTTGACCCGAAGACCGTGACCAGATGGGCAGCGGCCGGCCGGATCGGCAGCATCCGGACTCCAGGCGGGCATCGCCGGTTTCGGGAATCCGAGGTGCGGGCCCTGCTGGAGGGGGAGGGCATGCTGGACGAGGCGGAAGACATGGGCAAGGCGCGCAACATGGGCCCGACCGCCTCGACCGGCCCCGGCCCGGCGAACGCCGGCATGTACTGAGCGAGTGGGGCGCGGTCCGACCGGGGGGTCGGGCCGCGCCCCAGCCGGTCGATGGCCCACGGTCAGGCCGGGTCGGCCTCCCGGCGGCCCGCGGCCAGCTCACCGGACCAGCGCCGGAACAGCGTGTGCTCGACGCCGAGCGCGTCGAGCACCTTGCCGGCCACGAAGTCGACCAACTGCGCGGCGGAGGCCGTCGCCCCGGCGCCGTAGAAGCCCGGGCTGGCCGGCAGCACCACCGCGCCGGCGTCGAGCAACGCGATGAGGTGCTCCAGGTGGCTACGGGTCACCGGGGTCTCCCGGGGCACCACCACGACCGGCCGGCGCTCCTTGAGGTTCACCTCGGCGGCCCGTTGCAGCAGGTCCTTGGAGAGCCCGATGGCGATGCCGGCGCAGGCCGCGGTGCTGGCCGGCACGACCGCCATGCCGCGTACCCGGTAGGAGCCGCTGCTCGGTCCGGCCGCCAGGTCGCCGGCGGGCCAGTGCCGCAGGTCCGCGTCGGCGAGGTCCCGGTCGAGCCAGGCGGCGAGGTCCTCGGCCCAGTGCGCGTCCCGGAAGGACCGGCCGGTCTCGTCGAGGACGGTGAGCCGGGCGGCTCGGGAGACGATCAGGTCCACCGCCTGGCCGGCGTCGAGCAGGCCGCGGACGACCGCCGCCGCGTACGGGGTCCCGGAGGCGCCGGAGACGCCGACCACCCATGGTTCGCGCATGCCGTCAAGCCTGCCAGGCCAAATGTCCGACGGGTCGACGGGGCTTCCCGCGACATGGGATTCTTCTGTCCGGCGATCCCCCTCCACGGAAGGGCCCCGGTCATGACGGCTGCGGTGCTGCGCGCGCTGCGCTCCGACTGCCCCGTCCCGCCCCGGCTCTCCCCGTACGCCGACGACGTGCAGGTCTGGCTGGTCGGCCGGCTCGACCGGCTCGGCCTGCCACTGGACCCGGGCACCCGCCGCCGGCTGGCCCGGGCCGGCTTCGCCAGGTACGCGGGACGGCTCTACCCGGACGCCTCGGAGCCCGACCTGCGGGTGCTGACCGCGCTGTTCACCTGGTTCTTCCTGGTCGACGACGCCTGCGACGGCAGCGACCGGATGACCCCGGCGCAGATCCGGGCGCTGCGCGACGGCACGCTCGCGCTGCTGCGTGACGGTCCCCGGGCCCGCCATCCCGGCTTCTCCGGCCCGCTGCGCCGGCTGCTGGTGCAGGCGTGGCGGGAGCCGCGTCGCCGGATGCCGGCCCGCTGGCGGCTGCGCTTCGCCGACGCGGTGGCCGACCACCTCGACGGCGTGTCCCGGGAGTCGGCCGCCACCTCGGCCGGCCGACCCCCCGGCGTGGCCGAGTACGTGCGGTTGCGTCGGGCCACCTCGGCGGCGTACGTGTCGTATCCGCTGATCGAGTTCGCCGCCGGCCGGCCGCTGCCCGACGCGGTCTACCACCACCCGGCGCTGCGCCGCCACGCCGACCTCGGCAACGACCTGCTCTCCTGGTTCAACGACGTCGCCTCGCTGGAGCGCGACCTGGCGACCGGTGGCGGGCACAACCTGGTGCTCGCGGTGGCCGGTGAGCGGGGTGTGCCGCTGCCGGTCGCGGTGGACCTGGTGGCCGAGCACTGGCGGGCGGAGATGAGTCGCTTCATGGCGTTGCGCGCGGCGGTGCCGTCGTTCGGCCCGGCGCTGGACGAGGCGGTCATCGCCCACCTCGACGGGGTGGCCGCCGCGGTGCGCGGCACGGTCGACTGGACGCTGGAGAGCGCCCGCTACCCGGCCGCCGCGACGCCCTGACCGGCGGGCGGCCGACCCGGCCGGGCCCCGGTCGGGTCAGGGCCGCAGGTCGAGCCGGAGCACCAGGTCGAGCAGCGCGAAGACGAACAGCACGATGCCGACGAAGCCGTTGGCGGTGAAGAACGCCCGGTTGACCTTGCTCAGGTCGGTGGGGCTGACCACCAGGTGCTGGTAGCCGAAGGCGACCGCGGTGAACGCCAGCCCGATCCACCAGAGCCAGCCGAAGCCGACGAGCGCGCCGAACCAGATGAACAGCGCGAACGTCACCACGTGCGCGACCGTGGAGGCGTGCAGTGCGAACCGCCGGCCGTAGCGGGCCGGGACGCTGCGCACCCCGATCTCGCGGTCGATCTCCGAGTCCTGGCAGGCGTAGATCAGGTCGAACCCGCCGATCCACAGGCCGACCGCGGCGCCGAGCAGCCACGCCGGGCCGGAGCCGGCGAGCGTGCCGGTGACCGCCAGCCAGGCGCCGACCGGCCCGACCGCCTGGGCGACCGCGAGGATGGCGTGCGGCCAGTCGGTGAACCGCTTGCCGTACGGATAGACCACCAGCGGCACCACGGCCAGCGGGGCGAGCGCCAGGCAGAGCGGGTTGAGCAGGGCGGCGGCGGCCAGGAAGACCACCAGCGCGACGGCCGCGCCGGTCCAGGCCGTACGCACGCTCACCGCCCCGGTGACGAGTTCCCGGTTGGCGGTACGCGGATTCCGGGCGTCGATCCGACGGTCGAGGATCCGGTTGGCGGCCATCGCGAACGTCCGCGCGCCGACCATCGCCACGGTGATCAGCAGCAGGTCGAGCCAGCGCACCCGCCCGCCGGTCACCTGCATGGCGGTCAGCGCGGACAGGTACGCGAACGGCAGCGCGAACACCGAGTGCTCGATCGCGACCAGCTTGAGGAAGGACGTGACCCGTCCGGGTCGCTCCGCGACGGCGGTCATCGGATCCCGTACTCCTGCCAGCGCTTGTCGACCAGGGAGACCACCTCGGGGGACATCCGCATCTCCTCCGGCCAGCCCCGGGAGTAGCCCTCCTCGGGCAGCTTGCGGGTCGCGTCGACGCCCGCCTTGCCGCCCCAGAACTGCTGGTAGGACGCGTGGTCGAGGTGGTCCACCGGCCCCTCGGTGAGGAGCAGGTCGCGGGCGTAGTCGACGTTGCCGAAGGCGCGGAACGCGACCTCGTTGTAGTCGTGCACGTCGCAGTCCTCGTCGACGATCACGATCAGCTTGGTCAGCGACATCATGTGCGCGCCCCAGATCGCGTTCATCACCTTCTGCGCGTGCTTCGGATAGCGCTTGCGGATCGACACGATCGCGCAGTTGTGGAAGACGCCGGCGGCCGGGAGGTCGTAGTCGACGATGTCCGGGATCAGGAAGCGCAGCAGCGGGGCGAAGATCCGCTCGGTGGCCTTGCCGAGGCCGTGGTCCTCCTGCGGCGGCTGGGACGTGACGATCGAGTGGTAGACCGGGTCGCGCTGCATGGTCATGGCCTCGATGTGCAGCACCGGGAACGGCTCGACCGGCGTGTAGAAGCCGGTGTGGTCGCCGAACGGGCCCTCGGGCAGCCGCTCGCCCGGCTCCAGGTAGCCCTCCAGCACGATCTGCGCGTGCGCCGGCACCTGCAACGGGACGGTCAGGCAGTCGACCATCTCCACCCGCTCGCCGCGCAGGAACCCGGCGAACAGGTATTCGTCGATGTCGGCGGGGAGCGGCGCGCTGGCCGCGTAGGCGACCGCCGGGTCGGCGCCGATGGCGACCGCCACCGGCAGCCGCTGGCCGAGCCGCTCGGCGACCGCGTGGTGCGCGGTGGAGTTCTTGTGGATCTGCCAGTGCATGCCGAGCGTGTTCCGGCCGTGCTGCTGGAGCCGGTAGAGGCCGAGGTTGCGCTTGCCGGTCTCCGGGTGCTTGGTGTGGGTCAGCCCGAAGTTGTGGAAGATGCCGCCGTCGCCCGGCCAGACCTGCAACCCGGGCAGCCGGTTGAGGTCGACGTCGTCGCCCCGGTAGACCACCTGCTGGCAGGGGGCGGTCTTCACCTTCTTCGGCGGCATGGACTTGAGCTGCATCACCTTGCCGAGCCCGCCCATCATGCCGGCGAAGCCCTGCGGCAGCTCCGGCTTGAGCATCTCGCCGATCCGCTCGCCGATCTCGTCCAGCCGCTCGACGCCGAGCGCCATCGCCATCCGCTTCTCGGTGCCGAACAGGTTGACCGCGACCGGCATCTCGCCCCGGGTGGGCCGTTCGAAGAGCAGGGCCGGCCCCGAGGCACGGACGGTGCGGGTGACCACCTCGCTCATCTCCAGCGTCGGGTCGACCGGGACGCTCACCCGGCGCAGTTCGCCCGCGCGCTCCAGGGCCGCGAGGAAGTCCTTGAGGTCGTTGTACGGGAACCCACGCATCACCCCATCCTCCCCCACCCCGCTGGGGTGTAAGGAGGGGCCCCTTCTTAACGCATTCGGTAGAGGCGGGGCCCCCGCTTAACATCCCGGCGGTCGGGTAGTCGGCGGCATGGGCGGCGAACGGGTGCCAGCGGGGTTCACCGAGCAGCGGGCACAGGTCGGCGAGGTGGCCTGGAACTACGTCCGGGGCGGCCGGGGGCCCACGCTGGTGCTGCTGCACGGCTACCCCCAGTGCTGGCGCATGTGGCGGCACCTGCTGCCGGAGCTGGCCAGGTCGTACGAGGTGATCGCCCCGGACCTGCGCGGCTTCGGGGCCAGCGACGCCCCACCCGGCGGGTACGACAAGAGGACGGTCGCCGCCGACCTGCACCGGCTGCTCACCGACCTCGGCCTGGCCGAGGAGATCCGGCTGGTCGGCCACGACCTCGGCACCATGGTCGCGTACGCCTACGCGGCCGCCCACCCCGACTCCGTCGCCCGGCTGGTGCTGAGCGAGGCGCCGATCCCGGACGAGAGCATCTACACGATCCCCGCGTTGACCGAAGCCGGCCCGGCGGTGTGGAACTTCGGCTTCTTCAACCTCGCCAACGGCCTGCCCGAGCAACTCGTCGCCGGCCGGGAGGCGGTCTGGGTCGACCGGTTCACCGACTCGATCATGGCGATCAAGGGCAGCCTGGGCCCGGACGACATCGAGGAGTACGCGGGACACCTGCGCGACGAGGCGCACCTGCGGGCCAGCTTCGGCTATTTCCGGGCGTTCGGCCAGGACGTCGCGGACAACACGGCGTACCGGGGCACGAAGCTGCCGATGCCGGTGCTCGCCATCGGCGCGCAGGCCAGCCTGGGCGGGCAGGTGGCCGAGCAGGTCCGCCGCTATGCCGACCAGGTCACCGGCGCGGTGGTCGAGGACTGCGGCCACTGGCTCTTCGAGGAGCAGCCGGCGAAGCTCGCCGCCCTCCTGCTGCCGTTCCTGCGGTGAGGCCCGGCTCAGGCGGCCGGCGTCCAGGCGTACTGCTGGAGGGGTTCGTCGACCGGCGCGGCGGTGAGCCGGTTCGCGAACGTCGAGATGGTGTACGTGCCGACGCCGAGCACGACGTCGAGCGCGTGCCGTGGCTGCCAGCCGGCGGCGAGGAAGGCGTCCAGCGCGGGGTCGCCCACCGCGCCCCGGTGGTCGAGCACGGCGACGGTGAACCGGCGCAGCGCCTCCAGGCGGGGCTCGGGCAGCGCCTCGCCGGCCCGCAGCGCGTCGATCAGCGCGGGCTCGGCGCCGTGCCGGGTGAGCGTCGCGGTGTGCATGGCGACGCAGAGGTGGCACCGGTTGCGGGTGGCGACGGTCAGCACGACCACCTCGCGGGCGACCGGGTCGAGGTCGGTGGCCTCGAACGCCGCGTTGGCGGCGAGGAAGCCCTTGAGCAGTTCGGGCGAGCCGGCCATCAGACCGACGGCGGCCGGCAGGTGGCCCAGCGTGCGGCGGACACCGGCCATCACCGGACGGGCGGCGGCGGGTGCGGTCTCGGTGTCGTACGCGGTGAAGCGGGACATCTCGCGTCCCCTCTCGTAAGATAGTCAACGTGGTTGACCAAATAGTAAACGTGGTTGTCGAAGATGGCAACGCCTGACCGCCCCGGCTTCGCGCTGCCGCTGCTGCTGCTCGCCGGCTTCCGCACGCTCATCGACGACCTGCACGCCGAACTGGCCCGGCACGGGCACACCGAGCTGCGCCCGGCGCACGGCTTCGTCCTCCAGGCCGTCGGCCCCGCCGGCACCACCGCCTCCGACCTCGGGCAACGCCTCGGCGTCTCCAAGCAGGCCGCCGGGAAGACGGTGGACCGGCTGGTCGCGCTCGGCTACCTGGAACGGGTGGACGACCCGGCCGACGCGCGCCGCAAGCTGGTCCGGATGACCGCCCGTGGCCACGACGGGCTGCACCGCTCCGCGGTCGTGTTCGACGCGCTGCGCGATCGCTGGGCGGCCACGCTCGGCGCGGACCGGGTCGCCGCGATCGAGGACGACCTGCGCCGGATGGTCCCCGCCGACGTGTTCCGCCTCGACGTCCCCGGTTGGTTCGGCGGGTGAACCTCAGCCGCCGAAGGGGCACCCACCGAGCGGTGGGTGCCCCTTCGGTGAACACAACTACCGGAAGATGACGTCGCTTCGGTTGACCTTGCAGTTGGCGTCGTTCCAGCCCTCACCGAGGTAGCTGGGTTCGCTGCCCTTGGCCACACCCTTGTACTTGCCGCAGATGGTGGCCGAGCCGATCACGACCACACGAGTGATCGTCGCGGTGTCGTTCCAGTTGCTGTTGATGCCGGCGAGCATGTCGATGTCGTCGACGAGGACGTTGTCGATACGCACGTGACGGGTGTACGAGGTGGAGCAGTTGCCGCAGGCGCGGTACAGCTTGCCGGTCCCCTTGAGATAGAAGCCGGAGATGTTGACCGTGCCGTTGCCGTTGTGCTGGAAGGTCTTGTCGCTGCCGCTGCGCGCGCCGCCACCGATGACGTAGGACGTGCCGCCGTTGGTCTGCTTGAAGGTGGCGGCGTCCTCACCGATGTCGTTCCACCACACGTTGCGGATCGTGCAGGTGCCCTCGCAGTGCACGCCGTCACCTGCGGGCGAACCGAGGATGACGTTCTGCAGGGTGCCGCCGTTGGCGATCTTGAACATCGGGTCCTGCGACTCGCCCTGCCCACCGTCACCCATGCAGCAGTAGGTCTTCATCCCGCCGTCGAAGGTGCCGGAGACGTTGACCGTGCTCGAGATGCTCACCGAGCCGGTCGACGACGGCCACGCACCGGTCGGCGTGCCCGGGTTGCCGGTCGGGCCGGACGTCGGACCGCCGGTGGGGCCACCGGTCGGGCCGCTGGTCGGGGTCGACCCGCCGCTGGCGTACGTCTCGAACTCGGCGATCCGCGGGGTGCCGGACGCGCTGGTGATGACGAGGGAGATCTTCTTCAGCGACGTCGAGGAGAAGTTGATGGTGCTCGGGGCGCTGCCGCCGCTGGCCAGGACGGCGCCCGTGTCGTGGTTCTTGAGCTGCCAGCCGCTGATCGAGCCGCCGCCCGAGGCGGGCACGATGACGGCCGAGGACACCGTGGTGGCGCTGCCCCACTTGACCGAGATCGTGCCGGTCGAGCCACTCGGCGACCAGTAGGTGCCGGCGTTGCCGTCGATGACGTTGCCGTAGCTGGTGCCACTGGCCTTGCTGGAGCCGTCGGCGCCGGCACCGAGGCTGAGGTTCGTGGCGGCCGAGGCGCTGGGAACGTGCAACGCCAGCGCGACGACGGCACCCGCGACCGCAGCGGCACCGCCGGTCAGCCAGCGCGTGGCGACTTTACGTCTCATCCGGTTTCACCTTTCGATGCGTACGATCTGTGAGAAAGCGCTTTCAGTTAACCATAGACACACGTCGATGAAACGGCAAGGACACATGGACGACGCGTACGTGGTGGGCGACCCCGACGGCCTCAGCCCGCTCCAGAGGAAGATCCGCGACGCGGTGGCCCGCGAGCTGCACGCCCAGTTCGCACTGCGGGCCGACCGCCTCGACCTGGCCGACCTGCCCGAGGTGGCCTACCAGATCACCAGGCGCGTGGACGAGGTGCTGACCGGAACCACCACGGGCTGAGCCGACCGGGCGCGACCACTCCCGGCGGACACCGTCACGCGACCACGGCGCTCGCGTGACGATTCAGTCACGCTCCGTTGCGTGCACTGGGCTTCCGCAACGAGGCGGCACGGTCTGCCCGGACGGCACGCGCGAGGCCGCCGGAACGGAGAACCCATGAGACGGCACGCTCTCCACGCCGGGCTGACCGCCCTGACGCTCACCGCGGCGCTGCTCACCGCCACGCCACCGGCGTCGGCGGCCACCACCACCTTCCCGTTCGCCGCCAGCCAGGACAGCTACGTCAGCTCGTCGAGCCCGAACGCGAACTTCAACAGCACCAACTCGCTCGCGGTCGGCGCCGCCCCGACCCGGATCTCCTACCTCCAGTTCACCGTCAGCCGGCTGGTCGACCCGGTCTCCACCGCCCGTTTGCGGCTGCACGTGCGGAACACCGCCAACGCCCCCAGCCCGAACGGCGGCACCGCACAGGAGGCCGGCACCGGCTGGTCGGAGAGCACCCTGACGTACGCCAACCGGCCGGCGCCCGTCGGCGCGCCGCTCGCCTCGCTCGCCACCGTGCGCGCCAACACCTGGTACGAGCTGGACGTCACCGACGCGGTCACCGGCAACGGACTCGTCGCGTTCTCGCTCTCCTCCACCAACCCGGACGGCGCCTTCTACGACAGCCGGGAGTCCGGCACCCACGCGCCGATGCTCATCATCACCACCGGTCCCCCGCCGACCGGGGACAACGTGCTCCTCAACGGCGGTGACATCTCCGCGTGCAGCACCACCGGCGCCACGCAGACCGCGCAGATCATCGCCCGCGAGCCCGGCACCGTGATGGCCGGCGGCGACCTGACCGACAGCGGTACGGCCGCGCAACTCGCCAACTGCTACGACCCGACCTGGGGCCAGTTCAAGAACCGCACCAAGCCGATCCTCGGCAACCACGACTACCTCACGTCCGGCGCCAAGCCCACCTTCGACTACTTCGGTCCGGTGCTGCCGCCAGGGAAGGGCTACTACTCGTTCGACAAGGCCGGCTGGCACATCGTGGTGCTGAACACCAACTGCTCCCGCGTCGGCGGCTGCCAGGCCGGCTCGGCGCAGGAGAAGTGGCTACGCGCCGACCTCGCGGCGCACCCGAACCGCTGCACCCTGGCGCAGTACCACCACCCGCTGTTCAGCTCCGGCGGCCGGGAGTCCGCCGCGGTCCGGCCGCTGTTCCAGGCGCTCTACGACGCCGGCGCGGAGATCGTCATCAACGGCCACAACCACCAGTACGAGCGGTTCGCCCCGCAGAGCCCGTCCGGCGTCGCCGAGCCGGACCGGGGCATCCGCGAGTTCGTGGTGGGCACCGGCGGTCGCCCGCTCCAGGCGTCGTTCCCCGAACCCGCCGCCAACAGCCAGGTCAAGAACGGCACCACGTTCGGCGTGCTCAAGCTGACGCTCTCCACGAACGCCTACTCCTGGCAGTTCCTCCCGGTGGCCGGCAAGACGTTCACCGACTCCGGCATGGGCACCTGCCACTGACCGGCGAAGGACCGGCCGGCGGAACCCGTTCCGCCGGCCGGGGCCGGCTCAGACCCCGGCGTACGAGTGCAGGCCGGTGAAGAAGAAGTTGACGCCGAACAGGTTCATCAGCACGGTCAGGAAGCCCACCACCGCGATCCAGGTGGCCACGTTGCGCTTCACGCTCGGCGTGGCCCGGGCGTGCAGGTAGCCCGCGTAGACCACCCAGGAGATGAACGCCCAGGTCTCCTTCGGGTCCCAGCCCCAGGCGCGACCCCAGGCGGCCTCCGCCCAGATCGCCCCGGCGATAACCGCGAACGTGAAGATCGGGAACGCGAAGGCGTGCAGCGTGAAGGTCAACCGCTCCAGCCCGGCCGCCGCCGGCAGCCGGCGGGCCAGGGTGTACGGGAAGCTGCGTCGCCCCTGCTCCCAGCCGGCCCGCATCAGGTAGGCGGCGGCGGGCACCACGCCCAGCAGGAAGATGCCCGAGGAGAAGATGATCGTCGACACGTGGATGATGAACCAGTACGACTGCAGCGCCGGCATCAGCGGCACGACCTGCACATAGAGCTTCAGCTCGGCGAACGCGAGCAGCAGCACCATCACCAGGGTCAGGAACAGGCCGAGCCGGCGCAGCGACGGCTGCTTCCAGAGCACCACCAGCCACGCGGCCACCCCGATCCAGGTGACCGTCAACACGAACTCGTACATGTTGCCCCAGGGCATCCGCTCCGCGGCGATGCCCCGGGTGACCACCGCGCCCAGGTGCAGCGCGGCGCCCAGCACGGTGAGCCAGGCGGCGATCCGCCCGGCCGTCGCGGCCCGCTCGGCGGACCGGTCCGGGCGCGGCGGCGCGGCCGGGGCGGCCGGCTCGTCGAGCGTGCCGCCCGCGCCGCCGACGCCCGCGCCGACCAGCTCCCGCGCCGGGGCGGCCGCGACCACCTTGCGCGCGTTGCCCAGCGCGAACTCCACGGCGTGGCTGATCATCGCGACCAGGTACGCCAGGATCGCGAACGTGACCAACTGGTCGGAGAGTGCGGACATCACTCGTCTCCTTCTCGCGCCCGCTTCCGGTCCGGCGCGTCGCCGCTCACCGCGGCGACGAGCTGCGCGAACTCGTCGGCGAACCCTGGGTGCTCGGTGCGCGGCAGCCCACCGGCCTCCACCAAGCTACTACCGCTCGTCGGAGATCCACCCTCGGGGGGCGAAACCCGGAACCAGACCCGGCGACGGCGGGCGAACAGCGAACCCATCAGGCCCAGCAGCAGCGTGCCGCTGGCCACCAGCAGCAGCGTCTGCCCGGGCGCGTGCCGCACCGCGAGCGTGACGTACGGCCGGGTGCCGACGAACTCCAGCGTGCTGCCGTCGTCCAGGGTCCACGTCTCGCCGGGCCGGAGCAGCTTCGTGCCGACCTGCTTGAGCTTGCCGTTGTCGACCTGCCGCTGGTCGAGCTGGTAGACCGAGCCGGGGATGCCGGCGTCCAGCCCGAGGTTGCCCCGGTAGGCGGTCAGGTTCAGCGCCGGGTTCCGCTCGGCCGGGAACTGCGACGCGACGTACGGCGGCTGGTCCCCGACCGTGGGCAGGTAGAGCCCGTCGAAGGCGACCTGCTGGTCCGGGGCCCGCTTGCCGGTCTTCGGGTCGACGTTCGCATCCGGGAAGAGGGCCACGCCCTCCTCGGTCGCGTTCGGGTCACCGGTACGCAGGAACGGGTCGTCGCTGGTCTGACTCTTGCCGTACCGGTCGGTGTACTTCAGGACCGGCGCGTAGCCGTTGCCGAGCAGGTAGACGTTGGCACCGTCGAGCCGCAGCGGCGAGTTGACCGAGAAGCCGGCGGTCCGGGACGCGCCGCCCGGCGAGTCCACGTCGACCGTGGCCCAGAAACGGGACGCCTGGCCCGAGTCGAGGTAGTCGGCCTCGAACGTCGTCAGCGTCAGGCAGAACGGCGGCAGGTCGGCGCTGTCCACCCGCGGGCCGAGCGACGCCTCGGCGTACTGCTGGCGGGTGTTGCAGAACGCGTTGTCCGCGCCGGCGACCAGGATGCGGTTGCCGTGCCAGCCGTACCAGGATCCGGCCGCGACGCCGAGCAGGACGGCGATCAGCGACGTGTGGAACAGCAGGTTGCCGGTCTCCTTGAGGTAGCCCTTCTCGGCGGAGACCTCGTTGCCCCGGACGGTGACCCGCCACCGGCGACGGCGCAGCACCTCGGCGATCGCCTCCGGGTCGGCGGCGGCCGGCGCCTCCAGCGTGGCGTGCTGGGGCAGCCGGTCCAGCCGCTTCGGCGCGGCCGGCGGCCGCATCCGCAGCGCCCGGACGTGGTCGCGGGTACGGGGCAGGATGCAGCCGATCAGCGAGGTGAACAGCAGCAGGTAGATCGCGGAGAACCAGACCGAGCCGAAGACCGCGAACGCGCCGATCTGGTCCAGCCGGGGTGCCAGGTCCGGGTGGTCGACGAACCACTGGTCGACCTTCTCCGGGTTGACCCCGCGCTGGGGCAGCACCGAGCCGGGGATCGCGGCGACCGCGAGCAGGAACAGCAGGACCAGCGCGGTACGCATGCTGGTGAGCTGCCGCCACGAGTTGCGCAGCAGGGCCAGCACCGGGTTGACCCGGCGCCGGGGGGCCTCGGCCGGCGGGGTGGTCGGCCGGTCGTCCACGGTCGTCATCAGATGCTCACCTCGCCCACGCCCACGTGCGTCTGCAACCAGATCACCACGTTCTGCCAGCCGCCGGTGACCAGCGCCAGGCCGATCAGGATCAGCAGGGCGCCGCCGACGCGGGTGACCCAGCGGCTGTTGCGCCGGACGGCGCGGAACACCCCGAGCAGGCGCTGGAAGCCCAGCCCGAAGACGACGAAGGGTAGCCCCAGCCCGAGGCAGTACGCCACGGCGAGCACCACGGCCCGGCCGGCGCTGCCCTCGGTGGCGGCCAGGCCGAGCACCGCGCCGAGCGTCGGCCCGGTGCAGGGCAGCCAACTCAGTGCGAAGACCGCGCCGAGCACCGGCGCGCCGAGCAGGCCGGCCGACGGCAGCCACCGGATGCGGAACTCGCGCTGCATCCCGGGGACGACGCCGAGGTAACCGAGGCCGAGCACCACCACCAGCACACCGATGACGATCTCCAGCGTGCGCTCGTACCGGAAGAAGAGCCGCCCGACGCTGGAGAAGAGGATCGCGGTGGACACGAACACGGCGGTGAAGCCGGCGATGAACAGCAGCGTGCCGGCCAGCACCCGCCCCTTCACGGCGGCGGCGCTCCGCACCGGCGCCACCCGCTCCGCCACGCTCACGCCGCCTGCCTTGTTAAGCGGGGGCCCCGCCTCGACCGGAGGCGTTAAGCGGGGGCCCCTCCTTGCACCCTCCAGGTCGGCGCCGGCCAGGCCGGTCACGTAGGACAGGTAGCCGGGCATCAGCGGCAGCACGCACGGGGAGAGGAAGCTCACCAGCCCGGCCAGCGCCGCCGCGCCCACCGCGAACAGCAACGGCCCGGACGAGGCGAGTCGGGCGAACGTCTCACCCATCAGCGGGAGCCGTTCGGCGCCGGCTTCTCGGCGGCGATCTTCGCCACGATCGGCCGCAGCTCGTCCTGGGTCACCGCGCGGCGGATCACCACCGCGACCCGGCCGTCCCGGTCGAGCACCACGGTCGCGGGGGTGGAGTTCGGCGGGATGTCGAAGTTGAGCGCCTGCCGGCTGGCCGGGTCGAACAGGCTCGGGTAGGTGACCCCGTAGCTCGCCTCGAACGCGGCCGCCTTGTCCTTGCTGTCCTGCACGTTGATGCCGAGGAAGGTCACGCCGTCGCCCTTGGTGGCCTGGTAGGTGTCCTCCAGGTCGTCCGCCTCGGCCCGGCAGGGCGCGCACCAGGAACCCCAGAAGTTGACCACGACGACCTGGCCGCGGTCGCGGGCGATGTCGTAGTTGCCGCCGCCGAGCAGCTCACCGCTCACCTTCGGCGTCTTCGACCGCTGGTCCGGGGCGCAGGTCACGGTGAGGCCGTCGGCGGCGCACCGGCTCTCGTCGCTGCCGGAGGTGCAGCCGACCAGCGCCGTACCGGCGGTGACGGCGACGAGCAGGGCGGCGGCGAGCCTCCGGGTGAGCATCAGGCCCCCTTGGCCGTCCGGGCGGTCGGCGAGATCGCGATCAGGTGGGCGGCCGGCTCGGAGTAGCCGATGCCGGCGATCTTGGCACCGTCGAAGTGGAACGAGGTGAGGCTGGCCAGGCCGCACTGGCGGCGGCGCGGGTCGTGCCAGAGCCGCTTGCGCTCGACGTGCCGGCGCAGCGTCCAGATCGGGAGCTGGTGCGACACGAGCACCGCCTCGCGCCCCTCGGCGGCGACCCGGGCGGCGTGCAGCGCGGCGAACATCCGCTCCGCGATCACCTGGTAGGCCTCGCCCCAGGACGGGGTGACCGGGTCGCGCAGCACCCACCAGTTGCGCGGGTCACGGAACGAGCCGTCGCCCGGCGAGACCTTCTTGCCCTCGAACCAGTTCGCGCTCTCGATCAGCCGCTCGTCGACGCCGACGGAGAGACCGAACTGCGCCGCGATCGGTTCGGCGGTTTGCTGGGCGCGTTCCAGCGGGCTGGCCACCACGTGCACGACGGTGCGCTCGGCGAGCGCCTGGGCGGCCGCCTTGGCCATCTGCACGCCCAGCTCGGAGAGGCGGAAACCGGGTAGGCGGCCGTAGAGGATGCCGTCCGGGTTGTGCACCTCGCCGTGCCGCAGCACGTGGACCACCGTCTCCGCCATAGTTACCCCCCGTGTCCGGCCGCTGCCGCCGCCCGCGCCGCCACCGGCAGGGCGGCGGCTATCTGCTCCCACGCGGCGTCGTCGATCGCCGCCGAGACGAACCACGACTCGAACGCGCTCGGCGGCAGGTAGACGCCGGCGGCGAGCATCGCGTGGAAGAACGCCTTGAACGCCGGCACCTGCTGGGTGCGGGCGCTGTCGTAGTCGCGCACCTCGGCGTCGGTGAAGAAGACCGAGAACATGCTGCCGGCGGTGGAGAGGCGGTGCGGCACGCCGGCCGTGGACAGCTCCTCGGTGACGAGCTTGCCCAGCGCGGCGGCCGTCTCGTCCAGGCGCCGGTAGAGCGCGTCGTCGGCCAGCTTCAGCGTGGCCAGCCCGGCCGCGCAGGCCAGCGGGTTACCGGAGAGCGTGCCGGCCTGGTAGACCGGGCCGGCCGGGGCCAGCTTCGCCATGATCTCCGCGCGCCCGCCGAACGCCGCGGCGGGCAGCCCACCACCCATGACCTTCCCGTACGTCCACAGGTCGGCGTCGGAGGGGTCGAGGCCGTGCCAGCCGGCGCGGGAGACCCGGAACCCGGTCATCACCTCGTCGACGATCAGCAGCGCGCCGTGCGCGTGCGCGATCCGGGCCAGGTCGGCGTTGAAGCCGTCCCGGGGGGCGATCACGCCCATGTTGCCGGCCGCCGCCTCGGTGATGATCGCTGCGAGGTTCGGCCCCTCGGCGGCGAACGCCTCCTCCACGGCCCGCAGGTCGTTGTAGGGCAGCACGATCGTGTCGCCGGCCGCCGCGCCGGTCACGCCGGGCGAGTCGGGCAGGCCGAAGGTGGCCACACCGGAGCCGGCGGCGGCGAGCAGCGCATCCGAGTGGCCGTGGTAGCAGCCGGCGAACTTGATGATCTTGGCGCGGCCGGTGAAGCCGCGGGCCAGCCGGATCGCCGACATGGTCGCCTCGGTGCCGGAGTTGACCAGGCGTACCTGCTCCACCGGCGTCCGCGCGACGATCTCCTCGGCCAGATCGACCTCGCCCGGGGTGGGCGTGCCGAAGCTGGTGCCGAGCGCGGCGGCCTCGCGCAGCGCCTCCACCACGGCCGGGTGGGCGTGGCCGAGGATCAGCGGGCCCCAGGAGCAGACCAGGTCGACGTAGCGGCGGCCGTCGGCGTCGAAGAGCCAGGGACCTTCGCCCCGGACCATGAAGCGCGGCGTGCCGCCGACGGCACGGAACGCGCGCACGGGGGAGTTCACCCCGCCGGGCACGAGTGCCTTGGCGCGGTCGAACAGGGCCTCGGAGGCCGGAGCGTCGGCCGGGTAGCGGCCGGATCCGGCGGAAAGGGTCTCGGTCACGATGCCGCCATTGTGTCAGCGCCGGCCGGCGTGCCGGCAGCCACCCCGCGACGAGGGTTACCGGGCTCACCACTCGTCGGGCCCGCGGGCGCCCCGGCCACGGCCCGCTCGACAGGCCCGTTCGTCGAGATCGCGATAGGCTGACCGGGTGGATCGTGCCGAGCTGTCCATCACCGTGCACCGGACGGGTGACGAAGCTGTGCTTCGCCTGGCCGGTGAGATCGACATGCTCACGGCCGCCCAGCTCTCGACGGTGGTCAACGAGGTGCTGGCGGATCCGCCGCCCCGCATGGTGCTCGATCTGGGCGGCGTCACCTTCTGCGACTCCCAGGGTCTCGGCACCCTCGTGGTGCTCAGCCGCAAGGCCAGCCACATGCAGTGCGTGCTGATGCTGAGCAACGTCGGCGACTTCCTGCTCCGCGTCCTGGACATCACCGGCCTCCGCAGCGCCCTGATGATCCGCTAACCCCTCCCCTCCCTCCTCCCTCCCCGCGATCTTGCACTTTCGGCCCTGGATATGCGTCGCTTATCCCTTCTGTCGGGGCAGAAAGTGCAAGATCGGCGAGGTCAGGCGGGTTAGAGGACGGGGAGGTCGCGGCGGCGGAAGGTGAGCAGGCCGGTGGCGGCCAGGGCGGCGGCCAGGGCGGTCAGGAGGAACAGCGGGGTGGCTGCCCAGGTGGGGCGCAGGACCTGCGGGGTGTGCGTGAACGGGGACAGGTCCAGCAGCCACTGGTTCAGCTCCAGCACCGCGCCGAGCTGACCGAGCAGCACGCAGACCGCCAGCACCGCCCACGCGGCCGACGCCAGCCGGGGCAGCAGGCCGTGCAGCAGCACGGCGAGCCCGGCCAGCACCCAGGCGGCCGGCACCTGCGCCAGGCCCGCACCGACCATCCGGCCCACCTGCCGGGGCACGTCGCCCACGCTCAACCCGTAGGTCAGGCCGGTGGCCAGACCGGTCACGGCGAGCACCACGACCGGGCCGAGCAGCGCGAAGGCCACGTGCGAGAGCAGCCAGGTGGACCGGCGCGTGCCGGTGGCCAGCACCGGCTCGGCCCGGCCGGCGGACTCCTCGGCGCGCATCCGCAGCGCGGCCTGGATGCCGTACCCGGCCGCGGCCAGCCCGGCCAGGCTCAGCGTCGCGCCCAGGTAGGCGTCGGCCAACCCGGAGGCCCCGCCGATCCGGGCCATGATCTGCTCCAACTGCGCGTTCCCCTCCACCGAGCGACCGGCGGCCTCGGCCGCGCCGCCGAGGATCAGCCCGAGCAGGCCGAACCCGACCGACCACCAGACGAGCTGCGCCCGGTGCAGCCGCCAGGCAAGGCCGAACGGCCCGGACAGGGCGCCGCCGGCGGTGGTCGGGCCGAGCCGGGGCGGCAGCACGCCCGCGCCCAGGTCCCGGCGGACCGAGACCGGGTACGCCAGCGCCGCGAGCAACACGGTCGCGGCCAGCGGTAGCAGCAGCACCCACCACCGCTCCCCCTCGTACGGTCGGACCCGGGCCGCCCAGCCCAGCGGGGAGAGCCAGCTCGGCCAGTCGTTGCCGGCGGTGTCGCCGACCAGGCGCAGCCCGAACGCCGCGCCGAGACCGGCGATGCCGATCCCCCGCGCCCCGCCGGCGGTCTCGGTGAGCTGGGCGGCCAGCCCGCCGAGCGTGGCGAAGGCGATCCCGGTCAGCGCCGCGGCGAGCCCGTACGCGTACGAGCCGGTGGCCGACAGGCCGGTGGCGTGCAGGCCGGCCGCGGTGACGAGGCCGAGCAGCACGTCGGCCGCGTACGTGACGAGCAGCGCGGCGGTCAGCCCGGCGTACCGGCCGAGCACGCTGCCGCCGAGCAGTTCCCGCCGGCCGGCCTCCTCCTCGGTGCGGGTGTGCCGGATCACCGTGAGCAGGCTGGCCAGCGCCACGATCACCAGCAGGAAGCCGCTGCGCTGGGCGGTCAGCGCGCCGACGCTGTCGCCGTAGACCGGGCCCAGCAGCGCGACGATCGACGGGTTGCGGGCGGTCCCCTCGGTGTAGGCGGCCCGCTCGGCGGCGGTCGGGAACAGCTCGAAGAAGCTGGCCGCGTACGACACCGGCAGCACGGCGAGGACGAGCACCCAGAGGGGCAGGAGGACACGGTCGCGGCGCAGGATCAGCCGGACCAGGTGCCGGGTCCCGGTGAGCGCG
Source organism: Micromonospora ferruginea (assembly GCF_013694245.2). Taxonomy (NCBI): domain Bacteria; kingdom Bacillati; phylum Actinomycetota; class Actinomycetes; order Micromonosporales; family Micromonosporaceae; genus Micromonospora; species Micromonospora robiginosa. Next base: position 5,127,426 of record NZ_CP059322.2, read on the forward strand.
TTCACGGGTTCGCCCCCTCGGGAACCGCCTCGTAGTGCCGCAGGAACAGCTCCTCCAGCGTGGGCGGCGTGCTGACCAGGCTGCGGACGCCCAGCTCGGTGAGGCGACGCAGCGCGGCGTCGAGCGCGGCGGTGTCCACGTCGAAGCGGACCCGGTGCCCGTCGATCCGCAGGTCGTGCACGCCGGGCAGGTCGGCCAGCCCGTCGAGCGGCGCGGTGATCTCGGCGTCGATCGCGGTGCGGTGCAGGTGGCGCAGGTCGCCGAGGGTGCCGGACTCGACCGCCCGGCCGGCCCGGATGATCGTCACCCGGTCGCAGAGCGCCTCCACCTCGGCCAGGATGTGGCTGGAGAGCAGCACGGTGCGGCCGTCCTGGCGGGCCCGGCGGACCCAGTGCTGGAAGACCTCCTCCATCAGCGGGTCGAGCCCGGAGGTCGGCTCGTCGAGGATGAGCAGCTCGACGTCGGAGGCGAGCGCGGCCACCAGGCCGACCTTCTGCCGGTTGCCCTTGGAGTAGGTGCGGCCCTTCTTGCGCGGGTCCAGCTCGAACGAGTCCAGCAGTTCGGCGCGGCGCTTCGGGTCGAGCCCGCCGCGCAGCCGGCCGAGCAGGTCGATCACCTCGCCGCCGCTGAGGTGGGGCCAGAGCGTGACGTCGCCGGGCACGTACGCGAGCCGGCGGTGCAGTGCGACGGCGTCCCGCCAGGGGTCGCCGCCGAGCAGTCGGACGGCCCCCGCGTCCGCCCGCAGCAGGCCGAGCAGCACCCGGATGGTGGTGGACTTGCCGGAGCCGTTGGGGCCCAGGAAGCCGTGCACCTCGCCGGTGCGGACGGTGAGGTCGAGCCCGTCGAGCGCTCGGGTGTGGCCGAAGGTCTTCACCAGACCGGCCACCTCAATGGTGGTTTCCATACTTCGGAAGCTACGCTCATTTCATAAACTTGTGAAGACAGTGAGATGTGAGAGACGATCGCGGGGATGAGCAGCGAGGAGACGACCGTGAGCCAGCCGCCGCAACCCGACGAGGAGGAGGTCCACCTCTTCGTCGAGCGGATGGCGATGGCCTTCGCCGACGTGGGCTTCCCCCGGATGGCCGCCCGGGTCCTGTTCGCGGTGATGAGCGCGGACGACCCGCTCACCGCGAGCGAGATCGGCGAGCGGCTGGGCGTCAGCGCCGCCGCCGTGTCCGGTGCGGTCCGCTACCTGACGCAGTTCGCGATGCTGATCCGCGAACCGGTCAAGGGTTCCCGCCGCGACCGCTACCGGATGCCGGACAACCCGTGGTACGAGGCCACCATCACCAAGACCAACCTCTACAAGAACTTCATCGACATCGCCGGCGGCGGCGTCGACGCGCTGCGTGGCCGGAGCACCCCGGCCGGCGAACGGGTCGCCGAGATGCGGGACTTCTTCCTCTTCGTACAGGAGGAGGTGGAGTCGCTCGGCGACCGCTGGCGGGCCCGACGCGCGGCGACCGGGCACGGCGGCCCGGCCGCCGGCTGACCCTCAGCGGGTGTTGCCCCAGCGGGCCTGCTCCAACAGGTCAGCCGCCCGCTCCCGGGTCGCCGGGTCGTCGTCGCCGCGCAGCATCGCGGTCGCGGAGTCCACCGCCTCGGCCAGGCGCCGCCACTGCACGTCCCGCTCCCGCACCACGTCCGACTGGGCGGCGAGCTGCCGGGTCTTCACCCACAGCTCGACGAAGACCGTCACCTTCGCCCGCAGCACCCACGGGTCGAACGGCTTGGTCAGGTAGTCGACCGCACCGACCTGGTAGCCGCGCAGCGCGAGCTGGGCGTCCTTGTCCGCCGCGGTGAGGAAGATGATCGGGATGTGCCGGGTCCGCTCCCGCCGCTTGATGTGAGTGGCGGTCTCGAAGCCGTCCATGTCCGGCATCTGGGCGTCGAGCAGGATCACCGCGAAGTCGTCCACCAGCAACTGCTTGAGCGCGGCCTCGCCGCTCTCCACCGCGACCGACTGCACCGGGAGACCCTGGAGGATCGCCTCCAGCGCCATCAGGTTCTCCCGCCGGTCGTCCACGAGCAGGGCCTTGGCCGTCTGCGTCACGCGCTCTCCTCGCCTCTGCTGCGGCCGATCCAGGTCGCCATCAACCCGATCAGCTCGTCCAGGTCCACCGGCTTGGTGATGTAGTCGCTGCCGCCGGCCGCGAGCGCCGACTCCCGGTCGCCGGGCATCGCCTTGGCGGTCAGGAACACGATCGGCAGGTCCGCGAAGCGGTGGTTGCGGCGGATCTGCGCGGTCGTCTCGTACCCGTCCTGGTCCGGCATCATGGCGTCCATCAGGACGATGTCCACCTCCGGGTGCTCGGCGAGCTGACGCACGCCGTCCACCCCGTTGTCCGAGTACAGCACGGTCATCCCGTGCAACTCCAACGCGGAGGTCAGCGCGAACACGTTCCGGACGTCGTCGTCGATGATCAGGACGGTCACCCCGTCCAGCCGGCGGGTGGCCGGCGTCTCCTGCGGCTGCGGCAGCTCCATCGGCATGAGCAGCGACGACGGCAGGCCCGCGCGACTCGGCGACGGTGGCGCCGGCGCCACCACCGCGTCCGGCGCCAACACATCGGGTACGAAGAGAGTGAACGTCGAACCCTGCCCGGGCGCGGACGACACGGTGATCGTGCCGCCGAGCAGGCGGGCCAGGTCCCGACTGATGGACAGGCCCAGGCCGGTGCCGCCGTAGCGCCGGCTGGTGGTGCCGTCGGCCTGCTGGAACGCCTCGAAGATCAGCGACAGCTTGTCGTCCGAGACGCCGATCCCGGTGTCGATCACGGTGAACGCGATCACCCGCTGCGCGTTGGTCAGCGCCGGCACGTCGAAGACCGCGTTCTCGGCGGCCGGCCCGATGCGCAGCGTCACCGCGCCGTTGTCGGTGAACTTCACCGCGTTGGAGAGCAGGTTGCGCAGGATCTGCTGCAACCGCTGGGCGTCGGTGACCAGGGCCGGCGGCAGCTCCCGGCTCACCCGGACCTGGAAGTCCAGGCCCTTCTCCTCGGCCTGCGGCGCGAACGCCTGCTCGACGTAGCCACGGATCTCGGAGAAGTGGACCTCGGTCGGCTCCACGTCCATCCGACCCGCCTCGATCTTGGACAGGTCGAGGATGTCGTCGATCAGCCGGAGCAGGTCCGACCCGGCGCCGTGGATGGTCCGGGCGAACTCGATCTGCTTCGCGCTCAGGTTGCGCTCCGGGTTCTCGGCGAGCAGCCGCGCCAGCAGGAGCAGCGAGTTCAGCGGCGTACGCAGCTCGTGGCTCATGTTCGCCAGGAACTCCGACTTGTACGCCGACGCCCGGGTGAGCTGCTGCGCCTTCTCCTCCAGGCCGAGCCGGGCCAGCTCGATCTCCCGGTTCTGCGTCTCGATGTTGGCCTTCTGCTCCGACAGCAGCTTCGCCTTGTCCTCCAACTCGGCGTTGGTGCGCTGCAACTCCGCCGACTGGTCCTGCATCTCGTGCGCCAACCGCTGCGACTGCGCCAGCAACTCCTCCGTACGCCGGTTGGCCTGGATGGTGTTGACCGCGACGCCGATGGTGAGCACCAGCCGCTCCAGGAACGCCAGGTGCAGCTCGGAGAAGGTGGTCACGCCGGCGAACTCGATCACGCCGAGCAGCTCCCCCTCGAACAGCACGGGGAGCACCACCAGGTCGGCCGGCGGCGTGTCGGCCAGCCCGGAGCGGACCACCAGCCGCCCGTCCGGCTGCGCCTTGACCCGGATCGTGCGGCGGGACAACGCGGCCTGCCCGACCAGCCCCTCGCCGGGGCCGAACGTGACGTCGTGCCCGCGGGCCACGTACCCGTAGGAGGCGGTGAGCCGCAGCCGCATGCTGCCCTCGGAGCTGTCCGCCAGGAAGAACGCGCCGAGCTGCGCGTCGACCAGCGGGGTCACCTCCATCATGATCATGCGGCAGACCTCGCCCAGGTCCCGCTGGCCCTGGAGCAGGCCGCCGATGCGGGCCAGGTTGGAGTCGAGCCAGCCCTGCTCGGCGTTCTTCTTGGTCGTCTCCCGCAGGGTGACGATCATCTGGTTGATGTTGTCCTTCAGCTCGGCGACCTCGCCCTGCGCCTTGACGTTGATCCGCTGGGTCAGGTCGCCCCGGGTCACCGAGGTGGAGACCTGCGCGATCGCGCGCAACTGGGTGGTCAGCGTCGAGGCGAGCTGGTTGACGTTCTCGGTGAGGTCGCGCCAGGTGCCGGAGACGCCCTTCACCTGCGCCTGGCCGCCCAGCTTGCCCTCGGAGCCCACCTCACGGGCGACCCGGGTCACCTCGTCGGCGAACGACGAGAGCTGGTCCACCATCGTGTTGACCGTCGACTTCAGCTCCAGGATCTCGCCCTGCGCGTCCACCGTGATCTTCTGCGACAGGTCGCCCCGCGCCACCGCCGTGGTCACCGACGCGATGTTGCGGACCTGGGCGGTCAGGCTCGACCCCATCGAGTTCACGTTGTCGGTCAGGTCCCGCCACGTACCCGAGACGCCCTTGACCTGGGCCTGACCACCGAGCTTGCCCTCGGTGCCCACCTCACGGGCGACCCGGGTCACCTCGTCGGCGAACGACGAGAGCTGGTCCACCATCGTGTTCACCGTCGACTTCAGCTCCAGGATCTCGCCCTGCGCGTCCACCGTGATCTTCTGCGACAGGTCGCCCTTGGCGACCGCGGTGGACACCTGGGCGATGTTCCGCACCTGGGCGGTCAGGTTCGACGCCATCGAGTTCACGTTGTCGGTCAGGTCCCGCCAGGTGCCGGCCACGCCGCGCACCTGCGCCTGGCCGCCCAGCTTGCCCTCGGTGCCCACCTCACGGGCCACCCGGGTCACCTCGTCGGCGAACGACGAGAGCTGGTCCACCATCGTGTTCACCGTCGACTTCAGCTCCAGGATCTCGCCCCGGGCGTCCACGGTGATCTTCTGCGACAGGTCGCCCTTCGCCACCGCCGTGGTGACCGACGCGATGTTGCGGACCTGGCTGGTCAGGTTCGACGCCATCGAGTTCACGTTGTCGGTCAGGTCCCGCCACGTACCCGAGACGCCCTTGACCTGGGCCTGACCACCGAGCTTGCCCTCGGTGCCCACCTCGCGCGCCACCCGGGTCACCTCGTCGGCGAACGAGGAGAGCTGGTCGACCATCGTGTTGACGGTGTTCTTCAGCTCCAGGATCTCGCCCTGCGCGTCGACGGTGATCTTCTGACCGAGGTCGCCCTTCGCCACCGCGGTGGAGACCTGCGAGATGTTACGGACCTGGCTGGTCAGGTTGCCGGCGAGCTGGTTGACGTTCTCGGTGAGGTCGCGCCAGGTGCCGGAGACGCCACGCACCTGCGCCTGACCACCCAGCTTCCCCTCGATGCCCACCTCACGGGCCACCCGGGTCACCTCGTCGGCGAACGACGAGAGCTGGTCCACCATCGTGTTGACGGTGTCCTTCAGCTCCAGGATCTCGCCCTGGGCGGCCACCGTGATCTTCTGCGACAGGTCGCCCTTCGCGACCGCGGTGGACACCTGGGCGATGTTGCGGACCTGGCTGGTCAGGTTCGACGCCATCGAGTTGACGTTGTCGGTCAGGTCCTTCCAGGTGCCGGCCACGCCCGGCACCTGCGCCTGACCGCCCAGCTTGCCCTCGGTGCCCACCTCACGGGCCACCCGCGTCACCTGCTCGGCGAAGAGGCGCAGCGTGTCGGTGAGGGAGTTCATCGTGTCGGCCAGCTCGGCCACCTCGCCGCGCGCGCCGACGGTGATCTTCTGCGACAGGTCGCCCTTCGCCACCGCGGTCGCCACCTGGGAGATCGACCGCACCTGGCCGGTCAGGTTCGACGCCATGGTGTTCACCGAGTCGGTGAGGTCCTTCCACGTGCCGGCCGCGCCCCGCACGTCGGCCTGGCCGCCCAGCTTGCCCTCGGTGCCCACCTCACGGGCCACCCGGGTCACCTCGTCGGCGAACGACGAGAGCTGGTCGACCATGGTGTTCACGGTCCGGCCGATGCGCAGGTACTCGCCGCGCAGCGGGCGCCCGTCGATCTCCAGCGCCATGTGCTGGGACAGGTCGCCGTCGGCCACCGCCACGATGACCCGGGCGATCTCGGTGGTCGGGCGGCCCAGGTCGTCGATCAGCGAGTTGACCGCCCGCTGCCCCTCCGCCCAGGAGCCCTCCAGCCCCTCGTCGTCGAGCCGCTCGGTGAGCCGGCCGTCCCGGCCGACGATCCGGCTGATCCGGCGCAGGTCCAGGTGCTGCCGCTCCTGCAGCGACACCACGTCGTTGAAGGCGTCGGCCACCTCGCCGGAGAAACCCGCCCGTCGGGGCAGGCGCACCCGGAGGTCGCCACGGGCCACCCGCTGCAGCGCCTCGACCAGCTCGCCGAGGAGCACCTCGTGGTCGGACGCGGACGGATCCGCGGTCACCGACTGTTTCGCCGTGGTCATCATTCCTCGCTCAGCTCGGGGCCCACCGGCTCGTGCCGACACGCGGCCATCCCACCATTCTGCCGCGCGATTCGTCGAGGTCACCGACGGCCGCAGGCGCGTCACGCGCGGTATCCACCCGGTTCGCCGGTTCTCGCCGGGGCGCTTGGCACCCGGGGTGGCGGAGGTGGAGGATACGAAGGTGTCAGCGGAGGTGGAGCCGGCCCACAGCGGTCGCGCGGACGAGCACGTCCGGCGAGTCCGCCTTCCCGCCGACCGGCGCACCCCGGCCGCGGCCCGGGCGCTGGTGCGCGCCATGCTCCTCGAAGCCGGCCTGCCCGAACTGCTCAACGAGGCGCTGCTGCTCACCACCGAGCTGACCACCAACGCGGTCGAGCACGCGCAGACCGAACTGGACATTGAGGTCGAGGCCGACCCGGCCGGGTTCACCGTCACCGTCACCGACTTCGCCTCCGGCCCGGTCGACGAACTCGTCGTCGGAGTGCGCAACACCACCTCCGACATCACCGAGGTGGCCTCGCGCGGGCGTGGCCTGCTGCTGGTCGACCACTTCGCCAGCCGGTGGGGCACCACCTACCTGCCCACCGGCAAGGGTGTCTGGTTCCGCCTGGACCGTCCCGGCCTGCGCGGGTCCGCCCGGCCGTCCGGCCCACCGGTGTCACCGGCCGACGAGGGCACGCCGAGCGCCGCCGCGATGAGCGAACTGATGCAGACCACCCCCGATGCGTACGCCGACGACCCGCTGCCCGAGTTCGCCGCCGGGCTGCTGACCCGGGTGGCCGAGATGGTGGGCGCCGCCGGCGGCACGGTCCGGCTGGACCGTGGTGACGGGCTGGGCACCCAGGTCTTCGCCCGGCACGGCCGGCCACCCCGGGACGACAACGAGCTGCTGCGCGTCCCGCTCGCCGTGCACCGCCCGTACGCCGGCGAGCTGGAGCTGGACGCGGCGCCCTCGGCGTACGCCCGGCCGCTCGCCGTGCTCGCCGCCGAGCGACTCTCGCTGCACCTGGAGAACGACCGGCTGCGCCGCGCCGACGTACGCCGCTCCACCTGGCTGACCTTCCTCGCCGAGGCGAGCGAGCTGCTCGCCCAGTCGCTCGACGTCGAGCTGACGATGGCGCTCATCCCGCAGCTCGTGGTGCCCCGACTGGGCCAGTGGTGCGCGGTGCACACCACCGACGAGTGGGGGCGGCTGCGCCTCGCCGCGTCCAGCCACGCCGACGAGGCGATGCTCCCGCACCTGCACCGGTTCCTCGCCGAGACCGGCCCGGACTCGATCCAGTCCCGGCTGCGCGAGGCGTCCCGCAGCCTGACCCAGGTGCCGCTGGGCGGTCCGATGGAGGGCTTCGCCGTGCCGCTGATCGCCCGCGGCCAGCGGCTCGGCACCCTGGCCGTGGGCCGGCACCAGCGGCACCGGCACGACCCGGACGAGGTCGCGGTCCTGGAGGACGTGGCCCGGCGGGCGGCGCTCGCCATCGAGAACGCCCGCATCCACGCCGAACGCCGCCGGGTCGCGCAGACCCTCCAGCAGTCGCTGCTGCCGCCGGTGCTCCCGGTGGTCGAGGGCATCGGCCTCGCCGCCGAGTACGTCCCGACCGGCGACGACGCCGAGGTCGGCGGCGACTTCTACGACGTGGTCCCGCTGACGGACGGCCGCTGGCTTGTGGTGGTCGGCGACGTCTCCGGCAAGGGCGTGCAGGCGGCGGCCGTGACCGGCCTGGTCCGGGACGTGATCCGGGTGCTGGTGGGCGACGGCAAGCCGCTGCCCGAGGTGCTCGGCCGGTTGAACGAGACGCTGGTCGAGCGCGGCGGCGGGCGTTACTGCACGCTGGCGCTGGCCGCGGTCGGGCCCGGCGACGGCGACCAGCTCGACGTCGCCCTGCACCTCGCCGGCCACGACCGCCCGGTGCTGCTGCACGGTGGTGGCGGCGCGACGTTCGTCGGCACCGGCGGCACCGCGCTCGGCCTGCTCGACACCATCACCACCCCGACGGCCGAGCTGGCGCTGAAGCCGGGCGACGCGCTGATCTTCTACACCGACGGCGTGACCGAGCGGCGGCGCGGCCGGGAGCTGTTCGGCACCGAGCGGCTGCGCGAGTCGGCGGCCCCGCTGGCCGGCTACTCGGCCGACGTGGTCGCCGCGCGCCTGCGCGCCGCCACCATCGCGTTCTCGGCCGAGCCACCGCGCGACGACATCGCCGTCCTGGTCCTCCGCAACGACACGCTCTGACGCGACGCCCCCTCCCCCCTTTGACGGCGATCATGAAGTTGACGGCGCATTTCGTCCCTTTCGTTCCCGCCAACCTCATGATCGCCGCCTGAATCCGGCATCCCTGGTGGGCCGGGGTGGGTCAGAGGCCGCCGGGGAGGCGGCCGGGGGCCAGGCGGTGGTGCGGATCCAGGTGGGCCTTGGCGCTGCGCAGCCGGGGCAGGGCGGGCAACTCGCCCCACAGGTCGACGACGCGGCGCACCGGCGCGGGCGCCGAGATCACCACGCACCGGCCCTGCCGGGCGATCAGCACGCCACGGACCGCGGTCAGGATCGACGCCACCCGCTCGGGTGACAGTGCGCCGGGCAGGGCTGCGTAAGCGGTGCCGACGCCGGCCGAGCCGCGCACCGGCACCGGGGCGCCGGCGGCGTCGCGCAGCGCGTAGACCGCGGCGTGCAGGTCGCCGGCCGGCACCTCGATGCGCAGCGCGGTGTCACCGGGGGCGAACGGGTAGCGGCCCCACCACTCGGGCGCGTGGTGGTTGACCACGGCCTCGGCGCCGAGCACGCCGATCAACCGCTCGGCCCGCTCGACCACGTCGGACGGGCCGCCCTCCAGCAGCACCACCAGGCTGCCCGCCGCCGGCCGCCCGGTCACCGCCGGGTGGTCGGGGCGGCCGGCCACCGAGGGATGGCTCGCCGGGATCCGGCGGCGAGGCAGCGGCACCGGCACCGGCAGGTCCAGCTCGACGGCGGCCGGGGCGACCTCGGCGGCGAGCACCGCGCGGATCAGGTCGTGCACCTCCAGCGGGGTCCAGACCGGGCGGGAGACCCAGACCCGGCTCGCCGGCACGGCATGCACCCGCATGGTCGCCGAGACCAGCACGCCCAGCCCACCCTGCGAGCCGCAGAGCAGCCGGGCCACGTCCAACCCCGGCAGCTCGCCGCGCCCCAGCACCGCGTCGCCGCCGCCGACCGGCCCGGCGGCGAAGAGGCCGTCCGGCCCGGCGGTGAGGAGGCCGTCCGGCCCGGCCGAGCCGGCGGTGCCCTGGCCGCCGACGACGAGCCCGCCGGCGCGGCCCCAACCGACCGCGGATCCGTCGTCGGAAGCCGGGTCGCCGGCCCGCCGGCCGCCACCGGAACCACCGGACGGGGCCGCCGCCCCGAACCGGGCGGTGCCGGACTCGCCGACGCTGATCAGCTCGCCGTCGGCGTCGAGGTAGCGCACGCCGACCAACTGGGCGCACGGGGTGCCGTGCCGGTGGCGCAGCGGACCGGCCTCGTCGGCGGCGAGCACCCCGCCCAGCGTCGCGCCCGGCGAGGGCACGTCGACCGGCAGCCGCCGGCCGGTGCGGCCAAGGGTGGCCTGGACCGCGCGCAGCGGCGTGCCGGCGCCGATCTCGGCCACCGGGGCGGCGTGCGGCTCGTGCCAGACGCCGGCCAGCCGGCCGGTGTCGAGCATGATGTCGACCTGGGCCGGTGCCGCACCCCAGTCGATCTTCGTGCCGGCGCCGCGCGGCACCACGGTCAGGTCGTGCGCGGCGGCGAGCCGCAGCACCTCGGCGGCGGCGTGCGGGCCACCCGGCACGGCCACCCAGCGGGCGGTGCGCCCGGCCACCTCGTCGGCCGGGCCGGCGAACCGGGCGAACGGCGGACCGCAGATCTCGGTCAGCCTGCGGGTGATGTCGAGGGCTCCGGGTCGGTCGGTGGAACGCGCTGCAGCCGCCATGGCGGTCATCGTACACATGTTCGAAAATGCTGGCGGCGAGTCGCGGGATTCGCGCGGCGCGGACGCCCGGCGGCGGCCGGACGACCGGTAACGTGGCGCCGTGACCACGACCCCACAGCCCACGGCGAAGCGCGTTCCGGCCGAGCGGACCCACCACGGCGACACCGTCGTCGACGAGTACGCCTGGCTCGCCACCAAGGACGACCCGGAGACGATCGCCTACCTGGAGGCCGAGAACTCCTACACCGAGGCGCGCACCGCGCACCTGGCCGGGCTGCGGGCCGAGTTGTTCGAGGAGACCCGCCGGCGCACCCAGGAGACCGACCTGTCGGTGCCGACCCGCAAGGACGGCCACTGGTACTACACCCGCACGGTCGAGGGGCAGCAGTACGGCGTGCACTGCCGGCGCGCCGTCCGCCCCGGCGAGACCAGGCCCCCGGTCAGCGCGGACGGCGCCCCGCTCGACGGCGAGGAGGTGCTGCTCGACGGCAACCAGCTCGCCGAGGGGCACGACTTCTTCTCACTCGGCGCGTTCGACGTCAGCCCGGACGGGCGCTGGCTGGCCTACTCCACCGACTTCTCCGGCGACGAGCGGTTCACCCTGCGGATCAAGGATCTGAGCACCGGCGAGCTGCTGCCCGACGAGGTGCCCGACACGTTCTACGGCACCGCGTGGTCCAGTGACGCCTCCACGCTGTTCTACGTCACCGTGGACGACGCCTGGCGGCCGAACCGGGTGTGGCGACACACGATCGGCACCACGTCGGGCGAGGACGTGGTGGTCCACCAGGAGGACGACGAGCGGTTCTGGGTGGGCGTCGAGCTGACCCGCTCCGAGCGCTTCGTGATCGTCGACATCCACAGCAAGATCACCAGCGAGGTCCGGGTGATCCCGGCGGCCAACCCGACCGGGGAGCCGGCGATCGTCGCCCCGCGCCGGCAGGGCGTCGAGTACGCGGTCGAACACCACGGCCACCGCTTCCTGATCCTGCACAACGACGGCGCGGAGGACTTCGCGCTCGCGTACACCTCGGCGGACGCGCCGGGCGACTGGACGCCGCTGATCCCGCACACCCCGGGCACCCGCCTGGAGGCGGTCGACGCGTTCGAGAACCACCTGGTGGTGTCGCTGCGGAGCAACGGGCTGACCGGGCTGCGGGTGCTGCCGGTCGGCAGCGACGACAGTTGGGACATCGACTTCCCGGAGCCGATCTACAGCGTCGGGCTGGACGCCAACCCGGAATACCGCACCGGCACGGTCCGGCTGCGCTACACCTCGCTGGTCACCCCCGACTCGGTCTACGACTACGACCTGACCAGCCGCGAGCTGGCGCTGCTGCGGCAGAAGCCGGTGCGGCCCGGCCCGGACGGGCGGGAGTACGACCCGGCCGACTACGAGCAGCACCGGGACTGGGCGCTCGCCGACGACGGCACCCGGGTGCCGATCTCCCTGGTCTGCCGCCGGGACACCCCGCGTGACGGCTCCGCGCCCGCCGTCATCTACGGCTACGGGTCGTACGAGGCCAGCATGGACCCGTGGTTCTCGATCGCCCGGCTGAGCCTGCTCGACCGCGGCGTCATCTTCGCCGTCGCGCACATCCGCGGCGGCGGCGAGCTGGGCCGCCGCTGGTACGACGAGGGCAAGCTGCTGGCCAAGAAGAACACGTTCACCGACTTCGTGGCCTGTGCCCGGCACCTGGTCAAGGCCGGCTGGACGGCGAGCGACCGGCTGGTCGCCCGGGGCGCGTCGGCCGGCGGGCTGCTGATGGGCGCGGTGGCCAACCTCGCGCCGGACGCGTTCGCCGGGATCGTCGCGCAGGTGCCGTTCGTGGACGCGCTCACCTCGATCCTCGACCCGTCGCTCCCGTTGACGGTCACCGAGTGGGAGGAGTGGGGCAACCCGCTGGACGACCCCGAGGTCTACGCGTACATGAAGTCGTACACCCCGTACGAGAATGTGACCGCCGCCGACTACCCGGCCGTCCTCGCGGTGACCAGCCTCAACGACACCCGGGTGCTCTACCACGAGCCGGCCAAGTGGATCGCCCGGCTGCGCGCGCTCGCCCCGCAGGGCGACTACCTGCTCAAGACCGAGATGGGCGCCGGCCACGGCGGGCCCAGCGGCCGGTACGACGCCTGGCGCGAGGAGGCGTTCGTCAACGCCTGGACGCTGGACCGCCTCGGCCGCGCCTGACGGTAAGGAGGGGCCCCTTTTTAACAGACGTCTGTTAAAAAGGGGCCCCTCCTTACACGCTGAGGGCCGCGGCGAGCACCGCCGGGTCGGCGTTGCCGCCGGTGACCACCGCGACCGTCCGCCCGGCCGGCAACTCGTCGCGGTGGAACAGCCGGGCGGCCGTGGCGACCGCGCCGCTCGGCTCGGCCACCAGCCGCGCGTCCCGCATCAGCCGGCCGGCCGCCGCCATGATCTCGTCCTCGGTCACCGTGACGATGCCGTCGAGGCGCGCCCGCAGGTGTGCCAGCGTCCGCGCGGACAGGTTGGTGCGCAGCCCGTCGGCGCAGGTCCGGTAGGTCCGCTCGACGTCCCAGACGACCACCTCGCCGGCGGCGAGCGACTCCTGGGCGTCGGCGGCCAGCGCCGGCTCCACACCGATCACGGCGGCCGACGGGCGCAGCGCCCTGACCGCCGTGGCGACGCCGGAACCGAGCCCACCGCCGCCGATCGGCACCAGGACCACGTCCACGTCGGGCAGGTCGGTGACGATCTCCAACCCGACGGTGCCCTGCCCGGCGATGACCGCGGGATGGTCGAACGGCGGCACCAGCGCCCCGCCGGTCTCCGCCACGATCCGTTCCGCCTCGGCGAGCCGGCGGGCCGGCGGCACCGGCCGCACGTCCGCGCCGAGCGCCCGCATCCGGTCCACCTTGACCGCCGGCGCCCCCTCGGGCACCACCACCGTGCAGGGCACCGCGAACGCGCGGGCCGCGTACGCCAGCGCCTGGCCGTGGTTGCCCGAGGAGTGGGTGACCACCCCTCGGGACCGCACCGCCGGGTCGAGCCGGGCCACCGCGTGGGTGGCGCCGCGCAGCTTGAACGACCCCACCGGTTGCAGGCTCTCCGGCTTGAGCCACAGCTCGTCGTCCCAGGCGGCGGGCAGCAGCGGGGTGCGCAGCACGGTGCCCGCCACGTCGTCGGCGGCGGCCCGGACGTCGGCGATCGAGATCAGCTCCATCGCACCATCCTGCCCCGTCTCTGGAGTGACCGGCCGGCTCAGGTGGCGCGCAGCTCCTCCACCGAGGTGGCCGAGCGCAGCAGCACCAGGCCGGCCACCGCGGTGAGCAGCACCGCCGCCAGCCCACCCGCCGCGAACCAGGCCAGTTGCTCCCACGGTACGTCCGGCGTCACGGTCACCTTCGGCACCCATCGGGTACGCGTCGCGCCGCCGTCCGAACCGCACGCCTGCCAGCCCGGGTCGCAGGCGGTCTGCTCGAAGCCGCCGCCGCTGGGCGCGGGCATCGGGCCGGCGATCAGCAGGTAGCCGACGGTCAACGCGAGCGCGATCGCGGGCACGGCCGGGGCGATCGACGCCCAGAGCAGCGAGCGGCCGATGGTGGACCGGGGCACCCCGGTCGCCACCTGCGCCGCGTACGCCCGGCGTCGGCTGGTCACGCCCTCGACCACGGCGACCAGCAGTCCGCCGGCGGCGATCGCCACGGCCACGCCGACGGCCAGGTCGACGAGGTCCATCGCGCCGAGGTAGAAGTCCGGGTCGGACAGGCCGCCGCCGGTGCGGCGAGCCAGCTCGACCTCGGCCTGGAAGTCGGCCCGCAGGGCGGCGGCCCCGGCGCCGAAGATCAGCGCGGCCAGCAGCGCGGCGAACGTGCGACTGCCGGCCCACGGGTCGGCGGTGAGCCGGCGCGCGGCGAGCAGCGCGGCCGCACCGCGCCCGTGGCGGTGCAGCAGTCGCCCGGTGGTGTACGAGATCCAACCGGTGCCGGACACCACGCCGATCATGGCGGTCAGTCCGCCCAGGAGCACCAGCAGCGGCACGACCGAGTCGGGCATCACCGCGCCGCGCCGCTCGTACCACAGGCCGACGGGTCGGATCGCGGCGAAGAGTGCCAGTGCGACCAGGATGAGCACGCCCGGCCACGGCCAGGGCGCCCGGGTGCGGACCCGGCGCACGACGCCGAACGGGGTGGTGGTGACCCGGCGCAGCAGCAGCGCGCCGGCCAGCGCGGCGACCAGCGGCAGTCCGAGCACGACGGCGGCCACGGCGGCCGGGGCCGGGTGCACGTCGGTGGGCAGCGGCAGCCGCCCGGCGGCGTCGGGCCGGTGCAGCAGCCGGCGGCCGACCTCGAACACGGCCAAGCCGGCGAGCGTGCCGAGCAGGCTCGCCACCCCGGTCTCGGCGACCGCGAGCCGGGTGACCTGCCCGGGGGTGGCCCCGGCCAGCCGGAGCGCGGCCAGCCGCCGGTCGCGCCCCGGCGCGCCGAGGCGGGCGCACTGCCCGGCCAGCCCGAGCACCGGTACGCAGAGCAGCAGCAACGCGAACGCCACGCCGGGACGCAGGCCGGGCTCGCGCAGCAGCGCGTTGGTGTACTGCTCGGAGTTGACGCCGTCGTCACCGGTCGGCCGGGCCACCGCCAGCACGGTCAGCGCGGCCAGCCCGGCGAGGGTCGCCAGCGCGGCGCTCAGCGCGGTGAGCGCCACCCGCGCGCCGTCGGTGCGGGTGCCGGCCAGCGCGAGCCGCAGCAGCGTGCCCGGTCTCACCGCGACCCGCCCGGCAGCACCGGGTCGAGGCCCAGCCCGGTGTGGTCGACCATCCCGTCGCGCAGGCTCACCTCCCGGTCGGCGTACGCGGCGATCCGCGGCTCGTGCGTGACGAGCACGACGGTGGTGCGCTGTTCCCGGGCCAGCCGGACCAGGTGGGTGAGCACCTGCTCGCCGGCGAGCGTGTCGAGCGCGCCGGTGGGCTCGTCGGCGAAGAGCACCCGCGGCTCGGTGACCAGCGCCCGGGACAGCGCGCAGCGCTGCTGCTGCCCGCCGGACATCTCGCCGGGCCGGACGTCGGCGACCTCGGCCACGCCGAGCCGCTCCAGCCAGGTGAGCGCCGCCGTCCGCGCCTCTCGCCGCCCCGTGCCGGCGAGAAGCAGCGGAAGGGCGACGTTCTCCGCCGCGGTCAGCTCGGCGACGAGCTGGCCGAACTGGAACAGCACCCCGAAGTCGGTGCGGCGCAGCCGCGAGCGGGCCGCCTCCGACCACGTGTCGATCCGCTCGCCGCGCCAGGTGACCTGGCCCGCGTCGGGTCGCAGGATGCCGGCGAGGCAGTGCAGCAGGGTGGACTTGCCGCAGCCGCTCGGGCCGGTGACGGCGAGGACCTCCCCCTCGGTCACGTCGAGCGTCACGCCGCGCAGCGCCGGTGTCGGGCCGTACGCCCGAACCACGCCGCGCGCCTCGAGGAACGTCACGGGTGCACCTCCCGGTGCCAGTCGGCGACCCGGTCGAGGGTGGTGTGCAACCACCGCAGGTCCGCGTCGAGGTGGGCGATGGCGAAGTCGGCGGCGACCACCTCGTCGAGGTGGGCGTCGGGGGCGGTCTTGACCGCGGTCAGCTCGCGCAGCCGGTCGTTGTGCGCCCGGCGCTGGGCGACCAGGTAGGCGCGGGCCTGGTCCGCGTCGGCCACCAGCAGCGCGACCACCACCTTGGCGAAGAGCGTGCTGGCCACGTACGGCATCGGTGGCTCGACGGTGGCCAGCCACGCGTCGAGCGCGGCCCGCCCGTCGTCGGTGAGCGTGTAGGCGGTGCGGTCCGGCCCGCCCTCGCGGGTGGCGCCGGCCGGGGTGACCAGGCCGTCGCGGTGCAGCCGGGCCAGCGTCGCGTAGACCTGCCCGAAGGCGAGCGGCCGGGCCCGGGGCAGCCGCTCGTCGTGGGCGCGCTTCAGCTCGTAGCCGTGACGCGGCCCGCCGGCGAGCAGCCCGAGCAGAACGTGCTGGGTGGACACGGACCCACTATTCGCTGAGCGAATAGTGGTGTCAAGGGCGGGTCAGCGGGTCCACGCCGGATCGCGCCCGGTCCGGCCGAGCAACGTCGCCAGCGAGGCGGGATCGGCGTCCACCGGCACCGGCGCGCCGAACGCGCCCATCCGCTGCCCGGTGTCGCCCATCCGGTCCATGAACTCGTGCCCGGCCGCCACCACCGAGGGGTCCACCACCAGCTCCTGGCCGGTGGCGCGGGCCAGGTCCCAGCCGTGCACGGTGAGGTCGATCAGGGCCATCAGCCCGACCGTCTCCTGTGGCAGCCCCATGCCCGGCGAGGCGCCCTCCAGCGCGTCCGGGTCCGACCAGGCCTCGACCAGCCGCTCCGTCTCCGTGGCGAACCGGTCCCGCCAGCCCTCGGTCAGGTGGTCGGTGCCACCCGACCAGTCGACCTCCTCCCGCCGGGCCATCGCCTGGAAGTTGACCGCCACCTCGAACAGGTGGTTGAGCAGATCGCGTACCGGATATTCGGGGCACGGGGTGGGCCGGTCGAGCTGGTCGTCGGCGACACCGCGCACCACCGCCGCCGTGCGCGGCGCGGCGACGGCCAGCAGTTCACTAGTCTTCGTGC
Source organism: Micromonospora ferruginea (assembly GCF_013694245.2). Classification (NCBI taxonomy): domain Bacteria; kingdom Bacillati; phylum Actinomycetota; class Actinomycetes; order Micromonosporales; family Micromonosporaceae; genus Micromonospora; species Micromonospora robiginosa. Next base: position 5,144,349 of record NZ_CP059322.2, read on the forward strand.
TCATCGGGCCAGCGTATGAGGGTGGTCTTGAAGAAATGCGACACGAACCGCGGGGGGACAGCCGGGGGATCCTCGATCCCGGTCGGCTGCTGCGGCAGGTCCGGTTCCGGCGCCGGCTGCCCGACCCGGCGTTGCGCCCCTGGGTCGAGCACTACTGGCTGATCGACTGGGACCTGACCGAACCGTTCGACCAGCGGATCGTGCCGCATCCGTCGGTCAACGTGGTGTTCCAGGCGCAGGACGGCGCCGCCGAGCACGGCCTGGTGGCCGGCGTCGACACCGGCCTGTTCGCCGTCACGCTGCACGGCGCCGGGCGGGTCACCGGCGTGCAGTTCCGCCCCGGCGGCTTCCGCCCGTTCTGGCGCCGCCCGGTCGCCGAGCTGACCGGCCGCCGCATCCCGCTCGTGGCCGACGTCGGGCTGCCGGCCGGCGGCGGGCCGATCTGCCCGGGCGCCGACGACGAGCGGTGCCGCCGGCTGGACGCCCTGCTGTCCGGTTGGGGTCCGGCGCCCGACCCGGCCGCCGCCGAGGCCGTCGCGCTGGTCGAGGAGATCCGCGTCGACCGGAGCGTGCTGCGGGTGGCCGACCTCGCCGGTCGGCACGGCGTCTCCACCCGCCGGCTCCAGCGACTCTTCCTCGACCACGTCGGCGTCGGTCCGAAGTGGGTGATCCGCCGGTACCGGCTCCAGGAGGCGATCGAGCAGGCCGCCGCCGGACCGCTGGACTGGTCGCGGGTCGCCGCCGATCTGGGGTACGCCGACCAGGCGCACCTGGTCCGCGAGTTCACCGCCGTCACCGGCGTCCCGCCCGCCGCGTACGCCCGCTCGCTGGGTGCCGCGGGCGGCGCCTGACCCGCCGGACGGGGCGGCCGGCGCGCTCGTCGGCGGCCGGCGGACGGCGGCGCTGCGGGCGGACGGGCGGACGGCGGCGCTGCGGGCGGCCGGCGCGGTTGCGCTGCGTAACAGCAGCCGAGGCTGCCGGGATCAGCCCGCGCCGCCTTTGCTCTGCAGCCACGGGCGCAGCACGCACGCAGGGTGACGGCAGCGGCCGGACCGTCGCCGCGCCCTCGCGCCGGCCGCCGCTGCTCAGGGCGGTGCTGCACCGATGGCTGCAGAGCAAAGGCGGCGACGGGGTCACGCCGCCGGCCGAGCCGGCCGGACACGCCGAGTGACAATGCCGATGAATACGAAGGGTGACCGTCAGCGGCGACGGACGGCAACCACGGCGACGTCGTCGTGGATCTCCGGCGGGGCCAGCTCGATCAGCAGCCGCTGGCAGAACTGGTCGAGGTCGTCGTCCACCCGGGTGGCCACCACGCCGAGCGCGGCCATGCCGTCGTCGATGGTGGCGTCCCGCCGCTCGATCAGGCCGTCGGTGTAGAGCACCAGCGTGGCCCCGGCCGGCAGCACAAACTCCAGATCGGGCGGGCGCGGCGCGCGCACACCGAGCAGCGGCGCGGTCTGCGCCACGAACTCGACCCGCCCGTCGCGGTTCAGCAACGCCGGCAGGTGCCCGGCGCTGGCCAGCCGGATCAGCCCGGTGCCCGGGTGCAGCAGCAGCACGCAGATGGTGGCCAGTTCGGTCGGCAGCAGCGCCCGCATCAGCTCGTTGACCCGGTCCAGGATCACGCCCGGCTGGTGCCCCTCGACCGCGTACGCCCGCACCGCGTGCCGCAGCTCGGCCATCACCGTGGCGGCGTGCAGCGAGTGCCCGGCCACGTCGCCGATCGCCACCAGCAGGTGCCCGTCGAGCATCACCAGCTCGTAGAAGTCCCCGCCCACCTCGGTCTGCGCGCTCGCCGGCTCGTAGCGGACGGCCAGGTCCAGGCCGACCACCTCGGGCAGCCGCCGGGGCAGCAGGCTGCGCTGGAGCGTCACCGCGATCCGGTGCTCCTCGTCGAACGAGCGCTGCGCCTCCACCGCCGACGCGACCGCCTGGGCGAGCTGCACCAGCACCGGCGTCCGTACGGTCTGGGTCGACGTGGGCACCACCACGTAGAGCGGGGCCCGGTCCTCGCGCAGCCGGGAGGCGGCCACGGTCACCGTGTCGTCGGCCGGCCACTCGGTCAACGGCCAGTTGCCCGGCTGGTCCACCCACACCCGGGTGCCGATCGGCACGCCGGTGTCGTCCACCACCCACGGCACGATCGTGGCCGGCGTGTGCGGGTCGACCGCCACCCCGGCCAGGCAGTCCCCGTCGAACGTCTCGGCCACCACCGCCGCCGGCGAGCGGAAGATCCGCGCCGCGCCGGACGCGGCCGCCTCCAGCAGCCGGACGAAGTTCGGCGCCGCGTGCATGTCCACGGTGGCGTCGGCGAGCGCGGCCAACCGCTCGGCGAGCTGCTCGGCCCGCCGACGGGCCCGGTAGTAGCGCAGCACCGCGTGCGCGGTGGCGACCAGCTCCTCCGGCTCGATCGGCTCGGTCAGGTAGGCGTCCGCGCCCCGGGTGAGCCCCTGCGCCCGGTCCACCACGTCCACCGCGTGCGCGGAGACGTGAATGACCGGGGTGGACGGGTGCGCCTCCTTGATCCGCTCGCACACCTCGAAGCCGCTCATGTCCGGCAGCCGCACGTCGAGCACCACCAGGTCGACCGGCTCCCGGGCCACCCGCTCCAGCGCCTCCGTGCCGTTCTCGGCCTCGACGGTCGTGAAGCCGGCCCGGCTGAGCCAGTTCACCAGCAGGTAGCGCTTCGGCCCGCTGTCGTCGACCACCAGCACCGTCGCCGGCCCGCCCTCCACCGTCACGCTCCGCCCACGGGTAGGACCACGGTGAACGTGCTGCCCCGACCCCGTTCGCTGGTCAGCTCCAGCGTCCCGCCGAGCAGGGTGACCAGCCGACGCGCGTACGGCAGGCCGAGACCGGTGCCGCCGACCCGGGTCGTGCCGGGCACCTGGTAGAACTCCTCGAAGATCCGCTCGTGCAGCTCCGGCGGGATGCCGACCCCGGTGTCGGTGACCGCGAGCGACCACATCTCGCCGCAGCGCTCGGCACGCAACCGCACCTCGCCCCGCTCGGTGAACTTCAGGCCGTTGTGCAGCAGGTTGCGCAGCACCTGGGCGAGCAGCACCTCGTCCGAGCGGACCGTGGCCGGCGCGGGCGGCTCCTCGACCACCAGTTCCACCTCCGGCCGGGTGGCCAACGCCCGCAGCGTGCCGCGCAGTTGCCCGAACACCGCGCGCAGGTCGACCTCGGACCAGTCCGGCTCGATCCGCCCCGACTCGGCCTTCGCCAGGTCGAGCAGCTCGTTCACCAGGGCCAGCAGGTCACCGGCGGACGACCGGATCAGCCCCACCTGGCGGGCCTGCTCGCCGGTGAGCGGATCGGACGCGGAGTCGGCCAGCAGCCGCCCCAGCCCGATGATCGCGGTGACCGGGGCGCGCAGCTCGTGACTGACGTTGGCCAGGAACCGGCTCTTCGACTCGCTGGCGGCCCGCAACTGGGCCGACTTCTCGTCCAGCTCGGCGTAGAGCGCCACCACGCCGCGGTTGGTCTCCTCCAACTCCTCGGTGAGCTGGTTGTAGAGCGCCATCACGCCCCGGTTGGTCTCCGCCAGCTCGGAGTTGAGCACCGCCAGCTCGTCCCGCTGGGAACGCACCTCGTCGAGCGCGGCGATGAGCTGGGCGTTCTGCGCGGCCAACTCGTCCAGCGCGGAACCCGGAGCACGCTCGGCCAGCTCGTCGCGGAGCCGGCCGGCGCGTTCCGGTGTCAGCTCCTCGGCGTGGTCCGGTATTCGTCGGGACATCCTCACGACGGTATCGCCCTCGACCGTGATCACCTGCAACGAGTCCACCAGACGTGCGACCGCGCCGGACTGCGGCTCGTACCGGCCGCCGGGCAGCGGACGCACCGGCGACAGGTCCACCCGGAGCCGGGCGCGGCCGGCGACCTCCCGGTCGACGGCGAACGTGACGTCCGCCCCCTCGACCCCGCGCAGCAGCTCCCGGGCCACCTCGCTGAGCGCGGTGGCGATCCGGACCTGGTCCTGGTGCTCCAGCCCGACCGCCGCGGCGACCTCCCGGCCCCGCTGGCGGACCAGGAAGATGTCCTGCTCGACCCGGAGCGCCAGGTGCAGCAGCCGCTCACTCATGGGGCCACCTGGGCGACCAGGACACACGCGTCGTCACGGCGGACCCCGGCGTCGCGCAGCAGCGTCGCGGCGGTCAGCAGCGGTGGGCGGCCGGCCAGCCCGGGATAGTCGTCCAGGTTCCAGCGGTCCACCACGCCGTCGCTGTGCATCACCAGCGTCGCGCCGGGCGGGAACGGGTAGTCGTACCCGCGGATGGTCGGACGCTGGTGCCCGGCGATGCCGGGCAGCGAGACCAGGCCGCGCCGCCGCTCGCCGGCGGCCACGATCATGGCGGCGATGTTGCCCAGGCCGGCGAAGCGCAGTTGCCCGGTCGCGGAGTCCGGCTCGGCCACCGCGAGCGCCGCGCCGCGCGTGTGCGAGATGGCGGCGTGCAGGTGCCGCACCACGACGTCCGGCGGGCCGGCCGGCGCCGAGCGGAACGCGGCGACCGCCGCGCCGGTGGCGGCGGCGGCCAGCGGCCCGTGCCCCAGCCCGTCACAGACCAGCACCTGGCGGCGCCCGTCGACGATCCGCACCGCGTAGCCGTCGCCGCTGTCCTGCTCGCCGGTGATCGGCCGGGCCAGCCCGCCGGCCCAGTCCGGCGCCGGCGGCGGCCCGTCCCACACCTGGACGGTCAGGACCGTGCCCCGGCCGGGCACCGAGTAGCCGTCGAACCGGCTCGCCTGCCGGGTGATCGCGCCGAGGCCGATGCCGAGCGTGCCGGACGTGGAGTGCCCGTCGGCCGAGGAGAGCGTGAGGTCGGCCATGCCGGGGCCGGAGTCGATGGCCACCAGCTCCACCCCGGCCCGCCCGTCGCGCCGGGCCGGACGCAGCAGCAGGGCGCCCTCGCGGGCGTGCTTGACCAGGTTGCTGGTGATCTCGGCGGTGACGATGGCCAGGTCCGCGACGCGCGGCGGGCTCAGTTCGAGCTGCCGTCCGAGGCGCTCGGCCACCCGGCGTACGCCGCCCGCGGTCGCGCCGTTGTCGACGCGGAACCACACGCCGTGGTCGGGGACCACGTCGGCGATCATCGCGACCACTTGGTGACGGTGATCGTCGTGCCCTCGCCGACAGCGGTCCGGATGTCGAACTCGTCGACGAGCCGGCGGGCGCCGCTGAGCCCGAGGCCCAGCCCGCCGCCGGTGGTGTAGCCGTCGGTGAGGGCCAGGTCGAGGTCGGGGATGCCCGGCCCCTGGTCGGCGAAGACGATGCGGACGCCGCGGCGGCGGCCGTCGGAGACGGTGGTGACCTCGGCGCTGCCCCCGCCGCCGTAGATCAGGGTGTTGCGGGCCAGCTCGCTGGCGGCGGTGACCAGCTTGGTCTGGTCGACCAGGGACAGTCGGGCCGCGACCGCGGTGGTACGCACCAACTGCCGGACCCGCACCACGTCCTCGTCGCTACGGATCGCCTGCGTCGCCGGCGTCCCCAGGTCGAGGCCGGTGGTCATGGCGTCGCCGTCGCGTCGGCGTCCTCGTCGTCGCCGAGCGTCACGTCCCCGTCGTCGGCGCGGGACGCCGCGATCAGTTCCATGCCCCGCTCGACGTTGAGCGCGGTGCGGATGCCGTTGAGCGAGAGCCCCAGCTCGACCAGGGTGATGGCGACGGCGGGACGCATCCCGACCACCACCGTCTCGGCGTCGAGCACCTTCGAGATCGACGCGATGGTGGAGAGCATCCGGCCGACGAAGGAGTCGACGATGTCCAGCGCCGTGATGTCGATGATGACGCCGTGGCACCCGGTGGCGACGATCCGCTCGGCCAGGTCCTCCTGGAGCTGGACCGCCGTCTGGTCGGACATGTCGACCTGGATGGAGACCAGCAGGATGTCGCCGATCTTGAGAATCGGCACCCGCTCCATCACGCCTCCCGGCGCGTGCGGCGGGAGGCGGTCTCGACGCCGGTCAGGCGCAGCACGTGGCGCAGCGCGTCGGCCAGGCTCGCCTTGGTCGCGATGTCGCCGAACTCGATGCCGAGGGCGACGATCGTCTGGGCGATCTGGGGCCGGATGCCGGAGATGATGCAGTCGGCGCCCATCAGCCGGGCGGCCACCACGGTCTTGAGGATGTGCTGGGCGACCTGGGTGTCCACCGCCGGCACGCCGGTGATGTCGATGATCGCGTACGGCGAGCCGGTGTCGACGAGCGTCTGCAGCAGCCGCTCCATCACCACCTGGGCGCGGGCCGAGTCGAGCGTCCCGACCAGCGGGACGGCGACCACGCCCTCCCAGAGCTTGACCACCGGCGTGGACAGCTCCAGCAACTGCTCCGCCTGGTCGGCGATCAGGCTCTCCCGGGCCCGGACGAACGTCTCGAAGGTGAAGAGCCCCATCTGGTCGACCAGCGCGGAGAAGGCGACGAAGTCGCGCAGGGTGGCCTCGCCCTGGTCCTCCTCCATCAGCTCCAGCACGGCGTCCTTGATCGCGAACACGCTGATCGCGGTCTCGGTGGCGCTGAATCCCTGCCGGGCGCGGGTGGTGGAGACCTCCGCGAGCACCGCCCGCAGCTCGCCGCCGTGCTCGTCGGCCAGGTCACCGAGACCCTGCCGGGCGGCGTCGACCACGGCGCGGTGCAACTCCTGCACCTGGCGGGCCAGTTCGGCCCGGCTCAGCCGGCCGCGCAACGAACTGGCGACGATTTCGATCCAGCGGTTGGTCAACCGGTCCGCGTGCCGACTCAGCAGTTCGGCGAGCCGCCCACCCTGTTCCGCGCTCAATGCCACGTTGACCTCCCAGATCTGGACGGGCGGACTCTATCACCGGGGTCCGTCGCACTACTTGCCACGGGACAAAGAAATGATCGACAGCACCTGTGCCGGCTCCCGTTCTGCGCGGCGCGCCCATCGTGGGATACCGTTCCTCCGAACACAGGAGGTCGACGAATGTCCCTGACGGTGCACACGGAACAGCGCGGCGACGTGGTCGTGGTGTCGGTCGCGGGCGAGCTGGACATGGCCACCGCACCGCAGCTCCAGGACCAGATCACGGACCTGCTGGACAAGGGGCGCAGCCGCCTCGTGTTCGACCTGGCCGAGGTGTCGTTCTGCGACTCGACCGGGCTGTCGGTGTTCGTCCGCGCCAAGAACAGCTGCGACGAGGCCGGCGGCGTGGTCCGGTTGGCCGCCCCGCAGCGCGGTGTGCTGCGCATCCTCGAGGTCAGTGGCCTGGTCGAGGTGCTGCACACCTATCCGACGGTCGACGAGGCCGTCGCGGGCGACCCCACCCCGGCCTCCTCCTGACGCTCCCCGCTCAGCGCTCGTCCTCGATGTAGCGGGGACGAGCGATCACCATGCCCGCGGTCGTCTGCACGGCCAGCGCCAGCAGCAGGAAGCCGATCGGCGCGGTCCAGCCACCGGTCGCGCCGTAGAGGATGCCGACCAGCAGCGGGCCGAGCGCGGCGATGACGTACCCGGTGCTCTGCGCGAACGCGGAGAGCGCCACCGTGCCCTCGGCGGTGCGGGCGCGCAGCCCGATGGTGGTCAGGATGAGCGGGAACGCCCCCTGGCCGAGCGCGAGCAGCAGCACCCACAGCGGTGCCAGGCCGCGCGGCGCGAGCGCCAGACCGAGGTACGCGGCGGCGGAGAACACGGTCAGCGACAGCACCAGCGGGCGCAGCGTGGCCAGCCGTCCGGCCAGCGTCGGCATCATCAGCGCCACCGGCACGCCCAGCGCGGTCACGCCGGCCAGCAGCAGGCCGGCCGCCTCGGGCCGGTAGCCGGCGTCCCGGAAGAGTTGGGCCAGCCAGCCCATGATCGCGTAGCCGCTGAGCGACTGCGCCCCGAAGTAGACCGCCATGGCCCAGCCGAGGCGGGTCCGGCCCGGCCGTACCCGCGCCGGGGTGGCGAGCGCCGCCGCCGGGGTGGCGGCCTGGTCGGCGGCCCGCCGGGCGGCGCGCGCCCGCAGCGCCAGCGGCACCCACGGGATGACGGCCAGCGCGGCCAGCCCGGCCCAGACGCCGAGCCCGGCCCGCCAGGAGCCGAAGGCGTGGGCCACCGGCACGGCGGACGCGGCGGCCACCGTCGTGCCCACCGTCAGGGCCATCGTGTACGCGCCGGTGACCAGCCCGGTGCGGTGCGGGAAGTGCTGCTTGACCAGCATCGGCAGCAGGATGTTCGCCACCGCGATGCCGGCCAGCGCGAGCGCGCTGGTGAGCACGAAGACGGCCACCGAGTCGGTGACCGCGCGCAGCACCTGCCCGACGGTGAGCGCGATCATGGCCAGTACCAGCACCCGGGGGGCGGCCCAGCGGCGGACCAGCCACGGGGTGAGCGCGCCCAGTCCGGCGAACGCGACGGTGGGCAGCGTGGTGACCACGCCGGCCATCGCGCCGGAGAGGCCCAGCCCGACGCGGATCTCGTCGAGCAGCGCGCCCAGGCTGGTGACCGCGGCCCGCAGGTTCAGCGCGACCAGCAGCATGCCGACCAGCACCAGCAGGCCGCCCCGCGCCGGGGTGAGCGCCGCCGGGCCGGCCGACGGGTCGGGGCCGGCCGCGGGCGCGGGGCCGGGTGTGACGTCGGCGGTGGGCGCGGTCGCGGTGGGCGGGGGTGGCGGGGTCATGACCTCGAACCTACAATCATGGGATGAATTTCGGCAGCAGGTGTAACCGGTGACACCCGTGGTGGATTCCGTCGCCGTGCCGCCGCGCGGCCACCGGGTGCGCCAGACCATCGAGCAGCTCCGGGCCCGCATCCTGGGCGGCGAGTGGCCGGTCGGCGGGCGCATCCCCACCGAGCCGCAACTGGTCGCCGCGCTCGGCGTGGGGCGCAACACGGTCCGCGAGGCGGTCCGCGCCCTGGTGCACGCCGGCGTGCTGGAGTGCCGGCAGGGCTCCGGCACCTACGTGGTGTCGACCGACGAGCTGGCCCCGGTGGTGGCCCGCCGGCTCACCGACGACCGGATGGCCGAGGTGATCGAGGTCCGGCGCGCGTTCGAGGTGGAGGCCGCCCGGCTGGCCGCGCTGCGGCGTACCCCGGAGGATCTGGCGGCGCTCGACGGCGCGCTCGCCACCCGGGAGGCCGCCTGGCGTTCCGGCCGGGTGGACGAGTTCGTGGAGGCGGACGCCGCGCTGCACACGGTGGTGGTGGCCGCCGCGCACAACGCCATGCTCGCCGAGCTGTACGCCTCGGTCGGCGCCGCGCTGCGCAGCACCGTCGCCCAGGCCATGGGCACGGCGCTGACCGACGAGCGGTACGTCGACCACGGTCGACTCGTGGAGGCGATCCGGGCCGGCGATCCGGAGCGGGCAGCGATCGAGGCCGGTGCTTTTCTCGAAGGGCCGCACGGGGCATAGGTTGTCCCCGACGGAGATTCGGACAGCACGGGAGAGCGGATGCTCAAGGGCTTCAAAGACTTCATCATGCGCGGCAACGTCGTCGACCTGGCGGTCGGTGTCGTCATCGGCGCCGCGTTCACCGGCGTGGTCACGCAGCTGACCAAGTCGTTCCTGGAACCGCTGGTGCGGGTGGTCATCGTGTTGATCACCGGCAACAAGAACGGGCTCACCGGCTCGACGCCCATGTTCCGGGGCGTCGCGTTCGACTGGGTGGCGTTCGTCAACGCGGTGATCACGTTCGCACTCACCGCGGCGGCGCTCTACTTCCTGGTCGTCTACCCGATGAACCGGCTCGCCGAGCGGCGCAAGCGCGGCGAGGAGCCGCCGCCCTCCGCGCCCAGCGAGGAGGTCAAGCTGCTCACCGAGATCCGGGACGCGCTGCTCGCCGGCGGGCAGGGCACGCCCGCCCAGCGCGGCGCGCTGGACGACGTGCTGGGTCGCCGGCAGGAGCCGCCGGCCCCGCGCTGACGCCATAGCTCATCGGCCCCCGCGGAGATTTCGCGGGGGCCGACGAGAATCGAACACATGTTCGATAGAGTCCGGCCATGGAGCAGCGTAGGCACTGGTGGAACGGGAAATGGGGGCGGCTCGCCCGGCGGGACGTCTTCCTCCGGGTGGACGGCGACCGCTGGCACGTGGAGCAGCGCGCCGGCGGCGCCGAGGGGGTCTCCCGCTTCTACGAGCACGCCAGCGTCGAGGAGGCCGAGGAGACGGTCCGGTCGCTGCTCGACGGGGCGGACACCTGGCGCGAGTTGTCACCGCGCCCGCCGGGCGGCTGGGCCCCCTCCGTTTAGCGCCCGCGCGCCACGGGAACCGCTCCGACATGAGCCAGCAGCAGGACACCGTCTCCCGGATCACCACCGGCATGCGGGTGGTCGACTCCACCGACGTCGAGATCGGCACCGTCGATCTCGTCCAGCGCGGCGACCCGGCCGCGGTGACCGTGGAGGCCCCCGCCCCGGTGGACCCGGGCAGCAGCCTCGACGAGCTGATCGAGTCGGCCGCCGCCGAGGAGCCGGACGTGCCGGCCGACCTGGCCGCCCGGCTGCTGCGCGAGGGCTACCTCAAGGTCCGCACCGAACTGGCCGACACCGGCGCGGTCTACGTGCTGGCCGACCGGATCGCGGCCGTGACCGACGGCGCGGTCCGCCTCACCGTCCCCGTCGCGGAGCTCCCCGCCGAGGAGTGACCACCGGCCGACGTTCGAGCGGTCCACGCCGAAACCGGGCGGAAAGCCGTCAGGACGGCCGGTGGGTGCCCGCCAGGTCCGCGTCCACCGTGGGCCGGCCGTCCGGATCGACCGGCTCCGGGGAAGCGGGGGTCGGGGTGGCCCGGCGGCGGAAGAGCAGGAGCATCAGGCAGCCGGCGACCAGGCCCCAGAACGCGCCGCCGATTCCGAGCAGGCTGACCCCGGACGCGGTGACCACCAGCGTGACCACGGCGGCCTCCCGGGCGTACGGTTCGGCGACCGCCGCCGACACCGCGCCGGCCAGCGCGGCGAGCAGGGCCAGCCCGGCGACCGCCTCGACCAGCACCGGCGGGGAGAGCAGCACCAGCGCGGTGGCCACGCCGGCGCCGAGGCCGAGCAGGGCCAGTCCGATGCCGGCGGTGACCGAGGCGATCCAGCGCCGGTCCGGGTCGGGGTGGGCGTCGGGGCCGGCGGCGAGCGCGGCGGTGATCGCGGCCAGGTTCACCGCGTGCCCACCGGCCGTCGCGCCGAGCACGGTGGCGAGCCCGGTGACCCGCAGCGCGGAGCCGAGCGGGGCGCGGTAGCCGAAGCCGGCGAGCACGGCGGTGCCGGGCACGTTCTGCGCGGCCATGGTGACCAGGAACAGCGGCAGCGCGAGCCCGACGATCGCGGGCAGCGTCCAGGCCGGCGCGGTCAGCGCGACGACCGGGGCGGCGTCCAGCCGGGCCGGGCCGGTGGTGGTGAGCGCGATCGCCACCACGGCCACGGCGAGCGCGCCGGGCACCGCCCAGCGGCGGGCGAACCGGTGCAGCAGCAGCCAGACGAGCACCACCGGGCCGGCCAGTCGGGGCACCTCCACCAGGGCGCGTACCGGTGCGGTGCAGAGCGGCAGCAGCACCCCGGCGAGCATGGCGGCGGCGATCGGGGCGGGGATGGCGGCGACCGCGCGCCCGAGCGCGGGAATCAGCCCGGCCGCGACGATCAGCAGGCCGGTGAGCAGGAAGGCGCCCACCGCGGCGGGCCAGCCGCCGGGGACCGGCCCGGTGGCCACGAGCAGCGCCGCGCCGGGCGTGGACCAGGCGATGGCGAGCGGCAGCCGGTGCCGCAGGCCGAGCCAGACCGCGCAGGCGCCGCTGGCCACGCAGAGCGCGAGCAGGCCGGAGGCGGCCTGGGCCGGGTCGGCGCCGACCGCGCGCAGCCCGGCCAGGACGACGGTGAACGAGCTGGCGAAGCCGACCAGGGCGGTCACCACGCCGGCCAGGACGGGTTGGAGTCGACCGGCCACGCTTCCCCCTCCGGTGTTCCGTTTACGGAACGACATGATGTAGCACGATAGCCCCATGGACGTCGGCCCGCGGATCCGCGCCCTCCGGATGGACCGGGGGATCTCCCTCTCCGAACTGGCCCGGCTGGCCGGCGTCGGCAAGGCCACGCTCTCCGGCCTGGAGAACGGCGTCCGCAACCCCACCCTGGAGACGCTGTACGCGATCACCGCGCAGCTCGGCGTGCCGCTGACCGCCGTGCTGTCCGCGCCCGAGGAGACGCCGACCGTACGCGGGGTCGCGGTGGGCGCCACGCTGCTGGAGGTGTTCCACGACCGCGACGCCACCTACGAGCTGTACCGGATGCGGGTCAGCCCCGGGCCGGCCCAGCTCTCCCCCGCCCACCAGGCCGGCGTGACCGAACACGTGACGGTGTTCTCCGGCGTGCTGCGCGCCGGCCCGGTGGACGCCCCGCGCACCGCCGGGCCGGGCGAGTACCTGCGGTGGACCTCCGACGTGCCGCACAGCTACGCCGCAGTGGGCGACGAGCAGGTCCGGGCCAGCCTGCTGCTGCGCTATCCGCGACCGTCCGGTAAGGACAATTGACACATACCCAGGATGCAAACGGATGACATTTCTTTCCGCCGACCCGGCAACGCGTAGAGACGCGGGGGCACTGTTCTTGGCAAGCTTGACCCCATGACGCTCATCCTCCGCTCGGCGATCCTCAACGACGTCGGCCTCGTCCGGACCAACAACGAGGACTCCGCCCTCGCCGGTGACCGCCTGGTGGCGGTGGCCGACGGCATGGGCGGCCTGCCGGCCGGCGAGGTGGCCAGCGAGATCGTCATCCGGATCCTGGACGAGCTGACCCCGCCCACCGGCGCCGACGAGGCGGCCGACGCGCTGCGCGCCGTGGTCAGCACCGCGAACCAGCGCATCCGCGCGGCCATCACGGTGGACCCGGCGCGCGACGGCATGGGTACGACGCTGACCGCCGCCCTGCTGGCCGGCGACCGGCTGGTCCTCGCCCAGGTCGGCGACTCCCGGTGCTACCTGCTGCGCGACCACGAGCTGACCCAGCTCACCCGCGACGACACGTTCGTGCAGGCGCTCGTCGACCAGGGCGCGCTCTCCCGCGACCAGGCCCGCCACCACCCGCAGCGCTCGCTGGTCACCCGCGCGGTGCAGGGCTCGGACGCGCCCCCGGCGGTCGGCGCGCTCACCGTCTTCCCCGGCGACCGGCTGCTGCTGTGCAGCGACGGCCTCTCCGACTACGTGGAGGACGCCGCGATCGCCGCCGCGCTGGCCACCTACGGCGACCGTCAGCAGTGTGGCGAGCAGCTCGTGAAGCTGGCCCACCAGGCCGGCGCGCCGGACAACGTCACCGTGGTCATCTCCGACGTCGCCGAGGCCTGATCCCGGCCCCATTCGGGTTGCGACGCCAGCCCGGGCACGTTGGGATGAACGGATGCACATTCGCCGGCTGGCCGCCGAGGACCGCCTGACCACGAGCTTTCCCCTCCAGGCGTACGCGTTCGAGGCGTCGCCGATGACGGCGGTCCGGACCGACGAGTTCCGGGCCTACCTGCCGTACAACGCGGGGAACACGACGCTCGTGGTCGAGGAGGACGGCGTCACCACGGCGGCGGCGTCGGCGATCCCGATGCGGCAGAACCTGCGTGGCGCGGTGCTGCCGATGGCCGGAGTCGCCGGGGTGGCCACCCATCCGCTGGCCCGTCGGCGCGGGCACGTACGGACGCTCATGCACCGGCTCCTCGACGGGATGCGGGACGAGGGCCACCAGCTCAGCGCGCTGTACCCGTTCCGCGCCTCGTTCTACGAGCGCTTCGGCTACGTCGGGCTGCCCCGGCGGCGTACCGCTGTGTTCGCGCCGGCGGACCTGGCGCCGCTGCTGCGCGCCGAGCTGCCCGACGAGCTGGTGTGGGAGCGGATCGGGGCGGGCTACCCGCGGTGGCGCGACTACACCGACCGGTGCCTGCGCGAGCGGCACGGCTTCGCGGTCTTCCCCGACTTCCGCGCGGTCGGGCTGCGCGAGCGGGACGACCGCTGGCTGGTCAGCGTGGTGCGCGGCGGCGAGACGGTCGGCGCGGTCACCTACCGGATCGACGACCACGCCGGCACGTTGATCGCCGACGACCTGCTCTTCGACGACGCTTACGCCCGGGCGTCGCTGCTCCAGTTCTTCGCCCGGCACGTCGACCAGGTGCGCAGGATCAGCGTCGAGCTGGTCCCCGGGGAACTGCCCGAGCTGTGGCTCACCGACGTCGAGGTGCACACCGAGGCGCGGGTGCACCGGCCCGACTCCGCCGCGCCGATGGCCCGGCTGCTCAGCCTGGAGGCGCTCGCCGACCAGCCGGTCGGGGTGGGCCGGGTGCTCGTCGAGCTGGTCGGCGACCGCTGGCTCGCCGGCCGGCACCTGCTCGACGGCACCACCGGCAAGCTTGCGGTGCTGCCGGTCGACGGCGCCGCCGAGGGCCGCCTGCCGTGCGCGCGGCTCACCGCCGCCGGGCTCTCCGCCCTGGCGTACGGGGTGCTCGACCCGGTCGAGGTGGCCGTGCGCGGGCTGGGCGAGGTGCCGGTGGAGGCGGCCACCGAGCTGCGCCGACTCTTCCCCCGGGAACTGCCCTACCTGTTCGCCGATTTCTGACCGGGTTGCCGGCGCCCGCGCGGGGTAGGTTCCTGCGGGTGCCGGGATGGTTGGAAGCGGGATTCTGGGGTCTGCTCGCCGGGTCCGCCCTGTTGATCGGGGCGGCCGTCGGGTTCTTCGTGCGGGTGCCGCGCCGGGCCACCGCGTCGGTGATGGCGTTCGGGGCGGGCGTGCTGCTCTCCGCCGTCTCGTTCGAGCTGATCGACGAGGCGCACGAGCAGGGCGGCCTGCTGCCGGTGGCGATCGGCGCGGCGGCCGGCGCGCTCGCGTACACCGGGGCGAACGTGCTGCTGGCCCGGCACGGGGCGCGGCATCGCAAGCGCTCCGGCGACGAGCAGCCCTCCGAGCAGGAGCAGCCCGGCTCGGGCAACGCGATCGCGGTCGGCGCGCTGCTCGACGGCGTACCCGAATCGGTGGTGATCGGCACGAGCCTGCTGGCCGGCGGCCCGGTCAGTTTCGTCACGGTGATCGCGGTGTTCCTCAGCAACGTGCCGGAGGGGTTGTCCAGCGCGGCCGGCATGCGGCAGGCCGGGCGGACCCGGCGCTACGTCTTCGGGCTCTGGATCGCCATCGCGTTGATCTCCGGCGCCGCGTCGCTGGCCGGGTACACGCTGCTCGGCGGCGCCCCGCCGGAGGTGCTGGCCACCATCACCGCGCTCGCCGGTGGCGCGATCCTGGCGATGATCACCGACACCATGGTTCCGGAGGCGTTCGAGGACGCGCACCTGCTGGTCGGCCTGATCACCGTGCTCGGCTTCCTGGTCGCGTTCGCCCTCTCGCACATGTGACCGCCTGGCGGGTGGCTTAGCGGCGGGTTAAGGATCGCCCGTCGACTCGTGCCGGGGCGGCCCGTCCTCCTAGCATCGGCGGGTGCGCGTGAAGTCCGCTGTCTGCCTGCTCGCCCTCGCCCTGGCCACCGCCACGTTGCCCGGCTGCGGCGGCGACCCGTCCGATCGGCCCGCCCCGGCCGCCGCCACCGGCACGCCGGCCGGCACCGCGTCCGCCCCGGCGGCGGACGCCCCGGCCGCCTCGCCGAGCGCCCGCGCCGGCTTCGGCAGCGCCAAGCCGAGCCCCAGCGCCGCCCCGGCCGCGTTGCGCGCCGGCAACCCCGCCGGGCGGGCCACCGTGCCGGCCGAGGCGCGCGCGGTGGACACCTCCCGCCCGACCCGTACGGTAGGCACCGGCACGCCGGCGAGCTGCACCTCGGCGGCGGTGGTGAAGGCGGTGGCGGCCGGCGGGATCATCACCTTCGACTGCGGTCCGGCGCCGGTGACCATCACCATGAAGGCCACCGCCAAGGTGGTGAACTCGCACGGCCCGCGCATCGTGCTGGACGGCGGCGGCAGGGTGACGCTCAGCGGCGGGGGCGCCCGCCGGATCCTCTACATGAACACCTGCGACCAGGCGCAGGGCTTCACCACCTCGCACTGCCAGAACCAGGACCACCCGCAGCTCACCGTGCAGAACCTGACGTTCACCGACGGCAACTCGACGGGTGAGCGGACCGAGGGCGGCGGGGGTGGCGCGATCTTCGTGCGCGGCGGGCGGGTCAAGGTGGTCAACTCGCGATTCGTCGACAACCGCTGTGACCGCACCGGTCCGGACCTGGGCGGCGCGGCGCTTCGGGTGCTGAGCCAGTTCGACAACAAGCCGGTGTACGTGGTGGGCAGCACGTTCACCGGCGGGGTGTGCGCCAACGGCGCGGCGCTCAGCAGCATCGGCGTCTCGTGGACGGTGCTGAACAGCGTCTTCCGCGACAACCAGGCGGTCGGCTCCGGTGCGAACCCGGCCCGGGGCGGCACGCCCGGTGGCGGCAGCGGCGGCGCGATCTACTGCGACGGCAACGAGTTCACGGTGAGGATCGCCGGGACGATCATCGAGGACAACCGCGCCAAGGAGGGCGGCGGCGCGGTCTTCTTCGTGAGCAACAACCGTACCGGCACCATGACGATCTCCGGCTCGACCCTGCGGCGGAACCCGAGCAAGGGCTTCGAGACGAAGGGCTTCCCCGGCATCTTCTTCCTCGGCGCCCGCCCCCCGTCGGTCACCCCGTAAGGCGGGGGCCCCGCTTAACGCCTCCGGTAGAGAAGGGGCCCCCTCTCACACCCTCAGTACGGGTTGGGGTGGCCGGGGAGGCGGCCCCTGGTCAGAGCCGCCGGGCGGCCGGGGAGGGTGGGATCGGCCGACAGGGGCGGGGAGTTCGTTCCCGCCCTCGTGGACATGCCGGCGATCAGATCCTTCAGCGCGGCCACCGTGTCGACGCGGGGCGCCCAGCCGAGTTCCGTCTCGGCGCGGGAGGTCGACATCAGCGGGACGTTCAACGCCAGGTCGACCCAGCCGGTGTCCACCGGTTGCAGGCGCGCCCGCCAGGTCACCGCCGCCGCGCCTCGCAGCACCGGCACCGCCACCGGCACGGTCCAGCCGTGGAAGTGCCGCGCCACCAGCTCCGGCGTCAGCACCGGGTCGGTCGCCACGTTGAACGCGCCGCGCGCGTCGCCCAGGACCGCCCGGGCGTACGCGTCGGCCACGTCGTCGGCGTGCACCGCCTGCATCCGCAGCCGCCGGTGCGACGGCACCAGCGGGATCCGGCCGTAACGCAGCAGCCGCACCGGCGCCAGCGGGCCGAGGAAGTAGCGGCTGATCTCCGTACCGGCGTCGCGTTGGAAGATCAGCCCCGGCCGCAGCCGGACGATCCGCAGCTCCGGGTGCTCCCGCTGGACGCCGTCGAGCAGCGCCTCCACCTCCGCCTTGTCCCGGCTGTACGAGGACGTCTCCACCCCGGTCGCCGGCCAGTTCTCGCTGACCGGGCGGTCCTTCGGGCCGGGCGCGTAGGTGCCGACCGACGACGCGTACACCAGGGCGGGAACGCCGGCCCGGACGGTGGCCTCGACGACCGCGCGGCTGCCGCCGACGTTGGTCCGGTGGAGCGTGCGCCGGTCGTGGCTGGGCTGGATCTGCCAGGCCAGGTGCACCACCGCCCGCGCCCCGGCGAAGATCCGCACCAGCTCGTCGGCCGCGCCGGGCGCGCCGATGTCGCAGGAGTGCCACCGGACGTCGTCGTACGGTTCGCCGGCGTCCGGCCCGGGCAGCCGACGGGCCACCCCGACCAGTTCCGCCCCCGACTCCTGCCGCAGCCGACGGAGTACGGCGGTCCCCACGTTGCCGGTGGCCCCCACGATCACGATGCGCATGGCTGGTGCGGTACCCGCTGAACGGGGCAGCA
Source organism: Micromonospora ferruginea (assembly GCF_013694245.2). Lineage (NCBI taxonomy): Bacteria > Bacillati > Actinomycetota > Actinomycetes > Micromonosporales > Micromonosporaceae > Micromonospora > Micromonospora robiginosa. The sequence goes on from NZ_CP059322.2 coordinate 5,162,086, forward strand.
ACCTCGGGAGTACGGAATCCGCGCGCGTACACCCCCGGTGGTAACCCGACCGCCAACTCCGGCACGACGCGCCGCGGCGGGTCCGCTCCATACGCTGCCGCCGGTAACCGCCGCACGCGCACCCGAGGGAGTCCCGATGTTGATCAACAACCTGCTCGCCGCCACCCTGGCCGACCCGCACGTTCCGCTCGCCGCCGGTGGGATCGGCGGCTCCGGACGGTTCGGCGCCACCGCGTTCGCCCTGGTGAGCCTCGCCGGTGTGGTGATCGGCGGGCTGGCGGTCCGCCGGGCCGGCGCAGGAGGCCGCCGCGCGCTGCTCGCCGTGGCGACCGGGCTGGTCGGCCTGGTCCTCAGCGCGGTGCACCTGGCCACGACCACCGGCGGTTTCGGCACCGGTCAGGGTCGGGCGGGGGCGATCGTGGGCGTGGTGCTGGGGCTCGTCGGCGTCGGCCTGGGCGGGCTGGCGCTGGCCCGCGCCCGCCGCACCGCCTGACCGACGCCGCTCTACGAGGACGTGAGCCAGCCCGGCACGGTGAGCCCCGACTCGTACGCGAGGATCACCAACTGGGCGCGGTCCCGCACCCCCGTCTTGGTCATGATCCGGCTGACGTGCGTCTTCGCGGTGGCCGGGCTGAGCACCAGCCGGGCCGCGATCTCGTCGTTGGACAGGCCCGCGGCCACCAGCGCGAGCACCTCCCGCTCCCGGTCGGTGAGCCCGCGCAGCCGGGGCCCCGGCTCCGGCTGCCGGACCCGGGCGGCGAACTCGGCGATCAGCCGGCGGGTGATGGCCGGCGCGATGAGCGCGTCGCCCCGCGCCACCACCCGCACCCCGTGGATCAGCTCCGCCGGCTCGGTGTCCTTGACCAGGAAGCCGCTCGCGCCGGCCCGCAACGCGCCGTAGACGTAGTCGTCGAGGTCGAAGGTGGTCAGGATGACCACCCGGGCGTCGTCGTGGGCGACGATCTCCCGGGTGGCCGCCAGGCCGTCCATCCGCGGCATCCGGACGTCCATCAGGACGACGTCCGGCCGCAGCCGCCGGGCCAGCCGCACCGCCTCGTCGCCGTCGGCGGCCTCACCGACCACCTCGATGCCGTCCTCGCCGTCGAGAATGGAGCGGAAGCCGGCGCGTACCAGCGTCTGGTCGTCGGCGACCAGCACCCGGATCACGACGCCGCCCCCGGCTCCGGTCGTGGGCCCGGCACGGGCACGCCGGCCGGCAGCGGGTCGGGCCGCACCGGCAGGTGGGCGCGGACCAGGAACCCGCCGTCCGGCCCGGGCCCGGCGGTGAACGAGCCGCCCAGCGCGCGGGCCCGCTCCCCCATGCCGAGGATCCCGTTCCCGGGCGGACCCGATTCGCCGACGCCGTCGTCCGCCACCTCCACCAGCAGCAGGCCGTCGCGGTCCGGCCGGACCCGGACGACCGCGGTGGTCGCGGCCGCGTGCCGCGAGACGTTCGTGAGGGCCTCCTGGACGATCCGGTACGCCGCCAGGTCCACCTCCGGCGGCAGCGGCCCGGTCGCGGCCAGCTCGGTGCGGATCCGCACGCCGCCCCGCCCCGCCGACTCGACCAGCTCGCCGAGGCGGTCCAACCCCGCCGCGGGCGCGGTCGGCGCCTCGCCCTCCCGGCGCAGCACGCCGAGCGTCGCCCGCAGCTCCCGCAGCGTCTCCCGGCTCGTCTGCTTGATCGCGGTGAGCGCCGCCGTCGACCGCTCCGGGTCCGGCCGGTGCAGCGCGGCGCTCGCCTGCACGTTGATCGACGACAGGTGGTGGCCGAGCAGGTCGTGCACCTCCCGGGCGATGCGCAGCCGCTCCTCGGTGGCCCGACGCCGGGCCTCCTCCTCCCGCCCGAGCTCGGCGACGAGCACCCGGGCCCGCACCTCGGCCAGGTAGGCCCGCCGGTTCCGGGTCACCCCGACGATCACCGCGACCAGCCACCCGGCGTGCAGCAGCGTCGCGCCGTTCCCGCCGGCGCCGGTCCGGGTGAAGCCGTCGGCGACCGCGAACGAGACCACCGAGGCGGTTCCGAGCCCCACCGCGACCGCGAGGCGCCCCTCGTCGACCACCGTGTAGAGCGCCACCACGAACACCAGCATGATCGGGCCGGGCCGGTGCAGCAGCACCCCGTACGCGCTGACCGCCGCCAGCGCCACCAGCCCCACCGCGACCGGGTAACGCCGGCGGGCGTACAGCGCGGCGGTCGACACCAGCACGACCAGCAGGGCCGCCAGTTCGGCGGCGGTGTCGACGCCGTCCGCCTGCACCAGCAGGCCGACCAGCGCCACCAGGCCGACCGCCGGCACCAGGGCCGTCGTCGCCAACCGGTCGCGCCGCCAGCTCGACATGCCCGAAGCGTAGCGGCCCGGGCACAGGGGCACCCGGGCCGCGCCCGTCACCGCCGGACGACCGTGAAGCCGCCCGGCAGCACCACCGCCGGCACCGTGCCGCCCCGGGCCTGCGCCCGGACACGTCGCACGCCCCGCGCGTCGTACGTCTCGACGATCGCCGTCCCCGAGCCGGGCACGGTCACCGTGACCGACCGGGGTGTGCGGGCGGCACTGCGCAGCAGCGCCGTCGTCGACCCGGCGCCGCTGATCACGTACCGGGAGACCAGCGGTTCGAGCAGGACCGCGTCGACCACGGCGTCGCCGCCGGTCGAGACGGCGACCAGGTCGGTGGCGTCGGCCGGCGCCTCCGCCGGGCCGCTCGGGGTGACCGGGAGCAGCGCGCCGGGTGCCGGGGACGTCCCCTGCGCGCCGACCCGCCCGTGCCGGACGACGCCCACGGGCCGCTCCCGGCCGGCAGCCGACGCGGTCCACCGGGTGACGGCCGGGCTGTCCGGCCGCAACTCGACCACCGGGAGCACCAGTCGGGGCTGGTCCGCCGCCGGCAACTGCCAGCGGGCGGTGGCGCCGGCCGGCAGCAGGGCGTATCCGCCGCTGAACGCGGACTCGCCGGTCCACGCCGAGTCGGGGGTGACCACGCTCGCGCCGCCGGTCAGCGTGGCCTGTTCGGCCTCCACCACGGTGTTGCCGACCCGCGCCACGATCCGGCCCTGCCGGGCCAGCGCGGCCACGTCCGGGTGGGCGTCCAGCGCCAGCATGCTGAGCAGGCCGTGGATGGTCGACTCCGCGCCGGCGTTGCGGTTGACCGTGCCGTCACCGGCGATGCCGTCGACGGTGCGCCCGGTCGCCGGGTCGTACCCGGGCACCCCGGCCGCGTTGGCGCCGAAGTACCAGGCCGCGGTCATCCCGGCGAGCTGCCGGAACCCGGCGCGCCCGGTGGCCTCGGCGACGGCGAGCAGCGACTGCACCCGCGAGTCCACGCCGTAGGAGATCTGCGACCGGTCCGTCGGGGTCGGCTGGCGTCCGTTGTCCGGGCCGCCGGAGGTGAGCAGCCACGGCGTGAAGACCGCCGAGTCGGCCACCGCCGGCGACAGCAGCCGCCGGTCGCCGAGCACCCGGGCGGCCTGGGCGAGCGCGGCCGGCATCTGGGAGCCCCAGGCGTGCCACACCGACCGGGACAGCGCCCAGGGGCGTACCGCGTCGAACGGCCACTCCCGGACGCTTCCGTCGGAGAGGGCGGCGATGCCCTCGGCGAGCCGGCCCAGCGCCCGCCGGGCCCGGGCGCCACCACCCGCCCGCACGTACGCGGCCAGCCCCAGCACGGCCTCCGCGGTGGCGTCCGCGCCTTCCGCGATCAGCCATCCGGGCGTACGGTCGCCGTCGACGACCTGCCACCTGCCGTACCGGACGAGCACCTGACGCTCCACCGCCCGCACGGCGAGGTCGAGCCGGTCCCGCAGGAACGACGCGAACCCGGGGTCGGCGGTACGCCAGGCGGCGTACCCCTCGCCCAGCGCCCAGATCGTGCGGGCCAGCCAGTACGACGGGCCGCTGTCGGACGGGTCGGGCAGTTCGACCGGCTCGGCGCTCGGGTTGAGCGTGCCGTCCGGCTGCATCCAGAGCACCACGTTGCCGGCGTTCGGCCCGGTGGCGGTCTGCAGGTAGGTCAACCCGCGCAGCAGCGCGTACGAGGCGTCCCGGCTGGTGGTGGCACCGGTGGCCCGCCAGTGCCGCAGGTAGACCACGGCGGCGCGGGCGATGTCGTCGGCGTTGAAGGCGCCCTGGCCCCAGGTGTCGGTCTCCGGGTCGTACGCCCCGCCGCCGACCCGACGGAAGGTGCCGTCCGGGTTCGGCTCGGCGTAGGTCCACAGCACCCCGACCGCCGGCGTGTCGGCGAGCCGGTAGGTGGTGTGTCCGGCCTGCTCGGGTGGCGTGACCGAGTCGACCAGGAAGGTCAGGTGGGACAGGTTCGTCAGCGCGGCCGTGCCGGTGGCGGCCTCGGCGGCGGCCGGCGCCAGCAGGGGTGCGGTCAGCGCGAGACCGCCACCCAGCAGGAGCGATCGACGTCTCATGGTGGTCTCCTCGGTGGCTCAGGGGGTGTGGTCGAGCCGGGCGACGCCGATCTTGGTGTCCGCCATCCCGTAGAACACGAAGCGCACGCCGTCGACCTCCTCGATCGCGGTGGGGAAGACGACGTTGGGCACGGTGCCGGCCTTCTCGTCCTCGGTGTCGGGCGCGAGGACGGGCTCGGCGGTGCGGGCCAGCACGCGGGCCGGGTCGGCCGGGTCCAGCAGCATCGCCCCGGCGGCGTACTCGACGCGTTGGGTGGTGGGGTCCCAGCCGCTGGGGGCGTATCCGGTCACGCCGTGGTGGATGAGCAGCCAGCCCTCGGGCACCCGCAGCGGCGGCGGGCCGGCGCCGATCTTCAACTCCTCGTAGGGGAACTCGGACAGCGCCACGACTCGGTGGTCCCGGGGGCGGGCCAGCGCGGTGATGTCGGCGTGCACCTCGTCCGCCGGCACGTACGAGATCCAGATGCCGGGCCGTTCGTCGGTGGTGCCGGCCGGCAGGTGCACGCCCTCGCCGGGGCGGAACCAGCCCAGGTCCCACATCGGCCGGTGCAGCATGGCGTAGCAGGGCCGGCCGTCCGGGCCGGGCACCGGCTCGGGGAAGAACACCGCGTCCTTGTTGGGGAACAGGTTGAGGTCGGTGTCCAGGTCGGGCTGGTAGGCGAACTGCACCGGCCCGAGCCGCCGCCAGGAGCGCAGGTCGGTGGAGACGGCCAGCGCGAGGCGGGGGCCGAGCGGACCGTACGCCACGTAGGTCATCAGGTGCCGGCCGAGACCCGGGACCCAGGTGGTGCGCGGGTCCTCCACCCCGGCGTTGTTGAGGCCGCGCTCCCAGCCCTCGTCCGGAGCCAGCACGACGCCGTGCCGGCGCACCCCGACCGGTACGCCGTCGCGCAGCTCGACCTCGGCGAGCCCCACCCGGGACACGTTGCCGTCGGCGACCAGCCGGGGCAGCAGGTGCAGCCGGCCGTCCGGGGTGCGCCCGCTCGCCGGGTTGAGCACCCCGGCGGCCTCGAAGGGTTCGGCCGGGTCGGGCGCCATCAGCACGCCCAGCCGGGTCAGCGTGTACGGGACAGTGGTCGATACAGGCATGTCAACCTTTCACACCGGAACCGATGTCGGTGGAGATGAAGTGTCGTTGGAAGGCCACGAAGAGGCCGACGGCCGGCGCGGCCAGCACACAGGCCCCGGCCAGCACGGCCCCGTACGGGTTGGCGGCGCGAGCCGCCACGTTGCTGATGTAGTTGGCCAGGGAGACCGCCAGCGGCTGCATGTCCGCCTGCTTGGTGATCAGGAACGGCCAGAGGAACTCGTTCCACGGGCCGATGAAGGTGAGCAGCACCGCGGTCAGCAGCGCCGGGCGGACCAGGGGCAACGCCACCGACCAGAGCACCCGCAGTTCCCCGGCGCCGTCGATCCGGGCGGCGGCGAACAGGTCGTCCGGCAGTTGCAGGAAGAACTGCCGGAAGACGAAGACCGCCGTGGTGTTGATGGCGAACGGCAGGATCATCCCGAGGTACGAGTCGGCCAGCCCGTACCCGCGCACGATCAGCACGTAGAGCGGGATCAGCAGGAGCTGGAAGGGGATCACCTGGACCAGCAGCACCAGGGCGAACAGCGTGCCCCGGCCGCGGAAGCGCAGCCGGGCCAGCGCGTAGCCGGCGAGCACCCCGAAGACCACCGTGCCGAGGATGACCCCGCCGGTGAAGATCCCGGAGTTGACCAGCGAGCCGAGCAGGTCGACCCGGGAGTTGATGTCCCGGTAGTTGTCCAGGGTGAGGCCGCCGGTCGGAAACGCCCCGGCTACCGAGGTGTCCGGTTCGGACTGGAGGCTGCCGATCAGCATGTAGTAGAAGGGAAAGAGGAACAGCAGGGCGCCGGCGAACAGCACCGCGTAGCGGAGCAGCCCCGGCCACCTGGAGGTGGAGGTCGGTGTCACGTCAGTCCCTCTCGATCAGCCGGCGGTTGACCAACGAGATGAGCAGCACCCCGAGCACCAGCAGCACGCCGATGGCGGCGGCCACGTCCGGCTGGCCCTGCTGGATGCCGCGCTGGTACATCACCAGCACCGGCGAGGCGGACGCCCCGTTCGGGCCGCCCCCGCCGGTGAGCAGGTAGGGCTCGGTGAACAGGTTGGCGCCGGTGATGGTGGCCAGGATGACCACCAGGGCGGTCGCCGGGCGTACCGCCGGCACGGTCACCGACCGGAACCGGCGCCACCAGCCCGCGCCGTCGACCGACGCCGACTCGTACAGCTCCTTCGGCACGTTCTGCAGCGCGGCCAGGTAGAGCAGGATGAAGAAGCCGAGCTGCTTCCAGACCACGAACACCGCGATCACCGGCATCGCCAGGCCGGCGTTCACCAGCCAGGACGGGTCGGGCGCCAGCGGGCCGAGCACGGAGTTGACCAGGCCGTCGGCGTTGAACAGGAACAGCCACACGCCGACCACCGCCACGCTCGCGGTCACGTACGGCACGTAGAACGCGACCCGCAGGAAGGTCCGGGCGTGCACCACCCGGTTCAGCGCGACCGCCAGCAGCAGGGCCAGCACCGTGGTCAGCGGCACGTTGATGACCAGGAAGACCCCGATGTTGCGGAACGACTGGCGGACTCCGGGGTCGGCGAGCACCGCGCGGTAGTTGTCCAGCCCCACGAACGGCCGGTCCACCGCCGCGCCGGGCGCGGCGAAGAAGTAGTCGTGGAAGCTCATCCAGACCGCGAAGCCCAGCGGGTAGGCGAACACCACGGCGATGAACACGGCGTACGGCGCGGCCAGCACCATGCCCACCGGGTGGCGGCCCAGCACGGCCGCCACCCGGCCCCGGCCCGCCGGTCGCGGGCCTCGGGTGGCGGCCCCGGTGGTCGGGGCCGCCACCGTGTCGGCGGTGGACATCAGGAGCCGGCGGCGAGCTGGTCGACCTTGTCCGCGGCGGCGCCGAGGGCGTCGGGCACCGGCTTCTTACCGAAGATCACCGACTCGGAGTACGCGTCGCGGAACGCCTGCCAGACGGCCACCGAGTTCGGCACGTTCGGCACCTCGACCGTCCGGGCCGCCTGGTCGGCGAACGCCTGGTAGGCCGGGTTCTTGGCGAAGTAGTCGGGGTAGGCGGTCGCCAGGTCGGTGCGCAGCGGCATCTGGCCGGTCTTGGCCAGCAGCGCGCCGTCCTGCTCCTTGCTGGTGGCGAAGCGCATCACGTCCCAGGCGGTGGCGCGGTTCTTGCAGGCGGAGTACATCGCGACGTTCTTCGCGTCGCTGAACGTGCGGATCTGGTCGGCCGGCTTGCCGGTGGAGGTCGGCACCGGCACCGCGCCCCACTTCACCTTGTTGCCGTACACCGAGATCGCCCACGGGCCGACGATGGCCATGGCGGCCTTGCCGTCGGCGAACGAGTCGCCGTTGTACTTCTCCTTCGGGGCGAGCCCCTCGGTGTAGAGCGTCTTCCAGAACTCCGCGACCCGCTGGCCCTCCGGCGAGTCGAACTGGGCCTTGCCCCCCTCGACCAGTTGCTTGCCGCCGGTCTCGGCGGCGAACAGCGGGTAGAAGTCGAACCAGGACTGGAAGAACTCGCTGGTCGGCGCCGGGTAGATGGCGGCCTGGGCGGCGCCCGAAGACTTGATCTTCCGAGCGGCGGCGAGAAACTGGTCGTACGTCGCCAGCGGGGGCCGCTCCGGGTCGAGGCCGGCCTTGGCGAAGATCTCCTTGTTGTAGAAGATCATCACCGGGTTGGACTTCCAGGGGAGCTGGTAGAACTTGCCGTCCGGCGACTTGTACTGGTCCGCCGTCTGGCCGGTGCGCTCGGCGATGTAGGCGGCGCCGCCGTCGAACGAGTCCAGGGCGACCAGGCCGCCCTGCTTCTGGAACTGCGGCACGGCCGCCGGCGCGGTGTTGAAGATCAGGCAGGGCGCGTTGCCGGCGGTGATGGCGGCCCCGATCACCTCTTCCGAGCTGGTGCCCGCCGGGATCTCCTGGGCGTTGATCTTCTGGTCGGCGTGCTGCGCGTTCCACGCCTCGACCATCGCCTTGCCCCAGGCCAGTTCCTCCTGGTTGTTGGAGAGCCAGACGTCGATCGGCCCACGGGCGGCGTTGGCCTCGGCGGCGTCGCCGCCACCACCGCCGCTGCCGTCGCAGCCCGCGGTGACGGCGAGCGCGGCGGTCAGCAGCAGGGCCGGGAGAGTACGTTTCATGTCTGCTCCGATCGGGACGGTGCGGGCGGACGACGCCGCTGGGCGGGTGGTGCCGGTGGTGGTGCGGTGGAGGCGCGGACGACGAGCGGCGCGGGCGGCGTGGGCACGTCGGCCACGGACTCGCCGTCGATGAGGTGGAGCAGGGCGTGCGCGGCCGCCCGACCCCACTCGAACGGGTCGGTGCGCACGGTGGTCAGCGGTGGACTGACGTAGCCGGCCAGCTCGGCGTCGTCGAACCCGGTCACCGACAGCCGCCCCGGCACGTCGACACCGAGTTCCCGGGCCACCGCGAGCCCGGCGATGGCCATCAGGTCGTTGGCGTACACGATCGCGGTCGGCGGCTCGGCCCGGTCGAGCAACGCACGGGTGGCCTGCGCGCCACCGGCCGCCGAGAAGTCCGACGTCACGCACAGGTCGGCGGGCAGATCGGCGTCCGCCAGCGCCCGCTCCCAGGCCAGCCTGCGGACCCGCCCGTGCAGGAAGTGGTCCGGCCCGGCGACGTGCGCGATCCGGCGGTGCCCCAGCTCGACCAGGTGGGCCACCGCCGCGGCGATGCCCGGCCGGTCGTCGATCAGCAACGCCGGCCAGCGGCTGGGCGTCATCGGCCTGGCGATCGTCACCGCCGGCAGCCCGAGCTTTTCCAGCAGGGCGAGCCGTGGGTCGTCCACCCGCAGGTCGAGCAGGAAGACCCCGTCCACCCGGCCGTCGGCGGCCAGCCGTCGGTAGCCCGCCTCCTCGGTCTCCTCCGGCACCACCTGGAGGACCAGTGCCTGACCCCGGTCGGACAGGGTCCGCTCCACGCCGGCGATGAAGGCGGGGAAGAACGGGTCCGCGCCGAGCAACTCGGGCGGGCGGGCGATCACCAGACCGACCGCGAAGGCCCGCGAGGCGGACAGGGCACGGGCCCGGTGGCTCGGCTCCCAGCCCAGCGCGCGGGCGGCGGTGAGGATCCGTTCCCGCGTCTCGTCGGCCACCCCCGGCCGGCCGTTGAGCGCGAAGGACACCAGACCCTTCGAGACGCCGGCCGCCTGGGCGACGTCACGGATCGTCGGTCGACCTGGCCGGGTCACCGGCGCCTCCTCGCGTTACTAAACCGGTTTAAGCAACGGAGGTTAGACCCGTTCCACCGACTCCACAACAGGAAGCAGTCGATGGATGCGCGACGGTCCGGCGGCAGGTCAACGCGTCGGGCGGGTGGGTCGGGGCCGGCGGCGGTGGAAGCCGGAAGCCCCGCGTGGGGAGGTTCCGGTAGCCTGGGCGGGCGGGCCGCTAGCTCAATGGCAGAGCTGTGGACTTTTAATCCATAGGTTCAGGGTTCGAGTCCCTGGCGGCCCACTCCTCCGCAGGTCAACGACTTCGCGCCGCGTGGCACAACCCTCCTGAGGTACACTTTTCTGTACTTGCCATGGAGGTGATCATGCGGACCGTGAACTTCACCCAGCTACGGCAGAACCTGGCCGCCGAACTCGACAGCGTCATCAACGACGCCGAGGAAGTGGTGGTGACCCGATCCGGCCACGAGCCCGTGGTGATCGTGCCGCTTGCGGAGTACGAGTCGATGAAGGAAACCGAATACCTTCTGCGCAACCCGAGCAACGCCGGCGCGCTACGCCGGTCGATGGCGGAGTTGGAGAAGGGTGATGCGGCCGAGCGGGACCTGATCGACCCGACCACCGTCCGGGACGTCGCGTGAGGCTGGTCTTCACTGCGACAGCGTGGAGCCAGTACCTTAGCCACACGGACCGAAAGCTGGTCAGGCGCATCAATGACCTGATCGCGGACGTGATGCGCAACGGATACGAGGGCATCGGCAAGCCAGAGCCTCTCCGGGGAGAGCTGTCCGGCTTCTGGTCCCGACGGATCGACCGTGAACACCGGCTGGTGTATCGGATCTCCAAGGAAGACGTCGAGATCATCGCCTGCCGCTACCACTACGGCGACCGGTAGCGAAAACATAGGCCGGCGGCATCGGGACAGAAGCCTGACCAGGACCGCCGGCCGAGGTACGCCATCGACCTGTCGCCCGCGACCTGGTGAGCCACCTCGCCCGGTATCCGGATGCTCCGGCGACGGTGGTCCGGCTCGCCGGCGCCCTCGGGATCCGCGGGGCCTGACCAGGCGGCCGGAATATCGGCCGCATCGCCTGTCACGGCGGGGAACCGGGCGAAAATCTGTCGCGCCCGTGCCTTAATCTCAGCGCACGACCCCTATCGAGGGGCCTTGATGCACGGGGAGTGCAAATGAAGCCTTGGCGCCTTCGCGCGCTTGTCACGACCGTGGCCACCGCCGCGGTCGCTCTGTCGATCACGGCTCCGGCCGGCGCCGCCACCGCGGCCACGCCGGTTCTGGAGGTCACGTCGATCGCCTTCGACCGCACCCAGGTCGACGTCACGCAGGACTACGCCAGTGTCGCTCTGACCTGGACGATCACCGACCGGGCCACCAAGGCCCGGAAGATCAACGGTGCGGTCGAGCTGCGCCAGTTCGCCGGCGACCAGCAGGTCGGCCAGCCACGGACGGTCAGCTACGACCTGGACTGGGGCGCCGAGGTCCATGGCTCGGGGACGGCGCAGGAGTCCACCTACAGCTTCGACTTCGTCGTGCCGCGCTATTCCTCGGCGGCGGAGACGGTCTGGCGGGTCACCAAGGTGACCATCGCCGACGACGTCGCCCACGCCCGGACGGTGCGTGACCCGGGTCCGGCGGCGCTCGCCGTGACCCAGCTCGTCGACACCGAGGGGCCGGTCGCCGAGCAGCTCTACCTCGACTTCGGCCAGCCGCGCGAGGTCTACGACGACGGTTCCGGGGTGACGTTGCGCTACCGGACGCAGCTCACCGACGAGAGCGGCTTCAAGCGGGGGAAGCTCACCCTCGCCGGGCCGGGTGGCGTGCGGTTGAGTTCCACCTTCCAGCTCGTCCAGAGCGGTTCGCAGTGGTCGTGCAACGGCGACGTGTCATACGACCCGACCTGGGTGGGGTGCACGGTCCCGATCGCCGTGCCGGCCGGCTCGGCGTCCGGCACCTGGCGGGTGGCGCGGGTCGACCTGACCGACCTCTGGGGCAACACCCGGACGATCACCTCGCCCGAGGGGCCGGCGCCGGTCCAGGTGACCCGCAACGACGTGGTCAGCGCGACGGACTTCGCGCTCACCGAGTCGCAGGTCAACAACTGGCGCAAGCCGGCGTCGACGGCGCTGACGTTCACGCCGCACGGCGCGGTCCGGGGCCTGGCCTCGGTCGACCTCGATCTGTCCCGGTGCTCGCAGCCGTCGCACACGCCCGTGGTGCGCGCGGACGGCTCGATCTCGGTGGAGATCGTGCTGCAGTCGAGCTGGGTGAGTTCCTGCGAGATCAACGGGGTCAAGCTGACCGACGGGGCGGGCAACATCGCGCTCTACGGCACCACGTACGGCGCTTCCGACCTCGGGCTCACCGTCGCCCGCGTGCCGGACGAGAAGACCCCGGTGGTGCTGTCGGCGAAGCTGTCCAAGGAAACCTGGACGTCCCAGGAGACCGAGGACGCGTGGGGGCTCGGCTTCGACGTCACGGTCGAGGTCGACGACTTCGCCCCGATCTCGGGCTACAGCGCGACGATCTACGACAGCGAGGGTGTCTCGCGGGGCGGCATGTACGGCGGTCAGAGCGACGACGGCACCGGGGTCTTCCACCTGGCCGTGTCGACCGGGCGGCTGGCGCCCGGGCGCTACACGATCGGCTTCTCGCTGACCGACGAGGCCGGGAACAGCAGCAGCTGGAGTTACCCGAACAACGCCGGCAACCCGATCCCGACCGGTCCGCTGGTCCTGACCGTGGTCGCCGACTGACGTCCGGCCCGGCCCACCCCGGCCGGGCCGGACCGCTCGTCGGCGGGCTCGACACTAGGCGCTGGAGTGAACTCCAGCGCCTAGTGTCGCCGCCACGCGGTCGTCAGTTGGCGACGAGCCGGAACTGCTGGTTGGCCTGGCCGTTGCAGTCGTAGAGCTGGATCTGCTGGCCGTTGCCGGTGCCCCAGACGTCGAGGCAGCGACCGGACTGGACGCCGGTGACGGTGCCGTTGGAGTTGACGTTCCATTGCTGGTTGCTCTGCCCGTTGCAGCTGTAGATCTGCACCGCCGCGCCGTTGCCGGAGCCGGCGGCGTCGAGGCAGCGGGCGCCGCCGTACACCGTCAGTTGCTTGCTTGAGGTGTAGGTCCACTGCTGGTTGGTCTGCCCGTGGCAGTCGTAGAGCTGCACCCGGGTGCCGTTGGTCTGCGACGAGTTGGGCACGTCCACGCATCGGCCCGACTGGCTGCCGACGATGCGGCTGGCGCCGCCGGACGGCGGCGGCGTGGTCGGCCCGGAGGTCGGGGTGGCGGTCGGCGACGCCGTCGGGGTGCCGGTGGGTGCCGGGCCGGCGGCGTTGAGGGCGTTGAGGACCGAGGTGTACGCGGCCTTCTTGTTGCCGCCGCCGTCGAACAGCAGCGGGCTCTCGTTGGAGCGCCACGAGTCGCTGTCGCGGACACCCCAGACGGTGATGCCGATGCAGCGCGGCACGTTCAGGCACGCCTGGGTCAGGCCCTGGTACTGGCTGGTGGACGAGTTGGTGACGTCGACCTCGGTCAGCGCCACGTCGACGCCGAGAGCGGCGAAGCTGGACAGCGTGGTCTGGAAGTTGCTCGGCAGCGAGCTGCCGCCGGTGAAGTGGGTCTGCAGACCGACGCAGTCGATCGGCACGCCCCGCGACTTGAAGTCCTGGATCATCCGGTAGACACCCTGCGTCTTGCCGTACGACCAGTTCTCGATGTTGTAGTCGTTGTAGCAGAGCTTCACCGACGGATCCGCCGCCCGCGCGGTGCGGAACGCCACCTCGATCCAGTCGTTCCCGGTGCCCTGCAGGTTCGAGTTACGACGACTGCCGTCCTCGTTGAACGCCTCGTTCACCACGTCCCACGCGGCGAGCTTGCCCTTGTAGTGGGCCATCACGCCGTTGATGTGGTTGATCATCGCGTTGCGCAGCGTGCTGCCGCCCATGTTCTGCATCCAGCCGGGCTGCTGCGCGTGCCAGGCCAGGGTGTGTCCCCGGACCTTCAGGCCACGCTGGGTCGCCCAGTTGTAGATCTGGTCACCGGCGGAGAAGTTGAACTGGTTCTGGTTCGGCTCCGTGGCGTCCGGCTTCATCTCGTTCTCGGCCGTGATCATGTTGAACTCACGCGCCGCGATGGTGCTGTAGGTGGAGTCGTTCAGGCGGCTCGCCGCGATCGCGGTGCCGAAGTAGCGACCCGACTGCGCCGCCGCGGCGCCCAGGGTGGTGGCCGCCTGGGCCGGTCCGGGCACGAACAGCGCGGCGCCGGCCAAGGCCAGCGACCCGGCGGCAGCGGCCAGCAGTACGCGGTGGCGGTGCCGCCTCAGTGGACGTTCCATGACACTCCTCTGCATCTCGGAGTTCCCCGTCACCGGTCCTGAAACTTTCGGAAACCTACCGGTAACTCGGGTGGAACATACTCGGGCAGCCGTCATCGGTCAACGTCGATGACGGCTCCTACGGGCAGGAAGCGCTTCCGGTAGGGTGCCGAAAATTTCAGCGGTCGTCGTACCGCTCGCGGTTGGCGTACACCTCGTCCATGTGCGCCTCGGCCCAGTCCTTGATGCCACGCGTCAGGGTGTGCAGCGACAGGCCGAGGTCGGTCAGTTCGTAGGTGACGGTCACCGGCACGGTCGGTGTCACGGTGCGGACCACCAGGCCGTCGCGCTCCAGAGCGCGCAGCGTCTGGGTGAGCATCTTCTGACTGACGCCGGCGAGCCGGCGGGACAACTCCGAGTAGCGCATCACCTGCGGACCGGCGTCGCCGTTCGGGCCGTCGCGACCGAGCGCGGCCAGGATCAGCGCCACCCACTTGTCGGAGATCCGGTCGAGCAGTTGCCGGCTCGGGCAGGCGGCCAGGAACGCGTCGTACTCCGCCCTCGCCCGGGCCCGCTTCTCGCTCGCGGTTCGCGTGGCCATTGGCCGTTCCTTCCTACCGCCGGGTGCCCTACGCACCTGGAAGTGCCTACTTCCCGATGGGGAGTTACCCCTCCATCGTGGAGTCGGAGATCGGTCGAGACAAGGAGCAACAGCCATGGGTACGCGTACCTTCCGGACCGCCGTCGTCCGCACCCCGGACGGCCCCGGCGCCATCGAGATCGTCGACGTCCCGCTGCGCGAGCCCGGCCCCGGCGAGGTCCGGGTGCGGATCGCCGGCGCAGGGGTCAACCCCGTCGACCTCGCGGTCGCCGGCGGCTACTTCCACAGCCTGGGGCTGATCCGGCAGCCGCACCACACCGGGCTCGGTTGGGACTTCGCCGGCACGGTCGAGGCCGCCGGTCCCGGCGTCGACCTGGCCGTCGGCACTCCGGTCGCCGGTGTGCTGATCGGGTTCGACCGCGACTTCGGCACGTACGCCGAGCAGCTCGTCCTGCCGGCCGCCGACCTGGCCGTCGTACCGGACGGGTTGGACCTGGTCGCGGCGGCGACGGTGCCGCTCAACGGGCTGGCCGCGGCGCAGGTCGTCGACCTGCTCGGAGACGCGCCGGCCGGCGCCGACCGGCTGCTGGTGACCGGCGCGGCCGGCGCGGTCGGGGCGTACCTCCTCTCGCTGGCGCCGGAGCGGGGCTGGCGGGTCACCGGCCTGGCCCGCGCGGCGGACGAGGATTTCGTGCGGAGCCTCGGCGCCGGCTTCACCACGGCGGCCGAGCCGGGCTGGGACGCGGTGGCCGACGCCGCCAACCTCCAGGAGCAGGCGTTCGCGCTGGTCCGGGACGGCGGGGCGTACGTCGGGGTCCGGCCGAACGCCCGGCCGGCCGCGGATCGCGGCGTCACCGTCGCGGCCGTGGACACGCACGCCGACGGCCGCCGACTGGCCGACCTGCTCACCCGCGCCGCGACCGGCGAGCTGCCGACCCGGGTGCACGCGGTGCTGCCGCTGGACCGGGCGGCGGACGCCCACCGGGCGGCGGCCAAAGGCGGGGTACGCGGCCGCTACGTGCTCCGGCCCTGACCGCTGCCCGCGGCCGGGAGCACCTGGATGTGCTCCGCGCCCCGCTCGGTGAACCACGCCTCCAGGTCGGTGCCGTCGAGCGACCGGCTGCGGTCCTCGTCGACCAGGACCGGGCCGATCACCGCCCCCTTCGCGCCCTCGAACTCGCACCCGGCCATCGCCGCGCCGGTCAACACCGTGGGCATGGTCGCGCCGCCCAGCGTGGCCCACCGCAGGCTGGCGAGCTCCAGGTTGGCTCCGCGCAGGTCGGTCCGGTAGAGCTTGGCCGAGTTGAGGATCGCGTGACCGAGGTCGGCGCCGGTCAGGACGGCGTCGTCGAGCACCGCCGCGAACAGCCGCGCCGCCCGGAGCCGGACGTTCGGCGCGGCGCAGCCGACCAGTTCCGCCTTGGTCAGGTCGGCGAAGCTGAGATCGGCGTCGGCCAGCTCCGCGTTGCCGAGGTTGGCACCGCCGAGGTTGGCGTCCTCCAGCCGTACGCCGGTCAGGCCGGCGCCGACCAGGTAGGCGTCGGTCAGGTCGATGGTGCTCAGGTCGGCACCACGGAAGTCCAGGAAGTCGCCCGACAGGTAGGCCGTGGGGTCCGCGGCGAGGGCGGCGAACCACTCCTGGAGCGCCTCCCGGGCCTCGGGGCTGTCCGGCCACCGGGTCACGTCGGCGCTGCCCTGCTTGTACCTGCTGCTCATTCGAGGAACACCACCTTGCCGTCCAGGTCCGGATTACCGGATACCCGTCTCTTCAGGTCGGCCAGGGAGCCCGGGGACAGGTTCTTGCTGTCGATGATGACACGTTGACCGCCGGCCACCTCGTCGGACAGCTTCTGCTCGGTCTCGTTGCCGTCGTAGCGTCCCCGCGTGCCCTCGGGCATCGGCTGGCCGGCCTGCCGGCCAGCCGGGAACGTGTCGACCGGGCTCTTGACGTCCCAGTAGTCGCCGTTGGCGTCGACGAACTCGCCCTGGTCCCGCTGGAAGGCGGGATCGGAGTTGTCCAACTCGGCCCGCCGGATCGGGCCCGGGATCTTGCCCTGTGCCTCGGCTTCCAGCCCGACCTCCGCCTCGCGGCGCGACTTGGCGCTCACCTTCCCGTTGTGGGCGGGGTCGGCGGCGAGTTCCTGCACCCGGGCGTCGTACTCGGGGGTGCCGGGCCTGGGCGTCTGGGATCCGCCGTCGCCGCCGGGCCGTCCCGGGGAACCACCCTGGTCACCGCCCGGGCGACCCTGGCGTGCCTCGTCGGCGATGGTGTCCTGCGCCCGGCCGACGTTCTCCGGGACCTCGGTGCCGCGCCGCCGCCCGGGTGAGGCGCCGGTGCCGTCGCCCTCGCCGTCACCGTCGCCGTGCGGGCGGGGTGCGTCCGGGCCGTCTCCGTGGGGGGTCTTGGGTCTCGCCATGCGCGGCTAGCCGTCCAGGAGTGCGGAGAGGTTGGTCAGGCTGCTGATCAGCGCCATGACGTAGGTCAGGATGCGGCCGGCCCACTTCACGACCGCGGCGGCGATCTGCGACGCGATCACCGGGATGGTGACCACGAAGATGGCCTCGACGGCCCACACGATCACGCGGGCCACCAGGTCGGCGATGAGGTCCCGGACGATGTCGCGGGTGAACATCACCAGGTTGCCGGCGGCCTGGGTGGCGGCGGCCATGGCGGCGGACACGCCGCCGAGCCCGTTGATCGCCTCCACGTTGTGTTCCATCAGGTTGTGGTAGGCGTCGGCGGCCCGCCCCTGCCAGTGCGGGGTGTCGCCGTCCACGAAGGACTTCAGGTCGGTCGCCATGCCCTGGAGTGCGGCGGCCATGTTGTCCCAGGTGGCGGCGTGCGAGGCGACGACGTCCGGCATGCCGGTCAGCTCGTCGAGGACCTGCCGCAGCGGCTCGAAGTATTCCATCGCCCAGCCCAGCCCGTTGGCCAGCAACGCGCTCAGCGGGTCCATCACGGTCGCGGCGACCTCGACGCCGAACGCCGCGCCGGCGATCAGGTCGTCGACCCAGCCCTGGCTGTGGATGGCGTCGACCAGCCCCTGGCAACTGTCGGCCAGGGCCGCGCCGGTCCACGGCTTGCGGGTGGAGACGACGTCGGCGACCAGCGACGTGTCGCTCACGGCGTCGCCCCCGTCAACCCGCCACCCGCCTTGCGGACCACGGCGTCGGCGTCCGCGTCGGCGCTGTCGTAGTTGTCGGCGGTGGTCCGCAGCCCGGCGACGACCAACGACAGGTTCTCCTCCACGTACGCGATCAGCTCGTCCTGCCGCTGGTGCCGGCCCTCCAGGATCGCCGGCAGCCAACTGCACAGCAGCCCGTACGCGGAGTCGTCCCGGGCGATGTGCGCGCTGGCGGTCTTCACCGCGTCGAAGCGGGCCCGCACGGCGTCGACGTTGCGGGAGTGCGCGCGGATCTGGTCGGCGTCGACCGCGAACCCACCGGACATCCCGCTCACCACCGGCCGGACTGGTCGTCGGCGCCGCCGTCGGTCGCCGGGTCGGGGTCGCGCAGCCGCTGACCGACCCGCTCGGCGATGGCCCGGCCGGCGGCCGAGTCGGTGCCCACCGTGTCGGCGATGATGTCCTGCGACCGGTCGGCGAGCTGCCGCTTCGCCTCGCGGATGGTGTCCATGACGGTCCGGGCCACCACGTCCGGTGCGAGCCGCTGGCTGCGTGGGCCCAACCGGAGGTCGCACAGCGCCCCACCGGAGTCGACGGTCACCTCGCACACGCCGTTGCCGTCGGCGGCCGTGACCCGCAGCTCCTGGAGCCGGTCGCTCATCGCCTTGGTGTCGGCCGCGAGCTGGTCGATGCGCCCCTTCCAGGCCGCCAGTCGTTCGACGGCGCCGTCCGGATCCAGCAGGCCACCCGGGTTCGCGAAGCCGACCCCCATGTGTCCCCCGATACCTTCCCATGATCACGCCTGGCGGGAGGAGGCTAACACCGCATCCATGCGGGTGACTACGGCCCGTACGGAGCCCGACAGTCAGCCGGACCGTCGGGTGTGGTGGGTGAGCACCCGGCTCAGCAGGCCGGTGAGCTGCTCGCGTTCGCCCGGCGACAGCGGTGCGAGCAGCTCGTCCTGCACGGCGGCGAGCTGCTTCTCCAGCCGCCGGAGCCGCCGGCGCCCGGTCGGTGTGACGGTGATGACGTTGCGCCGGCGGTCGGCCGGGTCCGGGGCGCGCTCCACGAGGTCACGCTCGGCGAGTTCGTTGAGCGCCGCCACCACGTCGCTGGTGTGGATGCCGCTGCGCCTCGCGAGCGCCGCCTGACTGGCGGGCCCGAACTCGTCGAGCGTCGCCAGCAGCCGGAAGTGGTAGCCGCGGGCGTCGACCGCGGCGAGTCCGTCGCTCACCAGCCGGCCGGCCCGGACGGCGGTCTGGGTGAGCAGCCAGCTCGGCAGCGCGGCCAGGCGGGCGGGCACGGCGTCCTGGTCCGAGGTCTCCACGTGACCAGCCTAACAAATCCATTGGTACGACCAACGAATCGGCCTTACGTTGGTGCGGCAAACGTTAGGGGCACCAACGAAAGGTTGAGTCGTGATCACACCGTTCCGGATCCACGTTCCGCAGGCCGACCTCGACGACCTGGCCGACCGGCTGGCCCGCACCCGCTGGCCCGACGAACTACCCGACGCCGGCTGGGACCACGGCATCCCACTGGAGCGGGTACGCGAGCTGGCCGAGCACTGGCGCACCGGCTACGACTGGCGCGCGCACGAGGCGGAACTCAACAGGTACCCGCAGTTCACCACCGAGATCGACGGGCAGAACATCCACTTCCTGCACGTCCGCGCCACCGACCCGGACGCGCTGCCGCTGCTCCTCACCCACGGCTGGCCCGGCTCGGTCGTCGAGTTCCTCGACGTGCTCGAACCACTGTCCGAACGGTTCCACCTGGTCGTCCCGTCGATACCCGGATTCGGCTTCTCCGGCCCCACCCGGGAACGCGGCTGGAACGTCGACCGCGTCGCCCGCGCCTGGGCCGAACTGATGCGCCGGCTCGGCTACCAGCGCTACGGCGCGCAGGGCGGCGACTGGGGCTCGGTGATCTCCACCCGGCTGGGCGGCGTCGACCCCGAGCACGTCGTCGGCGTACACCTCAACTACCTGCCCACGCCCCCACCGCCCGACTGGACCGGCGAGGCCGAGCTGTCCGAGCCGGACCGGGCCCGGCTGGCCCGGATCCGGCAGCTCATGGCGCAACGCCACCCGCACCAGATCCTCTACGCCGCCCGCCCGCAGACCGTCTCGTACGCGCTGAACGACTCGCCCGCCGGCCAGCTCGCCTGGATCGCCGAGAAGTTCGCCGAATGGGCCGACCCGGCGTCCACCATCGCCGTCGACCGTGTCCTCACCGACGTCTCGCTCTACTGGCTCACCCGCACCACCGCGTCCGCGGCCCGGTTCATCAAGGAGAACGCGGCCGGCGGGCCACCGCCGCCCTGCCCGCCGCCGGTCGGCGTCGCCGTCTTCGCCCACGACATCACCCGGCCGGTCCGCGCGCTCGCCGAACGGGCGTACCCGATCCGGCACTGGAGCGAGTTCGACCGGGGCGGCCACTTCGCCGCGCTGGAGGTGCCCGACCTGTTCGCCGCGGACGTCCGCGCGTTCTTCCAGGACCTCGGATGACGTCAGCAGCGCACCGCGACCCGGCCGACCAGCCGGGCGGCGGCCTCGGGCGGCACGTCCCGCCCGCCGTCGATCTCCAACGCCAGCAGACCCTGGTCCAGGCCGACGAGCAGCGTGCCGTCCACCGCGCAGCAGGTGAGCGCCGGGTGGTAGACGGGAATGGTGTGCACCGCCCGGCCGGTGGACGGGTCCCAGATCCGTACCGTCCGGTCCCGGCTGGTCGAGGCGAGCAGGTCCCGCCCGCCGACGCGCACCAGGCTCAGGCCGGTCACGGCCGCGGTGTGACCGGTGAACCCGCCCGCCGGCTGGCCCCACTCCGCGTCCCACAGGCGGATCGTGTGGTCCGCGCTGGCCGACGCCAGCATCCGCCGACCGGCCACGATCAGCCCGCAGAGCGCGGTGACCGCGTCCTGGTGGCCCTGTTGCGTCCAGACCGGGGTGTCCCGGCCGGCCCACAGCATCACGGTGCCGCTCTTGTCCGCCGAGGCGAGCGCCTCCACACCGGGCCACCGGACCGTCGCGAGGGCGGTCACCCAGGCCCGGGTGACGTGCCCCAGCAGGACCGTCCGCACGGCCCCGGTCTGCGGATGCCACACCCGGATGGCCTGGTCGTCGCCGGCCGACGCGATCAGCGTCTCGCCGTCGATGACGATCGGGCAGACCGCCGCGACCGGGGCGTGGTGCTCGGTCATCGACCCCGCCAGCTCGCCGTGCCGCACGCTCCACGACCCGACCGTGTTGTCGTCCTGCGCGGTGACGAGCAGCGGCTCCTCGACGTCGGCGACCGCGCACATCGCGTTGACCGGCCCGCCGGGTGTCGGGATCTCCCGCAGCCGCTCGCCGGTGGCGGCGTCCCAGAGCCACACCCGGCCGTCGGCGCCACCGGAGGCGACGAGACCGGGGCGCTCGTCGGGAACCGTGCAGAGGCTGTGCACCGGGCCGAGCCGGTCCCGCTCGGCGACCGTGTCCGGCCGGCCGCCGGCCGGGTCCCACAACCGGACCGTGCCGTCGTCACCCGCCGTCGCCAACATCCGGTCCTTCGCGGTCCGCAGCTCGCACACCGCGCGGATCCAGCTCGCATGTCCCCGCAGGCTCGGCCGGCTGGTCCAGGTCGGCACGTCCCACACCCGGATCAGCCCGTCCTCGCCGGTCGACACGAGCAGACAGCCCTCGTCGACCTCGACGGTGCACAGGTCGGTGACGGGTCCCTCGGTCTCCAGGACGTGGACGCAGTCGCCGGTCTCCGGATCCCAGAGCCGGACCGTGCCGTCGTAGCCGGCCGAGGCGAGCAGCGTGCCGCCCGGCGACCGGACCGCGTAGAGGGTGGTCACCCAGCCGACGTGGCCGGTGAGGACGAGTCTCGGCCGCGTGTCGACGGTCGGCTCCCAGACCCGGACCACGCCGTCGAAGCCGGTGGAGGCGAGCAGGTGCCGCCCGCCCGCCGGGACGTACGTCACGGCGGTCACCCATCCGGAGTGCCCGGTCAGCGCGCACCGCTGCGCCCCGGTCACCGGGTCCCACACCCGGACCGTCCGGTCGTCACCGGCCGAGGCGAGCAGGTCGCCGCCCGGCAGCGGGATGACGCAGATGTTGCGGACCCAGTCGTCGTGCCCGCGCAGCTCGTGCCGGCGCTGGCCCGACCGCGGATCCCACAGGCCCACCGTCCCGTCGTGGCTGGCGGTGGCGATCAGCGTCTCGCCCGCCCCGGTGCGGACGGCGCACAGCCCTCGGATCGTGTCGCCGTGACAGGTGAAGACCGCCTCGGACTGGTTGGTCAGCGGATCCCAGAGCCGGACCGTGCCGTCGTCACCGGCGGAGGCGAGCAGCCGCCGATCGTCCAGCTCGACGGCCGCCACGTCGTAGACGGCCTGCGAGTGCCCGTCCAGCACGCTGCGTTCCTGCCGGGGCGGGGTGTACGCCCAGCGAGCCCGATACGGCGCGCCGTCGGCCCGGATCCCGCTGCCCAGCCCGTCGAGCCGGTCGACCACCGAGAACAGGGCGGCCCGCTCGGCCGGCGCCGCCGCGACCGCCAGCGGCGTGCGGTGCAGCAGCCGCACCCGGGATCGGGAGAGCGGCGCCAGCGGTCGCTCGGTGTCGACGACCGAGAGCAACCGCTCCAGGTGTGCGTGCAGGAGATAGTCCTCGTCGGCCAGCAGCCGTTCCACGAGCCCGGCCCGCCAGGCGTGCTGGGGCAGGGAGCGCCGCAGGTAGTCGGGCACCGAGGCCCAGCCGACCTCGGCCGCCAACCCGGTCCAGGCGGCGACCAGCCGTCGCTGGTCGTCCCGGCGGGACGCCCCGGCCAGCAACGCGTCGTTGAGCGCCTGGTGGAACAGGCGGTACGCGGGCCGGCTACCGCCGCCGGTCTCCACCAGGAAGTTCGCCGCCGAGGTACGGGCGAACCCGAGAAGCTCCTCCTCGGTGACCGTGCCGCCCAGCGCGGTCACCGCGATCCGCCAGAGTGACAGCGGCAGGCCCGGCGTCTCGGCGTACGCCAGGGCGGTGAGGGCCAGCCGGGCGGACGCCGACCCGGCGGCCGGCAGCCCGGCCAGGTAGGAGTCGAGCGCGTGGGCCACGGTCGCGGTGAACGACACCGACGCCGGGTCGACCGGCTCGATGTCGCGTAACGCGTGCGCCCGGGCGACGAGACCGGCCACCAGGAAGTTTCCCTTCGCCAGCGCGGCGATACGGCGGGCCAGCGGGGCCGCCGTCGCCGGGTCGGTGTAGGGGTTGCCCGGCCGTTCCGCGCCGAGCAGCCGCAGGGTCGCCAGGGCGTAGTTGACCAGATCGGCCTCGGCGAAGTATTCCGGCGTGTCCAGGTCCACCAGCTCGACCGCCTCACCGAAGCAGGCGATCAGGTCACCCCGGTCGTCACCGCGCCGGGTGCCGACGACGACCCGGAGGCCGTACCGGCCGCACTCGCGGGCCAGCGGCAGCAGGACGTCGTCGACGACCTGTCGCGCCTGGCCGGGGTCGGCCGCCTCGTCCAGCGCGTCGATGACCAGCGCGAAGCGGGCCGGACGACGCGCCAGCCGGTCACGCACCGCCGGCATCAGGTCGCCCGGCGCGCCGGGCAGGTCGACGGCGACGGCCCGGGCGATCTCGATCGCCACCTCGAGCGCGGTCTTGCCCTTGACGTGCACCGCGCAGGAGACCGAGCCGGCGGTGGCCCGCACGGCGGTGTCGTCGTCCGGCAGGCCGTCCCGGATCTGCTGGTCGGCCGTGGTCACCACGCGGCCCAGCGCGGCCGACTTGCCGACGCCCGGTGACCCGGTGACGATCAGCGGCCGGGTGGCGGGCGCCGGGCCGTCGACGAAGTCGACGACGCGCCGGAGCGCGGCGGTACGCCCCCGGAACCGCGCGCCGCCCTCGGTGTCGACGGCGACGCCCCGCGCCCGGGGCAACCAGTGCCGGCCGGCCTCGCCGTCGGTGCTCAGCGTCCACCCCCAGGCCGAGAGCGCGGCGTCGTCGGCGTCCTCGACCCGCCAGGCCGACAACGCGCCCAACGTCATCGCCGGCACCTGTTCGTCGGCGTGGTGCAGGGTCACCGCCTGGCCCTTGCCCTTGCCGTCGGCGGTGACGACGACGCCGACCACCGCCTGGTACTCCGGGGACCACAGGGCACCCCCGCTGAACCCCTTGCTGAGTGGCCCGCCGGTGCCGCTGTCGACGGTGACGTGGCCGTAGCCGCCGGCCTCCACGACGGAACCGGTCGCCTGGAGGCCACCGACCACCGCGGGCGGGAAGCCGTACGCCCAGAACGGGCGGTCGAGCAGCGGCTTGGCGGCCAGGCAGCGCAGCCGCGCCGGGGTGACGGTCGCCGGAACCGGCTCGGCGAGTTCGAGCACGACCAAATCGACGTGCGCCTCCCGCATGCCGTCGTGTCGGCACCGCCGGACCTTGCGTCGGTCGAAGTAGGCGACCTTGGGCGCGAGCGGGAAGGCGACCGAGAGATCGGGGTGCAGGGCGCCGTCGGCGGTGCACGCCACGTGGTGACAGGTGAGCACCAGGTTGGCGGCGATGACGATGCCGGTGCCGACCGCCGTGTGCGGGTTGGCCGCACGGTGCAGGGCCACCGCCCACGGGCTGCCGTCCGGGGCCGTTGTCACGGGCCGACCCGTCCGTCAGCGCCGTGACCCGGCACCGCGATCGGTGGCGCCGTCCGGCTGCCAGGCGAGGGTGACCTCGAAGTTCGCCTCCCCGGTCGCCTTCGCCACCACCCAGCTCGCCGTGCCGGTGGCCTTGATCCCGAAGCGCACCTCCACCGCGTCGGGAGAGACGGTCTTGACCTGTTCCAGCAATTCCCGGGCGGCAGCCACCGCCGGTGCCGCGGATTCGCGCACCCAGCCGGCGACGTCACCGAAACCGGCGGGTTGGAAACCGGGCGTGGGCTCGACCTCGATCAGGGCTACCGTTTCGTCGTCGACCTGGTAGCGGACCACCTCGGACTGCACCGGTCACCTCCGTGACGTATTTCCGGGAACAGGCGGGAGGGGTCGTGGCGGAGCGGAACTCCCGGCCCACTCACCGGTCTGCCATGCTGCCCGCTGTCCTTGTCGCTTGGCAATGGTCAGGCCGGCGGACCTCGCCCCGGCAGCCGAACAGGTGTTTCAGTCAGGCCGTCCACGCAGGATCGCTGAAGATCCACTGTGCTGCCCTGTCGGCTTTCGTCAGCGAGATCGGTGACCTTGCGCGAGTCGGACACCGTCGGCAGAATCGGCCCGTGCGGCGGGGGCGCCCCGTCGTCCGCCTCGATCATGGCCACCCCTTCCGAGCCTTCGATCACACCGTCGACGCGGTGAGCGCTCGTGCCGTAGAGGAGCATCCGCATGCCGGAAAAGGAACTGACCCTCGTCGACCGGTGCATTCTTCTCACGCTGATGATGAAGGCGGCGCCTTTGCCGCAGACCTACTTCACCAATGTCGCGGGAATCGGCCTGAAAGCGGATCACCGACGCCGGCTCCAGTCAGCCGGCCTGATCGAGGTCACCGAGAAGCCGATCACGTTGTCGCTCACCGACAAGGGTTGGGATCGGGCCACCGAGGAGCTGGGCGCGGAGCCACCGAAGGGCGCCGGCACCGCGGGCGGAACCCTCTACGTCGCGCTCGACTTCCTGCGCCGGCTGATCGACCACTCCGGGACCCGCGCCGACGACCTGTTCCGGATGCAGATCAACCGGGGCGAGGTCGTCGCGCCACCGGTGGAGTCGTCGCCGGCCCGGGCCGGCGACGCGGTCACGCTGATCCGGCAGGCGTACCACGAGATGGCCGCCCGCCCCGGTGACTACGTGATGCTCGCCGACCTCCGCGACGCCCTCACCGACCTGTCCCGCCCCGACTTCGACGCCGCGCTCGTCGCGCTCAACCAGGAGCGCGGCGTCCACCTCGTGCCCGAGTCCAACCAGAAGGTGCTCAAGCCGCAGGAGCGGGCCGCGGCGGTGACCATCGGCAACCAGGACAAGCATCTGATCGCCATCTCGTCATGATCGGTGACGAGCAACGCCGTGCCCTCGCGGCGCTGAGGTTCAACTGGGCACCCACCCCCGACGACGTCTGGAAACCCACACCTTTCCACGTGGCGGGCCTGCACCACGACGTCGTGACGACGGTGCTGGACAGCTTCGCGGAGGCTCAGGCCAGCACCGACTCCAGCCCGGTCGGGGTGGCCATCCTCGGGCAGCGCGGCACCGGCAAGACCCACCTCATCGGCACCGTCCGCCAGCAGGTGCAGCGCCGGGGCGGGTTCTTCTTCCTGGTCGAACTGCTGGAGGCCCGGACGTTCTGGCAACGCACCGCGATCTCGATCCTGGAGGGCCTGGTCCGGCCGACGTCGGACGAGACGACCCAGCTACGGACGTTCCTGCGCCGCCTGGCCGACGAGGTGGGCGCGCCCCGGACGGTACGGCGCGCGGTCGCCGGCGAGACCGAACTCAGCCGGTCCACGCTTGACGCTTTCGTCGACCTGGTCCGCAAGAAGGACCGGCGGATCGGCACGGAGTGCCAGGACACCGCGCGCGCCCTGGTGCTCTACGCGGCCGAGCAGTCCGCCGTGCAGGACATCGGCTACGACTTCCTCTCCTCGATGGACGAGGAGGAGCCCGGGCAGCGGGCCGGATGGGGACTGCGGCGCAGCCGGCGTGCGCCGCAGGAGGTCGTCCGGGACATCTCCCGGCTGCTCGCCGTCGTCGGCCCCACCGTGATCGCGGTGGACCAGATCGACCTGATGATCGCCCAGTCCGTGAAGGCGACCAACCAGGAGGCACGGGGCGAGGCGGACTGGCAGACCTCGCTGCTGCTCGAACAGGTCGCCAGCGGCCTGATGGCGCTGCGCGAGACCACCCGCCGGACGTTGTCCGTCGTGTCGTGCCTGCCGCAGACCTGGCGCAGCATCCAGCAACAGGCGACGGACACCGTCCAGGACCGGTTCCGGGAGGCCGCCCCGCTCAAGGAGATCCCCACCGTCGAGGTCGGCCGCGAGCTGGTCGAGAAGCGGTTCGCGGTGCTCTTCGAGAGCATCGGGTTCACGCCGCCGCATCCCACCTGGCCGGTCCACCCGGACGCGTTCGCCGAGGTCGTCGGCTTCACCCCCCGGGAGCTGCTGCGACGGATCGACGCGCACGTACGGGGCTGCCTGGCCGACGGCGAGGCGCGGGAACTGCGGCACCTGCTGCACGCCACCGGCGATCGGCACGCCGACGGAATCGTGCCGACCCCCGTCCCCGAACCGCCGCCGGAGAGCCGGACGAGCGGATTCAACAAGATCGACCCCCGGTACGCCGAGCTGGTCGCCGCCGCCGACACCACCTCCGCCGGATCACCCGAGTCCGAGGACGCCCGCGTCCCGCGCCTGCTCGAAGCCGGCCTGACCGCGTGGATCGCGGCGCAGGGGGCGGCCGTCGACGCGTTCAGCCTCGACCCGATCCCCGCCGGGACCAAACCGGCGTTGCACGCCCGGCTGCGGCACAGCCTGAGCGAGGACAGCGAGGACGAGGAGCACTGGTCGTTCCGGGCCATCTCCGCACCGCACCACATCGCCGCGCTCAACCGGATCCGCAACGCCATCACGGCCGCCGGGCTCACCGAGGGGGTCGCCAAGCGGAAACTCTTCCTGCTGCGCAGTCCCAAGTGGTCGGCCGGCGCCCGTACCCGGGAGGTGCTGGACGCGTTCGAGCGGGCCGGCGGCCGCACGCTCCGCCTGGACGGGCCGGACGTCGCCCGGATGGTCGCGTTGGAGCAACTCATCCAGGACTACGGGCGGGAGACGCTGCGGCCCTGGTTCGCCGACCGCCGGCCGGCCTCCGACATCGCCTGCCTGCGGGAGGCGCTGGGTGACCGGCGGGCCGGGACGGCAGCCACCCGGGCCGAGGAACGGCCGGCGGACCCGCCCCCCGGGGCGGCCGGAACGCCCCCGCCGGAGACCACGGCACCGCGCTCCGCCGGGCCCGTCCCGGAGCCACCGACGATCGCTCCCCCGCCGCCGGTGGCCGGCATCGACCCGCAGCGGATGGACATCGGCACGGTCACCGGGCGTGCCGACCCGGTCGGGATCGACCTCGAAGCGCTGCGCCGGCACACCGTCATCTTCGCCGGCTCCGGTTCCGGCAAGACCGTCCTGATCCGCCGCCTGGTCGAGGAGTGTGCCCTGCGCGGCGTGTCGGCCATCGTGCTCGACCCCAACAACGACCTGGCCCGGCTCGGCGAGGCCTGGCCCGCGCCACCGCCGGGCTGGGACACCGACGACCCCCGGCGGGCGGCGGAATACCTGGCCGGCACCGACGTGGTGATCTGGACGCCGGGACGGCAGGCCGGCCGGCCGTTGGTGTTCCAGCCGCTGCCGGTCTTCGCCGACGTGCTCGACGACCCGGACGGATTCACCTCGGCCGTGAACGCCGCCGTCGCCACGCTCGCCCCGCACGCCCGGGTCGACGGCGGCACCGACAAGGCCCGGCTCGGCCGGGCCGTGCTGCGCGAGGCGCTGATCGGCTACGCCCGCACCGGTGCCAACGACCTACGCGCGTTCACCGACGTCCTCAACGACCTTCCGGACGGGGTGAGCCAGCTCGACAGCGCACCCAAGCTGGCGACGGGCATGGCGCAACTCCTCAAGGCCGCCCTGATCAACGATCCGCTCCTGGGCGGTGCCGGCACACCGGTCGACCCGGGCGAACTGCTCACCCCGCCTCCCGGCCGCCGCGCCCGGGTCTCGGTGATCAATCTCGCCGGCCTGGCCGAGGAGCACCAGCGGCAGAGCTTCGTCAACCAGTTGCAGCTCGCGCTCTTCACCTGGATCAAGCGCCACCCGGCCGGGGACCGGCCCCTCGGCGGGCTCTTCGTCATGGACGAGGCGCAGACGCTGGCACCGTCCGGCGCCGTGACGGCCTGCACCCAGAGCACCCTCGCGCTGACCTCACAGGCCCGCAAGTACGGGCTGGGGCTCGTCTTCGCCACCCAGGCGCCGAAGGCGTTGCACAACCAGATCCCCGGCAACGCCGCCACACAGTTCTTCGGCCTGCTCACCGTGCCGGTGCAGATCGAGGCCGCCCGGGACGTGGCCCGGGCGAAGGGAACCGACGTCCCCGACATCGGCAAGCTGCGGACCGGCCAGTTCTACGCCGCCGTAGAGGGTGCCCGGTTCACCAGGATGCAGGCGCCGATGTGCCTCACCCACCATCCGCGGAGCCCGCTGACCGTGGAGGAGATCGTCCGGCGGGCGGCCCCGCCGGCCGGTTGAGCACCGGCCCGGAGTGCACCCGGGCCGGCGCCCGGGCCGTCAATGCGCCGCCGCGGCGAACATCCCCGCCTCGTACGAGCCGCCCTGCTGGTGCGCGATCACCGCGACCCGGTTCGCCGCGTTGATCAGCCCGACCAGGCAGACCAGCGCCGCGAGCTGGTCCTCGTCGTAGTGCTTGCGCACCTGGGCCCACGTCTCGTCGGACACCCCCTGGTACGCGTCGGCGAGCCGGGTGCCCTCCTCGGCGAACGCCAGCGCGGCGCGCTCCGCCTCGGTGAAGACGCTCGACTCGCGCCACGCCGCGACCAGGTGCAGCCGCACCGCGCTCTCCCCGGCCGCCGCCGCCTCCTTGGTGTGCATGTCGATGCACCAGCCGCAGCCGTTGATCTGACTGGCCCGCAGCGACACCAACTCCTGCACGGTGTGCGACAGCGGCGACTGCTGGATCGCCAGACCGGCGTTGGCGAACCGCTTGAGGAACTTGGCGGAGATCGGGTTGTCGAACAGGTTGATTCGGGTCTCCATGGTTCCGCCCTCTCCGTGGCGTGGCGTTCGGACGAACACGAGATGCCGGCGGCGACGCCGGCGTGACACCGTGGCCCGGTGACGACCGCCACAGCGGCGAGGTGTCACGCCGCGCCGGTCGCCGGCGTCTGGTGGGGAACGCGCAGCCGAGCGGACAGGGAGCACGTCATGGCGGACCGGGCCACCGAGGAGTTCGTCGCCCACCGGAACCTGCTCTTCACGGTCGCGTACGAGATGCTCGGCTCGGCCGCCGACGCCGAGGACGTGCTCCAGGAGACCTGGCTGCGCTGGGCCGGCGTCGACCTCGACGAGGTCCGGGACCGGCGCGCCTACCTGGTGCGGATCACCACCCGGCAGGCGCTGACCCGGCTGCGCACCCTCGGCCGGCGCAAGGAATCGTACGTCGGGTCGTGGCTGCCCGAGCCGCTGCTCACCGCGCCCGACGTGGCCGACGACGTGGCGCTGGCCGACAGCGCCTCGATGGCCATGCTGCTGGTGCTGGAGACGCTCGCGCCGACCGAGCGGGCCGTGTTCGTGCTGCGCGAGGTGTTCGACGTCGACTACGACGAGATCGCCGAGACGGTCGACAAGAGCCCGGCCGCGGTACGCCAGATCGCGCACCGGGCCCGCGCCCACGTGGCGGCGCGCCGGCCCCGCCGTACCGTCTCGGCGGCCGAGACCCGCGACGTGCTCGGCGCCTTCCGGCGGGCGGTGGAGACCGGCGACCTCCGGTCGCTGGTCGCCGTGCTCGCCGAGGACGTGGTGCTGGTCGGCGACGGCGGCGGGATCAAGCAGGCGATCCCGCGTCCGGTCGCCGGCGCGGATAAGGTGGCCCGCCTGCTGGCCGGCGGGTGGGGCCGCGTCGCCCGCGCGGCGTCGATGGAGCCGGCGCAGGTCAACGGCTACCCGGCGTTGGTCGTGCGGCTCGACGGCGAGCTGGACACGGTGGTGGCGGTGCGGCTCGACGGCGGCCGGATCAGCGGCCTGTACGCGGTGCGCAACCCGGAGAAGCTGTCCCGGATGGACCGGGAGACGACGCTGAGCCGCCGTGCGACGATGCCGGGATGAGCAGCGACGCCTCGCCCGACGTCACCGCCCTCGCCGTCAACGTGACCGTGCCGGAGGCGTTGCGCTGGACCGACACCCGGCGCGGCGAGGAGTTCACCCTGACCACGCTCAACATCCGGTTGTTGCCGGACGGCTCGCTCGCCGCGAAGGCGTACGGCCGGCCCACGGCGGGTGGCCGCGGCGCGTACGTGTCGTTCCGGGTGCCCGACCGGCCGGAGCTGGCCGCGCTGGTGGCGGCGGCGGCCGACCGGGCCGGCGCGCTCTGGGCCGCCCACCGCGGCCTGGAGTGAGCGCGGCCACTCAGCGGCGCACGCCCACCCCGCCGTAGCCGTGCGACACCGCCGCCCGTGGCTCGCCGTCGGGCCGCCAGTCGGCCAGCCGGACCAGACCGGGCTCGACCAGGTCGTAGCCGTCGAGGAAGCGGGACACGTCGGCGTGGGTGCGGGGCACCAGCGGCGCGCTGCTGCGCCGGTAGACCTCGGTGCCGGCCCGCGCGGGCAGCGGCGGCGCGCCGTCCAGGGTCAGGTGGGAGAGCGCGAGCAGGCTGCCCGGGGCGGTGGCGTCGCGCAACCGGGCCACCGCCGCCCACGGGTCGTCCGCGTCGGGCACGAAGTGCAGCACCGCGACCAGCAGCAGCGCCACCGGCTCGGCCAGGTCGATGGTGTCTCGCAGCGCCGGGTCGGCCAGCCACCCGTCGGGCCGTCGCAGGTCACCCTCGATGACCACGGTGCGGCCGTCGGCGGGCAGCAGCCGCCGGGCGTACGCGACGGCCACCTCGTCGTGGTCGACGTAGACCACCCGGGCGTCGGGGTTCACCGCGCGGACCACCTCGTGCACGTTGCCCTGGGTGGGCAGCCCGGCGCCGACGTCGAGGAACTGGCGTACGCCCCGCTCGGCCGCCCAGCGCACGGCGCGGCGCAGGAAGGCGCGGTTGGTCTGGGCGGCCACCCCGGTGTCCGGGAAGATCTTCAGGATCTCCTCGGCGGCGGCCCGGTCGGCGGCGAAGTTGTGGCAGCCGCCCAGGTAGTAGTCGTACATCCGGGCGACGTTGGGTCGCGTCTCAGCGTCCGTCACGCCCTGAGTTCTAGCACCCTGGGCCACGCCCCGCTGACCCGCCGTGGCGGCGGTTGTTAACCGGGGGCCCCGCCTATACCGGAGGCGTTAACCGGGGGCCCCGCCTTACACGAGCACGAGGGTGGCGGCGGTGCCGAGGATGAGGAACGGGCCGAACGGCAGGTGGCTGGACCAGCGCAGTCGCCGGAGGGCGAGCAGCGCCAGCCCGGCCAGCGCGGCGAGGGTGACCGCGAGCACCAGCCCGGCCACCAGCACCGGCCAGCCGTGCCAGCCGAGCAGCGCACCCGCGCCCAGGGCCAGTTTGGCGTCGCCGAGGCCGAACCCGCGCCGGCCGAGCAGCAGCGTGGTGGTCGCGAAACCGGCGGCGAGGGCCAGCCCGGCCGCGACCGCCCGCAGCCAGGGCGCCGGGCCGGGACCGGCCAGCGCGGCCACCCCGAGCAGCGCCCCGGTGCCCCCCGCGGCCGGCCAGGTCAGCCGGTCGGGCAGCCGGTGCGCGGCAGCGTCCACCAGGGCCATCGGCACCGCACAGGCGAGCCACCAGGCCAGCGCCAGGCGCACGCCGAGCGGCCCCCCGGCCAGCATCAGGACGGCCACCGCGACCAGCAGCGCCACCTCCGCCACCGCGGGTGGCGCGCCGACGCGCGCACGGCAGCCCGGGCAGCGGGCCGCCGGGCCGAGCGCCGGCAGTGGCCGGTCCAGCCCGATCGGGGCGCCGCAGGCGTCGCACCCGGTCCGGTCGGGGCAGTCCGAGGGTACGGCGTAGCGGGCCACCGCCAGTCGGACCGGCGGCACGACCGCGAGGGTGGCCAGCAGCCGGACGACCGGGCGACGGGTGACCGCCAGCGGGGCGAGGTCCCGGGCCCGTTCGGTGGTCACGCCGGCTCCCCCGTCCGGTAGTCGCGACCTCCACATCGGAGCACGCAGAGTGACAGATCTCCAATCGTCGTGTGACGGATGGCGCGGAAAGAGGCGTCCGGCGGGGTGCCGGGGCGGCCGACGCGGGCAGGGTGCGCGGGGCGCGGCCGGCCGGTGGGACGGATCGGACGACCCGGGTGGTCCCCACCCATAGCGGCGGCGTGGGGACGGGTCGCCGACGGCGGGTGGACCGGTGCGGGTGGGCGCACGCCTGCCACCGGGTCGGTCGCGGTCGAACCGCTCGGCACCGTCCGCACGCTCACCTGCCCCCACCACCCCTCTTCACTCACCGTGTTCACGTGAATTGCCTCTGTTGCATCGGCGGACGTCAGCCTATGCTCGCCCCTTGGGTACGACGCAACCCCCGATCAATTGGCGTCGGAGGCCGACCGAGGACATCAGCTCCACATTCGACAAAGATCAGCATAGGTAAATGCAAGCGGTGGCCGTCGAGGCCCGGTCGGACAGATCCGGGCGCGCTTCCGCATGCCCGGAGCGGACCCACGCGACCGCACCGGGCCGGCACCGAGGAGGGCTCGGCTTTGCGCGTATGGCAATCCCGCCGATGGGAAATCTGCCTGCTCAGCCTTGCACTGGTGGCCGGCACGGCCGGCTGCGGCAGCGGGCCCGAGGCGGCCGTCGGCCCGCTGGCCGGCGGCGCCGCCGCACCCGCCACCCATTCCACCGCCGACGAGCGCGCCGCCGAAAAGGCGGCACTCGCCGCCTATTCCGGATATCTCGATGCCTCCCGGGCGGCGAGCGCGCGCAGCGATCCCGGCCATCCCGCACTGGACCGTTTTCTGGCCGATCCGCTGCTGACCCGGGTACGGGTGGCAATTCGTGACGCGAAGGAGCACGGCGCGATGCGTACCGGAAAACTGGTCTCCGACCCGACCGTCGTCTCGGTCGACCTGGCCGCCGACCCGCCCACCGTGGAGATCCAGGACTGCCTGGACGCGCGCGGCTACCGGCTGGTCTACGCCAAGGACCGCAAGACCGTGCCGGGCACCGGGGGCGGGCGCTACCTCGCCACCGCGACCGCAGCGCGTTACCCGGACGGCCGATGGCTGGTCAACACCGGCACGGCGCACCAGGACCAGCCGTGCTGACCTGGGGAGGAGAGGGCGTCCCGGCCCAGCGGACCCGGGCCGGGACGTCCCACCGGCGGTGGTTCGCCGCCGGCGTGGCGGCACTGCTCATGCTGACCGGCGCGCCGGCACGCGCCGCCGACCCGGGCGGCTCCTGCCCGCCGGGGCAGACCGACTGCGACGTCTGGGACGACGACCCGCCCGTCCCCGGGGATCCCGGCGGGCCGGGCGGAGGCGGAGACGGCGGGGGCGGCAACGGCGGCGGCACCGCGAAGTGCCAGTGGAACGGCCGCGTCATCCCCTGCTACGACCCGGACCTCGGCTGGTTCAACAACGGCGACGGCTGCTACTACAAGCTCGCCGAACCCCAGGGGGAGGCGCCGCCCGGGCAGCAGTGGTACCAGCTCACCTGCAACGGCGGCGACCTGGGCAGCATGCGTCAGGAGCTGCGGGCCGACCCGCCGCCCGGCTACGGCACCCCGCCCGACCCGGAGGAGCTGGCCCGGCGTGCGCTCGCCTCGATCTCGCTGCTGCGCCCCCGCGCCGCGGTCGCGCCCCGACGCAGCAAGGGCGCCGGCCTGGTCGGCCTGCCGGTCTGGATGTGGGCCAGCCCCGGCGCCTCCTACTTCGGGCCGCTGTCCGCCTCGGCCTCCGACCGCGGGCTGACCGTCGACATCACCGCCAAGGTGACCCGGATCGTCTGGCACATGGCCCCCGGCGTCGACGTCACGTGCACCGGGCCGGGCACCCCCTACCAGGCCGACGGCCCGCACGCCGGCTCTCCCTCGCCGGACTGCGGCCTCCCGCACGGCTACGCCACGGCGGGCACCTACCAGGTCCACGCCACCACGTTCTGGACCGTCGAGTGGACGTCCAGCGGCGGGGAGAGCGGCGTGATCGCCCAGAGCCGGGTCAGCGGCGTCGTCCCGGTGCAGATCAACGAGCTTCAGGTGGTGACCCGATGAGTGTGGTGGCAGCCCGGAACGGGACCCCGGTGGAGGCGCCGGTCGCGCCGCCCAAGGTGGTCCGGCAGCGGCGGATCCGGCCCGGCCTGCTCGGCCTCGCGATCCTGCTGATCGCGCTCGGCGGGCTCGGCGCGGCGTTCGCGGTCACCTCGGTGCGCTCCACCGGCAGCTACCTCGCGGTGGCCCGGCCGGTCGAGGTGGGCCAGCAGATCACCGCCGACGACCTGGTGCCGGTGCGCGTCTCCGGCGGGCGCGAACTGCGGCCGGTTCCGGCCGCTCGGATAAAGGACCTGCTCGGCCTGCGCGCCGCCGTCCGGCTCACCCCGGGCACGCTGCTCACCCCGGCCCAGCTCACCGACGCCCCGCTGCTCGGCCCCGGCCAGCAGCAGATCGCGCTGGGGCTGGAGACCGCCCGGGTGCCGGCCCGCAAGTTGCACCCCGGCGACAAGGTGCTGCTGGTCAGCACGCCGGACAGCGGCGCCAGCGGCGCCGAGGCGACGCGTGGCGGCGGCACCCGGTTCGAGGCCACCGTGATCGACACCACCGTGCCGGAGAACGACGACGTGGTGGTCTACCTGGCGCTGGCCGTCCGGGACGTGCCGGCGGTGGTGGTGCTGGCCGCCGACGACCGGATCGCGCTCGTGCTCACCGAGGCGGCCTGATGGCGATCATCGCCCTGGTCTCGGCGAAGGGCTCGCCGGGCGTCACCACCACCGCGCTGGCCGCGGCGCTGAGCTGGCACCGCCGGCTCGTGCTGGCCGAGTGCGACCCGGCGGGCGGCTCGATCCTCGCCGGCTACCTGGGCGGGGCGCTCGACGGCCCGCGCGGCATCGGTGAGCTGGCCGTCGGCGAGCTGCGCGACGGCAGCCTGGAGAGCACGTTCTGGTCGCAACTGGTCGACCTGGACGCGCCGCGCCGCGAACGGCTGCTGCTGCCCGGCGTGGTCGACCCGGCCCAGGCCGGCAGCCTGGTGCCGCTCTGGCAGCGGTTCGCCGACTACTTCACCGGCCTGGAACGGGGCGTGCCCCCGTACGACGTGCTGGTCGACTGCGGCCGGCTGGCGGTGGGCGGTCCACCGTGGCCGCTGCTGCGGGCCGCCGCGGTGGTGCTGCTGGTCACCCGCGCGCACCTGCCCGATCTCTCCGCCACAAGAGCCACGGTCCGGGCCGTCGAACGCGACCTCACCGAACACCGTGTCCCCCCGGGCAACCTGCGCCTGCTGGTGGTCGGCGACGGGCACGGCACCAGCGAGATCAGCAAGGTGCTGCGGCTGCCGGTGATCGCCCGGCTGCCGCACGATCCGCGTACCGCAGAGGTGCTCGCCCACGGCGGCACCGTGCGCGCCAACCGGCCGCTCATGCGCGCGGCCGGCGCACTGGAGGTGCCGGTCCGGGCGTTGCTGGACCGGCGGCGGGCCCGGCTGGCCTGGCCCGGGGCGACCCCCGCCCGCCCGGCGAGCGCGCCAATCGTGCCGACCGCGCCGGGGGTGTCCGGTGCGGTTTGAGCCGGTCTCGCACGACCCGCGCGCCCCGCAGCCCGGCGTCGTCTCCACCGTCCCGCCGCTGGCCCCGCCGAACGGGCGGCACCACGTCGCCGGCCCGGCGCTGCCCGCCGCGCCGCCGCCGGCGCCACCGCGCCCCCGCGTCGACTTCGCGGTGGTCCGCGAGCTGCGCCGGGAGCTGAGTGAACGGCTCACCCACTGGCAGCGCGGGCGGGAGTTCGACGCCGACGCCGAGGAGGTCGAGCGGGCCCGACTGGCCGTCGCGGTGGTCTCCGCCTACGCCGACTCGGTGCGCCGGGGCGGGCGGCCGATGGCCGCCGACGAGGAACGGCTGCTGCTCGACCAGGTGACCGCCGAGCTGGTCGGGTTGGGGCGGCTCCAGACGCTGCTGGTCGACGGGACCATCGAGGAGGTGCACATCCTCGGCTGCGACCAGGTCCGCATCACCCGCCACGGCGGCGGTGTCGACTGGGCCGAGCCGATCGCCGAGACCGACGACGAGCTGGTGGAGATCCTCCAGGCCGCCGCCCGCCGGGCCGGCGCCACCGAGCGGTCGCTCTCCACCAGCAAGCCCACGCTCGACCTGCAACTGCCCGACGGCAGCCGGCTCGCCGCGGTCTTCCTGGTCAGCCACCGCCCCTACGCGGTGATCCGCAAGCACAACACGCTCGACGTGAGCCTGGAGGACATCGCCGGCGGCCGGCCCGACCTGGACGAGATGATCGACCCGCTGCTGCGCGACTTCCTCCGCGCGTCCATGCGGGCCGGGCTGAACATCATGGTCGCCGGGCTGGCCGGGGCCGGGAAGACCACGGTCATCCGGGCGCTGATGGACGACATCCCGGCCGACGAGCCGTACGTGCTGCTGGAGGAGAGCCGGGAACTGCTGCCGGCCCGGCGCGGGCACAAGCACCGGGCGGTGATGAGCTTCGAGTCCCGGGAGGGGCACGGCGAGCGCGGCGCGGACGGTCGACCCGCCGGCGAGGTGAGCATCGCCGACCTGATCCCGGTGTCGCTGCGGATGGGCGTGCTGCGGATCATCGTCGGCGAGGTGCGGTCCCGGGAGATCGTGCCGATGCTCCAGGCGATGACCACCAGCCGCGGGTCGATGTGCACCATCCACGCCCGCACCCCGGCGGGGGTGAGCGAACGGATCATCGAGCTGGCGCTCTCCCACGGCCGGGAGATGACCGTCGACCAGGCGCGGCGGATGGCCGGCAACGCGCTCGACCTGATCGTCTACGTCACGGTCGAGGACGAGACCGCGATCGGCGGCCGCAAGCACCGTTTCGTCTCGCACGTCGAGGAGGTCATCGGCGTCGGCGAGGGCAACCGGATCACCACCACCACGGTCTTCGGGCCGGGGCCGGACGGCCGGGCGGTCCCCCGCCACCTGCCCGAGCGGATCCGCGACCAGTTGCTGCGGGTCGGCTACGACGCCCGGTTGCTGACCCGGTTCGTGGAGGCCGGCATGGGCGCCTGGCGGCGTCCCCGGCACACCCGGCTGGGGCGGCGGCCGGACGGGGGCCGGGCATGACGCAGATCGAGCTGATCGCCCTGGTCTCCGGCGCGGCCTGCGTGGCCGGGCTGGTGCTGGCCGTGGTCGCGCTGGTCGGCACGCGCCGCCCGCCGAGGTCGACGCCGGGTGGCGCCGGGCCGGGCCTGGGCCGGCTCTGGACCGGCTCCGGGGCCGGGCAGGCCGACCAGCGGCGGCACCGGATCCTGCTCGGCGGCGCGGTGGTCGTCGGGGCGCTGGCGTTCCTGCTCACCGGGCTGCCGGTGGTGGGCCTGCTGGTGGCGCTCGCGGTGCCCGGGGTGCCGTGGCTGTTCGCGGTCGGCCGGGCCGAGCAGCGGGCCATCGCCCGGGTCGAGGCGGTCGGCGAGTGGACCCGGCGGCTCAAGGACATCTCCGCCACCGGGCAGGGGCTCCAGCAGGCCATCGTCGGCACCATCGCCACCGCGCCGGAGGAGATCCAGGAGGAGGTACGCACGCTCGCCGCCCGCCTCCAGGCCGGCTGGCTGGCCAAGTCGGCGCTGCTCGCGTTCGCCGACGAGATCGCCGACCCGGTCGCCGACCAGGTGGTCGCCGCGCTGATCCTGCACCTCACCGACCGGGGTGAGCGCCTCGGCGACGTGCTCGGCTCGATCGCCTCGGCCGCCTCGGCCGAGGTGACGACGCGGCGTGAGGTCGAGGCGAAGCGGACCCAGCCGCGCTTCGCGGTCCGCTTCCTCACCGGCATGACGCTGGCGACGCTGGCGTACGGGCTGGTGAACAGCGACTACATCCGTCCGTACGGGACGGTGACCGGGCAGCTCGTGATGGCGGTGCTCGGCGCGGCGTTCGTCGGGCTGCTGGTCTGGGTGCGGTCGATGAGCCAGCCGCCGCGCCCGGCGCGCTTCCTGCCGGCGCCCGACCTGCAGGAGGCGATCGCCTGATGATCATCAACTGGCAGCTCGTCATCGCCGTGCTGGGCGGATCCGCCGTCGGGCTCGGTCTCTTCCTCGTGGTCCGGGAGGCGCTGCCGGCCACCCCGGCGCTCGGGCCGGCGCTGCGCCGGCTGCACCAGCCGCCCGGCCAGGCCCCGGTGGCCGGCGCCGGGCCGGACTGGCTCGGCGGCTTCGCCCGCTGGCTGCGCCCGCCGACCCGGCAACTCGCCCTGCTCGACCGCACCCCCGAGCAGTACGCCCTGTCCGTGCTGCTCTCCGCGTTGATCGGCTTCGCCACCCCGGCGGTCGCCTCGGCCGTGCTCTTCGTCGGCGGAGTGGCCATGCCGGTGGCCGTACCGGTGCTGGCCAGCCTGGGTCTGGCACTGGTCGCCGGCCTGGTGGCGCACCGCTCGGTGCTGGCCAAGGCGGACGCGGCCCGGGACGAGTTCCGGGCGGCCGTCTGCACCTATCTCGACCTGGTGGCGTTGCAACTCTCCGCCGCACACGGCCCGGTGCAGTCGCTGGAACGCGCGGCGACGGTCTGCGACGGCTGGGTCTTCGACCGGATCCGGGAGGCGTTGCGGCTCGCCCAGCTCCAGATGCACTCGCCCTGGGACGAGTTGCAGGAGCTGGCCGACCGGATCGGCATCCCGGAGCTGGGCGACGTGGGCGCCATCATGCGCTCCTCCGGCAGCGAGGGCGCCCAGGTGCACGAGACGTTGCGGTCCCGCGCCGACTCGCTGCGCGACCAGATCCGCACCGACAACCTGGCCCGCGCCGAGGGGGTGACCAGCAAGTTGGACATTCCCGGCTCACTGCTGGTCTTCGTCCTGCTCGGCTTCGCCGTCTATCCGTTCATCGCCCGTCTGTGACACCCACCCCCGAGAAGGAGACGACCATGTACCTCTACACCTACCTGTACGCGGCGGTGAGCAACCGCCTCGCCGAGCTGCGCCGTGACGGCGAGCGCGGCGACAGCCCGGTGCCGACCGCGGTGATCATCTTCGGCCTGGTCGCGGTGGCCATGGCGGTCACCGGGCTCGCCCTGGCCCGGGCGAACAACTGGATGGAGGCCATCCCGAACAACACGCAGCCGAAGTGATGCCCCGCCCCGCCCGTACGCTCCGGAGCCGGCCGGCGCCCGCCGGCCGGCGCGCCGGTCCGCGCGGTCCGGGGCGGATCACCGCCACCCTGCGCGCCCGCCTCGACGCGGGCGG
This sequence comes from Micromonospora ferruginea, assembly GCF_013694245.2. Classification (NCBI taxonomy): domain Bacteria; kingdom Bacillati; phylum Actinomycetota; class Actinomycetes; order Micromonosporales; family Micromonosporaceae; genus Micromonospora; species Micromonospora robiginosa. The sequence goes on from NZ_CP059322.2 coordinate 5,201,806, forward strand.
GCGCGAACGGGGCGCCAACCCGGTCGAGCTGGCCGTGATGATGCCGGTGATCCTGGTGCTGCTCTTCGGCTCGATCCAGGTCGGCGTCTGGTTCGTGGCCCGGTCCACCGCGCTGAACGCGGCGCAGACCGGGGTGAACGCGCAACGCACGTTCGACGCCGGGCCCGACGCCGGCCGGGACCGGGCGACGAGCTTCCTGCGCCGGTCCGGTGACTGGCTGGTCGGCTGGGACCGCACCGGACCGACCTGTGTGGAGACCGCCACCGACGTCACCTGCACGGTGCGCGGTCGCTCCCTGTCGGTCATCCCCGGCGTCGACTTCGAGGTCGTGCAGACCGCGCACGGCCCCGCCGAACGCTGGACGACGGGGTGAGGCCGGTGGCACGGGACCGGGGTTCCGTCTCGATCGAGGTGGCGGTGCTCGCCCCCGCCTTCATCGCGTTGATGGTGCTCGCCGGGGTGGCCGGCCGGACGGCCGTCGCCGACGAGGCGGTGGAGTCGGCCGCGCACGACGCCGCCCGTGCCGCCTCGATCGCCCGGACGGCCCGCGAGGGCGAGCAGGCGGCCGAGAAGGCGGCCCGCGACCAGCTCAGCTGGTCGGGCCTGCGCTGCACCGCCCCGCCGAGCCTGGACCTGTCCGGGTCGGTGGGCGGGAATCCGGCCACCTTCGCCGCCGCGTACCGCAGCGACCCGGGCGTGCCGGCGACCGTGACGGTCACCGTGACCTGCACGGTCTCCTTCGACGACCTGCGCGCGCCGGGGCTGCCCGGGGTGCCGGGCGGCAAGACCGTCTCGGCGCGGTTCACCTCGCCGCTGGACACCTACCGGAGCCGCGGATGACCGGGCGACGCGGCGCGGAGAGCGGCCGGGTGAGTCTCTTCCTGGCGGTGGCGATGACCGGCGTGCTCGGCATCGTCAGCCTCGCCTACGACGGCGCCGGGCAGTTGCGCACGCTGCAACGCGCCGACAACCTGGCCGCCGAGGCGGCCCGCAGCGGCGGCCAGATGATCGACCGGGCGAGCGCCATCGAGGGCGGCCCGAAACGGATCGACCAGGACGCCGCCCGCGCGGCCGTCGCCGGCTACCTCGACGCCGCCGGTGGGGTCGGCGGCCACGACGTCGACTTCCCCGTGGTCGGCACCGAGACCCAGATCCGGGTACGCGTGCGGATCACCTACCGCCGGGACCTGCTCGGTCTGTTCGGCGCGCAGAAGACCGCCACCGTCACCGGTGAGGCCACCGCTCGGGCGCTCACCGCGCCACCACCGTAGGAAGGAAGGCCGCCATGGGTGCACCAGGACGTTCCGCCGCCCGCCGCGCCGGTCAGGTCCTCACCGGGCTCGGCGCCCTCGTCGTGCTGGTCGGGGTGCTGGCCGGTGGTCCGGTCGCACTGCTGGCCTTCGCCGGCAACCCGCTGCCCGACCACCTGCCCACGCTGGCCGAGCTGGGCACGACGCTGACCAGCCGCGACGACGGGCAGCTCTTCCTGCGGGCGCTGGCGGTGGTGGGCTGGTTCGGCTGGGCCACGTTCGCGTTCTCGGTGGTGGTGGAGTTGCTCGCGTCGGCGTTGCGCCGGCCCGCGCCGAAGCTGCCCGGCATGCACCGCCAGCAGCGGGCCGCCGCCGCGCTCGTCGGTTCGGTGGCGCTGATCCTGGCCGCGAGCCCGGCCGCGGCCAGTGCCGCCGCGCTGACCGCCCCGCAGCCGGCGCTCGCCGCGCCGGCGGTCACCACCGCGTACACCGCGCCGCGGGTCGCCACACCCGCCCCGGACGCCGCCGGCCCGGCCGTGTACCGGGTGGCGAAGGGCGACTACCTGGGCGAGGTGGCCGACCGTTACCTGGACGACTTCGACCGTTACCGGGAGCTGGCCCGGCTGAACCGCCTGCACGACCCGGACCGGATCCGGCCCGGCCAGTTGATCGAGCTGCCCGGCGGCGCGGTGGACGACGGCGCCCGGCGGCACGCGGCGGGCCGGCTGGTGGTGACGGCGGCGAAGCCGGCGCCGGCGAAGCCCGCCCCGAAGCCCGCGCCGTCGGCGGCGAAGCCCAAGCCGAAGCCCGCGCCGGACTCGCCGGCCCGGGACGCCACCCCCACCGTGGAGGCGCCGGACGGGCAGCAGCCGGCCATGGCGGCCGGCGCGTCGCGGGCCACCGCCGAGGAGGGCATCAACCGCCCGCTGGCCATCTCGGCGGTGCTGGCGGTGGCGAGCATCGTGGGCGCGCAGATCGGCGCCGTCCTCGGCCTGCGGCGGCGGCCGGTGGCGGCCCGGGTGCCGGGCAACGGCCGGCACCGCCGCGACTGAGGCGGGCCGAGGTCAGGGCAGCCGGGCCTCGACCCGGCCGGAGACCACCCGGGTGGGGAGCACGACTTGGTCGTTGGCGGCCGGGCCGTGCGCCACCCGGCCATCGTCGAGGCGGAACGCGCTGCCGTGCCACGGGCACACCACGCAGGCGTGGCCGTCGATCTGCCGCACCTCGCCCTCGCCGAGCGGTCCGCTCTGGTGGGGGCAGCGCTCCGGCATCACGGTCACGTCGTCGCCGTCCCGGTAGAGGACGACCGACACGTCGTCGATCTTCCGGGTGACCAGCTTCCGCTGCGGCAGGTCGCTCAGGTCGCCCAGCGGGTGCCAGCCGTCGCCGATCAGGTGCAGGTCGGAGATGCTCTGGCTGACCTGCGCCCCCTGCTTGTAGGCGAGGTGCCCGCCCAGGTAGGCCCCGCCGCTCGCGGCGGAGAGCCCGAGGTAGGCCAGCGCCCGGCCGAGCCCGTGCCGTCCGTTGAGCCGGGCCGCGAGCGAGCCGGCGTAGAGCGTCAGGCCGACGATGTTGGCCCCGGCGTGCACCAGGCCCACCCGGCGCTGGTCGCGGGAGAGGGCCGCCCAGTCGTTCCACCCGGCGACCGCCGCCGGCAACGCGCTGACGGTGCCGAGCCCGACCAGTGCGGTGGCGGCCCGGCGCTGGCCGGGCAGCAGGTCCACCACGGCCGCGGAGATCCACGCGCCGACCGGGACCTGCACCATCGCCGGGTGCAGGGGGTGACCCAGCCAGACGCCGTGCAGCGCGTCCCGGACCCGTTGCGAGCTGAGCGTGCCCTCGACGGCACGTTGCAGCCGGTCACCCACCCGGTCGAGACCGGATGCCTGTTCGAGCTTCGTCAGTAGTCGGCGCACCTCTTCCGACTTCCCGGCAGCAGAGCCCCCAAACCGGACGCCCCGCAAAACCCTCGCACCGCACGGCCGTCGGATATACTTCAACCGCCTGTCGTATATAGGGGGCGAGAATGACCAAGATCCTGGTCGATGTCGATGACGAGGCGTTGGCGGACGCGGCCCAGGCGTTCGGGACCAAGACCAAGAAGGACACGGTCAACGTCGCTCTCCGCGAGGGCGCGGCACGCCTACGCCGTGCCCGGGCCCTGGCCGAGCTGGCCGGGCGCGGGCGGGCCGGCGACTTCGACGACCTGCTCGACAAGGGCAACTACCGCTCGTGAAGCTGGCTGACTATCTGATCGACACCAGCGCTCTCGTCCGGCTTCTCCGCGACCCGGATGTGCTGGATCGATGGGAGCAGACGGTGACCGCCGGGCTGGTTGCCGTGTGTCCCCTCGTCGAACTGGAATTCCTCTACACCGCCAGGTCCGTCGCCGATCGCGGGCGGCTTGAGGAGCAGCTCCGCACTGTCTTCGGGTGGGTGGCGATGCCGGATCGAATCTACGAGCGCGCCGCCGAGACGCAGCTCGAGCTGACCGCCCGAGGAACCCACCGGTCGGCTGGTGCGGTGGATCTCCTCATCGCCGCCACCGCCGAATATCACGGACTCTCGTTGCTGCACTACGACCGGGACTTCGATCAGGTCGGCGCGGCCACCGGTCAGCCGATGCGTTGGCTGGCGCCACCCGGCGCCGTCAAGTAGCAAAGCCGCACGCGCTGGCGCGTCGGGCGCCGGCGCGGGCATGCTGAGCCCCATGGGGGTACGCGTCGAGCACGCCGGTGCCGTGACCACGGTGATCCTGGACCGGCCGGAGGCCCGCAACGCGGTGGACGGGCCGACCGCCCGCGCGCTTGCCGACGCGTTCCGCGCGTTCGACGCCGACCCGGACGCGGCGGTCGCGGTGCTCTGGGGTGCGGGCGGCACGTTCTGCGCCGGCGCCGACCTGACGGCGATCGGCACCCCGCGCGGCAACCGGGTCGAGGCCGAGGGCGACGGCCCGATGGGTCCCACCCGGATGGCGCTGTCCAAGCCGGTGATCGCCGCGATCTCCGGGTACGCGGTGGCCGGCGGCCTGGAGCTGGCGCTCTGGTGTGACCTGCGGGTCGCCGAGTCGGACGCGACGCTCGGGGTGTTCTGCCGGCGGTGGGGGGTGCCGCTGATCGACGGCGGGACGGTGCGGCTGCCCCGGCTGATCGGGGAGAGCCGGGCGATGGACCTGATCCTCACCGGGCGGGCGGTGCCGGCCGACGAGGCGTACCGGATGGGGTTGGTGAATCGGCTGGTCGCGCCGGGTGCGGCCCGGGCGGAGGCCGAGCGGCTGGCGGCCGAGGTCGCCCGGCATCCGCAGACCTGCCTGCGCAACGACCGCGCGGCGCTGCTGGCCGGTTCCGGCCGGCCGGAGCCGGAGGCGCTCGCCGTGGAGTTGGCCTACGGCATGGAGTCGCTGGCGGTGGACGGGGTGCGCGGTGCCGGCCGGTTCGCCGCCGGCGCCGGCCGGCACGGCGCGCCGGCCGGCTGAGGCGTCACCTCAGGTTGCGCAGCGCGTCCTCGACGGCCCGGTGGAACGTCGGGTACGCGTAGATCATGTGCCGGAGCTGGCTGATCGGCACCGCCGCGTGCACGGCCACCACCAGCGCGGAGAGCACCTCGCCGCCGGCCGGCCCGGCCGAGGTCGCGCCCACCAGCACACCCTGGTCGGCGTCGGCGATCAGCTTGATGAAGCCGGCGTTGCCGGTCTTGTGGATCCAACCCCGGGTGGACGAGGTCAGGTCGGTGTGGCCGACCTGGACGTTGATGCCCCGGTCGCGGGCCTGCTGCTCGGTCAGGCCGACCGCGCCCACCTCGGGGTCGGTGAACGTGACCCGGGGCAACGCCCGGTAGTCGGCGACCGGGACGCTGCCCGGCGCGACCGTCGAGCCGCCCGCGCTCATCGCGCCGCCGACCGCGCTGACCACCCCGGCCGCGCCGCCGACCACGCTGGCGGTGCCGCTGGCGTCCGGGCCGCCCCTGGTCCGCCGCATGTGGTCGAGCACGTCGGCCACCACGATGCCGGCCTGGTACATGGCGATGTGGGTGAACGCGCCCTCGCCGGTGAGGTCACCGACCGCCCAGATGCCGTCGGTGACGTGCATCCGGTCGTTCACCGCCAGGTAGCGCTGGCCGGCGTCCACGCCGACCGTGTCCAGGCCCAACTCCTCCAGGTGCGCCCGGCGCCCGGTCACCACCAGCAGCTTCTCGCCGGTGAACGCGGCGCCGTCGGCGTGCACGGTGAACTCGGTGCCGTCGTGGCTGACCCGGCCGGCCTTGACCCCGGTGCGGATCTCCACCCCGTCGGCGCGCAGCGCCTCGGCGGCGAGCGCGGACGCCTCCGGCTCCTCGACGGCGAGCACCCGGTCGGCCGCCTCGACCACGGTGACCCGGACGCCGAAGCGGGCGAAGACCTGGGCCAGTTCCAGCCCGATCGCGCCGCCGCCGAGCACCAGCAGCGTCGCGGGCAGCTCCTCGACCTCGATGGCCTGGTGGTTGGTCCAGTAGGGCGTGTCGGCGAGCCCGTCGATCGGTGGGATCGAGGGGCGGGTGCCGGTGCCGAGGACCACCCCGAAACGGGCCTCGAAGACCTGGTCGCCGACGCGGACCCGGTTCGGGCCGTCGAGCCGGCCGCTGCCCCGGACGAACCGGCCGCCCTTGCCGGTGAACCGGTCCACCGCGGCCTTGTCGTCCCAGGTGTCGGTGGCCTCCTCCCGGATGCGCTTCGCCAACGGTGCCCAGTCGGGCCGCACCTCGGCGGAGCCGGCCAGCTCGTTCACCCGGTGCGCCTCGGCCAGCGCGTTGGCCGCCCGGATCATCATCTTGCTCGGCACGCACCCCCAGTAGGGGCACTCGCCGCCGACCAGGTCACGTTCGATGCCGACCACGCTGAGGCCGGCCTCGGCGAGCCGCCCGGCCACCTCCTCGCCGCCGACGCCCAGCCCGACCACGACCACGTCCACCACTTCCGGCTCTGCCATCCCGCCAGCATTCCGCACCGCCGCAGGCCGGGCCACCGGACCCGGCCGGAATTCCTCCGCCGGTAATGACCGCGACGGCCTACCGTGACCGGATGCCCGCGCGCTTCGCCCCGGTCCGGGACGCCTTCCACGACCTGTTCGCCACCGGCCGGGAGACCGGCGCGGCGCTGTCCGTCCGGCTCGACGGCGTGCCGGTGGTGGAGCTGGGACCGCACGCGCGGTGCTTGGCGCCTTCGCGTACGTGACGGCCGGGCTGGCCGGTCACGACACAACCTGTGACGAGCCCGTTGTAACGGAGAGTTGTCAAACCGAGCGGGACGCCAGTCAACGCCGATCTGCCTTTGCTCTGCAGCCACCCGCGCAGCACTGCGTTGATCAGGGGCTTCGCTTGATCGCATCAAACGGCACCGACGACCGGCCGGTCACTTTCCGCAACCGATGCGGATATGGCTGCAGAGCAAAGGCAGGTGCAGGCAAAGTCCCCGCCGGCCCGGCCCGTCACGGAAAGTGACCGACGAGCGCGCCGGTTCGGGTCAGCGCATCCAGAGCGGGTCGCTGCCGGGCACGTCCAGCGGCGGCGGGTAGTCGAGCGCGCGCCGCGTCTCGTCGGGCAGCCGCCACGGCTGGTGCATCGCCTTGCCCGCCACCGACTCCAGTTCGGGCACCCACCTCCGCACGTACGCGCCGTCCGGGTCGTACCGTTCGGCCTGGCGGACCGGGTTGAAGCCCCGGTAGGGGCGGCTGTCGTTGCCGGTGCCGGCCACCCACTGCCAGTTGCCCGAGTTGTTGACCCGGTCGCCGTCGAGCAGCCAGCGGAAGAACACCTCCATCCCGGGCCGCCAGTCCAGCCCGAGGTGCTTGGTGAGGTAGCCGGCGGTGATCAGCCGGGCCCGGTTGTGCATCCAGCCCTCGGCGCGCAGTTGACGCATGCCGGCGTCCACGATCGGCATCCCGGTGCGCCCCTCGGTCCAGGCGGCCAGCGCGTGCGGGTCGTCCCGCCAGTCCTCCCGGGCACCGCGCCGGTAGGCCGTCGTGCTCAGGTCGGGGAAACCTGCGACGACCTGGTGGTAGAAGTCGCGCCAGCAGAGCTGCCGGACGAACGGCCCGTCGCGGTCGCCGGCCCGGTTCGCCACCGCGAGCGGCGAGAGGCAACCCCACCTGAGGTACGGGCTGAGCCGGGAGGTGTCGTCGCCGGCCATGTCGTCGTGGATGTCGTCGTACCGGTCGAGCGTGGGCAGCCAGGCCTTGAGCCGGCGCTGGGCGACGCTCTCGCCGCCCTCGGCGGCGTCCGGGCTGTCGCCCTTCGGCGGTTCCGGCAGCCGTCCCGGGTCGACGCCGTCGGGCAGCCGGATCCGCTTCGGCGCGGCCAACTCCTCGCGCAGCTCCACGCCCTGCCAGGCCCGGAAGTAGGGACTGAACACCCGGTAGTGGTCGCCGCCGGTCGGCCGCAGCGCGCCCGGGTCGACGATGGTCAGCCCGGGGAAGAGCCGCAGGAACATCCGGTGCCGCTCGCACTCGGTACGCAGGCGGCGTTCCCGGCGGTGCGCGTGGCGGCTGACGTCGGCGGAGAGCCCGACGCCCTCGGCGCCCACCTTGCGGGCCAGTTTCACCGTCTCGGCCACCGGGTCGCCGCGCCGGACGACCAGGTCGCCGCCGCGCCTGCGGAGCGCCTCGCGCAGCTCGGCCAGGCTCTGGTGCAGGAACCGGGTGCGGTTCGGGGAGAGCTTCTGCAGCGTCGGGTCGAGCACGTAGAGCGGCACCACCCGGTCGAACGCCGAGGCGGCCGCGGCCAGCGCCGGGTGGTCGTGCACCCGCAGGTCGCGGGTGAACAGCACGACCGCCGTCCGCTCGGTCATCCGGCCGGGGCCGGGGTGAGCGCCGGGCCGGGCACCTGCACCGGCGTGCCGGTCGGGGTGAGCAGCGCCCGCGCGGCCACCGACATCCGTCGCCGTTGCGGCACCAGGGCCCGCCGGACGAAGACGTCGAAGCCCTGCCCGGCCACCTCGTCGAGGATCCCGCCGTAGAGCGCGTACGCGGTTCGCATGCACGCCTGCGAGGCGGGGTTGAGCAGCGGGATGCCGGGGGCGGCGGCGAGGTAGTGCGCCTGGGCACGGGTCACCTCGTACTCGATCAGCTCGCGGATCGCCGGCGTGGTGCGCCCGGCGGCCTTGGCGGCGAGCAGGTCGTCGCGGGTGACGCCGAACTTGGCGAGGTCCTCGTCGGGCAGGTAGGTGCGGCCCCGGTCGAGGTCCTCGGCGACGTCCCGGATGAAGTTGGTGAGCTGGAACGCGAAGCCGAGCTGGCGGGCCGGTTCGCGGGCGGCGGCCGGGTCGGTGCTGCCCAGGATCGGCAGCATCATGGTGCCGATGACGGCGGCCGAGCCCTCCATGTAGTCGAGGAGGTCGTCGTAGGTCGGGTACGACATGACCGTGAGGTCCATCGCCATGCTGCGCAGGAACGACGCGAAGTCGTCGCGGTCGAGGTCGAACACGGCGATGGTGTGCAGCACGGCGGGCAGCAGCGGGTCGTCGACCGACGCACCGTGCAGGCCGGCGACGAACCGGTCGGACCACTCGCGCAGCCGGGCGGCGCGCTCGGCGGGCGGCAGGTCCTCGGTGCGGTCGACGATCTCGTCCGCGTACCTGGTGAATCCGTACAGGGCGTGCACGTGTCGTCGTTTCCAGGCGGGGAGCAGCCGGGTGGCGAGATAGTAGGTACGGCCGTGACGCCGGTGCAGCTCGCGGCAACGGTCATAGGCAGCGGTGAGATCCGTGTCCACCGGCCCTCCTCGGGTTTTCGACGCAGCAATCGACGCAACTCGTAACCCTAGGGTACGCTCCCTCACATGGCCAACGACGCAGTTGCGGGTAATGCGCTCCGCGTCGCGCCGGCACAGCCGGGAGCGACGGACGATCCGGTCAACGGCGTGCTGGCCGCGTTCACGAAAGACCTGATCACCGGCGTCGACGACACGCTCGCCGCGTTCCTGGCCGCCGAGGTCGACTCGCTCACCGAGATCGACGCAGCGATGGGTGGTTTCGCCGCGACGGCCCGCGACTCGGTGCTGGCCGGCGGCAAGCGGATGCGCTCCACGTTCGCCTACTGGGGCTGGCGGGGTGTGGTCGGCGGCGACGGGCCGCTGCCCGCGGTGCTGCCGGCCCTCGCCGCGCTGGAGCTGCTGCACACGTTCGCGCTGGTGCACGACGACGTCATGGACGCCTCCGACACCCGGCGCGGCCGACCCACCGCGCACCGCGCCGCCGCCGCGCGGCACCGGGCCGCCGGGCACGTCGGCGACCCCGACCGCTACGGCGAGGCGGTCGCCGTGCTCATCGGCGACCTCTGCATGGTCTGGGCCGACCGGCTGATGGCACACACCGCCGTGCCGGCCGACCGGCTGCTCGACGTGCGTCGCTGCTACGACCAGATGCGGGTGGAGACGGTCGCCGGGCAGTTCCTGGACGTGCTCGGCGAGAACGACGCGGCCAACTGGTCCGTCGACCGGGCGTTGCGGGTGGCCCGCTACAAGACCGCCAGCTACACCGTCCAGCGACCGCTGCTCTTCGGCGCCTGCCTGGGCGGCGTCGACCCGGACGGCCCGCTGATCGCCGCGTACACGCGCTACGGGCTGGCCGTCGGCGAGGCGTTCCAGCTCCGCGACGACCTGCTCGGCGTCTACGGCGACCCGGTGACCACCGGCAAGCCGGCCGGCGACGACCTGCGCACCGGCAAGCCGACTGCGCTGCTGATGCTGGCCCGGCAGCTCGCCGATCCGGCCCAGCGCCGCGCGCTGGAGCGGGCCGGCTCGGTCACCGGCGCGGGCGAGCTGGCCCGGCTGGCCGACCTGGTGCGGGAGACCGGAGCCACCGGCCAGGTGGAACGGATGATCGCCGAACGGGTGACCGAGGCGCTGACCGCGCTCGACACCGCACCGATCGACGAGACGGCGCGCACCGCGCTGACCGGCCTCGCCACCGCCGCGACCGCGCGACGGTCCTGATGAGCAACCTCGTGAACAAGGGAGCCGGAATGCGTACCGTCAACGGACGGACCGACCGGGTGGTCGTGGTCGGCGCCGGGCTGGGTGGGCTGGCCTGCGCGCTGCACCTGGCGGGCAGCGGCCGGCAGGTGACCGTGCTGGAACGCGAGCCGGTGCCGGGCGGGCGCGCCGGCCGGCTGAGCGTCGACGGGTACGAGTTCGACACCGGCCCGACCGTCCTCACCATGCCCGACCTGATCGCCGAGGCGCTCGGCGCGGTCGGCGAGGAGCTCACCGACTGGCTCGACCTGACGCCGCTCGACCCGGCCTACCGGGCCTACTACCCGGACGGGTCGACGCTCGACGTCATCACCGACACCACCCGGATGGCCGCCGAGATCGCCCGGGTCTGCGGTCCCCGCGAGGCGGACGGCTACCTGCGCTTCGTCGACTACGCCCGCAACCTGTGGAAGTGGGAGCGGGCCGACTTCATCGAGCGCAACCTGGACGCGCCGACCGACCTGCTCACCGGCAACCTGCTGAAGCTGTTCGCCAACGGCGCCTTCCGGCGACTCCAGACGAAGATCAACCAGTTCTTCCGCGATCCGCGTACCCAGCGGATCTTCTCCTTCCAGGCGATGTACGCGGGCCTGTCGCCGCACGACGCGCTCGCCATCTACACGGTCATCGCGTACCTCGACTCGGTGGCCGGCGTGAGCTTCCCGCGCGGCGGCATCCACGCGGTCTCCCGCGGCATGGCCGGCGCGGCGGAGAAGCACGGCGTGCAGATCCGCTACGGCACCACGGTGACCCGGGTGGAGACCGCGCACGGCCGCGCCACCGGGGTGGTCACCGCGGACGGCGAGTTCGTCCCCGCCGACGTGGTGGTGCTCAACCCCGACCTGCCGGTCGCCTACCAGGAGCTGCTCCCGGAGAGCCGGCAGCGCAAGCTGACCTACTCGCCGTCCTGCGTGGTGCTGCACGTCGGCTCGACGCAGGGCTATGGCAAGATCGCCCACCACAACATCCACTTCGGACGGGCCTGGAAGGGCACGTTCGACGAGGTGATCCGGCGAGGCGAGCTGATGACCGACCCGTCGCTGCTGGTGACGAACCCGAGCCGCACCGACCCGTCGGTGGCGCCGTCCGGTAAGCACACCTACTACGTGCTGGCCCCGGTGCCGAACCTCGACCGGGCGCCGTTCGACTGGTCCGGCGACCTCACCGAGCGCTACACCGACCAGCTCATGGGCACGCTTGAGGAGCGCGGCTACGTCGGTTTCCGCGACGGCGTCGAGGTGCTGCGCGCGATCACCCCGGCCGACTGGGCCGCGCAGGGCATGGCCGCCGGCACCCCGTTCGCGGCCGCGCACAGCCTCTTCCAGACCGGCCCGTTCCGCCCGTCGAACCTGCACCGGACGCTCGACAACGTGGTCTTCGTCGGCTCCGGCACCCAACCCGGCGTGGGCGTGCCGATGGTGCTGATCAGCGGCAAGCTGGCCGCCTCCCGGATCACCGGGGAAAGCTCGTGAGCGCGCGGGAGGACCACCTCGTCGAGCTGGTGGACGACGACGGCCGGGTGGTGGGCGAGACCACCGTGGCCACCGCCCACGAGCCGCCCGGCCGGCTGCACCGGGCCTTCTCGGTGCTGCTGGTCGACCCCGCCGGGCGGGTCCTGCTGCAACGGCGGGCCGCGGTGAAGACCCGGTTCCCGCTGCGCTGGGCCAACTCCTGCTGCGGGCACCCGCTGCCCGGCCAGTCGCTGGCCGAGGCCGCCAACCGCCGGCTCGCCGAGGAACTCGGCGTCGGCCCGGTCGACCTCACCGAGCTGGGGGTCTACCTCTACTACGCCGAGGACCCGGCCACCGGGCGGGTCGAGTTCGAGTACGACCACGTGCTGCGCGGCGACGTCCCGGCCGACCTGCCCACCCGGCCCGATCCGGACGAAGTGGCCGAGCTGCGCTGGGTCGACCCGGAGACGGTGTCGACCGACCTCGACGCCGACCCCCGCGCGTACGCCCCCTGGCTGGGTGGCGTGGTCAACCGGCTGCTGCATCCGGCCGAGCCGCCCCGGTCGGGCGCGCCGGCCGGACCGTTCCGGACCGGCGCGCCGGCCACCGAGGCACCGGAGCGGTCGGGTGGCCGATGAGGCACTGAGCGCGGGGGCCGTCGCGCGCCGACTGGGTGTGGCGGTCACCACGCTGCGAACCTGGCATCAGCGTTACGGTCTCGGCCCCAGCGAACACGTACCGGGCCACCACCGGCGCTACACGCCGACCGACCTCGCCCGCCTGGAGATCATGCGGCGGCTCACCGCGGAGGGGATCGCGCCCGCCGAGGCGGCCCGTTGGGCCCGGCAGGCTCCGGCCGTGCTGACGCCGGAGCGGCTCGGCCTGAAGGCCGGCGTGTCCACGGTCCGCGACGGCGGTGGCGCCACCATTCCGGTCGGCCGGGCCGGGCCGGTCGCGCGCGGCCTCGCCCGGGCCGCCATGCGCCTGGACTCGGTGACGATCGGGCGCACGATCGCCGACGCGCTGGCCGCCGACGGGGTGGTGACGACCTGGGAGGGGTTGCTCCGGCCGGTGCTCGCCGGCATCGGGGAACGGCACGCCGCCACCGCCGGCCTGATCGAGGTGGAGCACCTGATGTCCCGGTGCGTGTCCGAGGCGTTCGCCTCGGTGGCCCGGGCGCATCCCAGCGTCGGGTCGCCCCGGATCCTGCTCTCCTGTGCCGACGAGGAGCAGCACTCGCTGCCGCTGGAGGCGTTGGCCGCCGCGCTGGCCGAGGCCGGGGTGAGCTATCGCATGCTCGGCGCCCGGGTGCCGGTGGCCGCCCTCGTCGAGGCGGTCAACCGCACCGGGCCGGCGGCCGTGGTGCTCTGGTCGCACACCCGCGCCACCGCCGACCCGCAGCAGCTCGTCGCGCTGCTGGCCGCGCCGCGCCGGCCGCTGCTGGTGCTGGCCGCCGGGCCCGGTTGGCGGGCCGACTCGTTGCCGGCCGGGGTGGTCCGACCGGTCGACCTGGCCGAGGCGTTGTCGCTCGCCGTCGCCGTACGGGACTCGCTGGATCAGTCGACCGCGGGTTGAGGCCCCTCTCCCGCTCCGGGGGTGTCGTCCACTACGGTCGGAAAGTCCGTCTGACCCGACCCCCTCCGGGAGCGACAGATGCGTCCACGCACCGTGTTGGTGTTCGCCCTCGGGCTGGTGCTCCTCGTCACCGGCTGCGGCGGCCCGGGTAAGACCCCGGAGAAGGCTGCCGCCCAGCCGTCGGTCTCGGCCGCCCCGACGCCGTCCGCCAGCCCGAAACCGAAGCCGACCCACACCGCCCCACCACCGAAGCCGAAGCTGCGTCCGCTGCCCAAGAAGCTCCCGGCCGGGCTGCACCGGCGCAGCGGGAGCCCGGGGGTGGCGCTCACCTTCGACGACGGGCCGGATCCGCGCTACACCCCGCAGATCCTGGCCCAGCTCCGGGCCGCACACGTCACCGCGACGTTCTGCCTGGTCGGTAAGCAGGCCAAGCGCCATCCGGAACTGGTGGCGCAGATCGTCCGCGAGGGCCACCAGCTCTGCAACCACAGCTGGCGGCACGACGTGGACCTCGGCCGGCGCCCGCTCGCCGAGATCCGGGCCGACCTGGAACGGACGAACCGGGCCATCCACGCCGCCGCGCCGAACGCGCCGATCACCTGGTTCCGCCAGCCCGGCGGCCGGTGGACCGCCGAGGAACTCACCGTCGCCAAGCAACTGGGGCTGCGTCCGCTGCACTGGAGCGTGGACCCGCAGGACTGGGACCACCCGCCCGCCAAGAAGATCATCAAGCGGGTGGAGTCGGCCAGCCACCACGGGTCGGTCATCCTGATGCACGACGCAGGCGGCGACCGGACCCAGACGATGGCCGCCTGCCGCCGCCTGATCCCGGACCTGAAGCGACGGTACGGCATCATCCGGCTGCGCTGACCTGCGGTTTCACGCCGCGATGTGCTTGCTGCCATACCGGTTTGGCCGTCCGAGGAGGCATGGCATATGCTTCTCATGCCTCCGGCGGGGCCGGATGGGAGCAAGTCCGCTTGAAGTTGCGAGTGTGCAATGATGGCGGGGCCGCCCTCATCGTCTAGCGGCCCAGGACGTCGCCCTTTCAAGGCGGTAGCACGGGTTCGAATCCCGTTGGGGGCACGATCCGGCTCACGCCGGTTGCAACACCAGCCAGGTCCTGTGGAGCAGTTGGAGTGCTCGCCGCCCTGTCAAGGCGGAGGTCGCGGGTTCAAGTCCCGTCAGGACCGCAAGCGCTGACGCCGCGCACACACCATGCGCGGCGTTCTGCGTATCGGCCCGTGCGGTAGCATGTGCCGAACACCACGGCCAGGTAGCTCAGTTGGTACGAGCGTCCGACTGAAAATCGGAAGGTCGGCGGTTCGACCCCGCCCCTGGCCACATAGCCTTTCGCCGGGCTACAGAGATCCCCACCAGCCAACCGCCGGTGGGGATCTTGCTGTATCGGCCTCAGGAGCAGCAGGCGCCTTCCGCCGCCTTCTCCCGCTGCGGCGAGTCGGCCTTCACCGTGTAGACCTCCCACGGCTCGTCGCCCGGCCCGCGCACCCAGACCTTGTCCTGGAGCGCGTAGCAGCACTCGGTGTCGTTCTCCTCCAGCGTGATCAGGCCGGCGTCGGTGAGGCGCCCGGTGGCGGCGGTGACCTCGTCGGTGCTGGCCACCTCGACCCCGAGGTGGTCCATCACCGTGGGCCGGCCGGCCTCCCCTTCGAGGAGTACGAGCTTCAGCGGCGGGTTCTCCACCGCGAAGTTGGCGTAGCCGGGGCGGCGCTTGGCCGGTTCGACGCCGAACAGCTTGGCGTAGAAGGCCACGGAGCCTTCGAGGTCGGACACGCGCAGGGCGAGTTGGACGCGGGACATGTCGTCTCCTTGTCTAGATGCTTTTCGAAGCAGGACCCACGTTGCACCCTGTTTTGAAATCTGTCAACCTAGAGCGATGTCGAAACAAACGCTGCCGGTGGTGGACCTCCGCGCGGTGGCCTGCTGCCCACCGATCGCCGCCCGCCCGCTGGACGCGGACCAGGCCGTCGCGGTGGCGCCGATGTTCAAGGCCCTCGGCGACCCGGTCCGGCTGCGGATGATGTCGATGATCGCCTCGGTGCCGGAGATCTGCGTCTGCGACCTGACCCCGGCGTTCGACCTGTCCGGCCCGACCGTCTCCCACCACCTCAAGGTGCTGCGGGAGGCCGGCCTGGTCGACTCGGAGCGGCGCGGCACCTGGGTCTGGTACCGGGTCCGGCCCGAGGCGTTCCGCCGGCTCGGCGACCTGCTGACGATCGGCGACTCGTGACCCTCGCCCTGCCCCGGCGGGCCACCGCCGAGTTCACCGGCACCGCACTGCTCGTCGCCGCCGTGATCGGTTCCGGCGTCGCCGCCACCACGCTCTCCCCGACCGACGTCGGCCTCCAACTCCTGGAGAACGCGATCGCCACCGCGCTCGCGCTGGGCGCGCTGATCCTGATCTTCGGCCCGGTGTCCGGCGCCCACTTCAACCCGGTCGTCTCCGCCGTCGACTGGTGGCTCGGCCGCCGCGCCGGCACCGGGCTCGGCACGCGTGCGCTGGCCGCGTACGTCGTAGCCCAGATCACCGGCGCGGTCGCCGGCGCGGTCCTCGCCCACCTGATGTTCGACCTGCCGGCCGTCACCTGGTCACGCACCGGGCGCGGTGGCGGCCACCTGTGGTTGGCCGAGGTGGTCGCCACCGCCGGCCTGGTCGTCCTGGTCTTCGCCCTGGCCCGCTCCGGCCGCACCTCCGCCGCCCCGGCCGCCGTCGGCGCCTGGATCGGGGCCGCCTACTGGTTCACCTCGTCGACCTCGTTCGCCAACCCCGCCGTCACCGTCGGCCGGGCGTTCACCGACACGTTCGCCGGCATCGCCCCGACCTCGGTGCCCGGTTTCGTCGCCGCCCAACTCGTCGGCGGCCTGGTCGCCGTCGCCGCCCTCGCCGCCTGGTACCCGCGCGCCGCCGACACGGCCGACGACGTGGTCGTGCCGCACCTCACCCGGGAGACCGAAGCTCGATGAGCAAGCCCAGCGTCCTGTTCGTCTGCGTCCACAACGCCGGCCGCTCCCAGATGGCCGCCGCGTGGCTCCGCCACCTCGCCGGCGACCGAGTCGAGGTCCGCTCGGCCGGCAGCGAACCCGCCGAGAAGATCAACCCGGTCGCGGTGGCGGCCATGCGGGAGGTCGGCATCGACCTCACCGGCCAGGTGCCCGCGCGGCTCACCTGGGACGCGGCCGAGGCCAGCGACGTCATCGTCACCATGGGTTGCGGCGACGCCTGCCCGGTCTTCCCCGGAAAACGGTACGAGGACTGGCAGCTCACCGACCCCGCCGGCCAGCCCCTCGACGTGGTCCGACAGGTGCGCGACGAGATCCGACAGCACGTAGCAACCCTCCTCCCCACCCTGACCCCTACCCCCGCCCCTGACCCGCCCCCGCCCCCTCACTGGCGTCGATCATGAAGTTGGCGGCAGTTGAGAAGATCCACAAGGCAGTCAACTTCATGATCAACCGGGAGGGGCTGAGATCTTGGTGCGGGAGCGCCCTTCGGGGGGCCGTTTCCTTCCAAGATTTCGGCGGCGCGTCCGGTGCGCGGTGGTCACCGTCCCGGACGTTGTTGACGGTGCTGGCTCATGCCGCTCTGGATCGCCTCCCAGACGCTCCGGCCGGCCTGCCGCAGGGTCTGCCCGGCCTGCCCGGCCAACTGCGCCGCCCCGGAGGACTCCACGGTCCCGCCGGACCTGGCGTCGCCTCCCGAGCCCTCACCACCGCCAGAACCAGCGTCACGGTCCGAGGCGGAGTTACCTGACGCGGGGCCACCACCCACCCCGGGGCCGGCGCCCGAACCGACACCGCCACCGGAGCTGGGGCTGGGGCTGCTGCCCGAACCGGCACCACCGCCTACTCCCGAGCCGGCGCCACCCGCTGCCCCGGGGCCGTCTCCAGGACCGACACCACCGCCCGACCCGGGGCCAGCGCCTCCCGCCGCCCGAGGGCCATCGCCCGGACCAACATCGCCGCCCGAACCGGCAGCGTCGCCAGAGCCGGAGCTGGGGCCGGAGCGACCGTAAGAACCGGGGTCATCGCCCGGCCGGGGGCTGCGAACGGCCTCGGTCGACGGCTCCGCACCGGACGACCCGCGCGGGCCCGTCCCGGTGGGTGCGGGATGCTCGACCCGGCCGACCACCGTCGGTACGGCCCGGTCGACCGCCTCACCGACCTCGACCGCCTGACGTCCGGTCCGGTCCACCACCGGCTCGGTGACCTGACCCGCGACCTGACCGGCCACCCGGTGCACGTCGTCCACCGTCACCCCGACCGACCGGGCCAGCGCGTCGATCAGCTCGGGATTGCGGTCGATGGTGGTCAGGGCCCGGTCCAGGATCTGCACCAGCTTCTCCAGCCGTACCTTCAGCAGCGCCTCGGCCCGTACCCCGGTGATGTCCAGCTCGACGCCCTCCAGGTGCACCCGGACGCCGGCGTCGAGCTGGAGCAGGTTGGCCAGCCGGGCGCGCAGCGACAGGTCGGCGTCGAGCCCGTCGACCGCCAGCCGGATCTCGTCGACCGACAGCTCCGGCACGTCGAGCAGGACATCCGGCTCCCGTTCGGCCGCGCCCCGCGCGGTGACCCGATCGTCGCTGGCCTCACTGTCACCCATGCTTCCGCTCCCCCGTCGACCGGTCCGGATCAGCGGCGGTTACCCGCTTTCCGGTACCGCATCCGCCGGTTCCGGGCGTCCACCGGTGGTGGCTGGTGGGACTGTCGGGATCCGGGGTTCCCGATGTCCGGAAGCGGGCGAAACGAAAGCTGCACAGCGAGACATCAGCCGGTATGGTCCGGGCTTATGGGACAGGAGATGGCCGATCAGGATGAGGTCCGGCAGGAGTCCGACCGTTTCTCCCTCCGCAGCAGCCTCCTCGTCCCGGCGTCCGGCGAGCGGGCGTACACGGTCTTCACCGGTGCGCTGGCCGACTGGTGGGTCCGCGAATACACCTGGTCCGGCCCGGAGGCGCTGGCCGGCCTCGGCATCGAGCCGCGCGCCGGCGGCATGCTCTACGAGATCGGCCCGTACGGCTTCCGCAACGACTGGGGCCGCGTGCTGATCTGGGATCCGCCCCGGCGTCTCGTCTTCACCTGGCAGATCGGTCCGGACCGGGTGCCGGTGCCGGATCCGGCGCGGGCCAGCGAGGTGGAGGTGCTCTTCCACCCCGAAGGTCCGGGGACGACCCGGGTGGAGGTCGAGCACCGCTACTTCGACCGGCACGGCACGGCCGCCGAGGGCTACCGCGAGGCGCTCACCGCCGGCTGGCACGAACTGCTCTGCCGCTACCTGGCGACGGTCACCCGCACCGCCGACTGACCGCGCCGCCCGAGCCGGACCGCGCCGGGTCAGTCGGCGATGCCCCGGCTCGCGCTCGTACCGGTCAGTCCGGTGTCGCCCAGGTCGGCACGGCGCCCGGCGGCGGCGCCCGAGCCGAAGCCGCCACCGGCGAGCCGGCGGCGCGGGGCGGTACGCAGTCGCGGGTACACCTCGGCGAGCCGGCGCTGGACGCGGTCGGAGCGGTCGGCCAGCACCAGCGCCACCGAGGGCACGCCGGCCTCGGCGACCGCGCCGGCCTCGGCCGCGCGCAGCCGCTCGGCGACCACCTGGGCGAAGCCGGCCAGCCAGGTACGCCGGAACGCGGCCGGATGCGCCCCCACCGGTACGGCGGCCCCGGCCAGCCCGTGCGCGGCCTGCACCAGCAGCGAGGTGAACAGCAGCTCGACGCGTTCCAGGTCGCTGGCGAAGCCGAACAGGTGCATCGTGAGGCCGCTGCCCTCCCGGCGGCGTACGCAGCGGCAGCGCAGTGGGTCGGCGACGGCGGCGAGCAGGCCGGCCTTGTCCCGGGCGTACGGGGCGATCACCTCGACCACCCGGTCGCCCACCGGGTCGGCGGCCGGTTCGCGGGCGGCGAGCAGCGCCCGGTCGACGCCGTAGCGGGCGATCAGCTCGGTGGCCTTGGCCATGAAGGTGGCCGACTCGGCGGGTGTGCAGGCCGGGTCCTCGGCCTGGGCGAGCAGCTTGCGCACCTTGCTGAGCATCGCCTCGGACATCCGTCAGGGGTATCACAACGCCGTGGGCGCGGGTGTCAGCCCTCCCGGCTGCGCAGGGTGGCGATGGTCGAGCCGGCGAGCGTGAGCAGGCAGTCGGGCAGCAACCCGTCGGCGGCCGCGGCGCCGAACAGCGCCTCGCCGGTGTCGGCGTCGTCGTTGGCGTACGCGCTGACGAAGCGGGCCACCCACCGGGTGTCGTAGTCGGCCTGGTCGATGCCGGGGAAGTCGAGCGCGGCGGCGCCCGCCGGCGCGTCGTCGCCGAGCATGGTGGCGGCCAGGCACCAGGCCACCCCGTACGCCCCGGCCAGACCCGACCGGTCCACGACCGCGTCGAAGGCACCGACGACACCGGCGCCGTCGCCGGCCAGCGCCGACCGGAGCACGGCGGTCGCGTCGTCGAGCGTCTGCTCTGCGTCGTCGGTCACCTGCGGAACAGTAGCGGCGAAGGTCAAGCGGTGACCCGGAACCGGGCCGACGATCACCCAGCGTGATACCGGCAGTCGGCGTCCCGACGGAGCGAGGTCCACAGTCCCGCGTGCCGCGCGGGCACGCTAATGTGCGCAGCGGACCTTCGCCGGAGGAAGGACGACCATGCTTGGAAATCGCACGTCGCGCGCGGCCCTGTCCACGGCCTGCGCGGCGCTCCTGCTCGCCACCAGCGCCTGCGGGAGCGACGAGCCGAAGGACGCGGGCACCACCCAGGTCCGCCTCTACGGCACCGACGGCAATATGCAGAACTCCTTCGCCGCGGAGCTCAAGGACCGGGCGACTCTCGTCAACGGCATGAAGGGCACCACCCCGCTCACGCCGCTGCCGGAGAGCTTCAAGGAACGGCTACGCAACGTAGATCCGAAGTTGAACGACTTCCTCTACGCCGCCGAGTCGTACGACGCGGTGGTGATCAGCTCACTGGCCGCGCAGCTCGCCGGGACGACCGCGCCGCGCGCGATCGCCGAGCAGATCGTCGGGGTGACCACCGGCGGCCAGCGCTGCGACGAGGTGGCGGTCTGCCTTCAGCTCGCCCGCGCCGGCCAGGACCTGGAGTACCGGGGCGTGTCGCTGACCCGGGCCGGGTTCACCGACACCGGCGAGCCGGCCACCGCGAGCTACGGCACGTTGCACTTCGACAACCAGCAGCTCGACGACGGGAAGACCGAGTTCGTCGGCGCCGGCGACGAGTCGGGTGCGAGCAGCAAGACGCCGCCGCGTGGCCGCAAGCCGCGGGGGAAGGTCAAGGACGCGCCGCTGGTCCTCGGCGGCCTGCTGCCGAAGACCGGTGACCTGGCGTTGGCGTACCCGCCGATGGCCGCCGCGGTGACGCTCGCGGTCAACGAGATCAACGCCGCCGGCGGGGTCCTCGGCGAGCCGGTGAAGTGGATCGAGGGCGACGACGGCACCAACCCGGCCGTGGCGAAG
Source organism: Micromonospora ferruginea (assembly GCF_013694245.2). NCBI lineage: Bacteria > Bacillati > Actinomycetota > Actinomycetes > Micromonosporales > Micromonosporaceae > Micromonospora > Micromonospora robiginosa. The sequence goes on from NZ_CP059322.2 coordinate 5,222,558, forward strand.
GCGACGGTGGCCTCGCACGTCGGCCAGGGTGTCCCGGTCATCATCGGGGCCGGCGCGTCGGGCATCTCGCGGGCCGTGCTGCCGGACGTGGTCGCCGCCGGGCGGATCCTCTTCTCCCCGTCGAACACCGACGCCGGGCTGAGCACCGTGGACGACAAGGGGCTCTACTTCCGTACCGCGCCACCGGACAGCCTCCAGGGCCGCGCGCTGGCCGACGTGATGCTGCGGGACGGTCCGCGCAAGATCGTGATCCTGGCCCGCAAGGACTCGTACGGCGAGGGCCTGCAGGAGAACGTCCGGGCCGAGCTGGAGAAGGCCGGGGTCGGCGCGGACCGGCTCAAGCTGCTGACCTACACCCCGCCGGCCGACCCGAAGACGCCCGTGGACTTCGGCGGCATCGCCCAGGAGATCAAGGGCTTCGGCCCGGAGGCGGTGCTGGTGATCGGCTTCGGTGAGTCGGCGCGGGCGATCACCGCGCTGGCCGACGCCGGAGTGCAGATCAGGGACTGAGCCGCCAGGCATCGAGGGCCGCACCGGGGGATCCGGTGCGGCCCTCGCCGTCGTGGCTCAGCGCGACCGGCGCCGTTCGAGGAACTCGGTCATCCGCCGGTGCTTCTCCTCGTCCTCGAAGAGCACGGCCTGGCTCAGCAGGTCGAGCTGCGGGTGCGCGGCCGGCGGCGCGTCCACCGCCAGCTTGGTCAGCCGCAGCGCCAGCGACGAGCCCTTGGCCATCTCGTCCAGCAGGCCGTGTGCGGTGGGCAGCAACTCGGCCGGCTCGGCGACCACCCGGTTCACCAGGCCGATCCGCAGCGCCTCGTCCGCGTCGACCCGGCGGCCGGTGAAGAGCAGTTCCTTGGCCCGGGCCTCGCCGATCAACGCCGGCAGCCGGTAGGTCGCACCGGCGCCGGCCAGGATACCCAACCGCACCTCGGGCTGGCCGAAGACCGCCCGGTCCGTGCACACCCGGAGGTCGCAGGCGTACGCCAGCTCGGCGCCGCCGCCCAGCGCCGGGCCGTCGACCGCCGCCACGGTGGGCAGCGGCAGCGCCCGGATCCGGGCGAAGACGCCCTGGTTGATGGCGGCCAGCGCGTCCAGCCGGCCACGTTCGCGCAACTGGGCGATGTCGGCGCCGCCGGCGAAGATGCCCGCCGCGCCGCCGGTGAGCAGCATCAGCCGGGGCCGTGCCTCCAGTTCGGCGCAGACGGCGTGCAGTTCGCCGACCAGGTCGGCGTCGATCGCGTTGCGCTTCTCCGGCCGGTCCAGGATGACCACGAGCCGGTCCGGCAGCTCCTCGATCCGCAGCCCGCTCACTTCTTCGTGCCGCCTTCCCAGGTGTAGAAACCCTGCCCGGACTTCTTGCCCAGCCTCCCGGCGGCCACCATCTCCTCCAGCAGCGGCGGTGGCGCGAACCGGTCCCCGTACGCGGCCTGGAGGGTGCGCGCGATGTCGAGCCGGACGTCCAGTCCGACCAGGTCGGTCAGCTCGAGCGGGCCGACCGGGTGCCGGTAGCCGAGCACCATCGCCTTGTCGATGTCGGCCGGGGCGGCCACCCCGTCGGCCACCATCCGGATCGCCTCCAGGCCGAGCGTGACGCCGAGGCGGGAGGTGGCGAAGCCGGGCATGTCGCGTACCACGACGGGGTCCTTGCCCAGCCGGGTGGCGAGCGCGACGGCCGCCTCGGTGGTGGCCGGCGCGGTGGCCGGGCCGACCACGACCTCGAGCAGCGCCATCGCCCAGACCGGGTTGAAGAAGTGCAGCCCGAGGAAGTCCGCCGGACGGGCCAGCCCGTCGGCCAGCTCGGAGATCGGGATGCTCGACGTGTTGCTGCCGAGCAGCGCCGGGCGGCGGCCCTCGGCCTCCCGGAGCACGGCCCGCTTGAGGTCGAGCCGCTCGGGCACCGCCTCCACGATCACGTCCGGCCCCTCGGCCACCTCGGCCAGGCCGGTCCGCAGCGTCACCCGGACCCGGTTGGCGGTGGCCGCCTCCGCGGTCAGCTTGCCCCGCCCCACCGCGCGGTCCCACAGCTCGCCGAGGCGCCGCACGGCGTCGGCCCCCCGCTCCGGGTCGACCTCGACCAGCTCGACCGCGTACCCGGCGCCGGCCGCCACGTACGCGATGCCGAGGCCCATGGTGCCGGCCCCGACGACCACAAAACGACCACTCATCGCTGTCCCCTCGTCGCGGCGGTGGCGCGCGGGGTCTCCGCCGCGCCGGGCCGGCCGCTCGCTCGATCCTGGATGCGACCCTATGCAGGGCGGGGCCGCCGGGCATGCGTGGGGGCCGGCCGGACGGGGTAAAGACCGCCGTCAACGCCGAAGGAAGGAACGAGATGAGCCAGGCACCGGAGAGCGCGCAGGGCACCGAGACGGTCGAGACGCGCGGTGACGAGCGGGTGGACCTGCTTCGGGCGGACACCAACAACGACGGCAAGACCGACGTGTGGGTGGTGGACACCGACGGCGACGGCAAGGCCGACCTGTTCCAGTTCGACACCGACGGCGACGGCAAGGTGGACATCACCATGGTCGACATCGACGAGGACGGCACGCCGGACGAGGTGGTCGACGGCGACGGCGGTCTGCCCCCGGCGGAGACGACGCCCACCGTCCAGGTCTGAACCGAAGGAGGGGGCCCTTCTTATCGCCTACGCGATAGGAGGGGCCCCTTCCTAACGCCTCAGCTCGAGCGTGGCGAGGTAATACGGGTGGTCGGTGGTGTCCACGTCGGCCAGTCGCCACGGCGAGCCGTGGACCAGCTCGGCGAACTCGTCGGGCGAGCACACCAGGTAGTCGAACCACTCGGTGCCGAGCAGCCGGTAACGCAGCCGCAGCCGCAGTTGCCCGCCCAGCCGGCCCCGCCGCCGGTTCGCCTCGTGGTAGGCGGTGTGCACCGGGTCGGTGGTGCCGTACGGGTCGGTGCCGTGCGCGATCACCCGCGCGCCGGGCCGGGCCAGCGCGGCGAGCGCGGCCAGCAGCTCCGGGGCGCGCTCCCGCCCCTCGAACAGGCCCAGGTTGTTGCCGAGCAGCAGGAACGTGTCGTAGCGCCGGCCGTCGGCGACGTGCTCGTCGACGGTGGCGTGCACCAGCTCGCGTACGCCCCGGTGGCGGCTGACCCGCAGCGCGCCGAGTGAGGTGTCCAGGCCGGTCACCGGCACGCCGCGTTCCTGCAGGCGCAACGCGATCCGGCCGGCGCCGACGCCGACGTCCAGCACGTGCCCGTGGACCCGGTCCACCGCCCGGTGGTCGTGCGGCTGCCACCGCTCGGGCGGGTCCAGGTAGTGATCGGCGGGCGCGCCGTTGACCAGCCCGTCGTCCCGCTCGATGATCTCGATGACCGGGCGGGGCAGTCGCCCGCCGGCCATCGGCCGGGGCCCGATGCCGGTGGCCACCGCGTACGCGTCGCGGATCATCTCGCCGAACACGTCGCCGATCGTGGGCTCGCTGGTCATGGGAGCACGCTATCCGGGCTCGCGGGCGCGGTCGCGGCCGTATCCTGGGCGGCGTGACCGACCTGGATCGCCTCGCGGCGGAGAAGTACGTCCTGCTCACCACGTTCCGCAAGGACGGTCGGGCGGTGCCGACGCCGGTGTGGGCGGTGCGCGACGGTGACGCGCTGGCGGTGTGGACGGTGTCCGACTCCGGCAAGGTGAAGCGGATCCGGCGCGACGGCCGGGTCACGGTGGCGCCGTGCGACGTGCGCGGCCGGCCGCACGGGGCGGCGGTGCCCGGTCACGCCACGATCGACGACCCGGAGAACTCCCGCCGGGTGCGGGAGCTGCTGAAGCGGAAGTATCGGCTGATCGGCCGGCTCAGCCTGCTGGGCAGCCGGCTGCGCCGGGGGGAGAGCGGCACGGTGGGGCTGCGGATCGTGCTGGACGGCACGACCTCCGGACACGATTGAGGGCGGTGGCCCGTCGGCCGACCGCCCTTCATCGAAAGCTGGAAAAACTCCGGCTCGTCAGTCCCCCTGACGCTGCTGGGGGATCTGCCCCTGCAGCAGGGCCCGAACTTCAGACTCGCGGTAGCGGCGGTGGCCGCCCAGGGTCCGGATGGCGCTGAGCTTGCCAGCCTTGGCCCACCGGGTCACCGTCTTCGGGTCGACTCGGAACATCGACGCCACCTCGGCCGGTGTGAGTAGCGGCTCTGGTTCGTGCGTTCGCGATGCCATCGGGGTCACTCCTCCACATGTATAGACATCGGCCGGGGTCCCGCCGGCCGACGCGTCTCCCATGGTCCGGCTAGTCCCCGATGTCCGACATGGGCCGAACGGCTGAAGGTCCCTAGACGGACGGATGAACCATGCCCGATTTTTACGACTTTTATGCCGCAGAAACTACCTTATTCGGACTCATGATCACGGTTCGTGATGCGTCAACTACGAGACAGTCTCGCATCCCTTACCCCGAACAGGGACGAACCGGGCGTCAGTTGCAGCGCTCCAGAAGCTGCACCGCGCGCCAGCGGGCGACCAGCTTGTCGTACGCCGCCGAAGCCTCCTCGGCCTCGCCCCGCGCCAACCCGGCCAGCCCGGTCGCGACCAGCTCGGTCGAGTCGTCCTCGACCAGCGTCTCGTCCGGCAGCAGCCGCACCAGCCCGCCGTAGTCCAGCTCCACCACCGACCGGGGATGGAACTCCTCCAGCCAGCGGGCGGCCTCCTCGACCGCCTCGGTGATCGGCGCCTCGCCGACCGACTTGCGCAGCACCGACAGCGCCCGCGACGAGCGGCGACGCGCCTTGGAGATCTCGGTGCGGTAGCGCAGCGCCCGCCGCTCCGGGTCGGTGACCAGGTGGCGCTCCCCGGCCTCGAAGAGCACGAACCAGCGCAGCGGCACCCCCCAGGTGGCGACCTGCTCGTGCACCCGCGGCACCCCGTGCTCCAGCACCCGCGCCCCGCTGCGCCAGTCCTCCACCACGGCCTTCGCCTGCCCGGCCAGGACCGGCGGCACGAACGCGTCGGCCAGCACCGAGGGCACACCGTCGCGGGCGCTCAGCGCCGCCTCGGCGACCCGGATCCGCAGGTTCCAGGGGCAGACCAGCAGCGTGTCGTCGGCCTCCAGGACGTACGCCTCGTCGGGCAGGTCGGGCAGCCGGGTCCAGCCCGCGCCCAACGCCTCGATCACCGAGGTCCGTTGCCGGCCCGGCCCCTCCAGCGGGGCTATCGCCCGACCCTCGCTGACGTACCGGCGCCAGTACGACTGCCGGTCCCGGTCGAAGGCGGTCAGCGGCTCGTACACGCGCAGGTATGAAGCGAAGAGCGACGGCACGGCGCGATCCTCCCACGAGACGGGACCGCCCGTCGCCGCCGTCACACCGGCGGCGTGACGTGGGCGACAGTACGGTTCCGGCCGATATTAGGCTCAACGACACCGGCAGCATCCCGCCGGCGTGCCACCGAAGGTTCCGCGCCCCACAAGGGCGCACACCGACACAGGAGTCAGCCATGGGCGTATTCGCCAGCACCGACGACCCGGGAGCCACGGGTCATGAACAGGTCGTGTTCTGCCAGGACAAGCAGTCCGGCCTGAAGGCGATCATCGGGATCTACTCCACCGCGCTGGGCCCCGCCCTCGGCGGCACCCGGTTCTACCCGTACGCCAGCGAGGCCGACGCCCTCGCCGACGTGCTCGACCTCTCCCGTGGCATGGCCTACAAGAACGCCCTGGCCAACCTGGACCTCGGTGGCGGCAAGGCGGTCATCTGGGGTGACCCGGACCAGCTCAAGAGCGAAGCCCTGCTGCGCGCGTACGGCCGCTTCGTGGAGTCGCTCAACGGCCGCTACTACACCGCCTGCGACGTCGGCACCTACGTCGCCGACATGGACGTGATCGCCCGCGAGACCCGCTACGTGACCGGTCGCAGCGTGGAGCACGGCGGCGCCGGCGACTCCTCGATCCTCACCGCCTGGGGCGTGTTCCAGGGCATGCGGGCCGCCGCCGAGCACGTGTGGGGCAGCCCCACGCTCGCCGGCCGGCGGGTCGGCGTGGCCGGCCTGGGCAAGGTCGGCAAGTACCTGACCACGCACCTGATCTCCGACGGCGCCGAGGTGGTGGCGACCGACGTCAACCCGCGCGCCCAGGAGTGGGTGCGCGCCACCCACCCGCAGGTCACCCTCGTCCACGACACCGCGGCGCTGGTCGCGTCCGACATCGACGTGTACGCCCCGTGCGCGCTGGGCGGCGCGCTGAACGACGACACCGTGCCGGTGCTGCGGGCCAAGGTGGTCACCGGGGCGGCGAACAACCAGCTCGCCCACGCCGGCATCGAGAAGGTCCTCGCCGACCGGGGCATCCTCTACACCCCGGACTACGTGGTGAACGCCGGTGGCGTGATCCAGGTGGCCGACGAGATCGAGGGCTTCAACTTCGAGCGGGCCAAGCTGCGCGCCACCCGGATCTTCGACACCACCCGGGAGATCCTGCGCCTCGCCGACGACGAGGGCGTCCCGCCGGCGGTCGCGGCGGACCGGCTCGCCGAGCGCCGGATGGCCGACGTCGGCCGGCTGCGCGCCATCCACCTGCGCTGACGGCTCCCGGGGGCGGGCCACCGGCTCCGCCCCCGGGCCGCGCGGGGGCGACCGGGGCGTTAAGCTGGTTCTTGGTCGCTTCGTGCCGATCTGCGGTTATTTTCGGGCAGTACCGCCCACTGTCACGGCCGGTCCCGGTCAGCGCTCCTTACCCGGTACACTGTGTGACGGTCGCAACACTACGACGCGCGAGGCCGGTCGACGGCGACCCGAGGTGCCGAACGGTGGCATCCCCATGTACCGTAAGAGCCACGAGAGATGCCTGACGTCATCGGGGCCCGCCTTCGGGCTGCCCCGCATTCTGTGCGAGGGGGTCGAGCCATGGGGCGCGGCCGTGCTAAGGCCAAGCAGACGAAGGTGGCCCGGGAGTTGAAGTACCACTCCCCGAACACCGACCTAACCGCCTTGCAGCGTGAGTTGGCGGGTAGTGGAAAGTCTGAGCACAACTTCGACGACGACAAGAACTTTGTCGACGACGATGACGAGGACCACGCGGACGACGACCCGGACCCCTGGGCCCGTCCGACCCGCTGACCTCCGGTCACATCTGAGCACGCGGCAACGCCCGCGTGCTCACGCATGTGCTCACCCCGGAGCCGGCGTGCGACCGACGATCAGGGACCTGCCGCACCGGGTGCCTCCCCGGCCGCGCTGGCAGGTCCCCTGATCGCGGCGCCGTCGCCTCAGCGCGGCCGGTTGTTCCAGTTGTAGAACGTCGGGATGTTCTCGAAGTGGTTCCACGCGCACACCGCGTGGGCGCCGTCGGACCCCGACACCTCCGCCCGCAGCAGGCGCGCCGCCTCGGCCTCGCGGAGCAGCGCGGACAACCCCGCAGCGGCATCCCGCACCCGGTCGGTGACCACGTCCCGGTCGGTCTCACTGATGATCTCGGGCATGCGCCAACACTCCCTCCAATAGGCGGATCTTGCTGTTGCGGCAGTGTTCGGTCTCCGTACCGTCGAACCGCCCCTGCTCGAAGTAGCGGTTCGCGGCATGGCCGCCGCCACAGAAGCCGAAGTAGGCGCAGGACGCCCGACACGCCTCCACACCGGCGAGGAACTCACCCACCCAGGGCGTCCGCCCGGCGTCGGCGAGGATCTCCCGCAGCGGGGTGTCCAGCACGTTCCCGCTGCCGAAGTCGCCGTAGCGGGGGTCGGTGAAGCCGGCCAGCTCGGGCGAGAGCACCACCACCGAGCCGTCGTGGCCGACCGTCGGGATCGGGTCGAGCCGGCGGGGCAGCACGTCGTCGGCGGAACCGGCCAGCACCGCGCCGGCGTACCGCAGCGACCACTCCACCTCACGCAGGTGGATCCGGGGATCCCGGCGCCACGCCCCGACCAGCTCGGCCCAGAAGCCGGTCACCGCCGCCGCGTCCCGCGCGTTCGTCCGGGTGTTGACCCCCTCGGTCTCCTCGATGTTGACGCCCAGCACCTCGCACCCCAGGTCGAGGAAGTAGTCGTACAACTCGGCCGCCAGGCCCGGCTCGGGCCGGGAGACGACCGCGAGGGCCGAGAACGGCAGCCCGTGCCGGCGCAGCGCCGCCACCCCGGCCACGATCCGGTCGTACGCCGGTCGGCCGCCCCGGGTGACCCGCTCGGCGTTACGCGCCCGCGGGCCGTCCACGCTCACACTGACCCGCACCCGGTGCTCGGCGAAGAACGCGCACCAGGCGTCGTCGATCAGCGTCGCGTTGGTCTGCACGTGGTGCTCGACCTCCGGCCCGAACGGGGCCAGCAGGGCGGCCAGGTGCTCCCGGCCGGCCGCGAGCGGCTCACCACCGTGCCAGACCACCGAGCACCGGTCCTGGGCCGCCCAGGGGTTCACCGACGCCGCCACCGCCTCGGCCACAGCCACCGGCATCCGCCGGTCCGCCGCGCGCAGCGGCAGGTAGCAGTAGGCGCAGTCGAGGTTGCACAGCGTGGTCGGCTGCATCACCACGTACGAGGGGACGGCGGCGATGCCCCGCATTCCGCCAGGCGTGCGCGCAGCCATCGACCCTCCCCCGCCTGAAAAAACCGAACCTTCAGGCTAGGCGGAGGCGGCCACTCGGGTGAACCCCCGATCAGGTGCCCGGATGATCAACGCAGGGTGATCATCCGCGGGTGTGCTGGCCGACCATCTGCACGTTGCCGGAACCCTCGATGATCTCGCCGGCCTGCCAGGCGTCGACACCCCGGCCGGTCAGGGTGGCCAGCGCGCGGTCGGCGTCCTCGGCGGCGACGATGGCGAACATGCCGACGCCCATGTTGAACGTCGACTCCATCTCCGGGTCCTCGATCCGGCCCTTGGACTGGATCAGGTCGAAGATCGGCTGCGGCTTCCAGGTGGACCGGTTGACCACCGCGTCGACGTTCTCGGGCAGGACCCGGACCAGGTTGCCCGGGATGCCGCCGCCGGTCACGTGGGCCAGCGCCCGCACCTCCGCCTCGGCGATCAGCTTGAGGCAGTCCTGCGCATAGATCTTGGTCGGGGTGAGCAGCTCCTCGCCCAGCGTGCGCTGGCGACCGAAGTCGTCGATCACCACGTCCAGCCGCATCCGGCCCGCGCCGAGCAGCACGTGCCGGACCAGGGAGTAGCCGTTGGAGTGCAGGCCGGAGGAGCGCATGGCGATCACCACGTCGCCCACCTCGACGCGCTCCGGGCGGAGGATCTCGCTCTCCTCCACCACGCCCACGCCGGTGGCGGAGATGTCGTACTCGTCCGGGCGCAGCACACCGGGGTGCTCGGCGGTCTCGCCGCCCAGCAGCGCGCAGCCGGCGTACCGGCAGCCGTCGGCGATGCCGGCGCCGATCTCGGCGACCCGGTCCGGCACGACCTCGCCGGTGGCGATGTAGTCGAGCAGGAACAGCGGCTCGGCGCCGCAGGCGACCAGGTCGTCGACGACCATGGCGACCAGGTCGATGCCGACCGTGTCGTGGATGTCGAGCTGCTGGGCGATCACCAGCTTGGTGCCCACGCCGTCGGTGGACGAGGCCAGGATCGGGTTCTTGTATTTCTTGGTGTCCAGCCGGAACAGGCCGGCGAAGCCGCCCAGGTCGCCCATGACCTCCGGGCGCCGGGTCTGCTTGACCTTGGACTTGAGCAGCTCAACCGCGCGGTCGCCCGCCTCGATCGACACCCCGGCGTCGGCGTACGAGACCGAGCGTTTGCGCTGCGTCCGGCCGGACCCCGCCGACCAGGGCTGGCGGTCGCCGCCGGCGCCCGTCGGGCTGGATCCTGCGCCGCTGCGCTCGGACACGTGCGTCACGGTTCTCCCCTTTGTGGTTCCGCGGGGCCGGAGCGGCCGGACCCGCGTCGGTGGTGCTACGGGTGATGGGTCGGTGTGGCGACGAGCGGGTTGGTGGGCTCGGCCGCCTCGGCGACGACCCGGCGGCCCACTCCCTCGAGCACGTGCTTGCCGATCAGGTTCCCGGCCGGCAGTTCGATCGGGTACTCCCCATCGAAGCACGCCCGGCAGAGCCGGGTCTTCGGCTGCTCGGTCGCCGCGATGAGACCGGGCAGCGATACGTAGCCCAGCGTGTCGGCGCCGATCGACCGCCGGATGCCCTCGTTGTCCAGCCCGTTGGCCAGCAGTTCGGCCCGGGTGGCGAAGTCGATGCCGTAGAAACAGGGCCAACTCACCGGCGGCGAGGAGATCCGGACGTGCACCTCCAACGCGCCCGCCTCCCGCAGCAGCCGGACGATGGCCCGCTGGGTGGTGCCCCGGACGATCGAGTCGTCCACCACCACCAGCCGCTTGCCGCGGACGTTCTGCCGCAGCGGGTTCAGCTTCAACCGGACGCCGAGCGCGCGCAGCGTCTGCGAGGGCTGGATGAACGTGCGCCCGACGTACGGGTTCTTCATCAGGCCCTGGCCGTAGGTGATGCCGGACTCCTCGGCGTAGCCGATCGCCGCCGGCGTGCCCGACTCCGGCACCGGGATCACCAGGTCGGCCTCGACCGGGTGCTCCTTGGCGAGGCGGCGGCCGATCTCCACCCGGGCGGCGTGCACGTTCCGGCCGGCGATGGTGGCGTCCGGCCGGGCGATGTAGACGTATTCGAAGAGGCAGCCCTTGGGCTCCGGCGCGGCGAACCGGCTGGACCGCAGCCCGCCCTCGTCGATCGCGATCAGCTCGCCCGGCTCGACCTCGCGGACCACGCTCGCGCCGACGATGTCCAGCGCGGCGGTCTCGCTCGCCACCACCCAGCCGCGCTCCAGCCGGCCGAGGACCAGCGGGCGCACCCCGTGCGGGTCGCGGGCCGCGTAGAGCGTCGACTCGTCCATGAAGACGAAGCTGAACGCGCCGCGCAACTGCGGCAGCACCTCCAGCGCGGCCGCCTCGACCGACAGGTCGGGCCGGCTGGCCAGCAGCATGGTGACCAGCGACGTGTCGTTGCTCGACCCGTCGGAGTCCATCCCCCGGGCGGACACCTCGCGCTGGAGGTCCGCGGTGTTGACCAGGTTGCCGTTGTGGGCCAGCGCGATCGTCGTGCCGGCGGTGGTGGCCCGGATCGTCGGCTGGGCGTTCTCCCAGGTCGAACCGCCGGTGGTCGAGTAGCGCGCGTGCCCGATCGCGACGTGCCCGCGCAGGCTGGCCAGCGTCGGCTCGTCGAACACCTGGGCGACCAGGCCGAGGTCCTTGTAGACCACCACGCCGGAGCCGTCGCTGACCGCGATGCCGGCGGCCTCCTGACCTCGGTGCTGCAGGGCGTAGAGCCCGAAATAGGTCAGATTGGCTACCTCTTCCCCGGGCGCCCAGACGCCGAAGACGCCGCACGCGTCCTGGGGGCCGGGTCGTTGGGGGTCAAGGTCGTGGCTCAGCCGGCCATCGCCTCGGGGCACCTGCCGCTCCCTCGTGCTGGGGGGTCTGGACTGGCCTGGCGGAGTCGGGGGGCAGCTCCGCACCGTGGGCCGGGACCGTCGTCGGCCACCAGTGTACGCGAACAGACGTCGCCACCGACAGTCACGACATGTCCGCCGAACGTGACGCGGGCCGGTTCCGCCGACCGACTAAATCGGGAGGTACGCGGAAAGGTCGGCCCGGTTTCCGGAGACCCGCACGCGACCCTCGGTGACCACCTCCGCCCATCCGAGGCGCCCGGTGGCGAGCGCCAGCCAGGTGGCCGGATCCATCTCGACCACGTTCGGCGGGGTGCCGCGGGTGTGTCGCGGCCCGGTCACGCACTGCACCGCGCCGTAGGGTGGGACCCGCACCTCCACCGATCGGCCGGGGGCGCGCTCCGCCAGGGCGGCCAAGAGCGTCCGGACCGCCTCCCGCAACACCGGCCGTTCGGGCGTACGCCCCTCGTCCAGCGCCGCGAGTGCGGCGAGCACCGAGTCGGAATAAGCGCGCGGAGAGGACACGACGGGACGATACGACCCGGCAGAAGGCCGCCCGACGCCGGCCCTGGGTAGAGATGATCCGGTCAGACAAGGCATAGTTGCCGACGGCGTAATTCGTACCGTGAGTGATCGACCCGGCCGGACCGGCCGGCGGGGAGATCAGACCCGGAAGGCGGTGGACGTGTCAACACACCGACGTGCCTGGAAGCATCGGGCCGGTGTGGTCGTGGCGCTGGTCTTCGGCGCGCTGCTCACCGTCCCCGCCACACCCGCCCTCGCGGCCAGCGTCAGCGTCTCGCCCGGATCGGTCACGGTCAACGCCGGCAGCGACACCACCGTCAGCGTCCAGGTCACCCCGAGCGACGGCGACCAGAACGCCCAGATCGGCCTCACCGGCCTGCCGCCCGGCGTCAGCTGCGTCTCCGGGTGCGGCCAACTCAACTTCCCGCCCGGCAACCCGAGGCCGAAGACCCAGCTTCTGACGATCCGCGCCAACGACAACGCGCAGGACGCCAACGGCTCGGTGACCGTGCAGGTGCAGCCCGACCAGTCGGACCCGGCGACGGGAAACTTCAACCTGACGGTCAAGAGCAAGGCCGCGCCGCCGCCGCAGCAGCCGCAGACCGTCAAGACGGTCTCCGGCAAGGTGGTCAACTCCGACGGCGAGCCGATCTCCGGCGCGCTGGTCATGCTGCGCGACAGCGCCGGCAAGGAGCGCCGGACGAACGCGAACGGCAGCGGCAACTTCAGCTTCAGCGGCTCCGCCGACAACCCGATCGCGCCGGGCCGGCTCGACCTCGGCGCCACCACCCAGGGCGCCGACCCCGGCACCAAGTCGATCAACGCGAACGCGGGTCAGTCCGTCACCGGGCTGCGGATCAGCGTGGCGGTCAAGGCGTCGGCGAGCCCGAGCGCGACGCCGTCGGCAAGCGAGTCCGCCCCGCCGTCCGAGGAAGTGACCGAGGACGAGGCGACCGACGCGGCCACCTCCGACGCACCGGCCGCGCAGCAGCCGGCCGCGAACGACGACTCCGGCGACTCCAGCTCGTGGCTGCTCATCCTGCTCGGCGGCCTCTTCGTCGCCGTCGGCGTGGGCACCATCGTGCTGCTCTACATGCGCCGCAAGAACGAGGACGCCGACGGCGACGGCCCGGGCGGGCCGGTCGGACCGGCTGGCCCGGGTGGGGCCGCAGCGGCCGGCGCGATCCCCGCGGCCCGGGGCGCCTACCGGGGCGCGGACGACCAGACCCGGGTGGTCAACGGCATGGGCGCCAGCCCGGCGCCGACCATGGTCGGTGGCGCCGCGCTCAGCGACGCGCCCACCATGCTGCAACGCCCGGTCGTGGACGACGTCCCGCCGGACCCGTACGGCGCGCCGCCCGGCACCGGGTACGGCGTCGGCGCGGGCCAGGCCGGTTACGGCTACGGCGACGACGCGCCCGGTCAGGGCGGCTACGGCGGCAACGCCGGCTACGGCAACGCGCCTTCCTCGGGCAGCGGCTACGGCAACGGCCCGTCCTCCGGCGCCGGCTACGGCAGCCCGGACTACGCGGCCGGAGCAGCGGGCGCGGCCGGTGCCGCCGGGGCGCCCGGCTACCCGCCGGCGCAGGGCGGTGGCTACGGCAACGAGCGCTTCGACGAGCCCACCGGCCGCTACACCGGTGACAGCACCCAGTACGCGCCGGCGGCCGACCCGTACCCGACCAGCACCTACCAGCCCGAGCAGGGGCAGGGTTACGACCAGTCCGCCTCCGGGCAGTACGGGCGGGGCGCGGAGCAGGGCGCCGGTTACGGCTACGGCGCCGCGTCCGGCGGGTACGACAACGCCGCCGGTGGCTACGACGGCGGCCGGCAGCAGGGCGGCTACAGCGACGCGCCGACCGGCGGCTACGACGCCAACGCGACGGGTGGGTACGACGCCACCCGGGGTGCGGCCTACGGCGACGCCCCGGCCGGCGGCTACGGCGACGCCCCCGGCTACGGCGGCAACCGGCCCGGCGGTGGTTACGACAACGCCCCGGCGGGCGGCTACGACGCCAACCCGACCGGCGGCTACGACGGCACCCGGCAGCAGGGCGGCTACGGCGACGCGCCCGCCGGCGGCTACGACGCCAACCCGGCGGGCGGCTACGACGGCCGGCAGCAGGGCGGTTACGACGGCGGCCAGGGCGGCTACGGCCAGCAGGGCGGCTACGACGGCGGCCAGCAGGGCGGCTACGACCAGCGCGGCGGCTACGGTGACGGCTACGGCCAGTCGCCGCAGGGCGGCTACGGCGAGCAGGGCGGCTACGGCCAGGAGCCGCCGCAGCAGCGCGGCGGTGGCTACGACAACCAGGGCGGCTACCACAACGACCCGGCGCAGGCCGCCGGTCGGGCCCGTCCGGACGGCCAGCCCGACCGGAGCGGCCGGCGCCTCGACTGGCTGGACGACTGAGGTTCATCTCTGAGACGGTGGCCGCCCGCAGGACGCGGGCGGCCACCGTCGTCAGGTGACCAGGTCGGCGGAAGCGGGCTGCCTGACCAGGACCATGAACCTCGGTGCGTCTTCCCAGGCCGGGGTCAGAGTGCCGTGCGAAGCGAGCAAGGCGGGGCCGGGCGCTCAGCGTGGATCTTGGAGTTGTGGTGCCAGCACATGTCGGCTTTGTGCCGCTATCGGAGGTGCCACAAGTCCAAGATCGACGCTGAGGCTGGTGGCCGGACCTCAGGCGGCGGTGAAGTAGCCCTGGCGGAGGACGGGGACGACGTCGGAGGTGCCTACCTCGACGGCGATCGCGACGTCGTCGGCGAAGCCGCCCTCGGTCAGTTCCCGGCCGGAGACGCAGCCCCGGACCGCCGCCGGCACGTCCGGCGTGCTGGCCAGCGCGGCCAACGCCATCGCCGACTCCACCGAGAGCCCACCGGGCACCCCGGCCAGCGCGTCCAGCACGCAGGCCGCCCCGAGCTGGTCCTCGACGCAGGGGCGCAGCGACCCGTCGGGCCAACGCTCCCCGGCGGCCACCACACCCACCGGGGCGTCGGTCGTGCCGTACCCCTGGTGGCGGAGCCATCGCCCGACGGCGCGCGCGTTGCGCAGGCACGCCGCGACCACCGGGATGCCGGTGGCGCTCGCCGCGGCGCTGATCGCGGAGCCATTGGGCGACGGCAGCACCAGGTCGGCGACCACCGGCGCGGTCCGCAGCGCCGCCGGGGAGAGCGACCACGGATGCTCCGGGGTCGTCTGCCGGCGGCCGACGGCGGCGACGGCGCCCACCCGGCGGGCGTACTCGGCGGCCTGCTCACCCCACGGGAACGGGTGCACCCGTGAGCCCCGGCTGACCGCGACCTCCACGGCGGTGGTGAACGACAACACGTCCACCACCACGAGGGCGGCGCAGACCCGGCCGAGTTCCGCCGCCCCGGTCAGCCCCCAGTCGAAGCGGGCGCCGGCGCCGGGTTGGGCGAAGACGGCCAAGGCCAGAGCCTCAGCGCTGATCCGGTGCGGGGCGCTGGTCGGGCTCACCGGAAGCCGTCCGGGTGTCGTCCGGGGCGGTCGCCGCCTCGGCCGGGTCGCTCGGGCTCTCGGTGGGGGTCACCTCGGCCCGCGCCGGGGCCGGTCCGGCCGGCGTGCTCGCCGACCCGCCCGAAGCCGGGCCGGTGGGCTCGGCCTCGGCCCCGGCCGCGCCCCGAGCCGCATCCGTGCGCCCGGTCGCCCGGGTCGGCTCGGCGGACCCGTCCTCGGTCGTCGCGGCGGAGCGGGCCGGAGCGGGCTCGGCGTCGGGCCGCACCCGGTCGCCGGGCGTCTCGGCCTCGGCGGCCTTGGCGATCGGCTCCGCGTCGACCTGGGCCGGCTCCACGCCGACCGGCTGCTCGGCGTTGGCCGGGAGCACGGTGCTGGTGCCGGTACGGGTCGCCGCCACTTCCACCTGCGGCGCCTCGGCCTGGCCGAAGAGGCGCGGCAGGGTCGCGCCGTGCGCCTCGCGCAGCTCGTCCAGGCCGATCCGGAACTGGCCGCGCACCTCCAGCGCGCCGCCGGTCGGGTCGGTGACGCCGATGAACTCCCACGGCACGCCGTGCTCGCCGCAGAGGGCGGTGAACGCCTTCTCGTGCCCGCGCGGCACCGACACCAGCACCCGGCCGGCCGACTCGCTGAACAGGAAGACGAACGGCATCGAGCCCTCGGCGAAGTGCTCCGGCAGCGCGATCTGCGCGCCGACGCCACGACGCAGGGTGGACTCGACCAGGCTCTGCGCCAGGCCGCCGTCGGAGAGGTCGTGCGCCGAGCTGACGTGCCCGACCCGGGCCGCCTCGGCCAGCAGCTCGCCGAGCTGCCGCTCCCGGGCCAGGTCGACCTGCGGCGGGATGCCGCCGAGGTGCTCGTGGGTCACCCAGGCCCACTCGGAACCGGACAGCTCGACGTGCGTCTCGCCCAGCAGGAAGAGCTGGTCGTGGTCGCCGGCCGGCCGCGGCTCGAAGCCCATCGGCACCCGCTGGGCGACGTCGTCGAGCACGCCCAGCACGCCGACCACCGGGGTGGGGTGGATGGCCGCGGCGCCGGTCTGGTTGTAGAAGCTGACGTTGCCGCCGGTGACCGGGATCCCCAGCTCCAGGCAGCCGTCGGCCAGGCCGCGAACGGCCTCGGCGAACTGCCACATGACGCCCGGGTCCTCCGGCGAGCCGAAGTTCAGGCAGTTGGTCACCGCGATCGGCTTCGCGCCGGTCACGGCCACGTTCCGGTACGCCTCGGCGAGCGCCAGCTTCGTCCCGTGGTACGGGTCGAGGCGGGCGTACCGGCCGTTGCCGTCGACGGAGAGGGCGACGCCCAGGCCGCTCCGCTCGTCGATCCGGATCACGCCGGAGTCCTCCGGCTGGGCGAGCACGGTGTTGCCCAGCACGTACCGGTCGTACTGCTCGGTCACCCAGGTCTTGTCGGCCAGGTTCGGCGAGGCGATCATGCGGAGCACGGTCTCCCGGAGCGCGTCCGGGGTGCTCGGCCGGGGCAGCGTCTCGGCCCGGTCGGCCTGGAGCAGGATCAGGTCGGCCGGCTCCCGCATCGGGCGGGCGTAGACCGGGCCGTCGTCCACCAGCGAGCCCGGGGGCACGTCGACCACGAGCTGGTCGCGCCAGGTGATGACCAGGCGGCCCGGACGGCCGTCCGGCGAGGGCGCGGTGACCTCGCCGATGGCGGTGGCCCAGACGCCCCACTTCTCGGCGGTCTTGAGCACCGCCTCCAGCTTCTCCGGCGTGACGACCAGCAGCATCCGCTCCTGGGACTCGCTGGCCAGGATCTCGTGCGGCTCCATCGAGGGCTCGCGCAGCGGGACCCGCTCCAGCCAGACCCGCATGCCGGTGCCGGCGGAGGCGGCGGTCTCGGTCAGCGCGCAGGTCAGGCCGGCACCGCCGAGGTCCTGGATGCCGACGACCAGTTCGGCGTCGTACAGCTCCAGGCACGCCTCGATGAGCAGCTTCTCCATGAACGGGTCGCCCACCTGCACGGACGGGCGGCGCTGCTCGCTGCCCTCGTCGAAGGTGGCGCTGGCCAGCACGGACACGCCGCCGATGCCGTCGCGGCCGGTCTTGGCGCCCATCAGCACCACGACGTTGCCGGGGCCGGTGGCGTCCTTCTTCTGCAGCCGGTCGACCGGCAGCACGCCGAGGCAGAGCGCGTTGACCAGCGGGTTGCCCTGGTAGCAGGGGTCGAAGACCACCTCGCCGCCGATGTTGGGCAGGCCGAGGCAGTTGCCGTAGCCGCCGACGCCGGCCACCACGCCGGGCAGCACGCGCGCGGTGTCCGGGTGGTCGGCCGCGCCGAAACGCAGCGGGTCCATCACGGCCACCGGGCGGGCGCCCATGGCGAGGATGTCGCGGACGATGCCGCCGACGCCGGTCGCCGCGCCCTGGTACGGCTCGACGAAGCTCGGGTGGTTGTGCGACTCGACCTTGAAGGTCACGGCCAGCTCGTCGGAGACCCGGACCACGCCGGCGTTCTCCCCGATGCCGGCGAGCAGCCGGTCGCTCGGCGGGGCCTTCTCGCCGAACTGGCGCAGGTGCACCTTGCTCGACTTGTAGGAGCAGTGCTCGCTCCACATGATCGAATACATGGCCAGCTCGGCCTGGGTGGGCCGGCGGCCGAGGATGTGCCGGATCCGGTCGTACTCGTCGTCGCGGAGGCCCAGCTCGGCGTACGGCTGGAGTTCCTCCGGCGAGCCACCGGCGCGCTGCACGGTGTCCACGCCCAGCGCCCAGTCGTCGGTCGGGCCGGTCTGCGGCACCACGCTCTGCGCCTGGCGCAGGGCCGGCTCCGGATGGGTGGTCATGACGTCTCCTTGCTGCGCTCGCCGCCGGCGCGGCGGGTGAGCCGACCGATGGTCCCGGCCACGATCACGCCGGCGCTCCCACCAGGTGCTTGAGCACCGAGGTGAAGAAGCCGAGGCCGTCCAGGGAGGGGCCGGTGAGCGCCTCCACCGCGTGCTCGGGATGCGGCATGATGCCGACGACGTTGCCGGCCTCGTTGGTGATCGCGGCGATGTCACGCTGCGAACCGTTGGGGTTGCCGCCCAGGTAGCGGGCGACGACGCGACCCTCGCCCTCCAGCCGGTCCAGCGTGGCCGGGTCGGCGACGTAGCAGCCCTCGCCGTTCTTGACCGGGACGAGCACCTCCTGGCCCGGCTGGAACGCGTTGGTCCAGGCGGTGCCGGTGGCCTCGATCCGCAGGACCTGGTCGCGGTTGCGGAAGTGCAGGTGCTGGTTGCGGGTGAGCGCCCCGGGCAACAGGTGGGCCTCGCAGAGGATCTGGAAGCCGTTGCAGATGCCCAGCACCGGCAGGCCGCCGCGGGCGGCCTCGACGACCGTCTCCATCACCGGGGCGAACCGGGCGATGGCGCCGCAGCGCAGGTAGTCGCCGTAGGAGAAACCACCGGGCAGGACGACGGCGTCCACCCCGTGCAGGTCCGGGTCGCCGTGCCAGAGCCGGACCGGCTCGGCGCCGGCGATGCGCACGGCCCGGGCCGCGTCCCCGTCGTCGAGCGAGCCGGGGAAGGTCACCACACCGACCCGGGCGGTCACGACGGCGCGCCCGCGGTCTCGTCGGTGACCACGCGGACGGTGAAGTCCTCGATGACCGGGTTGGCGAGCAGCTTGTCGGCGATCTCGCGGGCCCGGTCGAGGTCCGGTTCGCCGGTGAACTCGATCTCGATCCGCCTGCCGATCCGGACCGAGGCGACGTCACTGACGCCGAGCCGGGGCAGCGCGTTTGCGACGGCCTGGCCCTGCGGATCGAGGATCTCGGGCTTGAGCATGACGTCGACGACGACGCGAGGCACTGGGCACTCCTGACTGTGTACGCAGTTGGGTGCCGGCCCACAAACGGCCGAGCGCAGCCAGCCTACCTGGCAGATACCGTCCCGCCCGCACCGGCCGGTCCGGTTCGGGCGATCATCCGCGGCGGCTGCGGCGCGTGTCCGTGACCGTTGCGCGTTCGTTGCGGCGTCGATACGTAAACGTTGCGCGCCGAGCCGGCCACCTATCGCCCGCAACGGGTCTCACCAGGCATTTTGCCCTGTCGGGCGGGGCGGCGCGACCGGTTTCCGACAGCGCCCCGCCACGCCGCGCGGCGCACCTCACATGATCGATGCATCTCGATTGACATCTTGTGACGCGACCCGCCACGCCCGTAGCATGCATCGTCAGACATCGATGTTAGTGATCGACGTCCCCCGCTGGTTCACCCCGCCCGGCGGGTCCTGATCCACCCGGTGACCCCGGGTGTCCGCGCAGAAGGAGCCCCGACCATGCGCCTCCGTTCCCTGCTCGCCGTGCTGACCACCACGCTGGCCGGCGTGCTGGCCACCGCAACCGGCGCCGGCGCCGCACCGGCCGGCCCGCAGCCGATCATCGGCGGCGGCACCGTCTCGTCCGCGCCGTGGGCCGCGGCCGTCTTCAGCAACGGCTCGTTCACCTGCTCCGGCAGCGTGATCGCGTCCCAGTGGGTGCTCACCGCCCGGCACTGCGTCAGCGGCACCATGTCGGTACGGGTCGGCAGCGTCTACTACGCCTCGGGCGGGGTCACCCGCACGGTGAGCGCCTCCTACACCCGCAACGACCTGGCCCTGCTCCGGCTCTCCAGCACGGTCAGCGCCTCCGCCGTGTCGCTGGCCAGCAGCAACCCGCCGGTCGGCTCCACCAACTCGATCTACGGCTGGGGCATGACCTGCTACAGCGGCTGCGGCGCGTCGCCCCAGCTCAAGACCGCCAACGTCCGGGTGACCAGCACCAGCGCCACCGACGCGTACGGCGGCCAGGCGATCCGGAGCACCCGGGTCACCGGCAACGCCTGGCGCGGCGACTCGGGCGGCCCGGAGTTCTACAACGGCCAGCAGGTCGGCGTGGCCTCCACGGCCGACGGGTCCAGCATCCAGAACTACGGCAGCGTCGCGTACAACCGGTCCTGGATCACCTCGGTGGCCGGTGTCTGACGCTTTCCACCGGGTGCGGCGCGGATGGGTCGGGAGTCGCCCGGCCGTCCGCGCCGCGCAGTTTCGCAGCATCCGATCAGCTGCACACGGCACCCGAACCACCTCCGCCGGTGACTGACAGCATCGGAACCGTGCTGGTCGTGACGACGGATCAACTGCCCGGCTACGAGATCCGCCAGATCCTCGGCGAAGTGGTCTCCTCGATGGCGAGGACCCGCAACCCGTACCGCGAGGGGGTCAAGAACCTGCGCGGTGGCGCCTACGACCCGATGGCGCCGGACAACCTCACCCGGTGGCGTACCGACTCGGTCGCCCGCCTGGGTGAGGAGGCGCAGCGGCTCGGCGCGAACGCGGTGATCGGTATGCGCTTCGACAGCCGCGACTGCGGCGAGATGTGGATGGAGATCTGCGCCTACGGCACCGCGGTGATCGTCGCGCCGAAGACGCCCGACGTGATGCCGCCGGACCAGCCGATGATCGCCGCCGAGACCGCCCACGACCCGGAGATCGCCACCGCCCCCGGCGGCATCGCCGAACCGGCCAGCGCCCCCAACCTGAGTTCGGCGGCCGAAACCCCCACCGGCCCCTGACCCCCTCACCCGCCCCGCCGCCCTCGCTGTTGATCATGAAGTTAGCGGCACCAATGGAGATCGAATATGCCGCCAACTTCATGATCGACGAAGAAGGGCTCGGGGTCAGAGGATGGGGGTGGGGAGTAGGTGGCGGCCTCGGGGTGGGTTTCCACGATTCTGGTGATTCTTGCGGTCAACCGGTTGACCTGGTCGTCGGCGGCGCCGGTGAAGGTGTTGCGGTCGGCGACGAGGGCGTCGATCTCGGGGCGGGTCAGGTTCAGGCGGCCGTCGGCGGCGAGGCGGTCGAACAGGTCGTTCTCGGCCGCGCCCTTCTCCCGCATGGCCAGCGCCACCGCGACCGCGTGCTCCTTGATCACCTCGTGCGCCACCTCCCGGCCCACGCCCCGGCGGACGGCGGCGACCAGGATCTTCGTGGTGGCCAGGAACGGCAGGAAGCGCTCCAGCTCCCGGTTGATCACCGCCGGGTACGGGCCGAACTCGTCCAGCACGGTGAGGAACGTCTGGAACAGGCCGTCGGCGGCGAAGAACGCGTCCGGCAGCGCCACCCGGCGCACCACCGAGCAGGAGACGTCACCCTCGTTCCACTGGTCGCCGGCCAGCTCGCCGACCATCGACAGGTAACCCCGGATGATCACCGCGAAGCCGTTCACCCGCTCCGAGGACCGGGTGTTCATCTTGTGCGGCATCGCGCTGGACCCGACCTGCCCCGGCTTGAAGCCCTCGGTGACCAGCTCCTGACCGACCATCAGCCGGATCGTGGTGGCCAGCGACGACGGCGCGGCGGCCACCTGGGCCAGCGCGGAGAGCACGTCGAAGTCCAGCGAACGCGGGTAGACCTGCCCGACGCTGTCCAGCACCCGGGCGAACCCCAGGTGCCCGGCCACCCGGCGCTCCAGCTCGGCCACCTTGCCGGCGTCGCCGTCGAAGAGGTCGAGCTGGTCGGCGGCGGTGCCCACCGGCCCCTTGATCCCGCGCAGCGGGTAGCGGCCGATCAGGTCCTCCAGCCGCTCGTACGCGATCAGCAGCTCCTCCGCGGCCGACGCGAAGCGCTTGCCCAGCGTGGTGGCCTGCGCGGCCACGTTGTGCGACCGACCGGTCATCACCAGCGCGGAGTATTCGCCCGCGTGCCAGCCCAGCCGGGCCAGCGTGGCGACCACCCGGTCCCGGATCAGCTCCAGCGACGCCCGGACCTGGAGCTGCTCGACGTTCTCGGTCAGGTCGCGGGAGGTCATCCCCTTGTGCACGTGCTCGTGCCCGGCGAGCGCGCTGAACTCCTCGATCCGGGCCTTCACGTCGTGCCGGGTGACCCGCTCCCGGGCCGCGATCGAGGCCAGGTCGACGTCGTCGACCACCCGCTCGTACGCCTCGACCACCCCGTCCGGCACCGGCACACCGAGGTCGCGCTGGGCCCGGAGCACGGCCAGCCAGAGTCGGCGCTCCATCCGGACCTTCTCCTCCGGTGACCAGAGGGCGACCAGCTCGGGCGAGGCGTACCGGTTGGCGAGCACGTTCGGGATCGTCGTCACGTACCTCAGTCTTTCATGACGTCCGCGCACGCCTCGGCGACGCCGGCGCCCGGTCCGGCCCATGGGAGGGCCGGACCGGGAACACCGTCAGCCCAGCCGGATCGCCGGGTCCAGCGCGACCCCGGCCATCTCCTCGGCCGTCAGCAGGTGCCGGTCGCTGGACGAGTGCGTCTGCACGGTCACCCGGGTGCCGTCGGCCCGCTTGACCATCACGAACCGGCTGACGATCCGCTCGGGCGCCGATCCGGCCCGGCGCACGCCCTCCACGTCGAAGGCCACCACCTGTTCTCCCCTCGGGCCGGTGAAGGATCGGCACTTGACCATGCCGGGGGTGCACTCGTCCGGGCCCGCCGTCTGGCCGGGACGTACCCTGCCCACGTAGGCGGCCAGGTATGACCGGACGTCGCCGCGCGCCGCGACACCCACGCCGAACCAACCGGTCATGGAGATCCACTCGAACCTGCTCACCGCGAACTGCGGGGCGTCGGTGACCGGGCCGTCCCAGGTCCTCATGTCGGTGACCGGCCCGGCACCCCGCACCCACCGCAGGTCGGGGGCCTCCCGGTCGAGCGCGGCCAGCATCGCCTCGCGTAGCCGCTCCGGCTGGGTCCGGGCGGCGGCGGACGCGGCCGAGTAGGCGGGCGCCGGGACGTCGGACCCGCTCGGCCGCACGGCCACCCCGACGCCGAGCGCCAGCGCCAGCACCGCGGTCGTCGAGGCGTACGCCCCCACGCGCCACCGTCGACGGCCCTCCCGCGCCATCAGGGTGTCCACGTCCACTGCCGTCGGCGGCGCGTCGCCGATCGCCTCGTCGAAGATCTGCCGGTACGTCATCTCTACCTCCCGCTGTCCAGTGCCGAATGGTGCGAGGCGAGCAGCCGCAGCGTCTCCAGCGCACGGGCGGACTGACTCTTCACGGTCCCGGTGCTGACACCCAGAATCTGCGCGGTCTCCTCGACCGACAGGTCGCAGTAGAAGCGGAGCACCACGACCGCCCGCCGTCTCGGCGTGAGCCGGCCCAGCAGCTCCAGCAGCATCTCCCGCTCACCGACCGCCGGCTCCCCGACCGCCAGGTCCGCCCGGTCCGGCACCTCGCCGGTGCTGCGCTCGCGCCGCCACGGCCGGCGCCGCTCGTCCAGCCAGGCGTTGGTGAGCATTCCCCGGACGTACGCGTCGAGGTTGTCCGCGCCGAGCGCGCGCCGCCAGTTGCGGTACAGCTTGCTCAGCGTGATCGACACCAGGTCGTCCGCCGTGTGCCAGTCCCGGCAGAGCAGGTACGCCGTCCGTCGCAGCGGATCCAGCCGGGTGGACACGTACGCCCGGAACTCGTCCTCGTCCGCCCTGCTCACCGGCGCTCGCCGTTCCCTCGCGTCATGCCCAGGGGACGTAACCGGGCCCCGGTCGGGTTGCTCGCCTCACGGCGATGTCCCAGCCATCGTCGGCGCGTTCACGGCGCCGGGTGCTCGGCCAGGATGTGGAACAGCGCGTCGGCCGCCTCCGCCTCGGTGGCGTACCGCCGCCACAGCCGGTATCGGCCGCGCTCGTAGGGGCCGATCTCCCAGCCGCCGCCAGCGGGCCGGAGGAACCAGAAGTCGGGCGGGACCGGTTGGTACTCGTGCGCGTCCGCCAACTGGAAGGCGTCGGGTGACACCCCCGCGGCCAGCAGCGCGGCCCGCAACTCGTACCGGTCCACGCCCGACCCCCGATCGGCTCAGCAGATCTGCGACGACTGCGCCCACCCGGTCGGGTCGGTGCAGAGGCCGTCCAGGTATTCCTCCACGAGGAACCCGTGGTCGAGCAGCCACTGCACGTTCACCGGGTCCGAGGCCTGCGGGAAGTAGGCCTGGTTCAGCTCGAACTGGGTGCCCATGCCGGGCTGGGCGAACCAGGGTGCGATCGGCCCGGAGTCCACCGGGAACGGCTTGACCACACAGTACGTGTGGTAGTTGGCCAGCGGGGCGAGCGGCGTGGTGGCCGGCGGCGTCGGCGGGGTGTTCAGGCTCTGCGGCGCCAGCGCGCGCGAGCTGAACGGGGTGCCGATCGGCGACAGGAAGGCGCCGGTCGGGTTGCCGAACCGGTCGATCCGGTAGCCCGGCAGCAGGACCTGCCGGGTCTTGACCGGCGCGCCGTGCGGGTCCAGGACGAAGCCGTCCTCCGGCGGGAAGAGCAGGGTGGTCGGGCCGCTGGTCCAGTTCTTCAGCCATTCGGTCTCGGTCTGCGCGCCGAGCCGCTGGTAGCCGGCGAGCAGCGGCCCGACCGGCGAGGCGGTGGGCAGGGTGAGCGGGCCCAGCAGCCGGTTGTTGTCGTAGAACTGGGTGGTCTGCGGGGCGGTCGGCGGCAGCCCCGGCGTGCAGAGGCTGGGGCTGACCGGTGCGGGCTGCGGGCCGGCCGACCGCTCGTCGACCACCGCCGCGCCCTGCGCGAACGCGGCCGAGGGCCCGAGGGCGGACAGCGCCGGGCCGGGTGCCAGCGTCAGGGCCGCGCCGGAGAGGGCGGCCAACAACCAACGGCGAGTTCTCACCGTGAACCTCCTGTTATGGCATGGATCGGTCACCGCCATACTGAGATCTTTTCGCCATTAACCTGAGGTTTTGTCTGGTTACGCCACCTAAACGGGCTATCCGCCGCTGCGTCCGATGCGCCTGCAGGGACGGTGGAACCTCTTCGGCCGGGCGATGATCGTGCCGGCCCGATCCGGGCCGATCACTCTCTCCGGGGATTCCAGATGCGCAGACCCACCCTCGCCGGGCTCGCCGTGACGGCGCTCGCCGGCGGCTCGTTGCTGATGCCCGCCGCACCCGCCCGGGCCGCGGACGCCACCACCCTCTACGTCCGCCAAGCCGCGACCGCGTGCTCCGACACCGGGCCCGGCACGTCGGCCGAGCCGTTCTGTTCGATCGGTCCCGCGGTGGCGCGGGTGGAGGCCGGGCAGACCGTCGACATCGGCGCGGGCACCTACGCCGAGCGGGTGACGGTGGCCCGTTCCGGCACCCCCGACCAGCCGATCACCATCCGCAACACCGCCGACAGCGCCGCCGCCATCAGCGGGCCGACGGCCGGCGTCGTCATCGACGGTCAGCACGACATCGTGTTGCAGGACCTCTGGGTCATGAAGCTCGCCGACCTGCCCGCTGTCGATCTGCGCGATGCCGCCGGCATCACCGTGCAGGGCGGTGTCTTCAGCATGTCCGATGCGTCAACGGCCCCGCTCGCGCGGCTCGCCGGTGTCACCCGGTCGACCCTGACCGGATTCCGGGCCAGTGGCGCCGCGGTGGTGGACGGATTGATCCTCGATGACGCGACGACCGACGTCGAGGTCCGCTCGGTGATCGTGTCCAGCCCACCGGTCTACGGCCGCCACGAGAACAGTGTCGGGATCCGCGTGGACGGGCCGGGCAACAGGCTGGTGAACAACGTCGTCAACGGCTTCAGCGGCGCCGGTGTCGCCCTCGGCCCGGAAGCGGCCGATACGGTCGTGGTGAACACCCAGATGACCGCGGGTGGCGGCTTCGGCATCCACAACCACGGCGCGCTCCGCACCGCGATCACCAACAACACCGTGCAGAGCCGCTGCCGCGACGGGATCCGCGTCGACGGCGCGTCGACCGGCACCTCGATCCAGAACAACATGCTGATGACCAACGGGTCGAACCGAAACAGCTACTGCGACAAGACCGACGGCTGGGGCGCAGAGATCGCCCTTTTCGACGACTCCGGCAAACGGGTGACGGTCGACTACAACAACACCATGCACCTCTACGATCCGGCGTTCTACTCCTGGAACGGGCTCGGGATGATGCTGGTCGCGTTCCGCGACACCTCAGGCCAGGCCAAGCACGACAAGGAGGTGTCTGACTACCGCGACCGCGAGGACTCCGCCAACTCCGCGGCACCCGGCTATCTGACCACCGACCGCATCGGGGCCGGCCGGGCGGACAACCCGGCTGTGCCGAACACCGGCGCCGGCCCGGTCACCTACGCCGACCGTGGTGCCTTCGAAACCCTCGGCTCGCCGACCGCCGCGCTCGACATCGCGCTGGACCTGGGCGCCTCATCGGTCACGCTGGACGCGTCGGCGTCAACGCCCGGTTTCGTTCCGCTCACCACCTACGTGTTCGACTTCGGCGACGGCACGGTGGTGACCCAGGCCAAGCCGGTCGCCTCACACACCTATGCGCGGGCAGGCAACTACGAGGTGACGATCAAGGTGTCCGGCAGCGATCAGCGGGTGGCAACCGTGGTCAGGCCCGTCGGCGTGCTGCCGCGTACCGGCACGGTCGGTCTGCTGGCGCTGCAGAACCTGCGCTATACGTCTGCGGCACAGGCCGGCGCGAGCGCGCAGGCGGACCAGCCCGCGCTGGGCGCCGACGGACAGTTCGATCTGGCGGACGCGGGGAACGGCCAGGTCGCCCTGCTGTCCCGGGCCACCAACCGTTACCTCTCGGTCAGCGCGACGGTTCTGGCGGTCAGCACTGCGGTCGGGCCGAACGAGACGTTCGTCCTGCTCCGCAACACCGACGGCACGATCAGCCTGAAGGCGACCGTCAACAGCCGCTACGTCGGCGTGTCGTCGACCGTCGAACTGACCGCCATCGCTCCCGGCATCACCAACGCCGAAAAGTTCTACCGGGTCAACGTGGCCGACGCGAACCGCACCCTCAAGGCCACCGTCAACGGCAGGTACGTCAGCGCGGAGAGCGCCGGAGCGAAGCCGCTGATCGCCAACCGGGCCACCGCCGGCCCGTGGGAGACGTTCGACCTGGCCGACCTCGGCTCGGGTCAGGTGGGCGTCTTCGCGCACGCCAACAACCGCTTCGTGTGCGCGGACAACGTCGGGCTCAACCCGCTGATCGCCAACCGCACCAGCGCCGGGGCGTGGGAAAAGTTCACCGTGACCCGCAACGCCGACGGCACCACCAGCCTCAAGGCGACGATCAACAGCCGCTACGTCAGCGCCGACAACGTCGGCACCAACCCGCTCATCGCGAACCGCGCCACGATCGGCCTCTGGGAGAAGTTCACCCTGGCCGGCTGACCCGGTTCCCGACGCACGACGCCCGCCCGGCCCGAGCCGGGCGGGCGTCGCCGTTCAGCGTTCCAGGATCGCGGTCACACCCTGACCGCCGGCCGCGCAGATGGAGATCAGGCCGCGCCCGCTCCCCTTCGCGTCGAGCAGCTTGGCCAGGGTGGCGACGATCCGGCCGCCGGTGGCCGCGAACGGGTGCCCGGCGGCCAGGGACGAGCCGTTGACGTTGAGCTTGCCCCGGTCGATCGACCCGAGCGGCGCGTCCAGGCCCAGCCGCTCCGCGCAGAACTCCGGCGACTCCCAGGCCGCCAGCGTGGCCAGCACCTGCGAGGCGAACGCCTCGTGGATCTCGTAGAAGTCGAAGTCCTGGAGCTTGAGCCCGGCCCGGGCCAGCATCCGGGGTACCGCGTAGGCGGGTGCCATCAACAGCCCCTCGTCACCGTGCACGAAGTCGACGGCGGCCGTCTCGGACCAGGAGAACCAGGCCAGCACCGGCAGGCTGTGCTCCCGGGCCCACTCCTCGGAGGCGAGCAGCACGGTCGACGCGCCGTCGGTGAGCGGCGAGGAGTTGCCGGCGGTCATGGTGGCCCGCTCGGCGTCCGGCCCCTTCGTGCCGAAGACCGGCTTCAGCGAGCCGAGCTTCTCCGGCGAGGTGTCCGGCCGGAGGTTCTGGTCGCGGGTCAGCCCGAGGTAGGGGGTCATCAGGTCGTCGAAGAACCCCTTGTCGTACGCGGCGGCGAGCCGCTGGTGCGAGCGGAGCGCCAACTCGTCCTGGGCCGCCCGGTCGACGTTCCAGCGCAGCGCGGTCACCGCCGCGTGGTCGCCCATCGACAGCCCGGTGCGCGGCTCGGCGTTGCGCGGGATCTCCGGCTTGAACGGCTGGAGCGGGCGCAGCTTCGCCGCCACCTTGAGTCGTGCGCCGAGGGTCCGGGCGGAGTTGAGCTGGATCAGCGTGCGACGCATGTCCTCGTTGACGGCCAGCGGCGCGTCCGAGGTGGTGTCCACGCCACCGGCGATGCCCACCTCGATCTGCCCGAGGGCGATCTTGTTGGCGACCAGGATGGCGGCCTCCAGCCCGGTGCCGCAGGCCTGCTGGATGTCGTACGCCGGGGTGTGCGGGTCGAGTCGGGAGCCGAGCACCACCTCGCGGGTGAGGTTGAAGTCGCGCGAGTGCTTGAGCACTGCGCCGGCCACCACCTCGCCGACCCGCTGGCCGGCCAGCCCGAACCGGGCGACCAGCCCGTCGAGCGCCGCGCCGAGCATGTCCGCGTTGGACGCGTGCGCGTAGCGCGAGTTGGACCGGGCGAAGGGGATGCGGTTGCCGCCGATGACCGCGACCCGCCGGACACTCTGCACGATCAGCCTCCTGGTAGCTGTTGCCCGAACCCTACTCGCCAGTAGGCTACGCCTATGACCGACAGGTACGCGAGCTTCGTCCAGACGGGGGCCGGTCGCGCGCTGGTCAAGCGCCTTGGCCTGCCCGACCCGCCCCGACTGCGCCGGCACACGCCGGGCGACCCGCTCGTCCCCGGGCCGGTCCTGCTCGGCGCGTCGTCCGGCGGCCGGCTGGCCGAGCCGGCCGGCAAGATCCTGACCGCCGCCGGGGTCGAGCTGGCCGATCCGGCGACCGCGACCGGCGACAGCCGCTTCGCGGCCCTGGTGTACGACGCCAGCGGCGTCGCCGACTCGACCGGGCTGCGCCAGCTCTACGACTTCTTCCACCCGCAGGCCCGTTCGTTGCTGCCCAGCGGCCGGGTGATCGTGCTGGGCACGCCGCCGGTCGAGTGCGGCTCGCCCCGGGAGGCGACCGCCCAGCGCGCCCTGGAAGGGCTGACCCGCAGCATCGGCAAGGAGTTCGGCCGGGGCGTCACCGCCCAACTCGTGTACGTCACCCGGGACGGGGACGCCGGCACCCCGGTGAGCCTGGAGTCCACCCTGCGCTTCCTGCTCTCCGGCCGCTCCGCGTACGTCTCGGGCCAGGTCGTTCGGGTCGGCGCCGGCACCGCCGTCGCGCCGGCCGACTGGGACCGCCCGCTGGACGGCCAGGTGGTGCTGGTGACCGGCGCGGCCCGCGGCATCGGCGCGGCGCTGGCCAAGGTGCTGGCCCGCGACGGCGCCCAGGTGGTGGCGCTGGACATCCCGGCGGCCGGCGACGAGCTGGCAACGGTGGCCAACGAGATCGGCGGCAGCGCGGTGCAGCTCGACCTGACCGCGCCGGACGCGCCGACCCGGCTCGCCGAGCACCTGGCGTCCCGGCACGGCCGGGTCGACGTGGTGGTGCACAACGCCGGCATCACCCGGGACAAGACGCTCGGCCGGATGGACGCCGACCGGTGGGACTCGGTGATCGACGTCAACCTGTCCAGCCAGGAACGGATCAACGACGTGCTGCTGGAACGCGACCTGATCCCGGCCGGCGGGCGGATCGTCTCGGTCTCCTCGATCGCCGGGATCGCCGGCAACCGGGGGCAGACCAACTACGCGACCAGCAAGGCCGGCGTGATCGGCCTGGTCGACTCGCTGTCCCCGGTGCTGCGCGAGCGCGGGATCAGCCTGAACGCGGTCGCGCCCGGCTTCATCGAGACCCGGCTGACCGCGCGCATCCCGCTGACGCTGCGCGAGGCGGGCCGGCGGATGAACAGCATGGCCCAGGGCGGCCTGCCGGTGGACGTGGCCGAGACGATCGGCTGGCTCTCCTGGCCGGCGTCCGGCGCGGTCAGCGGCAACGTGGTCCGGGTCTGCGGCCAGAGCCTGCTGGGGGCGTGATGGCGCGGCGCAAGCAGCGGCCGGAGGAGCCGGCCGAGGAGCTGTCGGTGCACGACCTGATCGAGGGCCCCACCCAGGACCTCACCTCGGCCCGGGCGGCGCTGGCCGCGCGCGGCACGCCGCCGGTCGAGGCGACCCAGGACCTGACCGCGCTGGCCGACGAACTCGGCCGACACCCGTCCGCCCCGGTGGACGACCGCACCCAGAACCTGACCGCGGCGGCCGACCGGCTAGGCCCGGACCGGTCCGGCCCAGCCGACGACCGCACCCAGAACCTGACCCACGCCGCGGCGGCGGCCGCGCCGACCCCACCCCGTTCCGTCGATCATGAAGTTGACGGCACTTCTGGAGATCCACAAGACCGCCAACCTCATGATCGACGCGGTGTGGGGGTGGACGGGCGCGCGCGTGTCGAGTTGGGGCGGCTGCCGGCGGCGGGGGCGCTCTACCGGCGGGCGCTGGTGGGGGCGCTGCCGGGGACCGGACGGGGGCGGGGGCGGGAGCTGCCCGCCGTGGAGCTGGGCGTCGCGGGAGTGACGGTGGAGCCGGCGCACCTGGCCGACTACGACCGGGTCTGCGGGTTCCGGCTGGCCGACCGGCTGCCGGCGACCTACCTGCACGTGCTCGGGTTCCCGCTGTCGCTGCGGCTGATGACCGCCGCCGACTTCCCCATCCCGCTCACCGGCGTGGTGCACGTGGCCAACCGGATCACCGTGCACCGGCCGGTCCAGGTCGGCGAGAGCGTGGACTTCCGCACGTACGCGGAGAACCTGCGCCCGCACGACCGGGGTCGGCAGCTCGACGTGGTGCTGGTCGGCTCGGTCGGCGGCGAGGAGGTGTGGCGGGGCGTGTCGACGTACCTCGGGAAGGAGCGCGCGGCGGGCGGCGGCGCGGGGCGCGACCGGGGTGACCGGCCCGCGCCGCCTGCGGCTTCCGCCCGGTGGCGGGTGACGCCGCGCGTCGGTACGGACTACGCGCGCGTCTCCGGCGACCACAACCCGATCCACACCTCCAAGCTGGGCGCGCGGCTGTTCGGCTTCCCGCGCCCGATCGCGCACGGCATGTGGAGCAAGGCCCGCTGCCTGGCCGCGCTGGAGAGCCGGCTGCCGGACGCGTACACCGTGGACGTGGCGTTCAAGCTGCCGGTGTCGTTGCCGTCCACGGTGTCCTTCAGCGCCGTGACCTCGGGCGACGGCTGGGACTTCGCGCTGCACGGCGGCCGGGACGGCAGGCCGCATCTGGTCGGCACCATCCGCTGAGGAAAGTGGGGGCTTGGCGTCCCCGCTTTCGTGCGCTAAGTTGTTCTCAGATTGAGTTGTTCTCAAGATGAGAGGATTGGTGCCGTGAACGAGCAGGACTTCCTCGCCGGATACGACCCCCGGGACTACCCGGCGGTCGCCGTCACCGTCGACGTGGTGGCGCTGACCATCCGCGAGGGCGCACTGCACCTGCTGCTGATCCGTCGCGGCGCGCCGCCGTACGAGGGGCACTGGGCGCTGCCCGGCGGCTTCATCCGCCCGGACGAGGACCTGCTGGCCGGCGCCCGACGCGAGCTGGCCGAGGAGACCGGGCTCGGCGGCGAGCGGCTGGACCGGGTGCACCTCGAACAGCTCGGCAGCTACGGCGCCCCCGACCGGGACCCCCGCATGCGGGTGGTGTCCATCGCCCACCTGGCGTTCGCCCCCGACCTGCCCGACCCGGTCGCCGACACCGACGCCGCCGACGCGATCTGGCTGCCGGTCACCGCGCTGCCCAACCGGCAGCTCGCCTTCGACCACGGCCGGATCATCGACGACGGGCTGGAGCGGGCCCGCTCCAAATTGGAGTACACGCCGCTGGCCACCCGGTTCCTCGCCCCCGAGTTCACCGTCACCGAGCTGCGCGCCGTCTACGAGACGGTCTGGGGCGAACCGCTGCACGCCGGCAACTTCCACCGCAAGGTGCTCTCCGTGCCCGGCTTCGTGGAGAGCACCGGCGCCAGCACCGAACGCGGCGGCCCCCGGGGCGGCCCGCGCGCCAGGCTCTACCGCCCCGGCACCGCCCGCCTCCTCCACCCCGCCCTGCTGCGGTCATGAGGGTTAAGGAGGGGCCCCCGCTTAACGCTTCCGGTAGAGGCGGGGGCCCCGCTTATCACCGGCAGCTCAAGGCGCCGCGGCACCCGAGCGACAACGACCTGATGGGGCGAGAGGCGCGGGCTCTCCGGCGGATCGCGGAGCGCGGGGATCCGCGCCACCTGGCGTACGTGCCTCGGCTGGTCGAGTCCTACCCGGTGCGTGACCCGGCGACCGGTGCGCAACTGCTGGTCAACGTGCTGGAGACCGTACCCGGGCTGCACAGCCTCGACGACGTGCGCCGCGCGTACCCGACGGGGGTCGACCCGCGCGACGCGGCCTGGATGTGGCGGCGGCTGCTGGTCGCGCTCGGCCTGGCCCACCGGGCCGGCGTGGTGCACGGCGCGGTGCTGCCCCGCAACGTGCTGATCGAACCGGACGCGCACGGGCTGGTGCTCGTCGACTGGTGCTTCTCCGCCGAGCCGGGCGGGCTGGTGCCGGCGCTGGTCACCGACCTGGCCGACTGGTATCCCCCGGAGGTCACCGCCAAGCGGCCCTGCGGCCCGGGAACCGACATCGCGATGGCCGCGGGCTGCCTGATCTGGCTGATGGGCGACCGCGCGCCCCGCGAGCTGCGCGCCTTCGCCGACGGCTGCCGGCAACCCGCGCTGTCCGCCCGCCCCGACGACGCGTGGCGGCTGCTGCGCGAACTCGACGAGGTGCTGGACCGGCTCTACGGGCCGCGCACCTTCCGACCCTTCACCCTCAACCCCTAGGGAGGCTGCCATGGGCAGCGGAATCTGGTCCACCGACGTGTACGACGCCGCCGACCGCTACCGGCGCCGCACCGGCAGGAGTGCGTTCTCCTACAGCGACAGCGGGGCCCGCACCGTGCACCCCGCGCTCGACCCGCGCGACGCGACGCGGGAGAGCCGCGACTCCGCCGAACACCCGCAGTCCACGCCGATCGCGGTGCTCTTCGACGTCACCGGCTCGATGGGCCACGTGCCCCGGGTGCTGCAGCGCAAGCTGCCGCAACTGCTCGGCCTGCTGCAGCGCCAGGGGTACGCCCGCGACCCGCAGGTCATGTTCGGCGCGATCGGCGACGCCACCTGCGACCGGGTGCCGTTGCAGATCGGGCAGTTCGAGTCCGACAACCGGATGGACGACGACCTCGGCCGGATCGTGCTCGAAGGCGGCGGAGGCGGGCAGATGATGGAGTCGTACGAGCTGGCGCTGCACTTCATGGCCCGGCACACGGTCACCGACAGTTGGACGAAGCGGGGCCGGCGCGGCTACCTGTTCGTCATCGGCGACGAGCTGGCGTACCCCCGGTTGAAGGCCCGCGAGGTGGCCCGGCTGATCGGCGGCGCCCCGGTCGAGGACCTGCCGATCCGGCAGGTCGTGGACGAGGTGACCGCCCGCTGGGACACCTACTACCTGCTCCCCGCCGGCAGCCACTACGCCGGCAACCGCAAGGTGCTCGACTTCTGGCGCGGCCTGCTCGGGCAGAACGCGGTCGAGCTGGACGATCTGGACGCGGTCTGCGAGACCATCGCGCTCACCGTCGGCCTCGGCGAACAGGCCATCGACCTGAACGCCGGCCTGGACGACCTGGACCGGGCCGGCTCGACCGCCACCCGTACCGTCTCCCGGGCGCTCGCCGGGCTCGGCGGCGGCCGGCGGGCGGTGG
Organism: Micromonospora ferruginea; assembly: GCF_013694245.2. Classification (NCBI taxonomy): domain Bacteria; kingdom Bacillati; phylum Actinomycetota; class Actinomycetes; order Micromonosporales; family Micromonosporaceae; genus Micromonospora; species Micromonospora robiginosa. The sequence goes on from NZ_CP059322.2 coordinate 5,256,507, forward strand.
CGGCGCTGCCGTTCACCCCCACCGACGACGGCGGGAGCGGGGTCACCCGGCTGTGAACCACGTGATGGTGGTCGACCTCGGCTACGGCGACGCCGGCAAGGGCACGGTCGTCGACGCGCTCTGCGCCACCCGGCCGGTGCACACGGTGGTGCGTTTCAACGGGGGCGCGCAGGCGGCGCACAACGTCGTCCTGCGCGACGGGCGGGCGCACACGTTCGCGCAGTTCGGGGCCGGCACGTTCCGCCCCGGCGTGCGGACCCACCTGGCACGGCACGTGGTGGTGGACCCGCTGGCGCTGGCCGCCGAGGCCGACCACCTCGCGTCGGTCGGGGTGCCCGACGCACTCGACCGGCTGACCGTGGACTCCGAGGCGCTGCTGGCCACCCCGTACCACCGGGCCGCCAACCGGGCCCGGGAGACCGCCCGGGGAGCCGACCGGCACGGCTCCTGCGGGCTGGGGGTGGGCGAGGCCGTCGCGTACGGCCTCGCCCACCCCGACGAGGCGCCCCGGGTGGCCGACTGCCACGAACCGGCGGTGCTGCGCCGCCGGCTGACCGCGCTGCGCGACCGGCTCACCGCCGAACTCGGGCCGCTGGACGCGCCGCCGGTCGCCGACTGCCTGCCGGCGTTCGCGGCGTTCGCCGACCGGGTGGCGATCGTCGACCGGAGCTGGCTGGCCGGGGCGCTACGCGCGGGCACCTGCGTCTTCGAGGGCGCGCAGGGGGTGCTGCTGGACGAGTGGCACGGCTTTCACCCGTACACCACGTGGAGCACCACGACGTTCGCCAACGCCGAGACGCTGCTCGCCGAGGCGGGGATGGCCGGCACCGCCCAGCGGCTCGGCGTGCTGCGGGTGACCACCACCCGGCACGGCCCCGGGCCCCTGGTCACCGAGGACCCGGCGCTGCCGTTCAGCGACCCGCGCAACCCCGCCAACCCCTGGCAGGGCGGTTTCCGGTTCGGGCACTTCGACGCGGTGGCCCACCGGTACGCGCTGGAGGTGGCCGGCGGGGTGGACGGGCTGGCGCTCACCCACCTCGACCTGGCCGGGCCTCACTTGCGCATGTGCCGGCGCTACGCGGACGGGCTGGACCGGATCGTGCCGGGTCCTCCCGGGGATTTGGCGCGGCAGGAGGCGCTGACGGGGCGGCTCATGCTCGCCCGGCCGGTGTTGGAGTCGGTGCCGGGAGGCTGGGTGGCGGCGGTCGAGGGGGCGCTGGGCGCGCCCGTGCTGCTCACCTCGCGCGGGCCCACGGTGGAGGAGAAGGAGGGGCCCCTTGTTAACGCATTTTGTATAGGAAGGGCCCCCGCTTAACACCCCAGCGTCGAGCATGGGGGCATGGGGGACGTGCTCGACCTGCTGCATCAGACGGTGACCTCACCGTGGGTGTACCTGGTGATCATCGCGGTCACCGCCGTCGACGCGTTCTTCCCGGCGGTGCCCGGCGAGACCGTGGTGATCACCGCCGGGGTCTTCGCGGCGAGCGGGGAGCCGAACCTGGTGGCGGTGATCGTGACCGCCGCGCTCGGCGCGCTGCTCGGCGACCACGTCTCGTACGCCATCGGGCGCGGCGGCGGCGCGCACCGGCTGGCCCGGCTGCCCGCCGACAGCCGACGGCGGGCGAGTTCCGACTGGGCCCGCCGGGCGGTCGACCGGCGGGGCGGGATGATCCTGACCACCGCCCGCTACGTCCCCGGCGGCCGGACCGCGGTCACGCTCACCATGGGCGCGGTGCGTTACCCGGTGCGCTCGTTCCTGCTCTACGACGCGCTGGCGTGCGGCACCTGGGGTATCTACTGCGGGCTGCTCGGCTACTTCGGCGGCCTGGCCTTCGAGCACAATCCGATCACCGGCCTGCTCGCCGGCGTGGGCATCTCGCTGGCGGTCACCGGGCTGTTCGAGGCCGCCCGCTGGGCTCGTCGCCGGGCGCGTTCCCGGGCCGCCGCGCGGCGCGGGTGTTAAGCGGGGCCCCCGCCTATACCGAAAGCGTTAAGAGGGGCCCCCTCCTTACACCGCGCCGGGGTGCCAGGTGACGCCGCGCAGGAGCTGGTCGGCACCGAGCCAGGCCACGTTCATCATCCGGGTGGCGGTCTTCTCCGCGTCCGCCTCGGGGTGGTCGGCCAGCCAGTCGGCGAGCGACTCGGACGCGCCGACCAGCGCGTACGCGACCACCTCCAGGTCGGTGGCGCCGACCTCGCGCCCGGAGGCGCGCAGCGCGTGGTCGAGCATCCCGGCGACCACCTCGACCAGTCGGCCGCGCATGGTGGCGAGTTCGGCGGCGAACGGCTGGGAGCCGCGCGCCTGCCGATAGAGCACCGCCCAGCCGTCGCGGTGTGCGCCGACGAAGCCGAAGAACGCGCGCAGCCCGCGCCAGAGCCGCTCGTCGGCGGGCAGGTCGGGGGCGGCGGCCCCGGCGATGGCCTCCATCATCCGGGTGCCCTCGCGGTGCAGGCAGGCGACGAAGAGTTCTTCCTTGGTGCCGAGGTAGGCGTAGACCATCGGCTTGGAGATGCCGGCGTCGTCGGCGATCTCGTCCATGCTGGCCGCGTGGAACCCGCGCCGGGAGAAGACCTTGACCGCCGCGTCGAGCATCTGCTGCTCGCGTACGGCGCGGGGCAGGCGCTTGAAGGTCGGTGGGCTGGACACTCTTGCGAGCATACCTACTCGTGCGTAGGGTTACGCCAGAGTAACCAAGTCGAGAGGTGCATCCCCCATGACTGACTTCGACCCGGCCAACTTCGCGAACGTCGGCCCGAAGGAGTTCGCGCAGCTGGTGAAGTCCACGCCGGACGACAAGATCGCCGAGATCATGTCCGGCGAGGCGCGCGGCAAGATCCTCAGCGAGGTCTTCAACCGGATGCCCACGCTGTTCCGCGCCGACCGCGCCGGCTCCACCAACGCGGTCATCCACTGGAACATCACCGGCCGTCCGGACGGCGGCACCGACACCTACGAGATCGTCATCGAGAACGGCACCTGCACCGTCTCGGAGACCCCGACCCGGGACCCGAAGCTCAGCCTCACCATGGGCCCGGTCGAGTTCCTGAAGATCGTCTCCGGCGGCGCCAACCCGGTGATGATGTTCATGACCGGCAAGCTGAAGGCCAAGGGCGACCTGGGCCTGGCCGCCAACATCGCCAACCTGTTCGACATCCCCAAGGCCTGACCATGGCCGAGTTCTCGCTCGACCTGAACGAGGAGCAGCGAGACCTTCGCGACTGGGTGCACGGCTTCGCCGCCGAGGTCGTGCGCCCGGCCGCGGCCGAGTGGGACGCCCGGGAGGAGACTCCCTGGCCGGTCATCCAGGAGGCGGCGAAGGTCGGCCTGTACGGGTTCGAGTTCCTCGCCACCTGCTGGGCCGACCCCACCGGCCTCTCCCTGCCGATCGCCAGCGAGGAACTCTTCTGGGGTGACGCCGGCATCGGCCTGAGCATCTTCGGCACCGCCCTCGCGGTCGCCGGGATCTACGGCGCGGGCACCCCGGACCAGCTCGTCGAATGGGTGCCGCAGTGCTTCGGCGACGTCGACCAGCCGGCCGTCGCCGCGTTCTGCACCAGCGAACCGGAGGCCGGCTCCGACGTCGGGTCGATGCGCACCCGCGCCGTCTACGACCAGGCCACCGACGAGTGGGTGCTCAACGGCCAGAAGGCGTACGCCACCAACGGTGGCATCGCCGGGGTGCACGTGGTCACCGCCTCGATCGCACCGGAGCTGGGCTCGCGCGGGCAGGCCGCGTTCGTCGTACCGCCGGGCACGCCCGGTTTGAACGCCACCCGCAAGCTGCGCAAGCTCGGGCTGCGCGCCTCGCACACCGCCGACGTCTTCCTCGACGACGTCCGGGTGCCGGGCCGCTGCCTGCTCGGGGGCAAGGATGCCCTCGACGAGCGGCTGGCGCGGGCCCGCGCCGGGCAGCGCGCCTCCGGCCAGGCGGCGATGCGGACGTTCGAGCTGTCCCGCCCGACCGTCGGCGCGCAGGCGCTCGGGGTGGCCCGTGCCGCCTATGAGTACGCGCTCGACTACGCCAAGGGCCGGGTGCAGTTCGGGCGGCCGATCATCGAGAACCAGGCGGTCGCGTTCGCGCTCGCCGACATGAAGATGGAGATCGACGCGGCCCGGCTGCTGGTCTGGCGGGCCTCCTGGATGGGTCGCAACAACCGGCCGTTCACCGCCGGCGAGGGCTCCATGTCCAAGCTCAAGGCCGGCGAGGTGGCCGTCTCGGTGACCGACCGGGCGGTCCAGCTCCTCGGCGGGGCCGGTTTCCTGCGCGACCACCCGGTCGAGCGGTGGTACCGGGACGCCAAGATCTACACCATCTTCGAGGGCACTTCCGAGATCCAGCGGTTGGTCATCTCCCGGGCCATCTCCGGGATGCAGATCCGCTGATCGCCGGCGGACCCCGACCCGACCCGCGACGGCGCGCCGTGCCGGGCGCACCCCGTCGCGGGTCGGGCCGCCGGTCCGCGACCGGCGGATGTCCGCAGGTTGGGCTGATGATCACGCCGGCTGGGCGGACGGATCGCCCGGATGCATGATCGGGAGATCACGAACGCGAAGGAGGTTGCGCCGTGGACCTGCCGTTCATCGTCGCCACGCTGACCCGACGCGGTCTACTCACCCCGGGTCGCCCGATCCGGGTCGCCTCGCAGCTCAACGCGCTGCGCCGGTGGGGCTGGAGCCTCGCCGGGGAGCTGCGCCAGGCCGCCGCCCGCGATCCCGGCCGGATCGCCGTGACGGACGAGCACGGCGCCGCGTTCACGTACCAGGAACTGTTGGACCGCTCCGAGCGGCTGGCCCGCTCGCTGCGCGCCGGGCTCGGCGTGCAGGCCGGCGACCGGGTCGGCCTGCTCTGCCGCAACCACCACGGGCTGATCGAGGCGATCGTCGCGTCCATGCTGCTCGGCGCGGACGCCGTCCTGGTCAACACCGGCCTCTCCGCGGCGCAGTTGGTCACCGTCGCCGAGGAGCAGGGCCTGCGCGCGCTGGTGCACGACGCCGAGTTCGCCGACCGGGTCCTCGGGCTCCCGGCCGAGCTGCACCGGATCGACGAGCGGCGGCAGGAGGAGCTGATCGCCGGCGCGGTGCCCGGCGACAAGCTGCAACCACCGGAGCGCGACGGCCGGACCATCGTGCTGACCTCCGGCACCACCGGCACGCCCAAGGGCGCCCGCCGCCCCACCCCGCACGGCTTCGGTCCGCTGGTGTCCATCATCGACCGGATCCCGCTGCACGTGCACGACGTCGTGATGATCGCCGCGCCGATCTTCCACACCTGGGGGTACGCCGCGCTCCAGGTCTCGTTCGCGCTGCGCGCCACCGTGGTGCTGCACCGCCGCTTCGACCCGGCCGCCACCCTTGTCGCGCTGGCCGGGCAGCCGTGCGACGCGCTGTTCGCCGTGCCGGTGATGCTGCAACGACTCATGGAGGTCGCGCCGCCGCAGCCCCGGCCGCCGCTCAAGGTGGCCGCGGTCAGCGGCTCCGCGCTGCCGGGCAACCTGGCCACCGCCTTCATGGACCGCTACGGCGACGTGCTCTACAACCTCTACGGCTCGACCGAGGTCTCCTGGGCGTCCATCGCCGGCCCGGCCGAGCTGCGCGCCGCGCCCACCAGCGCCGGCCGCCCGCCGCACGGCACCCGGCTGGAGATCGTGGACGAGGCCGGTCGGCCGGTGCGTACCGGCCAGGTCGGGCGGATCTTCGTCGGCAACGAGATGCTCTTCGAGGGCTACACCTCGGGCGCCGGCCGGGAGAGCCGCGACGGCCTGCTGGACACCGGCGACCTCGGCCGGCTGAACCCGGACGGCCTGCTCTTCGTCGACGGTCGCGCCGACGACATGATCGTCTCGGGCGGGGAGAACGTCTTCCCCTCCGAGGTGGAGGACCTGATCGCCCGGTTGCCGCAGGTCCGCGAGGTGGCGGTGATCGGCGTGCCGGACCCGGAGTACGGGCAGCGGCTGGCCGCGTTCCTGGCGTTGCGTCCCGGCGAGACGCTCGACCCGGAGGCGGTCCGCGAGTACGTCCGGCGCTACCTGGCCCGCTTCTCGGTGCCCCGGGACGTGATCTTCGTCAAGTACCTGCCACGTAACGCCACCGGCAAGGTGCTCGGCCGGGAGTTGCGCCGCTACTTCGGCTGATCGGCTGACCACACAGGACAGACCACGGTGTTACCTTTGCCCCCGTTTCAGTGGGTGAACGGGGAACACACGACCATGGTGCGACTCCGCCGGCGTACCGCGCTCGGCCTCCTCCTCGGCGGCGCGTCCGCCGCCGCGCTCGGCCCGATCGAGCCGGTCCTCGGCGAACACCGCGAGGCTCGGCGACCGGCCCGGCGGCACACCCCGCCGGTGGAGGTCGAGAACCACGCGGCCGGCGAGCCCTGGTGGCCGGCGCGGGGCGGCCGGGCCGCCGACGACCGGCACCGTCAGATCCAGGGGTACGCCTCGACGACGAGCGTGGCCCCCGGTGAGACGGTCGACTTCCACGTCGCGGTCAACCCGGCCGGGCGGTTCCGGGTCACCGTGCACCGCCTCGGCTGGTACGCCGGGGCCGGCGCCCGCACGCTGCTGACCAGCCCCGAGCTGCGCGGCGAGCCGTGGCCGGTGCCGCCCGCCGACGTCACCACCGGCGCGCTCGACTGCCGGTGGCCGGTGTCCTGGAGCCTGCGCGTGCCGGAGGACTGGGTCTCCGGCCTCCACGTGGCGGTCTTCACCTCCGCCGACGGCTGGCGGTCGTGCACGCCGTTCGTGGTGCGCGACGACCGGCGGGCCGCCGCGCTGTGCGTGGTGCTGCCGGTGACCACCTGGCAGGCCTACAACCAGTGGCCCCGCGACCGGCGGACCGGCATGAGCCTCTACAACGGCTACGCCCCGAACGGACGGCGCGACCCGGCGCTCCGAGCGCGCACGGTCTCCTTCGACCGGCCGTACCCCGGCGCGGGCCTGCCCACCCAGTTCGACCGCGACGAGGACGCGATCCAGTGGCTGGAACGCAACCGCTACGACGTCAGCTACGCCACCAGCTTCGACCTGCACTCCGGCCGGCTCGACCCGGCCCGCCACCGCGGCCTGGTGTTCTGCGGGCACGACGAGTACTGGTCGGTGGAGATGCGCCGGGCGGCGGAGACCGCCCGGTCCGGCGGCACCAGCCTCGCCTTCCTCGGCGCCAACAGCGTCTACTGGCACGTCCGCCTGCCGCACGCCGCCGACGGCCGCCCCGAACGCCTCGTCGCCTGCGCCAAGGACTGGTCCGACCCGTCCGAGGTCGTCACCGGCGCGACCGTGCGGTGGCGCGACCTCGACCGGCCCGAGCAGGCGCTGATCGGCGTGCAGTACGACGGCATCGTGCTGACCCCGCAACCGCTCGTGGTGCGCTCCGCCGACCACTGGGTGTGGGCCGGCACCGGGGTGGCCGACGGCGACCGGATCCCTGGCGTGGTCGCCGGCGAGGCGGACCGCCTGGACCGGTCGAGCGAGCGCCCGACCCAGCCGGTGAACGACGTCCTGCTCAGCGCGTCGCCGTACCCGGCGCAGCAGGGCGGCCGGCGGATGCAGGGCACCCACCTCTACGAGACACCCGGCGGCGCGATCGTCTTCGCGACCGGCACGCTCGGCTGGGCCATGGCGTTGAACCGGCGCGGGCACCGCGACCCGCGGATCGAGCGGGCCACCGCCAACGTGCTGGACCGGATGGTCGGCCGGGACCGGATCGCCCCGGCGTAGCCCGGTCGGGCCCTCCGGTCAGCCGGGAATCGTGACCCGGCCGTCCACCGCCGCCGCCGCGATGTCGCTGCGGTGGTGGGCGCCGGCCAGCTCGACGGCGCGTACCAACTCGTAGGCGGCGTCGCGCGCGGCGGCCAGGTCCGGGCCGGTGGCCGTACCGCAGAGGACCCGGCCGCCCGCGGAACGCAACGTGCCGTCGGCGTCCCGGCGGGTGCCGGCCTGGATGATCCCGGCGCGGTCCGCGCCGGTGATCACGTCACCGGTACGCGGGCCCTGCGGGTAGCCCTCGGCCGCGACCACGACGGTGACCGCGGCGCCGTCGCGCCACCGCAGCGGCGGGTGCGCGCCCAGCGTGCCGGTGGCGGCGGCGTGCAACAACCCGGCCAGCGGCGTCTCCAGCAGGGCCAGCACGACCTGGGTCTCCGGGTCGCCGAATCGCGCGTTGAACTCGATCACACGCGGGCCGGCGGGGGTGATCGCCAGGCCCACGTAGAGCAGGCCGGCGAACGGGGTGCCCCGGCGGCGCATCTCGGCCAGCGTCGGGTGCACCACGTCGCGCATCACGTCGTCGACCAGACCCGGCGGGGCCCACGGCAGCGGCGCGTACGCGCCCATGCCGCCGGTGTTCGGCCCGGTGTCCCCGTCGCCGACCCGCTTGAAGTCCTGCGCGGGCAGCAACGGCAGGGCCGCCTCCCCGTCGGTGACCACGAAGAGCGAGACCTCGGGACCGGACAGGTACTCCTCGATCACCACCCGCCCGCAGTCCGCCGCGTGCCGCTCGGCGGCCGCCCGGTCGTCGGTGACCACCACGCCCTTGCCGGCGGCGAGCCCGTCGTCCTTGACCACGTAGGGCGCGCCGAACTCGTCCAGCGCCCGCGCCACATCCGCCGCGTCGGTGCAGGTGTACGCGCGCGCGGTCGGCACGCCGGCGGCCGTCATCACGTCCTTCGCGAACGTCTTCGAGCCCTCCAGCCGGGCCGCCTCCGCACCCGGGCCGAACACCGCGATGCCCTTGGCGCGTACCGCGTCGGCGACGCCCGCCACCAGCGGCGCCTCCGGGCCGACGACCACCAGGTCCGCCGCGACCTCGACGGCGAGCGCGGCCACGGCCGCCGGATCGGTGGGGGTCACCTCCCGCAGCGCGGCGACCGCCGCGATCCCCGGATTGCCCGGAGCCGCGACCAGCGCCTCCACCGCCGGATCCGCACTCAACCCGAGCGCGAGAGCATGCTCCCGCCCGCCACCACCCACCAGAAGAACCCGCACGCCGGGCATCCTACCGACCCCCACCCCCACCCCGTCGATCATGAAGTTGACGGCACGATGTGAGATCGACATCGCGGCCAACCTCATGATCGACGCGTGGTCCTGGTGGCCAGCGCCTGGCGGACCACGTGCGGGACGTAGTCGGGGCGAAGCGTGTCGGACCAGGTGAAGCGGAGGACGGTCCAGCCGGCGTTGGTCAGGCGGTTCTGGCGTCGTCGGTCCTCGAAGAGCGCACCGGGTGCACTGTGCGGATCCCGGCCGTCCGCCTCGGCGATCACCCGACCGGCCCGCCACCCCATGTCCCCCACACCGAGGAGGTATCCGTCGGCGTCGCGCACCTCGACCTGCAGGGCATCCGGTGGTACGCCGCCGTCGACGCACCGCAGCCGGGTACGCGTCTCGAGCGGCGACTGTGCCGCGCCGTTCGCCTCGGCCAGGCAGCGACGGGCGTGCACCGCACCTCGCCGGCGCACGAGCAGCGCGGGGATGGCACCGAGATCGTCCTCGCTGATCACCATGCGGTTGAGCGCCGAGTCGAGCAGGGCCACGGCGGCATACCGGCGCTCGCGGAGGACCAGGTCCGCGAGCGTGTGCGTGGGAACGGTCACCGGAATGCCGTCGACCGACGTCAGCGCCCCGGCCACACGCTCGAACTGATGCACGACCACGGCGGCATCCCGGACCCGGGTCGGCCTGGCCATACGCCCGGGTAGTCCGACGTGGATCGTCGCCGTGCGCGCCAGACCGGCGATCGCGTGGAGCTCGGCGGCGGTCGCCAGGACGGCGTGCGCCTCCGGCCCCAGGGACAGCACCGCGGCGCGGATCCGTCGACGTCGTTCGACCCGGGTTGCCTCCCCGGTCGCGCCGATGGCGTACGTCGCCCGAGCGAGCCGCCGCCACCGTCCCGAGGTCAGCAGGTTGTCGATCTCATGGCGGCTGAAGCCGGCCGACAACGCCTGCTCGCGGGTGACCACCCCGCCCTGCTCACCAGCGATCCGCTTGACCACCACCACGCGATCCACCCGTCGAGGGTCCCGCCCAGCCGGCCCCGACGAGACCCCCTGTGGACAACCCAACCCCACCCTGTGGACAACCCAACCCCTCCCTCCCGGGCCGCCCGCCCGCCCCTCGCCCCTTCGCCTCGTTGATCATGAAGTTAGCGGCGATGTGGATCTACAAAACAGCCGCCAACTTCATGATCAACGGCGCGGGGGCTCGGGGGTTGGGGGTGGGGTGGGGGTGGGGTGGGGTTAGGGAGGAGGGGGTGGCGGAGGACGTTTTCTTCTCGGCCTGGGCCTACTCCCACTACGCTCACCCGGGTGTTCGTGAGCTCCTCGATTCGGGCTATGTAGCGCCTTGCGTTCTCGGGGAGTTCGTCCTCGGTGCGGGCCTTGGTGATGTCTTCCCACCAGCCGTCGAGCTCTTCGTAGATCGGCGTGGCGTGGTGGAAGTCGGTCTGCGTCATCGGCATGTCGTCGAAACGCTCGCCGTTGATCTCGTACCCGACGCAGATCGGCACCTTGGCCAGGCCGGTCAGCACGTCCAGCTTGGTGACCACCAGGTCGGTCACGCCGTTCAGGCGGCACGCGTACCGGGCCACCACGGCGTCGAACCAACCGCAGCGGCGCTCCCGGCCGGTGGTGGTGCCGTACTCGTGGCCGACCTTGCGCAGGTGCTGCCCGTTGTCGTCGAACAGCTCGGTGGGGAACGGACCGGAACCGACCCGGGTGGTGTACGCCTTGCTCACCGCGATGACCTTGGTGATCGCGGTCGGCGGGATGCCCGCGCCCACGCACGCCCCACCGGCGGTCGGGTTCGACGAGGTGACGAACGGATAGGTGCCGTGGTCCATGTCGAGCATGGTGGCCTGGGCACCCTCCAGCAGCACCGTCTCGCCGCGGTCCAGCGCGTCCCAGAGCATCACCCGGGTCTCCGCGATGTACGGCCGCAGCCGCTCGGCGTACTGGAGGTATTCCTCGACGGTCTCCTCGACGTCGATCGCCTTACGGTTGTAGACCTTGAACAGGAGCTGGTTCTTCTCCCGGAGCGCCAGCTCCAGCTTCTTGCGCAGGATGCCCGGGTCGAGCAGGTCCTGCAGCCGGATGCCCATCCGGGCGACCTTGTCGCCGTAGGCCGGGCCGATGCCCCGGCCGGTGGTGCCGATCCGGGAGCTGCCCAGGTAGCGCTCGACCACCCGGTCCAGCGCCCGGTGGTGCGGCATGATCAGGTGCGCGTCGCCGGAGATGCGCAGGCGGGACACGTCCACGCCCCGCTCGGCGAGCCCGTCGATCTCCTGCAGCAGCACCTTCGGGTCGACCACCACGCCGTTGCCGATGACGATCATCGCGCTCGGAGAGAGCGCACCCGACGGCATCAGGTGAAGCGCGTACTTCTGGCCGTCCGGGGTGATCACCGTGTGACCGGCGTTGTTGCCGCCGGAGTAGCGCACGACGTAGTCGACCCGCTCACCCAGCAGGTCGGTAACCTTGCCCTTGCCCTCGTCGCCCCATTGGGCGCCGAGGAGCACGATCGCTGGCATCTTCTCCGCCTCCAGAAGGCTCGGGTGCCAGGTGGCGACCGGTCAGCGAGCCCGGGGTGTCAGGCTAACAAGTAGTGACGGCGGAACCGGCAGGGGTTCGTCGAGAAGCAGGAGGCTCCTTCGTGTACGACGTGGTGCTGCTCACCCTCGGCTCGGAGCGGGACGCTCCCGGTGGGGGCTGCGGCAGTGGCGGAGCCTGCTGCGGTGGCGCGGACGACACCGCCGCCACGCCCAACGCCGACCGCTGCGAGACGCCTCGCGTACCGGTGCTGGCCTGCGCGGACGCGCTCACCGCGCGGGGGGCGCGGGTGACCACGGTGACCGCCCGGTCGGACGCGGAGATCGACGAGGTGCTGGCCCGCCTCGACGGCCCACCCCGCGCCGACGGCCTCGCCTGGCCCGACGCCGACGGCAAGACCCGGCTGATCGTGGCCACGGCCAGTGACGGTCAGTTGCGCGCCGTGCTGCGCCGGCTGGTCCGGCGGTACGCTCCGCCGCCCAGCCGCCGCCCCGCCGACCTGGCCGAGAACCGGACGCTGCCCGACCTGCCGCCGGTCGGCGTACTCCCGTTGGACCCGGCCCGGGCCGGGACGGCGCGGGACCTGGCCGCGCAGCTCGGGCTGCCCCGCGACCCGGCGGCGGTGGCCGCGGCGGTGCTGGACGGCACGCCGCGCCGGCTCGACCTGCTGCGCAACGACGGCGGCTCGGTGACGCTGGACGGCGCGCTGCTCGGCGCGGCCGACGACGCCGGCCGGCCGCTGCACTGGCGGGCCCGGGTCGAGGTCGACGGCCGGGTGCTCAGCGACGGCAGCGAGCCGATCAGCGCCTGCGCGATCGGCAACGCCGGCGGGTACGCGCACCTCGGCGAGGTGGCCCTGCTGGCCGATCCGGACCCGGCGGACGGGCGGCTGGCGGTCGGCGTGGCCGTGCCCGTGGTCACCCGATCGGCGTTGGGCCGGAAGAAGGTCCGGCTCGAGGTACGCCGGGCCCGGGGCCGGGCGGTGGCGGTCGTGCCCCGCGACGAGAAGGTGCCGTTCCTCGACGACGGTGTCGAGGGCGAGTTGAGCCGGAAGCGGTCCTGGTGGACCGAGCCGGGGGCCTGGGCGGTCTGGACGGGCTGACCCCGATCGATCCGCACCCGGCTCGCCCGGCCGGCCGGACCGCCTATCCTCGGCGGGAGGGATGGGGAGGAACCGCGTGGTGCATGAGAACGACGACCGAACCCCCGTGCCGGGCCGACCGCAGGTGCCGGAGCGGGACGTCGAACCGCTCTGGCCGCCCGAGGAGATCGACGGCGTGGTAGCCGCCCCGCCGTGGGCGGCCCCGGCCCAGCCGGCCGTGCCGCCCTGGCCTCTCCCGCCGGGCGACGCCCCGGTGCCGTCCCCGCAGGCCGCCCCGGTGCCGTCGGCGCAGCCCGGTCCGGTGCCGCCGCACGCCGGTCCGGCATCGCCGCAGGCCGGTCCGATGCCACCGCAGGCCGTTCCGGCACCGCCGCCGCAGCCCCGCCCGATGCCGCCCCACACCGTGGCGGCACCGCCGCCGCGGGCCACGCCGGCACCGTCCCCGCAGGCCAGCCCGGTGCCGCCGCACGCCGGCCCGGCACCGTCCCCGCAGGCCAGCCCAGTGCCGCCGCAGGCCGGTCCGGCACCGTCCCCGCAGGCCAGCCCGGTGCCGCCGCAGGCCGGTCCGGCGCCTCACGCGGGCCGCCCGGGTGCCGGCGGGTCACCGCAGCCGCCGGTCGGCCTCGATCTTCCGTTCTCGCTCGACCAGCCGACACCGCCGGCCTTCGGCGACGCGCCGAGGACGACTCCCGTCGGCCCGGCCACCGCCTCCCCCGACACCCCGGTGACGGCGGTACCCGCCCCGGTGACCTCAGGCGGCGTCCACGGGACGGTCGCACCCGGCCCGGTGACCCCCGGCGTCGTCCCGGGGCCGGCCACACCCGGCCCGGCGGTGACGGGTGAGCGGGCGGTCGGCCCGGACACCGCCGCCGCTGCCGCCGGCAACGGTTCCGATGCCGCCGCGACGCCGCCGGCCGGTGTCGGTGACACCCCGCCGAACGGGCGCCCCGCGTCGCCGTGGGCACAGCCGCCGCAGCGCACCACGGTCGACACCGCCGGCTCGACGGATCCCGCCCCGGCCGCCGCGCTCGGAGCGCCGGCGTGGGCGGACGGCCAGACGTCGGCGGACGGTCCGCCACCGCTGGACGGCGGGACGTCGATCGGCACGGCACGGGTCGAGGGGCCGGGCGGCCCGGTCGAGGAGACGCCGCCCCGGCTCGGCCCGTTCCCGCCGTCGCCGGGCGTGCCGATGCAGCAGCCGCCCTACGGCAACGGCACGGCCTACCCGCCGGTCGCCTATCCGCCGCAGCCGGGCGCGGTGCCGCAGCCGGGCGCGACGGCTCAGCCGGGCGCCTATCCGCCGCAGCCGGGCGCGGCGGCTCAGCCGGGCGCGGCGGCTCAGCCGGGCTGGTATCCACCCGGATGGCCGCACCAGCCCGGGTCACCCCAGCCAGGCGACCCGGCGCCACAGACCGGACCGAGCCCGCACCACGGACCGGCACCCCACCACGGACCGGCACCACAGGCCGGACCGATCCCGCACCACGGGCCGGCACCGCAGGCCGCGCAGGCCGGAGCGGCGCAACCGCCGCAGGCGTCCGCCGTCCCGCCGTCCCAGTCGCCCGCGCTGCCACCCGGGGTGTACCCGGAGCCGGGCTGGACGCCGCAGCAGGCGGTCCCCCCGACCGCGGAGGACTTCGCCCGGCGACGTCAGGCCCGGCCGGTCGACCCGGTGGCCACCATGGGCGTACGCGCGGTCGTCAACCGGATGGGGCTGGTCCGGCTCGCGCCCGGTCGCCACGAGCAGGAGATGAAGCGCGACATCGAGATGGTCCGCCGCAACTTCGGCGGGCTGCGTCAGGTGACCGTGGTCAACCCCAAGGGCGGGGCCGGCAAGACGGTGGCCATCCTGCTGCTCGCCATGACGTTCGGCCAGAAGCGCGGTGGGTACGTGCTGGCCTGGGACAACAACGAGACCCAGGGCACCCTCGGGATGCGGGCGCAGCAGGACTTCCACGCCCGCACGGTGCGCGACATGCTGCGCGACCTGGGCCAGTTCCAGGGCGCGCACGGGCGGGTCGGTGACCTGTCGCAGTACGTCCGCTCGCAGGGCGAGGGGATGTTCGACGTGCTCGCCTCGGACGAGTCGGCGACCGGCGGCGAGATGCTGACCGCCGCCGCGTTCGCGGAGATCCGGGACGTGGTCAGCCGCTTCTACAAGTTGATCTTCGTGGACACCGGGAACAACGTCCGGGCGCAGAACTGGCAGGCCGCCATGGACGCGACCGACCAGTTGGTGGTGACCATGTCGGCGCGGAACGACTCGGCCGAGACGGCCGCCCGGATGCTCGACCACCTGGAGCAGAGCGGCCGGCAGCGGCTGGTCCGGCAGGCGGTCACGGTGGTCTCGATGCCGCCGTCCCGCAAGGAGATCGACCTGCCGGCCATCCAGGCGCACTTCGCCGCCCGCACCCGGGCGGTGCTGCTGGCGCCGTACGAGCGGCTCATCGACACCGGGGAGCCGCTGCGGTACGGCCAGCTCTCCGCCGCCACCCGGGACGCCTGGTTGAAGATCGCCGCGTCGGTGGCGGAAGGGCTGTAGGACGGCACGACGGCCGGCCCGCTCGGGCCGGCCGTCGCCGGTCGGGTCAGTCGCTGGCCAGCGCGTCCCCGGCCGCCGGGTCGCAGTCGCGGAGGAACTGGGCGCAGCGGGCCGCCTCGTCCGCCTCGCCGATCTCGCCGGCGGCCCGGGACAGCACGTAGAGGCAGCGGAGGAAGCCCTGGTTGGGCGCGTGCGACCAGGGCACCGGGCCGTGCCCCTTCCAGCCGCTGCGGCGAAGCTGGTCCAGGCCGCGGTGGTAGCCGGTGCGGGCGTACGCGTACGCCGGGACCACCTGATCCGTGGCGAGCGCGCGGCCGGCCAGCGCCGCCCAGCCCGCGCTGTAGGTCGGGAAGCGGGCCGCGACCTCGGCGTACGCCTCGTCGGTGCCCTGCTCGGCCGCGGCGGCGAGCGCGGCGTCGGCCTCCTCGGAGACGGGGAGCAGGGTGGCCGGTGGCTCAGGCAACAGGTTCTGCATCGCCCCATTCAACCCGCTTCGCCCCCGACCGCGCGAGGGGGTCCGGCCGGCCTGTCGGCTGAACGGCTGAGGGTTTCGTCACGCCTGCGGCGGGACGACGCGTACCCGCGGCCCATGCCGCCGCGGTGGTTCTTGCACTACAAATACAGATCCGGAGCCTCCCCAGGAACCGGTTACGCAGAAGCCCGGCGGCGTGCCCGCCGGGCTTCTGTGCGCGGAGTTGCCACGTGGGGGCAGGATGATCTGGTGCCGACCCCACCACCCGCGGACGTCATCGAGCCGCACGACACCAGCATCGACGAGATCGAGACCCGGGCCGAGTTCGACCGGCGACTCGCCGAGGGGACCCTCGCCGGCCTGACCGTGCAGGGCCTCCGCCTCGACCTGGACCCGGTCCCCGACCTGCGCGACGTCGACGTCGCCGGCACCCTCTTCGTGGGCTGCCGGTTCACCGACCGGGAGGTGGGCGCGGACCTGGTCCGCCGGGGCGCCAACGTGGTCCCGCCGTTCTCCGGGCTGCCCTACCCCACCCAGCCGTCCCACCTCTACACCGCCGACGACCTGGCCGCCGGCTTCGCCGAGGGCGGGTTCACCCAGATGTACGACACCCGGGTGTACGCGCACTTCCGGGCGCATGGCGGCGCGCTGCCCGACGTCCGCGAGGCGCTCGGTCAGCGGCTGCACGACCACGGCGTGGACAACGCGCTCGCCGACGCCACCCGCTCGTGGCTGGCCGTGCACGGGCCGCAGTCCGTGGTGGGCGTGATGGGCGGGCACGCGGTGCCGCGCGGCAGCGCCGCGTACCGGATGGCGGCGGTGCTGGGCTGGGAGCTGGCGCGGGCCGACCGCCTGGTGGTGACCGGCGGCGGTCCGGGCGTGATGGAGGCGGCGAACCTGGGTGCGTTCCTCGCGGCCTGGCCGGCCGAGGAGCTGTCCGCGGCGATCGACGTGCTGGCCGCCGCGCCCGACTTCACCGACCACGACCGCTACACGGCGGCGGCGCTGGCGGTGCGCAAGCGGTACGCGGACGGTCCGTCGCTGCCCACGCCCCGCCCGGCGGCGCCCGGCACCGAGTGGGCCCGCTCCGGCGGCCTGGCGATCCCCACCTGGCTGTACGGCCACGAGCCGGCGAACCTGTTCGCCGGCCGGATCGCGAAGTACTTCTCCAACGCCATCCGGGAGGACACCATCCTGCGGCTGGCCCGGGGCGGGATCGTGTTCGCGCCGGGGCGGGCCGGCACGGTGCAGGAGGTGTTCCAGGCGGCCACCAAGACGTTCTACGGCACCGACGGGGCCAGCGGCGCGTACGTCTTCCTGGACCGGGCCTTCTGGACCACCGAGCTGCCGGTGGAGTCGCTGCTGAGGCCGCTGTTCGCGGCGTCCCCGTTCGGCGACCTGTCCCGGACGATCCACCTCACCGACGACGTCCGTGAGGCGGTCGCCCTCCTGGTGCCGTGAAAGGCGGGGCCCCCGCTTAACGCCTCCGGTAGAGGCAGGGCCCCCGGTTAACTAACGCGTTAACCGGGGGCCCCGCCTTACCCGCGAAGCGGGTCACTTCATCCGGGTGCCGGTGGAACGCAGGTGCTCGCAGGCCTCGACCACGCGGGCGGCCAGGCCGGCCTCGGCCAGCTTGCCCCACGCCCGCGGGTCGTACTGCTTCTTGTTGCCGACCTCGCCGTCGATCTTGAGTACGCCGTCGTAGTTGCGCAGCATGTGGTCCGCGACCGGGCGGGTGAAGGCGTACTGGGTGTCGGTGTCGATGTTCATCTTCACCACGCCGTAGTCCAGCGCCTCCCGGATCTCCTCCAGCAGCGAGCCGGAGCCGCCGTGGAAGACCAGGCTGAGCGGCTTGTCCTTGCCGTACTTGGCGCCGACCGCGTCCTGGATCTGCTTGAGCACCTCGGGGCGCAGCTTGACGTTGCCCGGCTTGTAGACGCCGTGCACGTTGCCGAAGGTCAGCGCCGCCATGTAGCGACCCTTCTCGCCCAGGCCGAGCGCCTCGACCATGGCCAGGCCGTCGTCCACGGTGGTGTAGAGCTTGTCGTTGATGGCGTTCTCGACGCCGTCCTCCTCGCCACCGACGACGCCGACCTCGATCTCCAGGACGATCTTGCCCTTGGCGGCCTCGGCGAGGAGCTGCTCGGCGATCTCCAGGTTCTCCGCCACCGGCACGGCCGAGCCGTCCCACATGTGCGACTGGAACAGCGGCTCCTGGCCGTTCTTGACCCGCTCCTGCGAGATGGCCATCAGCGGCCGGACGAACTTGTCCAGCTTGTCCTTCGGGCAGTGGTCGGTGTGCAGCGCGATGTTCACCGGGTACTTCTTGGCCACCTCGTGCGCGTAGGCGGCGAACGCCGTCGCGCCGGTCACCATGTCCTTGATCGACGGACCGGACAGGTATTCCGCGCCGCCGGTCGAGACCTGGACGATGCCGTCGCTCTCCGCGTCGGCGAAGCCCTTGAGCGCCGCGTTCAGCGTCTGGGAGGAGGTCACGTTGATCGCGGGGTACGCGTACCGGCCGGCCTTGGCCCGGTCCAGCATCTCCGCGTAAGCCTCGGGGGAAGCGATGGGCATGTCGAACGCTCCTTACTTACCGCTCTCGGCCGTGCAGGCCGCCGTCTTCCATCGGGTGCGCCGGACCGCGCTGTCCACCGCGGGAAGTATCCCGTAGGAGCGAACGCGGGGCACAACCGACCCGGGCACCGCTCACCGCTCCTCCAGGCTGTCCGGCACGGCGACGCTGATCAGCCAGCTCACCACCGACACCACGATGGCGCCCCAGAACGCGGCCCAGAAGCCGTCGACGTGGAACGGCAGCTTCAACACGCCGGCGATCCAGTCGGTGAGCAGGAACAGCAGGGCGTTCACGACGAGCGCGAACAGACCGAGCGTGAGCAGGTAGAACACGCAGCCGAACACCTTGATGAGCGGCTTGAGCACCGCGTTGACCACGCCGAAGACGAGCGCCACCAGGATCAGGGTGAACACGGTGTTGCCGCCGTTGCGGCCGGTCACCTCCACGCCGGGCACGATCAGCGTCGCGATCCACAGTGCGACCGCGGTGATCGCCAACCGGATCAGGAAGCCCACGTCCCCATCCTGGCACCGGCCGTGCGCCGGGGAGGGGACAATCGCCGACTCCGCCGTTCGCCCGGCTCCGAGCGGTGGCCCCGACCAGCCCGTACGGTGGTGGCAGACGCCCGCACGAGACGCAGGGAGGGACGATGGGACAGCCCGACGAGGACTTCACCCCGAGCGACCACCTCGCTCCGGAGGAGCGGGACCTGGAGGCGGAGCCGGCCGACGCGGTCGAGCAGGCCGCCACGGTGGGTGACGACACCGACGGGGAACCGCACCGGGGCCTGGAGGTCGACGACTGGGACGCCATGGAGCAGGCCCGGGTGGTCGCCGCCGAGGAGGACGACTACCGCTGACCTGGCCGGCCGGTGGTGTGTTGATCATCCGTTCGGTCAATGTTCGGCCGACGGGCGAGCGGGGTGACTTAAGGAATCCTTAAGATCCACGGGCTCCACCTGATCACCCCCACGGGAGGACCCCCCTCATGCTCAGCAACTCCACCCGGCGTTGGCTCGCCGGGTTGGGCGTCGCAGGCGCGTTCGTCGCCGCCTCCGCCACCCCCGCCGTCGCCGGCGGATCCCAGATCAAGCTGGGCCTCTACTTCAGCGATACCACGATCGCCACGAACTCGGACGGCAAGATCGGGGACACCCGGATCTTCAGCTCCGCCCCGACGGTGCTGCACGACGTCGCCGTCCGCTACGACTTCTCCGACCTGGCCGGCAAGGTGACCGTCGGCGAGGAGTCCGGCAGCGACTGCAGCACGCCGTCGGAGTACGTGCTGCTCTGCACCAACCCGTTCGACGTCGAGGTCTACGAGTGGGGCTCGACCGGGTTCTTCGACGTGCAGCTCAAGGCCACCGACAAGGCGAAGGACGGCGACGCCGGCACGCTGAAGGTGACCATGACCGCGGCCGGCCGCGAGCCGGTCTCGCACGACGCGAAGATCCGGGTCGGTGAGGGCGTCGACCTGGCCGCCGGTCCCGAGACGAAGACGTCGGTCGCGCCGGGTGGCGCCTTCACCGCCGCGGCGACCGTCAGCAACGCGGGCGAGACTTCCGCCGAGGGCGCCGTCGCGGTCTTCTACAACGACTACGGCCTCAACGCGGCCAAGCACTTCTCCAACTGCACCTACGCGGGCGACGAGCTGCGCACCTGCGCGTTCGACGAGGAACTGCCCTCGGGCAGCACCTTCAGCGCGTCGCTGCCGTACGTCCTCGGCGCGGACACCTACGCCCCGAGTTCCAAGTACGGCGAGATCATCTGGATGACCCCGGCCGAGTTCGAGGACTTCCAGAAGGACGTGGGCTTCTACCAGGAGACCATCGGCAAGCCGGGCACCGACGGCGAGCTGGCCCTCACCCTGGTCCCCGGCAAGGCGACCGCCCAGCGTTTCCAGGCCGACCGTCGGCCGGAGAACAACGGCACGATCATGACGGTGACGGCGACCGGCAAGAACGGCACCGACCTCGAGGCCCTCGGCGCCTCGGTGACCGGCAAGGCCGGCGCCACGGTGAAGGCGGCCTTCGGGCTGCGTAACAACGGCCCGGCGACGCTCGACTACAACCGGTCGGGCAGCTCGGTCACCTACCTGAGCTTCGACGTGCCGCAGGGCACGACGGCGGTCGCCGTGCCGGAGAACTGCATCACCAGGAACGGCGACGAGTGGGGCGAGCCGGGCGAGCCGGGCAAGCGCCACTACTTCTGCTACTTCGACAGCGTGCTGAAGGCCGGCGACTCGGCGATGCTGGACTTCTCGCTCCGGATCGACAAGGTGGTCGCCAACGCGACCGGGCCGGTGAAGATCAACGTCACCTGCCAGTGCGACGGCGGCTTCACCCGTGACCTGAAGCCGGCCAACGACACCGCCGCGGTCGTCGTCAACGCCGCCGCGGGCGGCGACGGCGGCCAGGGTGGCGGTGACGGCGGCACGCTGCCGATCACCGGTTCCTCCACCGGCCTGATCGCCGGCATCGGCGCGCTGCTGCTGGCCGGCGGCGCCGCCGGCTACGTGGTCTCCCGCCGCCGCAGGACCCGCTTCGTCGCCTGACCGAACGACACCGGGTGCCCCGTCGACCACACCGGTCGGCGGGGCACCGCCATATCCGGGCTCCCCCGGAAACCCCCACGACACGACGGCAAAGATCAAGGAACATCAACCAGGTGCTGCTGACCCTCACCACGACCCACCACCCCGCGACCGACCTCGGCCACCTCCTCGTCAAGCACCCGGACCGCGTGCAGAGCTTCGACCTGCCCACCGGTGCCGCGCACGTGTTCTACCCCGAGGCGGACGAGGCGCGGTGCACGGCGGCGCTGCTGGTCGAGGTGGATCCGCTGAAGCTGGGTGGGGGCCGGGGCCGCCGGCAGTCGAGCGCCCCGGAGGGCTTCACCCTCGGGCAGTACGTCAACGACCGCCCGTACGCGGCCTCCAGCCTGCTCTCGTCGGCGCTGGCCAAGGTGTTCCGCTCGGCGCTGCGCGGCGAGTCCCGGGACCGGCCCGAGCTGGCCGCCACCGCGATCCCGCTGACCGTCCGGGTGCCGGTGCTGCGCTGCCGCGGCGGCGCCGACCTGGCGGTACGGGTCTTCGCCCCGCTCGGCTGGACCGTGACGGCCACCCCGATCCCGCTCGACGAGGCGTACCCGGAGTGGGGTGACAGCCGCTACGTCGACCTGACGCTGAGCGGGACGCTGCGGCTCGCCGACGCCCTCAACCACCTGTACGTGCTGCTGCCGGTGCTGGACGACGCCAAGCACTACTGGGTCGCCCCGGACGAGGTGGACAAGCTGCTGCGGGCCGGCTCCGGCTGGCTGGCCGGTCACCCGGAGCGCGCTCTGATCATCCGCCGTTACCTGGCGCACCGCCGGGCCCTGGCCGGCGCGGCCCTGGCCCGCCTGACCGCGCTGCGCCCGGACGACGAGCCGCCCACCGACGACAGCGTCGATCCGGCCGCCGACGGCGCCGGAACCACGGCGGCGCACCGGGCCCCGCTGGCGGTGCTCAGGCGCGAGGCGGTGCTCACCGCGCTGCGGGACTCGGGCGCGCGCCGGGTGCTGGACCTGGGTTGCGGCGGTGGCGCGCTGCTCACCGCGCTGGTGGCCGACCGACGGTTCACCGAGGTGGTGGGCGTCGACGTGGCCGACCGGTCGCTCGCCCTGGCGGCGCGACGGCTGCGGCTGGACCGGCTGCCGGAGCGGCAGCGGGAGCGGATCCGGTTGCGCCAGTCGGCGCTGACCTACCGGGACGACCGGCTGCGCGGCTACGACGCGGCGGTGCTCATGGAGGTGGTCGAGCACCTCGACCCGCCCCGGCTGCCGGCGCTCCAGGACGCGGTGTTCGGTCACGCCCGGCCCGGCACGGTGGTGGTGACCACCCCGAACGTGGAGTACAACGTCCGCTACGAGGGGCTCGGGCCGGGCCGGTTCCGGCACGCCGACCACCGGTTCGAGTGGACCCGGGCGGAGTTCGCCGCCTGGGTGGAGCGGGTGGCGGCGACCCATGGCTACACGGCCACGATCACCGGTGTCGGCGACGCCGACCCGGAGGTGGGCACCCCGACCCAGATGGCGGTGCTCACCCGCGACGACCGGAACGAGGAGACGGACCGATGACCGTGCTGGACATTCCCGAGCTGGCGCTGGTGGCGCTGGTCGGCGTCTCCGGCGCCGGCAAGTCGACGTTCGCCCGCCGGCACTTCGCGCCCAGCCAGGTGCTCTCCTCGGACATGTTCCGTGGGCTGGTCGCCGACGACGAGAACGACCAGGCCGCGTCCGCCGACGCGTTCGACGCGCTGCACCACGTGGCCGGCATCCGGCTGCGGCGGGGACGGCTGACCGTGGTGGACGCGACGAACCTCCAGTCGCACGCCCGGGCCGGGCTGATCCGGGTGGCCCGGGAGCACGACGTGCTGCCGGTGGCGATCGTGCTGGACGTGCCGGAGGCGGTGGCCTGGGAGCGCACCGAGGCACGCGCCGACCGCACCCACGGCCGGCCGGTGCTCACCCGGATGCGGCGTGACCTGCGGCAGTCGTACGGGCGGCTGGCCCGGGAGGGCTTCCGCAAGGTGCACGTGCTGCGCGGGGTGGAGGAGATCGACGCCGCCGAGGTCCGCTACGAGAAGCTGTTCAACGACCGGCGGGAGCTGACCGGCCCGTTCGACGTGGTCGGCGACGTGCACGGCTGCCGAGCCGAGTTGGAGGCGCTGCTGTCCCGGCTCGGCTGGGCACTGCGCCGCGACGACGCCGGCCGCCCGGTGGACGCGACGCACCCCGCCGGGCGTACCGCGGTCTTCGTCGGTGACCTGGTGGACCGCGGCCCGGACTCGCCCGGCGTGCTCCGCCTGGTGATGGGCATGGTGGCGGCCGGCCACGCGATCTGCGTGCCGGGCAACCACGAGCAGAAGCTGCTGCGCAAGCTGCGCGGCCGGGACGTGCGGCTCACCCACGGCCTGGCCGAGACGATGGCGCAGCTCGCCACGGAGCCGGCGGAGTTCGTCGCCGAGGCGGAGACGTTCATCGACGGCCTGGTCAGCCACTACGTGCTGGACGGCGGCCGGCTGGTGGTGGCGCACGCCGGGCTCAAGGAGGCCTACCACGGCCGGGCGTCCGGTCGGGTGCGGTCGTTCGCGCTCTACGGCGAGACGACCGGCGAGACCGACGAGTACGGCCTGCCGGTGCGCTACCCGTGGGCGCGCGACTACCGGGGCTCGGCCATGGTCGTGTACGGGCACACCCCGACGCCGGAGCCGGAGTGGGTCAACAACACCATCTGCCTGGACACCGGTTGCGTGTTCGGTGGCACGCTGACCGCGCTGCGCTACCCGGAGAAGGAGCTGGTGGCGGTGCCGGCCGAGCGGGAGTGGTACGCCCCGGCCCGCCCGCTGGTCCCGCCGGCCCCGACGCGGCCGGACACCGTGCTGGACCTGGCCGACGTGACCGGGCGCCGGCACCTCACCCACGCGTACGGGTCGCTGACCGTGCCGGCGGAGAACGCCGCCGCCGCGCTGGAGGTGATGAGCCGCTTCGCCGTCGACCCGGGTCGGCTGGTGTGGCTCCCGCCGACCATGGCGCCCTGCTCGACGTCGACCGTCGAGGGGTTCCTGGAGCATCCGGCGGAGGCGTTCGCCGACTACCGCGCGGCCGGCGTGGAGCGGGTGGTCTGCGAGGAGAAGCACATGGGCTCGCGGGCCGTGGTGCTGGTGGAGCGGGAGCCGGGCCGGTTCGGCGGCGGCGTCGTGCACACCCGTACCGGTCGGCAGTTCTTCGGCTCGCCGCTGGACGAGGAGCTGCTGGCCCGGGTCCACGCGGCGGTCACCACGGCCGGTCTGTGGGCCGAGCTGGACACCGACTGGCTGCTGCTCGACGCGGAGCTGCTGCCCTGGTCGGCGAAGGCGGGCGGGTTGATCCGCGAGCAGTACGCAGGCGTCGGCGCGGCCGGCCGGGCGGCGCTGCCCGCGGTGCTGGCCACGGTGGACGCCGCCGCCGGGCGAGGGCTGCCGGTGGACGGGTTGCGGGCCCGGATGGCCGACCGGGCGGCCGAGGTGGGCGCGTACTCGGCGGCCTACCGGGCGTACGTCGGGCCGACCGACGGGCTGCGCGGGGTGACGCTGGCGCCGTTCGCGGTGCTGGCCGGCGCCGGGGCGAGTTACGCGGACCGCGACCACGGCTGGCACCTGGCGCTGGCGGACCGGCTCCGGGCGGCCGACCCGGAGTTCGTCACGCCGACCCGGCGGATGGTGGTGGAGCTGGCCGACGAGGCGGCGGTGGCCGCGGCGACGGACTGGTGGCTGGCGCTGACCGCCGCCGGCGGCGAGGGCATGGTGGTCAAGCCGTACGCCGGCCTGTCCGCCCGTTCGCCGAAGGGTTCGCTGCTCCAGCCGGGGATCAAGTGCCGTGGCCGGGAGTACCTGCGGATCATCTACGGCCCCGGCTACACCGAGCCGGCGCAGCTCGCCGCGCTGCGGCGACGCTCGCTGGGCCGCAAGCGCGGGCTGGCCCTGCGCGAGCACGGTCTGGGCCTGGCCGCGCTGGACGCGCTGGCCGAGGACGCCCCGCTCTGGCGTCGCCACGAGCTGGTCTTCGCGATTCTCGCCTGCGAGTCCGAGCCGGTCGACCCGCGCCTGTGACGAGGTGGCCCGGTCCGCCGCGAGGCCGGACCGGGCCCGGGTACCCTTTGTGGCCGTGGACACAGCAGAGAAGACCCGGATGATCTCCGAGAACGTGGCGTTGAACCCGCTGGATCCGAAGGATCTCATCCACACCTTCGGGATGATCGGCGTCTGGGCGATCCTGTTCGCCGAGACCGGTCTGCTGGTCGGCTTCTTCTTCCCGGGCGACTCACTGCTCTTCCTGGCCGGGGTGGCCGCCTCCCCGGTGGCCGACGCCATCTTCGGTGACGGCACCCGACTCTCGCTGGCCGGTCTGATGATCGGCGGCCCGATCTGCGCCATCGCCGGCGCCCAGCTCGGGCACTGGCTCGGTGCCCGCTACGGCCGGCGCATGTTCGACAAGCCCAACTCCCGCCTGTTCAAGCGGGAGTACGTGGCGAAGGCGGAGCACTACTTCCAGAAGTTCGGCCCGGCCAAGGCCGTGGTGCTGGCCCGGTTCATCCCGATCGTGCGGACGTTCCTGAACCCGGTGGCCGGGGTGCTCGGCATGCCGGCCCGGCAGTTCTTCGTGTGGAACGTGGTCGGCGCGGTCCTCTGGGTGGACGGCATCCTGCTGATCGGCTACCTGCTGGCGCGCCAGATCTACGACGCCATCGGCGACAAGATCGACCGGTACATCCTGCCGGTGGTCGCGCTGATCATCCTGATCTCGGTGCTGCCGATCTTCTTCGAGTTCCTCCGCGACCGGAGGGCGCGCAAGCGCGGCGAGGCGGTCGCGGTGATCGCCGCCGCGACCGCGGCGGGTGCGGTGGACGCGGCCCGGGACGCCGTCGACGGTGACGACCACCCGCACGGGCACGGCGGCCAGCACCGCCGCTGACCGGCACGGACGCCGAAGGCCGGCCCCCGGACGGGGACCGGCCTTCATGCGTGACATGTCGGGCGACGGCAGTCGTCACCCGTTGCGGCCGATGGCGCCACCCCTCGCACGCCACCGGTCACACCCGTCCGGTTCGGACGGCCCGCCGGGTTCGGCGCGCGTGCCATCGCGCCGTGGCCTCGACCGGCCGGCCCGTCTGTGGACGGGCGGTGACGTCAGCGAGCCTTCTTGGTGGCCCGCTTCCGCGGCGGAGTGAGCAGATCCGCGATCGTGGCGATCGCGGTCGGCACCAGCCGGTAGTACGCCCAGACCCCGCGCTTCTCCCGCTCCAGCAAGCCGGCTTCGGTGAGGATACGCAGGTGGTGGCTGACCGTCGGCTGCGAGAGGCCGAGCGGCGCGGTGAGGTCACACACGCACGCCTCCCCCTCGGGAGCCGACTGGATCAGGCTGAGCAGCCGCAGCCGGGCGGGGTCGGCGAGGGCCTTGAGGACCCCCGCGAGCCGCTCGGCATCGGCGCGTTCGATCGGCTCGCCGGCAAGCGGCGAGATCTGAGGCATGGTCATTTCAGCCAACGCAGTTCCCACGTATTCCATCCTTCCACCAGCAGCATCGATCCGCCTGCATATCAGCAGATCCGAATCGGCAAACTTTTAGGCCACAAGGCCGAGGTCAGCCAACGTATAGGCCGCCCGATAAGGCAATCCGGCGGCTCGCACCGCGTCGCCGGCACCTCGATCAACAATAACCGCTACACCCACGACTTCCGCCCCGGCCTCACGCAGGGCCTCAATGGCGGTCAACACACTTCCGCCCGTGGTCGAGGTGTCCTCCACCGCCAGGACCCGGCGTCCCGCCACGTCCGGCCCCTCGATGCGACGCTGGAGGCCGTGCGCCTTGCCCGCCTTGCGGACCACGAAGGCGTCCAGCGGGCGGTCGGTGCCGGCCGAGGCGTGCAGCATCGCGACGGCCACCGGATCGGCGCCCAGGGTCAGCCCGCCGACCGCGTCGTACGCCCAGTCCGCGGTGAGGTCGCGCATCACCCGGCCGATCAGCGGGGCGGCCTGGTGATGGAGCGTGACGCGACGCAGATCGACGTACCAGTCCGCCTCGCGGCCCGAGGAGAGCACGACCCGACCGTGGACCACGGCCAGGTCAGTGATGAATTTACGCAGGTCGTCGTGGTCCCCCATGGCAACAGAGCGTACTTCGCGAGTCTGTGCGCCGTCCGTGGGGTCCGCCCCGGTCAGCCCGGTGGGCGACCGATGAGTGGCGATGCCCGGCTACGCTGCGCGACCGTCCATCCCGGTCCGCAAAGGCGCGGCCCGGGTGGCGGGACCGGGTCCGGTCAGTCGCGCGTCCGGTCGACCCGGCCCCGGGTGTCGCGGGTGAACCGCCGCAGCAGCGGCTTCGGCGCGTGCCGCAGCCCGGCCACGGCCACCTTGTACTTCCAGTCCGGCACGCTCACCAGCTTGCCTTTGCGCAGGTCACGCAGCCCTTCGTCGACCACCTCGTCAGCCCGCAGCCAGGCCCAGGCGGGCAGCCGCGACATGTCGATGCCGGCGCGCTCGTGGTTGCCGGTGCGCGTGTAGCCGGGGCAGAGCGCCATCACGCGCACACCGAGCGGCGCCACCGACTGACCGATCGACTCACTGAAATTCGTCACCCACGCCTTGCTGGCCGAGTAGGTCGATCCCGGCATGGGGACACCGAAACCCGCAACCGAAGAGACATTTATCACTGCCCCGTCGCCGCGTTCCACCATCGGGCCGAGCGCGGCGTGGGTCAACCGGAGCACCGCCAGCACGTTGAGCCGCAGCAGTCGGGACTCGTCCGGGACCGCCGAGCGGACGAACGGGGTGTTCAGGCTGATCCCCGCGTTGTTCACCAGCAGGTCGATCGGCGAGCCGTCGGTCAGCCGGCGCTCCACCACCGCGCAACCGTCGTCGGTGGACAGGTCGGCCGGGATCGTTTTCACCTCACCGCCGTGCCGACCGGCCAGCTCGGCCGCCAGCGCGTCGAGGCGGGCGAAGTCCCGGGCCACCAGGACCAGGTCCCAGCCGTCGGCGGCGAGCCGCCGGGCGAACGCCTCGCCGATGCCCAGGCTGGCGCCGGTGACCACGGCTCGGCGGCGGGCGGGCCCGGTCATGCGCGGTCCTCCGGCGGTGACGACGGCCCGGCCGGCGGCGGGGAGGTCAGCCCCGGCGGCGGCCCCCAGGGCGTCGGCCCGGCGGCGGGAGCGCCGGAGGTGGTGGCGCCGTAGCCGGTCGGCGGGCCGGGCGGCCGGCCCGCCGGGGCCGTGCGGCGGTGCAGGAAGGCGGTGGCCGAGGGCAGCGTGAGCAGCCCGGCGACCACCAGGTAGCCGAGGATCTGCGCCACCGACAGCGCCGCGTTCACCGGGATCCACCACGCCGGGTACGCGTCACCGACCAGCCCCAGCAGGTCGGCGGTGACCCGGTCGTCGGCGTCGAGCCGCAGCGGGGCGGCCCGCTGCCCGACCAGCACCGCGAGCCCGCAGCAGCCGCAGAGCAGGCCCAACCCGGCGACCACCCAGGTGGCCGGCCGCGCGCCGGGGCGACCGGCGAACAGGGCGAGCGCGAGCCCGACCAGCAGCAGCGCGGCCAGCACGCCGAGCACGGCGGCCAGCACGGTCGAGCCGCGCAGCAGGCCGGCCACCCGGTCGACGTCGCCGCCGGAGGCGTCGGTGCCCGAGGCGGCGGCGCGGAACCGCTCGACCGTGCCGCCGGCCACCACCAGGTTCGCCACCGCGTACGCCACGGCGCCGACCGCCATCAGCAGCAGCACCGTCACCGCGGCGACGACCGTGGCCGGCCGGCGGGGCGCGGCCCGATCGGGGTACGACACGACGAATCCCTCCGGTAGGCGTTGGGAAGCAACCTACTCGGAGGGATCGTCGGCGTCGCTGAAATCCTGCCGTCAACTTCCGGGTGGCGGCTCCGGGTCGCGTCGCTCGCCCGACTGGCCGGTCGGCCCGGCCGGCGGCTGGTCACCGGGCGTCCCCGGCGGCGTGCCCTGCGGGCCCGGCGTGGACGGGTAGGCCGGGTCGCCCGACTGCCCCGGGGTCGACGGGTAGCCCGGGTCGGCGGACTGGCCCGGGGTCGACGGGTACGCCGGGTAGGCGCCGCCCGGCACCGGCGGCTCCCAGCCCGCCTTGGGCTTGCGGAAGAACTCGTTCGCCTTCGGCAGCGCCAGCAGGATCAGCGCGCCCAGCAGGGCGAGCAGCGCGACGATGCCGAGCAGCAGGCTGACCGGGCCGTACCAGGACGGCAGCGCGTCCTCCATCCGGCGCTGGATCTCCTGCGTGCTGGGCAGGTCACCGTTGGCGTTGCCGCCACCGCCCATCATGCCGCCGGAGACACCGTTGAGCAGGCCGCCACCGGTGCAGCAGAGCAGGAGGCCGCCCACCACCCAGGTGATGATCCGGGAGACGTTGCGCCCCCGGTTGTTCAGCAGCGCGAGGACGACGAGCCCGATCGCGAGCAGCAGCGTCAGCACCGACGAGCCGATGGTGAACGCGTACGCGATGTCGCCGGCCGACTCGGCCGACGTGCCGGCGTACGCGTCCTTGAGCACGTCACGGATCGTGCCGATGACCGACAGCGTCACGATCAGGTTCAACACCTGGATGACGGCGACGAGAATGAGCAGCCAACTGGAAAGCGTCACCACACTGGGACGCGCGCGGGGCGGGGTGCCCGGAGCATCGACCATGATTCTCCCTCCCTGGATCAGATGACCACCGTAGCGATCCCGGACCAGGTGGGCACGGCAGAAGGCTCAGTGGTGGGCGGCGCGCCGCAGCCGTCGGTGCTCGGCAGTGACCACACCGAGCAGCGCCAGGTCCAACGCGACCGCGAACACCGCGCCGAACTGGTTGACCGTGAAGTTGAAGACCTGCCCGAACAGCAGGTCGACCAGCAGGGCCAGCTTGAACAGCCGGAACGCCTCGACCCGGTCGTGGCGCAGCAGCCAGGCCGCCCGCAGGCTCAGCACGGCGGTGACCAGCGCGGTGGCGCTGACGCCGAGCACCGCGCCCCACTCGCGCTCCTGGTCGAGCGCGCCGGTCACGCCGTCGAGGATCACCGCCACCACGGTCACCACCGGCTCCACCACCAGCCAGACCACCACCGGCCAGACCAGCCAGCGCCGGTTGACCGCCCAGACGGCGAGCCGCCGGGCCCACTCCGCGCCGCGCTGCCAGAAGCGCACCGGCGGCGGTTCCCGGCGGGGCACCGCGTCCAGCAACCGGGAGACGGCCGCCTCGGTCTCCGGCCCGGTGCCCTGCACCAGCCGCAGCACGGCGGCCCGACGCCGGTCGGTCAGCCCGCGGGGCAGGCCGCTGAGCACCACGTCCAGCGCGTTGGCAGTGCGCTCGGCCGAGGTCAGCCGGGATCGGCCGGTGCGCCCGCGTACCGCCTGGGTGAGCAGCACGAGCAGGGCGAACGCGACGTAGATGATGGCCGCGGCCGGGGCGTAGAAGTAGTCGGTGCGGGCGGTGACGAACTTGCCGACCTCGTCGATGAAGAGCCCGAAGCCGATGCCGCCGACCACCGCCCCGGCGGTGCGCGGGCCGCCGCCGAGGAAGACCAGCGCGATCCCCAGGCCGACGACGAGCAGCAGGCCGCCCCAGAGCACGTGCGCGATGTGCAGCCCACCGCCGCCGAGCTGCGGATAGTCGGCGGCCTGGAGGTACGCCCGGACGGCCAGCACGGTGACCACACCGGAGAGCACGAACGCCTGGAGGTACGCGGCCGCGTCGATCGCCCGCGTCGGCAGCCGACGGGACAGCCGGTGGTGTGACCGCATGCCCCGAAACCTAGTAGCCGCGCCACTCCTCGCGAGCGTACTCCAGCACCCTGGGCTGCAGGATCGTCGAGGCGGGCACGTCGACCCGGCCCCGGTCGGCGGGGAACGTGCCGGCGGCGGCGAGCACCGCCGGGGTGAGGAAGCGCAACGGCGGCGCGTCGGCCGGCAGCGCCAGCTCGGGCGCGGTGCCGCCGGGCGCGGCGAGCACGAAGCCCCAGTCGCCGAAGCTCGGCACGTCGACGTGGTAGGGCACGGTGGTGAAGCCGGCCTCCCGCACCGACCGCTCGATCGACCAGTACGACCGGGGCGCGAAGTAGGGCGACCCGGACTGCACCACCAGCCGCCCGCCGGGGGCCAGCACCGGGCGGATCAGCGAGTAGAACTCGACCGTGTAGAGCTTCGCGGTGGCCGTCTCGTCCGGGTCGGGCAGGTCGGCGATCACCACGTCGAAGCGTTGCGTGGCGGTCCGCAGCCAGCCGAACGCGTCCAGGTTGAGCACCCGCACCCGGGGGTCCGTCAGCGACCGGTGGTTCAGGTCGCGCAGTTGCGGTTCGCTGCGGGCCAGCGACACCACCGCCGGGTCGAGGTCGACGAGCGTCACCGAGCGCACGTCCGGGTACTTCAGAATCTCCCGCGCGGCCAGCCCGTCGCCGGCGCCGAGCACCAGCACGTCGCCGTGCGGCCCGCGCATCGCCGGGTGCACCAGCGCCTCGTGGTAGCGGTATTCGTCCACGGAGCTGAACTGGAGGTCGCCGTTGAGGAACAGCCGCAGGTCGGTGTCGGCGTGGCCGACCTCCCGCACCGACCGGGTCAGCACGATCTCCTGGTAGCGGCTGCGCTCGGCGTGCACCACCGGGTCGCGGTAGAGCTGCTGGCGGGCGGTCACCTCGAAGTCTCCGGCGGTGACCCACGCGTACCCGAGCAGGAGCCCGACCACGACGGAGCCGGCGCACAGGCCCACCCGCGCCCGGCGGCCGAGTTCGTCGCGGAACACGGTGAGGACCAGCGCCACGCCGGCCACCGCGTTCACCGCGCCGACCACCAGCGCGCCCTTGAGCTGACCGAAGACCGGCATCAGCAGGAACGGGAAGGCCAGCCCGCCGAGCAGGGCGCCGACGTAGTCGGCGGCGAACAGGTCGGCCACCGCGCTGCCGGCGGACTGCTCCCGGATGCGTTGCAGCATCACCATCAGCAGCGGGATCTCCGCGCCGATCAGCAGCCCGAGCACGAACGCGGTGCCGACCAGCGCCGGACCGTAGAGGTCGAGCCAGGCGAACGCCGCGTAGAGGCCGAGCACGGAGAGGCCGCCGAGCAGCGCCAGGGTCAGCTCGATCACCGCGAACGCGGGCGCCGCCCGGGACTGCAACGGCTTCGCCACCAGCGCGCCGACGCCCATCGCGAAGACCATCACGCCGAGCACGATCGACGCCTGGCCGACCGCGTCGCCGATCAGGTAGCTGCCGAGCGCGACCAGCGCCAGCTCGTACACCAGGCCGCAGGCCGCGCAGACGAAGACCGCGAGCAGGACCGCCGCGCGGGCAGCGCGCCACCGCGGCCGCGCGGGCACGTCGACGGTCACGCTTTCTCCCGGGTACGCCCGGCGACGCCCGCCCCGGCGCGCTGCGCGGGCACCGGCCCCCGGAGCTGCCGGCGGCGCTGTCGCACCCCCACCACGACGAACAGCACGGCGACCAGCAGCAGGACGGCGGCGGTGATCAGCCAGCCCTTACGGTCCCGCAGCAGGTCGTTGCCGGCGTCCGGCAGCGGGGCCGGCGAGCCGGACGGTGCCGGGGTCGCGGCGGCGGGCGCGGGTTCGGCCAGGCCGACCTCGGCGGCGAGCAGCGGCAGCACGGTGGTCGCCCGGGTGATCGCCCAGCCGGGCTCGTCGACGAACGCGTCGCCGTCCAGCCCGAACCGGTCCAGCCCGGAGGCGATCGGGTAGAGGTCGGCCCGCTCGATGTCCGGCGAGCCGTCCACCGCGATGCTCGCCGAGTCCTGCGACTCGCTGCTGGAGGAGGTGTAGCGGACGGCGGCGGAGACCTCGATCCAGCGGGGGCAGCGCGGATCGTCGCGTACCGACGTCCCGTCGCCGAGGTTGGAGCCGACGCTGATCTCGGTGCTCCAGTCGTAGAGCCGCCAGCCGTAGCAGATGCCCTGGCCCTCGAACGCGGACGCCAGCAGCGGCACGGTGGCGGTCCGCTGCTCGGTCGTCGGCGTCGGCACGTCGGTGTCGCCGTCGCCGGCGGTGGCGAACCCGATGGCGCAGGGCACGCCGACGAACAGCCCGAGCACGACCACCCAGGCCACCAGCGTGTTCCGCTTCTCCTTCGCCTTGGCCTCCGCCTTGGCGGCCGCGGCCCGACCGGTCATCAGCTGATCGCGGCGGCGATGATCGCGCCGGTGGCGACGTGCACGGTGGCCGAGATCCAGACCGCCGGGTGCGGCTCCGGGTCGACCAGCAGCTCACCGAGCTTGCCCGGGGTGGCCACGTCGAGCAGCACGAACGCCGCCGCCATGATGACCAGACCGAGGATCCCGTACGCGGCGGCCCCGACCAGCCCGAGCGCGAAGTCGTCGTCGCTGGCGACGATGGCCGCGACCACCACGGTGCCGACGCCGAGCAGGTTGGAGGCGAGCAGCAGCGTGGCGTTGCGGTTGCGCTCGGTCCAGATCAGCTCGTGGAGCTTGCCGGGGGTGGCCAGGTCGACGAGCAGGTAGCCGACGGCCATCAGGACGACGCCCACCACGCCGTACGCGAGGGTGACCAGCAGGTCGGTGACGAGATGCTCCACAGGGACTACTCCAGGGTGAGGGGGGTCGGACGGGCTACTTGCCGGCGCCGGGGCCGCCGCCCCGGACGGTGCTGCCTCGGCCCCAGCCCCAGCTGTTGCCGACGACGCCGTGGTACCGGGGATACGCGGTTCGCATCCGCTCCAGCAGGATCACCGAGCCGACCGCGAGCGGGAGGATCACCACCGAGTCGTCGTCGTAGCGCAGGTAGACGCCGCTGCCGTCGACGTACTGGTCGGCCGGCTGCCAGGTGTCGGTGATCTCCTTCGACACCTGGCTGGGCGACTTGTTCGAGGTGTACGCGACGGCCTGCGAGCCGATGTCCCGCCCGGACGCCCGGGAGAAGTGGTCCTGCACGTAGCCGCGGGGCGAGAAGTTGCCGTAGAAGATCGCGAAGGCGGCGATCAGGGCGCCGACGACGGCGACCGCCACGCCCACCACGAACCACCGTCGATACGTCACAGCTCTTCCACCACCGTCTCGGTCAGGACCAGCTCGTTGGTCTGGGGATAGGCGTGCCAGGTGCGCCACGCGACCGCGCCGGCCGGCGGGTCGGGCGCGACGGCGAGCGCGGTGACCGCGTCCTCGTCGCCGGGAAAGACGCCGACCAGCGCGTACGGGTCGCCGGCCAGCTCGGCGCGGAGCGCCGCGACCCGGGTCCGCAGGCCGTCGCCGGCCGGCCGCAGCACCGTGGCGGTGAAGCGGTAGCCGGCGGTCGCGTCGTGCAGCGTGTCCGGCAGGTGCGGTCGGTGGCCGGGCAGGCAGGCGACCGTCTCGGTCAGCGCGCCGGCGACGACCTGGTGGGAGGCGCCGAGCAGGCGCAGCCGCAGCCGGGCCCCACCGGGCAGTTCGAGGTCGCGGACGGCCAGCGCCGGCAGCTCCGGGCCGCCGAGGGTCAGGCTCAGGTCGGCGGCGCGGCTGTCGACGTACGGGGTCCGAAGGGCGACGAGCACGCTCACTTCACCTGGTCCGGGCCGCCCTGCGGATAGATCATCACCTCGGCGCGACGCAGTTCCTCACCGAGGTTCACCTCCCAGCCGGCCTCGCCGTACGCCTCGAACGACAGCCGGGCCCCGCCGGGCGCCTGGTAGTCGTGGTAGCGCATGGTGCCGCGCGGGTCGAGGCCGGTGCCCTCGGTCGCGGTGTAGCGGGCCTGGCCGGACTCGTCCCAGTTGTAGCGGCGGCCGGCGATCTCCAGCGTCGGGGCGCCCGGGGTGACGGTGGCGCCCGGCTCGCTGGCCCAGAGCACCATCTCCAGGTCCGGCTCCGCCTCGACGGAGAGCCAGCGCTTCACGCCGCCGGCGTCGTCGAGCAGGTGCTCGGCCCAGCTCCAGCCGCCCTCGACCAGGTGCACCGAGCCGCGCACCGTGTAGGGCACCTGGCGGATCTCCACGATGTCACCGGGCTTGAGCGCGCGCGGGTCGCCGCGCAGCGCGTCCGAGTCCCGGTCCCGGAACGGGTCACCGGGCGCGGTCGCCTTCGGGCGTGCCGCCGAACGGGACCTGCGCAGCGCGATCACGGCGACCACCACACCGGCCACCCCGAGCAGACACCCAAGCGTGGCCACCACGTACGCCACCGAACCGTTCATGACCGCCTCCCCCCAACGTGCATCGGCGGAGACGGTAACAACCCCGCGCACCCCGTACGAAGTGCTGTTCGCTGAGTGTGTGGTCAGCTACGTTCAGCCGCCGGCCAGGCGTTCGGTGGCGTAGTCGCGCAGCGTGGTCCGGCCCATCACGCAGCCGCTGAACGTGGTGAACTCACCGTCGTCGCCGCGCAGCCGCTCCCACGCCTGCCGCCCGGCGTCCGGGTCGACCGCCTCCAGCAGCGTCGCCGCGTAGGCCCTTCCGGCGGGCGTACCGTCCCGGAGCAGCCGGTCGACCTTCTTCCGGGCCTGCTCCGGGTGGTCGGTGAGCGCCCGCTCGACGTGCCGGTACGCGTCCGTGGCCGGCAGCACCTGCCCCGCGAACCCGACCCCGCCGAACGCCACCGTGTCCGCCCCGGCGAGTTCCCGCACGGCCGCGTCCAACTCCCGGTCTTTCTTCCCCAGCCCCAACATGCCCTCCTAGTGCCCGCTCCACCCCGACCTGACGCTGTTGACCATGAAGTTGTCCGGGGAAGCGACGGCGTGTCGCGCCGCCAACTTCATGATCGACGGATCCGGGAGAGGGCGTCAGGCGGGGGTGATTGTCAGGGCGTCCTTCGTGTCCGCCAGGTCGACCCGGACGGTGTCGCCGTCGCGGATCTCGCCGGCCAGCAGCGCCTTCGCGAGGCGGTCGCCGATGGCGGACTGGACCAGGCGACGCAGCGGTCGGGCGCCGTAGATCGGGTCGTACCCGTGCTCGGCCAGCCACACCCGGGCGGCGTCGGTGATGTCCAGGCCCAGGCGGCGGTCGGCGAGCCGGCGGCGCATCCGGTCGAGCTGGATGTCGACGATCGCGCGGAGGTCCGCGCCCTGGAGCGCGGCGAACACCACGATGTCGTCGAGCCGGTTGAGGAACTCCGGCTTGAAGTGCGACCGGACCACCGCGAGGACACCCTCCCGGCGCTCCTCCTCGGTCAGCGTCAGGTCGCTGATCACCGCCGAGCCGAGGTTCGAGGTGAGGATCAGGATCGCGTTGCGGAAGTCCACCGTCCGGCCCTGACCGTCGGTGAGCCGGCCGTCGTCGAGCACCTGGAGCAGCACGTCGAACACGTCCGGGTGGGCCTTCTCCACCTCGTCCAGCAGGATCACCGAGTACGGCCGCCGGCGCACCGCCTCGGTGAGCTGGCCGCCCTCCTCGTAGCCGACGTACCCGGGCGGGGCGCCGACCAGCCGGGCCACCGAGTGCTTCTCGCCGTACTCGCTCATGTCGATGCGGACCATGGCCCGCTCGTCGTCGAAGAGGAACCCGGCGAGCGCCTTGGCCAGCTCGGTCTTGCCGACGCCGGTCGGGCCGAGGAAGAGGAAGCTGCCGGTCGGGCGGTCCGGGTCGGCGACGCCGGCCCGGGCGCGGCGGACCGCGTCGGAGACCGCGCCGACCGCCTCGGCCTGGCCGACCACGCGGGAGCCCAGCGACTCCTCCATCCGCAGCAGCTTGGCGGTCTCGCCCTCCAGCAGCCGCCCGGCCGGGATGCCGGTCCAGGAGGCGACCACGGCGGCGATGTCGTCCGCGCCGACCTCCTCCTTGAGCATCGCGCCGTCGGCCTGGAGCCGGGCCAGCTCCTCCTCGGCCTGCCTCAGCTCGCCCTGGAGCGCGGGGATCCGGCCGTAGCGCAGCTCGGCGGCGCGTTCCAGCTCGCCGTCGCGCTCGGCCCGCTCGGCCTCGCCGCCGAGTCGTTCCAGCTCCTCCTTGGCGGTGGAGAGCTTGGTGATGTGGCTCTTCTCGGTCTGCCAGCGCTCGGAGAGCGCGGTGAGCTGCTCACGCTTGTCGGCCAGCTCCTTGCGCAGCCGTTCCAGGCGCTCGGCGGAGGCGGCGTCGGGCTCCTTGGCCAGCGCCATCTCCTCGATCTCCAGCCGGCGCACCGCCCGCTCGATCTCGTCCACCTCGACCGGCCGGGAGTCGATCTCCATGCGCAGCCGGGACGCGGACTCGTCGACCAGGTCGATCGCCTTGTCCGGCAGGAACCGGTCGGTGATGTAGCGGTCGGAGAGCGCGGCGGCGGCGACCAGCGCGGCGTCGGTGATGCGTACGCCATGGTGCACCTCGTAGCGCTCCTTGAGCCCGCGCAGGATGCCGATGGTGTCCTCGATGGTCGGCTCGCCGACCAGCACCGGCTGGAAGCGGCGCTCCAGCGCCGGGTCCTTCTCGATGTGCTCGCGGTATTCGTCGAGCGTGGTCGCGCCGACCATCCGCAGCTCGCCACGGGCCAGCATCGGCTTGAGCATGTTGCCGGCGTCCATCGAGCCCTCGCCCTTGCCGGCACCGACCACGGTGTGCAGCTCATCGAGGAACGTGATGACCTGGCCGTCGGAGTTCTTGATCTCCTCCAGGACGGACTTCAGTCGCTCCTCGAACTGCCCGCGGTAAGACGCGCCGGCGACCATGGCGCCGAGGTCGAGCGAGACGAGCTTCTTGTCCCGAAGCGACTCGGGGACGTCGCCGGCCACGATCCGCTGGGCCAGGCCCTCCACGATGGCGGTCTTGCCGACGCCCGGTTCGCCGATCAGCACCGGGTTGTTCTTGGTGCGCCGGGACAGCACCTGGATCACCCGGCGGATCTCGGAGTCCCGGCCGATCACCGGGTCGATCTTGCCGTCGCGGGCGCTGGCGGTGAGGTCGACGCCGTACTTGGCCAACGCCTGGTAGGTCTGCTCCGGGTCGGCGGTGGTGACCCGCCGGTCACCGCCCCGGACGGTCGGGAACGCGGCGACCAGGTTCTCCTCGGTGGCGCCGGCGTTCTTCAACGCGACCGAGACCGCGCCGCCGACCCGGGCCAGCCCGGCCAGCAGGTGCTCGGTGGAGGTGTATTCGTCGCCCAGCGGCCGGGCGATCTGCTCGGCGGCGCCGATGGCGT
Source organism: Micromonospora ferruginea (assembly GCF_013694245.2). NCBI lineage: Bacteria > Bacillati > Actinomycetota > Actinomycetes > Micromonosporales > Micromonosporaceae > Micromonospora > Micromonospora robiginosa. The sequence goes on from NZ_CP059322.2 coordinate 5,294,345, forward strand.
TGACGAATTCGCGGGCCAGGGTCGGCTCGGCCAGGCTGGACCCCCGCGCGGCGGGCAGCGCGTCGACCGAGCGCAGCGCGACCCGGCGCAGCTCGGCCGGGTCGGCCCCGACGGCGCGCAGCAGGCCCGCGGCGGTCGAGCCGTCGGTGTCCAGCAGTGACAGCAGCAGGTGCCAGGGCTCCACGGTGGCGTGACCGCGCTGGTTCGCCAGCGCGACGGCACCGGTGATGGTCTCGCGGCTCTTGGTGGTGAGGCGTTCCGTGTTCATGGGCTCCCCCGGGATCGGCGTGTCCACTGGGAACGACACAACCAGACTTGAGTCTATTCCGCTCAACTCCTGGGGTGTGACCCGGGTCACTTGCCGCCGGACCGCCACCGCCAGTCGAACTCGCCCGCCGCCGGTGGCGGGCCGGGCAGCGCCGGCCCCGGGGCGGCCAGGCCGGCCAGCAGCACCGCGAGGTGGCGGCGGCGCAACTGCCGGGTCCGCTCCGGATCGGGTACGCGAATCGCCGCGCACCCCTCCAGCAGCAGCCCGACGTCCTGCGGCACCACGTCCGGCCGGAGCCGCCCGGTGCTCCGCGCCCGCTCGACCAGCGCCTCGACCAGCTCGTTCGCGCGCACCGCGGTGCGACCCATCTCCTCGGTGGGGGTGAACGTGCCGGCCAGGTGCACGGTGAGGGAGTGCACGTCGGCATCGACCACACGCTCCAGGAAGCCGGCGAACGCGGCCCAGCCGTCCGGCTCGACGGCGGCCTCCTCGGCCGCCGTGACGAACCGGCGCAGCCCGTCGTCGCAGAGCGTACGCAGCAGGTCCTCCTTGCCGGCGTACCGCCGGTAGAGGGCGCTGATGCCGACGCCGGCCCGCTCGGCGACGGCGGCGACGGGGGCCTTCGGATCGTCCAGGAAGACGGCCCGGGCGGCGGCCAGGATCGTGGCGTCGTTCCGCGCCGCCTGCGCTCGTCGGCCGGCCAGTGGCGGGGCGTCGGTCGGGTTCGGCATGCGTTGAGGATAACAGTGGAACGGATCGTTCCGCTCTGCTACTGTAAAACGGAACGAAACATTCCGTTCCGAGGGAGCAGTCATGTCGGACGCCACCATCCGCCCCTACCGCGTCGAGATCCCCCAGACCGCCCTGGACGACCTCGCCGCCCGGCTCGACCGGACCATCTGGCCGGGCGAGCTGCCGGGCGTCGGCGCCGCCTACGGCACGCCCACCGACCGGGTCCGCGCCCTGGCGACCTACTGGCGGGAGACGTTCGACTGGCGGGCGGTCGAGGCCCGACTGAACGCCCACCCGCAGTTCGTCACCGAGATCGACGGCGAGGAGATCCACTTCCTGCACGTCCGGTCGCCCCGGGCGGACGCCACCCCGCTGGTGCTCACCCACGGCTGGCCTGGCTCGGTGGTGGAATACCTGGACGTGATCGCGCCGCTCACCGAACCGACCGACCCGGCCGCGCCCGCGTTCCACCTGGTGATCCCGTCGCTGCCCGGCTTCGGCTTCTCCGGTCCGACCCGCAGCGCCGGCTGGAACCGGTTCCGCACCGCGCGGGCCTGGGCCGAGCTGATGGCCCGCCTCGGCTACCCGCGCTACGGCGCGGTCGGCAACGACGCCGGCTCGATGGTCTCGCCCGAGCTGGGCCGACTCGACGCGGAGCACGTGCTCGGCGTGCACGTCACCCAGCTCTTCTCGTTCCCGTCCGGCGACCCGGCGGAGTTCGAGGGGCTGACCGAGGCCGACCAGGCCGCCCTGCAGCACCTCCAGTGGTTCTACGAGAACAAGTTCTCCTTCAACCAGGTGCACAGCCAGCAGCCGCAGACCCTCGCGTTCGCGCTCGCCGACTCGCCGGTCGGCCTGCTCGCCTGGAACGGGCAGCTCCTCGACGAGAGCCTCGACCCCGACTTCGTGCTGGCCAACGTCGCGATCTACTGGTTCACCGGCACCGCCGCCTCGTCGATGCGGTTCTACTGGGAAGACGCGCACGCCACCGAGCAGCCGACCGGGCCGACCACGGTGCCGACCGCCCTGGCGATGTTCCCCGGCGACTTCCAGTCGATCCGCCGGTTCGCCGACCGGGACCACGCCGACATCGTCAGTTGGCACACCTTCGAGGCCGGTCCCGAGGAGCGCGGCAGCGTGGGCGGGCACTACGCCGCGCACGAGGCGACCGACGTGCTGGTCGGTGACATCCGGCAGTTCTTCGCCGGCCTCCGCTGAGCGCGGCCGACGGTCGGGTGCGCCTGTCGCCGGGCGGCGGCGGGCGCACCCGATCGTCAGCGGCCGGGGAGGCGCGCGGTGCAGGGCGTCAGGTGGTCGGCGCGCAGCACGCAGCGCCGGCCGCCGTCGAGCTGGCGGTCGCAGAACACCCAGTGGCGTACGCACTGGTCGTCCTCGGCCGAGACGGTGATCCCGCCCAACTCGACCACGGCGAGAAAGCCGAGCGACCGGCCGGCCGTGCGACCGAGCATCTTGGCCCGCGCCAGGTCGGGTGCGCGTACCGGCAGGTGGATCACATACCGCCCGGTCATCGACACAGTCCGGCTACCCGGAGCTGGGACCGGATCGACAGGAGATTGCGCAAGACACTGACCTTCCTCGTGACGGCTCACGGATGAAGGGAGCGGCACGACTGGCCGCGCGACCAGTCGTGCCGACCACGGCTGCCAACCGGGGAGGCCGGTTGCCTACCAGGCATTTCGCCGACGGCGACCGCATCGTCAACATACAATGCAAAGCATTGCATGACAAGGAGTGAGCATGCTTAGCACGCGAAGTGTTGGCTGACCGGTCGCGCTCGTGGGAAGATCTTGGGGCCTACCAGGAGTTGTCGCCATGCCCCGAGTTTCGGACCGTCAGAGAATCGCGCAGGACATCAGAGACAAGATCGCTTCGGGCGAGTACGCGCCGGGCGACAAGCTGCCCTCCTTGCGCGAACTGATCGCGCACTACCAGGTTTCCGCGGAGCCGGTCCGCTCGGCGCTGCTGATCCTTCAGGCCGAAGGTCTGGTCGAGGGACACCAGGGCAAGGGCACCTACGTCACCTCCCGCGACGACACCCACTGATCCCGCGACGATCGGTCGGTCGATCGACCCCGGGAGCAGCATGAGCCGGGCAGAGGTAGCCTCACCGGCGTGCGAGTACGTGTCGAACAGACCGCCTTACCCGGAATCGGCGTACGTCATGACCTCATGACGGAGTCCGGCCGCCGGCTCGGCGTGGTCTCCCACCGCAATGGCCGCCGCGACCTGGTCCTCTACGACCCGGACGATCCCGACTCCTGCCAGCACGACATACCGCTGACCGACGACGAGGCGGAGGCGCTCGCCGACATCCTCGGCGCGTCGCTGATGCTGGGTCAGCTCTCCGGGCTGCGCGAGCAGGCCGCCGGGCTGCTCACCGAGCAGATCGTGATCCCGGCCGGCTCCAAGTACGTCGGCCGGCGGCTGGGCGACACCAAGGCCCGCACCCGGACCAGCGCGTCCATCGTGGCCGTGCTGCGTCAGGGCGAGGTGAACGTCTCGCCCGACCCCACCTTCCGGTTCGAAGCCGGTGACGTGGTCGTCGTGGTCGGCACCCGCCAGGGTCTCGACGGCGTGACGGCGATCCTCGCCGAGACCGATCCGGACGGCTGACGCGTATGCACGAAACCACCATCCTGCTCATCGAGGTCGGGGCGCTGCTGCTCCTGCTCGGCCTGCTGGGCCGGCTGAGCCGGCGCGTCGGCGTCTCGCCCATCCCGCTCTACCTGCTCGCCGGCCTCGCGTTCGGGCACGGTGGCCTGCTGCCGCTCAACGCCAGCGAGGAGTTCTTCGCCGTCGGCGCGGAGATCGGCGTGATCCTGCTGCTGGTCATGCTCGGCCTGGAATACAGCGCCAACGAGCTGGTGGGCAACCTCCGCTCGGCGGCGCCGGCCGGACTGATCGACGCCGTGTTCAACGCGCTCCCCGGCTTCGCCTTCGCGCTGCTGCTCGGCTGGGGCTGGGTGGCCGCCGTGGTGCTCGCCGGCGTCACCTGGGTGTCGTCCTCGGGCGTGATCGCCAAGGTGCTCGGCGACCTGGGCCGGGTCGGCAACCGGGAGACCCCGGTGATCCTCTCCGTCCTGGTGATCGAGGACCTGGCGATGGCCCTCTACCTGCCGCTGGTCACCGCGCTGCTCGCCGGGGTCGGCCTGGTCAAGGGCGGCTTCGCGCTCGCCGTCGCGGTGCTCACCGTGGTCGTCGTGCTGGCCGTGGCGATCCGGTACGGGCACCTGATCTCCACCGCGCTCTCCGCCAAGGATCCGGAGGCGCTCCTGCTCGGGGTGCTCGGCCTGACCCTGCTCGTCGCCGGGCTCGCGGCCAAGCTCCAGGTCTCCGCCGCGGTCGGCGCGTTCCTGGTCGGCATCGCGCTGTCCGGGCCGGTCGCGCACCACGCCACCGAACTGCTCTCGCCCCTGCGGGACCTCTTCGCCGCCGTGTTCTTCGTGTTCTTCGGGCTGGTCACCAACCCGCTGGACATGCCGCCGGTGCTGCTGCCGGCGTTGCTGCTGGCCGCGACGACCATGGCGACGAAGGTGGCCACCGGCTACCTGGCCGCCCGCCGGGCCGGGATCGCCGAGCCGGGCCGCTGGCGGGCCGGGCTGGCGCTCACCCCGCGCGGCGAGTTCTCCATCGTCATCGCCGGGCTGGCCGTCTCCGCCGTCTACCCGGTGGAGCCCAAGCTGGCCGCACTCGCCACCGCGTACGTGTTGATCACGGTGGTGACGGGCCCGCTGCTCGCCCGGCTGCCGGACACCCCGTGGTTCAAGCAGTGGCTGCGCCAACGCGCCGCCGCCACCCGGGCCGCCGCCGCCCAGGTGAGGGTGGGCGACTGACCTCGGCCGGGCCGGACTCGCGACTCAGCGGTCCGGCCCGGCCAACGGTTGTCAAATTGATTCCGGGAAGGTCTACCACTGCTCCGCCCAACCGCGTTAACGTGTCGCCCCAGCAGCCAGGGTCCGCGGGTGGCCAGCGCCCCCGCCAGCGAACGCGGAAGGTCGGCCGGTGAGCGTGCAGGAAGAGACGTTCCACGGCTTCGCCAACCCGGTCGACCCCTCGCCCGCCGAACTGCGGGCCTGGGCCTACCAGCCGGACTCGGTCCCGCTGGCCTCCATGCCGCCGGACTGGGACCTGCTGGTCGCCGGTGACCATCTGGTGCAGACGCTGTTCGACCTGGCCATGGACCAGAGCTGTCCGGCCCGGCGGTTCGCGCTGCACTGCCTCTACATCTACGCCGCCGACGGCATCCGGACGAACTTCCGGGCCCACCCGAAGCGGCGCTTCCGGAAGCTGGTCGAGCAGGCCGAGCGGGTCGGCGACGACCTGATGCGCAACTGGGCGCACAACAGCCGGGTGCTGCTCGCCCGCCCCGACCTCTTCGTCTACCGGGACTGGTGCGAGGGCGGCCTGGTCCGCGAAAACCGCCGCCTCTAACCCGGCCTCGCCTCGCCCCCGCCCGCCCCACCCCGTCGATCTTGGACTTGTGGTGCCAAGGAATGTCCCCTTTGCGGGGAAAATCGAGGTGCCACAACTCCAAGATCGACGGGAAAGGGACGTGAAGTCCTTGATCACGTGTGGGGTGGGCGGGGGACGGGACGGCGAACGGGCCGGGACCCCCCGTGGGTCCCGGCCCGCACGTCGACGGATCGTCAGGTCGATCCGCCCTGCTTCTTGCGGCGTTCGTCGTCCCTCGCCCGGTCCACACCGTGGTCGGTCTGGTCGGCGAAACGCCCTTCCTTGACCTTGTCGCTGAAGCGACCCTCGGTGACCCGGTCGAACCGCTCGCGGACGTTCTCGGCCACCTTCTCCAGCCGTTCCTCCGCCCGTTCCGCCACCTTCTTCGCCGGTTCCGCCATGGCTCCCCCCGCCAGCCCGGATTCCGTTTCAGGGCTTTTATCCCTGATCAGCAGCGTAGTGCACCCCACCTCGTCGCACCCCGCTTTCCGCAACCCGGACCGGACGCGGACAGACGCGACGAAGGCCGGCACGAGCTGGCTGGGGGCGTGCCGGCCTTCGTACGGACGAGGAACGTCAGCGGTCGGGCGTGCGGCGGGGGCGCCAGACGACGAGCGCGGTGGAGGTGCGGTTGGTGGGCACGAGGTCGCCGCGGGGGAAGCCGCCCAGCGACTCCAGCTCGGCGATCCGCCGGTACGCGGCGTCCAGCTCCGCCTCCAGCCGGGCCACCCGCTGCTGCGCCTCCTCCAGCAGCCGCTCCAACCCGATGATGCGCTTGACCCCGGCCAGGTTGATCCCGTCGTCCTGGCTGAGGCGCTGCACCTCGCGGAGCAGCACCACGTCCCGGACGCTGTACCGTCGGCCGCCGCCGGCCGCCCGGCCGGGCTGCACCAGCCCCAACCGGTCGTACTGGCGCAGCGTCTGGGGGTGCATGCCCGCCATCCGCGCGGCCACCGAGATCATCAAGATCTTGGCCTCGTAGGCCGGGTCACCCGACCCGGCGTACTCCTCCGACATGCCCGCTCACCTCCGCTGCCGCCGTCAACTGAATCGACGTACCCGCGCTTCGAGATGTTCCCGCGCGGCGGGCGGGGTCTGCGCCGCGAAGGTCTCCAGCGCCGCCCGCGCCTCGTCCGACACCGTCGCCGGGACCACCACGTCCAGCGTGACCAGCAGGTCACCGGCGCGGCCGTCCTTGCGGACGACGCCCTTGCCCCGGGCCCGCAGCACCCGTCCGGCGGGAGTACCCGGCGGCACCCGCAGGGTCACCGTGCCGTCCAGGGTCGGGACCCGCAGGTCGGTGCCGAGGACCGCCTCGGCGTACGTGATCGGGACGTTCAGGGTGAGATCGTCCCCGGTACGCCCGAACAGCTCGTCCGGGCGGACCTTCACGTGCACGAACAGGTCACCGGCCGGGCCGCCCCGCTCACCGGGCTCACCCCGCCCGGCCAACCGGATCCGCTGCCCGTCGGCCACCCCCGCCGGGAAGCGCACGTTCAACGTGCGGGTCTTGGTGACCCCGCCGGTGCCGTGGCACTCCGGGCACTTCTCCTCGACGATCGTGCCGACGCCCTGGCAGTTGCGGCACGGCTCGGAGAAGCTGAACGAACCCTGGTTGCGGGTGGTGACCCCGGCGCCGTGGCAGACCGGGCAGGCCACCGGCTGGGTGCCCGGCTTCGCGCCGTTGCCGTGGCAGGTGTCGCAGACGCCGGGCGCGCGCAGGGTCAGCGGCAGCGTCACGCCACGGACCGCGTCGGAGAAGTCGAGCGCCACCTCGGCCTCGACGTCCCGGCCCCGGGCCGGGCCGCGCGCGCGGGCCGCGCCACCGGCGCCGCCGCCGGAGAAGATCGTGCTGAACAGGTCGGTGAAGCCACCCCCGCCGAACCGGGCGTCGCCACCGCCGCCACCCCCGCCGAACAGGTCGGAGACGTCGAACGGCGTGCCGCCGGGCTGGCCCGCCCCGCGGGCGCCACGCCGGAAGGCGCCCGAGCCGAAGAGCGACCGCATCTCGTCGTACTCGCGGCGCTTCTTCTCGTCGCCGAGCACCGCGTACGCCTCGGAGACGGTCTTGAACCGCTCCTCGGCCCCGGTGTCGCCGGGGTTGTGGTCCGGGTGCGACTCCCGGGCCAGTTTCCGGTACGACTTCTTGATGTCGTCCGAGGAGGCGGACTTGTCCACGCCCAACGCGGCGTAGTAGTCCTTCTCGATCCAGTCCTTGGAACTCACCGGTCCACCCCCTTCCACGGGTCGAGTCCCGGTCGTCCCGCCCGCCCGACAGGGGCGGGCGGGACGTCACGGGTCGGCACTACTCCGGGTCCGCTACCGCGACCAGGGCCGGCCGCAGCAGCCGCTCGCCGAGCTGGTAGCCCCGGCGCATGACCTGCACGCAGGTCGGCTCGGTCACGTCGGCGGAGGTCTGGTGGGCCACCGCCTCGTGCCGGGTCGGGTCGAACGGGTCGCCCTGCTCGCCGAACGCGGTCAGGCCGAACTTGCCCAGCGCGCCGGTGAGCTGCTCGGCCACGCTGCCGAACGGGCCCACCAGGTCGCCGTGCTCGCGGGCCCGGTCCAGGTCGTCGAGGATCGGCAGCAGCGCGGTGAGCACCCCGCCGGTCGCCTGCTCCTGGACCAGGTTGCGGTCGCGGTCGACCCGCTTGCGGTAGTTGGCGTACTCCGCCGAGACCCGCTGGAGGTCGCGGGTGCGCTCCTCCAGGTCGGCGCGGAGCGACTCCAGCTCGGCGCCGAGCGGGGCCGCCGTGCCGGCGCTCTCCCCGTGCGGCTCGGCGGGCGCGTCGACCACGGGCGGCCCGGAGACGTCGGCCTCGCCGACGATCTCGTCGACCACGACCTCGGCCTCCTCGACCAGCCCCTCGGCGGGCGCGTCGGCGGCGGCGTCGGCGGCCGAGGCGTCGTTCGCCGGCTCCTCGGTCACCTTGCCGAGCTTGCGCTTGTCGCGGATGACGACCCGCGGCTCGTCGCCGGCGTCCTTGCCGGCGCCCGGGGAGCCACCCGGCGCCGACCCGGTGGAGCCCGGGTCGGCCGCTCGTGGCTTGTCCGTCATGCGGTTACCTCATCCCTCTGCCGTGCGAGTCGTGTCGGGGACCGATCGTCACTTCTTGTCCTCGTCCACGATCTCCGCGTCGACCACGTCGTCGGCGCCGCCGGCCTGCGGGCCACCGGTCGCACCGGCACCGGCGCCCGGGCCGGTCGCGCCGGCGCCCGGAGCGCCCTGGGCACCCGGCTCGCCCTCCTGCTGCTGGGCGTAGAGCAGCGAGCCGGCCTGCTGGGAAACCTGGGCCAGCTTCTCGTGCGCGGCCTTGATCTTGTCGATGTCCTGCCCGCCGAGGGCGCTGCGCAGCTCGCCGAGCGCCTCGTTGAGCTGGTCACGGTTCTCAGCCGGCAGCTTGTCGCCGCTCTCGGCGAGGAACTTCTCGGTCTGCCACTGGAGCGCCTCGGCGACGTTGCGGGTCTCCGCCTCCTCGCGGCGGCGCTTGTCCTCGTCGGCGTGCTCCTCGGCGTCCCGGCGCATGCGCTCGATGTCGTCCTTCGGCAGCGAGGAGCCGCCGGTGATCGTCATCTTCTGCTCCTTGCCGGTGCCCAGGTCCTTGGCGTGCACGTTCACGATGCCGTTGGCGTCGATGTCGAACGTGACCTCGATCTGCGGCACGCCGCGCGGCGCCGGCGGGAGGCCGGTCAGCTCGAAGGTGCCGAGCTTCTTGTTGTAGGCCGCGATCTCCCGCTCGCCCTGAAACACCTGGATCAGCACCGACGGCTGGTTGTCGTCGGCCGTGGTGAAGACCTCGGAGCGCTTGGTCGGGATGGTGGTGTTGCGCTCGATGAGCTTGGTGAAGATGCCGCCCTTGGTCTCGATGCCCAGGCTCAGCGGGGTCACGTCGAGCAGCAGGACGTCCTTGACCTCACCCTTGAGCACGCCGGCCTGCAGCGCGGCGCCGACGGCGACGACCTCGTCCGGGTTGACGCCCTTGTTCGGGTCGCGGCCGGTGAGCTGCTTGACCAGGTCGGTGACGGCCGGCATCCGGGTCGAGCCGCCGACCAGGATGACGTGGTCGACGTCGGAGACCTTGATCCCGGCGTCCTTGACGGCCTGCTCGAACGGGCCCTTGCAGCGGTCCAGCAGGTCCTGCGTCATGCGCTGGAACTCGGCGCGGCTCAGCGTCACGTCGAGGTGCAGCGGGCCGGCCGAGCCGGCGGTGATGTACGGCAGGTTGATGTTGCTGGTGGTGGCCGCGGACAGCTCGATCTTGGCCTTCTCGGCCGCCTCCTTGAGCCGCTGCATGGCCATCTTGTCCTGCGAGAGGTCGATGCCGTGCTCGCCGCGGAACGTCTTCACCAGGTGGTCGATGATCCGCTGGTCCCAGTCGTCGCCGCCGAGCTGGTTGTCACCGCTCGTCGACTTGACCTCGACCACGCCCTCGGCCAGCTCCAGCAGCGACACGTCGAAGGTGCCGCCGCCGAGGTCGAAGACCAGGACGGTCTGCTCCTTGGAGCCCTTGTCCAGGCCGTACGCCAGGGCGGCCGCGGTCGGCTCGTTCACGATCCGCAGCACGTTGAAGCCGGCGATCTCACCGGCCTCCTTGGTGGCCTGGCGCTGCCCGTCGTTGAAGTACGCCGGGACGGTGATCACCGCGTCCGCGATCTGCTCGCCCAGGTACGCCTCGGCGTCCCGCTTGAGCTTCATCAGCGTCCGGGCGGAGATCTCCTGCGGGGTGTACTTCTTGCCGTCGATGTCGACGGTCCAGTTGGTGCCGATCTCCCGCTTGACCGAGCGGATGGTCCGGTCGGGGTTGGTCACCGCCTGGCGCTTGGCGACCTCACCGACGAGCACCTCGCCGTTGCGGGCGAACGCGACGATCGAGGGAGTCGTCCGCGAGCCCTCGGCGTTGGCGATGACGGTGGGCTCACCGCCCTCGAGAACGCTGACGCAGGAGTTCGTCGTGCCGAGGTCGATGCCGACCGCACGTGCCATGTTCGCTTCCTCGCTTCGTAACGGGTGAGCAGGCCGGACGGCCTGCCCGGCGGGGTCGCCCGGAGGCGGCCACACCACAAGTTGAGTGAACTTGACTCAATAGTGCCACGCCGCCGGCAAACCGCAAGTCGAGGTTGAGTCGACTCGGCGCAACCTGACCGTTATTACCGTCCGGTTGTCTTACCTTGCGTCGGTCGGGCACGCTTTAGCGGTGACGACGCATGGCGATCCCGCCACCCGTGCCGGCGCGCCCGCCGTCGCCGCCCGCACCGGAACCGCCGACGGCGAGAACCCGCCCGGCGGAGACGCCTCGGGCCTGCCCGCCGCGCTCGCCGGCCTGCGGTCCGCGATCGACGCGGCTCGCTTCCCGCTGACCCTGCCGTCGGCCGAATCGGCCCGGCACGCCGCCCGCAGCCTCACCGACCAGCTCGACGACTACCTGCTGCCGCGGCTGGCCCGCCTCGACGCCCCGCTGCTCGTGGTGGTCGGCGGCTCCACCGGCGCCGGCAAGTCGACGCTGGTGAACAGCCTGGTCCAGGCCCGGGTCAGCGCGGCCGGCGTGCTCCGCCCGACCACCCGCTCCCCGGTGCTGGTCTGCAACCCGGCCGACGCGGCCTGGTTCCGCCAGGGCGAGCTGCTGCCCGGCCTGACCCGCACCACCGACCCGAGCGAGCAGGCCGGCACCCTGCAACTGGTCACCGCCCCGGCGTTGCCGCCGGGCCTGGCCTTCCTCGACGCCCCCGACATCGACTCGGTGGTCGACGCCAACCGGGCGCTCGCCGGGCAGCTCCTCGCCGCCGCCGACCTGTGGCTGTTCGTCACCACCGCCGCGCGCTACGCCGACGCCGTCCCCTGGGAGCTGCTGCGCAGCGCCCGGGCCCGGGGCACCGCCGTGGCCATGGTGCTCGACCGGGTCCCGCCCGAGGCGGCCGACGAGATCGCCGCCCACCTGTCGCAGATGCTGGCCAGCCAGGAGCTGGGCAGCGCGCCGCTGTTCGTGCTGCCGGAGACCTGGGTGGACGGGCAGGGGCTGCTGCCCGACCGGATGACCGCCCCGCTGAGCGGGTGGTTCGCCCGGCTCGCCGGTGACGCGGAGGCCCGCTCGGCGGTGGTCCGGCAGACGCTCGACGGCGCGCTGGCCGCCCTGCACCCGGTGGTCGAAGGGCTGGCCGACGCCGCCGACGAGCAGGTGGCCGCCGCCGAGGCGCTCGACGAACGGGTCCGGGCCGCCTACCGGGGCGCGGAGCGCACCGTGGACCAGGGGCTGAAGGACGGCCGGCTGCTCCGGGGCGAGGTGCTGGCCCGCTGGCAGGAGTTCATCGGCACCGGCGAGTTCTTCCGCAGCCTGGAGGCACGGATCGGGCGGCTGCGCGACCGGATGGTCGCGGCGGTCACCGGGCGACCGGCCCCGTCCGCGGAGCTGCGCACGGCGATCGAGTCGCAACTGGTCACGCTGCTGCGCGGGGTGGCCGCCGAGGCGGCGGAGAACGCGTACACCGGGTGGAAGGCGCATCCGGCCGGCGCGGCGCTGCTCGAACCGGAGCTGGCGCACGCCTCGGCCGACCTGCCGGCGCGCGCCGAGCAACTGGTCCGCGACTGGCAGCGCGGGGTGCTGGAGCTGGTCCGGGTCGAGGGCGGCGACCGGCGGTTCGTGGCCCGCACGGCCGCGTACGCGGTCAACGCCACCGGTCTGGCCGTCATGATCGGCGTCTTCGCCTCCACCGCGTTCATCCCGACCGGGCTGGAGGTGGCCGCGGGCACCGGAACGGCGGTCGCCGGCCAGACCGTGCTCCAGGCCATCTTCGGCGACCAGGCGGTGCGGAACCTGTCCCGCAAGGCGCGGGTCGACCTGCTCGACCGGGTCGGCGCGTTGATGGCCGAGGAGGCGGCCCGGTTCCTGGCCCGCACCGAGGCCGCGCGACCGGCCACCGACGCCGGCGAGGCGTTGCGACGGGCCGCGGTGACCGTCGAACGGGCCCGGCACCGCAGCGGCCTGTCCGCCGCCGGCGACGCCCCGCTGCTGCCCACCACCGAACAGGACGGCGACCGCCCATGACCAATATCGTGGGACGGGTGCGCGAGGCGCTCCGGGCCGACCAGCGGGTCGACCCGGACGTCCTGATCGCGCGCCTGGAGGCGGTCCAGCGTTTTCTCCGCGCGGTGGACGGCCAGGTGCCGGACGCCCAGTTGGTCGCCGGGCACACGGTGGTCGAGCGGGCCGGTGACCGGCTCGCGCTCTCCGGCCGGCACACCGTGGTCGCCCTGGCCGGCGCCACCGGCAGCGGCAAGTCCAGCCTGTTCAACGCGCTGGCCCGGATGGACCTCTCCCCGGTCGGCGTGCGCCGGCCGACCACCGGCGTGGCCCATGCCTGCGTGTGGGGTCCGCTCGACGGCGCGGTCCGGCTGCTCGACTGGGTGGGCGTGCTGCCCCGGCACCGGTTCGTCCGGGAGAGCCCGCTGGACGGCGACGACGAGTCCACCCTGCACGGTCTGGTCCTGCTGGACCTGCCCGACTTCGACTCGGTGCAGCAGCACCACCGGCTGGAGGTCGACCGGCTGCTCGGCCTGGTCGACCTCGTGGTCTGGGTGGTCGACCCGCAGAAGTACGCCGACCGGGTGATCCACACGAGTTACCTGCGTGAGTTCCACCGGCACAAGGACGTGACCGTGGTGGTGCTCAACCAGGCCGACCGGCTGCACCCGACCGAGCTGCCCACGGTCCTCGACGACCTGCGCCGGCTGCTCGACGCCGACGGGCTGGGCGGGGTGCCGCTGCTGCCCACCGTGGCCACCGACCCGGCCGGGCTGGCCGGGCTGCGGGCCGAGCTGGAACGGACGGTCGCGGAACGGCAGGCCGCCCTGCGCCGGCTCTCCGGGGACGTGGACGCCGTGGTGGCCGATCTGGAACCGCTGGTCGGCCCGGAGCCGCCGCGCACCCGGCCGGGCGACGCCTCGGCGCAGGAGCTGACCCGGGCGCTCGCCGGGGCGGCCGGCGTGCCGACCGTGGCGCAGGCGGTCGAGGGGGCCTACCGGCACCGGGCGGTGAGCAGCACCGGCTGGCCGCTGGTGCGGAGTTGGCGGAAGCTGCGCCCGGATCCGCTGCGCCGGCTGCACCTGCCCGGGCGTGACCCGGAGGCGCCGGCGGAGAGCCTGATCTCGGCCACCTCCGTACCCGATCCGACGGCCGCGCAGCGTTCGTCGCTGCACCTGGCCATCCGGGCGGTGGCCGACCGCTCCAGCACCGACCTGCCGGCGCCCTGGCCGGCTGCGGTGACCGCCGCGGCCCGGTCCCGGCTGACCGACCTGCCGGGCGCGCTGGACCACGCGGTGGCCGCCACCGACCTGGGCATGGACCGACGGCCCGCCTGGTGGCGGGTGGTCGGCGGGATCCAGTGGCTGGTCACGCTCGCCGCGCTGGGCGGGCTGCTCTGGCTGCTCCTGGGCTACGCGCTGCGCTTCCTCGGCCTGCCGCCGCTGGAGCACCCGAGGCTCGGCGAGGTGCCCTGGCCGACCGTGCTGCTGCTGGGCGGCCTGCTGGCCGGGTTGCTGGTCGCGGTGCTGACCCGGCCGGTGGTCGGGTGGGCGGCCCGGCGGGCCCGGCGGCGCGCCGAGCAGCGCCTGCTCACCTCGGTGGGCAGCGTCGGCGAGAAGCACGTGCTGGACCCGGTCTGGGCGGTGCTGGCGCGCTACGGCACGGCGCGGGAGGCGCTGCGGGAGGCCGAGCGGCGCTGAACCCGGCGCGCTGGCCGGTGTGGTGGCCGACCGCGCGGCGTAGGGTCGATGCATGGCCACGCCACAGACCCCTTACGACGCGGTGCTGCACGCCGCGCGCAACGTGACGAGGCTCGACTCCGCGCTGGACGCGGAGATGCTCGGCGCCGCGCTGTTGGGCAGCGTCTACGCCGTCGCCGAGCACGACCGGGAGCAGGCCGTCCGCGAGTTCGTGGCCGGCTTCCTGGCCGCCACGTCTCGCCGGCGCAGCGCCGCCGCGACCACGATCCGCGCCGTCTTCGCCACCCTGGTGCCGGACGCCGAGGGCGCCGCCCGGGTCCGGCCCGGCGCGCTCGCCCCGGCCTGGGCCGGCCAGCTCGGCCGGGTGCGCCTCACCGGCACCTGGGCCTACGGCGACGTGTACGGCGACCAGACCTCCTACCTCGCCACGTTCGCCTACGACGACGAGGAGCAGGGCGGCCCGGAGCACGCCCTGGTGGCCCTCGTCGACCACAACATCGGCATCACCAAGGACGTGTTCGTCGGCGGCCCGGCGGAGCGGATCGTCGAGCAGGCCCGGGAGATCTGCACCGAGGACGAGCTGACCTGGTTCCGCACCGAGGACCCGGCGCGGATGCACGCGGAGGTGAGTCGGCACCTGGCGGTCACCGACGACCTCGGCGAGCTGCCCGCCCAGGGTTCGCTCGCCACCGACCGGGCCCTGGTGGGCGCCCGGCTGGCCGCCCTGCCCGCGCCGGCCCGGCCGGCCGGTCCGACCGTCACGCCGCCGCCGACGGACGAGGAGCGGACCCGGTTGGTGCGCGCCTTCCTCGACGCGCCCGAGGCGAACCGCTTCGGCCTGCCCGAGGTGGCCGACGGCGAGTTGGCCTCCCTGCACTTCTGCCTGGGTCTGCTGCTGGACCACGCGGCGAGCTTCCCGGACGCGGACCCGATGCGGTGGAGCCCGATGGTCGCCGAGCTGTTCCTGCTCGACTGGGTGCACCGCCGTGCCGTGCTCGACATGGACGACGCCGCGATGCTGCCCCGGGTGCTGCGCGCCTGGGCGGCGTATGCGGCCCGGCAGCGAGGGCTGTCGCAGTCCGCGGCTGCCCGGACGGACGAGGCGATCACCGAGATGATCCCGGAGTTCGCCCGGCTCTACAGCACCGGTGAGCGGCGCAGCCCGGCCACCGCGGCGGTGGCGCAGCTCATGGCGGACGGGGTGGACCCGGACGATCCGGAGGCGCTGAACGCCTGGATCGAGGCGAACCGGCACCGGCTCACCGACGACCCCGCCTGACGCGCGCGCCGGCCGGCGGCGAGAGCTGGCGGCCGGCGCAGCCCCGGAGCACCGTGCGTGCGCCCGGGCGGGTCACGCGGGTGTGGCGCTCGGCGTCGCGGACCGGCTCGGTTGCGGAGACCGGCTCGGCTCCGCGGTAGCGGTCGCGGTGGCCGTGGCCGTGGCCGTGGGTGCGGTGGTGGGGCTGGGCGTCGGCGACCCGTCGGGCGGCGTGGTGGTCGGTTCCGGTCCGTCGCTCGGTGTCGGCTCGGACGTGGTGCCGGTGGGCTCGGGCGTGGCGGTGGTGGCGGACGGCTCCGGCGTCGGGCTCGGGGTGACCGGGTCCGACGGGGACGGGGACGGCACCGGGGAGGGTCGCGGCGGTCGGACCGGTGTGGGTCGGCCGGACACGGGCGGCGGCGGGGGTGCGACGGACGGTCGGGACCGGTGGCCGGACCCCAGGTCGCTGTCGTCGGGCAGGGACGGGGCCGCCGGGAGCACCGGTCGCGGGGGTGCGATGGTGGTGACGCCGACCGCCGGCGTGGGCACCGGGAGCGCGGGGCCCTGGGTGGTCTGGGGCAGCGGGATGACCACCGGCCCGACCGAGGGGGTCGGGATGAACCGGGTGCCCGCGTCGGGCAGGGCGCTGTTTCCCACGGACGCCGTGCCGGTGCTGATCGCGGCGAGGATCGGCATCGACGCGGTGCCGGCGAGCAGCGCCACGGTCAGCAGGTAGCCGCGGCTGGGGCCGCCGGCCCCGGGAGACCGGTGCGCGCCGACCACCCGGCGGTAGCGGGTGGTGGACGTCGCCCGGTGCCGGCCGAGGAAGGGAGCACCGGGAGGACCCTCTGGCTCGTACACCGGCACACTCCTCGTACGCGTCGACGGGACGGGCGAGCACGCGCAGATATTGGGACAAATGCCGCGCGATGGCTCCCCGTCAGCTTGGCTCAGTGACGCTCAGTTCACCAGCCGCAACCGCGTGTCGACACACACTTTGTCCGACGGCCCGAGGTGGCGTATCCGACAAAAGCGTCTATGCGTCATGAACCCGATGGAACCTCGCCGGCGGGGGAGGCCATACTGTGGGCCCGCTCACCTCCTCTGCAATCATTCAGGCACGACGGCAACGCAGCCGCCACCTCCGCGCACCCCGCGGCTGGTGCGGAACGGCGCCGGCGCTCCCGGGCCTGGGTCCCCCGACGGACCCCGGCTCACGCCGCGCGGCAACCCTCACCGGGGCTAGGCGCGGTCGCCAGGGACCGACCCGGCAGCAGCCGGGCGGGCGCACGAGGTGCGCGGCTCGGGTCACCCCCGGCGCGGCGCAGACAGACAGGGAGAGACGGATGGCAAAGGGCGACCCCGGGGCCGCCACCCGCAGCAAGCGGGCCGCACCCCGTACCAGGCGCGCCGCCGCGACCGGCGAACCGGAACTCGTACAACTGCTCACCCCCGAGGGTGAGCGGATCGAGACCGCGCTCGGTCCGGACGGGACCGAGTACCGCGTCGACTTCACCGACGACGAGTACCGCGGCCTCTACCGGGACCTCGTCCTGGTCCGCAAGCTCGACGCCGAGGCGACCGCCCTGCAGCGGCAGGGCGAGCTGGGCCTGTGGGCCAGCCTGCTGGGCCAGGAGGCCGCGCAGGTGGGCTCCGGCCGGGCGCTGCGTGCGCAGGACATGGCCTTCCCGACCTACCGGGAGCACGGCGTCCTCTACTGCCGCGGCATCGACCCGATCATGCCGCTCGGCCTGTTCCGCGGCGTCGACCAGGGCGGATGGGACCCGAACGAGTTCAAGTTCAACATGTACACGATCGTGATCGGGGCGCAGACCCTGCACGCGACCGGGTACGCCATGGGCGTCGCGATGGACGGCAAGACCGGCGGCGAGGACGGCGAGGCGGTGATCGCCTACTTCGGTGACGGCGCCACCAGCCAGGGCGACGTCAACGAGGCGTTCGTCTGGGCCAGCGTGTTCAACGCGCCGCTGGTCTTCTTCTGCCAGAACAACCAGTACGCCATCTCCGAGCCGCTGGAGCGCCAGACCCGCGTCCCGCTCTACCGGCGGGCCGGCGGCTTCGGCTTCCCCGGTGTCCGGGTGGACGGCAACGACGTGCTCGCCTCGTACGCGGTGACCCGGCACGCGCTGGACACCGCGCGCAACGGCCAGGGCCCGTCGCTGATCGAGGCGTACACCTACCGGATGGGCGCGCACACCACCTCCGACGACCCGACGCGTTACCGGATCGCCAGCGAGGTCGAGGCCTGGCAGGCCAAGGACCCGATCGCCCGGATGAAGGCGTTCCTGCTCAAGCAGCAGATCGTCGACGAGTCGTTCTTCGCCGAGGTCGACGAGCAGGCCCGCACCGAGTCGGTGCACCTGCGCGAGCGGGTGCTCAACATGCCCGACCCGCAGCCGGTCAGCATGTTCGACCACGTCTACCCGCACGGTTCGGCGGAGCTGGACGAGCAGCGGGCGCGGTTCTCGCAGTACATGGAGTCGTTCGAGGGGAGCGCGCACTGATGGCCACGGAGACGCTCACCCTCGGCAAGGCACTCAACACCGGCCTGCGGCGGGCCCTGGAGAACGACCCCAAGGTCGTCATCATGGGCGAGGACGTCGGCAAGCTCGGCGGCGTGTTCCGCATCACCGACGGCCTGCAGAAGGACTTCGGCGACCAGCGGGTGATCGACACCCCGCTGGCCGAGTCCGGCATCATCGGCACCGCGGTCGGCCTGGCCATCCGTGGCTTCCGGCCGGTCTGCGAGATCCAGTTCGACGGCTTCGTCTACCCGGCGTACGACCAGATCGTGTCGCAGGTGGCGAAGATGCACTACCGCTCGCAGGGCAAGGTGCGGATCCCGATGGTGATCCGGATCCCCTACGGCGGTGGCATCGGCGCGGTCGAGCACCACTCCGAGTCCCCCGAGGCCTACTTCGCGCACACCGCCGGCCTGAAGGTCGTCACCTGCGCGAACCCGCAGGACGCGTACGTGATGATCCAGCAGGCGATCGCGTCGGACGACCCGATCGTGTTCCTGGAGCCGAAGCGGCGCTACTGGGAGAAGGGTCCGGTCGACCTGGACGCCCCGCTCGCCGACGCGTACCCGCTGCACTCCGCGCGGGTCGCCCGGCCCGGCACGGACGCCACCGTGCTGGCGTACGGCCCGATGGTGCGCACCGCGCTGGACGCGGCCACCGCCGCCGCCGAGGACGGCCGTGAGCTGGAGGTCATCGACCTGCGCACGCTGTCGCCGCTGGACCTGACCGCCGCGTACGAGTCGGTGAAGCGCACCGGCCGGTGCGTGGTCGTGCACGAGGCCCCGGGCAACCTCGGCCTCGGCTCGGAGGTCGCGGCCCGGATCACCGAGGAGTGCTTCTACTCTCTGGAGTCCCCGGTGCTGCGGGTGACCGGTTTCGACATCCCCTACCCGGCCGCCCGGGTGGAGGAGGAGTACCTGCCCGACCTCGACCGGGTGCTCGACGCCGTCGACCGCACCTTCGGCTGGTGAGCGCCATGTCACGGGTCAAGGAGTTCAACCTGCCCGACCTGGGCGAGGGCCTGACCGAGGGCGAGATCCTCGCCTGGCTGGTCAAGGTGGGCGACGACATCGAGCTGAACCAGCCGATCGTCGAGGTGGAGACCGCGAAGGCGGCGGTGGAGATCCCGGCGAAGTGGGCCGGGCGGGTGCAGGCGATCTTCCACCCGGAGGGTTCCACGGTCGAGGTCGGCGTGCCGATCATCGCGATCGACACCGACCCGAACGCCGGGCCGCTGGAGCAGTCCACGACCGGCGCGCCGGCCGAGGCGCTGCCGACCCCATCGGCCGCGTCGCTGGCCGCGGTGGAGGTCGCGCCGGCCGAGGGCATGGTCGAGCCGGGCCTGATCGGTGGCGCCGCCCCGGGTGGGCGTACCGCCGTGCTGGTCGGCTACGGCCCGCGCAACGCGCCGGCCAAGCGCCGGCCGCGCAAGGGCGACGTGCCGGCGCAGGCCACGACCCCGGCTCCGGTCGCCCCGCCGCCGGCCGCGCCCGTGCCGGCACCCGCGCCGGCCGTGAACGGCAACGGTCGGGTCTCCGGTCCGGTGCTGGCCAAGCCGCCGGTCCGCAAGCTCGCCAAGGATCTCGGGGTCGACCTGGCCGCGCTGACCGGTTCCGGTCCGCTGGGCTCGATCACCCGCGAGGACGTACAGCGGGCGGCGAGCGCGGCCCCGGCGGCGGCCGAGCCGCTGGCGGTCGCGGCCCCGGCCGCGTCGGCCGCGAGCTTCGGCAGGGACCGCGAGCAGCGCATCCCGGTCAAGGGGGTACGCAAGCTGACCGCGGAGAACATGTCCCGCTCGGCGTTCACCGCCCCGCACGTGACGGAGTTCCTGACCGTCGACGTGACCCGGGCGATGAAGGCGCTGGAGCGGCTGCGCGACCGGCGTGAGTGGCGCGACGTCCGGGTCTCGCCGCTGCTGCTGGTGGCCAAGGCGGTGCTGCTGGCGGTCAAGCGTCACCCGATGGTCAACTCGACCTGGGCCGGCGACGAGATCGTGGTCAAGGAATACGTCAACCTGGGCATCGCGGCGGCCACCGAGCGCGGTCTGATCGTGCCGAACATCAAGGACGCCGGCCGGCTCTCGCTGCATGAGCTGGCAGACGCGATGACCGGCCTGGTGCAGACCGCGAAGGCGGGGAAGACCTCCCCGGCGGACATGTCCGGCGGCACGCTGACCATCACCAACGTCGGCGTCTTCGGCGTCGACACCGGCACGCCGATCCTGCCCCCGGGCGAGTCGGCGATCCTGGCCTTCGGCGCGGTACGCGAGCAGCCGTGGGTGCACAAGGGGAAGGTGAAGCCGCGCCTGGTGACCACGCTCGGCCTCTCCTTCGATCACCGGATCGTCGACGGTGAGCTGGGCTCGAAGTTCCTGCGCGACATCGGGGACTTCCTGGCCGACCCGGAGGCGGCACTGCTCGCCTGGACCTGATCGACCGTTCCGGCGACGGCCGGTGTGCCACGGGTGAACGCCCGGCACACCGGCCGTTGCCGTTGGGTAGCGAAATCGTCGGCTCGATGGGGTTGTGGACCTACGATCCTTAGGCGGGTGGCTCAGCTCACCTTGTAATCGATGGCAATCGGCGGCCTAGTGCGCTTAAATAGAGACATCAAGGGGCTGACAACCGAATAGCCAGGAGGAGAGACCCAAGATGAGCATGATCGAGCGAATCCGCACCCGCCGCGACGCCAACCGCCGGGCCCGTGCCATCGAGCACGCGCTGCGTTCCGCCAACTCGCCCGCGGTCCGCGAGGAGCTTCTCGCCATCGCCCAGCGTCACATGAGCTGACGCCACCGACCTTCCTCACCTCCTCCAGTTCGAAGACCCGCCCGGCACGCCGGGCGGGTCTTCGGCGTTCCGCGTCGTTCGGCACCGGGATTCCACCTCGCCGCACCGCCCGGTACGGTTGGCACGGCCGCCAACCGGCCGCCTCCGGACCGACGCGGGACAGCGAAACTCATCGACGTCGTCCGGTGACTTTCGGTGACGGCAGAGGCTCCCCCGAGCACGCTCCGGCGACCACCGGATACCGTGCGGGGAGCCCGCACGGCCGGTACCCGCCGGCGACGCCGGCAGCCGTGCCGTCGGTACCCGACCGGCACCGGCGGCCGACCTGTGATGGAGGAGGCGCACCCATGACGTCCGAGGCTCCGCACCGCCCCGGCCAGGAGCCGGGCGAGGTGTCGCCGGGCACCGGCGGACCGGTGCCGTACGGCGATCAGCCGGCGCAGCAGGACAACGGGTACCAGGGCACGCCCGACCTCGGCTGGGCCCCGCCCCCGCCGGCCGGTCGGCCCGCCCCGTCGGCCCCGGCCTGGGCCGCGGCGGACGACCAGCCCCCGCCTGGGGCCCGCCCCCGGGTCAGCAGGTCTCCGGCCGGGCCAGCGCCCAGGTGCCCCCGCCCGGCGAGCCGGGCGGTCGCGGCCCGCAGCCCGCCTGGGGCGGGCCCGAGCAGGGCACGCCAGCCTGGGGCGGGCCCGGCCAGGGCGCGCCCGCCTGGGCCGCCGCCGAGCAGGCCGGCCCGGACCGCCCCGGACCGACGCCGCCGACGTGGGCCGCCGCGCCGCCGAACAACCCCGCCGAGCCGGCACCGCCGGCCTGGGCCGCCGCCGAGCAGAACCGCCCCGCCTGGGGCGCGGGCGGCCAGTCCGGCGAGCAGCCCGCCTGGGCACAGCCCGGCGACTCCGGCGCGCGCGGCACCGGCTACGTCCCCGCGCCGGCCACCGTGCCGAACGAGAGCTGGGTCACCCCCGTCGGCCCGGACGACGCCCACCGCTCCGGCGGGTCCACGCCGCAGGGCGACGATGCGACCCACTCCGGTGGCTGGGCCGCCGGCGCCGGCGCGCCGTCGGACGACCCCCACCGCTCCGGCGGCTGGCCCACGCCGCAGGCCGAGAACCGGCCCGGCGGCTGGGACGAGTCCAACCGGGACGACGACCCCAACCGCTCCGGCGGCTGGACCGCGCGTGACCCGCAGCCGGCCTGGGCCCCGCCCGGCCAGCAGGGCAGTGCCACCTGGCCGCCCGCCGACCCGCCCGCCCGGGCAGCCGCCAAGGTCTCCGTGCCGGGCGCCGTCCGCCCGGACCAGGCCTGGTCCACTCCGGAGCAGTCCGACCAGGACGGTCGCTCCGAGGACGACCCGCAGCGCTCCGGCGGCTGGGGTCCGGCCGGCGGGCAGCAGCACGACGACCCGGCGCGCTCCGGCGGTTGGCCCGCGCCGCAGGCCGAGAACCGGCCCGGCGGCTGGGACGAGTCCAACCGGGACGACGACCCCGACCGTTCCGGCGGTTGGGCTGCGGGCGGACGCGCCGGCGCTCCGGCCGAGCCGCCGCAGGCGAACGCCTGGGGCGAGCCGGAGCAGCCCCGGACGACCGGCTGGAACGGCGCCGCGGCCGTACCGCCGCAGCGCGAGCCCGAGCGGCCGGCGGACGAGCCGGCGCAGCCCGGCTGGGGTGCCGCCGAGGCGCCGGCCCGGGCCAGCGCGTCCGTGCCGACCCCCGACGCGTCGACCGGCTGGGGCGGCAACCAGGACGAGCGGCTCCCCGAGCGCCCGTCGGTGCCGGACGCCGAGCCCTGGTCGCCCGCCGAGGCGTGGGGCCGGGCCGACGAGGCCGACCCGGCGCCGTCGCGCGGCTGGCAGCCGGCCGACGACGCCCCGGCCTACCAGCCGGCGCCCGCGCCGGGCATCGCCCCCGGCAACGCGGTGCCGCTGCCCGCGCAGGGCCAGCGCGTGCCGGGCGCCGCCCTGGCCGCCTCGCCGCCCGCCGACCACCCGGCCGCCGCGCAGTTCGGGCCGGCCGAGCGTGAACCCCAGGCGTACGAACCGGAGCGCGGCGACGCCGGCTGGGGCTCCTCGCGGCCCGGCCATGAGGAGCCGCAGTCACCGGCCGGCCCGGTCGTTCCCGGCCCGCGCACCTCGCCCGAGGCGGGCCCGGCCGGCGCGGTCTCGGCCAGCGCCTCGGTGCCGGTGGCCAGCCGGGTCGCTCCGCCCTCCGACCAGCCCGTGCACTCGACCGGCGCCTCGACGCCACAGCCCCGGGTGTACGGCCGGCCGGCCCGACCGGAGCCCGAGGAGACCGACGGCCCGGACGACGCCACCGGCTACCCGAACCAGGACGGCCCGTCCGCCTTCGGTGGATCGCCGTCCCGGTCGGACGACGCACACGGCTACCCGGGCCCGGACGGCCCGCCCGCCTTCGGTGGCCCGCAGTCCCGGTCGGACGAGCACGGCTACCCCGGCCAGGACGGTCCGGCCGGCTTCGGCGGCCAGTCCCGGTCGGACGAGCACGGTTACCCCGGCCAGGACGGCCCGGCCGGCTTCGGCGGCCCGCAGTCCCGTCCGGACGACGACGAACCGCGTGGCTACGCCGAGCCGTCGTCGCCGGCCGGCCCGTCGCCGTTCCCGGTCGGCGTGCCGTCCTTCGTCGACCCGCCCGGCAACAACCGTCCCGCCAACGGCGTGCACCCGCACGACGGCGAGCAGGCCGGCGGACCGCGTGACCCGTTCGGCTCGCCGGGCGGTCCGCAGAACCCGTACGGGGGCCCCGGCGGTCAGCAGGACGCGTTCCACGGGTCCGCCGGTCGCCCCGACCCGTTCGGTGGTCCCGGCGGCCAGCGGGACTCGTACGGTCCGTCGGCCGGCGGGCGCGCCTCGGTCGCCGTACCCGGTCAGGGTCCCGGGGGTGAGCCGGGCGGCTTCCCGCCCGCCTTCCCGCCGTCGCCGCAGCAGGCACCGCCGGCCTGGTCGGACGGGCCGTCCGGCGAGTCGGACCAGGGGCGCTTCGACGCGTTCAAGCCGGATGCGGAGCCGCAGACGGAGGCGCCCGCGCCGAAGGTACGCAACGGTCGGGTGCTGGCCGCCGTGCTGGTCGCGGCCGTGCTCATCCTCGCCGTGCCGCTCGGCCTGCTCGCGCTGCTCGGCAAGATCAACGGCGACGACAAGCCGGCGGGCTTCGACCCGGCGGTCGGCTCGTGCATCAAGCAGTCCGGCTCGACCGCCGTGGCCACGGACTGCGGCCAGCCGGGCGCGTTCACCATCGTGTCGAAGGTGGACAACAAGGACAAGTGCGCCGACCTGGCCCAGCCCACGGTCGTCCTCCAGGGCGGCGGCACCAACCGGGTGCTCTGCCTGAAGCCGGCCGGCCAGTAACGCCTCCGCGAAGCGCCCGTCCCCAGCCCGGGGGGCGGGCGCTTCGTGATGTCGTGTGCGGCTCTTCACCCGGCGGTCCCCGGGCCGTGGGACGGGAGGGTGCGGCACGATGGAGGCATGACTCCCCGAGTGCGCGCCCCCGAGCTGCGCGGCCGAGCCTGGCTGAACACCGGCGGGAAGGCCCTCACGCTGGCCGACCTGCGGGGCAAGATCCTTCTGCTGGACTTCTGGACCTTCTGCTGCATCAACTGCCTGCACGTGCTCGACGAGCTGCGCCCGCTGGAGGAGAAGTACGGCGACGTGCTGGTGGTGGTCGGCGTGCACTCGCCGAAGTTCGAGCACGAGAAGGACCCGGACGCGCTGGCCGCGGCCGTCGAGCGGTACGGCGTGCACCACCCGGTGCTCGACGACCCCGAGATGGACATGTGGCAGCAGTACGCGGCGAAGGCCTGGCCGACGCTCTCGGTGGTCGACCCCGAGGGGTACGTGGTGGCCACCATGGCCGGCGAGGGACACGCCGAGGGGCTGGCCCGGCTGATCGACGACCTGATCGCCACGCACGAGGCGAAGGGCACCCTGCACCGGGGCGAAGGCCCGTACGTGCCGCCGGCCGAGCCGGAGACGGCGCTGCGCTTCCCGGGCAAGGCGGTCGCGCTGGACGGCGGCAACCTGCTGGTCTCCGACTCGGCCCGGCACTCCCTGGTCGAGGTGGCCGCGGACGGGGAGACGGTGCTCCGCCGGATCGGTGCGGGCGGGCGGGGCCGGACCGACGGCCCGGCGACCGCCGCCACCTTCGCCGAGCCGCAGGGGCTCTGCCTGCTGCCCCCGCACGTCGCCGAGGTGGCCGGCTACGACGTGGTCGTCGCGGACACGGTCAACCACCTGCTGCGCGGCGTACGACTGTCCGTCGGCGAGGTGGTCACGGTGGCCGGCACCGGCCGGCAGTGGCGCTCGACGGTCGACGACCACGCGCACGACGCCCGCGCCGTCGACCTCTCCTCCCCCTGGGACGTGGCCTGGTACGACGACCGGGTGGTCGTGGCGATGGCCGGCATCCACCAGCTCTGGTGGTTCGACCCGATCAAGCGGACCGCCGGCATGTACGCCGGCACCACGGTCGAGGCGCTGCGGGACGGTCCGCTGGCGGACGCCTGGATGGCCCAGCCCTCCGGGCTGTCGGTCTCGGCCGACGGCTCCCGCCTCTGGGTGGCCGACAGCGAGACCAGCGCGATCCGCTGGGTCGCCGACGGCGAGATGCACACCGCCGTCGGTCAGGGGCTGTTCGACTTCGGCCACGTCGACGGGCCGGCCGACCAGGCGCTGCTCCAGCATCCGCTGGGCGTGTGCGCGCTGCCCGACGGGTCGGTGCTGATCGCGGACACGTACAACGGCGCGGTGCGCCGCTTCGACCCGGAGACCGGCCAGGTCGGCACCGTGGCGGACGGCCTGGCCGAGCCGAGCGACCTGGTGGTCACCGCCGAGGGCGACGTGCTGGTGGTGGAGTCGGCCGCGCACCGGCTGACCCGGCTGGCGCCGGGTGCGCTGACCGCCGCCGGGGCGAACACGGTGGCCGGGCCGCGGCACCGGCTGGAGCGCAAGCCGACCGACGTGACGGCCGGCGAGCTGACGTTGGACGTGATCTTCACGCCGGCGCCGGGGCAGAAGCTGGACGACACGTACGGGCCGTCGACCCGGCTGGTGGTCTCCGCGTCCCCGCCGGAGCTGCTGGTGGAGGGGGCGGGGACGACCACCGACCTGTCCCGCCGGCTGGTGGTCAGCGGGGACGTGGCGCAGGGCGTGTTGCAGGTGACCGCCCAGGCGGCGACCTGCGACGCCGACGTGGAGCACGCCGCCTGCCACCTGACCCGCCAGGACTGGGGCGTACCGGTCCGGGTGGTCCCCACCGGCGCCACCCGCCTGCCCCTGGTGCTGCGCGGCCTGGACGAGTGAGTGTTAAAAGGGGCCCCCGGTTATGCAGAATGCGTTAAGCGGGGGCCCCTCCTTTCACGCGAACGGAGTGAGCGTGACCCCCGCGTCGACCAACGCGGCCCGCACCAGCTCCGCGCACCGCACCGCGCCCGGCGTGTCCCCGTGCAGGCAGATCGACTCGACCGGGCAGGGCACCACGCTGCCGTCCACGGCGACAACGGTCCGCGAGACGGCCATCCGAACCGCCCGGACGGCGACCTGGTCGGGGTCGGTGACCAGCGCGTCCGGGGCGCCACGGGGCACCAGCGTGCCGTTGGGCAGGTAGTTGCGGTCGGCGAAGCCCTCGGCCACCACCTGCAGGCCGGCGCCGGCCGCGAGCTGGGCGAGCACCGTGCCGGGCTGGCAGAGCACCGGCAGCTCGTGGTCGTACCCGCTGATCGCCGCCACCAGCGCGGCGGCCTGCGCCTCGTCGCACGCGGCCGCGTGGTAGAGCGCGCCGTGCGGCTTCAGGTAGCGCACCCGGGTGCGGTAGAGCCGGCAGAACGCGTCGAGCGCACCGAGCTGGTAGATCGTCTCGTCGCGCAGCTCGGCGAAGTCGTAGGCGATGTGCCGGCGGCCGAAGCCGGCGAGATCCCGGTAGCCGACCTGCGCGCCGACCGCGACGCCCCGCTCGGCGGCGGCGGCGCAGACCCGGTGCATGGTCGCCGCGTCACCGGCGTGGAAGCCACAGGCCACGTTGGCGGAGCTGATCAGCCCGAGCAGCGCCTCGTCGTCGCCGAGCCGCCAGCTCCCGAATCCCTCGCCGAGGTCAGCGTTGAGGTCCATGGAATCTGACCGTAGTCCCTGGCCGGGCCTGGGCGAGCGGGGTAACGTCGTCCACCACCCCGAGGACCGGGTAGCCGCCGGTGGTGGGGTGGTCGGCCAGGAACACCAGCGGTTGGCCGTCCGGCGGCACCTGCACCGCGCCCAGCACCAGGCCCTCGCTCGGCAGTTCGCCGGCCACCGCGCGGGGCAGGGCGGCGCCGGCGAGCCGCGCGCCGACCCGGTTGCTGGCCGGGGTGACCGTGTACGCGGCGCGGCACAGCAGGTCGACCGCTTCGGGGGTGAACCAGTCCCGCCGGGGGCCGGGTCG
This sequence comes from Micromonospora ferruginea, assembly GCF_013694245.2. Lineage (NCBI taxonomy): Bacteria > Bacillati > Actinomycetota > Actinomycetes > Micromonosporales > Micromonosporaceae > Micromonospora > Micromonospora robiginosa. The sequence continues at coordinate 5,321,546 of NZ_CP059322.2, forward strand.
CACGGTCAACCGCACCTCGGCCGGCACCGGCGGGCCGACGGTGAGGTCGACCGGGGCGGGCGGTCCGGTCGGGGCGCCGAGCGGCAGCCGGTCGGTGTCGCGCAGCGGCGGCGGGCCGAGGCCGGAGAGCGTGTCGGTGGACCGGCTGCCGAGCACCGGCTCGACCGCGATCCCGCCGCTGACGGCCAGCCAGGTCCGCACGCCGACGCGGGCCGGCCCGATCCGCAGCACCGCCCCGGCCGGCAGCGACAGCGGTCGCCCCACGTCCCCGGGCCGCCGAATACGCCCGGCAGGCGGCTCGGCATCGCCGGCCACCGCCCTCGGGCCGGGGCGGGCCGACGCCGGACCGAGGCGGGCCGACGCCGGACCGAGGCGGGCCGACGCCGGACCGAGGCGGGCCGACGCCGGGCCGACCGGGTCTCGTTCGGGCCGACCGGTGGTCGACCCGGGGCGAGTTGGGTGCTCGACGTACACGTCGACGGGGGCGCCGGTGAGCGCGACGGTGACCGCCCGGGTGACCCGCAGCACGCAGCCGGTCAGCGTGATCTCCAGGCCGGCGGCCTGCTCCGGGTTGCCGACGAGCCGGTTGGCCAGGCGCAGCGCGGCCGGGTCGAGCGCGCCGGAGCGCGGGACGCCGAGGTGGGCCCAGCCGGGCCGGCCCTGGTCCTGGACGGTGGTGAGCGCGCCCGCGCGCAGCACCTCGATCACGACGCCGGCACCAGCCGGACCGGGGTGCCGGGGGTGAGCCGGGCCGGCGGGTCGGCGTGCACGTCGAAGAGGACCATCTCGGTCCGCCCCACCAGCAGCCAGCCGCCGGGCGACGCGGCGGGGTAGATGCCCGCGTACGGGCCGGCGAGCGCGACCGAGCCGGCCGGCACCCGGGTACGCGGGGTGGCGAGCCTCGGCACGGCCAGCTCCGGCGGCAGCCCGGCGAGGTACGCGAACCCGGGTGCGAAGCCGCAGAACGCGACCCGGAACCGGGTACGCCGCAGCCGGTCGACCACGGTCGGCACGTCCACGCCCCAGTGCTCGGCGACGGCGGGCAGGTCCGCACCGTCGTACACGGTGGGCACCCGGACCTCGGCGGCGTCGGCGCCGGCGGCGGTGGCCCGGGGGTGCCAGCCGGCGATCCGGGCGGCGGTCGTCTCCGGGTCGGGCACGCCGTCGAGCAGCACGGTGAGCGCGGCCGGGACGATGTCGACGGCGGCCAGGTCGCCGGCCGCCCGGCGGCGCCACAGCTCGGCGCGCCACGCCTCGACCTGCTCGGCGTCGTCGCAGTCGAGCAGCAGGGCGTGCGCGCCGACGGGCCGGATCCGCATCCGGTCATCCTCGCGCCGTCCGGCGTGACGGTCCACACTACTTGCAAGTAACCTACGGTGTCGTAACCTGATGTCGTGACCACCTCCGCACCGCTCCGGCTCCGGCCGGTCGACATCGGAAAGCCGCGCATGCGCGGCTGGCTCCACGCGTACGCGTTCTTCGTCGCGCTCGTCTGCGGCATCGTGCTGTGTTCGATCGCCGCCACCCGGCCCGGGTGGGCGCCGCTGGTGAGCTGCCTGATCTACAGCCTCACCGTGTGCGGGCTCTTCGGCACCAGCGCGCTCTACCACCGGCGGGTCTGGTCCGAGCGCGGCTACCAGATCATGCGCCGGATGGACCACTCGATGATCTTCGTGTTCATCGCCGGCACCTACACGCCGTTCTGCGCGCTGCTGCTGGACACCCGGCACGCCACGATCATGCTCGGCCTGGTCTGGGGCGGCGCGCTGGCCGGCGTCGCGGTCAAGATGATCTGGCCGCACGCGCCGCGCTGGGTCTCCGCGCCGCTCTACCTGGCGCTCGGCTGGGTGGCGGTGGCGATGCTCCCGGAGATCCTGCACGTCGGCGGCGTCACCGCGCTGGTGCTGCTGAGCGTGGGCGGGGCGATCTACAGCGTGGGCGCGGTGTTCTACGCGCTGCGCCGGCCGAACCCGTGGCCCACCGTCTTCGGCCACCACGAGTTCTTCCACGCGTGCACGCTGGTCGCCGCGATCTGCCACCACATCGCGATCTACTTCGCGTTGTTCGCCTGAACCGGCCGCGACGACACCCGGACATGCACGAGGGCCCCGCGCCGTTGCGGGGCCCTCGGGTCTGCGGGGTGTGGGTCAGGCCGGGTAGCCCGTGCCCGGACGGCGCACCTCGCGGTACTCCTCGCGCACGACCCGGTCGCCCTGCACCGGCACCACCGGCTCCGCGACGACCTGCTCGCGCACCGGTGCGGCGACCACGCGGCGGCGGCTGTTCCAGAAGTAGAGCGTGGTGAGCAGGCCGGCGAGCCCGGCGAGCATGAGCACCCAGCCCACCACGTTGAGGTTCAGCCATCCCAGGTTGGCGTCGACGGCGAACGCGAAGATCGCGCCGACCGCGATGAGGAAGATGCTGGCACCGATGCCCATGACGTCGCCTCCTTGGCGTCCTGCTGGCGTTTGCCCGCCGCGGCCATGGATGAGGTAGCGGCACGCATCGACATACCCAGGCGCTCTGATCGTCAATCAGGCAAGCTGGGCGCATGACGGACGGCAGGAACGGCCAGCGGACATTGGTGCTGCTGCGGCACGCCAAGGCCGAACAGTCCCCGGACGCCCCGGACGCCGAGCGGCCGCTGACCGCCCGGGGCCACGCCGACGCCGCCGCGGCCGGCGCCTGGCTGGCCCGGCACGAACTGCTGCCCGACGTGGTGCTCTGCTCGCCGGCCCGGCGCACCCGGCAGACCTGGCACGGCGTGGCGATGGGCATGACGGGGTCACCCGCCGAGGGCGGCCCGGCCGGTTCGACCCCGGCCGTGCGGTACGAGCCGACCGCGTACGAGGCGCACCCGGACGAGTTGCTGGAACTGGTGCGGTCGGTCGACCCGGCGGCCGGCACGGTGCTGCTGATCGCGCACAACCCGGGCATCTCGCTGCTGTCGGCGCTGCTCGACCCGGACCGAGCGGACCCGGACGGCCTGCGCACCACCGACATCGCGGTGCACCGCCCCGCCACCCCCTGGCCCACCCTCACCCACACCCCTCTCCTCACCCGCCACACCGCCCGCGGCTGAGGTGAAAGGAGGGGCCCCCGCTTAACGCATTCGGTAGAGGAGGGGGCCCCTGTTAACAACTCGGGGTCAGGACGGCGGGGCCGTCGGCGGCGGCGGGTCGGGCGGGGGCGGCATCATCGCGGTCGGGTGCGAGAGCCGGTTCTCCTCCACGATGAGGGTGCGGGCCCGCTTGCGGCGGTCCTGCCAGAACCACAGCGTGGTCAGCAGGACGCCCAGCCCGGCCAGGATGAAGACCCAGCCGACCGCGCGCAGGTCGATCCACCAGACGTTGGCCCGGATGGCGAAGGTCATGATCGCGCCGAGCGCGATGAGAAAGATGGCGCTGCCAATGCCCATGTGCGCTGCACTCCCCCGTGCGATGGCCCTTGGGCGTGCTCCGGTCGTGGTCCGCGACGGTTACCCGCCCACCGGCGCGCCTATCCACCTGTGAGCCACCAACGACGACGGCCGGCGGGATGTCGTCCGCCGGCCGTCGTCGTGAGGGGGAGAATGATGCTTCAGGGGAGGATCACCCCGGAAGGGGTCAGAACGCCTCCTCCGGGAGGTCCATGATCTCCAGGTCGGCACCCTCGATGATCCGCCGGTCCGCGCCGATACGGGGCAGCACCTCGCGGGCGAAGAACCGGGCGGCGGCCACCTTGCCGGTGTAGAACGCCTTGTCGGTGGCGGAGACCTCGCCGGCCAGCGCCTTGAGCGCCACGTCCGCCTGCTTCTGCAGCAGCCAGCCGACCACCAGGTCGCCGATCGCCAGCAGGAACCGGCGGCTGCCCAGGCCGACCTTGTAGAGCGCGCGGGCGTCGCCGGCCTGGGCCTCGCCCAGCCAGCCGGTCATCACGCCGAGGATGTTCTGGATCTCGCCGAGCGCCTTGCCGAGCGCCTGGCGCTCCTCCTTGAGCTGGCCGTTGCCGGCCTCGGAGGTGATGTGCTCCTGGATCTCGCCGGCGACCGCCATCAGGGCCTTGCCGTTGTCCCGGACGATCTTCCGGAAGATCAGGTCGAGGCTCTGGATGGCCGTGGTGCCCTCGTAGAGGGTGTCGATCTTGGCGTCCCGGACGTACTGCTCCAGCGGGTAGTCCTGGAGGAAGCCGGAGCCGCCGTACGTCTGCAGCGACTCGTGGCCGAGCAGCTCGTACGCCCGCTCCGAGCCGACGCCCTTGACCAGCGGCAGGAGCAGGTCGTTGACCCGCTTGGCCAGCTTGGTGGCCTTCTCGTCACCGGCCGCCTCGGCGATCGCGACCTTGTCCTGCCAGCTCGCGGTGTAGCAGACCAGCGCGCGCAGGCCCTCGGCGTACGACTTCTGCAGGAGCAGCGAGCGGCGCACGTCCGGGTGGTGGGTGATGGTCACCCGGGGGGCGGTCTTGTCGGCCTGCTGGATGAGGTCGGCGCCCTGCACCCGGTTCTTGGCGTACTCCAGCGCGTTCAGGTAGCCGGTGGAGAGCGTGGCGATGGCCTTGGTGCCGACCATCATCCGGGCGTACTCGATGATCATGAACATCTGGCGGATGCCGTCGTGCTTGTCGCCGAGCAGCCAGCCCTTGGCCGGCACACCGTGCTCGCCGAAGGTCACCTCGCAGGTGTTGGAGACCTTCAGGCCCATCTTGTGCTCGACGTTGGTGGCGAAGACGCCGTTGCGCTCGCCCAGCTCGCCGGTCTCGCCGTCGAAGTGGAACTTCGGCACGACGAAGAGGGACAGGCCCTTGGTGCCGGGGCCGCCCACGCCCTCCACGCCGACCGGGCGGGCCAGCACGTAGTGCACGATGTTGTCGCTCAGGTCGTGCTCACCGGAGGTGATGAAGCGCTTGACGCCCTCGATGTGCCAAGTGCCGTCCGGCTGCTGGACCGCCCGGGTGCGGCCGGCGCCCACGTCCGAGCCGGCGTCCGGCTCGGTGAGCACCATGGTCGAGCCCCACTGCTTCTCGATGAACAGCCGGGCCCACTTCTTCTGCTCCTCGTTGCCCTCGACGTGCAGCACGTGCGCGAAGGAGGGGCCGGAGGCGTACATCCAGACCGGGGCGTTGGCGCCGAGCACCAGCTCGGCGAGCGACCACCAGAGGGCGCGCGGGGCGTTCGTGCCGCCGAGCGCCTCGGGCAGGTCGAGGCGCCAGAACTCGGAGTCCATGAACGCCTGGTAGGACTTCTTGAACGACTCCGGCAGCGGCGCGGTGTGCGTCGCCGGGTCGAACACCGGCGGGTTGCGGTCGCTGTCCGTGTAGCTGGCGGCCAGGTCCTCGCGGGCCAGGCGGTCGACCTCGGAGAGGAAGCTGCGGGCGGTGTCGACGTCCAGATCCGTGTACGGCTCCTGGCCGAACGTCCGGTCCGCCCCGAATACCTCGAACAGGTTGAACTCGAGGTCCCGAAGGTTGCTCTTGTAGTGGGTCATGCTCGCTGGCCCCGCTTCCGGACAGGTGTTACCGATCAGTAACTCCAGACTGTATTACTCGCCGGTAGGCAACGACAACCCGATCTCGGAAGTGACAGCGATTACACACTTCCGGTTCACCCGTCGGCGGTGCCGACCTCCCAGCTCGGCACCGGAGCCGCGGCGGAACTGCGCGGGCCGGTGTATTCCATCAGGACCAGGGCGATGTCGTCGTCGAGACGGCCGTGCACCCACTCGACGAGCGCGGTCTCCAGCGAGGCGAGCCCGTCGCCGACCGTGCCGTGGCCGAGCAGGCGCCAGGCCCGGTCGGCGGTGGGGAAGAACTCACCGTCCCGCCGGGCCTCGCCCAGCCCGTCGGTGAACAGCAGCAGCCGGTCACCCGGCTCCAGCCGCTCCACCCGGGGCCGGACCACCGGCATGAACCCGAGCGGCGGCGCGGGCGCCGGCGGCTCCAGCGGGATCACCTGGCCCCGGCGCAGCAGCAGCGGCGACGGGTGCCCGCAGTTGACGATGGTGAGCGTGCCGCCGCGCTCCTCGACCAGCGCGGCGGTGACGAAGTCCTCGTCGCCCACGTTGCGGGCCACCGCCCGGTCCAGGTCGGTAACCACCGCGCGCAGGTCGGCCCGCTCGTAGGCCACGTGCCGGTAGGAGCCGAGCACGATGCTGGCCAACCGGACCGCGTCCAGACCCTTCCCGCGCACGTCGCCGATGATCATGCGGACGCCGTACGGGGTGTCCATCACCTCGTAGAGGTCGCCGCCGATCTCGGCGGTCGCGGTGGAGGAGATGTAGCGCGCGGCCACCGCCAGCGTGCCGACCTGCGGCCCGAGCGGACGCAGCACCGCCTGCTGGGCCACCGAGGCGAGCCGGGACAGCTCCGCGATCCGCTCGGCCTGACGTTGCCGCACCGCCGCCGTGGCCGCCGCGATCGCGGTGACCAGCGCGATCGCGGCCACGTTGACCGCGGTCACCAGCGAGGCGCCCCGCTCGCACACGGCGAACGTGATGCCGGCCGCGGTGGCCAGCGCGCCCACCGCGAGCACCACCCGCCAGGAGGCCAGCGCGGCGGCCAGCACCGGCGCGGCGGCCATCAGCGCGAGGTAGTGCGCCGGCCGACCGTCACCCGCCTCCACTGCGGACACGATCGCGAGCAGCGCGAGGGCCGCGCCGAGGCCGGCGCGGGATCCGGGGCTCAGCGGGCCGTGGCCCGGCTGGAAGGGTCGAGTGCGTACATCGGACAGCATGCCTGATGGATGTGAGCCGGAGAATGAACCTGGCCCGTCCGTCGCGGAAGTTCTGCCTGACGGGCCGGTCAGCCGAGCACCTCGTAGCGGACGTCCACCTCACCGAGACCGGTCGAGGCGATGGCCGCGAACGCGGCGCGGGACAGGTCGAGGCACCGGCCGTCGATGTACGGACCACGGTCGTTGATCCGGACCACCACGGACTTGCCGTTGGCCGGGTTGGTGACCCGGACCTTCGTGTTGAACGGCAGCGTCTTGTGCGCCGCGGTCAGCGCGTCCGGGTCGAACGTCTCGCCGTTGGCGGTCATCTGACCCTCGTCGTAGAAGGACGCGCCGCAGGAGCCGCTGTCCACGACCGTCGGGGCGGGGACCTTCTTCTTCGTGGCGGTCGGCTTCGGCGCCGCGGTCCGGGCCTTGCCACGCGACGCCGCCTGGGTGCGGGTCGGCTTCGCGCTCGGGCTGGCCGTCGGCGACGCGCTGAGGCTCGGCGAGGCCGACGCGCTCGGCGACGGCGCGGCCGAGGTGGGGGCGAGCGTGCTGGGCAGCGCCTCGACGGCGGCCGGCGCGTCCGTGGGCTCGCCGGAGGTGAGCTGCACCGCGCCGACGGTGCCGCCGACGGCGAGCGCCACGCCGACCGCCGCGGTGGCGGCGATGCCGGCGGGCGAGGAGAACAATCTGCGGGTACGAAGGTGCCTACCAGCCACCGGCCCGGTCCTTTCGTCAACTCAACAAACCGGCTCGGACCGTAACGAGAGAAGCACTTCCGAAGTCAACGTGATCATGGTGGTATGCCCGTATTTACCCTGGTACGTGTAGCCGATCAAGCCACTACCGCTGGGCCGAACGGTGGAAGGTGTGCAGGATGGAACGCGTGCTGAACCGTCGCCTGGTCGAGCTGTTCCGATGGGCCGACCCGGGGCCGGAGAGCAGCCACCTGGTCAGCGACCTCACCGGCTGGTGGCACGACCCCCGGGTGCTCGCCGAGGTGGGGCCGGCGCTGGCCGGCCTGCACCCCGACGCGCGGCCGACCGTGGTGATCGCCCCCGAGGTGACCGGTCTGCTGCTCGGCCCGCTGGTCGCGGTCGCCGCCGGCGCGGGTTTCCTGCCCGCGTACAAGGCGGGCGGCGGGCGGCGGCGGATCGGGGCGACACGCTGGGCCGAGACCCCGCCGGACCACCGCGGGCAGCGGCTGCGCATCGGCGTGGACGGCCGGCGCCTCGGCCCGGGTGACCGGGTGCTGCTGGTGGACGACTGGGTCGACACCGGCGCCCAGCTCGACGCGCTGCACCGGCTGGTCCGGGAAGCCGCCGCCGAACCGGTCGGCGCGGTCGCGCTGGTGTCGAGCTGCCCGCCCGCCGTGGCCGGGCGACTACGGCTGCGCGCCCTGCTCACCGGCGACCAGCTTCCCGACGCTTGACCTCAAGGAAGCTTCAACCCGGACGATCGCCTGATGGACGACATCCTGGACGAGGCGTACCACCGGCTGCACCGCACCGGCCCCGAGTTCGAGGGCTGGCTCTCCAACCACGGGCCGATGGCCGCCGAGGCGCTGGTCCGGCACGGGCAGGGCGCGCGCGTGCACCGCTGGCTCGACGGCTACCTGCGCCGGCTGGACGAACTGCCGCGCGGGCTGCGGCCGATCGACGACTGGCGGGCCGCGCTCGGTGACCCGAAGCGGACCGGCGACTGGCTCCACCACTTCGACCGCGAGCTGCGCGAACGGCCGTGGCGGGAGGTGCTCGGCGAGTGGTGGCCCCGGCTGCTGCCCGGCATCGCGGCCGGCGCCACGCACGGGGTGATCCGGGTCGGGCACGCGGTGCGGGTGCTGCACGTCGACGGGGAGACCCCGGACCGCCGCGCCGAACTGGGCCAGGCGCTCGGCTACTGGGCGGCCCGCTGGCAGCCGGTGCCCGGCGCCGGCCCGCTCACCGGCCACTCCGACGTCGCGTCGGCGCTGGCCGGGGTGCCCCGGATCGCCGAACGGACCGGCGGCATCCGGGAACGGTTGGGCCGGCTGACCGGCGTACCCGGATGGGCCGGAGCGGTGACCGCGCTGCGTGCGCCGGCCGACCCGGACGACGCCGCTCGCACGCTCACCGAGATGGTGCATCGGGCCGCGCTGGACTACCTGCGGTTCGGGCACGGTGAGCCGGTGATGCTGGTGCACGCGGTCACCGCGCCGACCGCGGTGCTGCGTACCCTGCCGGCCCTCGACCCGGCGCTGCGGGCGCCGAGCGTCGCCGCGGCCTGGTCCGCGACGGCGGCCGTGACCTCGGTGTACGCCGCACCCACGCCGGCCGCCTCGGCCCCGGTCGGCGGGTCCGCCGACCCGGACGAGGTGTTCGCCCGGGCGGCCCGGCACGGCGACGAGCACGTGGTGAAGCTGGCCGACGCGGTGCTGGAGACCTACGCGACGACAGGTGACCAGCGGGTGCTGGCCGCACCCGCCCACGCCGGGCGGCTGATCTGAGTAGCCTCGGCAGGATGTGGCCCCGCATCGGTGGACTGCGCGCGCTCGCCCTCGGCACCCCCGGCGGGCTGCGCGCCGACCTCAACAACCTCGTGCTCGCCGGCGTGAAGACCGCCACCGCCGGGCTGATCGGCGAGTACGCCGAGGAGAACGAGGAGTTGGAGCACGTCGGCGAACGGCTGGCCCTGGTCGACGACCACGACGCGCTGGTCGGCGTGGTCGAGATCACCGGTGTCGAGGTGGTGCGCTTCGCCGACGTGCCGTGGGACTTCGCCCGCGCCGAGGGCGAAGGCGACCGGTCGATCGAGGAGTGGCGGGCCGGCCACGGCGCCTACTGGGCCCGGCAGGGCACGCCGGTGACCGACGACAGCCGGATCGTCTGCCTGCGCTTCCGGCTGGCGTCCGCCGAACGCAGCGTCGGCACGTAAGGCGGGGGCCCTTCTTAACGCATTCTGCATAAGAAGGGCCCCCGCCTAACAGCTAGCGGCGCAACTCCGGCAGCAGCGCAGCCGCCTCGGCGAGCACCGCCTCGTCGCCGGCGTACCAACTGCTGGCGCGCGGCCAGTGCGTCACCACGTCGGTGAAGCCCAGCCGGGCCGCCCGGGCCACCTGCTCGGCGAACAGGCCGGCGCTGGTCAGCGAGAAGACCGGGGCCGCGTCGAGCGAGAGGTAGCGGTCGAGCGTGGCCGGATCCCGACCGGCCTCCTCGAGCGTCTGGTTCATCCGGTCGGACAACTCCGCCACGGTGCCCCACCATGCCTCCAGGTCGTCGCCGCCGAGCCCGGTGGTGACCCAGCCCTGCCCGAACCGGGCGACCAGCCGCATCGAGCGCGGCCCGTTCGCCGCCATCACGAACGGCACCCGGGGCTGCTGGACGCAACCGGGGTTGTTGCGGGCATCCACCGCGGCGAACCACTCCCCACGCCAGGTCGTGCCGTCCTCGCGCAGGATCAGGTCGAGCAGCTCGGTGAACTCGGCGAACCGGTCCACCCGCTGCCGGGGCGGCAGCGTCTCCCCGCCCAGCACCGCCGAGTCGAACCCGATGCCGCCCGCGCCGAGCCCGAGCAGCACCCGGCCGCCGGAGACGTCGTCCAGCGCGGTGACCTGGCGGGCGAACGCCGCCGGGTGGCGGAAGTTCGGCGAGGCGACGAGCGTGCCGAGGCGGATCCGGGAGGTGACCGTCGCCGCCGCGGTCAACGTCGTCCACGAGTCGAACCAGGGCCCGTCGACCAGGTCACGCCAGCCCAGGTGGTCGTAGGTCCAGGCGTGGTCGAAACCCCACTCGTCCGCCTGGGCCCACCGGTGACGCGCCTCCGACCAGCGCTGGTCGGGCAGGATCACGATGCCAATTCGCATGATCGCCAGGGTACGACCCGGGCCGGTCGGCCCGGCCCGGGTCGGTCGATCACTCCGTCACGTCGGCCACCACGCAGGCGACGTTGTCCGGCGCGCCGGCCGCGTACGCCAGGTCGACCAGCTTCCCGACGGCGGTCTCCGGGTCGTCCGCCCCGGCCAGCGCGGCGTGCAGCGCAGCGGGGTCGACGGTCGCGGAGAGGCCGTCCGAGCAGAGCAGGTAGCGGTCGCCGGTCAGCGCCGTGCGCAGCGCCAGGTCCGCCTCGACCTCGCCGCCCGCGCCCAGCGCCCGGGCCAGCAGCGCCCGCTGCGGGTGGGCGCCGGCCTCGGCCGGCGTGAGCCGCCCCTGGTCGACCAGGGTCTGCACGTACGTGTGGTCCTGGGTGAGCCGGGACAGCTCACCGCCGCGCAGCAGGTAGGCCCGGGTGTCCCCGACGTGCACCAGGGCGAGCCGGGTGCCCCGCCGCACGATCGCGGTGAGCGTGCTCGCCGGTCGGTCGTCGTCGCCGCCCTGGGCGCGTACCGCCCGGTCGGCCCGGGCCACCGCGTCGGCCAGCGCGGCCAGCAGGTCGGCGGCCGGCGCGTCGGCCCGCTCCAACGACCGCAGCGCGTGCACCGCGGCGGCGCCGGCGGCGGCCCCACCCGGACCGCGTACGCCGTCGGCGACCGCGAGCAGCGTGTCGCTCGCGTACGCGGTGTCCTCGTTGGAGTCGCGGACGGTGCCGGTCTCGCAGCGCGTCGCGTACCGGAAGGTGGTGTTCTCGGACATGGTGCGGCCCCTCTCGGTGAGCTGGTCGACGAGGAGCGCGACGGTCCGGCCGCGGGCGGCGGTGTCCGCGCTGACCCGCCGCCACCAGGCGTCCAGCGCCTCGGCGGCGGCCTGCGGCGGCAGGCCGCACACGGTGCGGATCTCCGCCAACGGCATGCCGGCCCGGCGCAGCGCGGCGATCAGCCGCGCCCGGTCGAGCTGCTCCGGCGTGTAGTAGCGGTAGCCGGAGTGCGGGTCCACGGCGGCCGGCGTCAGCAGCCCGCAGTCGTCGTAGATCCGCAGCGCCTTGGCGGTCAGGCTGGCCGCCCGGGCGAACGCCCCGATGGTCAGCAGCCGCATGTCGCCCTCCTCGCGCCGGCCCCGGTGGCCGGCGCGGACCACGCTGGGCCTTGCCGCAGGGGCCGGGTCAAGGCACGCCGGCGAGCTTCGCGAGCATCCGCCCGAGGTGCGGCTCGACCGTGCCGGGCGGCGCCGCGGTCACCTCGGCCGGCGTCCACCAGCGGATGCCCCGGAACTCGACCGGGTCGGGGCGGAACCGCTGGTCGCGGTCGGCGGCCAGCACGAACCACAGGCTGACGTCGGTGTGCCGCTGCTCGGGCGGGCCGACCGTCTCGGTGACCGTGAGGAACGCCGGACGCTCGCCGAGCGGTGACGCGAAGACGGCCGGTACGCCCAACTCCTCGCGCAGCTCGCGGCGCACCGTGTCGACCGGGTGCTCGCCCGGCTCGACGTGGCCCCCGCTGGGCAACCACATCCCGGCGGCGCGGTGGTCGACCAGCAGCACCGCGCCGTCGGACGGGTCGCGGAGCAGGAAGTAGGCGACCAGGTGCGGCGACGGGGTGCGCGGCTTGGCCCGGCGGAAGATGTCCTCCGTGCCGGCCAGCCAGGTCAGCGCCTCCCGCCGGTGCCGGGTCTCCAGCTCGTCGCCCGGCGGCAGCGCCTCGACCAGCGCCCGGATCTCGTCCCGCATGACGCCGATGCTGCCAGCCGGGTACGACCGTGTCAGTCCGCCTCCAGCGGGTTGGCGTCGACCGCCGCGCGGACGAACTCGCGTACCCGGGTGGTGGTGTTCCCGGCCAGCCACACCGGGCCGCGACGGATCGGCGGCGCGTCGTGGATCGGCACGTAGGCCAGGTCGGGCCGGGCGTGGTAGTGCCGGGTCTGCTCGCCCACCGGCAGCACCCCGCGCCCGAGCGCGACCAGCGCCAGCATCTCGGAGAAGCTGCCGCCGGCCGGGCCCTTCGACACCGGGCGGCCCGCCGGCGTCCGGTCCGGCGTCCGGTCCTGCTTGAACGCGGCCGACGTGACCGCCGGGTACTGGATCACCGGATGGTCGCCGAGCACCTCCAGCGACACCGACTCCGCGCCGGCCAGCGGGTGACCCGCGGCCACCGCGAGCAGCCGGCGTTCGTGCAGCAGCGCCGGGCCGTTCGCCATCCCGTCGAACGGGTACGAGGCGATCAGCACGTCGATCGTGCCGTCCACCAGGCTGGACCGGGTGGTGGCCAGCGGAGCCTCGTGGACGTGCACCTCGCACTCCGGGTGGCGCTCGGTGAACCGGGCCACGGCCCGCAGCAGCACCGGCGCGGTCGACTCACCGACGTACGCCACCCGCAGCTCGCCGGTGAGGCCGCGCCCGGCCTCCACGGCCCGCCGGACCGCGTCCTCGATGCCGGCCACCAGTGGACGCATCTCCTCGGCCAGGCGCTCGCCGATCGGGGTGAGCCGGACCATCCGGCTGGTCCGCTCGAACAGCGGCGCGCCGATCCGCCGTTCCAGCCTGCGCACCACATGGCTGATCCGCCCGGTGGTCACCCGCAGCTTCTCGGCGGTGCGCCCGAAGTGCAACTCCTCGGCGAGGGTCAGGAACGCCTCGATCTCGTACCGCTCCAGCATCGGGCGCTCCCTTCGTTGACTGTCGGGCAACGATGGTAGAGCGCTCGGGGCTTGGTCCGGCCGTCGCCTCCGACCAGTGTTGACGGTGTTCCCAACCTGCTCAGGAGGACCTGATGACGATGCGTGTGACCGGTTTCGACCACCTGGTGCTCACGGTGGGCGACGTCGAGCGCTCCCTCGACTTCTACTGCGGCACGCTCGGCCTGGCGCCGGTGCGGGTCGACCGCTGGCGCGCCGGCGAGGTGCCGTTCCCCTCGGTACGCGTCGACGCCGGCACCATCATCGACCTGGTGGCGGGCGAGCCGGACGGATCCAACGTGGACCACTTCTGCCTGGTGGTGGCGCCGGTCGACTGGGCGTCGGAAATGGAGTCCGGGCGGTTCACGGTGCTGACCGGGCCGGTGCCGCGCTTCGGCGCCCGGGGCACCGGCACCTCGATCTACGTCCGCGACCCGGACGGCAACACGGTCGAACTGCGCAGCTACGACTCGCTAGCCTGACCCGGTGCCGCACCTCGAACGCCTCGCCGCCCACCACGCGCCCGCGTTGCTGCGCTTCGAGCAGGAGAACCGGGCCTACTTCGCCCGGTTCGTCGCCGACCGGGGCGACGCGTACTTCGCCGGGTTCGCCGACCGGCACGCGGCCCTGCTCGACGAGCAGGAGCGCGGTATTTGCCACTTCCACCTGCTGGTGGACGACGACGGTGCCGTGCTCGGCCGGTTCAACCTCTTCGACGTGGCCGACGGCGGCGCCGAGCTGGGCTACCGGGTGGCCGAGCACGCCACCGGGCGCGGTGTGGCCCGGCACGGCGTGCGGGCCGTCTGCGACCTGGCCCGCACCGAGTACGGCCTGCGCCGGCTGGTCGCCTCGGCCGCGCTGGCGAACCCGGCGTCGCTGGCGGTGCTGCGGCGTGCCGGCTTCGTGCCGGACGGCGAGGTGGAGCGGGGCGGGAAGCCGGCTTTGCGGCACGTCCTCGACCTGACCACTCAGACCTCCACCGGCGGCTCCGCCTCGTAGGCCCGGTGCAGCGTGGCCAGGAACGCCGGGGCGTCCGGCAGCGTCACCGAGCCGATCCGGGACACCGGCACGCCCGGCGTCCACGAGTTCAGCACCGCCGCCCCGGCCAGGCCGGGCAGGTCGTCGCGCGTCACCGGTCGGGTCCGCTGCGGCACGCCGAGCCGCGCCAACTGCCGTCGGAGGACGCCCATGGTGGTGCCGACCAGCATCGGCGCCTCCGGCCAGACCACCGTGTCGCCGTCGGCGAACACCAGGTTCCAGATCGTCGCCTCGCTGACTCGGCCGGTCCGGTCCACGAACGCGGCGTCGTCGAAGCCGTCCCGGACCGCCCGCCGGGCGAGGTGACTCTTCGCCAGCTCGCCGACGTGCTTCACCGCCGGGAGGAACCGCTCGTACTCGTACGCCGCCAGCGCCAGCGGCCCGGCGGGCGGTGACGCGGCGGCCCGGGTCCGGACCAGCAGGTCCAGCTCGCCCTCGCCCTCGCCCGGATGGACCGTGGCGGTCAGCGTGACGTCCGGCGGGCCGGCCCCGATCGCGGTCCGCATCGCGGCGCGCACCCGGTCGTCGGGCAGCGCGGTGCCGAACAGCTCCCGCGAGGCCTCCCGCAGGCGGGTCAGATGCAGGTCGAGGCCGCGCACCCGGCCGTCGCGCACCTGCACGGCGGTGAAGTGGGCGTTGCCGGCGAAGGCGAGCGGCGCCAGGTCGTCGGCGGTCGCCGGCCGGCCGTTCCGATGTACGGCGAAGAAGGCCATGCCGGAACTCTAGGGGCGATCCTCGCGGGCCCAGGCGTCCAACCCGACGGCCAGCCCAGTCCAGCCCTGGAAGAAGGTGGTGACGGTGTGGCATGCTGCCGTGAGCACGACGTGACTCGTTATGGAGTTCTCGCACCGCAGTGACCAAGTGTGGTCCGGGTGGGACGGGCGCTCCATATCGACGCCACGTCGAGGTGTTGATGCAAGACAGGCGACAGGACGCTGGTCGACGGAGGGAGGGTGCTGCGACCTCACACGGTCGCCACGTTGGCTGCAGGTACGAGCCGACCTCGCCGCTCATCATTACTCGACGTAGCTGAAGGAACTGACGTCATGGACGTAGTCGCGCTCTACGCTGCTGGAGCGTTCGTACTCCTGCTAGCCGGCCTTCTTTACCTCACCTTCGTCACCTGGCTGCTCTTCTGCTGGTCTCTGGCCCGCCTCCCCAACGGCGAATCCCTCTTCGAGAGGGCGCCGAGAGTGATCGAGTCGTTCGACATCCGTAGCTGGAGCGAAGCCCTGTTGCCCTGGAAGATCTTGACGCGGGCAATGAGGCGACTCATGCAGGGCAACGGCCCATCCGGACTTCCTGCGGCCGACACACGCGGCGACGCCGACCGGAAGGCCTACGCCCCTTCGCAGGCGGCGGCCGAGCACACCGAGGCCTGAGGGCACGTCGCGTGATCGGTGACCGTGGAACGTCGAAGGCCCTGGCTGGGACTGTCGTCCTGACCAGGGCCTCGATCGTGGAGCGGGTGACGGGAATCGAACCCGCACTGTCAGCTTGGGAAGCTGATGTTCTGCCATTGAACTACACCCGCAGGCGGCACCACTGTACCTGAGGTCACCATCCCCGTGCACCCAGGCACCCCCGCCGGACCGACCCCGCCAGTTGATCAAGGAATGTTGCATCCCGGCAACATATGGCCGTTCTCAAATCCGTCGATGCGATGTAACGTCTGCTCCACGTTTCCGACCCGGCGTGACACACCCCCGGTCACGCCGTCAGAAAGAGGTGGGCCCATGGGACTCCGTCCCAACCTGCTGACCCGGCGTACCGCCGGTGTCGCGACGTCGACCCTCGCGCTGCTGCTCAGCACCGCGGCCGTCGGCGTCGTCCCCGCTGCTTCGGCCTTCTCGGCCGCCCCGGCCGGCGTCTGCGCCGAGCCGGCCGACGCCCACGCCGACGCCCGCGTCGCCAAGGGCGGCCACGCCAATCTGGACCCCAACCACCTGACCGCCAAGCAGGTACGCGACCGCGAGGCCGACCTCGCCGCCGCCCAGCGCGAGCGGGCCAACTTCCGGACCGGCGCCGTCGCCCCGCTGGCGACCGTGACCATCCCGGTCGTCGTGCACGTCATCCAGGAGAACAGCACCCGCGCCGGCGGCAACATCCCGGACTCGCTGATCAACCAGCAGATCAGCGTGCTCAACCAGGCCTACGCGGGCTCGACCGGCGGCGCGCCCACCGCTTTCTCCTTCCAGCTCACGAAGATCAACCGGGTGACCAACGCGTCGTGGTACCCGATCGTGCAGGGTTCCTCGGCGGAGCGGTCGATGAAGACCTCGCTGCGCACGGGCGGCAAGAACACGCTCAACATGTACCTCGGTGAGTTGAGCGACGGCCTGCTCGGCTGGGCGACCTTCCCGAAGCGGACGCTGGACAAGATGGACGGCGTGGTCGTGCTCAACGAGTCGCTGCCCGGAGGCACCGCCACCAACTACAACCAGGGTGACACCGGCACCCACGAGATCGGCCACTGGCTGAACCTCTACCACACCTTCCAGGGTGGCTGCTCCGGCTCGGGCGACAGCGTCTCCGACACCCCGGCCGAGGCCTCCCCGGCGTACCAGTGCCCGACCGGCCGGGACACCTGCTCGACCGCCGGCAAGGACCCGATCACCAACTTCATGGACTACACGTACGACTCCTGCATGTACCAGTTCACCGCCGGCCAGGCGAGCCGCATGCTCACCGCGTGGAACGCCTACCGCGCGGCCTGACCTGCCGCATCGCGTACCGGTGCCGGCCCTGTCCTCGGACGGGGCCGGCACCTGTCGTTCCGGGCCGGGTCAGGCGGCCGGGCGGCGGGTGTCGAAGCCGTGCCGGCCGCGTCGCCCCTCCGCGACGAGCGGGTCGCGTCGCCGGACCGGGGTGGCGTCGTGCGGGTCGAGCCAGAGCCGCACCTGTGGCCGGCCGGCGCCGGGACGGGCCACCTGATCGCGCCGGGTCAGCATGGCCACGTCGACGGTGAACTCGAACAGCCGCCAGTCGCCCTGCGGGGCCGCCCGGCCGAGCCGGGCCAGCCGGGCCACCGTGGCCGGGTCGGCCACCGGACGGGCTCGACCCGCCACGTAGGCCTCGTCGTCGCTCTCCTCCGGCGGAAACGAGTGCAGCGCGTAGCGGCCGTCGCGTTCGAGGTCACGCCGTTTCGGGGAGTCGATGACGAAGCACCAGAGCCCGTCGTCGGTGATCAGCGGGGACACCGGGTGCACCCGGGGGCCGCCGTCGGCGCGGACCGTGGCGAGGTAGCCGAAGCCCGGCCCGTACTGCTGGATCAGAAGGCGGATCTCGGCGGCGAGGCGGGGCTCGTCGGCGGCGAATTCGGACCAGGAAGCCATGCCGACATTCTATCGAACACGTGTACGAGAGTGCAGTCCGACACGCAGGTCACCCGTACCGGTCGCTATGGTGTTCCGATGCTGCTCTCCGACCGCGACCTGGTCTCCGAGATCAAGGCGGGCACGCTCGCGCTGGAGCCCTTCGAGCCCACGCTGGTGCAGCCGTCCAGCATCGACGTACGCCTGGACCGGTTGTTCCGGGTCTTCAACAACCATCTCTACACCCACATCGACCCGTCGATGCAGCAGGACGACCTGACGTCGATGGTGGAGGTGCCGGAGGGGCAGCCGTTCGTGCTGCACCCCGGGGAGTTCGTGCTCGCCTCCACGTTGGAGGTCATCTCGTTGGGCGACCAGCTCGCCGGCCGGCTGGAGGGCAAGTCGTCCCTGGGCCGGCTCGGCCTGCTGACCCACTCCACGGCCGGCTTCATCGATCCGGGCTTCTCCGGCCACGTCACGCTGGAGCTGTCCAACGTGGCGAACCTGCCGATCACGCTCTGGCCGGGCATGAAGATCGGCCAGTTGTGCATCTTCCGGCTGTCCTCGCCGGCCGAGCACCCGTACGGCTCGGCCGTCTACGGTTCGCGCTACCAGGGCCAGCGCGGCCCGACGCCGAGCCGCTCCTGGCAGAGCTGGCGCACCTGGCCGACGCGCTGACGATCTCCGCCGCTGTTAAGCGGGGCCCCCGCCTATGCAGAATGCGTTAAGCGGGGGCCCCTCCTTACATCTCAGCCGGGGCGGCCGTAACTGTTGATGTCGCCGTCGTCGTACCGCTTCATGGTGATGGGCTTGCCGGACTGGGAGGCGTGCACCACCCAGCCGTCGCCGACGTACATCCCGACGTGGTGCAGGTCGCCGTAGTAGAAGACCAGGTCACCGGCGCGCAGCTCGGCGCGGCTGACCCGCTTCGTCACGTCGTGCTGCTGCCGGGCGTTGTGCGGCAGCGAGACCCCGGCCTTGGCCCAGGCGGCCATGGTCAGGCCGGAGCAGTCGAAGTGGTCCGGGCCGGCGGCGCCCCAGACGTAGATCTTGCCGATCTGGGCGCAGGCGAACTTGACCGCCACGCCGGCCGCGCCGCCGGGATACCCGGACGGGCAGGGGGCCGGACGCAGCTTGCCGCCACCGCCGTTGCCGTACACCTTGAGCCGCAGCTTCTGCAGCCTGGCGATCTCGGCGTCGATCTGCTTCTTCTTCGCCGCGAGCTGCGCCTCGGTGCGGCTCAGGTCGGCGACCATCGCGTCCAGCGGCTTCTTCTTCGCGGCCAGCTCGTCGCGCAGCTCGGCGATGTCGTGCACCTGCTCCTGCTGGTGGTGCGCGAAGCGGTCGAGCATCTCCAGGCCGCTGACCAGCTCGCTCGGCGAGCGGCTGCCCAGTAGCGCGTTGACGGTGGAGAGGTTGTCGCCCTTGTACGCGTCGGCGGCGAGCCCGCCGACCTGCCCCAGCGCGGCGTCCACCCGGGCCTGGAGCGGGGCGATCTGCTTACCGAGCGCGTCGGCCTGCCGGCGCCGCGCGGCGAGCTGCTCGCGGACGGAGTTGACCTGCTCGATGACGGGTTCGAGCTTGTTCCAGTCGCGGTCGATCTGGGCCTCGATCTCGGCGACCGAGGGTTCGGCGTGGGCCGCCGTCGCGCCACCGGTCAGGACGACCGCGGCGCCGACCAGGGCGGCGAGTGTGGTGGTGCAGCGGGACCAGCGGGAACGCGGCACGACGGCGGACCGGTCGGCAGACCGGCTCGACGTCGGCCGCGGGGCATGGAGTGCCACCGGGCGTCCGTACTCCTTCGTCTGACCGCCTACCGGGTTAGCTGACGGGTTCGGGCGGGAAGGGAGCCGCCCTACCGCAGTGGCTGCGGATTCACCCCAGGTACCTGGGTCCCCGGTTCGCCCGTGGGCGACTCGGCGGTGTCGGACCGTCACCGCCCGGGGTGGACGATGAGACTGGCGGCCGACGATTGACCAGAGTAGGGACCTCTGTTATCGATCCGCAACCCGAACGGCCGTGACACTCCGTGCCGAATATCTGACGCGAGACACGAGTGAAGCTTTCTTTCATGCAACATTAAGCACCGGAAAGGTATTGACCGACGCGGGTGCCCGGAGTGAGGGTGGGGACGCAGTGACCCCCATCCCTGTCCAGGAGGTTCGATGCACCTCTCACCCCCGCCGTCGGGCAGACGGATACTGCTCGCCGCCGCCGTGGCCGCCGCCACCGCGCTGGCGACCACCGGCCCGGTGACCGCCGCGCCGCAGTCCGCCCCACCCACCGGCGACCGGCAGCAGCAGTACGCCGCGGCCGCCACCGAGTACGGCGTACCGCAGGACGTGCTGCTCGGCGTCTCCTACCTGGAGTCCCGCTGGGACGTCCACCCCGGCCAGCCCAGCACCAGCGGCGGCTACGGCCCGATGCACCTGACCGACGCCGCGCACGTCCTCGCCACGCCGGGCAGCGCCCACGTCGACGAGGACGAGGACCCGCGCGGCGACGACGCCCGCCCGCTCACCCTCGACCCGGCCACCGCCGCCGCGCCGGCCCGGGAGACGCCGCTGCCGAAGGCCTCGCTCCAGACGCTCGACGCCGCCGCGACGCTCACCGGGCTCGACGCACAGAAGCTGCGCACCGACCCGGCGGCGAACATCCGCGGCGGGGCGGCGCTGCTCGCCTCGTACCAGAAGGCACTGGGCGGGCCGGTCGGCGCCGGCAGCGACGCCGCGGCCTGGTACGGCGCGGTGGCCCGCTACTCCGGCGCGGACACCGCCGACGCGGCGGCGGCCTTCGCCGACGAGGTCTACGACCAGCTCGGTCAGGGCGCCACCCGCACCACCGACGACGGGCAGCGGGTCACGCTGGCCGCCACCACCGCGCAGCCGGACCGTGCCGGCCTGGCCCGGCTCGGCCTGCGGCACGCCGCGCGACCGGACGGGTTGGAGTGCCCGGTGCGGTTGGCCTGCGAGTGGATCCCCGCGCCGTACGAGCAGCTCAGCGCGGACCCGGGCGACTACGGCAACCACGACCTGGGCAACCGGCCCAAGCAGCAGAAGATCGAGTACATCGTCATCCACGACACCGAGGGCTACTTCGCCCCCAGCGTCGACCTCGTGAAGCGGGCCGACTACCTGGGCTGGCACTACACGCTGCGCTCGGTGGACGGCTACGTCGCCCAGCACATCAAGGCCAAGGACGTCGGCTGGCACGCCGGCAACTGGTACGTCAACGCCAAGTCCATCGGCCTGGAGCACGAGGGCTTCGCCGGGCAGGGCACCTGGTACACCGAGGCGATGTACCGCAGCTCGGCCAAGCTGGTCCGGTACCTGGCGCAGAAGTTCGGCATCCCGATGGACCGGCAGCACATCATCGGCCACGACAACGTGCCCGGCACCACCGCCGGCACGGTCAAGGGCATGCACTGGGACCCGGGCCCCTACTGGGACTGGTCGCACTACTTCGACCTGATGAAGGCGCCGTTCCGGACCACCGGCACGTCGCGGACCGGGCTGGTCACCATCGACCCGGACTTCGCCACCAACCGGCCGGCGTTCGTCGGCTGCAACCAGCAGCCGCCGGGCGTACCGACGCCCACCCCGCCGGCCGAGACCTGCCCGTCGCGCGGCTCCTCCGCGGTGGTCCTGCGGACCGCGCCGAGCACGGACGCCCCGCTGGTCAACGACCTCGGCCTGCGCCCGGACGGCACGCCGGACACGATGTACATCTCGGACCACGGCGCCCGCGCCTCCGCCGGACAGACGTACGCGCTGGCCGGCCGGCAGGGTGACTGGACGGCGATCTGGTACCTCGGCCAGAAGGCGTGGTTCCAGAACCCGGCTTCGGCGCCGACGGCGAAGTGGGCGACCGGCTTCGTGGTGACCCCCCGGCCCGGGAAGGCCACCATCCCGGTGTACGGCCGCGCCTACCCGGAGCAGGCCGCCTACCCGGACACCATCCCCTACCAGACCATCTCCCCGCTGCAGTACACGTTGGCCGCCGGCCAGCGGTACGCGGTCGGCGGCGTGCTGCCCGGCGAGTACTACCGGGCCGTCTCGTTCGACGGCACGGCACCCGGCGACCGGACCGTGGTACGTGGCAAGAACCGCTACGTGCAGGTCCAGTTCGGCCACCGGATCATGTTCGTGGACCTCGCCGACGTGCTGATCCTGCCGTCGCCGGTCGGCGCGCCGCGATAGCGCCACCGGCATGAGGAAGGCCCCCGGTCCAGGTGGACCGGGGGCCTTCTCCGTCGAGGCCGGTGCGGGTCAGGCGACCCGGACGAAGCCGGCGAGCGGTTGGGTGCTGATGCTCGACACCTGGACCGGTTTGCCGGTCCGGGGCGCGTGCACCATCACCCCGTTGCCGAGATAGAGCCCGACGTGGTGCAGGTCGCTGCCGAAGAAGACCAGGTCACCGGGTCTGGCCTCGGAGCGGGAGACCTTGCGGCCCTCGTTCCACTGGGCGCCGGTGAAGTGGGTGAGCGAGATGCCCGCCGCCTTGTACGCGTACTGCGTCAGGCCGGAGCAGTCGAACGAGTTCGGTCCGGTGGCGCCCCACACGTACGGGTCGCCGACCTGGGCGCACGCCGTCTTGATGGCGGTACGCGCGGCGCTGCTCACCACCCCGTCGACCGCCGGGCAGCCGGCCGGCCGGATCGAGGTCACCGGAAGCATCGCGGTCAGCCGCTTGATCTCGGAGTCGATCTGCTTCTTCTGCGAGGCGAGCTGGGCCTCCTGCTTCAGCTCGGTGGCGATCAGCGCGTCCAGCTTCTGCTTCTGCGCGTTGTACTTGTCGCGCACCGCGAGCACGCCGGCGATCTGCTTGCGCTGGTCGTCGGCGAGCCGGTCCAGCATGACGAGCTGCTCGGCCAGGGTGCCCGGCTTGGTGCTCACCAGCAGCGCGCCCATCTCCT
This sequence comes from Micromonospora ferruginea, assembly GCF_013694245.2. NCBI lineage: Bacteria > Bacillati > Actinomycetota > Actinomycetes > Micromonosporales > Micromonosporaceae > Micromonospora > Micromonospora robiginosa. The sequence goes on from NZ_CP059322.2 coordinate 5,344,025, forward strand.
GCGAGGGGCCGCGCATGTAGTAGCGGGCGGCGATGTCGCCGACCTTGTTCATCGCCAGCGTCGAGGCCAGCTCCAGCGGCACCATCTTGTTCTGGAGGTCCGCCGACTTCTTCTTGTTGACCTTGAGCTGGGAGCGGACCTTGTTGTACTGCTCGATGGTGGGTTCGAGCTTCTCCCACTGCTTGTCGATCTGCGCGTCGATCTCGTCCACCGAGGGCGCCGCGTGCGCGGGGGCCGTGAGCATCCCGGCGCCGACCGCGACGGCCGCGACCAGGGTGACCAGACGGCGTACCACCCGGTGGAACCCGGCCGGCCGGCCGGGTGGTGCGCTCGGGGCGTGACGTTGAGGGGGCATGGTTGCCACCGGCACGGACTCCTTTGCAACCGACCGGCGGGCGCCTCGCGAGAGGGAAGGTCGAGGCGGACGACCCACAACGGTCGGTGCATCACATTAGGGAAGGCACCCACCAGGAATCAAGGTGGCCCGTTGTTCAATCACGTGTCCGCAATCAGTTGCACACCAAGGGTATTCATTCACTTGCCGACGATGGCCGTCAATACGTCGTCGAGCGTCACCACACCCAGGGGCCGCCGACCGTCGCTGACCAGCACCATGTGCCGGCGCTCGCGGCGCATCGCCAGCAGCAGGTCGGCCAGCGTACGGTCCGGCGGCACCACGGCCAGCGGCCGGTAGACCTCGGCCGGCACCGGACCCCGACGGCTCGCGCCCGCGTACCCGAGAACGTCCTTCACGTGCACGAAGCCGAGCACCCGGCGGGTGGACCGCTGCACCACCGGGAAGCGGGACCGGCCGGTGCGGGTGGCCAGCACCTCCAGCGAGGCCGGTGAGACGTCCTCGGCGACGGTGGTCACCGTGGACCACGGTTGCAGCGCGTCCGCCGCGGTGCGGGAGTGCAGGGCCAGCGCGCCGGTGATCCGGGCGTGCTCCTCGGCGTCCAGCAGCCCCTCGGTGCGCGCCTGCGAGACCAGCCCGGCCAACTCCTCGGCGGTGAACACGGTCTTCACCGCGTCTGTCGCCTCCACCCGCCACCACCGCAGCACCTGCCGCGCCGACCACTTCATCGCCAGCAGCAGCGGCTTGGTGGCCAGGCAGAAGGCGAGCATGGCCGGGCCGAGCCAGAGCGCCGACGGCTCCGGGCCGGCCAGCGTGATGTTCTTCGGCACCATCTCGCCGACCACGGTGTGCAGGAACACCACCACCGCCAGCGCGATGACGAACGCCACCGGGTGCACCGCGGACGCCGGCAGGCCGAGTGCGGTGAACGGCACCTCCAGCAGGTGGGCCAGCGCCGGCTCGGCGATCGCGCCGAGACCCAGCGAGCAGACCGTGATGCCGAGCTGCGCTCCGGCGATCATCAGCGGGATCTGGTTCATCGCGGCCAGCGCCCACCGGGCCCGCTTCGACGCCGCCGCGAGCGGTTCGATCACGGTACGGCGGGACGCGATCAACGCGAACTCGCTGCCCACGAAGAAGGCGTTGCCGAGCAGCAGCACCAGGGCGACAAGCAGTTCAGGCACCGTCGTCGGGCTCCTCGGGGCGCACCACCCGGACCTGCTCGATCCGGTGCCGGTCGACCTCCACCACGGTGAACTCGTACCCGGCCTCGTCGACCGACTCGCCGGGGACCGGGATGTGGCCGAGCCGGGCCATCAGGAAGCCGCCGAGCGTCTCGTACGGCCCGTCGGGCAGCCGGAAACCGGTCTGCTCGACCAGCTCGTCGGCGCGCAGCACGCCGTCGACCAGGACGGTCCGCTCGCCGCCCGGCACGGTCAGCTCCGCCGGCCCCAGGTCGTCCACCGCGGCCGGGTCGAACTCGTCGGCGATCTCCCCGACCAGCTCCTCGACCAGGTCCTCCACGGTCACCACGCCGTCGGTGCCGCCGTACTCGTCGACCACGATGGCCAGGTCCGCGCCGGCGTCCTTGAGCGCGGCCAGCACCCCGTCCAGGTCGAGGCTCTCCGGGACGTACACCGGTTCCCGGGCGACCGACGCGACGGTGGTGGCGGTCCGGCGGGCCAGCGGCACACCGAGCGCGTCGGGCACCCCGGCGACGCCCGTCACCAGGTCGAGCGTCTCCTCGTAGACCGGGAACCGGGTCCGGCCGGTCTGCCGGGCCAGATCCAGCAGCTCGGCGACGGAGACGGTGGCGCGCAACGCGATCACGTCCACCCGGGGGGTCATCGCCTCGGCGGCCCGCTTGTCGCCGAAGCGGATGGTGCGGCGCAGCAGCATCGCCGTGTCCGGCGGCAGCGCGCCGGCCCGCGCCGAGATCGCCGCCAGCAGCCCCAGCTCCTCCGGGGAACGGGCGCTGGCCAGCTCCTCCTGCGGCTCCACGCCGAGCCGGCGGACCAACCGGTTGGCCGAGTCGTTGAGCAGCCGGATCAGCCAGCCGAAGGTGCGGGAGAAGCCGCGCATCGGCGCCGCGGTGGCCAGCGCGGCCGGCATCGGCCGGGCCAGCGCCAGGTTCTTCGGCACCAGCTCGCCGAAGAGCATCGAGACGAGCGTGGCCAGCGCCAGGGCGAGCAGGCCGGTGAACCGGTCCGCCCCGCCGAACGGGTGCAGCAGCGGCGCGACGAGCCGGGCCAGCGCGGGCTCGGCGAGATAGCCGGTGAGCAGCGCGGTGATGGTGATGCCGAGCTGCGCGCCGGAGAGCTGGAAGGACAGGTCCCGCAACGCCCGGCGGACCGTGGCGGCCCGGCCGTCCCCCTCGTCGGCCCGCCTGTCGATCTCCGCCCGGTCGACGGTGACCAGGGCGAACTCGGCCGCGACGAAGAAGGCGTTGCCGGCGGTCAGCAGCACGAAGCCGACCAGGGGCAACAGCGTCAGAACCAGCAGGCCGTCGATGCGCGTGATTGTGGCACGCGAGCGGCGGTGGCGGGTCACCCGTACCGTGGCGGGATGGACGGCCTGCTGCTCACCGACGAACTGGTCCTGCTCGCGTACGACGACGGCGGCGTCAACCGGCTCGGCCGCCCGCACCTCGACTACGGCCTCGCCGGGGCGGTGCTGCTGGAGCTGGCCCTCGCCCGCCGGGTGGAGGTGGCGGACAAGCGGCTGGTGGTGACCGACCCGAGCCCGACCGGCGTGCCGCTGCTCGACGAGGCGCTGACCACCATGGGGTCGGGCCGGCCGCGCAAGCCGAAGGACTGGATCGGCAAGCTGGCCAAGGGGCTGCCGGACCGGGTGCTCGACGGGCTGGTCGTCGGCGGGGTGCTGCGCCGGGAGTCCGACCGGGTGCTGCTCGTCTTCCCGCGTACCCGCTATCCCTCGACCACCGGCGCGGAGCCGTCGGTGGAGACGGCGGCCCGGGAGCGGATGGTGGCCGCGCTGGTCGGCGACGGGCCGGTCGACGCGCGGACCGCCGCGCTGCTCGCCCTGACCCGGGCCGTCGGCCTGGACCGCAAGCTCTTCCGCGAGCTGCCGAAGGAGCGGGTCAAGGCACGGGTGACCGAGATCGCCGCGGGCGACTGGGCCTCCGCCGCGGTGAAGAAGGCGATCGAGGAGATGCAGGCCGCGCTGATGGTCGCGACCACCACCGCCGCCGCCATCAGCGTCACCACGACGAGCTGACACGACGGCGGCGGCACCGCACGGGTGCCGCCGCCGTCGTGGTCCGGCCGCTCGGCCGGGGTACGCCTCAGCCGGCCGCCGGCGCGGTCTCCTTCTCGCCGGCCGGCGCGTCGGGCTTGACCGAGCGCAGCAGCACGCTGGCCACGTCGACCACCTCGACGTCCTCGCCGGCGCCCTTGCCGTTCACCCCGTCGTTGAGCATCGTCGAGCAGAACGGGCAGCCGACCGCGATGGTCTTCGCCCCGGTGGACATGGCCTCCTCGACCCGGTCCACGTTGATCCGCTTGCCGATCTTCTCCTCCATCCACATGCGCGCGCCGCCGGCACCGCAGCAGAAGGAGCGCTCGCTGTTGCGCGGCATCTCGACGAGGCCGCTGTCGCGGCCCGCACCGGAATCGGTCGCTGCGCCACCTCGGCCATCGCCGATGGCGCTGCCCAGAACCTCGCGGGGAGCGGCGAAGACCCGGTTGTGCCGGCCCAGGTAGCAGGGGTCGTGGTAGGTCACGCCGCCGTCGACCGGCTGCACCGGGGTGAGCTTGCCGGCGCTGACCAGGTGGGCCAGGAGCTGGGTGTGGTGGACGACCTCGAACTCGCCGCCGAGCTGGCCGTACTCGTTGCCGAGCGTGTTGAAGCAGTGCGGGCAGGTGGCCACGATCTTGCGCTTGGCCTTTTCCCGGCCCTCGAACGCCTCGTTGAGCGTCTCGACGTTCTGCTGGGCGAGCATCTGGAACACGAACTCGTTGCCGATCCGGCGGGCCGGGTCACCGGAGCAGGTCTCGCCCTCACCGAGGATGGCGAAGCTGACGCCTGCCTCGTTGAGCAGCGTGGCGACCGCGCGGGTGGTCTTCTTGGCCCGGTCCTCGAACGCGCCGGCGCAGCCGACCCAGAACAGGTACTCGAAGTCCTCGACCTCGCCGACCCGGGGCACCTCGAAGCCGAGCCCCTTGGTCCAGTCCTCGCGGGTGTTCTGCGGCGCGCCCCACGGGTTGCCCTTGTTCTCCAGGTTGCGCAGCATCACGCCGGCCTCGGAGGGGAAGCTCGACTCGATCAGCACCTGGTAGCGGCGCATGTCGACGATGTGGTCGACGTGCTCGATGTCCACCGGGCACTGCTCGACGCAGGCGCCGCAGGTGGTGCAGGACCAGAGCACGTCCGGGTCGATGACGCCGCCTTCCTCGGCGGTGCCGATCAGCGGCCGGTCGGCCTCGGCCAGGGCCAGCACGTCCATGTGGGCGAGCTGCGCCTCGGTGGCCTTCTCCTCACCGGTCAGGTCCTTGCCGCCGCCGGCCAGCAGGTAGGGCGCCTTCGCGTACGCGTGGTCGCGCAGGCTCAGCACCAGCAGCTTCGGCGACAGCGGCTTGCCGGTGTTCCAGGCCGGGCACTGCGACTGGCAGCGGCCGCATTCGGTGCAGGTGCTGAAGTCGAGCAGGCCCTTCCAGGTGAACTGCTCGACCTGGGCGACGCCGAACTGGTCCTTCTCCGGGTCGGCCTCCTCGAAGTCGAGCGGCTTGCCCTGGCTGGTCATCGGGCGCAGCGGGCCCAGGCCGGAGCCGGCCGCCTTCTCCGGGTCGCGCTTGAAGAAGATGTTGGGGAAGGCCAGGAAACGGTGCCAGGCCACGCCCATGGTGACGTTCAGCGAGATCACGATGAGCCAGGTCATCGAGATGACGATCTTGATGAGGGCCGCCACGCTGACGCCGGCCGGCCAGGCCGGGAGCGCGGCGCCGACCGCGTGGCTGAGCGGGGTGGCCCAGACCGGGTACTCGAAGTGGTCGGTGGCGACCTTGAAGCCGCGGATCACGAAACCGAAGATCAGGACCAGCAGCACGACCCACTCGACGAAGTAGCCCTGCCACATGGTCGAGCCGGTGAACCTGGAGCGGTTCTCCGGCCGGTTGGGCCGGTTGCGCAGCCGGATCGCCATCAGCACCACGATGCCGATCAGGCCGAGGATGCCGATCCACTCGGTGACCAGGCCGAAGACCGTCCAGTGCCCGACGATCGGCAGCCCACCGCCGGTCGAGACCACCTCGAAGTAGGCCTCCAGCACCAGCAGCGACAGCACGATGAAGCCGACCATCACGAACCAGTGCGCGGCCCCGACCACGCTCCACTTCAGCATGCGCGTGTGGCCGGCGGTCTCCACCAGCATCTTCGTCGTGCGGGCGCCCTTGTCGGCGAACCGCTCGGGGGCCGGCTGCCCGAGCCGGATGACGGCCGTCATCTTCATGACCGCACGTACCGCGAGCACCACCGCAACGGCGGTGATGGCGGCCGCGAGGATCGTGGTGACGATCTGGACGCTGCCCATCGAGTTGGCCTCCCGGGTCTGCTACTTGTCAGTGCAGCCTACGCGGAAGGTTACTCAGCAGTAACGTGAGTCTTCTCGCATCGGCCACGCCGCCTGCGGACACCTTAGGTGGACCGCCGCCCGGATGCCGGGCTGGGGCGGCGTGGCGTGGCGTGTGCCGGGACGCGAAGGGCGGATCAGCGCCAGCGGGAGAGCAGGATCAGCGACGAGACCATCGCGCCGAAGCCCACCGCGAGGTTCCAGTAGCCCCACGAGGCGACCGGGTAGGCCTGCTCGGAGAGGTAGTAGAGCACCAGCCAGCCGATGCCGACCACGATCAACGCGACGGCCGTGACCGGCAGCCAGATCGGGCTAGGCTTGCGCGTCGACGCCGTCGCCGTCGGACGCACGTCCGTCGGCGGGGTGTACACCTTCTTCTTGCGGACCTGAGACTTGGGCACGACGCTCTCCAGAGGGGGGTACGACCTCGTCCGGCCTGACAACCGGGCGCGGGGGCGACGGTCCATGGCCAATAATGTTTCGACAGCTAGCGTAGTCCGGAAGGACCGTCCAGGCCACGAATGGGGTCGGGCCGGTGCACGGAGTGACCGAAAAGAGCCGACTTTTCGGGTCGAGCAGGACGGTTCGCACCGCTGCGGGCCGGAACGAGACGACGGGAAAGGGAACGCCCGGTGGAGTACACGTCCGGCGCCGCGTCCTGGCAGAAGGCTCTCCGCCGCGCGGTCGCCGGCCTGCTGCCCCGGCGAGCGCGCCAGCGCCGCCCGGGCTGGTCGATCGGCGTCCCCCTGATCGCCGCCGCCGCCGGGCTGCTGTTCACCACCACCGCGACCACGGCCGGCGGCACCTCGCTGCGCGAGGACCGGCGCCCGCAGCTCACCCAACTGATCGAGGACCGGCGCGAGGAGGTGGCGGCCAGCGAGGCGAAGGCCGCCCGGCTGCGCGACGAGGTCGAGGAACAGACCGAGGCCCTCGCGGGCACCGACGGGCCGGTGAAGACGCAGCGGGACCGCGCCGCCGCGACCCGGCAGGCCGCCGGGTTCACCGCGCTCACCGGCCCCGGGATCACGATCGAGCTGAACGACGCCGACTGGGGTCCGGGCCAGCCGCTGCCCAAGGGCGCCAGCAACGACGACCTGGTCGTGCACCAGGGCGACGTGCAGGCGGTGGTGAACGCGCTCTGGGCCGGCGGCGCGGAAGCCATGTCAATCATGAACGTCCGCGTGCTCAGCACCAGCGCGGTACGCTGCGTCGGTAACACCCTGCTGCTGCACGGCCGGGTTTACTCCCCTCCTTTCAAGATCGTGGCCATCGGTGACCCCGCCGAGTTCCAGCGGGCGCTCGCCGCCTCTGAGGGAGTCCGGGTGTTCAAGGAAGTAGCCGACCACTACCAGCTCGGCTACCGCGAGCAGGTCTCCACCGTCACCGTGCCGGCCTTCGAGGACTCCACCGCGCTGCAGTCCGCGACGGTGCCCAGGTGAACGGCGACGACCCCGGGGAGCGCGACGATCGCGGCCGGACCCGGCCGGAGGAACCCACCGCGTTCCTTCCCAAGGTCGAGCGCCCCGCGCGGCCGAGAGCCCCGCGCCCGGCGCCCCCACCGCCGCTCGACCTGCCCTGGCCGGACGCCGGCCCGCCGCACTCCGCTCCGGCGCGCCGCGGCCCCGCCCGACCGGCCCCGCCGCCACCGCCCGCCTGGCCGGGCAACCAGGCTCGCCCGCCGGGCGCCGCGTCGCGCGCCGAGGCGTACCCGCCGTCGCGTCACCCCGACCGGCCCGCCGCGAACCGGGAGGGCCGGAACACGCCCGGCAGACCCGCCGCCGGCCCGCCCGGGCCCGCCGGTGCCCCGCCGCCGGCCCGACTCGCCGCCGGGCCGCCGGAGCGACACGCCGCCGGACCACGCGCCGGCGAGACCCGGCGGCCCGCCGGTCCCGCCGTCGAGCGGCGATTCGACGCCCCGGGCCGGGGAGCGTATGACCACCCGGCCGACGACCGCATGTCCGACCGCCGCTCGGGCCCAGACCGTGGCGCCACCGCACCCGGCCGGACCGCCACCCCACCGGGCCGGCCTCCGGCCCCGCCGGACCGCGGCCGGGCGGCACCCGACCGCCCTCTTGCCGCACCGGACCGCGACGCCCGCAGCGCACCCGAACGCTTCCCCACCCGGCCGGAGCACGGCCGCGGCGCACCCGACCGCTCCCTCAACCCGCCGGAGCACGGCCGAGCGGCGCCGGGCCGGCCCGGCACGGCAGCGGACCGGCCGGGAGCCGCAGCGGGGCGGCGCGAGACGGCAGCGGACCGGCCGGGAGCCGCAGCGGGCCGGCGCGGCGACGCCGAGGCGACACCGGGCCGGTCCCGGACCGCACCGGATCGACGGGGCGACGCACCGGCCGCCGGTGTGCGACCGGCCGCGCCGGGCGACGGGCCGACCCACTTCATCCCGCCGGTGGCGGAGCGGTCCCGGCGGCGCACCGACCCGGCCGAGCGGCACACGGGCGTACCCCGATCGGGTGGCCCGGACGCGACCCCGCCGGCCGACCCCGGGGCGACCGCGGTGCTGCGCCCGGTCAGCCGGCCCCCGGCCGACCCGCGGCTCGACGCCACCGGGCTGATGGGTGCGGTGCCCCCGGTGCCCGACACGGGCGGCGACGACGGCGGCGAGCCGCCGGCCGAGCCGCCGCGACCGCGGCGCGGCGAGCGGGTGGTGCAGCTCCGGCCGGAGCAGACCGGCGAGGGCTACAAGAGTGTCTACTCCGAGCTGACCCGGCCCACCGCCGGCTCCCGCGTGCGCACGATCGTCCGGGGCGCGGGGGAACTGCTCATCACGTTCGGCCTGGTGGTGCTCCTCTTCGCCGGCTACGAGATCTGGGGCAAGTCGGTCATCGTCGACGCCCACCAGAACGACCTGAACGGCCAGCTCGCGCAGGAGTGGGCGGCGGACCCGACGGTCGGCCCGACCACCGGCCCGAGCGTGAAGCCGAAACCGCCGGCCGAGGGCAAGCCGGTCGCCGGCCTCTTCATCCCGAAGCTCGACAAGCACTGGGTGGTGGTCGAGGGGGTCACCCCGGACGACATCCGGTACGCACCGGGCCACTATCCGGACAGCGCCATGCCCGGTGAGGTGGGCAACTTCTCCGTCGCCGGGCACCGGATCCGATCCACGTTCTGGCGGCTGGACGAGCTGAAGACGGACGACGCGATCGTGGTCGAGACCAAGACCGAGTGGCTGGTCTACCGGGTCTACCAGCAGCGCATCGTCAAGCCGTCGCAGGTCGAGGTGGTCGCGCCGGTGCCGGGCAAGCCGGGCACGAGGGCGACCGAGAAGCTGCTCACGCTGACCACCTGCAACCCCAAGTTCGACAACTACCAGCGGCTGATCATCCACGCCCGCTTCGACCACGCCCAGGCGAAGTCGGCGGGCCGACCGGCCGAGCTGGAGGGCTGAGGCGTGTACTCGTGGATCTGGCGGAAGCTGCCGTGGGGACTGCCCGGCAAGCTGATCGGGTCGATGCTGCTGGCCGTGGCCACTATCGCCCTGCTCTGGCTCGTGGTCTTCCCCTGGGCCGAACCGCTGCTGCCCTTCGACGACGTGCAGGTCACCCAGGACTCCGGGGTGCCCGGCGGCGGCACCGGGGAGCTCACCGACCCGAGCGGGCAGCCGGCCGAGGACGAGGAACTGCCCTACAGCACCGAGACGAACAACGCCCCGCCCTCCACCCCGAACAGGTGACCCGATGCGCGTCCTGGTGATCGACAACTACGACTCGTTCGTCTTCAACCTCGTGCAATACCTGGGCCAGCTCGGCGTGGACTGCGACGTCCGCCGCAACGACGAGATCGACGTGGCCGAGGTCGGTCGGGCCGGCGCGGCGGGAGTGCTGCTCTCGCCCGGCCCGGGCAGCCCGGACCGCGCCGGCGTCTGCCTGGACGTGATCCGGGAGTACGCCGGCAAGCTGCCCCTGTTCGGGGTCTGCCTCGGCCACCAGGCCATCGGCGAGGCGTTCGGCGCCACCGTGACCCGCGCGCCGGAACTGCTGCACGGCAAGACCTCCGAGGTCCGCCACCAGGGCGTCGGGGTGCTGGCCGGCCTGCCCGACCCGTTCACCGCCACCCGCTACCACTCGCTCGCCGTGCTGCCCGAGACGCTGCCCGAGGAGCTGGAGGTCACCGGCCGGACCGACTCCGGCGTGGTGATGGCGATGCGGCACCGGACGCTGCCGATCGAGGGCGTCCAGTTCCACCCCGAGTCGGTGCTGACCGAGGGTGGCCACCTCATGCTGGCGAACTGGCTGGCCACGTGCGGCTTCCCGGCGGCGCTGGAACGGGCCCCGGAGCTGGCCGCCGAGGTCGACGCGCGCCGCCGGGCCGCCTTCGCCACCGCCTGAGGCCGGACACGCCACGTGGCGGCGCCCCCGGGTGGGGCGCCGCCACGTCTGCGTCTGTCAGCCGTTGCCTCGGGCCGGCGGGACGGTCGGGAAGGGCAGGCCGCCGCCACCGCCGCCCGGCGTGGTCGGCGTCGCGTCGGGGGTGCCGCTCGGCGTCGCGCTGGGGGTCTCCTCGGGCAGCGGCACGTCGACCTCGATGGTCACCGTCTCACCCTTGGCCAGCTTCTTGCCGGGGGACGGGGACTGGCCGCTGACCTTGCCCGCCTTGGCCGGTTCGACCTCTTCGCCGTCGACCACCTTGTACTTGTAGCCGGCGTTCTCGAGCTGCTTCTTCGCCTGGTCCTCGGTGAAACCGCGGACGTCCGGCACCTCGGCGATGTTGCCCTTGGAGACCTCGAGCGTCACCTTGGTGTTCGGGGCCACCGTGCTGCCCTCGTCGGGCGACACCTTGACCACCTGATCCTTCGGGGCGCTGTCGGCGATGTCCTTACGGACCACGGTGAGCCCCAGGCCCTCCAACGTCGCCTTCACGCTGGTGTAGGTGCCGCCCTCCAGGCCCTGCGGGATGGTGACGTCGTCCGGGCCGGCGCAGACCTGGACCGTGACCGCGGTGTTCTTCTCCACCCGCTGGCCGAACGGCGGGTTCTGCTCGACCACGGTGCCCTTCTTGCACTCGGCGTTCTTGACCGGGTCACCGGGGACGAAACGCAGCCCGGCCTGGCTGAGCGCGGTCTGCGCGTCGGCCTGCGTGCGGTCCACCAACTGCGGCACGGAGACCTTCTCCGCCCCGGACTGGTTGAGCCAGAGCGCGGTGCCCAGCGCGATCACCGCGAGCACGCCGAGCGCGGCGAACGTGGCGATCACCCAGGAGGACGTCCGGCGCTTGCGCGGGTCACCGACCCGGGCCGGCGCCTGCTGCCGGGTCTGCGGGCCCATCATCTGGGTCTGCTGTGCCGCCTGGTAGCCACCCGCGGCAGCCGCCATCGGCATGGTCTCCTCGGCCGGCATCACCGGGGTGGCCAGCACCGGCCGGCCGGCCGCGGCGCGGAGCAGGTCCGCCCGCATCTCGCCGGCGCTCTGGTAGCGGTTGAGCGGGTTCTTGGAGAGCGCCTTCAACACGATCGCGTCGACCGCGGGGTTGACGTCCGGGTTGATCGTGCTCGGCGTCGGCGGCTGCTCACGGACGTGCTGGTAGGCGACGCTGACCGGGCTGTCCCCGACGAACGGCGGGTGCCCGCAGAGCAGCTCGAACAGCACGCAGCCGGCCGCGTAGACGTCGGACCGGGCGTCGACCGCCTCACCGCGCGCCTGCTCCGGGGAGAGGTACTGCGCGGTGCCGATGACCGCGCTGGTCTGCGTCATCGTGGTGGCGCCGCTGGCCAGCGCCCGGGCGATGCCGAAGTCCATCACCTTGACCTGACCGGTCTGGGTGAGCATCACGTTGCCGGGCTTGATGTCCCGGTGGATGATCCCGTGCCGGTGGCTGAACTCCAGCGCGGCGCACATGTCGGCGCAGATCTCCAGCGCCCGGCGCGGCTGGAGCCGCCCCTCGACGCCGAGGACCTCCTTCAGGGTCCGCCCGTTGACGAACTCCATCACGATGAACGGCAGGGTCTCGCCGGTCGGGGCGGTCTCCTCGCCGGTGTCGTAGACGGCGACGATGGCCGGGTGGTTGAGCGAGGCGGCGTTCTGCGCCTCCCGGCGGAACCGCATCTGGAAGGTGGCGTCGCGGGCCAGGTCGGCACGGAGCATCTTGATCGCGACGTCCCGCCCGAGCCGGAGATCGCGACCGCGGTGCACCTCCGCCATGCCGCCGTAGCCCAGCAGCTCGCCGACCTGGTACCTGCCACCGAGCAGGCGGGCCTGCGCTGTCATCGCGTCTCTCGTCCTTCGCTCGTCGTCGAACCGCCGCCGGCCGGCTGGAGGCGTACCTCACGACGGTACGACGTGCGGACCGGATAGTCGCCCCCGTACGCCCGCACCGCGCCGGAGGTCACGCTCACACTCACGGAACCGGGTGCGTCGGCGGCACCGGCCGCGTACTTCCGGTACCAGAACGAGATCACCCCCGAGCAGAGGATGACCAGCACGGCCACCAGGATCGCGGTGGTCCAGAGCCCGGAACGGGAGCGGCGGGGCGGTGCCGGCGGCGGCGCGGCCGGCGGGCGACCGTACCCCATCGGGTTGGGGTTGTGCGGGGGGCGCGGTTGCGGCACCGGCGCCGCACCGCGCGGACCCACCGGTGGGCGGGCCTGCGGGGCGGGGTGCGCGACCATGGTCGGGCGCGGCCCCACCGGTGGGCGGGCCGGCGTCACGGGCGGGCGGGGCTGCGGGCGGGGTGCCGGGGTCGGCACCTGCGCCCGCGCGGAGGGCGCGGCCGGCGAGGCCGGTACGCCGGAGATCGGACGGCCGCCGCGCGCCTGCTGGGAGAGGGCCAGCTTCGCCTGCCGGGCGACGATGGCCAACGCGGCGGCGCTGGGCCAGCGGGCCGCCGGGTCCTTCGCCATGGCCCGCTCGACGATGGCCCGCACCTGCGGCGGGATGTCGCCGGGAAGCGCCCGCGGATTGTCGCGTACGTGCTTCATGGCGATCTCGAGGGGATTCTCCCCCTCGAAGGGGCGCCGACCGGCCAGGCACTGATAGGCGACCACGCCGAGCGCGTACACGTCCGAGGCGGGGGTGGCGACCGCGCCGGTGGCCTGCTCGGGCGAGATGTAGGAGGCGGTGCCGAGCACCGAGCCGGCGGCGGTGAGCTGGCCGACCAGCTCCGAACGGGCGATGCCGAAGTCGGTGAGCACCAGCGTGCCGTTCGGCCGGACCAGCAGGTTGCCGGGCTTCACGTCGCGGTGCACGATGCCCTTCTCGTGCGCCGCGTGCAACGCGTCCGCGGCCTGGGCCAGCAGCGCCATGGTGCGGGCCGGGGTGAGCCGGCCGACCCGGCCCAGGGTGGCGGAGAGCGCGTCGCCCTCCACGTATTCCATGACCAGGAACGCGATCTGCTGGTCGCTGCCGAAGTCGTAGACGTCGACCACGCCCGGGTGGTTGATGGTGGCCATGGTCCGCGCCTCGCCGCGGAACCGCTCGGCGAAGCCCGGCTCGTCGAGCAGCGCGGGAAGCAGGCTCTTGACCGCGACCGTCCGGCCCAGCACCTGGTCGGTGCCACGCCACACGTCGCCCATGCCACCGCTGGCGATTCGTTCGTCGAGCCGGTAGCGGTTGCCGAGCTGCACCCCCGGGCTGAGCACGTCAGCGCCTCCCGGAGTCCGCGATGGCCGCCGCCATGATCCGACCGGCGATCCGGGCCGCCTCGGCGCTGCCGCCGCTGCCGGCCTGCTCCAGCTCCACGCAGACCGCGGAGAGCGGGGTGCCGTCCTTGTCCAGCGCGAAACCGATGAACCAGCCGTGGTCCGGCGTCCCCGGGCCGGACTCGGCGGTGCCGGTCTTGCCACCGACCACGTAGCCGTCGATGTCGGCCCGGCGGCCGGTGCCCTCCTTCACCACGTTCTGCATCATCGAACGCAGATCGGCGGACACCTGGCTGCTGACCGGGCGCCGCAGCTCGCGCGGCTTGGCGGCGTCGTAGACCGTGGTGCGGTCCGGCCCGAGGAGCTGCTTCACCAGGTACGGGCGCATCTGACTGCCGCCGTTGGCCACCGCGGCGGCGACCATCGCGCCCTGCAGCGGCGTCATCCGGACGTTGTTCTGGCCGATCGACGACTGCGCCAGCGCGGCCTGGTCGGTGCTGCCGTCCGGGTTCTGCATGTCACCGGTGCGGCTGGCGGCCACCGGCAGGCCACCCCCGCCGGTCTGGCCGACCGTGAGGTCCTCCTGCTCGAACCCGAACTGGCTGGCCTTCTCCTTGACCTTGTCCGCGCCGAGGCGCACGCCGAGCTGGGCGAAGCCGGTGTTGCAGGACTCGGTCACCGCCTCCCGGAGCGTCACCTGCGACTCGGGGCAGATCGACGGCGCCGCGTTCTTGATCGGCTTGCCGGCGCCGGGGGCGGTGTAGCTCGATCCGGCCGGGATCTCGGTCTGCTGGCCGATGCCGTTCTCCAGCGCCGCGGCGGCCATGATGACCTTGAAGGTGGAGCCGGGCGGCAGCGTCTCGGCGAGCGCCCGGTTGGCCAGCGGCCGGTCCTTGTCCTTCTCCAGCGCGTTGTAGGCCCGGTCGGCCTCCGTGCTGGAGTGGCTGGCCAGCGGGTTCGGGTCGAAGCTCGGCATGGAGACCAACGCCTGCACCGCGCCGGTACGCGGGTCGATGGCGACCGCCGCGCCCTTCTTCGCCCCCACCTGGTTGTCGTTGAGCTGCTTGTACGCCGCTTCCTGGGCCCGCTTGGAGAGGGTCAGCAGCACGTTGCCGCCACCGGTCTCGTCCCCGGTGAACATGTCCTTGATCCGGTTGGCGATGAGCGCGTCGCTGGTGCCGGCGAGGAAGTCGTTCTCCACCCGCTCGATGCCGCTCGCGCTGCCGTTCACCGGCTTCCAGCCGAGCACGTGCGCGTACATCTCCCCCTCGGGGTAGGTGCGCAGGTACTTCAGCTCCCCGCCGGTCTCCTTGCTCAGCGCGTACGCGGTGCCGCCGACCTCGATGTTGCCGCGCTTGCGGTCGTACTCGGCGACCTGGACGCGGCCGTTGTAGTCGCTGGTGCGGTATTCGTCGGCCTTGTAGGCCTGGATCCAGTTGAGGTTCGCGAAGAGCAACCCGAAGAGGATCATCACGACCACACCGACGCGGCGCAGGGGTGCGTTCACGGCCGGATCACCTCCGTGGGGGCGCCGTGCAGTTGCTCGGGCGGGGCACCGGCGGGCCGGGCGGCCGAACCACCGCCGGTCACCGGCCGGCGCGCGCCGTCGGAGACCCGCAGCAGCACCGCGATCAGCAGCCAGTTCGCCATCAGCGAGGAGCCACCGGCGGACAGGAACGGGGTGGTCTGGCCGGTCAGCGGGATGAGCTTGCTGATGCCGCCGACGATGACGAAGACCTGCAGGCCGAGGGTGAACGCCAGGCCACCGGCGAGCAGCTTGCCGAACGAGTCCCGCACCGCCAGCGCGGCCCGCAGGCCCCGCTCCACGATCAGCAGGTAGACCACCAGCAGCGCGGAGAGGCCGAACAGGCCGATCTCCTCACCGATGCCGGCGAAGATGAAGTCGGTCTGCACCTCGGGCAGCAGCGTCGGCTGGCCGCCACCCGGCCCGGCGCCGAAGAGGCCACCGGTGCCGAGCGTGAGCAGGCCCTGGACGAGCTGGTAGCCCCGGTCGTACGGCTCCGCGAACGGGTCGAGCCAGATCTGCGCCCGGTCGTAGAAGTTGGCGAACGGTCCACCCACCGTGCTGCCCAGCAGGTAGGCGAGGTAGGCGCCGCCGAAGAACAGGATCAGACCGATGAGCAGCCAACTGACCCGCTCGGTGGCGATGTAGAGCGTCACCACGAACATGCCGAAGTAGAGCAGCGAGGTGCCCAGGTCCTTCTCGAAGACCAGCACCATGAGGCTGACCAGCCAGACCACCAGGACCGGGCCGAGGTCGCGCCCGCGCGGGAAGTCGATGCCCAGCACCCGCCGGCTGGCCAGCGAGAGCACCTCGCGCTTGCGCACCAGGTAGTAGGCGAAGAAGGTGAGCAGCGCCAGCTTGGCGAACTCACCCGGCTGGATCTGCCCCAGCCCGGGCACGATGATCCAGAGCTTGGCGCCGTTGATCTCGGAGAACCGGCCGGGCAGCACCGCCGGGATCATCACCAGCACGATGCCGGCCAGGCCCAGCGTGTAGGCGTAGCGGGAGAGCGTGCGGTGGTCGCGCAGGATCGCCAGCAGCGCGGCGGCGAGCACCACCGAGGCGAGGGTCCAGGCGAGCTGGCGACCGCCGGTGCCGGCGAAGATGGCCAGGTCGGCCCGCTCCGCCGGCGCGGCCTGGGCCAGGTCGTAGCGCCGCAGGAACCCGACCCCGATGCCGTTGAGCAGCGCCACCGCCGGCAGCAGCGCCGGGTCGGCGAACGGCGCCAGCCACCGGATCACCAGGTGCAGGCCGAGGAAGACCAGCCCCAGCGCGGCGGCGGGGATCCAGAAATCCCCGGTGATCGTGTCCAGCGCCTTCGCCTCGATCATCGCCGAGTAGGCCGCCACCAGCACCATGGCGAGCAGGAGCAGGGACAACTCGGCGTTACGCCGGGACCGGGCCAGGCGTACGCCGGACTGCTCGCCCGTCGAGGCGGGCGAGGCTGCCGGCACGGCGGCTGCGGTCACGGATGCGTCCTCGGGATCGAGCCGGCGCTCACTCCGGCGACCGGCAACCGGCGGGGTCCGCCGGCGGAACGGTGTCGGAGGGTACGGCGTCGGCTGTGGTGGTCAACGTCGGCGCGGGAGTCGGCGTGCCCGACGCCGAGACCTGCGGGACGGGGGTGCGGGTGGCCGGGCTCAGCGCACCGGCGGTCGCCACCGGGGTGGGACCAGGCGTGCCGGGCGTCGGGCTCGGCGGGCAGAGCGGCTTGAGGTTCGGGTTGGCCGGGTCGTCGCTGGTCAGCTCCGCCAGCCGACGCTCGGCATCCGGTTCGCTCTTGGCCTGGATGCCCTGCTTCACCCGCTCCTGCGCGGCCAGCGTGAGGTCGTCGAGCCGGGACCCGCTGCGCTCGTGCACGTCCGACAGGTCGAGCCCGGCCACCTGGCCGGGCACCCCGCGGAACACCGCGAGCTGGCCGTCGTCGGTGGCGCCGACGTAGTACTGCCGCTGGGTGTAGGTCCAGCCGCCGAAGACGCCACCGCCGACGATGACCGCCAGCGCGAGCGCCATGGCGATCGTGCGCAGCGGCCGGCGTCGACGCTGCTCGGCCTCGTCGTCGCGGTTGTCGGCCGGCTCCTCCGGAGCGGGCGGACGCGGGGCGGACAGCGCCGAGGCGCGGGCGGCCGGGGTGGAGTCGTCGGCCGACGTGGCCATGCCCCGGTCCCGGGCGGCGGCGCCGCCGACGATCGGGGACGCCTCGACGATGTCCTGGTCGGTCGCGTCGGCGATGATCACGGTGATGTTGTCCGGGCCGCCGCCGCGCAGCGCGAGCTGCACCAGACGCTCGACGCACTGCTGCGGGTCGGGATATTCCCGCATGGTGTCGCCGATGGTGTCCGCGCTGACCACGCCGGAGAGGCCGTCGGAGCAGATCAGGTAGCGGTCACCGGGCAGCACCTGGCGGACGCTGTACTCCGGGTCGACGTCGCGGCCGTCGAGCGCGCGGGTGAGCAGCGAACGCTGGGGGTGGCTGCTCGCCTCCTCGGCGCTGATCCGCCCCTCGTCGACGAGCATCTGGACGTAGGTGTCGTCCTTGGTGATCTGCGCGAACTCGCCGTTGCGCAGGAGGTAGGCCCGGGAGTCACCGATGTGGACCATGCCGAGCTTGCTGCCGGAGAAGAGGGTCGCGGTGAGCGTCGTGCCCATCCCCTCCAGCTGCGGGTTGGCGTCCACGGTGTCGCGGAGCTGCTGGTTGGCGGTGCCGACGGCGGATCGGAGCGCGTCGACCAGGGCGTCACCGGGGACGTCCTCGTCGAGTGGCGCCATGGCACCGATGACGATGTTGCTGGCGACGTCACCGGCGGCCATGCCGCCCATGCCGTCGGCAACGGCGAGCAGCCGCGGTCCGGCGTAGACGGAATCCTGGTTGCCGTCTCGGATCAGACCGCGGTCGCTGTGGGCCGCGTAGCGCAGGGTCAGAGTCATGGCCGTAATTCGAGGGAAGTGCGGCCGATCCGGATCGGCACGCCGAGGGGGACGGGGGTTGGTCCGGTGACCTTAGCGCGATCGAGGTAGGTGCCGTTAGTCGATCCGAGGTCCTCCACGTACCACTGCCCGTCGCGCGGAACCAGCCGGGCGTGTCGCGCCGACGCGTAGTCGTCGGTGATCACCAGTGTCGAGTCCTCCGCCCGACCGATGGTGATCTGGGCCTCCCCGAGGGTGATCCGGGTGCCGGCCAACTGACCGGCGGTGACCACCATCTGATGGGCGGCGCGACCCCGCTTGGCCTTCGCCGGCTTGCCGGGCGGCGCGGGCTGGTTGGTCGACGCGCCGACCCCCCGTGGCGCGGCCACCAGCCGACCCGACCGGGCCCCCGCGAAGAGGTCCCGGCGGATCACGCCGACCACCGTGAAGACGAAGATCCACAGCAGGATGAGGAACCCGAACCGGGCGACGGTGATGACGAGCTCCGGCAACGGGGATCAGCCGTCCACGCGGAAGGTCAGCGTCGTGGTGCCGAGCTGGATCATGTCGCCGGGGTTGAGAGCCACCGCCGAGACCCGCTGGCCGTTGACCATCGTGCCGTTGGTGGAGCCCAGGTCGGTCAGCACCACCTGGCCGCCGTCGAAGTCCAGCCGGGCGTGCCGGCGGGAGATCCCGACGTCGGGCAGGCGCAGGTTGGCCTGGTCGCCGCGGCCGATCACGGTCGAGCCCATCTGCAGCGGGTAGGTGCGGCCGTCGCCGGAGACCAGCCGCACGTTGCGCCCGCCGCCGTGGCCGGGCGGCGGGCCGTAGCCGCCACCCTGGTCGTAGGCCGGGTACGCCGGGCCGGCGTCGTAGCCGCCCTGGTCGTAGCCGCCGGGCGCGGAGACCGGCGCGACGTCGCCGCCGGTGTAGACCTCGGCGGTCACCCGGAACATGCCGGTGTCCAGCCCCTCACCACGTTCGACCTCGACGATGACGTCGCCGTAGACCGTCCAGGCCTGCTCGCCGATGAACTCCGCCTGCGACTGGGCCAGTTCCTGGGCCAGCGCGGCGGCGTACGGCGCCAGCCGACTGTGGTCGTAGGGCGAGAGATCGATCACGTAGCGGTTGGGCACCAACGTGCGCCCACCGGCCAGGATCGCCTTGTGCGCCTCGGCCTCCCGCTGCATGGCGTTGAGGATCTCCACGGGGTGGACCACCCCTTTGAAGACCTTGGCGAAGGCCCCCTCGACCAGGCCTTCCAGACGCTTCTCGAAGCGTTGCAGCACGCTCACCGGCTCCTCCTCGGGTCCCGAGGCAATGATGGTATCCGGACACCGCCTCCGCAGCTCACACGCCGCTCGGCCGGCTGCCGTCGGCCCGTTCGTGACCAGGCCCGCGAGCGTGCTACAGTTTCGCCCGCCACGAGCGGTGACCGCTCGTGGCGTGACCAGTGGACAGCGTAATATGTCCCGACACCTGCCGCAGATGGCGGGTGAGGGATGCGATATGGTGTTCCGGTCGTGCCACGGGGATGTGGCGGAATGGCAGACGCGCACGGTTCAGGTCCGTGTGTCCGAAAGGACGTGGGGGTTCAACTCCCCCCATCCCCACCAGAACGAGGGCTCCGCAGTCTGCGGGGCCCTCGCGCCGTATCGGGGCGTACCGGACGTCACGCTATGCTCCGATGGTTTCCCTGCCTCCCATGGACCAGGAGTGGCGTGTGAGTGTCGCGTTGGTGACCGGTTCCGGCGGTCTGATCGGCTCCGAGGCGGCCCGGCACTTCGCCGGCCTCGGTCTCGACGTGGTCGGCATCGACAACGACATGCGGCGGTACTTCTTCGGTGAGGACGGCTCGACCGCCTGGAGCCTCGACCGGCTCGCCGCCGATCTCGGGTCGGCCTACTCCCACCACGCGGTGGACATCCGCGACCGCGACGGCCTGGAGAAGGTGTTCGCCCGCTACGGCAAGGACATCGCCGTGGTCATCCACAGCGCCGCCCAGCCGAGCCACGACTGGGCCGCCAAGGAGCCCTACACCGACTTCGACGTGAACGCCGGCGGCACGCTCAACGTGCTGGAGAACACCCGGCGGCACGCGATCGACGCGCCGTTCATCCACTGTTCCACCAACAAGGTCTACGGCGACCGGCCGAACACGCTGCCGCTGATCGAGCTGGAGACCCGCTACGAGCTGCCCGAGGACCACCACTGGTACGGCGGCATCACCGAGGACATGTCGATCGACGAGTCGCTGCACTCGATCTTCGGCGCCTCGAAGGTCGCCGCCGACGTGATGGTCCAGGAGTACGGCCGGTACTTCGACATGAAGACCGCCTGCTTCCGGGGCGGCACGCTGACCGGCCCGGCGCACTCCGCGGCCGAGCTGCACGGCTTCCTGGCGTACCTGATGCGCTGCGTGATGGAGGGCCGGACCTACAACCTCTTCGGCTACAAGGGGAAGATGGTCCGGGACGCGATCCACTCGCACGACGTGCTCACCGCGTTCGAGGCGTTCTTCCGCGAGCCGCGCTCCGCCCAGGTCTACAACCTCGGCGGCGGTCGGCACTCGAACACCTCGCACATCGAGGCGTTCCGGATCGCCCAGGAGATCACCGGCCGCGAGGCGCAGATCAACTACGTCGAGCAGGCCCGCACCGGCGACCACCAGTGGTACGTCAGCAGCATGGCCCGGTTCGAGGAGCACTACCCGGCCTGGAAGATCACCTACGACGTGCCGATGATCCTCCGGGAGATCCACGAGGCGAACGCCGACAAGTGGGTGCCGAAGGCATGACCGCCGCCACCAAGCGCAACGTGCTCGGCGTCGGGGTCGACGCCACCGACTACGCCCGGGCCACCGAGGCGGTGGTCGACGCCGCCCGCGAGCGGCGTCCGCTGGCCCTGACCGCGCTCGCCGTGCACGGCGTGATGACCGGCGTGCTCGACCCGGCGCACAACGCCCGGCTCAACTCGTTCGACGTGGTCACCCCCGACGGGCAGCCGGTGCGCTGGGCGCTCAACCTGCTGCACGGCGCCGGCCTCACCGACCGCGTCTACGGCCCGGAGCTGACCCTGCGGGTGCTGGCCCGGTTCGCCGACGAGGGGCTGCCGGTCTACCTCTACGGGTCCACCGAGGAGACCCTGGCCCGGCTGATCCCGGCGCTGGAGCGCAGGTTCCCGGCGCTGAAGATCGCCGGTGTGGAGCCGTCCAAGTTCCGGGCGGTCGCCCCCGGCGAGGACGCCGAGATCGCCGACCGGATCCGCGCCAGCGGCGCCCGTCTCGTCCTGGTCGGACTGGGCTGCCCCCGGCAGGAGGTCTTCGCGTACGCGATGCGACCGCTGCTGGACATGCCGCTGATGGCCGTCGGCGCGGCGTTCGACTACCACGCCGGGCTGCTGCGCAACCCGCCGCCGTGGATGCAGCGCGCCGGGCTGGAGTGGTTCTGGCGACTCGGCTTGGAGCCGAAGCGGCTGTGGCGTCGCTACGTCATCCTGAACCCGGCCTACCTGGCCCGGCTGGCGGCCCAGAAGACCGGGCTGTGGAAGGCCACCCCGCCGCCGCCGGCCACCGCGCGTCCGGCCACGTTCGACGTCTGACCCCGGCGTCCCCTACGGGAGAACGTTCCGGGTCGACCGGGGTGGCGTCCCGGATTCGGTGGACGTCGAACTGGGCAAGGCTGGGCCCATGGATGACCGTCTCGCCGTGCTGCTCCCCGTCGCCGCCGTCTGGCTGGCCGCCGCCCTGGTGGCGGAGGGCCTGCCCGGGCTGGACCGCGCCCGGGCGCTGCGCCGGCGTACCGGATGGTTGTCCGCCCTGGTGCTGACCGGCCTCGCGCTGACCGTGGGGGCGCTCGCCGCGGGCCTGCAGAGCGCCGGCGACACCGCGCTGGACCGGGCCGCCGCCGGGCTCGCCGTCGCGGCGGTCCCGGCCACGCTCGTCGCGGTCTGCACGGTACGCCGGGTCCGTCGCCTGCGGGCCGGCGCGGGCGCCTTCGCCACCGCGCCGGGAACCCCGGCGCCGCACGGGCTGCGGGCCGCCGCCGCGCACCCGCTGATCGCCCTGCCGCTGCACGCGACCACGCTCGCGGTGCTCGCGGCGATGCTCCCGGCCGTCGGGCTCGACCTGTTCGCCGCGCCGGGCGTGGCCGGTCCGGCGATCACCGTCGCGGTGCTCGGTGTCGCCGCGATCGGGGTACGCCACGCGCTGCGGCACAACCGGCTCGCCGAGCGGGCGATGCCGCCGGCCGGCGCGGTGCCGGCGGTGTCAGCGCGTCCGGCTCGCGCCCTGCACGTATAGCAGTTCCAGGATCGCCCGGGTCGCCTCGAACCACCGGTCCAGCCAGCCGGGCGGGGGGACGCTGCCCTTCGGCGGCAGCTCCAGCAGCAGCCCGCGCAGCAGCGGATGGTCCACCAGGGACTCCTGCTGCTCCATCGGCCACCCGCTGGGCGGGAAGGACGGCTCGGTGAGCGGGTTCGGGTCGAGCGACGGCAGGGAGAGCGCCGGCGCGGCCTGCTCCGGCGCGCCGGACTCCCGGCCGGCGATCTCCTCGCCGTCACCGGAGACCACCTCGGTGAGGACGGTGTCCCGGCGCGCTCCGCGGTACTTGCCACCGAACCGCTCGGGCTTGCCCGGGCCGTTGGTGAGATTCTCTGAACCGATCGTCGTCATCCGTCTCGCCTGCCTCGTTCGGTTGCCGATCCGTGCGGTTCAACGAGGCGGAACGGAACTGGCGACGGGTGACGGGCGCCGGTGGTGCGGGGACGAAACGGTCCCGCCCGGCGACGCTGCCGGGCGGGACCGTGCTCCGTCGGGCCGATCAGCTCCGGCCGAAGGCCTCGCCCCTGGTGCCGGCGACGAAGGCGTGCCAGTGCCCCGGCGCGAAGACCAGGGCCGGGCCGGCCTTGTCCTTCGAGTCCCGGACACCGACCGCCCCGGTCACGTAAGCGACCTCTACGCAGTTGTCACAGTTCGGCCCGCTCTTCGAGCTCTTGAACCACGTCGCCTGTGTCAGGTCCACGGGGAACTCCTTGGTCGCCATTTCCACAGCGGCTCCTCTGCCAGTTTCGCGATGTGTGCGACGGACTCCTCCGGTCGTATGGCCGCTGCTCGAATGTGATCGAAGATGAAGCTGTACTTCTGCAGTTCGTCGCTCTTCTCCAGGAAGAGCCCACCCGTGGCGTTCTCCGCGTACACGACATCCGGATCACTCGGTTCGGGGAAGCTGAGGATCGTGAAGGTCCCGTCCATGCCGGCGTGCGCACCCACCTCGAAGGGCAGGACCTGCACCGTCACGTTCGGCAGTTCGGCCACCTCCACCAACCGCTTGAGCTGGCCACGCATGACCGCGTCGCCGCCAACCGGCCGGCTCAGCACCGCCTCATCGAGCACCACCCACAGATCGACCGGATCGTCCTGCGTCAACAACGACTGACGGCCCAGTCGGACACGCACCCGTTGTTCGATCTGTTCGGCGGTGAAGTCCGGCCGGGCGGCGCGGATCATCGCCCCGGCGTACTCCTCGGTCTCCAACAGGCCGGGCACGACCTGCTGCTCGTACGCCCGGATCTGGCTGGCCGCGGCCTCCAGACCGACGTACGCGCCGACCAGCACCGTGCTGTACGGATGCCACCAGCCCTTCTGCCGGGCCTCGCGGGCGATCTGCACCAGCTCGTCGCTCTCCGCGCCGACCACCCCGTAGATGCGGAGCATGTCGCGCACGTCGCGGGGTGTCGCGGTGGTGTGCCCGGTCTCGATCCGGGAGACCTTGGACGCCGAGCACTCCAGTTGCTCGGCGACCACCTCGATGGTGATGCCGGCGGCTTCCCGCTGCCGGCGGAGTTCGGCCCCGAGGCGGCGCCGGCGGATGGTCGGGCTGCGCCGTTCGCTCACGAGCACTCCTCGATTCGCGGCTGCGGGGGCCGGCGGGCAGGCGTTCGCGGCGGGGGTGGTGCCGGTCGTCGACCGGCCGCGTCGGGCGAAACCGGCGTCCAGTGTGCCGTCCCAACACCTGAGGCTTCAAGCGTCCCGTTCACGTGTCCCACTCACCTATCGGCAAAAGTCGACGTGCAACTTGCATGACGCACGTCGCTGATGCACTCTGTCCGTATGGCACGGGTTACTCACCGTCTTCGTTTGATCTCCGGGCGTGGTGACACCACGGTTCGCGGGACGGCCGGAGGGGAGCCGTCCCGCGCCGTGAGACCTGCACCGGAATGAAGACCCCGCCGCTGCACGCCAGCTCGGCTGCGGCGGCGGGAGCGGTAACCGGGAGCAGCCGGGTGATGGTCGGGTGGCGGTTCGCCACCGCGGGTACGGCCCGACCAGCACCGCCCCACCGACCGTCGGTCCACGAGGCAGAACCCCCGTCACCGGACCGCACCCGACCCCCGTTCAGCCTCGCCGGCCCCGCCGCCGGCCGAACCTTCCCAGGAGCCCATGTGCTTCCCCGCTCCGGTGACGTACTGCACGTGACGCGCGCGGCGAGTGTCCAGTTCCTCCGACCGATCATGTTCCGGATGATCCGGGTGCTCGACTGGCCGACCTACGACGGTTGGCTCTGGCTCGACGGCTACGAGTTGAACGCGGCGGGGGACGCGGTCAACCGGCGGTCGATCTTCGTACAGCAGGAGGGGCTGCGGCAGGTCCAGGCCGCGCCGGTCCCTCGTCAGCACACCGTCCGCACGGCCCGCCGGCCGATCGTCCGGACTCCGGTCCGGGTGGGCTGACCTCACGATTCCCGGCCGGGTGGGCGTGCCGACGCCATAGAATCGGTACGCCCACCCCGGCACGTTCCACCCCGCGCGCCCCGGACCCTGAACCAGGGATGGTCATGGTCAAACTGCCCGCCGCGCGGCGGCACCACCGGTCCCGCATCGGTTACGCCCTCGGGCTCTTCGTGTTCCTCGGGGTCGCGACAGTGCTCGCGCTCGTGGTCCGACACCCGGCCTTCTCCGCCACCCAGCAACTGGCCGAGCCGGTGCCCGCCCCGGAGATCACCGTCGCCGAGGGGGACGCCCGGTCCGTCGCCGAACCGGCACCCGACGAGGACGAACCGGACGAGGACCAGCCGGCGGCCGACGATGCGCCGACGCCCGGCTCGGCCGGTGCCGGTGCCGGTGCCGGTGCCGGTGCCGGTGCCGGTGCCGAGGAAGGCTCGCTGGCCGACCGCCCGGCCGAGCCGGCCGCACCCGGACGATCGCTGTTCTACACCGGCCTGCTCGGGCTCGCCATCTCGCTGGCCGGGCTCGGTCTGGTCGGCACCCGTCGCCGACAGTGGTGACCGGTCAGGGCGTGGCGGTGGTGGAGGGCGTGGCACCCGAGGTGGTCCGGGTGGTCGTCGGCGCGCCGGTGGTCGGTGCCGGCGGCGCGGCCACCACGAGCGTGACCCGCTCGCCCTCGCCCACCGAGTAACCGGCCTCCGGGTCCGTGGCGATCACCGTGCCCGCCGGTCGATCCGACGGCCGGCGCTGCACCCGGTAGTCGATGTCGAGCCGGTCCAGGGCCGCCCGGGCCGCCGCCTCGGGCAGCCCCACCAGCGGGGGCATCGGCACCTCGACCGCCGCGCTCGTGGACGGCGACTCGCTCGACGGCGAACTGCTCGGCGACTCGCTGGTCGGCGAGGCGCTCGTCTGCGCCGAGGTGCTCGGCGCCGCCGACGGTGACGTGCCCGAGCCGGGGTCACGGTCCGCGGCACGCAGCGCGAGCCAGACCCCGGCCGCGATCAGCCCGATCAGGACCAGCGCGAGGATGCCCAGCAGGATCGGCATCCACCAGCGGCGGCCGGACTGCTCGTCGCCGTACCACTCGGCGCCGGGCTCCGGGTAGCCGGCCGGCCGGGGCGGCGGCACCCCGGCCCGCCCGGACCAGGCCGCACCACCGACCGGCTCCGACCGGCCGGTGGCATCGAGCGGCCGCGACGCCCCGCCGGGCAACGGCCGGGTGGCGTCGGCCCGCGGCTCGACCCGCGTCGCGTCCCCACCACGGTCCCGTGGCATCGCCCGGGTCGCGTCCGCGTCCGCCCCGCCGCGCGGCATGGCGCGGGTGGCGTCCGCGTCGCGGGGTATGGCGCGAGTGGCGTCCGCGTCTTCCGCACCGGCCGCGTCGCGGGGCATCGCGCGGGTGGCGTCCGCGTCCTCCGCACCGGCCGCGTCGCGCGGCATCGCGCGGGTGGCGTCCGCGTCCTCCGCACCGGCCGCGTCGCGGGGCATCGCGCGGGTGGCGTCCGCGTCGGCGGCAGGGTCGGGCCGTGCGGCGGGGGTGGCGTCGGCGCCCCGATCCGGTGGCAGCGCCCGGGTCGCGTCCGCGTCACCGGCCGGTGGCTCCTGACGGTCGTCGCTCATGACACACGTCCTTCCCCACCCGGGACGGGGCACGGGCCCTCGAACGTCCACGGTAACGGGCCACGGCCACGCCGGCCGGGATCAGCGCGCCGGCAGGGCCGGTCGGGCGTGCGTACCGTCAGGGGGTCGGCGGCGGATCGGACGGTGCGACGCCGCAGGTCAGCGTGACCTGGTCGTTCCAGCGCGCGGTGCCACCGGCGACCGGATCCTGCCCGCCGACCGGCCCCTGCCTGCCGGTGCGGTAGCGGGGATAGAGCCCCGCCTCCACCAGCTCGTCGACCGCGTCCGAACAGGACTGACCGCCCAGGTCGGGCACGGTGACGGCCGGCGCCGGCCCGGCGACCCAGACGGTCACGGTCACACCGCGCCGGACCGGCGCGCCAGGGCTCGGTGACGTGCGTTCCACCGCGCGGCCCGAGCCGCTCCCGAACACCAGCCGCCAGCCGAGCCGGCGGTCGCGCAACTCCCGCCGGGCCTGCTCGAAGTCGGTGCCCACCAGCTCCGGCACCGTCAACCCGGCCGGAGTGGTCGACCGAGAACCGGTCGGACGATCCTCGGCGGAGCGACCCGTGGTGGGCGCGACCTGGGAGGGCGTGACCTGGGAGGAACGGGACGGCAACGCGGCCGGTGGTGGCGTGGCCTCGGGCGACACGGTCGACCGGTCGGGATCGCCGGCCAGCACCCAGCCCACGCTCGCACCGATCACCGCCAGCAGGGCCGCCGCCAGGCCGCCACCGACCACCAGCCGGGTCCGGCCCGGACCGGTCTCGTCGGGTACCGGCTGCCGATCGTCCGTCATCGCGTCCCCCGCCTCAGTCACCGGCGACCGTAGCCGGTCCCGCCAAGCCGCTCACGCGCGGCCGGCCGCTCCCACGACTCGCCGGGCCGACCTCGGGACGCTACGCTGCCCGGCATGGCCAGACGGGGCTGGGGAGGATCGACCGCCGCCGCGCTCGGCGTGGCTGCCGGCGCGGGGGCCGCGCAGCTCGGCTTCGGCTACGGGCTCGGCATCATCAACTGGGCGCCCACCGGCACCGTACGCGTCGAGTCGGCCTGGGTGGCGAGCCTCGCCTGGGCCACCTGGATCGCCGCGACCTCGGTCGTCGTCGGTGCGGTCTGCGCCCAGCGCCTGCGCGGCGGCGGGGAGGAACCGGCCGGCGCGCTGCCCCGGCTCGGGCTCGCACTCGCCGCCGGTGTCGGCGCGCTGGTCACCGTGCTTCTGGTGGCCGTGCCGGCCCGGGCGGCCCGGGTGCCCGACACGTCCGCGCCGCAGACCGTGGCCGCCGCGTACGCCGCCGCCGGGCTGGTGCTCGGCGTACTGCTGGCGACTTGGGCGCTGCACACCCGCGCCGCCGCGACCAACCTGCTCGCCACCACCGGCTGGCTCTGGCTGCTCGCCGTGGTGTCGGTGGTGGACGGAGTGCTCTCCGGCCGGGGCCTGACCACCGCCCAGCTCGGCATCTGGCAGATCAGCGCGGACCGCGCCGGGTTCTGGATCCGCGACTACTTCTACTGGCCCGGGGCGCTGCTCTCGCTGGGCTCCGCCCTGCTGATCGGCGTGCTGGCCGCCCGGCGTGCGACCCGCTCGCCGCTGGCACGCGTCGGTGCCACCGCCTCCGGGGCGGCCGGTCCGCTGCTGGTCGCGCTGGCCTACTTGCTGGCCGTGCCGCGGCTCGCCGGGATCGCCGCCGAGCAGTTGTCGGCCCACCTGATCGCCCCGTACGCGGTGATCGCCGGCGTGGGCGGCTCGGTCCTGGTGGCCGCGCTGGCCCAGCGGGCCGACCGCCGGGCCGCGGACCGCACGGCGGCGGTCGTGCCGGACCAGCGACGCGGCGAGCCGGGGCCTGCCGAGCCGGATGTCGACGGACGGCCGGTTACGGAGATCGACGGTCAGTCGCAGCCGACGACCGATGGACAGCCTGGACCGGCGGCCGACGGGCAGCCGGCCGTGGCGAAGCCGGCGCGGCGGTTCTTCGGGCGGCGGGCCGGGCGCGGCGAGCCGGACTCCGGCGCCGACGCCGCGACGACCGCTTTCGGGGGCCGGGCCGCCACGCCGGCGGAGGTGCCGGCCGGTGGAGAGGTTCACCCGTCCGACCCCGACCCGTCGGTGACGGCGGCCGTCGGCCGCGACGCGACGCGACGCTCGGGCCGCGACGCCCTGGCCGGCTCGGGCCGCGACGGGGTGGCGGCGGAGGAGCGGGAGGCGGCGAGCCGTACCGGTCGCGCGGCGGGCGGGCAGTCCGGGACGGGTGACGCCGCGCGGACGAGCGCCGGTCGTCGTGGCCGGGCCGTGCCCCAGCAACGGGAGCCCGGGGACGATTCGCCACCGGGCATCGCCGAGCCGGCACCCGGGGACACCGCGATCACGCCGCCGGCCGACGAGCCGAAACCCCGCCGCCGTACGCGCTGATCCCGCCGCCGCTCGTGGGGAGTTGTTAAGAAGGGGCCCCGCCTCTACCGGAGGCGTTAAGAAGGGGCCCCGCCTTACACCTCAGTCGACGGGCCAGGTGTGGACTGGTTCGTTGGTGCGCTGGAGTTCGGCGTAGCGCTGGACCATGTGGTGCAGCGCGGCCTTGCGATCCATGCCACGGTGCCGCTCGGCCGCCCACACCGTCTCGGTCTGCCAGACCGCGCCGTTGCGGCCGGTGCGGCAGCGTCCCTCGATCACGCCGAGGAGCCGGTCGCGTTCGGCCGGGGCGACACCGAACCCGTCGAGCCCCTGCGCGGCCACCGGCAGCAGCGTGTCGAGGACGAGCGTGGTGACCGGTACGTCGCCGAGCCGGGGCCAGTGCAGCACCGCCTCGATGCCGCGCCGGGCGGCGGCGTGGAAGTTCTCCTCGGCCGAGCTGAACGTGAGCTGGCTCCAGATGGGCCGTTCGGCCTCGGCCAGGCCCCGGGCGAGGCCGAAGTAGAGCGCGGCGTTGGCGAGCATGTCCACCACGGTCGGGCCGGCGGGCAGCACCCGGTTCTCCACCCGCAGGTGCGGGCGGCCGTTCATGATGTCGTAGACCGGGCGGTTCCAGCGGTAGACGGTCCCGTTGTGCAGCCGCAGCTCGCCGAGTTTGGGAACCCCGCCGGCGTGCAGCACCTCGACCGGGTCCTCCTCCTCGCAGATCGGCAGCAGCGGCGGGAAGTAGCGGACGTTCTCCTCGAACAGGTCGAAGATCGAGGTGATCCAGCGCTCGCCGAACCAGACCCGCGGGCGTACGCCCTGGGCCTTCAGCTCGTCCGGTCGGGTGTCGGTGGCCTGCTCGAACAGGGCGATCCGGGTTTCCGCCCAGAGTTGCCGGCCGTAGAGGAACGGCGAGTTGGCGCCGACCGCGACCTGGACGCCGGCGATCGCCTGGGAGGCGTTCCAGTGGTCGGCGAAGCTGTCCGGCGCGACCTGGAGGTGGAACTGGAGGCTGGTGCAGGCGGCTTCCGGCGCGATCGAGTCGGTGTGCGTACGCAGTCGCTCGACGCCGTTGATGTCCAGCTCGATGTCCTCGCCCCGGGCGCCGACGATCTGGTCGTTGAGCACCCGGTAACGCTCGTCCGTGGAGAGGTTGTCGGCGACCAGGTGACGCTCGGTGAGGGTGGGCAGGATGCCGACCATCACGATGGTGGCGTCGGACTTGGCGGCCCGCTCGTCGGCGCGGCTGAGGCTGCTGCGCAGGTCCTGCTCGTAGTCGGTGAACCCGGTGCCCTCGATCAACCGGGGCGACGCGTTGAGTTCGAGGTTGAACTGGCCCAGCTCGGTCTGGAAGAGCGGGTCGGCGATGTCGGCCAGGATCTGGTCGTTGCGCATGGCCGGCTCGGCGGCGGCGTCGACCAGGTTCAGCTCGATCTCCAACCCGGTCATCGGCCGGTCGGCGTCGAAGCCGAAGTCGTCAAGCATCAGCGCGAAGACGTCCAGGCACCGACGGACCTTCTGCCGGTAGCGGACCCGATCCTCGCGGGAGAAGGCGCCCTGCTCGACGTCTCTGCCCATGTGTCCTCCCGGCGCCGGCGCTGCGGAACCGTTGGCGTTCCGCAACGCATTGTGAACCATCCACGTGATCTGCGTAAGTGCGTCCGGCCCTGGTGGATCGCGGGTCGGGGTAGGTCTGCACCTGTACCCCGTCGCCACCTCGCGCAGCGCATGTAACCGGCGAACAACACGTGACAATCCGCACGACCCCGGATACGGCGACGGGCCCGCGCCGTCGGCTGCGACGGTGCGGGCCCGTGGGGCCGTGGCGAGGGCTCAGCCCTGGCGGATGGCCTCACCCTCGATCTCGATCTTGACCTTGCGGCCGACCAGCACGCCACCGGTCTCCAGGGCGACGTTCCAGGTCAGGCCGAAGTCCTCGCGGTCGATCTCGGTGTGCGCGGAGAAGCCGAAGATGTCCTGCCCGAACGGGCTGCGGCCGACGCCCTCGAACTCGACCTGGAGGTCGACCGGACGGGTCACGCCCTTGATGGTCAGCTCGCCGGCGAGCACGAACTCGTTGCCCTCGCGGGACTTCACGCCGGTGCTGCGGAACTCCAGCGTCGGGAACTGCTCGGCGTCGAGGAACTCCGGGCTGCGCAGGTGCGCGTCGCGGTCCGCCTGCGCGGTGTTGATGCTGGCGGCCTGGATGCTGGCGGTGACCGCGGACTGCAGCGGGTCCTCGCTGACGGTGATGGTGGCCGTGGCGTCGGCGAACTCACCGCGTACCTTGCTGACCATCATGTGCCGCGCGACGAACCCGACCCGCTTGTGGGCGGCGTCCAGGAGGTAGGTGCCGGGGGCCGGAATGGTGAGGCCCTCCCAGTCGCGGGTAGTCGCCTCGGTGCTGCTGGTCATGATGCTCTCCTCCGGAGAAGATTGTTTAGTAGCCCAACGACTGACTGAGCAACTATAACTACGGCAATATTCCCTGTGTCAAGTGTTGCTAGGATGGTGACGTGGATCAGAACGTGTTCGACGACCCCCGGATCACCGCCGTCGGCCTCCTCTACGAGGCGCACGCCGGGCTGTCCGCCCGGTTCGCCGCCCAGTTCGAGGAGCACGGGCTCTCCCCGGTCGAGTTCGAGGTGCTCACCCGGCTCGCCCGGTCACCCAACAACCAACTGCGGATGACCGACCTCGCGGCGCAGACCTCGCTCTCCACCAGCGGCGTCACCCGGGTGGTCGACCGGATGGAACGCGACGGGCTGATCCGCCGCCGCGCCTGCCCGTCCGACCGGCGCAGCTCCTTCGCGGTGGTCACCGCCTCCGGCCTCGGTCGACTGGACGAGATCCTGCCCGGCCACCTGACGATCATCGAGCAGTGGTTCACCGGCCAGCTCGCCCCGGCCGAGCTGGCCGGCCTCCTGGACGGGCTGCGCCGGGTGCGGGACGCCGTCCACCCGGGCGCCACCGCCGGCAGCACCGAAGCGACCGAGGGCCCCACCTGCTGAGTCGCCGCTACCCGTGGGTTACCGGCAGAACGACCGGCAGAACCGTCCCGCCGCCGGGATAAATACGACAAGGGTGTCGGAACCGCTCGACGCGCCTGGATAGGCTGCCGGAAGCGGGGGGCACCGGGGGGTGCTGGCGCGAGCGTGGAGCGAGGGGCAGCACCAGGGGGCTACTTCGCTCGCGCCACCCCCGCGCCCTCGTCGAGCCCACCGGCTCCGCTCACGCCCGCCGCGCGCGTTCCCGCTGCGCCGCCAGCGCATAGAGCAGTTCCTCCTCCCGGGGCAGCAGGCTGACGCCGGTCACCTGCCGCGCCCGGTCCAGTCGGTCCAGCACGGCCACGTCGCCGGTGCTGGCCGCCAGTCCCACCAGCGCCTCGACCAGGTCCCGCCGGTCCGCGCCGCCGGCCGCCGCCTCGGCCGCCGCGGCGAACCACTCGGCCGCCAGCTCCCGGTCGCCCCGGTTCAACGCCACCTGGCCCTCGATCAGCGCGCGGAGCGCGTCCTCGGTGCGGACGTCCCGACCCACCACCGGCGGATCCCACCGCTCGGCGGCCGGCGGGCGGCGCGGACGCGGCACCGGACCCGACGGCCACAGCTCGGCCACCACCGCCAGCGCCTCGTCACCCCGCCCCTGGAGCGCGAGCGCCAGCCCCACGCCGCCGATCGTCCGGCGGCGCCGACCCGGGTCGCCCAGCTCGACAAGTGCCGCCGCCGCCCGTCGCCCCTGCTCGGCCGCCTCGGCGTAGCGGCCCTCCAGCCGGGCCAGCTCGGCCAGGTCGGCCCGCGCCAGCAGGCGGAGTCGCTGGTCGCCGCACTGCGCGGCCAACCGGTCGACCGTGGCCAGCCGCCGCCGGCCACCGGCCAGCTCTCCCACGCGTACGTCGTGCCAGGTCAGGTGGTGCTGGGCGACCGCCATCTCGCGTACCCGGCCGTGCCGGGTGGCCAGCGCCAGGGCCGCGTCGGCCTGCTCCCGGGCCTCGTCGTGCGCGCCGAGCCCACGCAGCACCGCGCAGAGCACCGACCGGGCGGACAACTCCCCGGTCACGTCGCCGGCTTCGGCGAAGACGGCCAGCGCCGCCCGGGCCGACGGCAGCTCCTCCGGCCCCGCCCCGTGCTCGGCGGCCAGCCGCGCCGAGCCGAGCAACGCCCACGCCCGCAGCACCGGCGGCGCACCGGCGGTACGCGGATCGGCCAGCAGCCGACGCAGCCACGCCCGGCCCGAGACGTCCCGCCCCCGCAGCCGCCACCACCGGGGCAGCGCGGCGGCCAGCAGCAACGCGATGGCCGGCGCGTCCTCGGCGGCGTACGCCAGCGCGGCGCTGATGTCACCGGTCGCCTCGTCGAGCAGGTGCACGGTGCCGGGCAGCTCCGCGCCGACCAGACCGGGCGCGGTACGGCGGACCAGCCCGGCGATCACACTGGCGTGCCGCAGCCGGATGCCCGCCGTCTCGAACTCCAGATCGGCCTGCTCGGCCGCGAAGTCGCGGACCGCGTCCAGCAGCCGGAACCGGAACGGGCCGGTGCCCCGGACGCTGAGCAGACCCAACTCGCGGAGGCGGTCCAGCAGCGGCACCGCGTCCCAGCGGTGACCGCCGTCGGCGAGCAACTCCTCGGCCAGCTCGACGGACCAGCGGTTGCGGAACGCGGACAGCCGCCGCAGCGCGGCACGATCGACGGCGGCGAGCAGGTGGTAGCTGGTCGCCACCGCCTCGCGCAACGTGACCGTGCCGGCGGCCGGGTCGACGGGCTCCCAGCCGGGGCGCACGCCGGCCAGGTCGAGCACCCGGTCGCCGTACCGGTCCAGCAGCTCGGTGACGTCGAGGATCCGCCCCCGCGCGGCCATCAGCTCGACGGCCAGGGGCAGCCCGCCGAGTCGGCGGACCAGCGCGGCGAGCGCCGGCAGCTCGGCCCGGGTGGGTGGCGCGTGCCGGGCCTGGGTGAACCGGGCGGCGAAGAGCGCCGCGGCGGGCCAGCGGTCCAGCTCGGCCCGGTCCGCCGGCTGCACGCCGGCCGGCGGCACGTCGAGCGGCGCCACCGGCCGCACCAGCTCGCCGGGCAGCCCGACCGGGCGGCGACCGGTCACCAGCACCCGCAGGCCCGGCGCGGCGTCGGTCAGCGAGCGCAGCGCCTCGGCCACCGGCCCGGGCGCCCGGTCGACGGCGTCGACGAGCAGCAGCGCCGGCCGGCCGGCGAACCGGCAGGCGAGGTCGGCGGGCCGGCTCACGCCGAACACCGACGTCGAGGCGGCGAGCACGTCGGCGGCGTCCGAGCCCTCGCCGACCAGCACCCCGGCCACACCGCCCGGGTGCCGGGCCGCGACCGCGTGGGCCACGGTGAGCGCGAGCGCGGTCTTGCCGACGCCGGCCAGCCCGACCAGGCTCACCACCGGGTACGCGTCGAGCAGGGCGGACACCTCCGCCACGTCGCGCTCCCGGCCGAGCAGCGGTACGGGCTGGGGCAGCGCGACCGGCGTACCCGGATCGGACACGGCCTCGACCGGCGTGGAGGCCGGCGCGGCGGACGGCGTCGGCCGGGCGGTGACGACGAACTCCCGCCGGCCGACGTCGGTCAGGCCGAGCGCGTCGGCGAGCAGGTCGACGGTGGTGCGTTGGGGCCGGGTCGCCCGGCCCCGCTCCAGATCGCGCACGGTCCGCACGCCCACGCCCGCCCGTTCGGCCAGCTCGGCCTGGGTCAGGCCGGCGGCGAGCCGGTGCCCGCGCAACAGATCGGACAGCGGCGGCCCGCTGCCCGGGCTCCGCGAACGATCATGGTCGGGAGTCATGGGCTCGAAGAGTACGGACGGGATCCGACGCTCCACAGCCGATCGTCAACCACCCGACCGTACGACGCCGATATCCGACAGACGGATGATGCGGGCGCGGTTCACATGCCGAGGTCGCGCGCGATGATCATGCGCTGGACCTCGCTGGTGCCCTCGCCGATCTCCAAGATCTTGGAGTCGCGCCAGAAGCGGGCGACTGGGTACTCGTTCATGAAGCCGTAGCCGCCGTGGATCTGGGTCGCCTCCCGGGCGTTGTCCACCGCGACGGTGCTGGCGTGCAGCTTGGCGATCGCGGCCTGCCGCTTGAACGGCTCGCCGGCCAGCATCCGGGCGGCCGCGTCGTAGTAGGCCAGCCGGGCGGTGTGCGCCTTCATCTCCATGTCGGCGATCTTGAACTGGATCGCCTGGTAGTTGCCGATCGGCTGGCCGAACGCCTGGCGCTCCCTGGCGTACTTGATCGACTCGTCGACGCAGCCCTGGGCCAGGCCGACGGCCAGCGCCGCGATGGCGATCCGGCCCTCGTCCAGGATGCGCAGGAACTGGGCGAAGCCCCGGCCGCGCTCGCCGAGCAGGTTGGCCGCCGGCACCCGGCAGTCGTCGAAGGTCAGCTCGTGGGTGTCCGAGGCGGTCCAGCCGACCTTGGAGTAGCCGGGCGCGACCGTGAAGCCGGGCGTGCCGGACGGCACGATGATGGTGGACAGCTCCTTGCCGCCGTCCGGCCGGATGCCGGTGACCGCGGTGACGGTCACCAGCACGGTGATGTCGGTGCCGGAGTTCGTGATGAACGCCTTCGAACCGTTGATCACCCACTCGTTCGTCGCCTCGTCGAGCACCGCCCGGGTCTGGGTGCCGCCGGCGTCGGAGCCGGTGCCCGGCTCGGTCAGCCCGAAGCCGGCCAGCGCCTCACCGCTGAGCAGCTTCGGCAACCAGCGCGCCTTCTGCTCGTCGGTGCCGAAGCGGTAGATCGGCATCGCGCCCAGCGACACCGCCGCCTCCAGGGTGATCGCCACGCTGGAGTCGACCCGGGCCAGCTCCTCCAGGGCCAGGCAGAGCGCGAAGTAGTCGCCACCCATGCCGCCGTGCTCCTCCGCGAAGGGCAGGCCGAACAGGCCCATCTTGCCCATCTGCCGGATGACCTCGTACGGGAAGGTGTGCTTCTCGTAGTGCTCGCCGATCACCGGGGCGACCACCTCGCGGGCGAAGTCCCGGACGCTCTCGCGCAGCGCCTGCTGCTCCTCGTCGAGCCGGAAGTCCATGTCGATCCTCCTGGAAGGGGCGGGCCGCCGGACGCTCGTGACGCCGGAAGCGTTAAGCGGGGCCCTTCCTATGCGCCAGGCGTTAAGCGGGGGCCCTTCCTTACCGGTCAGACGGGGGTTACGCCGTGGCGGCGATGGGAGAACTCGCGGGTTTTGGTGCGGGCGGCGGCGAAGCGGCGCACCAGCTCGGCGCGCAGCTCGTGCGGCTCGACGATCGCGTCCACCACCAGCTCGCTGGCGAGCCGGACGACGTCGATGTCGCGCTCGTACTCCTCGCGCTTCGCGGCGACGAACGCGGCCTGCTCGGTCTCGTCGGAGATCGCGGCGATCTTGTTGGCGTAGACGGCGTTGACCGCGGCCTCGGCGCCCATCACGGCGATCTTCGCGGTGGGCAGCGCGATGGTGGCGTCGGGCTCGAAACCGGGGCCGGCCATCGCGTAGAGGCCCGCGCCGTACGCCTTGCGGACCACCACGCAGATCTTCGGCACCGTCGCCTCGGAGATCGCCGTGATCATCTTCGCGCCGTGCCGGATGATGCCCTGCTTCTCCACCGCGCTGCCGACCATGAAGCCGGGCACGTCGCTGAGGAACAGCAGCGGCACGTTGAACGCGTCGCAGAGCTGCACGAACCGGGTCGCCTTGTCGGCCGAGTCGACGAAGAGCACGCCGCCCTTGAACATCGAGTTGTTGCCGACCACACCGACGACCTCGCCGTTCAGCCGGCCGAAGCCGATGGTCAGCTCCTTGGCCCAGAGCGCCTGGATCTCGAAGAAGCTGCCGTCATCGACCAGGCCCTTGACGTACCGCCGCATGTCGAACGCCTGCCGCTCGCTGGCCGGGACCAGCGCGGCCAGGTCGGCCTTCTCCGGCGCGGGCTTCGCCTCGGCGGCCGGCGGCGTCTCGGTCCAGTTGGCCGGCAGGTAGGACAGGTAGGTCCGCACCACGTCGAGCGCGTCGGTCTCGGTCTTGCAGAGGAAGTGGCCCACCCCGGACTCGGTGCAGTGCACCTTGGCCCCGCCCATCGCCTCCAGCGTGGTCTTCTCGCCGGTGACCATCTCGACCATCCGGTCGGAGCCGAGATACATGCTGGCGTTGCCGTCCACCATGGCCACCACGTCGCAGAACGCCGGAATGTACGCCCCGCCGGCCGCGCTGGGCCCGAAGAGCGCGCAGACCTGCGGGATCGCGCCGGAGGCCCGGACCTGGTTCCAGAAGATCTTCCCGGCGCCGCGCCGGCCGGGGAACAGGTCGACCTGGTCGGTGATCCGGGCGCCGGCGGAGTCGACCAGGTAGACCATCGGCACCTTGGTCGTGTAGGCCCGCTCGATGATGCGGATGATCTTCTCGACGGTGCGTGCGCCCCAGCTCCCGGCCTTGACCGTGGAGTCGTTCGCCATCAGGCAGACCGGCCGGCCGTCGATGGTCGCGGTGCCGGTGACCACGCCGTCGGCGGGCAACCCGTCGGCCATGGCGTTGGCGTAGAGCCCGTCCTCGACGAAGGACCCCTCGTCGACCAGGTGCGCCACCCGCTCGCGGGCGAACAGCTTGCCCTTCGCGGCGTTGGCCGCGTGGTATTTGTCCGCACCGCCGGCACGGGCGCGCTTGCGCAACTGCTCCAGAGCCTCACCGTCGAGCGTCACGCCGACTCCCTCGCCACCCCACCGACCTGAACGATCGTTAGGCTACCCCACGCCCGCCCCCTCCGGCGACCCCGGAGGGAACGGGCCGGCGGGGTCAGCCGGGCAACGGGGTGAGGCGGGTACGCGGGCCGGCGCGGAGCACGCCGGACGGCAGCTTCTTGCCGACCAGCCGCTCGGCCAGCTCCGCCGCCCCGATCAGGACGTCCAGGTCGATCCCGGTGTCGACGCCCATGTCGTGCAGCATGTGCACCGCCTCCTCGGTCGCCAGGTTGCCGCTGGCGCCCGGCGCGTACGGGCAGCCGCCGAGACCACCGACGCTGGCGTCGAACTCGGTGACACCCAGCTCCATCGCGGTCAGCATGTTCGCCAGCGCGGTGCCCCGGGTGTTGTGGAAGTGCAGCAGCACCGGCAGGTGGGCGTTGCGGTCCCGGACCGCGGTGACCAGCTCGCGGACCCGCCGGGGCGTACCCATGCCGGTGGTGTCGCCGAACGCGACCCGGTCCGCGCCGTCGCGGGCGACCCGGTCGACGATCCCGGCGACCCGCCGCGGGTCCACGTCACCCTCGTAGGGGCAGCCGAAGCTGGTCGCCACGATCACCTCGGCGGTCGCGCCCGCGCCGTGCAGCAGGTCGATCAGCTCGGCGATGTCGTCCAGCGACTCGTCGGTCGAGCGGTTGACGTTGCGCCGGTTGTGCGTGTCGCTGGCCGACACCACCACCTCGATCTCGGTGAAGCCGGCGGCCAGCGCCCGCTGCGCGCCCCGGGTGTTCGGCACCAGCGCCGAGTAGCGCACCCCGTCGACCCGCGCCGCCCGCTGCCACACCTCGTCGGCGTCGGCCATCTGCGGGATCGCCTTCGGGTGCACGAAGGAGACCGCCTCGATCCGCCGTACCCCCGTTCGGGACAGCGCGTCGAGCAACCGCACCTTGGCGTCGGTCGGGATCGGCTCCTCGTTCTGGAGCCCGTCCCGGGGGCCGACCTCCCGAATGCTCACGGAAGCTGGCAGTTCCGCCATCACGTTCACCTCACTTGAGTCGAAAGTCAGCGCATCCGGCCGACGATGCCGGTGTCGTAGTCGCCGGAGAGGAACTCCGGGTTCTCCAGCAGCTCGGCGAAGAACGGCAGGTTGTTCTTCGGGCCGGCGATCTCGAACTGGGCCACCGCCGCGCGGGCGCGCCGCACGGCCTCCTCGCGGGTGGCGCCGCTGACGATCAGCTTCGCCAGCAGGCTGTCGTAGAACGGGGTGACCGTGTTGCCCTCGACGTAGCCGGAGTCCACCCGGACGCCCTCGCCGGTCGGCTCCACCCAGGTCCGGATCGCGCCCGGGCCGGGCAGGAACCGCTTCGGGTCCTCGGCGTTGACCCGCAGCTCGATCGCGTGCCCGCGCGGGGTGAGCGCGTCCGGATCGAACGTCGGCGGCAGGCCGGCCGCCACCCGGAGCTGCTCCTCGACCAGGTCGACGCCGTAGACGTACTCGGTGACCGGGTGCTCGACCTGGAGGCGCGTGTTCATCTCCAGGAAGAAGAACTCCTGCGTGGATGGGTCGAGCAAACATTCGACCGTGCCCGCGTTGCGGTAGTTCACCGCCTCGCCGGCCCGGACCGCCGCCGCCAGGAACCGCTCCCGCAACTCCGCCGAGACCGCCGGGGAGGGCGACTCCTCGACCAGCTTCTGGTTGCGTCGCTGCACCGAGCACTCGCGCTCGCCGAGCGCCACCACCCGGCCGTCGGCCAGGCCGAGGATCTGCACCTCGACGTGGCGTACCCGAGGGAAGTAGCGCTCGATCAGCACCGAGCCGTCGCCGAACATGCGCTCCGCGAACGCGCGGACCTTGTCGTACTCGGTGCGCAGCCCGGCCTCGTCGGCGGCCACGCCCATGCCCATGCCGCCGCCCCCCGCCGCGGCCTTGACCATCACCGGGTAGCCGATCTCGGCGGCGGCCGCGACCGCCGCGTCCAGGTCGGCCGCCGGCTCGGTGGTGCCGGGCGCGACCGGGACCCCGGCCGCAGCCATCAGGTTCCGGGCGTTGATCTTGTCGCCCATCGCGGTGATCGCGTCCGCGCCGGGCCCGACCCAGATCAGGCCGGACTCGGAGACGGTACGGGCGAAGTCGGCGTTCTCGGACAGGAAGCCGTATCCGGGGTGGATCGCCTGCGCGCCGGTGCTCCGGGCGGCGGCGAGGATCGCCTCGACGTTCCGGTAGCTCTGCGCCGGGTTGGCCGGGCCGACACACACCGCCTCGTCGGCCTCGGTCACGAACGGCAGGTCAACGTCGGCCTCCGAGTGCACCGCGATGGCCCGCACCCCCAACCGACGGGCCGTGCGAATAACGCGCCGAGCGATCTCCCCACGGTTCGCAACCAGCAGCGAATCAAACATGTTCGGCAAGGAAGGGCCCCTTCTTAACGCCTGGTGTATAGCCGGGGCCCCTTCTTAACACGCGTTAAGGTGCGCGCGGCGTGTCAGGCGGGGTCGGTGGGTGCCAGCAGGGCCGCCAGGGCGGCGCCACGCAGCAGTTCCGCCCGGCGGCGGCGGTCCACCTCGCCGCCGAGGAACGGGGTGGAGTTCATCAGGCCGAACGCCGCGTGGGCGAGCACCCGGGCGGCACCGTCCGGCAGGCCCGGGTGCAGCGCGGTCAGCACCGTGACCCACTCCTCGACGTACATCCGCTGGAGCCGGCGGATCCGGCGGCGCGGCTCGTCCGGGAGGCGGTCCAGCTCGTGCAGGTGCAGCGCGATCACCGCGGGATTGGCCAACGCGAACTCGACGTGGAAGTCGATCAGCGACTCCAGCGAGCCGCGCGGGTCGTCCGGGTGGGCGGCGGCGCGCTCCCGCCCGCCGGCCAACAGCCCCTCGCTGACCGGGATCAGCGCGGCGGCCAGCATCGCCTCCTTGCCGGCGAAGTGATGGTAGAGCGCCGGCCCGGTGACGCCGGCGGCCGCGCCGATGTCGTCCATCGACACGCCGTGATAGCCCCGCGCCGCGAAGAGGCCGACCGCGATCTCCAGGATCTCGTCCCGCCGGGACCGGCGCCGGGCCGTGCCCGCCGCACCCCGCGCCTGCTGTTCCACCGCCACCGGGCCAGCCTAGACCGCGCCTTCCAGGCGAGGGAGCCGTGGTTACCCGCCAGTCACGTCACCCGTCCCGCCCCCACCTCGCCGATCTTGCACTTCCGGCCCGGGCAAAGCGACAGGAAGCGGACCGGACGGGGGCCGCAACTGCAAGATCGGCGAGGGCGGGGTGGGCTCGAAACCGGCCAGGCGGACGGCCAGGCGTCGTCGGACCGGGGAGGGTGGAGGCCGTTCGGAGCAGGAGGTTCCGCAGTGGCCGCAAGGGGGGTGGGGCGGCGGCTAGGCGGGTCAGGCCGGCGGCGAAGCCGAGCACCTCCTCGGCGCGGGGGCGGCGGTCCGCCGCGTACCGATCGAGGGCCTCGGGGCCCGCGGCGAGCGCCTCGCCGAGCGCGACCGCGTCCCGCAGCCCGAGATTCATCCCCTGCCCGCCGGCCGGGCTGTGCACGTGCGCCGCGTCGCCGGCGAGCAGCACCGGGCCGGACCGGTAGCTGCTCGCGATCCGGTGGTGGATGCGGAACCGGGACGCCCACGCCACGTCGAGGACCCGGTCCGGTCGCCGCGCCGGGCCGCGCTCGTCGAGCAGCGCCTGGAAGTGCCGCGCCTGCGGCTCGCGCGGCGCGTCGGCGACGGTGGCGACCAGCCGGACCGTGCCGTCGGGCAGCGGCGCCCAGACCAGTGGCCCACCGCGCGACAGGAACAGGGTGACCTGGTCACGCGGGAGCGCGCTGTCCACCCGCACGTCGGCGAGCAGGAACGACTCGCCCGGATCGGCCGGGCCGCCGAAGCCGATGCCGGCCAACTCACGGACCCGGCTGTGCATCCCGTCCGCGCCGACCACCCAGCGGGCCCGGACCGTGTCGCCGCCGGAGAACCGGGCGGTCGCGCCGGCACCGTCGAGGTCCAGGTCGATCAGCTCGTACGGGCGCAGCACCCGCCCGCCGAGCGCGGCGAGGCGGTCGGCGAGCACCGCCTCGGTCTCCGCCTGCGAGATCAGCAGCGCGTACGGGTAGCGGGACGGCAGCCGGTCGAATCCGACGGTGGCGAGGACGCGGTCCCGGTCGCGGACGGTGAACCGGGCGGAGTGCAGCCCCCGGCCGGCGAGCGGTTCGGCGATCCCGATCCGGTCGAGCACCTCCAGCGTGCCGGCATGCACGACGGCGGCCCGGGACGTGACCGGCGGATCGGCCAGCTTCTCGACCACGGTCACCCCCACCCCGCGCTCGGCCAGGGTGACGGCCACGGCCAGGCCGGTCGGCCCGGCCCCGACCACCAGGACGTCCGTGCGTTCGGGCAGCATCACTGCACCTCCGATTGGGTCAACAGGCGTTTGCCAACAATTGTTGACCTATCACCTGCATCGATGTCAACGTGTGTTGGCCTACAGTCGTGGACATGACCGGACCGCCTGCCCGCACCCGCCGCTCCGACGCCACCCGGGCCGCCATCCTGCGTGCCGCCCGGGAGCGCTTCGCCGCCGACGGCTACGACCGGGCCACCATCCGGGCGGTGGCCGCCGACGCCCAGATCGACCCGTCGATGGTGATGCGCTACTACGGCAGCAAGGAAGGGCTCTTCGCCGCCGCGGCCGAGTTCGACCTGCACCTGCCCGACCTGGCCCAGGTGCCGTCCGAGCGGCTCGGCGAGACGCTGGCCCGGCACTTCCTGCGCCGGTGGGAGGCCGACGGCACACTCATCGCCCTGCTCCGGGCCGCCAGCACCAACCCGGGCGCGGCGGAACGGATGCGCGGCATCTTCGCCGGGCAGCTCGCCACGGCGGTGGCCCGCTCCGGCGCCGACCCGACGACCGCCGCGCGCCGGGCCGGCCTGGTGGCCAGCCAGATCCTCGGCCTCGCCCTCACCCGGTACGTGATCCGGCTGCCCCCGGTGGTCGAACTCGACCCGGACGAGCTGGCCGAATGGGTCGGCCCGACGATCCAGCGCTACCTGACCCAACCTTTTCCACCGCCCCAGGCGTCTGCGGAATGACGGAGGGAGCAGCCGGATGGGGCGGGCCGTGGATCACGGGCGGGCGGACTACCTCGCCTTCGTCGAGGCGCACCAGCACCGGCTGCTGCGCGCCGCGTACCTGGTCTGCGGCAACCGCCACCAGGCCGAGGACCTGCTCCAGGACGCCTTGCTGAAGGTGGCGCTGCGCTGGTCCACGGTGCGCGACGGCGATCCGGCCGCGTACGTGCGCGCCATCCTCTACCGCGACGCGGTCTCCTGGTGGCGACGCCGGCGGCGGGAACGGCTCAGCGCGGACCCGCCGGAGCGGGCGGGCGTGGACACCGACGACGCGCTGCGCCTGACCGTGCGGGCCGCGCTCGACCGGCTGCCGCCGCGCCAGCGGGCGGTCCTGGTGCTGCGCTACTTCGAGGACCTCACCGAGGTGGCCACCGCCGAGGCGCTCGGCGTCACCGTGGGCACCGTCAAGAGCCAGTGCCACGCGGCGCTGCGCCGGCTCCGCGAGGTGGCACCCGAGCTGGGCGACGCCGACGACGGCCTGGTCACCGGGATGGAGGCGAACCCGTGAACGAACCGCACCTGACCCGGCTGCTGAACCGGGCGGCGGAGGACGTCCGGCCGACCCGACCGGCGACCGCCGGCTGGGAGCGGGCCGGACGGGTCCGCCGCGCGCGGCGAGCCGCCGGCGCCGCCGCCGTGGCGGTCGCCCTGATCGGCGGCGGCACGACAGCACTCCTGCACCGCGCCGGGCCGCCCGCCCCGGCCCATCCGGTGGTACGCCCGGACCCCAGCGCGTCGCCGGTGCAGCAGCCCCCGCCCGTGCTCGGCCTGATCGACGACCCGCTGGGCCGGCTCGGCGACCGGATCGCCGCCCCGCTCTCCGCCCGGCCGGTCGACCGGGCCCTGGCGCTTCGCCAACCGGTCGACCCGAAGACCGGCGAGGCCGAGCCGGTCCGGGTGCTCGGCGACGACGGACTGGTCCGGGAACTCGACGTGGTGACACTCGCCCCCACCCGGGACGCCAGCGGCAACGAGGCCGCGCCGCTCAAGCCGGGCAGCCTGTCCCCGGACGGTCGGACCGCCGCGTTCGCGCAGGTCGGCGAGGTGGTCGTGGTCGACCTGACCAAGGCTGCCGTGCGCCGCTATCCACTCGCCGGCTACCTGGAACACGTCGTCTGGGCCGGTGACCGGCTGCTCGTCGGCGACAACGACACCGCGTACGAGGTGGACCGGGACACCGGGACGGCCCGAAAGCTGCCGGTCGACCCGTGGGGGCTGGTCGTGCCCGAGCCGGCCCGTCCCGGCGACCTGCTCACCCTCGGCGGCGCGGAGGACGGCCTGTCCGTACGCCGGTTCCCCGCCGCCGGCGGCGCGCCGCAGCAACTGTCGGTGGGCACCGGCGACCTTCCGCCCGGCTACCGGCTGGACGAGGTCTACGGTCGGGGCTGGCAGCGCGGCGACCGGATCGCCCAGGCGGGCTGGACCACCACCGGCAGCATGGGCGGGGCCGAGGGGGTGGCCGTGGTGGACGCCCGCACCGGAGCGGTGACCCGCCTGCTCGACCTGGGCCGTGAGGACCGGGCGAAGGCCTGCTGCGAGGTGCTCGGCTGGTCGGCCGACGGCGGGGTGCTGTTCCGCTCCGACCCCACCGGTCTGGCCCGCTGGCGCCCGGAGACCGGCGAGGTGGACCGGGTGGCCCGCGACGTGACCGGTCCGGTGTCGCTGTCCGCGCGCTGACCCGGCCGGTCCCCAGCCACGTGGCGGGGGCCGGCCGGAACGCTCAGCGGGTCAGGCCGCCGGGCTGGTCGCCCTTCACGACGGGTGCCCGGACCAGGTTGCCCCACTCGGTCCACGAACCGTCGTAGTTGCGCACCTGCGGGAAGCCGAGCAGGTGGTGCAGCACGAACCAGGTGTGGCTGGACCGCTCGCCGATCCGGCAGTAGGCCACCACGTCGTCGGCCGGGCTCAGCCCGAGCTGGTCGGCGTAGATGGCCCGCAGCTCGTCGGCGGACTTGAACGTGCCGTCGTCGTTCGCGGCGGACTTCCACGGCTTGCTCACCGCGCCCGGGATGTGCCCGCCGCGCAGCGCGCCCTCCTGCGGATAGTCCGGCATGTGCAGCATCTCGCCGGTGTACTCACCGGGCGAGCGCACGTCGACCAGCGGCCGGCCGGCCGCCACGTGCGCCATCACCTGCTCCCGGTAGGCCCGGATCGGCGCGTCGTTGCGCTGCGGCACCGGATAGTCGGCGCGGGGCCGGCTCACCTTGTCGCGGGTCAGCTCCCGGCCCTCGGCGATCCACTTCTGCCGGCCGCCGTCGAGCAGCCGCACGTCGGCGTGGCCGAAGAGGGAGAACACCCAGAGGGCGTACGCGGCCCACCAGTTGAAGTTGTCGCCGTAGAAGACGACCGTGTCGTCGCGGCCGATGCCCTTGGCCGCGCACAGCTCGGCGAAGCTCGCGGCGTC
This sequence comes from Micromonospora ferruginea, assembly GCF_013694245.2. Lineage (NCBI taxonomy): Bacteria > Bacillati > Actinomycetota > Actinomycetes > Micromonosporales > Micromonosporaceae > Micromonospora > Micromonospora robiginosa. The sequence goes on from NZ_CP059322.2 coordinate 5,388,911, forward strand.
CAGGTAGTCGCGGGTGACCTGGTCGTTCAGCTCGGTGTGCCAGTCGACCTTGACGGCGCCGGGGAGGTGGCCGGTGTCGTAGAGGAGCACGTCCTCGTCGGACTCGACCACCACGAGCCCTTCGTCGCCCAGGTGCTCGGCCAGCCACTCGGTGGTGACCAGGCGCTGCGGGTCGGCGTACGACTGGAGGTGGGGATGCGGATCGCTCGGCACAGGCATGATTTCCAAGGTACGCCGGGTCGGCCGCGGTGGATGTGACGTCCGGATGCAGCGGATCCGGCGGGTCGGGCGTGACAGTTGCGAACACCGCCGACCGCAGAGGACCGCGATGACCCCACGGCAACAGGACCGGCCGCCCCGGGCCGGGACCGCACCGGAGGACTTCACCGAGTTCTACCGGGCGCACTTCCACCGGATCGCGGTGCAGCTCTACGCCTACCTGGGCGACCACGGCGAGGCGCAGGACCTGACCCAGGAGGCGTTCTGCCGGGCGCTGGAGCGCTGGTCCCGCGTCGCCGCGTACGACGACCCGTCCGCGTTCGTCCGCCGGGTCGCCTGGAACCTGGCCACCAGCCGGCTGCGCCGGGTGCGTACCGCGGTGCGGCACCTGGCTCGGCAGCGGGAGGAACACGTGCCCGGCCCGGAGCCGGACCGGGTGGTGCTGCTGGAGGCCCTGTCCACTCTGCCCGCCGACCAGCGGCGCGCGATCGTGCTGCACCACCTGGCCCACCTGAGCGTCGCCGAGATCGCCGCGCAGGTCGGCGCGCCGGAGGGCACCGTGCGCTCCCGGCTCTCCCGGGGGCGGGCCGCGCTCGCCGGCCACCTCACCGAGACCGGATCGGAGTCGCGCCGTGCCTGACGTGGATGACCTGTTCGTCGAGTTCGAGGCGACGGCCGTGCCCACCTTCCGCCCGCCGGGCGTGGCCGACGTGCAACGCCGGATCCGGGACCGCCGACGGCGGCGCGGCCTGCTGACCGGCCTGCTCGCGATGATGCTGGTCGGGCCGGCCTCGGCGTTGGCGGTCGCCCAGCGCGCCGACCGGCCGGAGCCGCAGCCGACGCCGACGGGTTCACAGAGTCCGACCGGCCGGCTCACCGTCCGCACGGTCACCCTGCCGGGGGTGCCCGGTGAGCTGATCGACCTGCGTTTCGTCTCCGCCCGAGCCGGCTGGTCGCTCGTCGACACCTGCGTCGAGGCCGGCGAGTCGTCGCAGGATTGCCGCCGTACCGTCGCCCGGACCGTCGACGGTGGCGTGACCTGGCAGCGGACCGGCCTGCCGGCGGTGCCGAACGGCCTGGTGCAGCTCCTGCCCGTGGACGCGGACACGCTGGCCGTGACGACGCGTACCGGTTACCTCGTCACGACGGACGGCGGGATCAGCTTCACCCGCCACCCGTACCAGGCGCCACCGGCGGCGGTCCGGCGCGCTTTCGCCACCCCGAGCGGGCTCTACCTCGGCTGCCCCCCGAACGGGATGCCGACGACCTGCGACCGGCAACGCGTGCTGCGGGTGAGCGGCGGCCTGCACTTCCACCAGCCGCCGGTCACGCTCCGGTCGGACACCGAGAACGTCCTGGTCGAGGGCGCCGACGGCCGGCTCTGGCTGACCGTCCTGGAGGGTGATCGGCTGACCGTGCTGACCAGTGCCGACCAGGGCACCAGTTGGCGGACGCTGCCGTCGGTCTCCGGCGCCCGGCAGCTCGCGCTAGCCCCGGACGGACGCGACGTCTGGCTGGTCGAGACCGCTCGACAGACGCGGGTGTGGCGGCTGGCCGACGACCGCTGGCAGGCCGGGCCGGCCCTGCCGTCCGACACCGAAGGGGTCGCCGCGCCCGGGGCCGGTCTGCTGGTGGTCACCAGCGCGTACGGCGGGTTGGGCTTCGTAACAGGCGGTGGCTACGTCGAGGTGCCCGAGCTGCGCGGGCCGTTGCGGATGCCGGACCTGGACACGTCGGTGGGTGTCCTGCCGGACGGCACCGTCGCGGTCCGGCACGGCCGGACGTGGTTCCTCGGCATCGGTCGGGGGGTGGACCGGAGCTGGCTCCAGTTCTCCTGAGCCGGCGGCGGGTCAGGCACGGCGGTGCACCAACCGGCCGGCGACCACGGTGGCCCGGCAGGAGCCGTCCGGGTCGTACACCGCGAGGTCGGCCCGGCCACCGACCACCAGCGCCGCCGGCCGGGCGGCGGGCAGGACCGCCACCTCGTTGCGCGCGGCGGCGGCCCGCAACGCCGGGTCGGTGACGTGCGCCTCGAGCACCGCGGCGGCGCCGAGCCGGAACAGCGCGTGCACCCGTTCGCGCGGGGTCGGCGCCGGGGGCAGCGGGCCGTCGTGCACCGGCGCCGGCCCGAGCGTGCCGGCCCACCGCCGCACCCGCACCCCCGGGTACGCGGCGGTCAGCTCGTCCAGCGGCGCGACCGCCTCCACCCGATGACCGTCGACCAAAACCGCCAGCCCGGCGCGGGGCTCGCCGTCGAGCGTGAGCCGCAGCAGGTCGGCGGCGTGGACGGTGTGCACCGGTCAGCCGTCGACCGGACCGAGGACCGGCCGCTTCGCGGTCACGAAGTCGCCGGAGGAACGGCCGGTCAGCCGGCGCCTGATCCACGGGGCCAGGTGCTGACCGGCCCAGCGCAGGTCGGCGGCGCGGGCGGCCAGCCACGGTGTGGGCGCCGGGTGCGGCGGCACCATCAGCCACTCCTCGTCGCAGCCGACGCCGAGCGCGGCGAGCACCTGCGCGGCGACCCGCCGGTGCCCGGCCGCCGACAGGTGCAGCCGGTCGGTGCTCCAGAGCATCGGGTTGAGGTAGGCCTCGTCGGAGTAGAGGTCGACCAGGATCGCCCCGTGCCGCTCGGCGACCTCGCCGACCGCCCGGTTGAGCAGCGTCACCCGGGGGGCCACCAGCCGCTGCCCGGGGAGCCGGGCCATCACGTCGGCGAACCGGAACAGCACCACGTCGCTGCCGCCGCCGCGCAGCCGCTCGACCACCCTGTCGAAGCGCGGGACGAAGACGTCCGGGTCGAAGGTGCGGCGCAGCACGTCGTTGCCGCCGGCCGCGAACGTGATCAGGTCGGGCTTCATGGCCAGCGCGGACGGCACCTGCTCGGCCACGACGTTCGGGAAGAGCCGACCCCGGATGGCGAGGTTGGCGTAGCCGAAGTCGGGACCCGCCTCGGCGGCGAGCCGGGTGGCGACCAGATCGGCCCACCCTCGGTAACTGCCGTCCGGATACGCGTCATCCATGCCCTCGGTGAAGCTGTCGCCCACCGCTACGAAGCTGCGCCAGCGCACGGCGCCTCCCCTCCGACGTCCCCGCGGAAATGCGTCGCTCAGTCTTCCACCGCGCGGGCCGGTCCCGCCCGCCCCCGGGGCCGGACGTGGTGGACGTCTCGACGTCCGGTTCCCGACAGCCGCCTGGACTCAGGGAACGTAGGCCAGCAGCGCCGCCCCACGCAGCCCGGTCGGCTCGGTCACCGTGCCCACCGCCCGGAACGTCCGGTCCAGGACGGTGATGCCCCCGTCCCGCCGGACCAGCACCGCGCCGTCGGTGGCGAACAGGATGCTGCGGACCGCACCGTCGCCGGGCAGGTCCACGGTCCGGCCGGTGGTGGTGTCGACCACCGCGAAGCTGCCGTCGTTGCGGGACGTGTCGGTGTTGAGCCAGCCGACCGCCACGTACCGGCCGTCCGGCGAGACGCTGCGGACCCGCCAGCCGTCGTGGCGCGCCGCCTCGGCCTTCGGCGGGGTGAACCGGTAGAAGGTGGTCCGGCCGTTGTTGGTCGCGTACGGCCGGCCCTCGGAGACGGCCGCCCAGTTCCGCCCGTCCGGGGTCCACCACTTCAGGGTCTCGTTCCCGGCGTCGCCGGCGGCCGGCCGGCGGGTGGCCAGGTCGAGGAGCGCGGAGTGGCCCTCCTGCTGCACCAGGAGCCGGTCGTTGGTGTTCCACACCAGCGGCTGGTCGCCGAGGCAGACGATCCGGCCGGAGTAGGGAGCCCGCTTCGCGATCGTGGCCCGGCCGGTGCCGTCGACCAGGGCGGTGACGAGCGTGCCGGCCTCCGCCCCGGCCTTTCCCTCCACCCAGGCCAGTCGCTCACCGTACGGCGAGATGGTGATCGTGTTCCGCACGCACTCACCGCCGCCGTACGGCACGGTCGTGCTCACCCGGTCCGAGTCGCCGCGTACGACGTGGACCTCCGCGGCCTGCTCGCCGAACGCCAGGTAGTAGCGCGTACCGGGCAGGGCGGCCGACGAGCCGGCCCGGGTGGCGGGGGCGGCGGCCGGGGTGACGACGGCGGTGGTGCCGGACGACTGCGGGGAGGCGGGCGCGGGTGTGGTTCCGCCCTCGCCGCAGGCGCCGACACCCGCCACCAGAAGCGCGGTGGCGGCGAGGGTGACGGCGGTACGCAGTCCGCGAGCGGTGGTGAGGACGTTCACGATGTGACCCTTCGGGGGGTTCGGTGACGCGCGTGTCTGACGCACTGCCAGACGTTCGTTTCGATCGGGATGGTTGCCGCCCGGGACGGAGAAGTTTCCGACCGGTCGCGCATGTGCGACAGGCCCCCGTCGCATGTCGCGCGGGGGCCTGTCACCAGGTGCGTCAGGGTACGTACGCCAGCAGTGCCCGGTTCCGGAGCGAGGACGGCTCGGTCACTGTGCCGACCGGCGTGAGCCGGCGGTCGAGGACCGTGATGCCGTTGCCCCGCCGCAGCAGGACGGTGCCGTCGACGCTGAACAGGACGCTGCGTACCTCACCGGTGCCGGGCAGGTCGACCGCCTTGCTGCGGGTGGTGTCGACCACCGCGAAGCTGCCGTCCCGGCGGGACGGGTCGGTGCCGATCCAGCCCACCGCGACGTACCGGCCGTCCATGGACACGCTGCGCGCCTCCCAACCGTCCCACTTGGCGGCCTCCTGCTGCGGCGGCGTGTAGGTGTACTGCCGCAGGTCGCCGTCGTTCGAGACGTAGGGCTTGCCCTCCGACACGGCGGCCAGCCAGGCACCGTCGGCGGACCAGCAGCGATCGGTCTCCTGCCCGGGGTCGCCGACGACCTGCTTGTTGGCCGCCGCGTCGTAGAGCACGGACTGCCCGTTCTTCCGCTGCACCATCAGCAGGTCGTCGCCCTGCCAGCGCAGGGGCCGGGTGCCGAGGCAACTGATTCCCTCGGCCAGCGTCGTCGCGCCGTTCTCGCCGACGGTGGCGATCAACAGGACGCCGCTCATGTTGTTGTCGGTGCTGTCCTGCACCCACACCACCCGCTTGCCGTCCGGCGAGAGGGACACGGTGTTGGACTCGCAGCGGCTGCCCTCGTGCACGACCTCGTGGACCACCCGGTCCTGGGTGCCGCGCACCGCGTGGATCCGGGAGCGGGTGGACGTCTGCTCCAGGTAGTAGCGGGTGCCGGTCAACGCCGACTGCGGTTGGCCCGCTCCCGAGTCGGGGCTCTTCGAGGTCGTCCGGGACGGCTCGACGGACCGGCTCGGCGTGGGGGTGACCTGGGGTGGCGGGCTGCTGGTGATCGACGGTCCGGCCGGCGCGGGCGCCTGGCCGTTCGGTCGGATCGCCAGTGCGGTGCCGGTCGCGGCGGCCAGCACCACCAGCGCGGCGGCGGACGTGACGACGGCCCGCTGGATGCCGAGCCGGCGGGAGGTACGCAGGGCCCGGTCCCGCAGGTCGACCGGGGTGACCTCGTCGGCCAGGTCGGCCAGGTCGAGGCGCAGGCGGTCCTGGTTCATCGGGCGGATCCTTCCGTGGCGTAAAGGTCGGCGAGTTCCGGCGCGACGGTGCGCAGCTTGGTCAGCGCCTTCGACGTCTGGCTCTTGACGGTGCCGACGGTGACGCCGAGCATCTCCGCCGCCTCGGCCTCGCTGCGGTCCTCGAAGAACCGCAGCACCAGCACGGCGCGTTGCCGGGTGGAGAGCCGGGCCAGCGCGGCCCGGAGGGTGAGCCGCAGCGTGATCTGCTGGGCGTGGTCGGGTCCCGAGTCGCCTCCGCGCGACTCGGGCAGGTCGCCCGGCATCGACTCGGCCACCCGGCGGCGGCGCCACCAGGAGACCTGCAGGTGATACATGATCTTTCGGGTGTACGCCTCCGCGTTGCCGCTGTCGTGCAGCCGGCTCCAGGAGCGGTGGGTACGGGCCAGGGCGGACTGGACGAGATCCTCGGCCAGGTGCTGGTCACCGGTGAGCAGGTAGGCCGAGCGCAGGAGCGCCGGTGTGCGGGTACGCACGAACGAGTCGAACTCACTCAGGAGAGGGTCCACACGAGCCGATCCTTCGGGTCAGTGGTGCGTCTGTTGATGCCCCTCCAGACGTCACCTCGTCGCTCGATGGTTGCCGTCGCCCGGTGTCGGTTTTCCCCGACTCAGCAGTCGAACGTCGACCAGCAGATGTCGTTGCGCAGCCGCTGGTCGTCGAGGACCAGCTCGCGGATCGCCGCCGGGAGTCGGGCGCGCTGCCACCGGCACTCGGCCCGCCCCGCCTCGTCGCCCCGACCGTCCGGCGCCGCCGCCCGCACCGCCTTGATCGCGTACGCGGCGGCGCCGAGTTCGTGCGCGGCGACGTGGGCGACCGCACCGGCCTGGCCGGCGGCGTACGCGGCGTGGCGCGCCGCCCCGCGCAGGTCCCGCGCCGCGCCCATGGCGTGCCCGCCCGCCGCGCGGGACACCATCATCGTGACCTCGCCCCGCACCCAGGCCCGGATGTGCGCGATCGCCTGGCGCGGACGCGGATCGTCGGGCCGGACCGCCTCGAACAGCGGGAGGACGTGCTCCGCGCAGGTGGCGGCCCAGAGCGCGAGCAGCCGGTGGTCGTCGTCGGTGAGCGTCCCGCCACGACGGATCGTGACGAGGCGGGGGTCCCGGACCTTCGACAGGATCACGACCGGTCCTCCGTCCCACCCGCTTCCGGCGTGCGCCGCAGCGCACCGTCGAGCGTACTCATCAGCCGGGCGACCCGGCTGCTGCCGCCGGTCACCGGCGGGTAGCGACGGAGCACGTCGACGAGCACCGGGTCGGCGAGCCGCCGCGAGCGGTCCAGCAGGGCGTCGCCGACCGCCGGGTCACCGCCCGCCGTCAGCTCCCCGATCCGCGCCGCGCTCGCGGCGGCCCGCAGGATGTGGCCGACCTGGCTGGCCTGGGCGAGGGGATGCAGGTACGCCGCCGCGGCCGCGTCACCGGCGGATCGCGCGGCCAGGCGGGCCGCCTCGTCGGGCGCGGACCGGGCCGCCCGGTGCGCGTCGATCGACGTGACCCGCTGCAGCTTCGTCCGGTCGGCCCCGTCGGCGAACGTCCGGGCCGCCTCGATCGCCGCGCGGGGACGCGGATCGTCGGGTACGGCCCGCTCGAAGACCGGCAGGACGTCCTCCGCGTGCCGGAGCACGTAACGCGCCACCACCCGCAGCTCGTCCATCGTCAGGTCGAAGTCTCCGGACACGACGGTCCTGCGCGCTGCCATGGCGGTGGATCCTATCGACGGAGCCCACGGACGTTCGTACTCGACGGTCAGCCCGGCCCGACGACACCGCGTCGGTAAGGGCCCCAGCCGACGAACCGGTCGAACAGGTCACGTGGGGTCGGACCCTCGTGCGGGTTGAGCCGGAACAGGTCGTGGGTCGCCTCGTGGTAGAGCCCGGACAGGTAGACGGCCAGGTCGACCGGGTGGTCGGCATATTCGACCTTGAGCAGCAGCCGGGCCTGCGCGCAGGGCCACGGTGAGCCGCAGGCACGACAGAGCCACAACGGCCGGATCGGCAGATGCGCCGGGTGGTCGGGCGGATAGGGACGGGGCCGATTCGGGTACGGCCCGAGCCGTGGCACGGGAAGGTTCATGCGTGACAGCTTGCTGAAGACGCGACTACGCTCGGAAGCCGTCGGGGCCGAACCGGGAGCGGCTGGGGAACTCGGCGGATGTCCGAGGAGGCCGGGTGGAGAACGAGCCGACAGCCGAGCTGATCCGCGCACAACTGCGGCGGTTGCGACTCAAGGCCGAGCTGAGCCAGGAGGAGTTCGGGAGGCTGGTGCACTTCTCCAACTCGCAGGTGTCGGCGGTGGAGTTGGGCCAGCGGCCGTTGGACCGGTTCTTCCTGAAGCGGGCGGACGAGGTGCTGGGCACCGGTGGGTTGTTGACCTCGCTGCTCAAGCTCGCCGAACGGGATGGCCAACCGAGCTGGTTCCGCCCCTGGCTGGAAGCCGAACGCCAGGCCCAGCAGTTGCGCACCTATCAACCGAACCTGGTGCCAGGGCTCCTCCAAACCGAGCACTACGCGCGTGCCATGATCCGCACCGATGACCTGATCAGCGATGACGAGGTCGAGCGACGGGTCGGGGTGAGGCTGGACCGACAGTCCATCCTCTCCAGCCCGGACCGTCCGAAGTACATCGCGGTCATCGAGGAATCCGTCCTGCGCCGTGCTGATGAGGCCTCCCGAGGGTTGATGGCCGCGCAGGTCACACATCTCATCGAATGCAGTGAGCACCCCCACATCGACATTCACCTCGTGCCGACACGGGTCCCCATGCATGTCGGACTGGTCGGTCCCTTCGCTCTGGCCCGCAGCACCGACGGCGGGTGGGTCGGCCATCTGGAGAACCAGCTCGGCGGCGTCGTGGTCGACAACGACGAGGGTGTAGCTATCCTGCTGTCCAGATGGGAGAGCGTCCGCAGTGAGGCGCTTCCACGCCAGCAGTCGGCCCACCTGATGAAGGAAGTGATGTCGTCGTGGAGCTGATCAACGCGATCTGGCGGAAGTCCACTCGCAGCGGCACCCAGGGCGACTGCGTCGAGGTGGCGGGCAACCTGGCCGGGGTGGTCGGGGTGCGCGACAGCAAGGACCCGGCCGGACCGGTCCTCACCTTCACGCCTGACGCCTGGTGCGCCTTCGTCCGGGTCAGCGGGAGCCGCGCACCGCGCTGATCAGCACCGTGTGCTTGCGTACCCGGAAAGCGCCGTCCGCCTCGATGCGGGCCTGGACCATGTCGCGGGCGGCCGACTCCTGCGCGGCGGTGAGCGGGCCGACCATGCTGGCCAGGTAGGCGAGGACCGGCTCCACGGCGGGCACCGCCAGCTCGTCGGGGTAGCGCTCGACCGTCACGTCGGCGAAGTGGGCCGCGATCCGGGCCGGCGTCGTCTCGGCGGTGACGTCGTTCTGATGGGACCCGACGGCGAGGTCGAATCGGTCGATGACCGGGCCGAGCGCGTCCAGCTCGGCGAGATGGTCGCGGCCGTTCACGGCGACGGCGAGCCGCCCACCGGGGCGCAGCACCCGCGCGAACTCCACCAGCGCCGCGTCCGGGTCGTCCAGGTGGTAGAGCATGTGGTTGGCGATCACCGTGTCGAAGGCGGCGTCGGCGTACGGCAGGTGGGTGGCGTCGCAGCGCTGCACCCGGGCACCCGGCACCTCGCGCAGCCGGTCGCACATGGCGGGTGAGAAGTCGGTCAGGGTGAGCCGCAGCCCGGTCGCCGGGCGGTCCACCCGACGCCACAGCTCGCCGGTGCCGGCGCCCACCTCCAGCACGTCCCCGGCCAGCGGCAGCCGCTCACCGAGCCAGGCGAACCAGCCCTGCGGGTTGGTGCCGTAGGCGTGCAGCGCCATCCGGGCGGTGAGGTTGCCGGTCGTCGTCGCGTACTGGCTCACCGCGCGAGCCGACGGTGTGGCGGTCACCCCGGTAGCCTAGCCGGCCGGGAAACGCCTCAGAGGTAGAGGCAGAACGGGTGGCCGACCGGGTCGAGGTGCACCCGCACGTCGTCCTGGGGCTGGTATCCGGCGACCGTGGCACCGAGCGACACCGCGTACGCCGAGGCCACGTCGAGGTCGTCCACCTTGATGTCGAGGTGGAGCATCATCGGCGGGTCACCCGGGCCGGCCGGCCACACCGGACGCACGTACGCCGGCTCGTCCTGGAACGCCAGCGTGGCGCCGCCGTCCGGCGGGGCCAGCACCACCCAGTCCGGCTCGTCCTCACGTCGCGGCCAGTCGAGCAGCCGCTCGTAGAAGACGGCGAGTTCCTGTGCGGACGGCGCGTCGAGGACGGTGGACGTCAACGAGAACCGGGGACGATCTTCCATGCGACAGTCATACCCCGGGAAGGCCGAAACGGATCGCCCGCGCGCCGGTCGTCGCCGTACGCTGCGCCCATGTTGCTACGCGTGTCCACCCTGCTGCTCCGGACCCTGCGTGAGGATCCGGCCGACGCGGAGGTGCCGAGCCACCGGCTGCTGCTCCGCGCCGGCTACGTCCGCCGCGCCGCACCGGGCGGCTACACCTGGCTGCCGCTGGGCAAGCTGGTGCTGGACCGGATCACCGCCATCGTCCGGGACGAGATGACCGCGATCGGCGACCAGGAGGTGCACTTCCCGGCGCTGCTGCCGGCGGAGCCCTACCGGACCAGCGGGCGGTGGAGCGAGTACGGCGACGACATCTTCACCCTGGCCGACCGCAAGGGTGCCGAGCACCTGCTCGCGCCGACCCACGAGGAGCTGGCCGCGCTGCTGGTGAAGGACCTGTTCACGTCGTACCGGGACTTCCCGGTGACGCTGTTCCAGATCCAGACGAAGTTCCGGGACGAGGCCCGTCCTCGGGCCGGTCTGCTGCGCGGGCGCGAGTTCCTGATGAAGGACGCCTACTCCTTCGACCTGGACGCCGCCGGGCTCCAGGCCGCCTACGACCGGCACCGCGAGGCGTACCGGCGGATATTCACCCGGCTCGGGCTGGACTTCACCACGGTGCACGCGATGTCCGGCGCGATGGGCGGTTCGGCGTCGGAGGAGTTCCTGGCCGCCACGCCGGCCGGTGAGGACACCTACGTCGGTTGCACCCGCTGCGACTACGCGGCCAACACCGAGGCGGTGGTGACCGGCGCGCCGGCGGCCGGCGACCCGGACGCGCACCCGCCGGTCGAGGTGCACGACACGCCGGAGACGCCGACCATCGCGTCCCTGGTCGACCTGGCGAACGAGCGCGCGCTGGCCGGCCGCACCGGGTGGACCGCCGCCGACACCCTGAAGAACGTGGTGTTGAGCGTCCGGAAGCCGGGTGCGGAGCGGGCCGAGCTGCTGGTCGTCGGCCTGCCGGGCGACCGTGAGGTGGACCTGAAGCGGGTCGAGGCGGCGCTGCACCCGGCCGCCGTGGCGGTGTTCGACGACTGGGCCGCGCACCCGGAGCTGGTCCGCGGCTACCTCGGGCCGCAGATCCTGGCCAAGCACGGCGTCCGCTACCTGGTCGATCCCCGGGTCGTGACCGGCACCGCCTGGCTGACCGGGGCGAACGAGCCGGGGCGGCACGCCACCGACGTGGTCTGCGGGCGTGACTTCGTGCCCGACGGCACCATCGAGGCGGCCGAGGTGCGCCCGGGCGACCCCTGTCCGGCCTGCGGTGACGGCGAGCTGACCCTGCGGCGCGGCATCGAGGTGGGGCACATCTTCCAGCTCGGCCGGAGGTTCACCGACGCGTTCACGGTCGACGTGCTCGGCCCGGAGGGCAAGCCGGTCCGGCCGACCATGGGCTGCTACGGCATCGGCGTGTCCCGGGCGGTCGCCGCCGTGGCCGAGCAGCACCACGACGACCGGGGGCTGGTCTGGCCGGCCGAGGTCGCGCCGTGCGACGTACACGTGGTGTCGGCCGGGAAGGGGCCGCAGCTCGACGCGGCGCTGGAGCTGGGCGAACGTCTCGCCGCCGCCGGCCTGCGGGTGCTCGTCGACGACCGCACCCACGTCTCCGCCGGGGTGAAGTTCACCGACGTCGAGCTGATCGGCATCCCGCGCGCCGTCGTGGTCGGCCGCCGCCTCGCCGACGGGTACGTCGAGCTGCGTGACCGGGCCGGCGGCGAGCGGACCGAACTGTCCGTGGCGGACGTCGTGGCGCGCCTGCTCGACGAGGTGGGTGCGACGCGCCGCGACCGGGTGTAGCGATTGCGCCACCGGGTACCGCATAGGGATCGACCGAGGCGTTTCGGAGGCTCTCATGTACCGCGTCAACGACGTGATGACCAAGCAGGTGGTCTATCTCCCCGCGGAGACCCCGTTGGACGAGGCGGCCCGGGTGATGAAGGAGTCCGACATCGGCGACGTGGTGGTGACCGAAGGCGCCACCCTCGCCGGTGTGCTGACCGACCGCGACATCGTGGTACGGGCGGTGGCCGAGCGCGCCGACCCGGGCACCACCACGATCGGGTCGATCATCACCCGCGAGGTCGTCATGATCGAGCAGCACTGCACGGCGAGCGAGGCGGCCGCGTTGATGCGCGAGCGCAACATCCGGCGGGTGCTGGTCTGCGACAACGAGCGGAAGCTGGTCGGCATCGTCTCCCTGGGCGACCTGGCCATCCGACTGGACCCCGATTCGACCCTCAGCGACATCAGCCAGGCCCCACCCAACTCATGAAAGGCGGGGCCCCCGCTTAACGCCTTCGGTAGAGGCGGGGGCCCCGCTTAACACCCCGCTCCGGCCCGGAGGCGGCCGGATAACCTCGACGCATGCCCGAGATGCCGACCAAGCTGGCCGAGATCGTCGACGAGTTCGCCGCCGCCCCGCGCGACGTCGTGCTGGAGATGCTGCTGGAATTCGCCGACGTGATCCCGCCCCTGCCGGAGGGGACCGACCGGGAGGCGTTGGAGCAGGTCCCCGAGTGCCAGACCGCGTTCTTCCTGCGCGCCGAGGTGAACGCGGACAAGACGGTGAGCACGGTCTTCGACTGCCCGCCGGAGGCGCCGACCACCCGCGCGTTCGCCGGCATCCTCGCCGAAGGGCTGGCCGGCGCGAGCGCCGAGGAGGTGCTGGCCGTCCCGGACGATCTCTACCAGCGGATGGGCCTGGCCCAGGCGATCAGCCCGCTCCGGGTCCGCGGCGGCACCGCCATCCTCGCCCGGCTCAAGCGCCAGGTCCGGGAACAGATCGCCTGACCTGCGGGTTGTCGCTGGACATGGAGATCGAGATCTACGCCGACGTCGCCTGCCCCTGGTGCTGGATCGGCAAGCGCCGCCTGGAGCAGGCCATCGAGTCGTACGACGGCAAGGTGACCGTCCGGTACCGGCCGTTCCAGCTCGACCCGACGCCGGTGACCGAGCCGAGGCCGTTGCTCGACGCGCTGGGCGACAAGTTCGGCGGCCGGGACAAGGCCGACCAGATGGCCGCCCACGTCTCCGGGATCGCCGCCGGCGCGGGTCTGGACCTGCGGTTCGACCAAGCGGTGGCGGCGAACACGTTCGACGCACACCGGCTGGTGCGCTTCGCCGCCGAGCGGGGGCGCGCCGACGAGATGGTCGAGCGGCTCTACCGGGCGCACTTCGCCGACGGTCTCGACGTCGGGTCGATCGACGTGCTGGTCACGCTCGCCACCGAGGTCGGGCTGGACGAGACCGAGGCGCGCGGTTATCTGGAGTCGAACCTCGGCCGCCGCGAGGTGGCCGCCGAGCTGACCGCCGCACACCAACTCGGCGTCTCCAGCGTCCCGACCTTCGTGCTGGCCGGGAAGTACGCGGTCACCGGCGCCCAGGAGCCGGAGACGATGCTCGCCGCGCTGCGCGAGGTGGCCCAGCGGGAGGCGGCCGGGTGATGTTTCACGTGGAACAAGATCGATGCGAATGAGGCCCTAGGCCGGCCTGGCCAGGTCCTCCACCACCCTCGCTCCGGGCAGCGCGCCGAGCGCCGGCCCGGGCAGGGCGATCTTGCTGTGGCGTACACCCGATCCGATGATCACGTGCGGCGTGGCGATCACCCGCGAGTCGACCAGGATCGGCCACTCCTCGGGCAGCCCGATCGGGGTGATCCCGCCGTATTCCATGCCGGTCAGCTCCACCGCCTCGGCCATCGGCGCGAAGCTCGCCTTGCGGACGTCGAGCAGCTTGCGGACCACGCCGTTCACGTCGGCCCGGGTGGTGGCGAGCACGATGCAGGCGGCGTAGCGGGTCTCGCCGCCCCGCTTACCGGCGACCACCACGCAGTTGGCCGACTCGTCCAGCCCCACCTCGTACGCCGCGCAGAAGGCCGCGGTGTCGGCCAGCTCGGCGTCGATCGGGGCGACCAGCACCTCGTTCACGTCGACCGGCGCCTCGTCCGGCCAGCGCTCCACGGCCGCGGCGACCGGCGGGGCCAACAGGTCCAGCCGGACCCGGGCCGGCTCCGTCTTCAGCGTTCCCATCACGGGGCGATCCTTGCACCTGCACCGGCCGCCCGCTCACCGCGCGGTTAAGCGGGGCCCCCTCCTCTACCGAATCCGTTAACCGGGGCCCCCGCCTTACACCTCGGTGAGCTGGCGCCGCTGCGGCACCTCGGGGCGGTTCGCCTCGGCGTCCTGGATCCCGTGCCGGACGCCGACCCGGATCACGCCGTAGAGGAAGACGAAGCCGAAGACGTAGAGCACGATGGTGGCGACGAAGACCAGCATGGACTTCACGCTAGGCCGACCGGAACGCGACCGACCCTCACCTTCGGCCCGTTCCCCCGTACGTGTGAGCGAGGTGGTCCGCCCAGGTGCGGGTGCCCGTAGGCGTGGCGGTCGTGGTGAGCGCGCCGGCCCGCAACTCCCGGCCGAGCCGCCCCGGGATCCGGATCGGCAGCAGCGGCCGGCGGGACCGGCGGGCCGCGAGCCAGGCCCGGGCAGCCTCGTCGAAGCGGAGCACCTCGGGACCGCCGAAGTCCTCCACCCGGTGCGACGGGCCGGCGAGCAGCAGCACCGCGAGCCGGTCGGCCACCTCGCCGGGGTCGACCGGCTGGGCGAGCACCGCCCGGTCCCCGATCACCGGGCCCAACCGGCTCGCGCCGGCCAGCAGTTCCGCCAGGAAGCCGGGGAACTGGGTGGCCCGCAGCACGCTCCACGGCACCGCGCCGGCGGCGATCACCTGCTCGGCGGCGAGCTTGTGCCGGTAGTAGCCGAGCGGCACCCGGTCGACGCCGACGATCGAGACGTACACCAGGTGCCGGACCCCGGCGTGGCCGGCGGCCACGGTCAGCCGGCGGGTGCCGAGCACGTCGATCTGGTGGGTACGCCGGTTCGGCGACGAGGCCAGGTGCAGCACCGCGTCCATCCCGGCGACCGCCTCGGCCAGTCCGGCGCCGGTGGCCAGGTCGGCGGCCATCCACTCGACGCCCTCGCCGTCACCCTCGCCGGCGCCGGGCCGGCGGCTCACCGCCCGCAGCGTGAACCCCTCGTCCCGCAGCCGCGGCACGGCCACCCGCCCGAGTCGTCCGGTCGCCCCGGTCACCAACACCCGCATCGCCACATCCTCCCGCTCGGTAGCCGCGCGGCCGTCCGCTCCACGCCGGTCGAGTCCCCGTTCCCGAGCCGGTCGAGTCCCCCTGTCCGGTGCCGTTCGAGTTCGGCCGGACAGGGGACGGAACAGCGGCGAGGATCGTGACCGGCCGCGGGGAGCGGGCCGCGCGGCGGCCGGACCGCTCGGCGCGAGGGCCGGGCCGCGCTGAAGGAGGGTCTACTTTTCCGCGTGATACCTCTGAGTCATAGATATGACCGAGAGGTATAACCGAGAAAAGTGATGCCTTCTTCTGAGGGGCATCACGCTGCGTCAACACATCCGTCCGGCCCCGTCGGGCGCCGACCCCACCGCCGGTCAGCCGGCCGGCCGGGGCGCCACGCGGCCGGCGAGCAGCAGGCCGAGGAGTCCGCACCCGGCCGCGACCGCCAGGGTGACCGCGTAGCTCGCCGGGCCGGGCGACGCGCCGGTGGCCAGCACCGCCCCGGTCAACGCCAGCACGGTGGCGGCCGCCAGGGAGTCGCCCAACTGCAACGCCGAGGAGTTCCGGCCCTGCTCGGCCGGCGCGGACAACTCCAGCGTGAGCACCGACAGCGACGGGTAGAGCAGGCCCATGCCCAGGCCGGCGACCGCCCAGGCGAACACCGCCGGTGCCACCGGGATCCCCGGCAGCAGCGCCGACGCGACGCCCGCCGTGCCGACGGCGATGCAGGCCAGACCGGCCCGGGGCAGGGTGGCGGTGGAGCGGGGCGCGGCGATCCGGCCCTGGATCCACGAACCCGCCGACCAGGAGAGCGCCCCGACGGTCAGCACCAGCCCGGCGCCGGTGGGCGAGAAGCCGCGCTCCCGGGAGAGCATCAGCGGGATCACCACCTCGGCGCCGACGAACGCCGCCGACGCCAGGCCACGCAGGCCGATCACCGTAGGCAGCCCGCGCGCCGCCCGCAGGAACCCCGGCGGCAACAACCGGGGTACGCAGACGAGCAACCCGGCCAGCGCCGCCGCGACGAAGCCGGCGGCGAGCACGCCGCGCTGCTGCCCCCCGTGGTGCAGCAGTGCGGCGCTCGCCCCCGCCCCGCAGGCCCAGCCCACCCGCGCCAGCGCCCCGGCCGGTGGGCGGGTGGGCACGGTGCCGGCCAGCGACCGCAGCCCCGGCTGGATCAGCAGCACCGCCGGCACCGCGACCGCCGGCACCGCGAGGAACACCCACCGCCAGCCCAGGTACTCCACGATCAGGCCGGCCAGCGCCGGCCCGACCAGCGACGGCACCACCCAGGCCGCCGCGAACGCGGCGAACATCCGCCGCCGCAGCCGCTCCGGGTACGCGTGCCCGACGATCACGTAGAGCGCCACCGACAGCAGGCCCGAGCCGAAGCCCTGCACCACCCGGCCGGCGACCAGCACGCCCATCCCGGTGGCGGCACCCGCCAGCGCCAGCCCGGCGACGAACCAGGCCACGCCGTGCCACATGGCCGGACGGGGCCCCCGTGCGTCGCACCAGATGCCGGACGCCACCATCGCCACCACCCCGGAGGCGAACGGTCCACCGAACGCCAGCGCGTACAGGCCGAGGCCGTCCAGGCTCCGGGCCACCGTCGGCATCGCCGTGCCCACCGCGAGGGCCTCGAACGCGAGCAGCGACACCAGGGCGACACTGCCCACGGTCATCGCCCGCAGGCCCGGCGACCACAGGCCGTCCGCGGAGGTCCCGGGCGTGGCGGTGGCGGTCGTCATGGGCTCCAGCCTGGTTCCTCAACCGTGGTTGAGGTCAACTGTGGGCCCGGTCTCGTCAGGCGGTCTCCAACGCCTCGCCGACGCCCTTGGCCAGGCCGGAGGCGTGCTGGTCGGCGAGGACGTGCCCGGCGGTGATGACCAGGGCGAGCGGCCACTCGATAACCTGCAACGCGGCGAGCACCCCGATGCCGGCGTAGTAGGCCAGCTTGTCCGGCGGGGGCACGGCCACCTCGCCCAGCAGCGGGACGTCCACCCGTCGGCTGTACGCCCGGACCGTCTCCCGTGCTCCGCTCATGTGTCGCGTCAGCGTGCTCATCCCTGCCTCCCCCGGTTGCGACGACGCATCGACCCGGCATTCCACCGCCCCCGGCGTCCATGCCCCGGGCAGCGGGGAAACTTCCCCCACCCAGGGGGCATAACGGACGCCGCGCCGGGAAGTCGGGCCGCCGGGACGAATCCGGGAGGCGAGATGGCGTACGGCTTCGCCGGTCTCCTGCTGTCGCCGGCCGCCGTGCCGGACGCCGTGGCGCGGGTCGCGCGTACCGTCGGGTCGGTCCTGCCCGACGTCGCCGTGCCGCCCGGTGTCACCGAGGCGGCGGGGACGGTGGGCTCCGCCGCCACCCGCCTGGCCCGGCTGACCGGCCTGTCCCGGCGGCGGGTGTGGTCTCGCGACGGCCGGCACCACATCGAGGTGCACGGCGTCTGCCAGGACGGCGGGGACCGGCTGGCCCGGCAGGTCGAGGCGGCGTTGGAGGCGGTGCCGGGGGTGACCTGGGCACGGGTCAACGCGCCGTCCGGCCGGGTGGTGGTGGCGACCGGCGAGCCGAAGCCGAAGCTGCGCGACCTGATCGACACCGTGACGCGCGCCGAGCGGGTCTGCCCGTACGAGCCGGACCCGGAGATCCCGCCGCCGCATCCGCCCGAGGAGGGCCCGCGCACCCCGCGTACGCTCGGCGCGCTCGCCTCCGACGCGCTCGGCCTCACCATCTCCGCGGCCACCCGGATCCTGCCGTTCACACCGGTCCCCGGTGAGGTGGCGGGTCTGCTCAACGCCGTCGACCTGCACCCGAAACTGCACGCGCTCGCCGATCGTGGCCTGCGGGCCGACCCCCGCGCCGAGGTGCTGTTCCCGCTCGCCGAGGCGGTGGTGCAGGGCCTCACCGGCGGGTGGGCCGGCATCGTGCTCGACGGCGCGCAGCGGGTGGTGCAGTGGGGTGAGGCGCGGGCCCAGCTCGCCGCGTGGAGCCGGGCCGAGCCGAGGCTGACCGGCGACCCGGACCGGGCGGTCGCGCGGGTGCCGGACGGCGAACGGCCCTGCCCGGTGCCGGACGGGCCGGCCGAGCGCTACGTCCAGCGGATGCTCGCGGCCGGCGCGGTGGCCGGGGCCGCGGCGATCCCGGTCGCCGGGGGCAAGCGGGCCGCCGCGCTCGCGCTCTCCGCGCTGCCCAAGGCGCCGGGCAGCGGTCGCGAGGGGTACGCCGCGCAGCTCGGCCGGATGCTGGCCCGGCGCGGGGTGATCGCCATGGACCGCAGTGTGCTGCGGGAGCTGGACCGGATCGACACGGTGCTGCTGGACGCCGCGGTGCTCGGCTCCGACCGGGGTGTGCTGTCCGACCTGGCCCCGCTGCCCGGCGCGGAGACCCGGCAGGTGGCCGCGCGTGCGTTCGCGCTGTTCGACCCGGCCGACCCGGACGCCGTACGGTCCGACGACGGCTGGCGGCTCGGGCCGCTGGACCGCCTCGACGCCGAGGATCCCGGGGACACTCCGGACAGCGAGCGGCTGCGCGCCGACGGCGGGCGGCTGCTCGGGCTGGCCGAGGGCGGCCGGCTCGCCGCCGTGCTGCGGGTCGAGCCGGAACCCGCGCCCGGGGTGGACGCGCTGGTGTCCGCCGTCCGGCAGGCCGGATTCCGGCTGGTGATCGGTGGTGCCGAGGACGGCCGGTACGACTTCGCCGACCGCCGGGTGCCGGGCGGCGACCGGCTCGGCGACGCGGTCCGTGACCTGCAACGCGAGGGCGCGGTGGTGCTGGTGGTCTCCGGGCGGCGCGCCGCGCTCGCCGCCGCCGACTGCGGCCTCGGCGTGTCCGCGCCGGACGACCTGCCCCCGTGGGGCGCGCACCTGCTGGTCGGCGACGACCTGCGGGTCCCCGCCCTGCTCGTGGACGCCGCCGGGGTGGCCCGCCGGATGACCGGGCAGAACATCCGCATCGCCATGGCCGGCAGCGGACTCGGCGCGCTCGGCGCGTTCACCGCCGAGCGGCGGCAGCTACCCGGCCGGACCATGGCGGCGGTGAACGGCGCCGCCGCGGTCGCGTTCGCGCACGGCGTCTTCCGGGCCCACCGGTTGCCGGACCGCACCGGCACCCCGACGCCCGCGCTCACCGCCTGGCACCTGATGCCGGTGGAGACGGTGCTGGACCAGCTCGGCACCCGTCCCGGCGGGCTGACCGACGAGGAGGCCGGTCGCCGCCGGGGCGCGTCGGCCGGCGACGGGCACGGGCCGGCCGGGCTGCTCCGCGCGTTCGTCGACGAGCTGTCCAATCCGCTCACCCCGGTGCTGGCCGCCGGGGCGGTGCTGTCCGCCACGTTCGGCTCGCTCGTCGACGCGGCACTGGTCGGCGGTCTGGTCGGCGGGTCCGCGGTGATCGGGGCCGTGCACCAGCGCAACACCGAACGCTCCCTGGCCGAGCTGCTGTCCCGCTCGGCGATCACCGCCCGGGTGCGGCGCGACGGCGCCGAACGGGTGGTGCCCGCCGAGGAGTTGGTGCCCGGCGACGTGATCAGCCTCAGCTCCGGTGACGCCGTACCGGCCGACTGCCGGGTGCTGACCACCGACGGCCTGGAGGCCGATGAGTCGTCGTTGACCGGTGAGTCGCTGCCGGTGGCGAAGAGCCCCGAGCCGGTGGTGGCGGCGGCCATCGCCGAGCGGCACTCGATGCTCTTCGAGGGCACCACCGTCGCCGCCGGGCACGGCACCGCCGTGGTGGTGGCCACCGGCACGGAGACGGAGTCGGGCCGGAGCCTGGCCCTGGCCCGGCAGGCCCCGCCGGCCAGCGGGGTGGAGGCGCGACTCGGCAAGCTGACCAGCACCGCCGTGCCGCTGGCGGCCGGCTCGGCGATCGCGGTGGCCGGGGCGGGGCTGCTGCGGGGCGTACCCCTGGCGGAGACGGCGGCGACCGCCGCGAACCTGGCCGTGGCGTCGGTGCCGGAGGGGTTGCCGTTCCTGGTCAGCGCCGCCCAGTTGGCGGCGGCGCGGCGGTTGGCCGAGCACGGCGCGCTGGTCCGCAACCCGCGCACCATCGAGGCGCTGGGTCGGGTGGACGTGCTCTGCTTCGACAAGACCGGCACGCTGACCGAGGGGAAGCTGCTGCTGGCCGGCGTGGGCACCGGCGACGACCGGTACGCCCCGGCGGACCGCCTGGACGACACGCTCCGGTCGACGCTGGCGGCGGCGCTGCGGGCCACCCCGGCCGCCGACGATCCGGACGACTTGCCGCAGCAGACCGACCGGGCGGTACGCCGGGGCGCGAACGCGGCCGGGGTGACCGAGCGCACCGGGGCGACGGAGTGGACCGCGACCGGTGGGCTGCCGTTCGAGCCGTCGCGGGGTTACAGCGCCACGGTCGGGCGCACCGCGGACGGGTCGCTGCTCAGCGTGAAGGGCGCGCCGGAGTCGGTGCTGCCGCGTTGCGCGTCCCGGCGTACCGCCGGGGGTGACCGGCCGTTGGACGCGGCCGGGCGGGACGAGGTGCAGGCGATGCTGGCCGCCCGGGCCGGCGCCGGGCACCGCATCCTCGCCCTGGCCGAGTGCCGGGTGTCCACCGACGCGGTCACCGACGAGCAGGTCGACGGCCTGGTGTTCGTGGGGTTCCTGACGCTGGCGGACGGGGTGCGGGAGAGCGCCCGTCCGGCGGTGGAGCGGATCCGGAGGGCGGGCGTGCACACCGTCATGATCACCGGGGATCATCCGGCCACCGCCGAGGCGATCGCCGCCACGATCAGCCCCGACCACGGGCAGCAGCGGGTGGTGACCGCGACCGACCTGGACCGGCTCGACGACACGGCGCTCGCCGAGCTGCTGATGGCCACCGACGTGGTGGCCCGTTGCACGCCCGCGCACAAGGTACGGATCATCCAGGCGTTGCAGCGCCGGGGCCGGACCGTGGCGATGACCGGCGACGGCGCCAACGACGCCCCGGCGATCCGCCTCGCCGACGTGGGCATCGCGCTCGGTCAACGGGGCACCCCGGCCGCCCGCGCCGCCGCCGACCTGGTGGTCACCGACGACCGGCTGGAGACGATCATCGCCACGCTGGTCGAGGGGCGGGCCATGTGGTCCTCGGTCCGGCACGCGCTGAGCATCCTGGTCGGCGGCAACCTCGGCGAGATCGCGTTCAGCGTGCTGAGCGCCGCCTCGACCGGCCGGTCGGCCCTGACCGGGCGGCAACTGCTGCTGGTCAACCTGCTCACCGACCTGGCTCCGGCGCTGGCCATCGCGGTCCGACCGCCGGCCGAGGACCGTGCCGACCACCTGTTGCGGGAGGGGCCGGACTCGTCGCTCGGCGCCACCATGACCCGGGAGATCGGGCTGCGCGCGGCGGCGACCACGCTGGGCGCGACCGCCGGTTGGACGATGGCCCGCTGGACCGGTACGCAACGGCGGGCCGGCACCGTGGCGCTCGCCTCGCTGATCGGCACCCAGCTCGGCCAGACCGTGCTGGCCGGCGGCACCAGCCCCACCGTGCTGGCCGCCACCGCCGCGTCGGTGGGCGTGCTGGTCGCGGTGGTGCAGACGCCCGGGGTCAGCCAGTTCTTCGGCTGTACGCCGCTGGGGCCGGTGGGTTGGACCATCGCCACCGGCTCGGCGCTCGGCGCGACGTTCGCCAACGGCGCGTTGACCCGGCTGGTGGACCGCCTGCCGCAGCCCGGTTCGTCCTGACCGGCGCTCAGTGCCAGGTCGCGGCGGCCCGGCGCAGCCGGTCGTTGATGGCCCGACCGACCCCTTCGTCGGGCACCGGCTCGGCGACGATCGCGGTGACCCCGGCGGCGTCGAGCCGGTGCAGCGCGTCGAAGAGCCGCGCCGCGGCCGCGGTCAGGTCGCCGTCGGGCGAGAGCACCTCCACCGCCGCCCAGTCGCCGTCCGCCGGTGGCTTCCGGAAGGCCAGGAATCCCCGCCGGCCGCCGTCGTGCTCGGCCGACGTGCCCAACCGCAGCGGGGTACGCGGCGCGTAGTGCGCGGCAAGCGTCCCGGGCGCGACCGGCTGGCCGGAGCTGCCCTGACGTACCTCGACCGGCCCGACCGCCTCGATCAGCGCCTCCACCGGCAGCGCGCCGAGCCGGAGCACCACCGGCCGTTCGCCCCGCGCGTCCACGATCGTCGACTCGATGCCGCAGCGGGTGGGCCCGCCGTCGAGCACCACGTCCACCGCGCCGCCCAGCCCGGCCACCACGTGCTCGGCCCGGGTGGGGCTGAGCTGCCCGAACCGGTTGGCGCTCGGCGCGGCGACCGGCACCCCGGCGGCAGCGATCAGCGCCCGGGCGGCCGGCTCGTCGGGCACCCGGACCGCCATCGTGTCCAGGCCGGAGGTGACGATCGGCGGGATCGCGGCGGGCCGGTCCACGATCAGCGTGAGCGGGCCGGGCCAGAACCGCTCGACCAGCGCGGCCACGGCCGGCGGCACCGCGCCGACGAGCGCCGGCAGGTCGGCGGCGTCGGCCAGGTGGCTGATCAGCGGGTCGAAGCTGGGCCGGGCCTTCGCCTCGAAGATCCGCGCGGCGGCGCGGGCGTCCAACGCGTTCGCGCCCAGCCCGTAGACGGTCTCGGTGGGGAAGGCGACCAGCCCGCCGGCGCGCAGGACGGCGGCGGCCTCGTCGATGCCACTGCCGGCCGGCAGGACGCGGGGAGATCCGGTGCTCACGCTCCGACGCTAGCCTGCTCCCGGTCACCGCTTCGGCGCGGCCCCGGCGGCCCCGGCGGCCCCGGCGGCCCCGGCGGCCCGCGTCGGTTCGCCGCTTCCGCCGGTTACCGCGTCCGCAGGTCGCCGTCTGGACGGCGGACGGGCGGGCCCGCACGCCGGCGGTCAGGTCTGCGGGTCGGAAGCGGGGTCGGCCGGGTCGGGCAGGGTGGGCGCGTCGGTGGGGTAGAGGCCGGCGGCGAAGCCGTACACCTGCTCGCCGGCGCGCGGGATCTGCGCGAATCGCCGGGCCAGCGCCTGCACCTCGGCCCAGAACTCGCGTACGTCCTCGATCGGGATGCGGGCGTGCACCAGCGTGCACCGCAGTTCGTCGGCGGCGTGCGCGGCGGCCGCCTCGGCCGCCGCCTCGGCGAGTCCGTTGATGCCGGCGGCGACCTGCTTGTCCTCCGGGCGGTGGAGCGCACCGACGTAGAAGGTGCGGGCCACGCGGCCGTAGAACCGCTCCTCGATCGCCCGGACCCGGCGGGTGCGCACCACCCGCAGCAGACCGGCGTCGACCAGTTGGTTGACGTGGTAGGCCACGCTGCTCTTCGGCCGGTCGACGGCGGCGGCGAGTTCGTTGACCGTGGCCGCGCGCTCCAGGAGCAGTTCCAGGAGGGTGCCGCGCAGCGGGTCGGCGAGCGCCTTCAACTGCTCCGGGGCGGTGACCACGAGCAGGTCGTCGAGGTCGTAGTCCGGGATCCGCTGATTGACCGACATTTCTCGACCGTTCTAAGATTCTGGTTCGTTCGATGATTCTGGTCCGACAGTCAGGAGTCTAGAGATGGCCGAGATCCTCCTCTTCCACCACCTGCAGGGGCGCACCGACGGTGTCCGCGCGCTCGCCGACGCCCTCGGCGCCGGCGGACACACCGTGCACGTCCCCGACCTGTTCGACGGCGAGTTGCCGGCCAGCGTGGAGGAGGGCTCGGCGCTCACCAAGCGGATCGGCGGCGACGCCCTCGACGAACGCGCCGACCGGATCGCCGCCGACCTGCCTCCCGATCTCGTCTACGCCGGCGTCTCCTGGGGCGCGGCCATCGCCCAGCGGCTCGCCCAGACCCGGCCCGGCGCCCGCGCCGCCCTGCTCTACGAGGCCTGCCTGCCGGTCACCGGCGAGTGGGCGATCGGCCCCTGGCCCGACGGCGTGGCGGTGCAGGTCCACGGGATGGAGCGGGACCCGTTCTTCGGGCTGGAGGGCGACGTCGACGCCGCGCGCGAGCTGGTGTCGATCGTCGGCCCGGACCGGGGCGAGCTGTTCGTCTACCCCGGTGACCGGCACCTGTTCACCGACCGCTCGCTCCCGTCGTACGACGCCGAGGCGACCGCGCTGGCGGTGAGCCGCAGCCGCGACCTGCTGGGCCGGCTGGGCTGACGCCGCTACTTGTACTGCGCGATCTGGATCAGGTTGCCGCAGGTGTCGTCGAACACCGCGGTCGCCACCGGCCCCATGTCGACCGGCTCCTGGGTGAACAACACCCCGAGACCGCGCAGCCGTTCGTGCTCGGCCGCGACGTCGTCCACCGCGAACTGCGTGAGTGGGATGCCGTCGCCCGCCAGCGCCTCCTTGAACGCCTTGGCCGCCGGATGCGCGTCGGGCTCCAGCAGCAGCTCGACGCCGTCCGGCGCGTCCGGTGAGACGACGGTCAGCCAGCGGTGCTCACCGGTCGGCACGTCCGTCTTCTTCACGAAGCCCAGCACCTCGGTGTAGAAGCGCAGCGCCTTCGCCTGGTCGTCGACGTACACGCTGGTCAGGTTGATCCTCATGGCGTCTCCTGTCGGGGTTCGGCACCGAGCCATCGCTCGGCGACAGCACGCAGCGGCCGGGTGTCGAGGTGGTGGAACTTGTAGCGACCCTGCCGGCGCGTGATGACCAGGCCGGCGGCCTCCAGCACGTCGAGATGCTGGGAGATCGCCTGCCGGGACGAGGTGACCTGGTGCCGGGTGGCCAACCGGCCGCAGATCTCGAACAGGGTCTGACCGTCGCGTTCGGTCAGCTCGTCGAGGATCAGGCGGCGGGTGTGGTCGGCCAGCGCCTGGTAGAGGTCACCCACCCGAACCACAATAGGCAAGTAATCACTTGCCTACAAGGGGACCGGCAGAGGCACCTCTCCTCGAATCACCCGCTCCGCCAACACCGCCCGCTCGGAGTGGAGTTGGCTGTCGCCCAGCAGGTGGCCGGGCAGGTTTATGCAACGCTGGCCCGGCACCGCGGAACACACCGGACAGCGGAGGAACAAGCCACCCGACGGCACCAGCTCAATACCCTGCGACAAGGCCGCCCGGCCCACCGTCACGATGGCCGCGTACAGCTCGTAGTCCTGGTGTCGGGTAGCGGCTGCGGCGATCTCTCGCATGCCCTCCCAGAACCGCTCGGCAGCCCTGGGCTCGTTCAATTCGAAATGCATCATCGGGCGTCCCCGCACTCGGTCGGACCAAACGCCGTACGCGTGACGTCTGCACGTCCGCCGGGCTCTACTGAGGATCGAGGTCAGCGGGCGTGTGTGCTGGTGGGCCGGAGGTACCACCATGCGAACCACCCCGCGACGATCGCCGGTGACCCGCTTCCACTGAGGTTGGCCGGCCCAGGGACCTCAGGCCGATTCTCGGGTGGCCCTTGTCAGGACACCGCGAGCAGTCGGAACTCGCAACGGACGCCGCTGGCCTTGGCGAGCCGACCATCTCCGGTCACGAGTGGGCAGGCCAACAACTCCGCCGCCGCGACGTAGGCCGCGTCGTACGCCGTGACATTGCCCCGCAACTGCCACATCCGGTCGAGCAGCATCGCGATGTCAACGTCATCGATGACCAACGAGGGCAGGGTGTCGATCGCCTCCTGAGCCCGGGCAAGGCCCAGCTTCCCACCGAGGACCTTGCCCCTGATCACCGACATGACCTCGACCAGAAGATGACTCGGAGCGGCCCAGTGCGGATCTCCGGTCAGCTCCGCCCGCGCCGCGTCGCCGACCGGCCCGTCGTCAACCACGGCATCGGCCAGAACCGACGCATCAATGACGATCATGCGGCGCTTCCCCATGGTCCGCGCTGCTCCCGCTGGTCATTCAACTCGCCCGCGCTTTCCCCCGGTAGGGAGCGAGCACCGTCCGATCGGCCGGCGAAGCGATCGAGGGCCGCCGTGTTGCGCAGCCGCCGAGCCTGCGTCTCCACCAGATCCAGCAGGTACGCCTGGAGTGACTGCCCACGCGCCTTGGCCTGCGCCGCCAGGGCGTCTCGCACTTCTTCCGGCACGTCCCGAATCTGGAGAGCAACCATGCATTCATTATGCATGCGGCATCACTCGCTGGCCAGGAAGACTCGAAGCCGCGACCAACCGGTTCGTATGACGACTGCGGCAGGCTTCGTCGTCGGACCACAGGTCGAGTGCCTCCCGCATCGACCCGCACTACCGAGCTGCGGCCGCTCAGGCGTCGGTCCGACGTAGCGCCCGTAAGCAGTCACGGACATGCCTGTCGTCCTAGTCGCCCGGCGCGCTGGGCTGGCCCGGTGTTCACCGGACAGATATAGCTCAAACTACACAGAGCCGAGCCCGATCATGACCTATCCGGCGAACGGGCGAAGCCCTATGCCTCGGTCATGCGAACCACGGAAGCGCACGTCAACAGCTAGGTGACGTTAAGTGGTGGAGCCCAGGGGACTCGAACCCCTAACCCCTGCCTTGCAAAGGCAGTGCTCTGCCAGTTGAGCTAGGGCCCCGTGTCGGGCGGGAACCGCCCGGTGTGGCGCTCAGCGCAGGTCGGGCGCGGTGGTGGCCTCGTGCCAGAGGGCGCGCTCGTCGTTCGAGGCCTTGACCTTCTTGGCCACGACGGCGGCGACGCCGACGATGCCGGCAAGGATCAGGAGCTTCTTGAACATGGGCTTGACCCCTCGCGCTCGACTGGCGTCGGACGATGTGCGGTGGGGCTAGCTGGAATCGAACCAGCGACCTCAGAGTTATCAGCTCTGCGCTCTAACCGACTGAGCTATAGCCCCGCGTAGCGACGAGCAAGGTTAACCCATCGCCGCCAGCGCGCCCAAATCGGGGGGCCCGTGGCGGAAACACCTCGTCGCCACCACGAACCTACCCGGACGCGCGACGCCGGGGCGACCGCTTTACGCGGTGCCCCGGCGTCGTCGGATCAGTCCCGTTCGGCGAGCGTCAGCTCGATCCCGCCGACCAGGTCGGCGCAGACGTTGTAGACGAACGCGCTCAGCGTGGCCAACGCGGTGAACAGCACGACGTTGACCAGGCCGATCAGCGCCGACGTCAGGATCACGCCCTTGGCCGTGACGCGGAAGCCACCGCCGCCGCTCTGGCCGCCGGCGTTCACCAGGTCGGTCAGGCTGTCGTTGACGCTCTTGAACACCCCCATCGCGTCGAGCGCGAGGTAGAGCACCGAGGTGGCCACGACCACCACGATGAAGAGCACCACCGAGACCGCGAATGCGAACTTCATCACGGACCACGGGTCGATGCGCTTCAGGTTCAGCCGGGCCCGGCGCGGTCCGCGCGAGGCGGCCGAGCTGACCGAGGTACGCGCGGCGCGTACCGCCTCGCCCACGCGCGCGGCCCCGACCGCCGCCGCCCCGCCGATGCCCGGCGGCAGGCCGCCCCCGTTGGCGGGGCGACCCTGGGCGGTGCCGGTGCCTGCGCCGGGTCCGCCGCCGGTCGGGCGGGCGGCCTCCGGCGTCACCTTCGGCGCGGTGCCCAGGCCGGCGCCGATGCGCGGCTGGGTGCCGGTCGTCCCGGTGGACGGCCGGGCGGTCGCGGTCGCCTTGGTCGGCGGTGTGCTCGTGGCGGGCCTGGCCGCGGCCGGGGCCGCCAGGCCGTCGGCCGACGTCGGCGCGTCGACCTTGGTCTCGGTCGCCTCACGGGATTCCGAGCCCTCGGTCGGCTTGTCGGGGGGCGGGGCCATGCCGGGGGCCCGGGTGAACTTCGGGGCAGGCGCGTCGGCGGGGACCGTGGCCCGGCCCACAGCCGCGCGGCCGGTCGCTGGTGTGCCGCTCTGCGCGGCATCCTCCTCGACCGGGGTGGCCGAGGTCCCCTTGTTCCCCGACTTCGCCTGTGTCTCCGTCATCAACTAGTCCTGTTCGTCAGGCTCGTCGGCATTGCGAGCAATCGCCACGATAGTCACGCCGTCCGGGAGGTCCATCAGCTTGACCCCCATTGTGTTCCGGTCACGCGTACGGCGTACAGGCTTCACCGGAGTCCGGATGACGCCGCCGTTGCTCGTGATGGCGAACAGCTCGTCCTCCGGATCGATCACGGCCGCGCCGACCAGACCACCCCGTCGCTCGGTGATCTTGGCAGTCAACACGCCTTTACCTCCCCGGCCCTGGACCGGGTATTCCTCGATCGGGGTACGTTTCGCGTAGCCCCCGTTCGTCGCGACCAGAACGTCCAGACCTTCCCGGACGACCTCGACGGCGAGCAACTCGTCCTCACCGCTGAAGCGCATCCCGATCACCCCCGAGGTGGCGCGGCCCATCGGACGCAGGGCCTCGTCGGTGGCGTTGAAGCGGATCGCCTGCGCGTTCTTCGAAACCAGCAACAGGTCGTCCTCCGGCGCCACCAGGACCGCACCGACCAGCTCGTCCTCATCGCGCAGGTTGACCGCGATGATGCCGCCGGAACGGTTGGAGTCGAACTCCTCGAGCCGCGTCTTCTTCACCAGGCCGTTCTTCGTGGCCAGTACCAGGTAGGGCGCCACCTGGTAGTTCGGGATTTCGATGATCTGCGCGATCTGCTCGTCCGGTTGGAACGCGAGCAGGTTGGCCACGTGCTGGCCCTTGGCCACCCTACTGGCCTCGGGAAGCTCGTACGCCTTCGCCCGGTAGACCCGACCCTTGTTCGTGAAGAACAGGATCCAGTCGTGGGTAGAGCATACGAAGAAGTGACTCACGATGTCGTCCTGCCGGAGCGTCGCCCCGCTCACGCCCTTGCCGCCACGGCGCTGCGACCGGTAGAGGTCGACCTTCGTCCGCTTCGCGTACCCGGTGCGGGTGATCGTCACGACCACGTCCTCGCGGGCGATAAGGTCCTCCATCGAGACCTCGCCGTCGAACGGGATGATCTTGGTGCGCCGGTCGTCACCCCACTTGGCGACGATCTCGCCCAGCTCGTCGGAGACGATCTTCCGCTGCCGCTCCGGCTTGGCCAGGATGTCCTTGAGATCGGCGATCTCCACCTCGAGCTTGGCCAGGTCGTCCAGGATCCGCTGACGCTCCAGCGCGGCCAGGCGGCGTAGCTGCATGTCCAGGATCGCGGTCGCCTGGACCTCGTCGATCTCCAGCAGCCGGATCAGGCCCTGCCGCGCGTCCTCCACGGTGGGCGAGCGCCGGATCAGCGCGATCACCTCGTCCAGGGCGTCCAACGCCTTGGACAGGCCCCGCAGGATGTGCGCCCGCTCCTCCGCCTTGCGCAGCCGGAACGCGGTCCGCCGGCGGATGACCTCGATCTGGTGCTCGACGTAGTAGCGGATGAACTGCGCCAGGTTGAGCGTGCGCGGCACCCCGTCGACCAGCGCCAGCATGTTGGCGCCGAACGTCTCCTGGAGCTGGGTGTGCTTGTAGAGGTTGTTCAGCACCACCTTGGCGACCGCGTCACGCTTGAGCACCAGCACGATCCGCATGCCGGTACGCCCGGAGGACTCGTCCCGGATGTCGGCGATGCCGGCGAGCTTGCCCTCCTTGATCAGCTCGGCGATCCGCTCGGCGAGGTTGTCCGGGTTGACCTGGTAGGGCAGCTCGCTGACCACCAGCGCCGGCCGGCCCCGCTTGTCCTCCTCGACCTCGACCACCGCGCGCATCCGGATCGAGCCGCGCCCGGTCCGGTAGGCGTCCTGGATGGCCTGTTGCCCGACGATCAGGCCGTGGGTCGGGAAGTCCGGGCCCTTGACGATCTCCAGCAGGGCTTCCAGCGTGGTCGCCTCGTCGGCCTCCGGGTTCTCCAGGCACCACTGCACCGCCGCGCCGATCTCCCGCAGGTTGTGCGGCGGGATCTTGGTGGCCATGCCGACCGCGATGCCCTCGGAGCCGTTGATCAGCAGGTTCGGGATCCGCGACGGCAGGATCGTGGGCTCCTTGGCCCGGCCGTCGTAGTTGTCCTGGAGGTCGACGGTGTCCTCGTCGATGTCCCGCAGCATCTCCATGGCCAGCGGGTCGAGCTTGCACTCGGTGTTGTGGCTGACGAAACCGTCGGAGACGAAGGAGTGGTCGTCGGTGTCGACCCGGATGCTGTAGACCGGCCGGGCCCCCGCGTCGGTGACCTCGGTCACCTCGGCGTAGTAGAACCGGCCGTCGACCAACGGCTCGACCACGTCGAGGATCCCCGGCTCGGTGATCCGGGCGGCGATCTCGTCGCGGTCCCGCTCCCACCGTTCCACTCGGTCCACGTTGTGCCGACGCAGCCAGTCGCGCTCGGTCCAGCGCGTCGCGCCGTGCTCCCGGATGAAGTCACCGACGAACGGCACCATGTCGCCGGAGAGCGCGGTGCTGGTCGCCGGCACCGAGGCCAGCTCCGACTCCAGCTTGGCCTGCTTGCGGCCGAGGAACCCGACGTGGGCGGCGAAGATCCGCGCGTCGCGCCGGTTGGTGATCACGACCTTGATCTCGCCGTCCTCGTACCGGCACTGCCGGCTGATGACGCCGAACTCCAGCAGGAGCTGCTGCACCTCGCGGGCCAGGCGCTCACTGCGGGTCGAGTACGAGACCTGGATCGTGTGGCGCGGCAGCAGCGACGACGAGCCGTCGCCCTCGAACAGCGCCTGGAGGAAGGCCCGCTTCACCGCGGCCGGCCCACGCCAGACGAACTCCGGCACGAACTTGGCGGCGCTACGCGCGCCGACCAGCTCGCCAAGAGCAGATCCCGCAAAATCGGAGATCCATCCCCGTAGCTTGTGCAGCGTCTTACCAGTAACGGTCGTCTCGGTGCCGACCCAGCGCCGACCGCCGACCGCGAGGTCGTAGGCGGCGAGGACCCGGACGAAGAACTCCCGGTCGCAGTTGTCGAAGCCAACCCGGTCACCGGAGGTCCAACCCTCACTCACGTAGGCACCCGCAAGCACGGCCGCCTCGACGTGCTCCAGCATCGGGTAGCCGATCTCGTCCGGCACGGTGCGCTGGAGGACCACGCGGTCACCGCGTGAAACCTCGGCGAGCAGCTTCCAGAGCAGGGTCGGCACGCCGGCCACGTTCACCAGACAGAGCACCGGGTGGTTGTGGGTGCCGGTCAGCTCGTACCCCTCGCGGGTACGCAGCCGCAGCGTGGGGTGCTCGCCGGAGTGGAAGAACTTCGAGGCGCGGACCAGGTCGCCGTTGCGATCGCGGACCTTGAGCTCAATGTCGGTCTCGCTGCTCGGCGCGGCGTCCGGCACGACGTCGCCCATCCGGACACTGCCATCAAAAGTACGAATACGGACATCTGCCGTAACGCAGTACCTCATCGCGGCGGCCGGGTCGTTACCGGGCGAACCGAAGTTGCCGTTGCCGTCGACCAGCGGGTAGCGCAGCGACCACGGCTGCGCCATCCGGACCAGCGCGTCGTAGATGGCCGAGTCGCCGTGCGGGTGGAACTGGCCCATCACGTCACCGACGACGCGGGAGCACTTCACGTAGCCGCGGTCCGGCCGGTAGCCGGAGTCGAACATGGCGTAGAGGATCTTGCGGTGGACCGGCTTGAGCCCGTCCCGGACGTCCGGCAGGGCGCGCCCGACGATGACGCTCATCGCGTAGTCGAGGTACGAGCGCTGCATCTCGACCTCGAGGCCGACCGGCTCGATCCGGTCGTGCTGGACGACCGCGGTCGGTGTCTCCGGGGTCTCCGGCTCGTTCGGGGTGGACTCGGGAGTATCGGTCACTGTTAACCCTTATCAGACTCAGAGTCGTGATCTAGCTGTGGATAACGGCTGTGGAAAGCGGCCAGGCTGTGGATAACTCTGTGGACCGCCGGGCCGACCGGTGGATCACCGGCCGGCCCGGTCACGTGT
This sequence comes from Micromonospora ferruginea, assembly GCF_013694245.2. NCBI lineage: Bacteria > Bacillati > Actinomycetota > Actinomycetes > Micromonosporales > Micromonosporaceae > Micromonospora > Micromonospora robiginosa. The sequence goes on from NZ_CP059322.2 coordinate 5,420,778, forward strand.
CCGTCAGATGTCCAGGAACCGCACGTCCTTGGCGTTGCGCTGGATGAACGACCGGCGTGCCTCGACGTCCTCGCCCATCAGGACGCTGAACAGCTCGTCCGCGGTGGCGGCGTCGTCCAGCGTGACCTGGCGCAGCGTGCGGGTGGCCGGGTTCATCGTGGTCTCCCAGAGCTCGGGGTAGTTCATCTCACCGAGACCCTTGAACCGCTGGATGTCGTCCGGCTTGGCGTTGGCCTTCTTCTGCTGGCGCAGCGCGATCAGCCCGTCACGTTCCCGGTCCGAGTACGCGTACTGGGCGTCGTCGCCCTTCTTGTTCCACTTGATCTTGTAGAGCGGCGGGGCGGCCAGGTAGACGTGACCCAGCTCGACCAGCGGCCGCATGAAGCGGAACAGCAGGGTGAGCAGCAGCGTCTGGATGTGCTGGCCGTCCACGTCGGCGTCGGCCATCAGCACGATCTTGTGGTAGCGCAGCTTCTCGATGTCGAAGTCGTCGTGGATGCCGGTGCCCAGCGCGGTGATCAGCGCCTGCACCTCGTTGTTCTTCAGCACCCGGTCGATCCGGGCCTTCTCCACGTTGAGGATCTTGCCGCGGATGGGCAGGATCGCCTGGGTGCGCGGGTCGCGGCCCTGCTTCGCCGAGCCGCCGGCCGAGTCGCCCTCGACGATGAAGACCTCGGACTCGCGCGGGTCGGTCGACTGGCAGTCGGCCAGCTTGCCCGGCATCGAGCCGGACTCCAGCAGCGACTTGCGCCGGGCCAGCTTGCGCGCCTGCTGGGCGGCGATGCGGGCGCGGGCGGCCTGGGACGCCTTGGTGATGATCGTCTTGGCCTCGGCCGGGTTGCGGTCGAACCAGTCGACCAGCGACTCGTTGCAGACCCGCTGGACGAAGCCCTTGACCGGGGTGTTGCCCAGCTTGGTCTTGGTCTGCCCCTCGAACTGCGGGTCGGTCAGCTTGACCGAGATGATCGCGGCCAGGCCCTCGCGGATGTCCTCCCCGGAGAGGCGCTCGTCGCCCTTGAGCAGCTTCTTCTCCGCGCCGTAGCGGTTGACCACGCTGGTCAGCGCCGCCCGGAAGCCCTCCTCGTGGGTGCCGCCCTCGTGGGTGTTGATGTTGTTGGCGAAGGTGTAGACCGACTCGCCGTAGGACTCGTTCCACTGCATGGCGATCTCGACCGACATGCCGGTCTCCTCGGAACCGAACTCGACCACCGTCTTGTGGATCGGGCTCTTCGAGGCGTTCAGGTGCCGGACGAAGTCGGCGATGCCGCCCTCGTAGTGGAAGGTGACCTCGCGGGTCTTGCCCTCCTCGTCCTCCGGCACCCGCTCGTCGAGCAGGTGGATGGTGAGGCCACGGGTGAGGAAGGCCATCTCCTGCAGGCGCCGGTAGATGGTGTGGAAGTCGAAGTCGACCGTCTCGAAGACGTCCGGGTCGGGCCAGAAGGAGACCGCGGAGCCGGTGCGGTCGGTCGACTCGCCCTTCTCCAGCGGGGTCGGCTTGGAGTGGTCGTAGCGCTGCCGCCAGACGAAGCCGTCCTTGTGGATCTCCACGGCCATCCGGGTGGAGAGCGCGTTGACCACGGAGACGCCGACGCCGTGCAGGCCGCCGGAGACCGCGTACGCCTTGCCGTCGAACTTGCCGCCCGCGTGCAGCACGGTCAGCGCGACCTCGACACCCGGCTTCTTCAGCTTGGGGTGCAGGTCGACCGGGAAGCCTCGGCCGTTGTCGGTGACCCGGACGCCCCCGTCGGCCAGCAGCACCACGTCGATGGTGTCGCAGTAGCCGGCCAGCGCCTCGTCCACCGCGTTGTCGACGACCTCCCACACCAGGTGGTGCAGGCCGCGCTCGCCGGTGGACCCGATGTACATACCGGGCCGCTTCCGGACCGCTTCCAGGCCCTCGAGCACGGTGATGGACTCGGCACCGTACTTCTTGTTGTCCTCCGCTGCCACGCTCGGCCACTTTCTCGCACCGGCCGCGCGTGGGCGCGGGGCGCGGGTTCGGCGGACAGGACGCGACGTCGGCGCGCCCGGACCGCCCCCGGGATCGCCAGGTCACGGATCGTGCGCGCCGGGCGCCGCGGTTGCCCGCGGATCGCGATCGGCTCGGACCCGATGTGGGACAATGATCAAGGGCCCTGCGGGCCCGTGTCCGTCGCTCCGTGTCGGGTCTTTCGTCTCGCCTCCAATCTTACTGTGCGCAGCCGACCAAACCGCCACTCGGCACCCCTTGAGGGCGGCTGAGAATGCCGTAGCCGGACGAACCTCGCTGCCCGCGACTCCCCCTACACGCCAGCGACGCCGTGCCGCGCCACCGGCCCCCGTGAGCGGTGGACGTCCCCGGCCCATGATCGGCGGCCACCGTGACCGGGGGTCGCGGTGGAACTCGACGTGCCGTACCTTTTGCGGCGCCGCCGTTGCGGTCTTGATCTTTCGCGCCCGGACCGGGGACCATCGGCGGAGATGGTCCGACAGACGCATGGTGAGAGGTGACGCAGATGGGGCTGGACAACGTCGCGGTGCACTGGCCGCGTACCGGCCGCTTCTACGATCCGGTCGCGCCGGCCGAGTTCGTGGACTTCGGCGAGATCGTGGACGTACCCCGCATCTCCGCCCCGACCGCCGCGCTCGCCGAGCTGATCGCGAAGACCGGCACCGTGCGGGCGACCGCCTACACGGAGCTGGTCGACCTGATCCTCGGCCTGGAGAATGTGCTCTACGCCACGGAGAACGCCGCCGAGGACGAGGACCCGGTGATCGACCCGGACGGCTGCGCCTGGATCGCCGAGGGCGTGGAGAAGTTCGTCGCCCGGCACCGGCCCTACGGCGAGACGGTGACGTTCGAGTCGGTCAGCGAGGTGCTGCGCGCGCTGCTCGGCGACGGGCGGCTGGCCGAGCAGCAGCTCCGCTGGCTGGACAGCCGGCTGGACAAGCTGCGCGACGACAGCGGTGAGCCGCCGCAGTGGAACTTCACCTGCGCCGAGCTGAGCGTGCTGGCCGCGTTCTACCGGCGCTGCGCGGAGCGCGGCTTCGCCGTCTACGCGGACGTGTGACGCCGGTCAGCCGTAGGTGTCGCGCGGGCCGCGCCCGCGTACCCGTCGGGGGCCGCGCGACCACGACGGCGCCGCCGGGCCGTGGATGTGCAGCTTGCGCACCACGTTGTGGCCGACCTCGCTGGCGATCTGCTTGAGCAGCGAACCGGCCAGCAGCCGGAGCTGGGTCGCCCACGCGGTCGAGCGGGCCTCCACGGTCAGCTCGCCGTTCTCCAGCTTGACCGGGCGGCTGTGCTGGGCGACCTCCGGGCCGACCACCTTCTCCCAGGCGCCGAAGACGGTCGCCTCGGCCGCCGGCTGCTGCCAGCCGCGCGCCTTGACCAGCTTGTCGAGCACCGCGCCGAGCGGCTGCGGGTCACGCGGGTCCGGCCCGGGGCCGGAGTAGCCGCGCAGCCGCTTCTCACCGTCGCCGCGGACCGCGCTGCGCCGCCGGGTGCCGGCCGCGGCCTGACGCTTGGCCTTCGCCGCGTCCAGCACCGCCCGGGCCAGCTCCGGCCCGGCCGTGCCCTCCGTCGCCGCGCCCGGCTCGCCGTCCGCCGGCTTCCCGGGGGTACGCGCCGCGGGCCCGCCCCGGCCGGCCGGCCCCCCGTCCCGTCCCGGCCCCAGCCGGGCGGGCGGGAGCCGCACCTCGTCGTCATCCGGCACGTCGTACCGTCCCCTCACCGACCGTCCAGCGGGTGCCGCGCAGCGCCGCCGGCACGTCGTCGTCCACCGCGCAGGTGACCAGGAGCTGGCTCGCGCCGCCGACCAGCTCGGCCAGGCGTTCCCGCCGGCCGGTGTCCAGCTCGGCGAAGACGTCGTCCAGCACCAGCACCGGCTCGATCCCGTCGGCGCGCAGCAGGTCGTACCCGGCCAGCCGCAGCGCCAGCGCGTACGACCAGGACTCACCGTGGCTGGCGTACCCCTTGGCGGGCAGCGGGCCGAGCGTGAGCGCCAGGTCGTCGCGGTGCGGGCCGACCAGCGTCGTGCCCCGTTCGATCTCGGTGGAGCGGTTCGCGGCCAGCGCGGTGGCCAGCGCCTCGGCCAGCGCCGCCCGGTCGGCGGCCGGCTCCGGCAGCTCGACCGAGGGCCGGTAGGCGATGCCGGCCGCGCCCCGCCCGGCCGCGACCGCGTCGTACGCCTTCGCCACGTGCGGGGTGAGCGCGGCGACCAGCTCCAGCCGGCCGGCGAGCAGGTCGGCGCCGTGCTGCGCCAGGTGGGTGTCCCAGACGGCGAGCGTGGACAGGTCGCCGCCACGGGAGCCGCCGGTCTTGCGGGCGAGGTACGACGTGCGCAGCAGCGCGTTGCGTTGCTTGACCACCCGCTCGTAGTCGGCGCGGACGCCGGCGTAGCGGGGTTGCCGGGTGACCAGCAGGTCGTCGAGGTAGCGGCGGCGTTCGGCCGGGTCACCCCGGACGAGTTCCAGGTCCTCCGGCGCGAACAGCACCAGCCGCAGCGCGCCGAGCACGTCCCGGGCGCGGCGGGCCGGGGAGCGGCCGAGCCGCGCCCGGTTGGCCTTGCCCGGGACGATCTCCAGCTCGACCAGCAGCTCCCGGCCCTCGTGCACCACGGCGCAGCGGATCACCGCCGAGGTGGCGCCCATCCGGACCAGCGGGGCGTCCGTGGCGACCCGGTGCGAGTCCAGGGTCGCCACGTAGCCCAGCGCCTCGACCAGGTTGGTCTTGCCGACGCCGTTGGCGCCGACCAGCACGTTCGGGCCGGGCTCCAGGTCGACGCCGACCCGCTCGTACGAGCGGAAGTCGACCAGTTCGAGCCGGCGGACGTACACAGGCTGTGGATACCGGTCAGCGCTTGTGGACGGCGTGACCGCCGAACTGCTGGCGCAGCGCGGCGACGGCCTTCATGGCGGGCGACTCGTCCTGCCGGGAGGCGAACCGGGCGAAGAGCGCGGCGGTGATGACGTTGAGCGGCACGGCGAGCCGGACCGCCTCGTCGACCGTCCAGCGGCCCTCGCCGGTGTCCTCGGTGTAGTCGCTCAGCTCGGCCAGCTCCGGGTCCTCGTCGAGCGCCCGGTCGAGCAGGTCGAGCAGCCAGGACTGGACGACGGTGCCCTTTCGCCACGACTTGACCACGCCGGGGACGTTGGTCACGAGTTCGGACGCCGAGAGCAGCTCGAAGCCCTCGGCGTAGGCGTGCATCAGGCCGTACTCGATGCCGTTGTGCACCATCTTGGCGTAGTGGCCGGCGCCGACCGGGCCGGCGTGCACGAAGCCGAACTCGCCCTCCGGCTTGAGCGCGTCGAAGATCGGCATGAGCCGGTCGACGTGCTGCTGCGCGCCGCCGACCATCAGCCCGTAGCCGTTCTGCCGGCCCCAGACGCCACCGGAGACGCCGACGTCGACGTAGCCGATGCCCCGCTCGTTCAGGCGCTCGGCGCGCGGGGCGTCGTCGCTGAACCGGGAGTTGCCGCCGTCGATGACGATGTCGCCCTCGCCGAGCACGCCGGCCAGCTCGTCGATGGTGGCGTCGGTGACGCCGGCGGGCACCATGACCCAGACCGCGCGCGGTGCGTCGAGCTTCTCGGCCAGCTCCGCGAGGCTCGCGGCGTCGCTGAGCTCCGGGTTGCGGTCGAAGCCGACCACCTCGTGCCCGGCGGCGCGCAGCCGTTCGCGCATGTTGCCACCCATCCGGCCGAGTCCTACCAGGCCGAGCTGCATGTGTTGCTACCTCCGTACGTCGGGGTGGTGCTGCCTGCGATCAGCGGGAGACGCGGATCGGCATGATGAGGTACCGGTACCCCGGAATGACCTCGCCATCCTCGCCGGCCGGGGAAAGGACCGCGGGCTTGAACGCGTCGACGAAGCGCAGCAGGGCGAACTGGGCGCCCAGGTTGGCCAGGCCGTCGATCAGGTACTGCGGGTTGAAGCCGATGGTGAGCGGGTCACCGCTGAAGGTGGCCTCCATGGCCTCGCTGGCCCGGGCCTCCTCGGTGCCGCCGGCCTCCACCACGAGGCCGTCGGAGCTGAAGCTGAGCAGCACCGGGGTGGTGCGCTCGGCGACCAGCGCCACCCGCTTGACCACCTCGATCAGCGTGGCGACCGCGACGCGGGCCTCGGCGTTGTGGTCGGCCGGGAACAGCGAGCGCACCGGCGGGTAGTTGGCGCCGTCGAGCAGCCGGCTGGTGGTCCGCCGGGTGCCGCCGGAGAAGCCGATCATGCCCTCGCCGGCCCCACCGGAGGAGAGCGCCATGGTCACGTGGCCGCCGAGCGGGCCGAGCGCCTTGGCGGTGTCGTTCAGGGTGCGGGCCGGCACCAGCGCGTTGAGGCTGATCTCCGGGTCGTCCGGGTTCCACTCCATCTCGCGCAGCGCGAGGCGGTAGCGGTCGGTGGCGAGCATGGCCATCGTGCCGCCGGACAGCTCGAGCCGGACGCCGGTCATCATCGGCAGCGTCTCGTCGCGGCCGGCGGCCACGGCGACCTGGGCCACGGCGGCGGCGAAGGCGGCCGCGTCGACGGTGCCGGCGCTCTCCGGCATCTCCGGGAGGGTCGGGTAGTCCTCCACCGGCATGGTGGGCAGCGTGAACCGGGCGCTGCCGCAGACCAGCTCCAGGTGCGCGCCGACGGCGGCGATGTCCACCGGCTTGGCCGGCAGCGCCTTGGTGATCTCGGCGAGCAGTCGACCGGAGACCAGGGCCGCGCCGTCCGCGTCACCCTGCACCTCGACGGTGACCTGGCTGGAGACCTCGTAGTCGAAGCCGGAGACCTGGAGGTTGCCGTCGGTCACCCGGAGCATCACCCCGGCCAGCACCGGTACGGAGGGTCGGTTGGGCAGGCTCTTGGCGGTCCACGCGACCGCCTCGGCGAGCGCGTCGCGCTCCACTCGGAACTTCATCAATGCCTCCGCGTCGACGTCAGCGACAACTCTCTCATGCCGACCGCTGCCACCCGCCCCGCCCGACCGTGCGGGTACCCCTCGCACCTTAGGGCGCGAGGGCATCGGCTGTGCGCCCGACCCCGATGGATCCAGGTGCCCGGGCGACTGCCGACGGCAGTGCACGACCCGATCCACAGGAAGTCCAACGGTGATGATTGGTTTTTGTTGTTTAGAAGAGATAACTCATCGTCTTCATCGCACCTGTGCAAACTGTGGAGAACCCGCGTCTGCCCAGGTCAGACAGGTTATCCACCGGTGGTTTCGCTGTGGAGAACCAGGGGTACAACTCGTGCCCCGGTCCACAGCCGTCGCCAGCAGCCGGGTTTTCCACCGCTGTCCACCGGTTGTCCACCGGTTATCCACGGGGTTTCTCCCCAGTGCTGTGGACGGCGCGGACGACGCCGGGCGTCGTCATCCCCAGAACCTTCAACAGGTCGCCCACAGGCGGACCGTCGTCGGTGGACAACGCGGACGTTGTCCCCAGGCGTCCACAGGCTCGTCCCCAGGAGTTGTCCACAGTCTGTGGGTAACCGGCCGGATGCAGACGGTGTTTATCCACCGCCTGTGACACAGGGGGTGTGGACAACCGGTACGAGCTGTGGACGAGCACGACACCGATCCTGGGCTCTCCACCGGGTCGAGGGTCAACGGGCGGCCTCGTCCCCACCCGCCGCCGGCCCCGCCGGAGACGAAGAAGCCCGGCCGGAGGCGTCCGGCCGGGCTGTCGTGACGGGTGCGGAGAGACGAGCGTCTCAGGTGTTCTGCTTGATCCGGTTGGTCAGCTCGGCGATCTGGTTGTAGAGCGAACGCCGCTCCGCCATCTGCTGACGGATCTTGCGGTCGGCGTGCATCACCGTGGTGTGGTCGCGCCCGCCGAACGCCTGCCCGATCCGGGGCAGCGACAGGTCGGTCAGCTCGCGACACAGGTACATGGCCACCTGGCGCGCGTTGACCAGCACCCGGGACCGGGAGTGGCCGCGCAGGTCCTCCAGGCTCACCCCGAAGTACTCGGAGGTGGACGCCATGATCTGGTCGGCGTTGATCTCCGGGCCGGCGCCGTCCGGCATGAAGTCCCGCAGCACCTCCTCGGCCAGCGACAGCTCGACCGAGGACCGGGTGAGACTGGCGAACGCGGTGACCCGGATCAGCGCGCCCTCCAGCTCCCGGATCGAGTTCGACACCCGGGAGGCGATGAACTCCAGCACGTCCGGCGGGGCGTACATCCGCTCCTGCGCCGCCTTCTTCTGCAGGATCGCGATCCGGGTCTCCAGGTCCGGCGGCTGGATGTCGGCCAGCAGCCCCCACTCGAACCGGGTCCGCATCCGGTCCTCCAGCGTGGCGAGCTGGCGCGGCGACCGGTCGGACGTGATCACGATCTGCTTGTTGGCGTTGTGCAGGGTGTTGAAGGTGTGGAAGAACTCCTCCTGCGTCCGCTCCCGGTTCTCCAGGAACTGGATGTCGTCGATCAGGAGGATGTCCACGTCCCGGTAGCGGCGCTGGAACGCGCTGGTCTTGTCGTCCCGCAGCGAGTTGATGAAGTCGTTGGTGAACTCCTCGGTCGAGACGTACCGGACCGAGCGGGCGTTGCCCAACGTGGTGGCGTAGTGCCCGATGGCGTGCAACAGGTGGGTCTTGCCCAACCCGGAGTGGCCGTAGATGAACAGCGGGTTGTACGCCTTGGCCGGCGACTCGGCCACCGCCACGCTCGCCGCGTGGGCGAAGCGGTTGGACGAGCCGATGACGAACGTCTCGAACATGTACTTCGGGTTGAGCCGGTTGCCGCCGCTCTCCGTACCGCCGGGCAGGCGGCGGTCGCCCTGGCCGCCGGGGCGGTGGTGGTCGAGCGCGCCGCGACCGGGGCCGTTGTCCGTGGCGCCGTCCCGCGGCAGGCCGCGCAGCGGCGGGGCGTCGGCCGGTCCGGGCGCCTCCCGGTAGCGCGGCTCGTAGCCGCCGGCGGCGGGGGCGGGTTGCTCGACCCCGGGGCGCTCGTCGAAGGCGCGGCGCTCGGGCGCGGCGCGGCGCTCGGGCGCGGCGCGGCGCGGTTCGGCGAAGACGGCGCCGAAGAGCGTGTCCTGACCGTCCCGGCCGGCCGGGATCAGGTGCGGCCGGCCGCCGTCCGCGTTGCGCTGCCGGGGGGCGGGCTCCTCCGCCTCGTGCTCCGGCCGCGGCTCGGCGTACCCCGGTTCGGCGTATCCCGGTTCGGGACGTGGGGCGGGATAGGCCGGCGCGGCCGGGGCCGGGCCGACCCGGTCGAACCCGGGCAGCAGGTCGGCCGGGCCGTTCGGTTCGGGCAGCGGCTCCGGATTGCTGCGGTAGACCGTGCCGGCCGGTCGACCGGCCGGGTCCTCGGCCACCCGCACGGTGACGGCCACCTGGATGTCGCGGCCGAGCTGGCGGCTCAACGCCTCGGTGATGGCCGGGCGGAGCCGGGACTCGATCACGTCCCGGGTGAAGGCGTCCGGGACGGAGAGCAACGCGGTGTCCTCGACGATCGCCCGCAGCCGGGTGAGGCGCAGGTACGCGCGCTGCTGCGCGGAGATGATCTCGTCGGCGAGTTCCTCGGTGGCCGCCGCCCACACCGCGGCAAGGTCTGTCGCTCCGGTCACGTCGTGCCACCCCCTCGCCTGATCCTCACGCCCGCCCGGACGGCTGACCGGTCGTCATCCACAAGTTATCCACAGCCTGTGTGTACCGACCGATTGTGGCCGCCCACCGGACGCGGGTCGGACCTGCCCCCTGGATTCGCAGAGGCGTTGAAGCGGGTTCACCGTGCCGAACGATTCAACAGCTTGTCCGGTCTTGCCGGTCGGCGACAAACCCGTACCGACGCCGACCGCAATCGCGCACGCTAACAGCGCGAACCCCGCGCCATCAACCGTCGACACCCGGGGGGCGTCGCCGACATCCGGGAAATCCGCCCCTTCGGCCACCGTTCCGGCGCAGGTCGGGGACCGGAGTGGGAGGTTTGACGGTCATTGCGCCCCTGCGTAGGCTGGAGCGGATGCTCTCTCGCCCTCTGCTAGGGTGATAGATGCTCGCTGTCCGTGGCCGCCTCCCGCAACACCGCAACATCGGGGGCCGGGTCACCGGGCAGCTTCGATCGGAGGTCACCGTCGAGGTGATCTGGACCAGCACAGGACCCCGGGCGATCCGCCGCGCGGGGCGTACCACAACGGAGAGCCTGACGTGAGCAAGCGCACCTACCAGCCGAACAACCGCCGGCGCGCGAAGACCCACGGCTTCCGGCTGCGCATGCGCACCCGTGCCGGCCGCGCCATCCTGTCGACCCGTCGCGCCAAGGGCCGCACCCGCCTGGCGGCCTGAGGCCGTCCGGTCCGGTACGGGGACGTGGGCAGTCGTGCTGGCCGCCGCACAGCGACTGCGGCGCAGTAGCGACTTCGCCGCAGCGGTTCGCGGTGGCCGACGCGTCGGCCGCGGTGCCGTCGTGGTCCACCTGACGGTCCCCGGGCCGACCGACGCCGTGACACCCTCGCCGGAGCCGGCGCGGAGCAGTGGTGCGGAGAACTCCGCACCCCGCCGCGCCGGCTTCGTCGTGTCCAAGGCCGTCGGCGGCGCGGTGGTCCGCAACAAGGTCCGCCGCCGGCTCCGGCACCTGGTCCGGGAACGCCTGGCCGAGCTGCCCGCCGGGACCACGCTGGTGGTACGCGCCCTGCCGCCGGCCGCCGACGCGACGTACGCGCGGCTCGGCGCCGACCTGGACGCCGCCCTGACCGCCGCCCGCGCCCCCCGGGGACGGCGGCCACGATGACCGGCGGGACCGCGACGCCGTCGCCCACTACCGGTGCCCGCATGCTGCTGGCACCCATCATCGCGTACCGTCGGTGGATAAGTCCGGCACTGCCGGCCCGCTGCCGGTTCTACCCGTCGTGCAGTGCCTACGCCGTGGAGGCGGTGTCCCGGCACGGTGCGGCGCGGGGGGCCTGGCTGACGGTCCGGCGGCTGTCGCGCTGCCACCCCTTTCACCCAGGTGGACACGACCCGGTGCCGGAGCCGGGCGGTCGCCGCCGTGCCGACGTGACTGGAGCCTGAGAATTGAGTCTCGACTGGATCTACTACGCGATCTCGTGGATCCTGCTGACCTGGCACTCGGCCTGGGACGCCATCGGGGTGCCGGTCGGCGCGGTCATCGGCACGAACTGGGCCTGGATCCTCGCGATCATCTTCCTGGTGGTGACGGTCCGGGTGATCCTGTTCCCGGTCTTCGTCAAGCAGATCAAGTCCCAGCGTGCCATGCAGGCGCTCCAGCCGAAGGTGAAGGAGCTCCAGGAGAAGCACAAGGGTGACCGGGAGACGCTCCAGAAGGAGATGATGGAGCTCTACCGGAAGGAAAAGGCCAACCCCCTGATGGGCTGCCTTCCGATGTTCCTCCAGATCCCCGTCTTCCTGGGCCTGTTCCACACGCTCAAGCGGCTCAACCCGGAGAACGGCGGCAAGACGCTCTACGGCTGGACCGTCGACCAGTTCAACAGCGCCTCCAGCGCGAAGCTCTTCACCGCGCCGATCTCCGGCCGGTTCGGCTCCACCGCCGCCGACCTGGCGCCCCTGGGCGCGAACACCGGCACGGTGAAGGTGATCGCCGGCGTCCTGGTGCTCATCATGATCGCCACCACCTACCTGACCAGCCGGCAGATGATCCTGAAGACCGGCTGGGCGGAAGACCCGCAGCAGCGGATGGTGCAGCGCCTGATGCTCTACGGCATCCCGGTGTCGCTGCTGGTCTCCGGGTCGATCTTCCCGATCGGTGTGATCATCTACTGGGTCACCAACAACCTCTTCACGCTCGGCCAGCAGCAGTGGGTGCTGCGGAAGTTCCCCCCGCTGGTGCCGCCGAAGAAGGCCGCCACCACCGGCGGCAAGAACCCGGTCCAGCCGGCCAAGACCGGCCTGCTCGGTCGCAAGACCGCCCAGCCCGCGGCCAAGGCGCCGGCCGCCGCGCCGAAGGTCGCCGGCCCGAAGCCGGGCGCCAAGCCGGTCAACCCGAAGAAGGCCGGCAACCGCCCCGCCAAGCGACAGGGCTGAGCACTCCGGGCCACCGCCGCGACCGGCGGTGGCCCGTCCGGTCCCCGAGCTGCCCTCCGAGGAGTAGGCGCCGGGCCGGAACCGCCGCGCACCGCGCGGTCACGGGCGAAACTGGCCCGTACGGACGTGCCCGAGAGGCATCCGGCGAACCTCCCGCCGGCTCCCGGGAAACCAGCGGACCTCGACGGTCCGGCCGAGCGAGTACGGAGATGAGACCGTGACCGACACCAGCATCCCCAGCGCCGACCAGTCCGTGGACGACGACGAGACCTCGGCCACCATCGAGACCGGCGAGGACACCCCCGAGGTCCGGGAGAAGAAGGCCCCGGCCGACAGCGACCTGTTCCGCCAGAGCGAGATCGCCGCCGACTACGTCGAGGGGCTGCTGGACATCCTCGACTACGACGGCGACATCGACGAGCTGGTGTCCGGCGGCCGGCCGGTCGTCGAGGTGGTCGGCTCCCGCCTGCAGAACCTGGTCGGCCAGCGCGGCGCCACCCTGGAGGCGCTCCAGGAGCTGACCCGCCTGGCGGTGTTCCGGCAGACCGGGACGCCGAGCCGCCTGCTGCTCGACGTCGGCGGCTATCGGGCCGCCCGGCGCAAGGAACTGGCCGCGGTCGCCAAGAACGCGGTCGAGAAGGTCAAGGAGCACGGCGAGGCGGTACGCCTGGAGCCGATGTCCGCGTTCGAGCGCAAGTGCGTGCACGACGTGGTGAACGCGATGAGCGGCGTGGAGAGCGAGTCGGAGGGCGTGGAGCCCAACCGCCGCATCGTCGTCCAGCCGGTGGCGGACTGAGGTCAGTGGCTTCCGACGACACGACGGCGGACGCCGTGGCCGGCCCGGGTGGTACGCCGCCCGGGCCGGCCGCTGTGCGCCCCGACCCGGTCTTCTCCGACGAGCAGCAGCCGACCGAACCGCCGCACCTGCCCGAGAGCGCGGCCGACCCGGACTTCTCCGCCGAGCCGTCGACCGACGCGAGCGGGATCGAGCCGGCGGCCGCCCCGGTGACACCGGCCTTCTCCGGTGAGCCGGCGGCGGAGACCGAACCGGTCGACTCCGACGTGCCGGCCGGCGCGGCCGACCCGTTCTTCGCCGAGCCGGACGCGGTGGCCGAGCCGGCGTTCGCCGAGGCGTCCACCGTGGACGTCACGGATGCCCCGGTGATCGCCACGCGCCCCGACCCGGCCGACGCGTCCCTGCCGCCCGAGCTGGCCGAGGCCGCGCAGACGCTGTTCGGCGACCGGCTCGACCTCGCCGCCGCGTACGCCGAACTGCTGGCCACGGAGGGTGTGGTCCGGGGCCTGATCGGGCCCCGCGAGACGCCCCGGCTCTGGGACCGGCACCTGCTCAACTGCGCGGTGGTGGCGGAGCGGATCCCGCAGGGGGCCAGCGTGATCGACGTCGGCTCCGGGGCCGGACTGCCCGGCCTGGTGCTGGCGATCGCGCGGCCGGATCTCACCGTCACCCTCGTCGAACCGCTCGCCCGACGGGTCTCCTTCCTGGTCGAGGCGGTACAGCGCCTCGGGCTGACCCGGTCGGTCCGGGTCTTCCGGGGGCGGGCCGAGGAGGCGGCGGCCGGCTCCCGGGACCGCGACCCGCTGGTCGCCGACGTCGTCACGGCGCGCGCCGTGGCCGCGCTGGACCGACTCGCCACCTGGTGCCTCCCGCTGACGGTGCCGGGTGGGCGGCTGCTGGCTCTCAAGGGCGCGTCCGCGGCCGAGGAGATCACCGAGCACGCCGACGCCGTGGCTCGGCTCGGCGGTGGGGAGCCCGAGCTGCACCGGTGCGGCGTCGGGGTGATCGAGCCGGCCGCCACCGTCGTCGAGGTGGTCCGGGAGCGGGTGGTACGCCAGCCCAAGGCGAAGGGCCCGAAGCGCTCGCGCGGCGGTCGCCGTCGCGGTGGCCGGAATCGGGATCGCTGACCGGACAAGGCTTCCGGACGCGTCCGCCGGTCGTTGGACCGGGGGGAAGTGACCGGATCGATCTCAACCCGACATGGACCCGCCGCGCCCGTCGGCCGTAGGCTGACCGCGCGTCGATAGTGTGGAGCGGCGGTGCCGGGCGGCACCCGACCCCGACCGTTTCCGCCGGGCCGGTGACGCCGCGCGAAGAGCGGGGCCCGATTGACGGGTGCGGGCCGACCATCCGGAGCGGGTAGGGATGACAGGTGCATGACGACGGCAGGTATGACGATCCACGGCTGACCGGGGCCGGCGGGCGATCACCCGGCGATCCCGTTTCACGTGAAACCAACTACCAGGAGTGGGCGGTGGACGATCCCCGAGACGCATCCCCGCACCACCCCGCCGGCCCGGCCCCGAAGCCGGACGTGTCGCCGACCGGTGCCGTCCGGCCGGTGTCGTCCGCGCCGGCCAACGTACCGCCGGTCCGCGACCCGCACGATCCGAGCGATGGTCCGGTGAACGCCCCGACTCCCCGGCCGGCCGTGGCACGCGCGAACGCCGCGGTTCCCGCCCGCTTCGAGCCGCAGCCCCCGGTTTCCGCCGTGCCGCACCAGCCCGGCGCTTCCGACGCCGTCGAGGCACCCGCCGACACGCCACCGGCACCCGGGTTCGAGGACGAGACCGACGCCGCCACGTACGTTTCACGTGAAACCCCGACGCGCGAAGAGGATGACCCACCGTTGGCTATGGAGGCGATGCGCGCCGTGCAGATCCTGAATCCCAGTGGCGAGGTCTCCATGCCCCGCCCCGACCGGACCCGGGTGATGTGCGTCGCCAACCAGAAGGGTGGCGTGGGCAAGACCACCACCACCGTGAACCTCGCGGTGGCGCTCGCGCTGCACGGCAACCGTGTGCTCGTGGTCGACCTCGACCCGCAGGGCAACGCGTCCACCGGGCTGAACGTGCCGCACCACACCGGGGTGCCGGACGTCTACGACTGCCTGATCGACAGCGTGCCCCTCGCGGAGGTGGCTCAGGCGGTCGAGGGGATCCCCAACCTGTGGTGCGTGCCGGCGACCATAGATCTGGCCGGTGCCGAGATCGAGCTGGTCTCGGTGGTCGCCCGGGAGTCCCGGCTGTCGCGTGCGATCGAGGCGTACCCGGGGCACTTCGACTACGTCTTCATCGACTGCCCGCCCTCGCTCGGCCTGCTGACCGTCAACGCGTTGGTGGCCGCGCAGGAGGTGCTGATCCCCATCCAGTGCGAGTACTACGCCTTGGAGGGCCTCAACCAGTTGATAAACAACATCAACCTGGTACGCCAGCACCTGAACCCGAAGCTCGACGTCTCCACCATCCTGCTGACCATGTACGACCGGCGTACCCGGCTGGCCGACGCGGTGGAGCAGGACGTCCGGAACCACTTCGGTGACAAGGTCCTCCAAGCCGTCATCCCCCGCAACGTGCGCGTCTCCGAGGCACCGAGCTACGGCCAGTCGGTGATGACCTACGATCCCGGTTCGCGGGGCGCCACGAGCTACTTCGAGGCCGCCCAGGAGATCGCTGAGCGAGGGGTCAAGGAGCCGGTGAGCCGGAATGCGTAGTACGGAGAAGTCGCTGGGAGGCGTCGCATGAAGAACCGTCCCCGCGGCGGACTGGGCCGAGGGCTCGGCGCCCTCATCCCCACCGCACCACCGCCGGAGGCGACGCCGGCGGACACCGAGCCGGAAGCCGCACCGATGGCTCCCTCCCCGACTCCTCCGGTCGCCGATGTCACCGCCGCCGGAACCGACACGATCGGCGGCGGCCTGGCGCCGGCCGGCGAGCCCGAGATCGAACTGAGCCCGGTGCCCGGTGCGCGCTTCGCCGAGATCTCGGTCGACTCCATCGTGCCGAACCCGAAGCAGCCCCGGCACGTCTTCGACGAGGAGGCGCTGGAGGAGCTGAAGACCTCGATCCAGGAGGTCGGCTTCCTCCAGCCGATCGTCGTCCGCCAGCTCGACAGCGAGAAGTACGAACTCGTCATGGGTGAGCGGCGCTGGCGCGCCGCCCAGGCGGTCGGCCGGGAGAGCATCCCCGCCATCGTCCGGGACACCAAGGACGACGCGATGCTCCGGGACGCGCTGCTGGAGAACATCCACCGTGCGAACCTGAACCCGCTCGAAGAGGCGGCGGCCTACCAGCAACTGCTGGAGGAGTTCGGTGCCACCCACGAGGAACTGGCGCGGCGGATCGGCCGTAGCCGCCCGCAGATCTCCAACACCATCCGCCTGATGAACCTCCCCGCCGTCGTGCAGCGGCGGGTCGCCGCCGGGGTGCTCTCCGCCGGCCACGCCAGGGCGCTGCTGAGCCTCGACGACGCGGAGGCCCAGGAGAAGCTCGCCACCCGGATCGTCGCCGAGGGCATCTCCGTACGCGGCACCGAGGAACTGGTGGCCCTGGCGCTCGCCGACGGACCGGCGAAGGCCCCGGCCGCGAAGCGACGCACCAAGGCCCACGCGCCGGCGCTCTCCGACCTCGCCGACCGGCTCTCCGACCGGTTCGACACCCGGGTGAAGGTGGACATCGGCCGGAGCAAGGGCAAGATCACGATCGAGTTCGCGACGGTCGACGACCTGGAGCGGATCGTCGGCATCATCGGGGTGAGCGAAGAGGAGCAGCTCAAGGAGGAGTGATCCCCGCCCCGACCGCCGTCCGGCCGCACCGCCTTCCGAGGAGTGCGGCCGGTTCCGTTTCAGCGGGTCCGCGAGGGTCGCCGGCGCTGCGTCTCCCGCAGGAATGCCGAACGCCCTGGCCGCCCGGGTCCGGTTTCACGTGAAACCGGAGCAGCGATCCGAGTCGGGGCTCACCTCGCGCTGAAGGGCGGTCGATCGAGTGCTGCGGGTTGCCGACGTTGTCCCGCGACTCTCACAGAGGCGGCTCACATCCGATCTGTGCCATCGGAAAGCTCGTCCTGACCCCGTGACCACCAGCTCCGGCTCTTCGAGCCTCAGGGGCCAGCCTGGCCGCCTTTCCGTGGCGCAGGGTTCGCCACGTGATCGCGACTCTTCGCCCGGAAGATCGGCCAGCCGAGTCAGTAGTGTCTCGACCACGTCGGCAGCGGGGTCGGTCCCACTCATGCGGAGGCGGCACGACTCTGGTCCCGCAGTAGTCGACGGGGCCCGTCGATTCAGGAAGGCGCGTTGAGGACGGGTCGCTGCTCGGCGAGCGAAGCAGCGCCCCTGCATCAGGGTGTCGTCTCATGGGACGGATCGGTTTCACGTGAAACCGCTGCCGCGCGAATCGCTGCGGGTGAAGGCGGCCATGACTGGGGCTCAGCCGGCGCTCCGTAGTCCTCGGCCCACAACTGGCGGGTCGGCCGTAAGCCTCAGCGAGCTCGGAAGACGCGCGGCGGTGCGCCGAGCCACTGCCATCTCCGGTGCAGCCGGCGGCGCGGCGAGGACTCGGGGCGGCAGGCGATTCCATCCGAGCCGGGGCTTACCTCGCGCTGAAGGCCGGCCGATGGAGTACTGCGGGTTGCCGACATCGTTTCGCGACTCTCCCGACGGGATTGGCCGGATCGGCAAGTCGCCGAACCCAGCAGGGTGACGGCCCCGGCGAGTCAACGGCTCCGGCGAGTCAAAGGACCTCGCCGTCCGACAGGCCCGGCGAGTCGATCAGGAGCGGAGGAGCGAGCGGGGCTGGCGTCCTCCGTGATCGATGGGTCGGCCGGATCGGGGTCGAGCGGACAGCGGTCGGTTGGGTCCGTCCGTGAGGCGGACAGGCAGCGGGCGGCGGCACCGCCCATGCGTCGGACCGTAGGGCCGGCCGCAGGGCTCAGGCGGGTCGGGGGAGTTGTAGACGCAGGGGGCAGTCGGCGCCGAAGCCGCGCCGCCGTAGGCGCTCCGTTTCACGTGAAACGACCCCACCGAAGTCCCTTGGCGAGGCGGTGCGATCGCCGCAGCGGGATGGAGCAGCGTGCGAATATCCCCCGCGTCCGGCCGGTGCCGATCGGCGGCTGGATCGTTGTGAAGAAGGGGCCATCGGACCACCGAGTTATCCACAGCGGTTGTCCACAGGCTCACTCCGTTTCACGTGAAACAAGCGGCGGAAACCGTTGCTGAGCTGTGGATGACGCGCTGTGGTGGTGATCTCGGCACCCTGTGGACAACGCGGTGGACAACCGCTGTGGATAGTCCGGTGCCGGTGGGTCTCCGCCCGACGCGGGTAGGGACAGGCGTCGCCAACTCGGTTAGGGTCAGCGTCGTGCAGGACACCCCTCCCTCAGTCCCGGACTTCACCCAGTGGCCCTCCTTCCCGTTCGAGGGCGAGATCCGCGTCAAGCAGCTCGACGACCCCGTACCGGTCGAGCCTCCCCGGCGGGGTGAGGCGGACCGGGAGTGCACCGCCTGCAACGCGCCCGACGAGGCGTACATCTGGGTCGGCGAGCGGTGGCGGGTGCGCACCATGGACCGGCCCACCGGGCTGCCCATGGTGCTGATCCTGGAATCGCGTTCCCACCTCGATCTCGGTGACCTGCCGAACCTCCTCGCGGCGGAGCTTGGCGTGATGACCGTCCGCCTGGAGCGCGCCGTGCGCTCGCTGGACGGCGTGGCCCGTGTGCACGTCAACCGGTGGGGTGACGGCTCCGCGCACCTGCACATGTGGTTCCTGGCCCGCCCGTACGGGCGCCTGCAACTGCGGGGCACGTTCCTGTCGCTGTGGGACTCGATCCTGCCGCCGATCTCCGAGGAACAGTGGCGGGAGAATCTGGCCATGGTGGCCGCCTGGCTCGCCGAGTTCGGTGGCCGTCCGCTCGCTGAGCCGCCGCGCATCCAGTGGCAGGCGCCGTCGAGCCTCTCCGCGCAGTCGCCGGCGAGCTCGACGGAGGAGGCCGAGGAGGAAGCCGCGTCGGTCATCGAGGCCGCGGACGAGATCCCGGAGGCCGAGTCGACGGACGGGGATGCGAACGAGGTCGACCCGACCGGATCCACCGGCGAATCGGTCGCCACCGACCCGCCCGGCGCTGTGGTGCGATCGACCGGCGATATGAACGACGGCGACGGCGACGGCGACGGCGACGGCGACGGCGACGGGGGCGCGGACGTCGGCCGGGAACCGGAGCGGGACGCGACCGACTCCGCGGAGCCGGCCGGTGGTCCAGGTCACGTCAAGGAGGATGCGGCCGGGGCGGGTGGTCGCGCGCAGCGGGCCACCGCCGAGTAGGCCGCGCGACACTAGGCGGCGGCTCCGGGAGCGGGCCGTCGGGGAAGGTCAGCTCGGTCGGCGGGCCGCAGCCCGGGTGACAAGCGTCCCGAGGACCCGACCGAAGTCGAGCCCGGCCGCCTGGATGGCCAGCGGCAGCAGCGAGGTCTCGGTCATCCCGGGAGAGACGTTGACCTCCAGCACGTGCGGCCGGCCCTCCGCGTCGACGATCAGGTCGACCCGGGACACGTCGCGCAGCCCGAGCGCGGTGTGCGCGGCGAGCGCCACCTCGGTCACCCGCTGCGTGGTCGCGGCGTCGAGTCGGGCGGGCGCGTGCCAGGTGGTGCGCCCGGCCGTGTAGCGGGCGGCGTAGTCGTAGACCCCGTTGCGGGGCACGATCTCGACCGGCGGCAGGGCCTGCGGGCCCTCGCCCAGATCGAGCACCGAGACCGCCACGTCCATCCCGGGCACGTAGCGCTCCACCAGCGCCGTCTGGTCGTACGCGAAACAACCGACCATCGCGGCCGGCAGCGACGCGGCCTCCCGGACCACGGCGGCGCCCAGGCCGGAGCCGCCCTGCGCCGGCTTGACCATCAGCGGCAGCCCGAGACGGTCGACGATCCGGTCCAGGACGGCGACCGCGCCCAGCTCGGAGAAGCGATCGTGCGGCAGCGCCACCCAGTCGGGCGTGGGAATGCCGGCCTCGCGCAGCACGGCCTTGGCCGACGGCTTGTCCCAGGCGAGCCGGGAGGACCGGGCGTCGCAGCCCACGTAGGGCACGTCGCACAGGTCGAGCACGCCGCGCAGGGAACCGTCCTCGCCGGTCGCGCCGTGCAGGGCGATCACCACCGCGTCCGGCGGGTCGGCGGTCAGCGCGGGCAGCAGCGCGACGTCGGCGTCCCGCAGCTCGGCCTCGACGCCGACCGCGCGCAGCGCGTCGAGCACGCGGCGGCCGGACCGGAGCGAGACGTCCCGCTCGTAGGAGAGACCGCCGGCGAGCACCAGCACGCGCAGCTCGTCGGCGGAGGATCCGGTCACGGGAGTCGGTGCGGCAGGGCTGACGGCCATGCGGGCATCATGCCAAGTCGGGGCCGGGCGTGTCCGAGCCGCCCTGGCGGCGACGCGGCCCGGTGCCGCCGATCGCCCCGAACACCTTCCGCATGGCGATCTCCTGCTCCATCACCCCGGCCAGCCGGCGGACGCCCTCGCGGATCCGCTCCGGCGGCGGGAAGGAGAAGTTGAGCCGCATGTTGCCGGTGCCCGTCCCGTCGGCGTAGAAGCCGGTGCCCGGCACGTAGGCCACCCGGGCGGCGACGGCACGCGGCATCATCGCCTTGGCGTCGAGCCCGTCGGGCAGGGTGGCCCAGACGAAGAGCCCGCCGGTGGGCGTGGTCCAGGTGGTGCCCTCGGGCATCAGGTCGGCCAGCGCGTCGAGCAGCGCGTCCCGGCGCTCGCGGTAGACCTCACGGTAGATCTTGAGTTGCTCCCGCCACGGCATGGTGGCGAGGTAGGTCGAGACGGCCGCCTGGGCGAATCCGCTCGGGCAGAGGATCTGCGCCTCGCTGGCGATGACCAGCTTGTCGCGCACCGCGTGCGGGGCGAGGATCCAGCCCACCCGCAGGCCGGGGGCGAAGGTCTTGGAGAACGTGCTCAGGTAGAAGACCCCGTCGCGCCGCCGGGCCCGCAGCGGCGCGGGCGCCTCACCCTCGAAACCGAGCTGACCGTACGGGTCGTCCTCCACCACCAGCAGCCCGGCGCGCTCGCAGATGTCGAGCACCCGCTCCCGCCGCTCCTCGCTCAACGTCACGCCGGCGGGGTTCTGGTAGGTGGGGATGGTGTAGAGGAACTTCACCCGGCGGCCGGCCCGGGCCAGGTCGGCGATGGCCACCTCCAGCGCCTCCGGGATGAGGCCATCGTCGTCCATCGGCACGTGGGCGACCTGTGCCTGGGCGGCCTGGAACACCCCGAGCGCGCCGACGTACGTCGGGCCCTCGGCGAGCACCACGTCGCCCGGGTCGAGGAAGAGGCGGGCCACCAGGTCGAGCGCCTGCTGGCCGCCGACGGTCACCACCACGTCCTCCGGTGAGGCGCCGCAGGAGGCGTCAATCCCGGAGAGGGCCATCACCTCGCAGATCCGCTCACGCAGCTCCAGGGTGCCCTGGCCGATGCCGTACTGCAGGGTGGTGTTGCCGTGCTCGGCGCCGAGCCGGCCGAGCATCTCGCCCACCGCGTCGAGCGGCAGCGCGGCGATGTACGGCGCGCCCCCGGCGAGCGACACGACCTCCGGCCGGCTGGCCACCGCGAACAGGGCCCGGATCTCGGAGGCGGTCATCCCCCGCACACGCCGGGCGTACCGGTCGGTGTAGTCGTCGAGCGTCGTGCCGGTCATGACATCACCTCGATCGGGTGTCGGCGGGGCTGCCGCCCGGTGTGGTACCCGCGATGCCGGCATCCAATGGCGGCACGCGGCCGATTGGTCGATCGTAGTCCCTGGTGACCGGCGCGGAACCCGCCGTGTGGACACGTCCACATCGCGGACCGCCCCGGCCCGCCGCCGGGTGGGCGTTCGCGCGTCCACTCCCGCACCGGCGGGCAGGAGCGTACGATCGCTCGTCGGGAGCAGGAGGGCGGCGGGACACCGCGGTGGCCGACGCTCCGAGACTGTTTGGTGGGGTGCGCTCATGTCGCGACGTCTGGTCAGCCTGACCCTGGACACCCTGGAGGACCTCCCCCGATCCTGCCGGCGGTGCGTCTACTGGGAGCTGGACCCGGTCTCCGCCGAACGGGCCTGCGCGGCCGGCGACCCCGGCCTGGAGAAGGAGGCCTGGGTCTCCCAGACGCTGCTGGAGTGGGGTTCCTGCGGCAAGCTGGTCTACGTCGACGGGATGCCCGCCGGTTACGTCATGTACGCCCCACCGGCGTACGTTCCGCGCTCGATGGCGTTTCCCACCTCGCCGGTCTCGGCCGACGCGGCGTTGCTGACCACGGCGCACGTGGTGCCGGCGTTCGCCGACGGCGGCCTGGGCCGGATGCTCGTGCAGGGCGTCGCCCGTGACCTCACCAAGCGGGGCATCAAGGCGATCGAGGCGTTCGGCGACGCCAAGTTCGGCGACGACGCGGACGACCCGAACCGGGCCTGCCTCGCCCCGGCCGACTTCTTCCTGTCGGTGGGCTTCAAGACGGTCCGCCCGCACCCCCGCTACCCGCGCCTGCGGCTGGAGCTGCGCACCGCGCTGAGCTGGAAGTCCGACGTCGAGTACGCGCTGGAGAAGCTGCTCGGCTCGATGAGCCCGGAGACGCTGCTGCGCCCGGTCCGCCCGGCGCCGGCCACCCGCTCGACGAGCTGACCGGCTCAGTCGACCACGGTGCCGGCGGCCACGATCGCGCGCAGTTCGCTCACGTCGATCGAGCCGGTCGGCACGTCCCGCTCGATCGGCAGGTACATCCGCTGCACGCCGGCCACGATCGCCTCGACCACCCGGTCGCGGAACCGGGGGTCGACCAGCCGGGCCCGGTCCCGCGGTGAGGTCAGGTAGCCCACCTCGACGCGTACCGCGGGCATCCGGGTGAGCCGGAGCAGGTCCCACGCCTTGGCGTGGGTGCGGCAGTCGCGGAGCCCGGTGCGGGCCACGATCTCCCGCTGCACCAGCCCGGCCAGGCGTTCCCCGGTGGCCGAGGTGACGCCGTTGTCGGTGCCGTAGTGGTAGGTGGCGACCCCGTCGGCGTCCGGGTTGATGTGGCCGTCGGTGTGCAGGGAGATGAACACGTCCGCGCCGAGCGAGTTGGCGAGGTGCGCCCGGTCCGCGTCCGGTAGGCAGGTCAGCGGTGACGGGCCCCGGGTGAGCTGCACCCGTACGCCGGCCGCCGCGAGCCGGCCCTCCAGCCGGCTGGCCAGGTCGTGCACGAGGTCCGCCTCGCTCCACCGCAGCGCGCCGTCGGGCACCACCACGCCCGGGTCGGTGCCGCCGTGGCCCGGGTCGATCACCACGGTCCGGCCGACGAGCGTCGGGCCGGCCTGGCGGATGGCGTCGGACTCGCGCAGCCACTGCGGTCGTCCGCCGACCACCTTGCGGCCGAGGCGGCGCAGCGCGTTGACGGTGTGCGGGCCGCAGGCGCCGTCCGGTTTCAGCCCCATCTCGCGCTGGAACTGGGCCACCGCGCGGGAGGTGCGGATGCCGTAGATGGCGTCGGCGCGGCCCACGTCGTATCCCATCTCCAGCAGGCGTTCCTGGAGTGAGCGCACGTCCTCGCCGGTCAGCGGCTCGGGAATGGCGTGGTAGAGGGCGCGGGCGCCGAACCGCCAGCGGGCCGCGTCCAGCGCCCGCCAGGTCTCCGCGCCGACGCGTCCGTCCACGCTGAGGCCGCGGGACTGTTGGAAGGCACGGACCGCGCGTTCCGTCTGGGCGTCGTAGTCGTCGGCCCGGCCGTCTGCGGCGAGGAGATCCAGGCCGGCGAGGACGGTGCGGATCTCGGCCACCGCCGGGCCTCGGTCACCGGGTCGGATCGGACGCACGACGACCCCCTCTGCGCGGAAGCTGGCGGAGGCGGAACTCCGCCGGACGCCTACGGAGCGTACCGTGGCCGGTCACTAGGCGGGTTCGTGTTCGCGCAGGTCAGGAAAGCCGGAACCCCCGTCACCCGGGCGGGGTGACGGGGGTTCGGCGGTGTCGGGACCGGCCTCAGAGCGCCGACTCGATGAGCTTGACCAGCTCGCCCTTCGGCTTGGCGCCGGCGATCGACTGGACCGGCTCGCCGTTCTTGAAGATGGTCAGCGTCGGCACGGACATCACCCGGTAGGTGCGCGCCGTCTCGGGGTTCTCGTCGATGTTGAGCTTGACGATGGTGACCTGGTCACTCATCTCGCCCGCGATCTCCTCCAGCAGCGGCGAGACCTTGCGGCACGGACCGCACCACTCCGCCCAGAAGTCGACCAGAACCGGCTTGTCGGACTTCAGCACGTCACTTGCGAAGCTCGCGTCCGTGACCGCCTTGGTTGCTCCCACTATGAACCCCTCCTCCTCGTGAAAATTCTCAGCCCTGCAGGGTGGCGATGAACCGCTCGGCGTCGAGCGCGGCCGCGCACCCGGTGCCGGCCGCCGTGATGGCCTGCCGGTAGGTGTGGTCGACCACGTCGCCGGCGGCGAACACGCCGGGCACGTCGGTGCGGGTGCTGGGCGCCTGCACCTTCACGTAGCCCTCGTCGTCGAGCTCCACCTGGCCGCGGAACAGCTCGCTGCGTGGGTCGTGGCCGATCGCCACGAAGACGCCGGTGACGTCGAGCACCCTGCTCTCGCCGGTGTGCACGTTGCGCACCCGGACCCCGCTGACCTTGCCGTCGTCGCCGAGAATCTCCTCGACGGTGGTGTTCCACTCGACCTTGATCTTCTCGTTGCCGAGCGCCCGCTCCGCCATGATCTTGCTGGCCCGGAACGAGTCGCGGCGGTGGATGATGGTCACCGACTCGGCGAAGCGGGTGAGGAAGCTCGCCTCCTCCATCGCCGAGTCACCGCCGCCGACCACCACGATGTGCTGGTTGCGGAAGAAGAAGCCGTCACAGGTGGCGCAGGACGACACGCCGTGGCCCAGGTATTCCTGCTCGCCCGGCACGCCGAGTGGCCGCCAGGCCGAACCGGTGGAGAGGATCACGGCGCGGGCCCGGTAGGCGGTCTCGCCCACCCAGACCGTGCTCACCGCGTCGGAGCCGATCTCGCCGGTGTCCTTCAGCTCGACCCGGGTCACGTCGTCGGTGAGGAACTCGGCGCCGAACCGCTCGGCCTGCTTGCGCATGTTGTCCATCAGCTCGGGGCCGAGGATGCCGTCGGCGAAGCCGGGGAAGTTCTCCACCTCGGTGGTGGTCATCAGCGCGCCACCGGACTGCACGCCCTCGATCACCAACGGCTTGAGGTTGGCGCGTGCCGCGTAGACCGCCGCGGTGTAACCGGCCGGCCCGGAGCCGATGATGATCAGGTTGCGGACCTCGTCCACTGCCGTCTCCCGATGTGTGTGTTCGTCACCGGCGCGCACCGATGTCGATCCCTAGTGCCGGCCACGTCGAGCGACGCCGGCGCCTGACTTGCAGAACGTCATCGTACGAAGCGGGGATTCCCGAGCCGGTCGTCCGGTGGGTCAGGTCACGTGGCGGGACAGGCCCGGTGACCGCGGTTTCACCCTACCCGCGTGCGGAACCGGGTGTCCGCGCCGGACCCGGGTACGCCGCATTCCGGTCCGCTCACCCAGCCCCAGCGGCTGCCACCGGCGTCGGAGAACGTGACGACCAGCGCCGGGGCGCCCTGGAACCGCGCGTAGTCGATCAGGTCGACGCGGAGCGGGGTGGCGCCGTGCTCGGCACCGATCGCCGTCAGGCACGCGGCCAGGGCCTCGGGACGCATCAGCCGGTCCAGTCCACCGACGGCGGCCATGCGCCCCTTCTCCGTGGCAGAGAACGGGGTCTCCCGGCCGTCCTTCGCCGCGCCCGACGGCCCGGCCATGTCCGGCCGGACCGGGTCCTTGTCCTTCGAGGCGCCGCCCGCGCCGAGGGCGAAGCGTTCCGGCGTCCAGTCCGTGCCGCTGCGCACCGCCGGACCGGTGGTCCGGTACGGCGCGCCGGCGGCGGGCGCGGCCTCGCCGGCCGCCCGGTCGGCCGGGGTGCTGCGGTAGCCGCCCGCGTTCGTCAGCCAGCCGACGCCGAGACCCGCCGCGGCGACCGAGGCCGCGGCCAGCGCCACCGGCCCGGCGACCCGGGCCCAGCGCCGGGACCGCCGGCCCGGCCCGGTGTGCCGCTCGGGGCGGGACGCGGTGCCGGGTGGGCGGCTCGACCGGGCGGGTTGCGTCGGCACGGCGGGCGTCGTCGCGTCGCGGCCGGCCGGATCGGGCACGTGGCCGGCGGTCGGAGCGGGGCCGGCCCCGGCGAGGGCGGCGGTGATCCGGTCGGCCACCGCCGCCGGCAGCTCCGGCGCGGGCTCCGCCGCCCAGGCGGCCAGGTCGCCGTGGACCAGGTCCGTCGCGCGGGCCAGGGCGTCGTACGCCTCGCCCCAGGCCGGGTCCTGCTCGACCAGCCGGGCGACGGTGGCCTGCTCCGGGGTGCCGTCCAGCGCCCCGCCGAGATAGTCGGCGAGCAGGTCGTGGTCGACCTCGCTGAACTGGCGGGAACTCACGACTCCTCCTGGCTGGCGTCCGGTCGGGCGCGTCCCGACGAGGATCCGACGCCCTCGGGCGGCCGACGGTTCCCTGCCGTGACGCGGGGCACGTCCACCGGCTCGTCGGAGCCGGTGCGCAGGTGCCCGAGGACCACGGCGAGCCGGGCCCGGCCGCGGGCGCAGCGGCTCTTGACCGTCCCCTCGGCGACATCGAGGATCCGCGCCACCTCGGCCACCGGGTAGCCCTGCACGTCCACCAGGACCAGCGCCGCCCGTTGCTCCGCCGGCAGGGCGGCGAGCGCCTGCCGGACCACCAGCGCGGTGTCGTGGTCGCGCACGGGCGCGGCCGGTTCCACCCCGCCGGTGTGCCGGCCGGGGTCCCCGTCGCCGTGCACTCCGTCCGGCAGCGGGACGGTGGCGTGGGTCTGCCGTCGCCGCATCCGGTCCAGGCACGCGTTGACCACGATCCGGTGCAGCCAGGTGGTGACCGCCGAGTCGCCGCGGAAGCGGGCTGCGGCGCGGTGCGCCGACAGCATCGCGTCCTGGAGTGCGTCGGCGGCCTCCTCGCGGTCGCCGATCGTCCGCAGGGCCACCGCCCAGAGCCGGTCGCGGTGCCGCTGGAACAGCTCGGTGAATGCGTCCCGGTCGCCGGCGACGTGGGCCCGGAGCAGCTCCAGGTCGGACCGGGCCGCCGGCCCGTCGCCGGTCGCCGGGCCGGAGGTACGCGCGCCGGGACCCGCCATCACCACGTCCGGGGGAGGTGGCGCGGCGGGTACGGCGGGCGGCTCACGAGCCCTGGACCGTGATCTCCTGGACCCCCAGCTTCCAGCCGCCGCTGTCCTTCTCCGGCAGCTCGGTGATCCAGAAGAGGAGGTACTGGTACTTCTTGGCCGGGTCGAACCCGTTGAAGATCATGTTGGTGCCGGAGTCGCTGCTCTCGAACGGCTGCCCGATCACCGTGGGGTAGGCCGCGACGAGCTGCCCGTCGCCCTTGGAGGTGGACGGGAAGTCGCCGGTGGCGCCGGTGCGCAGCTCGGCGGCGGCCCCACCGGACGACAGCGTGGCCTGCAGGGACTTGACCGTGTGCGGGGCGCCCAGGTCGATCCAGATGCCCATGCCGTCCTTGAGGCCGCCGAACTTGCCGTTGTTCTTGTAGGTCTGGGTCTCCCAGCCGTCGTCGTCGCTGCCGTCCATGACCTTTTCGGCGTCACGTACCTCGGCGCGGTCCTTGCTCTTCGGATCGATGATCCGGACGTCCTGGATGGTGAGCTTGCGGGCCACCGGCGCGGCCGGCTCGGCGCTGCCGCCACCCGTGGCGGGGGCGCTGCTGGAGGGCTGGGACACCGGCTCCTTGTCACCGCCGTCACCGCCACCGAGCACGTTGATCCCGATGAACAGCCCGACCAGGGCCACCGCCAGCAGACCGGCGACGCCCAGCGCGACCTTGCGACCGCCGGCCGCGGCCAGCGGCGACGGCTCCTCGCCGGGGTCGGCGGTGAAGCGCAGCGGCCCGGCCTGCTCCAGGAACTGCTCGTCGGCCGGGATGTCGAGCCGGCTCAGCTCGGCGGACAGCACGTCCGACGAGGGCGGGGCGATCTCCGGGTCGAGCAGGTCCATGGTGAGGTCGTCGAGGTAGGCCGGCACCCCGGCGCGGACCTGGCGGGGTGCGGCGATGCCGCCGGCCGAGTCCCGGACGGCGTCGGGCAGCGCGGCCCGGCCGTGCCCGGCGGTGGCGCCGTGCAGCGGGGCCTCGCCGTGCGGCCAGTGCCCGGTGAGGGCGTAGTAGAGGACGCCGCCGACGGCCCGCAGGTCGTTCTCCTGGCTGTCCGCCCCGTCGGTACGCGCATCGGCCACCACCACCCGGCCGTCGTCGCTGATCATCACGGTGCCGGGGTGGATGTTGCCGTGCACCATGCCGGTGGCGTGCACCGCGGCCAGGGCGCTGGCGACGGCGTTGCCGATCGCGGTGGCGCGGGCCGGGTCCAGCGGGCCGTCGGCGGTCACCATCTCGCGCAGCGACTGCCCGTCCACCCACTCGCGGACCACGTAGGCCCGGTCGTCCTCGTCGATGGCGTCGTAGACGCCGACCAGGTTGGGGTGGATGACCCGGCTGGCGGCGACCGCGGCCTGGAGCATCTCGGTGGCGGAGTCGCCACCCGGATAGCGGAGGACCACCGCGACGGGCCGGCGCAGCACCACGTCGACACCGCGCCAGACCAGGCGGCCGGCGCTGTCGTTGTTGATGTGCTCGGCCAGCTCGTAGCGCTCGGCGAGGAGCTCACCGACGGTGGGAGCACCGAGGGTCACGACCGCCGGAGAGGTTTCCTCCGCTTCCTGACCCTCGCCGACCTGGGTCACCCGTCCTCCCTCGGTGATCGTGTCGATCGATGGACCCGTGTTGCTGGGCATGTGGTTTCCCGCTCTGGCTTCGGTGGAACCGGCACGGTCGACGTCGACGCCGGACGTACCCGTCGAGTGCGACCTTACCCGGGATGCCCGGTTCTCCGACATGTCATCTTCCCGCTGCGGCCGGCGGCAAGCCAGTCATCGCGGACACGCACCGCCAATCTAGAGGTTGACGGCAAGTGAGCGACGCAGGGGCGTGCCGGTGTGGCGCGCCTGTGGTTTCCCCGCCCCGGCCTGGGCACCCTCAGCCTTACGGTTGGTTGTCCACAGGCCGAGAGGCCCACTGGACGGCGGAATCCCGAGTTATCCACAGCCGTATCCCCAGCCTGGTGATCCTCGTTCACCGTCGGTCACGACCGCCCCGGGTCAGCGCCCGAGCCGCCGCCGCACCATCCCGACCACCTCGGTGATCTCGCTGATCCGCAGCAGCATGGCCAGCCCGAGGTACGTCCCGCCGATCACCGCGCCGCCGATCACCAACTGGATCGCGGCGGCCGGCCGGCTCAGGCCCTCCGGATCGCCGGGGAGTACCGCGACCACGAGCACGCCGACCAGCGCGGCGCCGAGCGCGGCCACCACCACCCGGCCGAAGGTCTTCATGATCCGGCCCAGCCCGATCCGCCCCACCCGGGGCCGCAGCAGCATGGCCGAGATGATCGCGGCGGCCAGGTACGACAGGGCGTTGCCGAGCATCATGCCGGCCGCCGCGAACGTGTTCGAGAAGATCAGGAACAGCCCCACCTGGAGCAGCACCCGAAGGATCACCACCGGGATGTTGACCAGGGCAGGGGTACGGGTGTCCGGCAGCGCGTAGAACGCGAACGTGAAGAGCTGGCTGACCGCGAACGGCACCAGGCCGAGCGCCGCGACCAGCAGCACCGTCGAGGTGGCCACCGCGTTGTCGCCGGTGAACGCGCCGTAGCGGAACACCACCACGGAGATCGGGCCGGCGAGCACCGCGTAGCAGACCGCGATCGGGGCCAGCACCGCGCTGACCATCCGGGTGCCGCGGGACAGGTCGGCGGTGACGTCGCCGAACCGGCCCTCCGCGGCGGCGGCGCTCATCCGGGGCATCAGCGCGGTGATGATCGAGACCGCGATGATGCCGTGCGCCATCATCAGCAGCAGGAAGACGTTGTTGTAGATCAGCAGGCCGGCGTTGTTGCCGCCGGCCGCGCGGGTGAGCAGGTTGACCACCACGAACAGGCCGAGCTGGTTGACCCCGACGTAGCAGAACATCCAGCCGCCGAGCCGGGCCAGCTCGGCCAGGCCGAGCGCGCGGAAGTCGAAGCGCCACTTCCACCGGAAGTCGACCTTGCGCAGCGCGGGCAGCAGGCCGGCGGTCTGGACCGCGACACCGAGCAGCGTGCCGCCACCGATCAGCAGGATCCGCCCCCCGCTCATCTCGCCGGGCTGGATGATGTTCGCGCCGAAGACCCCGATGTAGACCCCGCAGACGGCGATGACCACCAGGTTGTTCAGGATCGGCGCCCACATCGGCGCGGCGAAGTGGCCGCGGGTGTTCAGCACCGCGGCGATCAGCGCGCTCACCCCGGTGAAGAACAGCATCGGCAGCATCAGGTACGACAGGCCGGTGACCAGGCCGCGGTAGTCCTCGTCCTTGCCGCCCGCGTAGATGGCGGTCAGCACCGGCGCGGCGATCAGGGCGATCGCCACGGTGACGGCCAGCGCCAGCACGGCCAGCGTGAGCAGCCGCTGCGAGTACGCCTCGCCCCGGTCCGGGTCGGACTTGCGCCGCCGGACCAGCACCGGGATCAGCACGCTGGTCAGCACGCCGCCGAGCAGGAACTCGTACACCTGGTTCGGCAGGAAGATCGCGGTGGTGTACGCGTCGCCGACCAGCGCGCCACCGAGCGCGGCGCCGATCATCAGGTTGCGGATGAAGCCGGTGCCCCGGCTGACCAGGCTGCCGATCGCCATCACCGCGCTGTTCGCCGCGGCGCTGGTCTCGCCGACCACCTCCTGCGGCGGGGCGACCGCCTCGACGCCGGGCTGGTTCAGCGGCTCCGCCGAGATGAAGGTGGCGCCGTCGTCCGGCGGCAGGCCGCCGTCGTGCGCGTTCGCGCTGCGGTAGAGCCCGCCGCCGCTCATCTGCCAGCCTCCAAGGGGGGTACGCCGGAACCGGGCCCGGACGGCCCCGCACAACCGGAACCATAGTCAACCTCGGCCGGTTACCCGCGCCCGGCGCGGTCGATCCACCCCCGGCCCGATAGGCTGGCGATCCCATGTCCGAAGCCTCCGCCTCCGCTTCCGCCGCCGAACGCCACGAGCTGACCGCCGCGCAGCGCAACGCCGTCGCCGAACTGCTCCGCGTGTCCCCGGTCGCGGACGAGCTGGGTCGGCGTTTTGCCCGAGCCGGTCACGAACTGCACCTGGTGGGGGGGTCCGTCCGGGACGCGCTGCTCGGCCGGCTCGGCAACGACCTCGACTTCTGCACCGACGCCCACCCGGACGAGACCGTCAAGGTCATCCGGGGCTGGGCCGAGTCGATCTGGGAGACCGGCCGCGAGTTCGGCACCATCGCCTGCCAGCGCGACGGGCTCACGCTGGAGATCACCACCTTCCGGGCGGAGGTCTACGACCAGGTCAGCCGCAACCCGGTGGTGCAGTACGGCACCAGCCTGACCGAGGACCTGAAGCGCCGCGACTTCACCGTGAACGCGATGGCGGTGAGTCTCCCCGACCACCGGTTCACCGACCCGTACGGCGGCCTGGCCGACCTCACCGCCAAGGTCATCCGTACCCCTGGGACGCCGCAGGAGTCGTTCCGCGACGACCCGCTGCGGATGCTGCGGGCGGCCCGGTTCGCCGCCCAGCTCCGCTTCGCCGTCCACCCCGACGTCCGCGCGGCGATGACCCGGATGGCGTCCGACCTCGACCGGATCACCGCCGAGCGGATCCGGGACGAGTTCACCAAGCTGCTGTGCGGCGTCGACCCGGTGACCGGGCTGCGCCTGCTGGTCGACACCGGCCTGGCCGAGCGCTTCCTGCCGGAGCTGACCGGGCTCAAGCTCACCATCGACGAGCACGCCCAGCACAAGGACGTCTACGAGCACACCCTCACCGTGGTCCTCAACGCGATGTCGATGGAGGAGGAGGGCTGCGACTTCGTGCTGCGGATGGCCGCGCTGATGCACGACATCGGCAAGCCCGGCACCAAGGCGGTCGGCGCGGACGGCCGGGTCAGCTTCCACCACCACGAGGTGGTCGGGGCGCGGCTGACCAAGGCCCGGATGAAGGCGATGCGCTATCCCAAGGACGTCACCTCCCAGGTGGTCAAGCTGGTCGGGCTGCACCTGCGCTTCTACGGGTACGGCCGGGGCGAGTGGACCGACTCGGCGGTGCGCCGGTACGTCACCGACGCCGGCGACCTGCTGTCCCGGCTGCACAAGCTGACCCGTTCCGACTGCACCACCCGCAACCGTCGGAAGGCGGCCCAGCTCGCGGCCGACTACGACGCCCTGGAGGAGCGGATCGCCCGGATCGCCGCCGAGGAGGACCTGGCCCGGGTCCGGCCCGACCTGGACGGCAACGCGATCATGGAGTTGCTCGGCGTGCCGCCGGGGCCGGTGGTCGGCCGTGCCTGGCAGCACCTCAAGGAGCTGCGCCTGGAGCGCGGGCCGCTGGACCGCGACGAGGCCGAGGCGGAGCTGCTGCGCTGGGCGCGCGCCGAGGGCATCGTCGGCTGATCCCGCGACGCCGTCGAAATTCGACGACGATACGCCGGCGTGTCGACCGAACGGATGACGTGCTCCGGTCGATGTCTCCCGCATGATGTTGGTCATCACCAGCCGTCCCGCTCGACGGCACGGCTGTCCTGATCGCATCCGCCCGTCCCCTCCGGACGGTCGCTGGACACGGGGAGACCATTCAGTGTCACGCCACGGCGCGTTGCGCCGCTCCGCGTTGGTGGGGATCGCCCTCACCTCCGCCACCTCAATCCTCTGCGCCACCACCGCCGGCCCGGCGCTGGCCGCCCCGGACGGCCCGAAGCGCGCCCCGGTACGCGGCGCCGACACGGGCCAGGCGGTGCCCGGCCGCTACATCGTCGTCCTGAAGGACGGCAAGGCCAGCCCGGCCAAGACGAAGTCCGCCGCGTCGGCCCTCGCCGGTGAGCACGGCGGTTCCGTCCGCCGGGTGTTCGGCAAGGCGCTGCACGGCTACTCGGCCAGCATGGACCGCCGGCAGGCCGAGCGCCTGGCCGCGGACCCCGACGTCGCGTACGTCCAGCAGGTCCAGCGCTACCGGGCCACCGACACCCAGACCGCCCCGCCGTGGGGCCTGGACCGGCTCGACCAGCTCAAGACCAAGACGGACGGCAAGTACACCTACTCGTCGACCGGCGCCGGGGTGACCGCGTACGTCATCGACACCGGCATCGACATCGACCACCAGGACTTCGGCGGGCGGGCCGTGAACGGCTACGACGCGGTCGAGCAGGACGACGTCGCGCAGGACTGCGACGGGCACGGCACGCACGTGGCCGGCACCCTCGGCGGCACGAAGTACGGCGTGGCCAAGGACGTCAAGCTGGTCGCGGTCCGGGTGCTCGACTGCGCCGGCAGCGGCGACAGCGAAACCGTGATCGCTGGCGTCGACTGGGTGACCACGCACGCCAGCGGGCCTTCCGTGGCCAACATGAGCCTCGGCGACGACAAGACCGACCAGGCGCTCAACGACGCGATCAACCGGTCCATCAACTCCGGCATCACCTACGCGGTCGCGGCCGGTAACAGTTGGAAGGACGCCTGCGGCTCCTCGCCGGCGAACGTGCCGGCCGCCATCACGGTCGGCGCCACCGACCGGCTGGACATGCGGACCTGGTTCTCCAACTACGGCCGCTGCCTGGACACGTTCGCGCCCGGCGCGGGCATCGTCTCGGCGAAGGCCGGCACCGCCTCCGGCTCGACGGCGATGAGCGGCACCTCGATGGCCTCCCCGCACGTGGCGGGCGCCGCCGCGCTGCTGCTGGAGACGCACCCGACCTGGACGCCGCAGCAGGTGCGCGACTCCGTCGTCACGACCGGCGTCGGCGGCGCCGTGCACGACACCATGGGCTCGCTGGACCGGCTGCTGCACGTCGGCAACCCGGTGACGGCCCGCGGCTCGTACGCCCTCAAGGCCCAGGTCAACGGCCGTTACGTGGTCGCGGAGAGCGCTGGCGCGAAGCCGCTGATCGCGCGCGGCACGTCCATCGGCGCGTGGGAGAAGTACGACCTGGTCGACGCCGGCGCGGGCCTGTTCGGTCTGCGTGCCCGGGTCACCAACAAGTTCGTCACGGCGGAGAGCGCCGGCGCGAAGCCGCTGATCGCCCGCTCGGCCACCATCGGCGCCTGGGAGAAGTTCCAGGTCGTCGACAACACCGACGGCTCGATCAGCCTCAAGGCGGCGGTCAACGGCAAGTACGTCACCGCGCCGAGCACCACCTCCCCGCTGATCGCCAGCAAGACCGCGATCGGCACCGCCGAGAAGTTCGACTTCGACGCCCCGGCCCCGATCGTCGGCATCAAGGCGGTCGCCAACGGCAAGTTCGTGACCGCGGAGAGCGGCGGTGCGAAGCCGCTGATCGCCCGCTCGGCCAGCGTGGGCGCCTGGGAGAAGTACGAGGTCGTCAGCGTGGGTGACGGCTTCTTCGGCCTGAAGGCGCTGATCAACAGCAAGTACGTGACGGCGGAGAGCGCCGGTGCGAAGCCGCTGATCGCCCGCTCGGCCACCATCGGCGCCTGGGAGGTCTTCGACGTCCTCGACTACAACGCCGACGGCTCCGTCTACCTGCGGGCCAACGCCAACGGCAAGGCGGTCACCGCGGGCAGCACCGGCGCCAGCCAGCTCATCGCCGGCCGCGTCATCGACTGGGACAGCGAGACCCTCGGCCTCGCCGCCGGCGAGAAGTTCGTCCTCGCCGCGCTCTGAACCGCACCACATATAACGGCGCCCGCCGGCTCCCCGAGGGGAAACCGGCGGGCGCCGTCGTACGTCACGGGTTGACGGTGCTGCCGTCCACCGTGCTCTTGCCGTTGGTGTGCGCGCTGCCCAACCGGGCGAGCAGCCCGGCCAGGTCGATGCCGGTCAGGTCGCTGCCGAGCTGGAGGCCCTGGGCGACGTTGCCGGCCACCGACTTGGTCAGCGACGACGCGCCGTCGGTGGAGATGACGGTCATCTTGTCGATCGCGCCGATCGGGGCGCTGGCCGCGCCGACGACCTCGGGGAGCACCTTGACCAGGAGGTCCAGCACGGCGGCCTCGCCGTACGCGGCGAACGCCTCGGCCTTGCGGGCCATCGCGTCGGCCTCCGCCTGACCCCTGGCCAGGATGGCCGCGGCCTCGGCCGTGCCCTCCCGCTCGACCGCCTCGGCGATCGCGGACCGCCGCCGCTGCTCCGCCTCACCCTCCTTGGCGCCCTCGATCGCGTTCGCCTCGGCCAGCGCGGCCCGGCGGGCCCGCTCGCCCTCACCGGTGAGCCGCGACTGCTCGGCGGCGGCCTGGGCGGCGGCGATGGTGGCCTGCCGCTCGGCGTCGGCGCGCAGCACCGCCGCGTTGCGGGC
Source organism: Micromonospora ferruginea (assembly GCF_013694245.2). Lineage (NCBI taxonomy): Bacteria > Bacillati > Actinomycetota > Actinomycetes > Micromonosporales > Micromonosporaceae > Micromonospora > Micromonospora robiginosa. Next base: position 5,455,937 of record NZ_CP059322.2, read on the forward strand.
GGCCTCGGCCTCCTGCTCCACCTTGTACCGCTGGGCGTCGGCCGGCTTGCGCACCTCGGTGTCGAGTTGGCGCTGCTTCAGCTCGGCGTTGCGCTCGGCCACCTTCTGCTGCTCGGAGAGGATCGCCTGGTCCCGCTCGGCCTGGGCGAGCGGCCCGGCCGCGGCCGAGCGCGCCTTCGCCGCGTCGATCTCGGCCTGGATGCCGGCCTGCTTGAGCGACAGGTTCCGGTTCGCCTCGGCGATCGCCTCCTCGGCGAGCAGCCGCTCCTGCTCGGCGGCCTGCCGGGCGCGGGCCTCGGCGATGGCGGCGTCCTTGAGCACCCGGGCGGCCTCGGGCCGGCCCAGGTCGGCGAGGTAGGACCCCTCGGCCAGGATGTCCTGGAGCTGGAACGTGTCCAGCACCAGACCCTGGTTGGTCATCGAGTGCTCGGCCTCCTCGGCGACCGCGCTGGCGAACGCCGCCCGGTCCCGGATGACCTCCTCGACGGTGAGCCGGCCGACGATCGAGCGCAGCGCGCCGGCCAGCACCTCCCGGGTGAAGTTGTCGATCTCGGCCTGCTGGTGCAGGAAGCGCTGGGCGGCGGCCCGGATCGCGTCCTCGGTGCCGCCGACCTTGACGATCGCGACGCCGTGCAGGTCGGCGCGGATGCCCTGCTTGCTCACCGCGCCCCGGATGCCGACGTCGATGCGCCGGCTGGACAGGTCGAGGGACTGCAGCTTCTGCACCACCGGCAGCACGAAGACCGAGGCGCCGAGCACGACCTTCTGGCCGGACATGTCGGTGGATCGGATGCCGTCGGCGGTCTGGGTGGTCCGGCCCTTGCGGCCGGTGACGATGAACGCCTCGTTCGGCCCGGCCACCTTGATCCGGGACAGCACGAACATGACGAGCAGGACGGCGAGGAGGACCGCGCCGCCGATGGCGACGAGCAGGGGCATGGGGGTTCCCGTCTGTTGAGGGAGTCAGTAGGTCTCGACGTGCACGCTGGTCTCGCTGAGCGCTTCGACCACGAAGATCCGGGCGCCGATCGGGATGGGCCCGTCGGCCCGGGCGTTGAGCTTGACCGGCTGGCCGGCGAGGCGTACCCGGACCTCGCCGTAACCGCCGCTGGGGATCGGGGTGACCACCAGGCCGATCGCGCCGGTCAGGTGGTCCCGGGTGGGGGTGGGGTCGGTGCGCATGTTGCGGGCCGCGCGGCTCAACCGGGCCGCCAGCCAGCCGGTGGGCACGGCGGCGAGCGCGCCGCCGGCCGCCGCCGCCGCGACCATCCCGGCGGTACGTCCGCCGAGCAGCTCGTTGACGATCGCGGCGCCGAACCCGAACGCACCGACGAACCCGGCGACCGCCTCCAGCGACACCGGGCCGTCGACGTCCGGATGGCCGAGGTGCAGCACTCCCGAGCCGAGCAGGGCGAGCGTCAGCACACCGACACCGGCTCCGCCGATGATCAGGAAGATGAGCGTCCCCATGGCCACGACCTGCACGGTATCGGTGTGGTGCAACATCCACTGCGTGCAGCGAACCCTCAGCGGCCACTCAGCGGGGTGCGATCGTCACCTCCAGACCGACCAGTTGTCGCGGCAGCGGCTGACGGATCAGCTCCCGGCCGGTGGTGTCGGCGAGCACGAAGTCACCGGTACCGAGCGGCCGGCGGTAGAGCAGCCGGTCGTCGTCGACCCAGACGACGTCCGCGCTGGGCAGCGGGTTCACCACCCGGCCGGTCGCGGCCTCCACCAGCAGCGGCTCCTCGCGGCCCTGGACCACCACCAGTTTCCCGTCGGGTGACCAGGACCATGGTCCGGCCGGGTCTCCGGGCAGCGGCTCGAAGCGGGTCGGCCGGCCGGTGTCGGCGGAGAAGAACTGGACTCCCCGCCGGGGGTGCCGGGCGGCCTCGGACCGGGAGCGGCTCAGATCGGTCTGCTGGAGCACCACGTCGCGTCCGTCCCGGCTCCAGACGAAGAAGCAGTAGTCGCTGCAGGGGAAGGCCCGGGTGTCGACGGGGTGGGGGAACCGGGCACCGTCGGCGCCGAGCACGATGAAGCCGAAGTGGTCCAGTTGGCGGGTGGTGAACAGCACCCGGCGGCCGTCCGGCGACCAACTCGGCGCGGTCAGCGCGCGGCCGACCTCGTACCAGCGGGTCTTTCCGTCGGCCAGGTCGAACAGGCCGATCTCCCGGGGGCGGGCGTCGTCCCGAACCGCGACGAGGGAGCCGGCGGGCGCCGGATAGATGCCGTCGTAGCGGTCGGTGGTCACGTATCGACCGCGGCCGCGGTCGAGCAGCACTCCCGAGCCGGAGCCGCCGGCCACCTGTCCCCGGGTGACCACCCAGTCGCCGGGCAGCACCAACGGCTGATCGGCCCAGGCCGCGCCGGGTTCGGGTCGGAGCGAGGGGTGGGCGTGGGCGGCGGGGTGGCCGGCGGCGGGGTGGGACGCGGTCGAAGCAGCACGAACGGCAGGATCACCGCGATCACCGCGACCACGGTGGCGGCGGCGGTGGTGACCCGCCGCCGGCGGCGCAGCCGTCGACCCTGCCCGAGCGCCCGGAGCGCCAGGTCCGGCGCAGGTGCCGCATCGGCGGCCAGGTCGCGTACGGCCGTCCGGAGCGTCTCGTCCAGCGACGTGCTCATCGGGCCACCTCCGCCGGGTTGGTCATCTCGTCGAGCGCCGGCACGAGATGCCGGAGCCGGGCCAGCGCCTTGGCGCTCTGGCTCGCTACGGTCCCGGGTCGGCAGCCGAGCATCGCCGCGGTCTGCTCGACGCTCAGGTCCTCCAGGTAGCGCAGCGTCAGCACGGCGCGCTGGCGGGGCGGCAGCGCGCGCAGCGCGTCCCGCAGCAGCAGCCGCAGGTCGCTGTCGTCACCGGCCACCGGCCGTTCCGGCAGGTCCGCCACCGACACCTCCGCGCGCCGCGCCCGCCGCCGCCAGCCGGAGACCTGGTCGTGGTAGAGGATCCGTTTCACGTACGGCTCCGCGTCGCCACGGATCCGGGGCCATCGGGCGTACGCCTTCGCCAGCGCGTTCTGCAGCAGGTCCTCCGCCGCGTGCTGGTTGCCGGCGAGCGCGTACGCGACCCGCAGCAGGACCGCTCCGCGCTCGTTGACGAACGCGGTGAACTCCCGGTCGACCTCCGCCACCGTCCACCTCCGTCTCTTCGACGCCCGCGGCGGGGAAAACTTTGCCCGCCGCGCGACAATGGGCGGCATGCGCTGGACCGTGCTCGACTCGCCGATCGGGGAGTTCTCCGTCGGCACCGACGCCGACGCGGTGCGCGGCACGCACTTCGGCCGGGTGGCGGGTGCCGCCGACGAACCCGGCGACGACCTGGCCCGGCGGGCGGTGGCGGAGCTGCGGGCCTACTTCGCCGGGGAGCTGACCGAGTTCGGCGTGCCGGTGTCGGCGCCCCGGGGCTCGGAGTTCGAGCGCGCGGTCTGGCGCGAGATGACAGGCATCCCCTACGGGGAGACGACCACCTACGGCGCGGTGGCGAAGACGCTCGGTGAGCCGGGTGCGGCCCGGGCGGTGGGGGTGGCGTGCAACCGCAACCCGGTGCCGGTGATCGTGCCGTGTCACCGGATCGTGGGGGCGGGCGGCAAGCTGGTCGGCTTCGGCGGTGGGCTGCCGCGCAAGGTGACCCTGCTGGAGTTGGAGGCCGGCGTCGCGCTGCGACGGGCCTGGTCCTGACCCGACCGACCAATTGATCATGAAGTTGGCGGCGCCCGCCGTCCGATTTGTCGCCCGTCAACTTCATGATCGCCGCGCCTTGTCCGCCCGTCGGTGCCCGCTTGGGGCTGATCAAGGAGTTTGTGTCGGCGGCCGTGACTCACCCGTCCTGTTCCGCTGGTGGGCCGGGTGGGGCAGGAGTGGGTGGACGATCTTCGTATGCCCGGCGGGGCTCATACGCGACGAGGGCCGGGTCCCGACGGACCCGGCCCTCGCGATGTGCTTCGTCAGCGCGTCAGCGCTCGACCTCACCGGCGATGAACGCCTCGACGGCGGCGTGCGCGTCGTGGTCGGCGTACTGCTCCGGCGGGGACTTCATGAAGTAGGACGAGGCGGAGAGGATCGGGCCACCGATCTTCCGGTCCAGCGCGATCTTCGCGGCGCGGACGGCGTCGATGATGACACCGGCCGAGTTCGGCGAGTCCCACACCTCGAGCTTCAGCTCCGCGTTCAGCGGGGTGTCACCGAAGGAGCGGCCCTCCAGACGGATGTACGCCCACTTGCGGTCGTCCAGCCACGGCACGTGGTCGGACGGGCCGATGTGCACGTCGCTCTTGCTCATCTCGTGCGGGATCTGGGAGGTCACCGACTGGGTCTTCGAGATCTTCTTCGAGACCAGGCGGTTGCGCTCCAGCATGTTCATGAAGTCCATGTTGCCGCCGAAGTTGAGCTGGTAGGTGCGCAGCAGCTCGACCCCGCGGTCCTCGAAGAGCTTCGCCAGCGCGCGGTGCACGATGGTGGCGCCGACCTGGCTCTTGATGTCGTCACCCACGATCGGCAGACCGGCGTCGGTGAACTTCTGCGCCCACTCCGGGTCGGAGGCGATGAAGACCGGCAGGGCGTTCACGAACGCGCAGCCGGCGTCGATCGCGGCCTGGGCGTAGAACTTGTCGGCCTGCTCGGAGCCCACCGGCAGGTAGGAGACGACCACGTCGACCTGCGCGTCGCGCAGTGCCTGCGCCACGTCGACCGGCTGGGCGTCCGACTCCTCGACGATCTCCCGGTAGTACTGCCCGAGACCGTCGAAGGTCGGGCCGCGCTGCACGGTGACGCCGGTCGGCGCCACGTCGCACAGCTTGATCGTGTTGTTCTCGCTGGCGACGATCGCCTCCGCGAGGTCCATGCCCACCTTCTTGGCGTCGACGTCGAACGCCGCGACGAACTTCACGTCGGAGACGTGGTAGTCGCCGAAGGTGACGTGCATGAGACCCGGGACGCGGTCGTTCGGGTCGGCGTCCCGGTAGTACTCCACGCCCTGCACGAGGGACGAGGCGCAGTTACCCACACCGACGATGGCGACGCGGACGGAGCCCATAGCGTCTGCCTCCTTCTTCTTCATCACGGCCGCTCTGTCCTGGACGTTCCAGGCGTGGGCGGGCTGTCGTTGTCTCCTCGGCCCGTGGCCGTCCCGGTGCCCGGGGCGGTCGGGGCCCGGCCGGAGCGCTCGTTGGCGATGAGCTCCTCCAGCCAGCGGACCTCGCGCTCGCAGGCGTCGAGCCCGTGGCGCTGCAGTTCCAGGGTGTACGCGTCGAGGCGCTCGGCTGCCCGGCCGAGCACGTCACGAAGACCCTCGCGACGTTCCTCGATCTTGCGACGGCGACCTTCCAGGATCCGGAGCCGGGTGGCCTGGTCGGTCCGGGCGAAGAACGCGAAGTGCACGCCGAAGCCCGTGTCGTCGTACGTCTCGGGTCCAGCCTGCGCTATGAGCTGGGCGAAGCGTTCCTTGCCCTCCGCGGTAATGGTGTAGACCACCCGACCGCGTCGGCTGGTCAGCGCGGGAACCTCCTCGGCGGTCGCGGGTGTCTCGGCGGCTTCGGTGATCCATCCCGCCGCCTGCAGCCGTCGCAGGGTCGGGTAGAGCGAGCCGTAGCTGATCGCCGCCCGGATGGCGCCGAGCTTCGCGGTCAACTCCTTGCGCAGCTCGTAACCGTGCATCGGCGCCTCCTGCAGGAGACCCAGGATGGCGAACTCGAGCACGGGCGCCGTCCCTTCTTTCCCCCTGCGCGGAGAGCTAACCACCGCGATGTATCGGTCCGATACATCGAACGTTAGCGGACGGCGGTGGCCAGGGCAAACCCCCGTCTACGCGACGCGATCATCACTGATCGTGACCATGGTCGCCTGGGTTCGCCGGAGCGCGTACCCTTTGCCGCATGCGTACGCAGCGCCAGGTGGTCGACTACTCGCTCCAGAAGCGAGCGGTGCTGCGCGAGCTCCTGGCCGGGCGGATCGGCACGTACGACGTGTGCGACGCCTCGCCGTACCTGAAGAACGCCGCGCGCTTCCACGGCGAACCGACCGACCATCGCTGCCCGATCTGCCGTAGCGAGAACCTGATCCACGTCCACTACATTTACGGTGACGAACTCAAGCAGTCGGCGGGTCAGGCGCGTACCCGGGCGGAGTTGCCCGTCCTGGCCATGACGCTGCGTGAGTTCCAGGTGTTCGTGGTGGAGGTCTGTCCCGGCTGCGACTGGAACCATCTGGTCGAGCAGTTCCTGCTCGGCCGGGACGGTCTCGCGGACGAGGCGGCGGACGCGACCGGGGCGGTCACGGCCGACGGCTCCACCCCTCGGCGAAGGCGAGAGGCGCAACGGTGAACGCGACTGTCCCGATCGTCGCCGGCCCGTTTCCCGGGCGGCACGAGCGACAGTCTTTAAGCGTAATTGGTCCGAATAGATCGGATTTGACGGGTGCACGCCGGCAGGGCCGGCAGGTAGCGTCCCGTGTTTCAGCTCACGGCAACCCGGTGGCGACGCCCCCGCGTCCCACCGCGACCGGCAGGGTGTGAGGAATGAACTACGGCGATCCCAGTTCTTCGCGTGGGCGGGCCCAGATCCCGGGCCCGAACGGCGACACCGGCTCCGAGCGGAGCCCGCGCGGAAACGGCTGGTCCGGCGCCCCGGAGGGCGGAGCCTCGGCGCGCGCCTCGGTCACCCCACGCGGCGCCGGCGGCCGGGCTCCGGTCAGCGGCGTACCACCGATGCCGCGCGGCGCCGCGGGCGCGGCCCCGGTCGGCCGTGCCGGCGCGGGCCGTGCCTCGGTCCCCGTCTCGCCGGCACCCGGCGTCTCCGGGCGCGCGGGCGCCGGACGGGCGTCGGTCCCGGTCTCCCCGGCCGGTCCGGCCGGACGCGCCTCGGTCGGCGCGGCGAGCGTGGGCGGCGCCGGGCGGGCCGGTGTCGGCGCGGCGCCGGTCGGTGGCCGCGCCGCGGTGGCGCGAGCCGGCGTGCCCGGCTTCAGCGGCGGCGGTCCGGGTGGTCCCGGTGGCCCGGGCGGCCCGACCGGTCCCGGCCGGAGCGGTCGTGGTGGGGACCCGGCGCGGGCGAAGAAGCGGCGTCGGCTCAACATGCTGATCGCCGGCTTCGCCGTGTTCATCATGCTCGCCGGCATCGGAGTGGTCAGCTTCACCTGGTACTCGCAGAAGGTGCTGCTCCCCGAGGACACCATCCCGCCGCTCTCCACCACCATCTATGACTCGACCGGGAAGACGCCGATCGCCCGGATCGGTGACCAGAACCGCCAGTTGGTCACCATCCAGCAGATCCCGGAGCACGTCCAGCACGCGGTCGCGGCCGCCGAGGACCGCAACTTCTACCGCCACTCCGGCGTGGACTACAAGGGCATCGCCCGGGCCGCGTGGAACAACCTCAGCGGTGGCGACAAGCAGGGTGCCTCGACCATCACCCAGCAGTACGCGCGCAACGCGTTCGAGAACCTGAACCAGGACACGTACGGCCGCAAGGTGAAGGAGGCGATCCTCGCCTCCAAGCTGAACGACAAGTACGACAAAAGCGTGATCATGCAGCACTACCTGAACGTCATCTACTTCGGACGTGGCGCGTACGGCATCCAGGCGGCCGCGCAGACCTACTTCCAGAAGGACGTCGCCAAGCTGACCGTGGCCGAGGCCGCGGTGCTGGCCGCGCTGATCAAGCAGCCCGAGCCGAGCGCCACGCACCAGGGCTTCGACCCGGCGATCAACCCGCAGGACGCGCTGGACCGGTGGAACTACGTCATCAACGGCATGATCACCGAGAAGTGGCTCGACGCGCCGAACATGCCGCAGCACCCCACCGAATACCCGAAGAACATCCAGAAGCCGACGAAGACCGGCGCCGGCAGCTTCGGCGTCAACACCCCGTACGGCAACGTCGTGAACTACGTCTCGCAGGAACTGCGTGAGATGAACCTCTGCACCGACAACGAGGCCGAGGCGACCGCCGACAAGCCGCTCTGCGCGAAGGCGCTCAGCCGCGGCGGCTACAAGATCACCACGACGATCGACAAGAAGATGCAGGACGCGGTGCTCGACGCGGCCCAACGGGCCAAGAAGGGCTCCGCGCTCGCCGGGCAGCCGTCGAACCTCATGGCCGCGGTGGTCTCGATCGACCCGAAGACCGGCGGGGTACGCGCCTACTACGGCGGCGACAACGGCACCGGCACCGACTACGCGGGCAAGAACGTGGAGAACGGCGTGGTCAGCGGCGGTCACTCGCCGGGGTCGAGCTTCAAGATCTACACGCTGGCGGCGGCCCTCAAGGAGGGCATCTCCATCAAGTCCCGGTGGAAGGGCTCGGCGTTCACGCCGAAGGACACCAAGTTCAAGGTCAGCAACGCCGGCGCCGACCGGGTCAAGTGTGGCGACTCCTGCACGCTGGAGTTGTCCACGCTCAAGTCACTGAACGTGCCGTTCTACTACATCACCGAGAAGATCGGCCCGGACAAGGTCGTCGAGATGGCCAAGCAGGCCGGCGTCACCACCATGTGGCGGACCGACACCAACCCGGCCAAGGCGTACGACCTGACCAAGGTGAAGGACACCAAGGAGGTCGCGCCGGACCCGTTCTTCAACGTGGTCGGCTACGGCCAGTACCCGATCACCGTGCTCGACCACGCCAACGGCGTCGCCACCTTCGCCAACGAGGGCGTCTACAACAAGGCGCACTTCATCAAGCGGGTCCAGAAGCAGAACCCGAGCACCGGCAAGTGGGACACCGTCGGCGGCGAGAAGCTCAAGGGGCAGCAGCGGATCGACAAGGACATCGTCGCCGACGTCACGTCCGTGCTGAAGCAGTACCCGGGCCAGGTGAACCGCCGGCTCGACGACGGCCGTCAGGCCGCCGAGAAGACCGGCACCTGGGAACTCGGCGACGGCAGCACCCGCAACGGTGACGCCTGGATGATCGGCTACACGCCGCAGCTCGCCACCGCCGTCTGGGTCGGCAACCTCAAGGACCGCAAGGCGATCAAGTACAAGGGCGGCGAGGACATCAGCGGCGCCAAGATGCCCGGTGAGATCTTCCAGCGCTTCATGAACGACGCGCTCAAGGGCAAGGACAAGGAAGAGTTCCCGCCCGCCGCGAACATCGGCAAGGACGACGTCGGCAACGGCGAGATGCCCGCGCCCCCGCCCCCGGCCGGCGGCCCCACCTGCGACCCGCTGGGCCTGTTCTGCCCCGACGGCAACCAGGGCGGCGGCAACCAGGGCGGAAACCCGGGTGGCGGCAACCCCGGCGGCGGCGACCAGGGCGGTGGTCTCCCCGGCTTCCCGGGTGGCGGCGGCCGGGGCGGTGGCGTGCTGCCGAGCACCCCACCGACCAGGCAGACGAACTGACGCGTACCACCTGACGGCGGCGGCCGGACCCGAGCGGTCCGGCCGCCGCCGCGTTCCGCGGACCGGAATTTCTCCGCGCGCGGCGGGACGGACACCCCCGGCGTACGGCAGGATGCCTCTCCATGAGCACCCAGTCGACCGCAGGCATCGATGAGCCCGGCTCGTCCGGGGAGGCGCCCCGACCCGGAGCGGCCACCGACCACCCGTCCCGCTCGGACTGGTTCGTCCGGGGCACGTCCGGTCTGATCGGCGGGCCGCTCGGTGACCACGCCACCGCTCTGGACCGGCCGGCCGGTCGCGAGGGTCGATTCTGGACCGCGGCGCGGATCGTGCTGGCCCTGGTCTGCCTCACGCTCGCCCTGCACTGGGTGCAGAAGTCCCCCTGCCAGGACGGCGCCTGGCAGAACAACGTCCAGTACACCCGGATGTGCTACACCGACGTGCTGGCGCTCTACTACGCCGAAGGGCTCAACGAGGGCAAGGTCCCCTACGCCGACCACCCGGTGGAATACCCGGTGCTCACCGGCTACTTCATGGGCGCGCTCGGCCTGCCGGTGCACGCCCTCGGCGTCGACAACCCCGGCATCAACCAGGGGCAGTGGTTCTACAACCTCAACGCGCTGGTGCTCGGCGCGCTCGCGGTCGCCACCGTCGCGGTCATCCTCAACCTGCGCCGACGACGACCCTGGGACGCGGCACTGTTCGCGCTCTCCCCGGCCCTGGTGCTCACCGCCACCGTCAACTGGGACCTGCTCGCCGTCGGCCTGGCCGCGTTCGGGCTGCTCGCCTGGGCGCGCGCCCGACCTGACCGGTACGGCATGCTGCTGCCCGGATTGGCCGGCGTGCTGCTCGGGCTGGGCGGCGCGGCGAAGATGTGGCCGCTGTTCCTCCTCGGCCCGATCCTGGTCCTCACCGCAAGGGCCGGCCGGCTGCTGGCCGGGCTCGTCGCCACCGGCACCGCGCTGGTGACCCTGGTCGCGGTCAACCTGCCGGTGGCCATTCCCTACCGGGAGAGCTGGGGCCGGTTCTTCGACCTGAACACCACCCGCCCCATCGACTGGGGCACGCTCTGGTACATCGGCCGCTACCTGGACGGCCGGATCAGCCCGTCCGCCCCCGGCGAACTCGGGCCGTTCGAGTGGCTCAACGCCAACATCTCCGCGCTCAACTGGGTGTCGTACCTGCTCTTCGGGCTGGCCTGCCTCGGCGTGGCCGCGCTCGCGCTGCTCGCCCCGCGCCGGCCCCGGCTCGCGCAGGTCGCCTTCCTCGTCGTCGCCGCCTTCCTGATCTTCAGCAAGGTCTGGTCGCAGCAGTTCGTGCTCTGGCTGCTGCCGCTCGCGGTGCTCGCCCGGCCGCGCTGGGGCGCGTTCCTGGCCTGGCAGTTCGCCGAGGTCTGCTACTTCGCCGCCTTCTACGGCGAACTGCTCGGCACCGCCACGTCCCGGCCGGTGTTCCCCGAGGGCGTCTTCGTGCTGGCGTCCACCCTGCGCCTGGTCACCGTGGCGGTCCTCTGCGGCTTCGTGATCCGGGACATCGTGCGACCGGAGCGGGACGCGGTGCGCCAGACCTACGCCGACGACCCCGACGGCGGGCTGCTCGACGGCGCACCCGACGCGCCCTGGCACCAGCGGTGGCGTGCCGGTGCCACCGCCGACCGCCCCGCCGAACCCGTGCCCGCCTGACCGGTGAGGGACCGGCGGGGACCACGGCCGCGCCGCGCGGTCCTCGGCGCGGCCGGCCTCACAGCCGGTAGACGACCGCCTCGCCGACCTGCTCCCGGGTCACGCCCAGCCCCTCCACCGGCCGGTCGAGCATCCCCTCCCACGGGGTGCCGCCCAGCTCGTCCCGGAGCACCACCACGTTCTTGACCCCGATCTGCCGCAGGTAGTCGACGCTGGCGTAGTCGGGGAAGCTGACCGTGGCGTCGCGGACCCGGGCCTGGGAGTCCGGCGTGAAGCCGCTGCCGCCGTTGACCATCCGCTGGAACCGGTCGGTCGACCAGACCATCACCGGCTGATCCAGGTTCTGGCTGCTGGGCAGCACCAGCATCGGGCCGTCGACGGTGCGCATCGCCGCCGGCTGCTGCGGCACCACCGGGTGCGGGGTGACGTTCAACCCTTCGACCAGCACCAGCGCCAACGGCACCAGCGTGGCCAGCCGCAGCCACGGGCCCGGCCACGGCGGGACCCGTTCCGCGGCCAACTCACGCACCCGGGCGCAGAACGCGGTGACCGCGCCCGCCGCGAGCAGACCGAGCAGCAGGGTCGTCCAGAGCATCATCCGACCCGGCGTCCGGAGCCCGTTCCAACCCGGCAGGTAGTCGAAGAGCAGCACGTAGGTGAACCGGCCGTCGAGGAACCGGGTGCCCATGGCCAGCGCCATCGTCACCAGCACCCCGGCGAGCAGGAAGAGCCGGTGCCGGACCCGCCAGACCGAGAAGAACAACCCACCGGCGGCCAGCGCGTAGAGCGCGAAGCCCGGCAGCAACGTCATCTCCGGGTGCCACGGCAGCGCCGCCCGTGCCCCCTCGTGCAGCTCGCCCCAGACCCGGGACTCGGCCGGCGCGGTGAAGAAACCGCTGGCCGGCGGGGAGTAGAGCTGGATCTCGGCGAGCGTGCGCGCCGCGTTCGGGTGCAGCTCGGCGACCTTGAAGAACGGAATCGCCAGCAACCCGCCCACGGCGGCGAAGACGAGCGCGCCGGCCAGGTCGGCCAGGAACAGCCGCCGCCCGAACGGGCGCTTCACCCGACGCCGGCGGACGAACCACAGCACCACCGCGACCAGCCCGACGCCGGCCAGCAGGTAGGCGAACGGCAACCCGATGCCGAAGCCGAGGCTGAGCTGCCAGGCCGCCACCAGCCAACCGGCCAACGCCCACCCCGCGTGCCGGCGACGCGGACGGTAGCCGTGGCGCAGCGACCAACCGTGACCGCGGGCGAGCATGGCCAGCGCCAGCGGGATGCCACCGTTGGAGATGATGTGCAGGTGCCCGGCCTGGGCCAGCAGCCACGGCGCGTACGCGAAGCTCACGCCGGCCACCGCGCCGCCGATCCGGCCCGCGCCGAGCTGCCGGGCCAGCGCGTACGCCCCGAACGCGGCGAGCGCGTGCGCCAGCACGAACATGATGTTGTAGCGCAGCACGGCCTGCTCCGGGCCGACCCCGATCAGGCCGGCCGGGGCGTATCCGAGCAGCGTGTCGGAGAACGCGAAGCTCCAGTTCTCCGGGAAGAACGTGTTGGAGTGCCACAGCATCGCCGGGTCGGTGCGCAGGATGTGCCCGGACCAGGCCATCTGCCACGCCTGCAGGCTCGGGTCCCAGTAGTCCTGCGGCAGCGTGTAGCGCGGGTAGCGAAGCGTGGGCCAGGTCATCGCGGCGGCCAGCGCCAGCGTGGCGACGGCGGCGAGCGTCCACTCGTGCACCAGGAACCGGCCCACCGCGCGCGCGACCCGTCGAGCCCGGCCGAGCACCGGCTCGGGCGCCGGACCGAACGCGGTCCAACGATCCGCCGGCTCGTCGCCGTCCGTACTGTCGGCCTTGCCGTCGCTGCCGGCCTTGTCGTCGCTGCCCGTACCGCCGGACTTGTCCTTGTCGGCGCGGGCGTCGGCGCTGTCCGTACCGTCGGCCTTGTCCTTGTGCTCGGCGGCGCTCGCGTCGTCGGCCTTGTTCCCGACCGCAGGCTGCGGGTCGGCGCCGGACCGGTCACCGGTCGCGCCGGACTGCTCCGTGGTCATGCCCCGGCACCCAGCTGCCCGCGCAGGAACGCGATGTCGGACGCCTGGCCCTCGACGCCTCCCGGGGTCTCGACGATCACCGGTGCGCCGGCCGCCCGGATGACCGCGACCAGCAGCTCGGGATCGATCGTGCCGCCCGTGAGGTTGTCGTGGCGGTCCTGGCCCGAGTCGAAGGCGCCCTTGGAGTTGTTGGCGTGGACCAGGTCGATCCGGCCGGTGATGGCCTTCACCCGGTCGACCAGGCCGAGCAGATCCTCGCCGCCGGCGTGGGCGTGACAGGTGTCGAGGCAGAAACCGACCTCGTGGTCGCCGAGCGCGTCCCAGAGCCGGGCCAGCGCGTCGAGGTGCCGGGCGCAGGCGTTGTCACCGCCGGCGGTGTTCTCGATCAGCACCGGCAGCGGGAAGCCGCCGGAGTCGGCCGCGTACGCGAAGGTCTTGCGCCAGTTGTCGAAGCCCTTGGCGAGGTCGTCGCCGGCGGTGACGTGGCCGCCGTGCACGATCAGCCCCTTCGCGCCGACGGCCGCGGCGGCGGTGGCGTGGCCCAGCAGGAGCTTGCGGCTGGGGATGCGGATCCGGTTGTTGAGCGTGGCCACGTTGATCACGTACGGCGCGTGGACGTAGAGGTCGACGTCGGCGGTGCGCAGGCGTTCGGCGTCCTCGCGCGGCTTCGGGGCCTTCCAGCCCTGCGGGTCGGCGAGGAAGAACTGCACCGCGTCCGCCTCCCGGGCGGCCGCCTCGGCCAGTGGGTCGGCCGGATCGACGTGGGCTCCGATACGCATGCAGGGCAGCCTACGTCGCCCCTGCGACGCGCGGTGCGCGCACGCGGGGTGGTCGCGGTTCCCGGACGCGTCACCACCCGGCCCGGCGGTCGTTGTGCGAGGTGGGATCGATGGTCGACGCTCCACCCGGACGTGGTCCACAGCACGGGACGGGTGGGCAAGGCCCCCGGCAACGGGACGCCCCGCCGTGCGGCCCGGCACGACGGGGCGCGATCCGCTCAGCGGCGACACCGCAATCGGTCAGGTGGACGAATTTCTTCATTTACCCCAAGTGGTGACGAGAGCCGCTGTATGGTCAGACCAGGCAACAACATGATAAAGCTCCGCGGGGCGTCCTCGATCCAACCTCATCGGTGTGGTCGTTCCTCCCCAGGTCCCACCCAAGGAATGCGGACGGGACGCCCCGCGGCCCCGTGGACAGGGGTCCACCTTCTCGGCGCGCGACGCCGGAGGTGGGCCCCTGTCACCGCCTCCGGAGCCACCCGGACCACCGGCCCCGGCATGATCGTCCGGACCGGCTATCCTGGTCCGGTTGTCCGCGTCCGGCCGGGTTCCCCCGGCATCGGGCGGGCAACGACGCACGACCTCCTGCCACGGAAGGACCGTGGCCGCCTAGCCCACAGGAGGTGAGCACGTCTTGCGTCACTATGAAGTCATGGTGATCCTCGATCCCAGCCTCGAGGAGCGCACCGTCGCCCCGTCTCTCGACACGTACCTGAACGTGATCCGGACCGCGGGTGGCTCGGTGGAGAAGACCGACGTGTGGGGCCGCCGGCGCCTCGCGTACGAGATCAACAAGAAGGCCGAGGGCATCTACGCCGTCGTCGACCTCCAGGCGACGCCGGAGGCCGTGGCCGAGCTGGACCGTCAGCTCCGACTCAACGAGTCGGTGCTGCGCACCAAGGTCATTCGCCCGGAGATGCGCTGAGCATCTAGACCCGGCACGTCCGGATCAAGCCTCATCCGCGCTGTCGGAGGGCTCTGAGAGCCTGTACGGCACAACGATGAGTGCGCGAGGAGATGGTCATGGCAGGAGACACCACCATCACGGTCATCGGCAACCTGACCGATGACCCCGAGTTGCGGTTCACCCCCTCCGGTGCCGCGGTCGCCAAGTTCCGGGTCGCTTCGACGCCCCGGTTCATGGACAAGGCGTCCGGCGAGTGGAAGGACGGCGAGCCGCTGTTCCTCTCGTGCACGGTCTGGCGCCAGGCCGCCGAGAACGTCGCCGAGTCGCTGCAGCGCGGCGCCCGGGTGATCGTGTCCGGCCGGCTTCGCCAGCGGTCGTACGAGACCCGCGAGGGTGAGAAGCGCACCGTCATCGAGCTGGAGGTCGACGAGATCGGCCCGTCCCTGCGCTACGCCACGGCGAAGGTGCAGAAGATGTCCCGCTCCGGTGGCGGAGGCGGCGGCTTCGGCGGTGGTGGCGGTGGTGGCCAGGGCGGCGGCGGAGGCAACTTCGACGACCCCTGGGCCTCGGCTGCCCCGGCCCCCTCCCGCGCTGGTTCGGGCGGCGGAAACTTCGACGAGGAGCCCCCGTTCTGATGGCGCCGAGCGCCCGCGATCGCAAACCAGGAGCAAGAGCAATGGCGAAGGCTGCGGCACTGCGCAAGCCGAAGAAGAAGGTGAACCCGCTCGACAAGGACGGGATCACCTATATCGATTACAAGGACACCGCGCTGCTGCGCAAGTTCATCTCCGACCGCGGCAAGATCCGCGCTCGACGGGTGACCGGCGTGACCTCGCAGCAGCAGCGGCAGATCGCCCGTGCGGTCAAGAACGCCCGCGAGATGGCGCTCCTGCCGTACACGGCCACGGCACGCTGAGGGGAGGCACGGACATGAAGATCATCCTCACTCAGGAGGTGTCCGGCCTCGGCTCTCCGGGCGACATCGTCGAGGTCAAGGACGGCTTCGGCCGTAACTACCTGCTGCCGCAGGGCTTCGCGATCGCCTGGACCAAGGGCGCCGAGAAGCAGGTCACGGTCATCAAGCGGGCCCGCTCGGCCCGCGAGGTCCGCGACCTCGGCCACGCCAACGAGATCAAGGGCCAGCTCGAGGGCCTGAAGGTCAACCTGAAGGCCCGCGCCGGCGACGGCGGGCGGCTCTTCGGTTCGGTCACCCCGGCCGAGATCGTCGACGCCGTCAAGGCGGCCGGCGGCCCGAGCCTGGACCGTCGCCGGCTGGAGACGCCCGGCCACATCAAGTCGCTCGGCGCCTACCCGGTCAGCATCCGGCTGCACCCCGAGGTGACCGCCAAGTTTGACCTGAACGTGGTCAAGGGCTGACACCCACCGCACGACGCAAGGGGCCCGCACCGGTTGTCCGGTGCGGGCCCCTTCCGCATGCCCGCCTCAGCCGATCGCCTGCCCGGTCACCGCGCTGATCACCACCGTGGACAGGCCACCACCCACCACGGCCGCCGCCAACGCCACCGTCGCCGACCGCCAGGTCGTCCCGACCTGACGCAGCAGCACCGCCACCACGAGGCTGCTCACCAGCGCCAGCCCGAACCGCGGCGCCGCCGCCGACAACGACGCGAACGCGTGCGCCCGCGGCGAGTCACAACCGCCGCCGCTGATGTCGGTCACGCACCCCGGTGGCGCCTGCCCGTCCAGGAACACCAGGCCCAGGAAGAGCAGCACCGCCGGCACCAGGTAGCAGGCCGCCGTGTAGACCAACGGTCGCAGCGGACCACCCGGATCCGGGTCCAGCAGGTCGTCCTCCAGCCGCCGGCCCCACGAGCCGCCGCCGATGGTGTCCATCCCCCGCCGCAACGCGGACCCACCCGCCCCGACCGGCTCCACCGGCCGGCGACGGGGCGCGGCCCGCGGGCGCGGCGACGGGTACGCGACCATCGGCGAGCGCGGCGCCGAGGTCGGCGTCTCCATCCAGCGCGGATCGTCGCCCGCCAGGCGGGTGCCCGACCAGAACTCCTCGGCCCGCTCCGGCGACGCCCAACCCTCCCGGACCGGCGGCGCCGTACGGTCCCACGGGTCGACCGCCGGGTAGCGGTCGCCGGTGTCCCGCACCCGGTCGAGGTGACCGGTGTCGGTGAACCGGTCCCACTGGCCGGTGTGCTCGGTGCGGTCCCACCGGTCCTCCGGCCGCTCCCACCGGTCCCCGGAGGCCGGCCGACCCCACGCGTGCACGCCCGAGGCGTCCCACGGGTCGACCGCCGGCGGCTGCTCCACCGGCGCCGGCTCGGCGGCCCGGCCCCGCTCCCACGGGTCGACCGCCGGGGGCGGCCAGGAGGAACCCGACGTCGACCGCCGGCTGCGGCGGGTCGGCCGCTCGGCCTCCCACCCACCGGGATCAGCAGCCGGTCTCACTTCCTCCGGCAGCCCCGACCAGGTCACCTCCGGCCTGCGGGTGGCCGCCCGGCGGGGCCGGCTCCGCGGGACCGAGCCGGACACCGGGTCTTCCTCGCCCTCGGCCCGCCGGCTCCCGACGTACCCCCGCTCCTGCGGGACGTCGAGCGTCCACTCGGCGGTGTGGTCCGACACCGGCGCGGCGCCGATGGCCCGCAGCTCACGCCGGCCGCCGTCCTGCCGCCACCCGGCGTCGGCGCGCCAACCACCACCCGAGGACGGCGACTCGACCTCGTCGCCGGCGTCGTCGTCCGGAGCGGCGTGCCGGCCACCACCGTCGGCCCGGCTGATCCCCGACTCGACCGCCCACCGCGGAAGGTACGCGTCCACCGGCTCGTCCTGGCCACGCTCGATCGCCCGCCGCCGGCTCGGAGTGCGGTGGCGCTCCGGCGCGTACCTGTCGACCTCGCGCGGACCGCCGGAGGTGTCCCAGGAACCGCTCGGCCGGCGCTCGCGCGGGGTGTCCTCCCCGCTTGCCCAGTCCCGGTGTCTCACGGCCGGAGCGTGACCCTTCTCAACCCGAAAGTGCAATCCGCTGTCCAGGTGCAGCCGTTCGCAGCGATAGTACGGGACGAACGGCGACAAGGCTCGACCTGAAATCTTCCGTCCACAGGGTGGGGATGGGAAAAGCCCAGGTCAGGAGCGATAGGCCCGGAATTCCCCATCACTTTTCCACACCCTGTGCACACCCTGCGCACATGCCGGCGCCCCTGCGTCCACAGGTTGTCCCGAGGCTCGTCCACCGACTGTGTTGGTGGCTGACCTCGGGATCCGTATCGTGGCCAGCGACCGCCGGGCGATGACCCCCGATCGACCGGAGGGTCGGCGGAAGTTGTCATACCCCGGCGATAGAGCTGGACTCGATCCGACGCAGCAAGGGGGGACCCGTGTCGGTCACCGACGAGACGCGCGCGGAACGGCCCGGGGGACAACCGTCCGAGCCGCCGCGCCGGGACGCGTCCTTCGAGAAGACCCCGCCCCAGGACGTCGCCGCCGAGCAGTGCGTCCTCGGCGGCATGCTGCTCTCCAAGGACGCCATCGCGGACGTCGTGGAGATCCTCAAGACCAACGACTTCTACCGCCCGGTGCACGCCACCATCTTCGACGCGATCCTCGACATCTACGGTCGCGGCGAACCCGCCGACCCGATCACCGTGGCGGCGGCGCTCGCCGACTCCGGCGACCTCGCCCGGATCGGCGGCGCTCCCTACCTGCACACCCTGATCGCGAGCGTGCCCACCGCGGCCAACGCCGCCTACTACGCCCGCATCGTCGGCGAGCGGGCCGTGCTCCGCCGGCTGGTCGAGGCCGGCACCCGGATCGTGCAGCTCGGCTACGGCACCGGCCCGAGCGGCAGCCGGGACGTGGACGACATCGTCGACCTCGCCCAGCAGGCCGTCTACGAGATCACCGAGAAGCGGGTCAGCGAGGACTTCGCGATCCTCGCCGACATGCTCCAGCCGACGCTGGACGAGATCGAGGCGGTCGGCGCCCAGGGTGGCGTGATGACCGGCGTGCCGACCGGCTTCACCGACCTCGACCGGCTGCTCAACGGCCTGCACGCGGGCCAATTGATCATCGTGGCCGGGCGGCCCGGTTTGGGAAAATCGACCGCCTCAATGGACTTCGCCCGAAATGCGGCTATTCGCGCCAACCAGGCGGCGGCCATCTTCTCGCTGGAGATGAGCAAGGTCGAGATCGTCATGCGACTCCTCTCGGCCGAGGCCCGCGTACCGCTGCACATTCTTCGCAGCGGACAGCTCTCCGACGACGACTGGACCAAGCTGGCCCGCTGCATGGGCGAGATCAGCGAGGCGCCGCTCTTCGTCGACGACACCCCGAGCATGAACCTGATGGAGATCCGGGCGAAGGCACGTCGGCTGAAGCAGAAGCACGACCTGAAGCTGATCGTCGTCGACTATCTCCAGCTCATGACGTCACCGAAGCGCACCGAGAGCCGGCAGCAGGAGGTCGCGGACCTGTCCCGTGGCCTGAAGCTGCTGGCCAAGGAGGTCGAGTGCCCGGTGATCGCGGTCAGCCAGCTAAACCGTGGCCCCGAGCAGCGTACCGACAAGCGTCCCCAGTTGTCCGATCTGCGGGAATCGGGATCTATTGAGCAGGATGCTGACGTTGTTATTCTTTTGCACCGCGACGACTACTACGACAAGGAGTCGCCGCGAGCCGGGGAGGCGGACTTCATTGTTGCCAAGCACAGAAATGGTCCGACCGACACGGTGACGGTTGCGGCCCAGCTACACCTGTCGCGTTTCGTGGACATGGCCATCGTCTGAGCCCGGTCAGCCGAGCAGGGGGAACCAGCCCGCCGCCTCGCCCAGCTCGAACCGGTCCCGGTCGGTCAGCGGCACCCGCCCGGTGGCCTTGAGCAGATACTCGTGGTCGTCCCAGCCGGCCGGGCATACCGCCTCGTCGGGCAGCAGCCCGTCCATCGTGGTCACCGCCACCCGCGTCGGGTCCGCCGCCGGCAGCGGCGCGTCCGGCAGGTCCACCACCAGGTCGAGGTGGTGCACGACCGCCTCGGTGGTCAGGGTGGCGAGAAAATCGGGTACGCGCAGCACGTGCCCCTGCGTGGTCACGCATCCGTCCGGGTCGGCTGCGGCGGCGGCGCGGGCGGCGGCCGGGGCGGTGTCGGACCAGATCCGGACCACGCCGGTGGGACGGTCGAAGGCGGCGGCCGAGCGGCGGGCCCACCACGCGTGTTTCGCGTCGGCCCCGTCGTCGCCGCCGGGGGTGAACGCCCGCCAGTAGCTGACGTCGTCCACGTCGGCCGGGCCGGGTGCCGGGCTGGCCAGCGCCACGAGCGCGCGTTGGGCGTCGCAGAGCACGTGGAAGAGCAGGTCGGCGACGAGCCAGCCCCGGCAGCGGGTCTGTCGTTGCAGGCCGGCGTCGTCCAGTGGGCTGACGGCGGCGGTGATGCCGGTGTACGCCTGGGCCAGCGCCTCGTGCTGCCGGATCGGGCTCATGGGGTGCAGCCTGCCACGGCACGCGCCGGTCGGCACGGTTAGGAGGGGGCCCCTGCTATCGCCCAGGCGTTAACAAGGGCCCCCTCCTTACCTTGCTCAGTCGAAGAGCTCGCCGAGGAAGCCGTGCTTCTTCTTCCGGCGGTAGTGGCCGTGGTAGCCGTAGTGCTGCTGTTGCCCGTGGCCGTACGCGGGCTGCGCATAGCCGTGGCCGGGCGGCGGAGGGGCGGGGGACGGTGCCGTAACCGGGCTGGTGCGGGGCGGCGGCGGGCGGCGGCGGGGGCGGGTAGCCGGCCCCGGCGGAGGCGGCCTGCGGGGCGCCGCCACCGTGCTGCCGGTTCCAGTTCGCCTCGGCGTCGAACAGCTTCTCGAGTTCGCCCCGGTCGAGGAAGATGCCGCGGCATTCGCCGCACTGGTCGATGATTACTCCACTGCGCTCGTACTGGCGCATCTCGGCACGGCATTTGGGACAGATGAGCTGCATGCCATCGACGGTACCGGGTGATTTCACGCGATGGCGGTCAGCGCCTGCGTCACCTCGTCGTCGGAGACCTCGTGGAAGTCGTCGTAGTAGGCGCCGACGGCGGCGAAGTCGGGTGGAAGTTGGCAGCTCACCACCGTGTCGGCGGTGGCGGCGAGCATGTCGTACGCCTGCGGGGAGCCGACCGGGACGGCGACGAGCACGCGGGCGGCGCCGAGGTGGCGGGCGACCTGGACGGCGGCGCGGGCGGTGGCGCCGGTGGCGAGTCCGTCGTCGACGACGACGGCGGTGCGGTTGGTCAGGTCCAGCGGCGGCCGGTCGCCGCGGTAGCGCTGTTCGCGTCGGTCCAGTTCGGCCTGTTCACGTCGGCGGACCTGGGCGCGGTCGTTCTCGCTGATCCGGCCGGCGACCGCCTCGTTGAGGACCTGAACGCCGCCGGGGCCGAGCGCCCCGTACGCCACCTCGGGCGCCCAGGGCACGCCGAGCTTGCGGACGACCAGCACGTCGAGGGGGGCGTTGAGGCGGTCGGCGATCACCCGGGCCACGGGTACGCCGCCGCGGACCAGGCCGAGGACGATGACGTCGGGCCGACCGGCGAGGTCGGTGAGGCGCTCGGCGAGGTCCCGTCCCGCCTCGGCCCGGTCGCGGTAGGTGGTCATGTCTCAGGTGTACGCCTTTCGACCGGATCGTGCCGGGTGGTTGCCGGGAATGCCGTTCGGCCGGTGTCCCGGATCCGGGTTTCGGCGAGCGCCAGCGCCGGGGCGAGCACGAGCAGGGCGATCGGGTAGAGCAGGTAGCCGAAGCGGGTGGAGGGCATCAGCAGGATCGCGGCGAGCAGCCCGTACCCGCAGACGGCCGCGGTGGTCGCGGCGGTGCGGGGCGGGCGGCGCAGCAGCCGGACGGCGATCGCCAGGCCGACCGCGACGAGCAGCGCGGCGGCGACCACCCGGCCGGCGGGGAGCGTCTCGGCGATCAGGTGACCGGGGAACGGGGACTGGGCGGGGCTGGTGACCAGGCCGTGGCCGAGCGGGAAGCGCAGCACGTTCTCGACCAGGGCGTCGGAGTCGACGAGCAGCACCGGGACGAGGGCGAGGACGGGCAGGCCGAGAGCGCCGAGCGCGGTGCGGGCGCCGGCCCGTCGGGTGGCGGCCCAGCAGATCAGCACGACCGCGATCGGCAGCGCGAAGAGTTTCAGGGCGCCCGCGGCGCCGACCGCGAGGCCCGCGCGGCCGGGCCGGCCGGCGGCGGCGAGGGCGAGCGCGAGCAGGCAGAGCGCGAGTACGGGAAGGTCGTCGCCGCCGGTGGCGAGCGTGAGCGCGCAGACGGGCAGGACGGTGGCGGCCTGGACGGCGCGCAGCAGCGCGGCGGCGCGGCGGGGTGTTCCCGGGCCGGTGGCGGGTGGACGCAGCGTGGCGACCAGGGCGACGAGGGCGAGCGCGGTGGCGACGGCGAACCAGACGCGGGCGTCGGTCCACCAGGCGTCGGTCGCGGCCCGGGGCAGCCCGAACAGCGCCATGCCGGGTTGGTAGGGCGTGTAGCCGAGGAGTTGCTCGCCGGGTGGCAGGGCGGCGATCGCGTCGGGTCCGAGGTAGGGGGTGCCGTGCTCGGCGAGGCGGGTGCCGGCGTGTTCGACCACGAGCACCTCCTCCTGCGCCCGGTCGGTGCGTCCGGCGGCCCGCTGGATGCTCTGCGTGACGACCGGCAGCAGCGCGGTGGTGGCCCAGGTGAGCCCGGTGACCGTCCACCGGGCGGGCAGTCCGGCCAGGCGGGTGCCGGGGTCGCGGCGGCGGGCGAGGAGCTGGAGGGTCACGGCGAGCGTGGCGAGCGCGTACCCGACGGTGGCGACCGTGCCCCAGGCGCGGTGCGGTGGCAGCGTGGAGGTGGCGGCGGTGACCGCGGCGAAGACGGTGGCGGCGCCGTAGAGGGCCAGGTCGAGGGCGAGGCCGCCGGCGGCGCCGTCGAGCGTCGACCAGCGGCGGGTGGTGGGGCTGGCGGTCACGCGGGCCAGTCTGGCAGACCGCGGGTGTCCTCCGGCCGGGTCGGTGCCGGGTGGTCAGGGCTGCCGGGCGTCGGTGGCGGCGGGCGGGGCGGGACGGTTGCGGGTGCCGCCGCCGCGGCGGCCGGGCAGCCGGATGACCGCGCCGGCGTCGTGCAGCGGCCGGGCGAGCGCGCCGGGTCGCCCGCCGGCGCCGCGTTGGAGGGCGGCGAGCAGCGCGCCGGCGGCCAGCGGACGGGCGAACAGGTGACCCTGCCCGGCCGCGCAGCCCAGTTCCCAGAGCGCGCGGCGTTGCGGTTCGCTCTCCACGCCCTCGGCGACCACGGTGAGGTCGAGGCTGCGGCCCAGGTCGAGGGTGGAGCGGATGACGGCGGCGGCCTCGGGCGCGGTCTCCATGGCGGTGACGAAGCTGCGGTCGATCTTGAGTTCGTGGACCGGGATGCGGGAGAGCAGCGAGAGCGACGAGTAGCCGGTGCCGAAGTCGTCGAGGGCCAGCCGGACGCCGGAGTCGCGCAGCCGGCTGAGCACCCGGTCGACCACGTCGAGCTGGCTGAGGGTGAGCGTCTCGGTCAGTTCCAGCACGAGCCGGTCCGGTGGGAGGTCGTGGGCGCGCAGCCGGGCCAGCACGGCACCGGGGAAGCGGGCGTCGAGGAGGCTGCGGGGCGACACGTTCACCGAGACGGGCAGGTCGAAGCCGGCGTCGTGCCAGGAGCCGGCGGCGATCAGCGCCTGGTCGAGGATGGCCTCGGCGAACGCGGGCAGCAGCCCGGAGCGTTCCACCGCTTCGAGGAAGCGCAGCGGGTCGATCAGGCCGTGGGTGGGGTGGTGCCAGCGGGCCAGCGCCTCCGCGCCGACGACCTGGCCGCTGCCCAGGTCGACGATGGGCTGGAAGTTGACGGTGAACTCGTGGTCGGCGACGGCCCGGGGCAGCTCCCCGCCGAGGGTGAGCCGGTTCAGGTCGGCGGTGTCGCGGGTCGGCGCGTACGTGGCGGTCCGCTGGCCGGCGCGTTTGGCCTGGTACATGGCCACGTCGGCGCGGCGGAGCAGTTCGGCCATGCCGCCGGTGGCCGGGGCGGCGGCGATGCCACCGCTGGCCTCCACGCTGATCCGCATGCCGTCCAGGTCGAGCGGGTCGTGCAGGGCGGCGAGCAGGGCCTCCGCGCGGTGCGCGGCGACCGCCGGGGCGGGCAGGCCACGCAGGAGCACGGCGAACTCGTCGCCGCCGAGCCGGGCGACCAGGTCGTCGGGGCGGGCCGCGTCGCGCAGCCGGCCGGCGACCTGGATGAGCACCTGGTCCCCGGCGCCGTGCCCGAGCGTGTCGTTGACCTCCTTGAAGTGGTTGAGGTCGATCAGCACCAGGGCGGTGACGCCGTCGGCGTGCCGGGTGGTGAGCTGGGCGGTGCCCTCGTCCAGCAGGTGGCGGCGGTTGGACAGGCCGGTGAGGGCGTCGTGGGTGGCGGCGTAGGCGTGGTCGGCGGCGATGCGGGCGAGTTCGGCGTACGCCTGGGCGTTGCGGACCGCGGTGCACAGGGCGGAGGCGAAGGTACGCAGGGTGTACTGCTCGCGTTCGGACAGCTCGACCGGCCCGGCGAAGCGGAGCCGCAGCATGCCGATGTCGACGGTCTGGTCGTGACCTTCGAGGCGGCTGGTGAGCACCGATCCCTGGACCGCGCTCGGTTCGCCGGTCGGGCCGCTGTAGGTGATGGCTCCGCCCACGCCCCGGACGACCTTCTCCTCCTCGCGCAGCTCGATCTCGACCTCGTCGGCGGAGAAGAGTTCGGTGGCCTGGGTGACCGCGGTGGTGAGGACCTGGTCGAGGTCGACCACGTTCAGCGCGTCGGTGGTCCGGGCCAGTCGCTGCCAGGCCTCGCGTTCGGCCCGGCTGCGGAGGCGGCTGGAGTAGGCGAGGTGCAGGCTCAGCACGAGGGGCGGTACGACGATCAGGAAGGTCGGGTTGCTCCTCAGGATGAGGAGCGTGGACAGGACCACCGAGAAGCGGGCGAAAACGCTGGCCAGCCGGAGGTCCACCTGCTCGCGGAACCGTTTGCGGATCGGGGTGCCGGTCGCGAAGGCGAGCACCGGGAAGGTGAGCACCTCGTCCAGGACCACGACGGTCAGATAGGCGAGGACCAGGGCGGGAAGTGAGCGGTTGATCGGCCCCGACCAGGGCCAGGACCACCCGGCGGCGACGAGGACGAGTCCGCCCACGGCGGCCAGCGTCATCTCCTTGGCCACGCCGAAGGCCAGTTTGATGGGCGGAAGCCGGCCGATCAGCCGGGCGATCGCGACACCCAGGCCGGTGGCGATGACGACCCAGGGCACGGGCGCGACCGCGAGCCCGATCACCGAGGCCGCGTCGGTCCAGGAAACACCGTGGGTCGTGGCACGAATGCGGATTCGTACATTGACGGTCGCGGCCACCGCGACGAGGAAGGTGATCGTGCCGGCACGGGTGAGGTTTTTCTCCGTCACCAGGCCGCCGGCTTCGATGAGCCGGACACTGACCAGGGTGGCGACGGCGGCCGCAAACACGACGAGACCGACAAGCAGCAACAGCCGCCGATCGGTCCCATTGTCGCGTGCCTGGGCGCGAGTCACGTGTCCGCCTCCACCGCACTCGGATCGTCGCGGTGTGTGTACCCGTACTGTACGACCCGCTCGGGCGCCCGGGTAGTTCGCTTCACAGCCAGTCGTTGCCGCGCATCTGCCTCGCCTTTCGTTCGATCTGCGGAGCCTGATCAACAGCTCCTTGGATGAACGACATCTTATGGCGTTTAGGCCGCGTTGGTGATATTAGATGTCCATATGCGCATATTGCGCCAATGAGGCAGACGCTTGTCACGCACCGTCTTTGCCTGGAAACTGAACGCATATTCAACTGGTCGTTCTATGGGATTATCGAGCCGCCTCTCGCCGATGTCTGTAGTCGTTCGGTTTCCGCGTCCGTAACATGCGGCACGTCAACTTACAGAAAATGCGTCGTCGCTCTCTGATGTGATTCGAGCGGCCATGACGGATCGGGCGCAATCTTCCATATGCCCGCAATGTGGCGCCGGCATATGGAATGCGGCGCGCCATTCGAATGCGTACGGGGCGGGGGAGCAATTGGCGGAGATCCGGCTGCTCGGCTCGCCGGAGGTGCGGCGAGGATCCGTCCCGCTGTCTCTGGGCACACCCAAGCAGCAGGTCGCGTTGGTCGTGCTGGTATTGCACGGTGGCCGCCTGGTAACCGTCGACCTGCTCGTGGATGAACTCTGGCCGGACGATCCACCGCCGTCCGCGATAGCGAACGTGCGGACCTATGTGGGCAACCTCCGACGGATGTTCGTCCGCAACAGCGGACCGGACCTCGTTCGCCTGCCGGGGGGTTACCGACTGGACGTGGGCGGCGAGCACGTCGACGTACACCGCTTCGAGCGCCTGACCCAAGCGGCCAGGTCCGCCTGGTCCGAGGGAAACACGCAGGAGGCCGACGTCCTGCTGAAGGAGGGTGAGTCGCTCTGGCGGGGATCCCTGGCGGCCGGTCTACGGGTGGGACCGGTGCTGTCGGCGCGCAGGGCGTCCCTGGACGAGCAGCGGCTGGCCGCGGTCGAACTTCGTGCCGGGCTGGATCTCGAGCTGGGCCGCACCAGATCCGCGATCGCGCTGCTCACCGCCCATGCCGAGCGCAACCCGTATCGGGAGCATGCGCAGGCCCTGCCCGCCAATGCCCTGTGGTCCGACGGAGACCAGGCCGGCGCGCTCGCCGTCATCCGTCGGACAGAGGCG